>NZ_JAABNT010000001.1 GCF_010667575.1 Sulfitobacter sediminilitoris
ACATCATGACAGCCAGCCGGATAATTTCAGGGCTACTGTGAAAGTACTTGAAAGGGTCGCGCTTTGTCATGAGCAAAGGCTACGAGACCGCCCTGCCCAGCTCAATCAGAATCCTTCTGACAAGACCGACCCACGCAGTGGCTGCCGGTGTCGTATTGCATGTCCTTACCCTCTGGAAAATGAGCCTTCGACCCGGCTGCGGCTCATTTTCCAGAGGGTAAGGACATCCGCTTCTCGATTCACACTGCGAAACCGACTGGAAGTCGGTGGGTTTGCTCCACGGCGTGGATACTAAATAATCTTGCCGCAAGGTGCTGTCAGACCGTTTCGAACCGGTCTCAGTTTCCCGCAGACAGCCTGAACTTACCCGGAACAAAGCTTCCGCCACTCGGCAAGAGCGGCGCTTCGGTTCAGCTTAAAGTTTTCTCGTGAGTATAGGTGGCGTTCCTGATTGAAATGGTTGTGCACTGAGGAATGAACTGAGGCGAATTTCTGCAAACTTCGCATGCGCCTGAAGCGGAGCATCGCACGCTCTCTTCGTCGGAACGGCAGGTGCGAATTCTCTGCCCTGTTGTTCAGCCAGCGACCGGTTTCCTGACGATCCGCCACCCCGATTTCCTTCAGCGCGACCCCATATGAACGCAACTTGTCCGTGACGAATACGTGTGGACGGCCATGCCGCTTCATTAATTTCCTGAGGAATTTCAATGCCGCTTTCTTGTCGCGCTTCTTGGTAACGAAGCTTTCGAGCACCTCGCCTTCGTGATCTACGGCCCGCCACAGGTAGTGGCGTTCGCCATTGATCTTCACGAACATTTCGTCGAGATGCCATCTCCATCGACTGGATCGCAGTCCCTCAATCCGGCGCTTGCGGATCTCCGAGGCAAACATCGGGCCGAAACGGCGCCACCAAAACCGAACCGTTTCATGGCTGATTTCGACGCCGCGTTCGTGCAACAGATCCTCAACATTGCGGAGAGACAGCGGGAACCGAATGTACAACATCACCGCCAGGCGAATGATTTCCGGGCTGCTTTGAAAGCCCTTGAAAGGGTTAGGTTTGGTCATCTTCAGACGCTACGAGGCCGCCCTGCCCGCCTCAACCGGAATCTTTCTGACAAGACCTATTGGATAGTTTAATCCCTGTTATCAGCGAGCGGCTTCCCTGTTACCTGCGACTTAATTCCCTGTTAAATCAGAACAGGGAAATCAAGCCTAACCTATTGCAAATAGGTATAAATACAGGGCCACATCGGCTCAAAACACTGCCAAAAATCACTATTTCCCTGTAAATTCCCTGTTTCCAGGGAAAACACGCAAAAACCGAACCCCGCGCATCACCCCTCATAGACACCTGGCAGAAATGGCGTTGATGCTGGCCACGGCACCCGTCTCTGGCCAGCGAACGCACCGCTAACCCGCGGAATCACGGCAGAAATTACAACTAAATGGGGGAAGCCTCACAGAGGCAGGGGTCGGTGGCGGAGCGACAGGGATTCGAACCCTGGAGACGGTCTCCCGCCTACACACTTTCCAGGCGTGCGCCTTCGACCACTCGGCCACCGCTCCGTTGTGGCGGGGTGTAGCGTGGGGTGTGTGCAAGTTGCAAGAGGGAAATCGTCTGTTTTCCAAGCAATCTACGCATGTGACAAGCGGGCTGCCGCAGGACGCCGAAACCCATCCCTAGTTGTCGAGGTGAACGTAGACGCGGCGGTTCAGCCGACCCTTTTTCTCGATCTTGCCAAGCCGCAACGCACCGATCTCACCAGTGCGCGCCACATGCGTGCCGCCGCAAGGCTGCAGGTCAATCCAGTCCCCTTCCTCACCGATCCGGACAAGACGAATATCACCCGCGCCCTTCGGGGGCTGTACCGCCATTGTCTTGACCAGATGAGGATTTGCCTCCAGTTCAGGCCCGGTGATCCAATCTTCGCTGACCCGCGCATCGCTGGTTACCAGCTCGTTGAGCGCTGCTTCGATCTCATCACGGTTCTGCGGTGCGTCTGGCATGTCGAAATCGAGCCGCCCGTGCGTGGCTGAAATCTGGCCGCCGGTCACACCAAAGGGGATCACCACGGACAACAGATGTAATGCCGTGTGCACGCGCATGTGCTTGTGCCTGCGATCCCAGTCCAGCTTTTGGGTCACTCTGGCCCCCACCGGCGGAAGACTGGCAGCTTCTGCCGGGACCAGCGCAATCGCGTCGCCCTGGGCTTTGACCGATGTCGCGATGGGCAAGTGATTGCCGTCCCAGATTATCCAGCCTGAGTCGCCCGGCTGACCGCCGCCAGTTGGATAGAACAGACTGTGATCCAGAATGATGCCGCCCTCTGGCGTCAGGCCATCCACGACCGCGGGGGCCTCGCGCCGATAAGCGTCATCCCGAAAAAGCAAACCGGTCATGTCTTTGGCTCCTCAGCCGTCTCTGTCTCGGACTCACCCGATGGTGACGTCGCTTGCAGTGTTTCTGGATTGCGCAGCCAGATGTCACGCTGCGCGAAGGGAATTTCGATCCCCTCTTCCGCAAAGCGCGCCGCGATCGCATGGTTGATGTCACTCTTGACGGCCATCATCCAGTTCACATCGCGCAGGAAACACCGGATTTCAAACTCAAGCGCATCGGCACCGAAATTGACGAACAACACGTTGGGTGGGGGTGAGGCCAACACCATTGGTTGCGCTTCGGCGATTTCCCGCAAGATAGAGTCGATCCGTTTGGTATCGGTCCCGTAGGCCACCCCGACAGGAACAATCACACGGCCGATGGTATTGCCGCGGGTATAGTTCGTGACTGTACCGCTCACCAGATCGGCGTTCGGGACGATGACATCTGTCCGGTCGAACGTCTCAATCCGGGTCGAACGGACAGAGATGTCGCGCACATATCCCATCTGGCCACCGACCTCGATCCAGTCGCCTTCCGAAATCGGACGTTCAATCAAAAGGATGATGCCAGAAACAAAGTTGCTGACGATGTTTTGCAAGCCAAAGCCAATACCGACGGACAGCGCACCCGCAACGATCGCAAGTGAGCTGAGGTCGATGCCGGCGCCCGTGATGGCGGCAAGTCCTGCCAAAAAGATACCGATGTATCCAAGGCCAGACACAATCGCGTTCTGCCCGCCCACATCTATCCGGGTCTTGGGCAGGACGTTGGTCCGCAACGCCGATTGAAGCAACCGTGTCAGAGCGTAGCCAATAGAGAAAATGACTGCGAAAGCGATGAAATCTGAAGGCGAAATCCGGGTATCTCCGATGGAAAACCCGCGTCCGACCGCAGCCCACAATTCTGTCAGATCCGTCAGCCGGGCGCCCCAGATCAGTGCCAGCGCAGGCGCAACCATGAGCAACAGGCTCATACCAATCAAGACCGGCATCAGGGCTTCACGCGCCTCAACTCCCTTGCCCGTGATGGCGCCATAGATATCCGCGCTGAACCTTTGGAGGGCCATTACCAAGCCAAGGATAACAAGGGTCATAAAAAAGGGCGGCAACAGGGCCTCGGCCGCGTTGAAATATCCCGCCGCGAGCAGCAATGGCGATATCGTGGAGACCAAGATACCGGCTGTTCCAAAACTGCGAATGACCCGTCTGAATGTCGTTGCGCGCACTTCACCCAATGACGCATCCTCAAGTGATGTATCGTCAAAACTACGCAGGATCATGCTGATCCGGACAAGAGCGATGCTAGAGACAAGGAAGAACGGGAAGACAAGCACTGGCTTGGACGCATCCTCAGGATATCCGCCCTCAAGGACCAGGCTCATCAACTCCGCCATAACGATCATGATGGTGATCAGGCTGACGTAGAACCGCACCTCGGACCTTTTGGACGGCGGCAAAAGGACCAGAGCCTCATCATCATCACGGGAGAAGACACGCTCTGACACCCAGCGCACACCCAGCATGATCCCACCCAAAATGGCGAGGGTCAGGATCGCTTCACTGCCTTTCGGACCGAAAAGATTGGTGTTGATTGCCGCAAGCGCCAGCAGGACAAGACCTGCAAAGGGCAGAATGATCCGCAAGAGAGAGACCAGAAAACGCCAAATGCCGAAGCCACGTGCGCCCATTGTCTGCAATCGCTGCACGATCCGTCGGGACCACCGTCGCCCCCGCAGGATCAGAACCAGACCAAGGGCTGCCAGCACAGAAACAAGCGGGATCGTTTGACGCAGCTCAGGCCAGCTATGGGCGTCTGCGTTCTCTGGCCTCTCCGACCACACCAGCTCGGCACCGGTCACCAGATCGTCAATGGCAGCTGGCCAGTTTGCCGGGTTCAGAGGCGTTGGCGACACGCTCACAAGTTCGTTCGCCTGCCTTTCGCGCAGGATCTGGTCGATCTGCCGGATAAGCGCATCAGCGCGGACGAATTCTGCCTCTGCCCTTTGGACCGGGACCAGCAAAGCATTTAGCTGCTGCGTAAGTTCTTCGCGCTTGCTGGTAACTTCCGGATCCTCTGGCGCGACACCATCGCCTTCGGGTGCGGTTCCAAGTGCGGCAATCTGTTCGCGCAGCGTGTTGATGCGTGCGCTGTTGAGGTCACGCGCGGCGTCAAAGTCGGCACGGTAGTCAGCGATAGAAGCACGCAGCGATTCAAAAACCTGATCACTGCCCTGCTCAAGATCGACTGCAGTCTCAGCACGGTTCGCGAGCGTACCCCAGCGCTCAAGCTCTTCGGCAAGTTCGCCCTGCGCGGACGCGGCCGATACGGCCAGCCACATAAACGCGATAAATGCCGTCGCTATCTGCGCCAAGCGGATCATCAGACGTCTTCAAAGACGCTCGGCAGCTGAGCAGGCGCCTTGTCGAGCCATCCAGGCACAGGCAGGCCCTTTTCACGCAGAAACTCGGGATTGAACAATTTGGACTGATACCGGGTGCCGAAATCGCACAGGATCGTCACGATGGTGTGCCCCGGCCCAAGTTCACGTGCGAGACGCATCGCACCTGCCACGTTCACGCCAGAGGATGCACCAAGGCAAAGGCCCTCGTGTCCAAGCAGATCGAACACAATGGGCAGCGCTTCGGAATCGTGAATGTTGTAGCTGAAATCGGGCTTCAGCCCTTCAAGGTTCTTGGTGATGCGCACCTGCCCAATGCCTTCGGCAATCGACCCGCCTTCAGAGGCCAGCTCTCCAGTGGTGTAGTAGCTGTGCAATGCAGCCCCGTCTGGATCCGCGAGCGCGATTTTGACACCCCTGGGCTGCAAGACCTGCGCGATGCCGGCCAAAGTACCGCCAGAGCCTACGGCGCAGCAAAACCCGTCCACTTTGCCGCCTGTCTGTTCCCAGATCTCGGGGCCAGTGGTTTCAACATGCGCTTGCCGGTTTGCAACGTTGTCAAACTGGTTGGCCCAGATCACACCTTCATTCGTGCTGCGCGCAAGTTCATTTGCCAGACGCTCGGAGTACCGGACGAAGTTATTGGGATTGCGATAGGGCGCGGCAGGCACCTGAACCAGCTCTGCCCCGGCCAGCCGCAACATGTCCTTCTTTTCCTGGCTTTGTGTCTCAGGGATGACGATCACGGTTTTGAAGCCCATGGACGCCCCTACCAGCGCCAGACCGATACCGGTGTTGCCTGCCGTCCCTTCAACAATCGTACCGCCGGGTTTCAACGTGCCTTTGGCAATCGCATCCTTGATGATGAAAAGCGCCGCACGGTCCTTGACCGATTGGCCGGGGTTCATGAACTCGGCCTTGCCAAAGATGTCACAGCCGGTTGCCTCGGAAGGGCCGCGCAGCTTGATAAGTGGAGTATTGCCAATGGCTTCGGCCAGATCAGTTGCGACGTGCATATGCGCCCCCCGGGACTGTGAAATGTTATTCTGTCCTTGGTGTATCTTTCACCCATTCGGACCTCAAGCGGTCCCTGTGCCGTGCGAGATAATATGCCGCCAGCGCCAAGGGGGCATTGGCGACGTCAAAACGATCGACCCGGTCCATCAATTCATCAAAAGACAACAAGTTTGACCGGATATTCTCATGCTCAGTCTCAAGGCCGCTGGTTCCCGTAATATCGTCAGGAAGGTCCGCAAGCCCAAGATATGTATAGTAAAACTCTGTTGATGTGCCGGGTGACGGATAAATCTCAGCGATCTTTTCCAGCGCGCCAATTTCAAGATCTGCTTCCTCAAGCGCTTCGCGCCTGGCGGTCTCTTCCGGTGTCTCTCCGGGGTCGACCCGCCCGGCGATCGGCTCTAACTGCCAGAACGTCCTGTCGCCCCGGCCTATCGGACCAAGTCTGATCTGTTCAACCAAGAGCACCCGGTCCCGTCCCGGATCATACGGCAGCACCAATGCAGCGTCTGCGGCGACAAAGACCGCGCGGTCCAACACTTCCGACATGCTGCCGTCATACTTCTCGTGCTGCAACTTATAGTCATCGACCGCAAAGAAGTAGGAATAGGGTCGATGACGCGCGCGCACGTCGATCTTGCCATCAAACGTATCAGCGCCATGCAAAGACGACCTCGCGCGAATGCGCGAAGACGCACGCGCCCGGATCACCGGGAACATTTCTGCGACCTCATCGCGGCTGCGCTGGCCAAAGTATCCCATGACCTCTTCAGCCGCGATGACGCTCATTTCACCCCAGTCACTTTCCCATTTGGCCAGAGACCAGGGGCCATCCGCGGTCCAAAGACCGGCCTGCGGGACATATACCTCTGCAAGCTGTCCGTCATCCAGCGTCACGGGGCGCAAATCATAGGCAAAGCTGCCCTCGTAGAAATCAAGACGCGCCATGTCCACGTCCGACAGCCCGCCTACCAGAACACCCTCGGCCAAAGCGCCCGCCTGCTCTGAGATCATTGGAAAGGGTCCTTCCGCGACGGCAGAGACGGCATAGCCCGAAAGCTGCGCAGTTTTGATCTGCAGCTCGTCAGCCGGGCGCCCCATAACTACCTCAAGCAAGGGGATATGGCGCAAGGTCCCGTAGAAAAACAGGTTTTTCATGAGGCTAACGCCACCGCTTGCTTGCAAACTCCGTCAGCAATCCGCTGATCACCGCCGAGATCAGCAAGGCAATGCCGATTTCAACCGTTGCGATGATCACCGCGAACTCTGCCCCGATCTTGAAAATCGCGACAATCGCCTCGAACGGGCCATCGTAGCGATTGCGCATCGCCAGTCGCATCATTTCGTTGATGGCCTGAACCCCGATGCCCCACAGCATGAGGACAAAAACCCCCGTCAGCCCGTTGTTGATGGCAGCAGTGGTGCCACGCCCTGCCCGCCGACCCATGACGATCCACCCGACAAGCAATCCCAGAACGATGTTAAGCGGCACGAAATAGCCGAAATCCGTGCTTTCCGGCATCAGCGGCATGACCATGAACGAAATAATACAAGCGACGATTGCCAGACAAATCGCAGCCATCAATCGTGCAGCGGTGGGCATAGCTCTGCTCCCTCAGATCACCCGGTCAGCCGGGTCGCCTGATGGTAATCTGCGTCACGTCGCAATTTCCACTGTCAAATGTCGCAGCGCAGGAAGTGAGGTAAAAATTCCACATCCGCCGAAAGCGTTCGTCAAAACCAAGTGCGGTGATCTGATCCCACTTGTCATTGAACGTCTCGTGCCAACGCCGCAGCGTTATGTCATAACTTTTGCCAAACTCGATAGACTTGTCTACGACCAGTCCAGCGCGCTCCACCTGTTCACGCAAAACTTTAGGAGACGGGAGCATCCCCCCGGGGAATATATACTTTTGAATGAAATCAACACCGCGTTTATAGACATCCCAGCGTGCGTGATCCACCGTGATGATCTGCAAGGTTGCCGCACGACCGGGCTTCAGCCGATCACGGACAGTGTCGAAATATACGGGCCAGTATTTCTCGCCCACAGCCTCGAACATCTCGATACTGGCGATCCCGTCATAGTGACCCCGCTCATCGCGGTAGTCTTGAAGTTTAAAATCAACTTGGCCTGAAAGTCCTGCTTTTTCAATGCGCTCTTTGGCATACTTAAACTGCTCTTCAGAAATGGTCAGACCGGTAACCTTCAGCCCTCGTTCCTTGGCGGCGTATTCGGCAAAGCCGCCCCAACCGCATCCTATCTCAAGCACATGATCCCCGGGTTCCACGCCCATTTGATCCACCATGCTCTTGTACTTGGCGGTCTGCGCAGCCTCCAACGACTGCTGCGCGCCCTTTTCGAACAAGGCCGAGGAATAGGTCATCGTATCGTCCAGCCACAGGCCGTAGAAATCATTCCCCAAATCATAGTGATAGCTGATATTCTTTCGCGCCTGGCTTTTGGAATTCCGCTGCAGCCAGAAACGTAACTGTTCAAATCGGCGCACCAGTCCCATACCGGGAAAGCCGTCATAGACGGTCTCGTTCTTGTCGTGCACAAGATCCATGAACGCCTGCAAATCCGGCGTGGACCAATCGCCGTCCAGATAGGCGTCACAGAACCCCAGATCGCCCTCTCGGATCAAACGGGCGAACAGGTCGTTGCTGTGAATATCGAGTTCAGCCACGTGCCCCGGCTTTGCGGCCTCCGCCCGAAAAACGCGGCCGTCGGGCAGCTTGAAATCGATGCGCCCGTGCTGCATCTGCTTTGCCGTATCGAACACGCGGGCAAAATACCGAGGCAGGTTTTTCTGCCCCTCGGTGCTGGTCAAGATCATGTCCCACTCCCCGTGGATTTTTGGACAGTTTAGACTGTCTGCCCCGATGTACAATTCTTAAAAGTCTCGGTTTTCATAGGCTTCCAAGGCGCGGCTGCGTCCTTCGGAGGGTGATACAATCGGTGACGGATAAGGATCATCCGGTTTCATCCCCCAGTGGCGCGGGATCGCTTCAAAGAATTTCAGCGCGTCCTCATGCGGGCTGGATTTTCGTTCAGCAATCCAGCGGCCTACATAGTCGCGATTCTTATCGAATTTATCCAGTTGGGTTTCCGGATTAAAAACCCGGAAATACGGTGTGGCATCGGGACCAGAGCCAGCAGACCATTGCCAGCCCATCGCGTTGCTGGCCGGATCCCAGTCAATCAGGCAATCCTCGAACCATTCCATCCCGATCCGCCAATGGGTCAGCAGGTGCTTGGTCAGATAACTGGCTACAATCATGCGACCGCGGTTGTGCATGCGGCCCGTGACGTACATTTCGCGCATTGCGGCATCGACGAACGGTATACCAGTGCGCCCCTTCTTCCACGCCCAGACTTCGGACTTCCGGGCGTCCTCGTTCCACGGAAAAGCTTCCCATTCCTCGCGCCAGTTCCGATCCAGAATGCGTGGCGTGTGGTGCATCAGGTGATAGGCAAACTCGCGCCAGACCAGTTCTTTCAAGAACGTCTCAGCCCCTGCCTTGCCCTCATCCAAGGCCCGCTGGCTTGCGTGCCAGCATTGGTGTGGACTGATCTCACCCAAGCTAAGGTTTTCGGACAGGTTCGACGTCCCGTCCATACCGGGGATGTCCCGGTTGTCCTTATAGCCCGCGACACCATGCGCCATGAAGCTGCCCAGACGGGCCTGTGCCGATTGCTCACCCAGTTGCACGAACGGCCGCACAACATCGGCACCACGGTCCATCGCCGCCCCCATCTGCCAGCTGTCCAGGTCGTCGCTGTGAGGCCAGCTTTCTGGCGCAGGAATGCTTGATGGTGTCGCGCGCGGCGCATCCACGCCGACGTTCTTCACCGCATTCCAGAACGGCGTATAGACCTTGTAGTAGCCACCGGTCTTTGTCTCGACCGTCCAGGGCTCGAACATTAGATGCCCGCCAAAGGACCGTGCGTCGATATCTGCATCTTTGAGGGTCTCTTTGATCTTGCCGTCACGATCAACACTATCCGGGTCGTAAAGCCGGGACCAAAAGACCGCCGCCGCCCCTGTTTCCGCGATAAGATCCTGCAAGACCTCCAATGCATCGCCCCGCCGCAGAACCAAACGACTGCCTTTGTCCTCAAGGCTCTCAGCCAGCGCGCCAATTCCCAGACCCAGACGCCATTTTGGCGCGGCTCCCAACCTCTCAACCAGTGGATCGTTAATAAAGACCGGGATCACCGGCTGCCCGGCCTCGCAAGCCGCTGTCAGTGCCGCATGGTCCGACAGCCTCAGATCGCGGCGGAACCACATCAGAACGGGTGCAGTATCACTCATCTTATTGCCTTTTGTCTTTGTTCCCCTTGGACTTAGGGCAACGGCGCGGCAATCAAGTGATCCCGGCTACAAAACTGCATCCAAGGCATTTAGTAACTGGTCAATCTCGGCCTTCGAAGTGTAATGCGTGAAACTGAGCCGCAGAACACCCTTGTCCATGTCGACATCCATCGCTTTGAGCGCCCGGCCAGCATAGAAATCGCCGCCGCCTGCCATGATCCCATGCTTTGCAAGGTCTGCGGCAACCGCTTCGCCCTCACGGTTCAACGCCAGCGCCACAGTGGGTGCCCTGCCCGCAGCCTCGGCAGGACCAATGAGACGGACAGAGTTTCGGGATTTCACGGCATCCAGCAGCGGTTGCAGCAACGCTGTTTCATGTGCACGCATCAGATCATGCACTGACGCTCCTCGCTCTGCCGGGTCTGCGTCACCGCCAACATGGTGCGCATAGAACGCGTCAACGTAGTCAGCCATCCCGGCACAGGCCGCCACCTGCGCATGATCGGGTCCGGCAGGTGTGAACCGTTTGTAAAGAGTGCCTGCGTTGAACACATGCCCCTGATTTGGCAGCAGTTCACCCAAGGCGCGCCGAATGACCATGAGCCCCTGATGCGGCCCAAAGGTCTTGTAGGACGAAAACAGGTAGATGTCCGGGCCAAGCGCGCCCACATCCGCAAAGCCATGAGGCGCGTAGGACACGCCATCGACACAGACGAAAGCACCCGCCGCATGGGCCAGCGCCGTGATTTCGACCACCGGGTTGATCTGCCCCACCACGTTTGAACAATGCGGAAAGCAGACCAGCCGTACCTTTTCATCCAGCAGGTTTTCCAGGTCGTCCGGGTTCAGGTGCCCTGTAACAGGATCAATGCACCATTCGCGTACCTCAATCTCAAGGTCCGCCAGCCGACGCCAAGGTCCAGTATTGGCCTCATGGTCCTGATTGGTGACCACGATCGCTTCACCCGGTTCCAGCATCTGACCAAAGGCTTGGGCCAGCACATATGTGTTCTGGGTCGTAGACGGACCAAAACTCAATTCATCGGGTGCGACGCCGAGGATTGCTGCCATGCGGTTGCGGGCCTCGTCCATTTCCTGCCCGCCAAGCATACTGGCCTCGTAGGGCGCATAGGGCTGTACCTTGCGCTGGGTATAGAAGCGGAAGAGCCGGTCAATCACCGGCTTGCACGTGTAGGAGCCACCGGCGTTCTCAAAGAACGCCTGTCCTTGCAACGATGGTTCGGAGAACGCGGGGAATTGGGCACGGACCCAGTCAATATCTAGTGTCATGGCGGCAAGGTCACTTGATCCACCCGCCCCGTCAAGATGCAAAAGGCCCCTGCTGATCTCTCGGCAGGGGCCAGTCTCACGCGTGAACGTACTTCCTATTCAGCAGGCTCCGCTGCCATATCTGCCTTGGTGGCCGGCACCCCGGCTTTGTGGCGCTTGCTGTCGCGCCAGATGGCCTTGAGGACGGACACCCCCATGAGCGCCATTACAAGGCTGAAGGGCAACGCCCCGATCACCATGGCCGTCTGGATGGCCCCCAGGCCACCCGCCACGATCAGGCCGCCAACGACGCACGCCAGTGCTGCCCCCCAGAACAGGATGTGCGGACGCGCCTTTGGCCCCTCGTCGCCTGCAGCATTGATCGTGTTGATGATCAGCACAGCTGAGTCTGCAGAGGTCACAAGATAGGTCAGCAGCAGAACCACAACAATCACGGACATGATCCACGCCATTGTCGGCTCAAGGATAACAGCCAGCATCGCGAAAAGCTGGTCAGATTGTCCTGCCCCGGCGATTGCACCATCGGCATTGCCGTTCAGCTCCAGATCAATGGCCGTGCCACCCACGATCGCGAACCAGACAAAGCACATGAATGCCGGGATCACGATTGCGCCCAGCACATATTCACGCACCGTGCGCCCTTTGGAGATACGTGCGAGGAAGACACCAACGAAAGGTGCAAAAGCAATCCACCAGGCCCAGTAAAAGATGGTCCAGCCGCCCTGCCATCCAGCAAGTGCCGCTGCCTGTTCGGTTCCGTCATCGACCCAGACCGTCATGATGTTGCCGGGGATCGAGATCAGATAGTCCCAGATGCCAAGGAAAAGCGCCTGCAGACCAAAGAAGGTTGACCCGAAGATCAGGAAGAACGCCAGCAGGAAAAAGCTCAGGCCCATGTTGATGTTCGAGAGCCACTTGATGCCCTTGCCCACCCCGGACAAAGCGGAAAGCGTCGATGCCCCCATGATGACGAGCAGCGCAAATACGATTGCGGCGGTCGAAACCTTTTGCCCGCCATCCGCCGTCACGGTATAAAGCCAGTCACCAAAGCCAATCCGGCTGAGACCCGAGACAAACTGCTCAACCCCAAAACCAAGTGTCTGGCTGACACCCAAGACGGTTGCCACAACGGCCACCACATCGACTAAGTGGCCCAGAAAACCGGACAGCGAATGGCCGAAAAGCGGCACCAGGGCAGACCTGATGGTCAGCGGCAAGTCACGCCGGTAGGAGAAATACGCAAGGCTCAATCCAACGATGGCATAGGCCGCCCAGGCCGCCAGCCCCCAATGCGTGAACGACCAGACATAGGCTGCCCGGACGTTATCGGCGGTGCTGCCTGTTGTCAGTTCCTGAATCGTACTGGGGTTCTTTGCCCAATGGTACATAGGCTCGGCAGTGGCAAAGGTCAGCATCCCGATCCCGATCCCGGCCCCGAACATCATCGAGAACCAGGAAAAGTTCGAAAATTCAGGCATATCGTCATGATGCCCCAGTTTCAACCGGCCTGACGCAGGCAGGATCGCGAGAAACAGACAGACAGCCACAAAGAAGGCCATCACGTAGACATACCAGTAATTGAACGTCGCGAGGATAATACCGTTGATGCTGGACAGAACCGCGCCCGCCTGATCCGGAAACGCGACAGCCCAGACGATCAGGGCGCCCACCAGAAGCTTACCCGTAATCGTCACATTCTTTGCAAATCCCTTGTAGAACCCAGAATCCGCCGTCTCGATCGGCAGATGCATAATAGGTGGTTTGATTGACATTGAACTGTTCCCTGTTTTTCGCCGGCTTCTTTTGGCCGACGATGTCTCAATAGCACGTTTCGCTTGCAGAGCATACGGCAGCATCGGCATCCGATGTCCATCAGCGACCATCAGGTGCCGCAAATTGGCGATCTGAAACCTCGCGACCGGATGTCACCAAGCCAGCAAAAGCGCAGGGATTTGCCCTGAAAGTCCTACAAATGAGCGCGTATGGCTTCCGCGTTTCTCTTTATTTGATCCATGTCGCCCTGCTGACCGGGCGGGCGGATGCCCTCACCCTCGTGACGCGGGTGTATGTGGAAATGGAGGTGAAACACCTCCTGCCCGCCTGCCGCCTCATTGAACTGAAACAGCGTGATGCCATCCGCGTCAAAAGCCTTTTTCGCAGCATTTGCGACCTTGTTCACAGTTGTCATACACGCAGCCAATTGCTCTGGAGTGGCATCAAGCATGTTACGGCAGGGTGTCTTGGGAATAACCAGACAATGGCCATCTGTGCGTGGAAAGATGTCCATGAAACACAATGTGTCATCGTCTTCGTAGACTGTGACATTGGGGATCTCGCCGCGCAGGATCTTCGCAAAGATATTATCGGTATCGTAGGCAGACATATTCATTTCCTCTTCGTCTCTTGCCGCCTTTCTACGCAGGCCCGAACCCAAGGTCGAGGGTCATCCCCAGCGCATCTTGCGTTCAGCCAGCCGCAGCAGTGCCTTGGAATAAAACCGGTGCAGCGGCAGGATGGCCCGCACCACGGCACCTAATTCAGCCCCCTCGCGCGGCACGACCGCAGACCCGAAAAGCAGTCGCGTGACTCCGCCCTCTTTGGGTGCCACGGCCAGATAGGACCGGGTCCGCCCTGACAGATCACACAGCAACAGTTGCGCCTCTGCGCGGCTCTCTACCTCCCATGCGGCGAAACGCTCGGCAGTACCGTTTGCAAGCGCCATAACATCGCTGTCGCTGATCCGGCGGCGCAGCCCAAGGGTCAGGACGGCACGTTCAAGCCGGAACAGCCACGTCGTGTAGAAAGCTGCAATAAATTCATCAAGATTTGCCTGACCGGGCAGCATGACCTCAAAAAAATCGGTATAGACGCCCGCGCGGTCCACGTATGCGCTTAACAAAGCATCACGCGGGACCGCGCAGGCCCTTGCGATCATGCGTTCACATCGACGACAACCCGGCCCTTGACCTGACCTTTCAGGATGTCCGCCCCCAGCTTGGGCAGATCAGCCAGCATTGCGGGCTGAACCATCGCCTCAAGCTTGTCCATGGGAAGGTCCTTGGCGATCCGCTTCCATGCGCGCAGGCGGTTGTCATAGGGCTGCATCACGCTGTCGATGCCCAGCAGGTTCACACCGCGCAGCAGGAATGGAATGACCGTCGCAGGCAACGCCGCGCCACCGGCCAGACCAACGGCAGCAACACTTGCCCCGTATTCCATCTGGCCAAGCACACGCGCCAGCATCGCACCACCTACCGCATCAACGCAGCCGCCCCATGTCTCACCTTCCAGTGGACGCTTGGTGGTTTCATTGATTTCCTCGCGTGCCACAATTTGCGACGCACCCAGGTCCTTCAGGTAGTCCGCCGTCTCGGGTCGGCCGGTCACGCCTGCAACCTTGTAGCCAAGGTTGGCCAGAATGGCGGTCGCAACGGAACCGACACCGCCCGCAGCACCGGTCACGAGGACCGGCCCTTGTTTGATCCCATGATCTTCAAGCGCCATCACGGCCAGCATGGCCGTGAAGCCGGCAGTTCCCACCGCCATAGCCTGCCGCGTGTCCAGCCCGTCTGGCAAAGGCACCAGCCAATCTGCCATGACCCGCGCTTTCTGAGAATACCCGCCCCAATGCGCCTCGCCCACGCGCCAGCCGGTCAGCACAACCTTGTCACCAGGCTTGTATCGATCATCATCCGAAGTTTCGACGGTGCCTGCAAAATCAATGCCCGGGATATGCGGATAGTTGCGCACCAGGCCACCGCCCGGTCCGATGCACAGACCGTCCTTGTAGTTCACGGTGGAGTATTCAACAGCGACCGTCACCTCCGCCTGTGGCAGTTGATCTTCCGATATCTGTGTGACCGCTGCATGGGTCTTGCCCTCATCATCCTTGTTCACAACCAGTGCATTAAACATCTTGCTCTCCATTCCCGAGACGACACGTCCCTTTTTTTCTACATACTACTGATGTCCAAAGGCAGCGCCTACGGACGTCTCGCGGTTAAACGGGCTCACGCCCAGAAAGTCTCCCAGACAGAAGCGGCACGGACTTCGTCGGGCAAAACAACGTCAAGGTCGGTGCCTTCGTCCCAATGTGTCATGCGCACCATCCCGATCGCAACATTGGTTCCGAAATCCGGCGACCAGGCCGCGCTTGTCACACGCCCCACCTGCACGTCCCCCGCCATCAAAGGCCACGGTCTGTCGCAGGTGGGAACTTTGTCCCCGAAGATCTCTATTCCGCGGATCTGCCGCACCGGTCCTTCCTGGGCCACGCGCAACAACGCGTCACGTCCCACGCAACCAATCGCGGTCTGTGTGTTACAGAACTTGCCCAAGCCGCATTCATGCGGGGTGTTGTTGTCGGTCATGTCGTTGCCATAGCTCAACAGGCCACCCTCGACCCTCTCGATCCCGTTAGGACAGCCGGCGCGCACGTCCAGATCACGACCCGCTTCCATCAAAGCGTTCCACAGCGGCATGCCCAGATCGCCACCTTCGACATAAATCTCGAACCCGCCCTGCCGGGAATAGCCCGAACGCGCCACAGCCAGAGACCGGCCCTGGAAATCCAGCATCTTGAACCTGAAGAACCGGATGTCGCGCACCGCGTCCCCAAAAACCCGTGCCATCAGATCATCTGCTTTTGGTCCCTGCACCGCCAACGGGGACACGTCGGGTTCGTCGACCAAAACATCAAGGCGGAACCCATAGGCCAACCCCTTGACCCAATACAGCAGATCGCTGTCGGCAATCGAAATCCACCAGCGGTCCTCGGCCAACTTCACGGCTACGGGATCGTTCAGCATGCCGCCGGTCTCATCGACGATCGGCACGTAGTAGCATTGTCCCGGCAGCATGGAGCGCAAATCGCGAGGCGTCAGCATTTGCATCAGCCTGCTGGCATCGGGGCCGCGCAGCTCCACCTGCCGCTCGCAAGCGACATCCCAGACCTGAACGGCATTCTTCAGATGGTGGTAATCTTCCTCAACGGATCGAAATACCGTTGGCAGCAGCATATGGTTGTACACGGTATAGGCCGTAACGCCTGCCGCCTCGACCCCATCTGAGAAAGGCGTGCGCCGCAATCGGCGGGAAGGAGAGATCAGCGCCATCAGTTTTCCTCCGGCATGAAGACGATATCTGTTGTGGGGGCAGTGCGGCCCTGAGCTGTCAACATCGCATGCACCTGACCCCGGTGGTGGGTTTGGTGGTTGAACATATGGGCGATGCACATGCCCATCGGCTGGCGCATTTCCTGTCCGGTCGCAGTGTATGTCCAGACAAGTTCACCGGTCAGATCAAGGTTGGACAGGGTTTCAGCCCAGATACGGATGCGTCCATCCATGGCAAAGCGCTGTGCCTCCCAGTTGCCAAGCGTCCCGGTGTAGTCCGCCCAATCCTCAAAATTCCTCTGCGGTGCCACGATATCGGAGCACCACCGGCTCATCCAAAGAGTGTCGCCCCACAGGATGTGATTCAGGGTCGCAAGGATCGAGCCGAAAAATGCCCCCTGATCCCCGCGTAAATCCGCTTCATCCATAACCTTAACAATGTCTATGATCTGTCTGTTTTGCCACGCATTATAGCGCGCCATAGTCAGAACATAGCCCTTGTCGATCATGCATTCGGCCCTTTCCAGTCGATCGGACAAATCTCAGCCGACATCCCGCCGAAATCCCAGACACGGCCATAATCACGCACTCGGCTTTTAAGGCCTTTGGCCGCGATGATGTCCGGACCCATCCAGTATTTGGAGTTGGAGACCATCACCGGATGCTCAGGCGATTTGCCTGCCAGCATCTCGATCTCACCTTGAATCTTGCGCCCGATCTGGATTGACCGCTTGTTGCCGTCGCGAATGATCTCAACAGGCGCGCGTTCGGCGCCAATAATCTCGGAAACCAGCATGGTGAACAGGCCTGTTGTCCCGCCTGCAGCACCAGAGAATATCTGCAGAATACCATTATAGGCCTTGCCACTTGCGCGTTCATCCACGTAAGCCGCGACCTTCCAGTTGCCCTCGCCCATGCGGCCCGGGATATCGACCAGCAGGCCAACGTTCAGCCCACCAAGATCTTCGCCCTCGTAATGGCCCTCGTCGATCGCGATGGCCATCCACGCATGGCAATGCCCTTCGGTCGGCGGGTGCGCGCCAAGGCTGACCACGCACGGACAGAAAACCGTGCAGGAGCAGTTGAGGAACAGCTCACCCTTGATCGCCCATTCGGTTGGTGTGCTCTGCCTGCGACCGGGGTTCGGCATGCGCTGATCAATGCGCTGCGAAATCGGCAGTCGGTCTGCGTCGGGTCTCTTCTTGGGTGGCATCTTATCCTCCTGTCAGCAGGGGCCAGCCCGCCACGACGCAAGCGCCGAGGATCAAGGCAAAACCCATTGGTTTTGTTATACGATGTCCGATTTGGGGAAGTTTTTCCAGCACCATGAAAAGCGTGGCCAGCCCCATCCAGGCCAAGTTCATCACACCGCCCGCGAACCCCAGCGCCATAAAGCCCCAACAACAGCCGACGCAAAAGGCCCCCAGACCAAGCCCCATCCGCAGGCCACCGGCAAAGCCTGCACGCCAATGGCCAAGGAAATACATCATCGGCGAATGGCACACACCGTGGCACAGCTCTTTGGTACGGGTGAACTGGAACAGGCCCACGGCCAGCAGTAGTCCGGCGGCAAACCAGCGCGACTTGGCAATGCCCAGCATGTCAATCACACCGCCAAAAAGCAGCGCCAGTTGCACGGAGGCAATCACAGCTGCAAAGATCAGCCAAACGATGAAATAGCCCAGGATCACGCCCAGCCACCCTGCCCGCGTACCATTTGCGCTGACCATAAGGTCTTCGTAGCTGCGCAGCGTCGGCACCATCGTGGGCAGCATCATCGCCGCCATCATGGCGCCCCACATGACGAAAAGTGGGCCGAAGGTCGCCATCGGCATGTACATATCCATGCGCGGGTCCATCCAGCGCATGCGCTCGCCGATCTGCCCGGGACGGCCCAGCAGATCGACGTCCATATTCATCGCCATGAAATACATCATCGCCCATGCCGCCAACACCAGACCAAAAAAGCCAAGCCATAGCGATGTGCGCACGACAGCATGCATGATCAGAGTCCTCCCCGACTCATTTCTTGCGTTTTTAATGTCAGACATTTAAAAACGTCGCAAACATTAAATGTCAGACATATGAAAATTGATCCACAAAGCCCCGCCGATCTCTCGGCCCAGATTGCCAGCGCCATCCGCGATGCCATTATCGCCGGAGAGTTGATTGTCGACCAAAGGCTTCCGTCCGAAGCGGAAATGGCAGAGCACTTCGATGTGTCCCGGCCAACGGTTCGAGAGGCGCTGAAACGTCTGGCGGCGCAGTCCCTGATCCGCACCCAGCGCGGCGCGACGGGCGGTGCCTTTGTCAACCGGATCAGATTTGAAGAAGCCTATTCGCAGCAAATCACCACCTCGACCCTGCTGCTCAGCATGAACACGGTCAGCTTTGAGACCGCCTGCGAAGCCCGGTATGCGCTTGAGCGTGCGTGCGCCGCCCTCAGCGCCAAGCGCCGTACGGCTGATCACCTTGCAACCATGCGCGCCGAAATCCATCGCCAGTCCCAGCCGGGTCTAACCGACGAAGCCTTCTGCGCCTCTGACGTGGCCTTTCACCGCGCATTGGTCGATGGCGCAGGCAACCCTGTGATGTCCTACCAGCTTGCTGGTGCGGTCGAGGCGATGCAGCCGCTGATGAACATGATTACCTTTACAGCACGTGACCGTGCCCGGATCGTGCAGATGCACGGTGATATCGCGGATGCCGTTGAACGGCGGGATGCCGCAGGCGTCGAAGCTGGTCTGACCGCCCTGGAACATGAGACCCAACAGCTTGCCCTGAACGCAATTGCCGCACGGGATGCGGCCAAGGAACAGGCCGCGCGGTAGTCATTCGCAACCTTTCGCCCGCCCACGCGTTGTCCTTCAACTGAAATAAACGGGACGACCACATGACATTCGCAGATATCATCAACATTGCACTTGCCTTGCTCAGCATCGGGTTTGGCGCGCTTGGCTAGCTCGCACCCGGATACACCATGAAGAAAGTTGATCTGAGCGATGGCGGGTCAACCATGGGAACTTCTGAGATCCGCGCCGCCTCTGGCGCGCTGTTCGTGATGGTGGGGATCGGTGCACTGATCCTGTCTACTCCGGCCGCCTTTGCGATGATCGGCTTTGTCTGGGGCGGCGGTGCACTTGGCCGGATAACGTCATTGATACTGGACGGTCGGACCCGGCTGAAGTGGATCTTTTTCGCCAGTGAAGTCGCAGTTGCCGCTGTCGCGCTTGGCATCAATCTGTAACGCGTCGCCCCTTGAAAAGGCGCAACACTATCGCTACGTATGAAGTGTCCTTCGGGACTATGGACATAAACGCGCTCGTAATAAGCGGATCGGACCCGGGGGCGGTACCCGGCGGCTCCACCAAAAATCCTTCATTTGGGGATCATGGGGCCGAAATAGGATCGACGAACGTCTAAAGGGGTTATGCTTTGTCTCGGCTGTCTGCCACCGTTATCGGCGAAAACTGTACAATTGCAAATGACAATCGTGCTCCAGTAGCAATGGCCGCGTAAGCGACCGGAGATACTGAAATCTTAAGTCCTAGAGCTTTGCAGCCCTAGGCGGGGTTCGCAGGTACCTGGCAACAGAAACCTGCACTTTCCCCCCTCAAACAAAGACGCGCGCCTTGCACGGCAAGGACCGATCTTTTCTTATTCTCCGCCCATTTTTGCCCAATTTTTCGGTAATATTGAAAAATACGGGTCCAGATTCCACTGCGTCGCTGGACATTGAGCGGATCCTGCCAATTGCCATCAACGGCCTCGGAATATCGCGCAGGATAGAGCAAAAGCCCCGCTGATGCCCTAATTTGCCCCGATTTCTTTGTCAGAAAGGGTTCAACAAACTCTGATAAAGAAAAGGGTGACAGGTATGAGCAAACCACAGGCGAAACGCCGTTACAAAACGCAGTTATCTTTTGTCGCACAGCCCAAGCTGCGCCGTTTGCTGGCACGTGGCCTGCTCGTAGGATTTGTAGCCG
Source organism: Sulfitobacter sediminilitoris (assembly GCF_010667575.1). Classification (GTDB taxonomy): domain Bacteria; phylum Pseudomonadota; class Alphaproteobacteria; order Rhodobacterales; family Rhodobacteraceae; genus Sulfitobacter; species Sulfitobacter sediminilitoris. Next base: position 20,511 of record NZ_JAABNT010000001.1, read on the forward strand.
CAATCATGATCGGCATTGCTTACAAGATTGAAGATCTTTCGTTCCAAAGCTACTTGCGCGATCAAAAGCTTGAGACAACGGTCAAGGTGATTGAAATTCGGGAAAAGATCGAAGCAGACGTCTTTCACCGCATTCTCGACCTCAATGAACTTGCGACAGTGCTTGGTCAAAACCCCGACATGTCCCCAACGGAATTCAACCTGAAGGCGGTCGACTTTCTGATGGCGTATCCTGAGGTCAAGAATATCGCCGCGGCGCCAGATCTGTTTGTGGAGATGGTTTTCCCACTGCGCGGCAATGAGGCGATCATTGGCCTGGACTACCGACAGAACGAAGAACAATTCGCCGGGGTCGAAGAAGCAATACGTACTGGCGAAGGGATCATCACCGGGCCGGTGGACCTTGTTCAGGGTGGCCGGGGTTTGATCATGCGCAAACCGGTATTTACGCGCACTCCGACAGGCATCAAGAAACCTTGGGGCATCCTTTCAGTCGTATTGGACTACGACAAGTTCATGGAGCGCATTGGCATCCCTGAATTTGAGAAAGAATTTGATATCCTGATCCGCAACGTCGGCACCCACAATAGTATGCCTGCTGAGGTTCTTCTTGGAAGTCCGGCTATCCTGAACCAAAATCCGATTGAGCTTGCCTTCAATTTCCCATTTGGCAACTGGCAGTTTGCAGCGACCCCCAATGGTGGCTGGCCTGTTCACCGGCCTGGTCATGTCGCCGGGTGGTTTCAACGCGGCCTGCTTATCACGTTTTGCCTGATCACGCTTTGGTATGTGATGAGCTTGCTGGACCGCCGCCGCCTGGCAGAAAAACTGCTTTCGACCGGTATCGAGGCGATTGATCATGGTTTTGTCATGTTCGATTCAAACCGTCGTCTTGTGGCTTTCAACAAGAAGTACAAGCAACTCGCGGGTGGCTCTGGCATGGTAAGGATCGGTGCGCTTTACGAGGACATCGTCAAAGCCAACCTTGATGCCGGGCTGATCCCTGATGCCGTGGGCCGGGAGGAGGAATGGTACGCAGAGTGGTCTCAGCGCCTTGATATCAAGGAAGCGGACAAAGAGCAGATCCTTGCCGACGGGCGTACCATTCGCGCTTATGACCGCCCTATGGAAGACGGCAGCGTTGTAGGGCTGCGCATCGACATAAGCGACCTCAAGAAGGCGCAGATTGCAGCCGAGGCTGCCAACAAGGCCAAGACTGATTTCATGGGGGTACTCAGCCATGAGCTACGCACGCCTTTGACGGTGATCTTAGGCCATGCACAGCTGGCCAAGAACTTCCGCAGCATGCCTGCCTATAAAAAGTTGCTTGCGGAGATTGAGACGCACCCGGAGCTGACGCAAGAGGTGGAGCCAAAGCTGGATGCAATGAGCGACCAGATTGGCAAGATGATGGAGGCGATTGAACGTTCGGGCAATCACCTGTTCACCCTGATCAGTGAAATTCTGGACTTTGCCAAGATCGATTCAGGCACACTGTCGATGGACATGGAACCTGCAACCGCGTGCGACATCGTCGAACCTGTCGTCGAACAGATGCGACCCATGGTCGTACACAAGGGTCTGCGTCTGGACGCCCAGTGTGCGCCACTTGACCTCGTTGGTGACAGCAAACGCCTGCAACAAGTCCTGATCAACCTGATTGGTAACGCGTCCAAGTTTACCGATAACGGGACAATTTCGGTCGAAGTGGCACAGGAAGGGGACGACATTCTGTTCAAGGTGCAAGACACCGGCATCGGCATCCCAAAAGAGCATCTGTCACGCGTCTTTGAAGCCTTCCATCAGGTCGATTCCACGTCGGGTCGCAAATATGGCGGGACCGGTCTGGGCCTTGCAATCTCACGCGACATTGCGCGTGCGCATGGCGGCGATATGTCAGCCAGCAGCATTGAGGGCCAAGGCAGCACCTTTACATTGCGCATCCCCCGCGCCGAAGCGGTTGCAAAACCGCAAGAGGCTGAGGAGCACGAGATCGAAGCCCTGGTCGCCTGATCCCTCCCCATCTCCGGCGCTTGACACCAAGTGCCGGGGATGGTGTCCTTGCGTCATGGGGAGTACCGCGAACGCCCCGTGAGGCCCCGGCCGGAGGTTCGCATGTTTCCAAGCAAAGGATGCATGCCATGGCTGCCCCGAATGAAATTACGGTCTCCCAATTGTTGCGCCTGATCGGAACACCCGTTTGCCCCGCGATTGTCGACATTTCCATTGATCCGGATTTCGCCGAGGATCCTTTCTTCATTCCCGGAGCCTTTAGGCATCCCCATACAGATTTTCCCGGTCTGGTAGAGCGTTTGGATGGTGAGGCTTGCGTGGTGGTCTGCCAGAAAGGCATCAAGCTCAGTCAGGGAATGGCGGCCTTGTTGCGGTCCAAAGGCATTCAGGCCGAATTTCTGCAGGGTGGAAACTACGGCTGGCGCGCCCATGAAGGGAGCCCGCGCGTCCCGGCCAAGATTATTCCGAACGACGTTGACGGCCGCACCCTGTGGGTCACGCGTCATCGCCCCAAGATCGACCGCATCGCCTGCCCATGGTTGATCCGACGCTTTGTAGACCGCCAGGCCAATTTTCTTTTCGTCTCTCCCGCCGAGGTGACGGGCGTTGCGGAGCGATATGGTGCGGTACCATTCGATGTTGAAAACACCTTTTGGTCGCACCGCGGTGACACCTGCACCTTTGACACAATGCTTGAAGAATTCGGTTTGCGCACGCCCGCACTTGACCGTCTGGCGCAGGTGGTCAGGGCGGCGGATACCAATCGGCATGGCGATGCACCGGAAGCCGCAGGTTTGCTCGCCCTCTCCGTTGGTCTGTCACGGCAGTACAAAAACGATTTGGACCAACTTGAGGCTGGAATGGCGATGTACGATGCGCTGTACCGTTGGGCGCGGGACGGTCAAGGCGAAGGCCATGACTGGCCCGGAGGCAAGGGATGAGCGCCCCGGCATGGGGGATGCTGACCCGTATCTTTGGCCGTATCGGTCTTTTGTCTTTCGGTGGCCCTGCTGCCCAAATCGCACTGATGCACCGCGAACTGGTTGAAGAGCGGCCGTGGCTGAGCGAAGCTGCCTATCTTCGCGCGCTGTCGCTGTGCATGCTTTTGCCGGGGCCGGAGGCCATGCAATTGGCCACCTACGCCGGCTGGCGTCTGCGGGGTATCGCCGGGGGGCTGCTTGCTGGTCTGCTTTTCGTGGTTCCCGGAGCCATCGTGATTGCCGCTCTCGCCCTTGGCTACGCGTTCTATGGCCAGCTTCCGCTGGTACAGGCGGCATTTCTTGGCATCAAAGCCGCCGTGATCATCGTTGTTTTTCAGGCACTGCGCAAAGTTGCGGGCAAGGCGCTTCATGAGCTTCAGGGCTGGCTACTTGCCCTGCTTTCATTTCTGGCGCTTTTCCTGTTTGGCCTGCCTTTTCCGCTGATCATTCTGACCGCAGGGCTTTGGGGCATGCTCATCAATGCCGGGTCAACCGTGCCCGAAAACATCGTGACACCGCCAAAGGCGCATAGCCTTGCAACGCTGTTGATCTGGTCAGCCTTTTGGGCCGCCCCGCTTGCGTTCCTCTGGGTGACGGACCAGTCTTTCTTGCTACAACTTGGTCTGTTTTTCTCAAAGCTTGCCGTCGTCACCTTCGGCGGCGCCTATGCGGTGCTGGCCTATATGACCCAAACCGTCGTGCAGGACTATGGCTGGATCACCACCGATCAGATGATCGACGCATTGGGTCTGGCCGAAACCACGCCGGGGCCGCTTATTCTGGTGACGGAGTTTGTCGCTTTGCTGGCTGGATTCGCGCAATCGGGCATCAGCGGGGCGATTGCGGCAGGGCTGCTGGCGCTATGGGTCACCTTCACACCGTGTTTTTTGTGGATATTCCTTGCCGGTCCGTATCTTGAGCGCATTTCTGCGCAGCCCCGGCTTGCCGGTGCGCTTCAAGCGATTACAGCGGCAGTGGTGGGTGTGATCGCCAACCTCTCACTTTGGTTCGCCCTCCATGTGCTTTTCGCTGACGTCACGCCAAATGCGATCGGGGCAATGCCGCTTCCAATTTGGTCGAGCTTCATTCCTGCGGCCGCGGGATTGACCCTGTTGGGCGCTGTTCTGATGCTGGGCCTGAAACGCGGCTTTGTCAGCACGATGGCGCTTCTTGCGCTCACAGCTCTTGGCCTGTCGATGGTTTGAGCCCGCACCCCCTTTCGCTCCTCTACAAAAGAGGTATGGTGGACATGTGCAAGCGACGATCCGGGGGAGCCCATGAGCCGCGAGATTGACTATGGCAACCTGATGCATGACGCAATGCGGGGTCTGATCCGCAAGGTGCTTCTTGACGTGGCCGACCGTGGATTGCCGGGCAACCACCATTTCTTCATCACCTTTGATACGTCTCATCCTGATGCGGAGCTGGCCGACTGGCTGTCAGACCGATATCCCGGCGAGATGACAGTCGTGATGCAGCATTGGTACGACAATCTTAAGGTGACCGACGAAGGCTTCTCGGTGACGCTGAATTTCGGTGATGCACCTGAACCGTTGTACATCCCCTATGACGCGATCCGTACGTTCGTGGACCCATCCGTTGAATTCGGGCTGCGCTTTGAGCAGCAAGAAGGCGAGGACGCCGACGAAGATGATACCGCGACAGTGGATGCGGCCGAGGACAACCCTCCGAAAACACCGGTGACCGAGGACAAGGCAAAAGACGCCGAAATCGTATCGCTCGATTCCTTCCGCAAATAAGCACACCGTTAGCGCCACCGCCTGATTGCGTCACGGTCACGGCGGGGCTACACCCGTGCCAACGCAAGAAGAAATCAGGAGCCGGATCATGGCCGACACACGCACCGAAACCGACAGCTTTGGCCCATTGGAAGTCCCTGCGGACAAGTATTGGGGTGCGCAGACGCAGCGGTCGATCATGAACTTTCCCATCGGCTGGGAAAAGCAACCTGTAGCGATCGTCCGCGCCTTGGGCGTGATCAAGAAGGCCTGCGCGACCGTGAACCTTGGGTTTGACGATCTGGATGCAGCCCTTGCCCCCGCGATCCAGCAAGCCGCGCAGGAAGTGATCGACGGCAAGTTTGACGACAACTTTCCTCTGGTGGTTTGGCAGACCGGGTCGGGCACACAGTCGAACATGAACTCCAACGAGGTGATCTCGAACCGAGCGATCGAGATCTTGGGCGGCGAGATGGGGTCCAAAACCCCGGTACACCCCAATGACCATTGCAACATGGGTCAGTCATCAAACGATACCTTCCCCACGGCGATGCATGTGGCCATTGGCATGGTGGCACGCGACACGCTGCTGCCGGGCCTGCGCAAGCTGCAAGAGGCGCTGGCGGCCAAATCCGAAGAGTTCAAGGACATCATCAAGATCGGCCGCACCCATACGCAGGACGCAACCCCGCTGACTTTGGGCCAGGAATTCGGCGGCTATGCGCACCAGATGAAAAAAGCGATTGAGCGGGTCGAAGCCTGCCTGCCTGATATCTACGAATTGGCGCAGGGCGGCACGGCAGTTGGCACCGGCCTGAACACCCGCAAGGGATTTGCCGAAAAGGTCGCGGCGGAAATCGCCAACATTACCGGCCTGCCCTTTGTCACCGCCCCCAACAAGTTCGAGGCGCTTGCCGCCCATGATGCGATGGTCATGTTCTCAGGTGCGCTCAAGACTGTTGCCGCGTCCATGTTCAAAATTGCCAATGACATGCGTCTGCTGGGCTCCGGCCCCCGCTCCGGTCTGGGCGAACTGATCCTGCCTGAGAATGAGCCGGGATCGTCGATCATGCCGGGCAAGGTGAACCCCACGCAGGCCGAAGCGCTGACCATGGTCTGTGCCCATGTCATGGGCAACGATGCGGCGGTCGGCTTTGCCGGATCGCAGGGTCACTTCGAGTTGAACGTCTATAACCCGATGATGAGCTATAACGTGATCCAATCCATGCAGCTTTTGGGCGACGCCGCCAGCAGCTTTACCGACAACATGGTTGTGGGGACCAAGGCCAATGAAGAGCGTATCGAGAAGCTGATGAAAGAAAGCCTGATGCTGGTCACAGCGCTGGCGCCTACCATCGGCTATGACAACGCCACCAAGGTGGCCAAGACAGCCCACAAGAACGGTACGACGCTGAAAGAAGAGGCGATTGCACTTGGCTTTGTCGATGCAGAAACATTTGACCGCGTGGTGCGGCCAGAACAAATGATTGGACCCAAATGAGCGCCCCCATCAACCTCAACAAAGTTAAAAAAGAGCGCAACCGCGCCTCGCGCAAAGCCCGCGCCGATGAGAATGCCGTGGCTTTCGGGCAAACCAAATCCCAGAAAGAGGCGCTGAAAGCACGCGCCCAGCAGATCGCACGCAATCTGGAAGCCCACAAACGCGAGACATGAGCGGGCGTCCGGTCAAGCATTCAGTGACCTTGAAGGGGCACCGGACGTCGGTGTCCCTTGAGGATGAGTTTTGGCAGGAGTTCCGCGCCTTGGCGGCGGAAAAAAGAATGCCGATCAATGCCTTGGTGGCCGAAATTGACGCAGAGCGCGGCTTGGAAATGGGGCTGGCGTCAGCCATCCGGCTCTATGTGCTGCGGGCGCTGAAGGACCGTTTGCGGTGATCTCTTTGTGGCAGGCGCATGAAAATGCGTCCTTCCCGACTTCTTTTCAAATTTGAGAACGCGATGTCGAAAGGTGTACTGCCGGACCAGCATGGACAATGCCCTTCAACGAAGGGGATTTCAGGCAACCCAAGACGCCGAATGGATCATTGTCTTTTCCAGCAATGAACCGATCCGACGTTTCAATTATCTTTTCATGTCTGGGAAAACGATCCCCTCAAGCGACTGACGCTTCATAGATCTTGTCGATGTTCTTGCCCAACGCTGTCTCAAACTCCGCATCCGACATCTTCACATTCAGCCCTTCGGTCAACGCCCGCGAGAAACTTGCGATCATTTTGGCGTTCTGCGCCAACCGGGCGCTCGCCTCGTCCGTCGAATACCCCCCGGACAGCGCAACCACGCGCAGGACATTCGGATGATCGGCCAAGGCGTCATACAGCCCCGGCTGCTCAGGGATCGTCAGCTTGAGCATCACCAGCTCGTCCGCATCCAGCCCGTTGATGTGCTGCATCAGCGCCGCCGCCAGCATCTCTTCGGCTTGCGCCTTCGTCTTGGAATGAATGTTCACTTCAGGCTCAACAATCGGTACCAGCCCGGCGGCACAAACGGCCTTGGCCACTTCGATCTGCTGCGTCACGACCGCGTCGATCCCGGCCTCGTTCGCCTCGTGAATGACCGAGCGTTCCTTGGTCCCGAAGATACCCTTGTCCACCGCGCGCGCCAGCAGCGCGTTCAGATCAGGCATCGGCTTGAGCAATTGGACGCCCTGCGCCTCGTCCTCGAGACCCTTGTCGATCTTCAGGAAAGGCACCACGCCATTGTCCTCCCACAGAACGGCGGGCACCGGCTTGCCATCAATCTCTCCGTCCATCGTGCGCTCAAACAGGATCGCGCCGATCACCTTGTCCGAGGAAAAGCAGTCCGCCTTGATGATCCGCGCGCGCATCTCGTGCATGGCGGCAAACATTTCTTCATCACCGCTGTAATCCGATGGCTCAACACCATAAAGGCTCAGCGCCTTGGGGGTCGATCCGCCCGACTGGTCCAGCGCCGCGATAAACCCTTTGCCGGTTTCCATCTGCGCCTTTTGTGCTGCGTTCATTGATCCATCCCCGTTTTGCGATTCCGTTGGACCGCTTGATAAGTCATCCGGCGGCAGGATGGTAGAACCTACCTGCGCTCCAGTCGCAGCCAAATGCCTTTCTCCGATCGCACGGTCAGATGTGCCACGGGCACCGGTACCCGTGCAGGGTCGGCCACGACGCGGAAATCGCGCAGGATCCGGGACAGGATCAATGGCCCTTCGACCATCGCGAACCCCGCACCCGTACAGACACGCGCGCCCGCTGAGAACGGAATAAACGCCTCGCGCTGGCACTTCGCGCCGTTGTCGGTGTGCCAGCGTGTGGGATCAAACCCATCCGGGTTGTCCCAAAGTCGCTCGTGCCGATGCAGGTGCCAAGGGCTGATCACCACCTGCGCACCGGGTTGGATCTCCCGGTCCCGGAACCGTTCGGGGCAGGTTGTCTGGCGCACCATCATCGGCACCGGCGGATAAAGCCGCAGCGCCTCGCGGAACACATCGCGGCTCAGCTTCAGTTTCGACATCACTGCGAAGTCTGGACCGTCCAAAGCCTGCGCCTCTTGGGCAAGCCTTTCCTGCCAATCGGGATGCGTCGCCATCAGGTACAGCGTCCACGCCAGTGCCGACGCGCTGGTCTCATGCCCTGCCAGAAAGAAGATCGCGACCTGATCGACCATCTCGGCCTCGTCAAAGCGATCTCCGGTCACCGGGTCCGCCGTGGTCATGATCTTGGTCGCCAGGTCGTCCGGCGCGGTTCCCGTCCCAATCGCTTTCATCCGCTCATGGGTCAGCTCTGCAATCAAGCGCCTGATCTTCTGTGCGCTTGCCTTGGTGCCACGCCGAAAGAACCGTGGCATCCAGCGCGGCAATGGCACAAAGGCTGCAAGGTTCAACAGGGGCTGCGAGCGTTGATAGTGCCTGAATTCATCGAAAACCGCCCGCGCAAGGTGGTGTTCGATTGGTATCGAGAAAAGCGTGCGAAAGATCACATCCGCGGCCGCATGGCTGGTCTCGGCCTCGATCTCGATTGTTTCACCCGTGTGGGCATCCAGCCTTGCCGCCGCCGCCTCTGCCGCGTCCCACATGGCCGGAAAGGTCTCGCGCAGCCGCCCGCCCTCGAACGCCGGATCAATGATCCGCCGCTGCCGTTTCCAAGTCTCGCCGTTGGTCAGGAACACCGAGTTTCCAAGCAAGGGGCGCAGCCCTTCGCCGATCCGGTCGGATTTGGGGAAATCATCTGGCCGCTCCTTCAGCACCGTGCGGATCAGCTCGGGCTGGTTCATCAGGTAGCTGCGGAAAAACGGCGTGCGAAACTCTGCCATCCACGCCCGGTACAGCCGCGCCGGCTGAGCTGACAGAATATCCTGCCGAAACAGTCGGGCATACCGCCAGAGCGATACCTTGTCTGGCCTGCTGGGCGGCTTGGGCGGCGTGCTCATGCGGCGATAGAGGTGTATTTGCTGACTACCCGGTCGATGCGAGAGCGCGAGGGCGCGCGGCCTGAGTACCGGGCACCGAGGGTCAGAGGGCCAGCGGTGATCTGGAAGTAGTCATAGTCCTTAGGCCGGTCGAAGGCGCAGAGATATTGGAAATGCAGTCGGAAGAACCGCCAGCGCAGTTCCTTCCAGCGTGCGGGGCTTAGCGTCTGGGTAAAGGCAGCCGAAAAGACCAGCGGCCATTTCTTGTTCTCAGGAGCCACGCCGGAAACCGAAACCGGATCGCACAGCGCAAAGGCACAGCCATCCCCCGGCGCCGTCACATCCACCCATGTGATCTCATCCCGGGCCGAGAGATATTTCAGGTCGGCGCGCAATCGATGTGCGTCTGACAGAAAAGACACCATTGGCATCACCTGCCCCAATGACAGGAAAGACAGCGCAGGAGCGTCTTTCGGCACCCTGCCCTGACGGATCAGATCGGCCAGGATCGACACACTCAGATGCGCACCAGAGGAATGGCCGACGACCAGCACCTCGTCCACGTCAGTGTTCAGCGCTTGGCCAACAGCATCGGTGAAAATGGCAATTCGCGCCTCAAGCTCTGGCGGGTTCGCGCCCCGCGATGATGCTGAATAGGAATAATCATGCATCAGGTAATAGGCAAAGAACTTCCCGTCCTTCTTCTTGAACCACCGCAACAGGGAAACCCCGCTCAGCAATCCGGCTGAGGCTGCGACCGCAGCCGCGCCCAATGCGGCGTCCTCAGGTCCGGTCACCAGCCCGATGGCCCATGCGGTGGCCAAGCCAGCAAGGCGCGCGATCAGCCAGCCGAACAAAACAGCCAAACAAAGCTGCGCCAGCAGCATTCCAATGGGATAAAGCGCCGCAATCACTGGTCCCTTGCGCAGTTTCATCAGCCGCCACAGCGCACCCGAAGCGATGTAGACCCAGGCTGTGCGCACCAGTTGCAGGTATGTCGCCGGGATCGACGTGCTCATGCTGTCACGCACGATGTCGGACCAGACCAGAACCTCCACTTCCGCCTCGACCGTATCTCCGTCAATCTTGGAATGTACGGTCCAGCCGTAGTTCCCGCCGTCTGCCGCCTTGGGTTTCAACCCGATCTCATAGCCCGAAATCTCTGCCTGCGCGGTCCCTTCCTTGCGGTAAAGTTCGCGATAGCGGCGCGGATGAATTGGGTCATAGCCGGGAATATAGAAAACCCGGCGTCGTTTGACCTGATGTGTTGAAGCTCTGCCCATCGCGCCCTCTTTGGCGCATCATAGCCGCGTTTTCGGGCAAGGGTAAGACTTCAGGCCCTGTGCTAACCAAGCGCGCCAAGCGCCGGAAAAGTCTCAAGCAGCCAGAAGGCGAAAGTGGAAAATGCACCCGTCACCATTGCCAGTCCCACAATGATCAGCAGACCGCCCATCACCCGTTCAATCAGCTTCATGTGGCGCTTGATGCGATTCATCATGCCCATGGCACGCGTAATGAATATCGCGGCAAGCAGGAACGGAATGCCCAAACCGGCAGCATAGATACCCAAGAGCAAAGTCCCTTTGGATACGGATGCCTCAGAAGCAGCGAGCGATAGGATCGCGCCAAGTTGCGGCCCGATGCAGGGCGTCCACCCAAAAGCGAAGGCAAGACCCAGGACATAAGCCCCAAAGCTCGATCCCCCCTTGTCGCCCGCATCCAGCCGCGCTTCCTGATCCAGAAACGGAATACGGAACAGGCCAATGAAATGGAGGCCGAAGACAATGATCACGACACCGGAAATCTTCGCGAACAGAACCTGATTTTGCAGGAAGAATGCACCGAATGCTGAGGCCGTGAAGCCAAGGATCAGAAAAACCGTGCTTAAGCCCAGCACAAAGAACAGCGCCGCGATGACCGCCTTACGCCGTGCTTCTTTCTCACTCGACATATCCTGAAGCGACACGCCGCTCATATACGCCAGATAGGGTGGCACGATGGGCAGGACGCAGGGACTGAGAAAGCTGATCACACCCGCGATCAGCGCCACCAGCATGGCAGGCAGTAACCCTGCGTCTATGATTTCAATCCCGAACATGGCTCACACTTAATCGCGATTGCCCGCCCCGTCACCTGCACAATTGTCACAAGGCCGTTGATGCGATGAAACAACTGCCCTATCTGGCGGATATGGAGATACATGATCTTGATGCCACCGGGCTTCTATGCCCCCTGCCCGTGCTGAAACTGCGCAAGCGTCTGACAGCTTTGCGACCGGGCGACGTCATGCGCCTGCGCGCGGATGATCCGGCTGCGATTGTTGATGTTCCCCACTTCTGTGCCGAAGCTGGCCATACCCTGATCGAGACGACGGACGAGGGGTCAGCGCAAATCTATCACGTCAAAAAAGGCGGCTAGAAACGCAAAAGGCAGGTCGCGATGGACCTGCCTTTCTGATTAATTTCCCTGCGCTTAGCGGCCCAAAGACCACCAACCTTTGCGCTTGGACTTTTTCGACTCTTCCTTTTCAGGCTTTGCCTCGGCTGCCGGTGCCTCTGCCGCAACTGGCTCAGGCGCGGGGGCCGGTGCCTCTTCCTTGGCAGGTGCAGGGGCCTCCGTTGCTTCCTCCGACTTGGGTGCCGCCTTTGGCTTGGCCTTGGCCCGGCTCCGCGTGGCCTTCTTCGGCTTCTCCTCGGCCTTGGCGTCTTCTGCCGCTGGTTCGGCGGATGCATCGCCCTCTCCGGCCTTCTTTGCCCTGCTGGTACGAGAGCGTGTCGATTTTGCCTTGGCCTTTGGTTTTTCTTCTTCCTGCGGTGCCGCCTCTGCCGCTTCTACAGCATCAGAGGTCTTGGCATCGACGTCCGTCGCCGCCTCGGCTGCTTCCGCCTTGGCTTTGGGCTTGGCACTACTGGACCGCGTGCGGCTGCGCGTGGTCTTTTTCTTGGGCTTCTCCTCGGCGCTGTCAGCGGCAGCTGCATCAGCCTGATCAGACGGTTCATCCTTGGGCTGAACGGCTTCTGACGCTTCTTCGTCCGCAGGCTTTTCTGTTGCTTCGGCCTGCTTGCCATTCGCGTCCTCGTCTGAGGACTGATCGCCTTGGTTTTCATCGGACTGCTGATCACCGTTGCCGTTCCGACCCCGGCCACCCCGGCTGCGCCGACGACGGCGGCGGCGCTTGGGCTTGCCCTCACCATCCCCGTTATCGGCATTGTCACGGGTATCGCGATTGTCACGGGCTTCCGGGGCTTCCGGGGCATCATCTTCTTCTGCTGCTGCTACCGCCTCGGCCTCATCCTCGTCAATCTGGTCCATCAACGACGTATCAACCGACACCACATGATCACCGGCTTGCGAGATGTTTCGCGTTGCCGTCTTGAACTTCTCCATCGAGAAATCGGGGCTGACCAGAGATGGGTCGCCTTCAATGCGCACGGCCATGCCATAACGGGCCTCGATCTGGGCCACGTGTTCGCGTTTTTGGTTCATCAGGAAGTTGGCGATGCCAACCGGCGCCTTGATCAGCACCTCACGGGTGCGGCGGCGGGTGCCTTCTTCTTCCATCTGGCGGATGATCGACAACGCGAGGCTATCGTCAGATCTGATCAGGCCAGTGCCGTGACAGGCCTGACAAGGCTGGGTCGTCGCCTCGATCATACCGGGGCGCAGACGCTGGCGCGACATTTCCATCAAGCCAAACCCGGAGATCCGGCCAACCTGAATGCGTGCACGGTCCGTCTTGAGCTTGTCCTTCATCCGCTTTTCAACGGCTGAATTATTCTTGCGCTCATCCATATCGATGAAGTCGATGACGATCAGGCCTGCAAGATCGCGCAGACGCAACTGTCGGGCCACTTCATCAGCGGCCTCAAGGTTGGTCTTGAGCGCGGTTTGCTCGATCGAGCCCTCCTTTGTCGCCCTACCAGAGTTCACGTCGATGGCAACCAACGCCTCTGTGACGCCGATCACGATGTAGCCACCCGACGGCAGTTGAACCGTGGGGTTGAACATACCTGCCAGATAGCCTTCGACCTGATAGCGGGCGAACAGCGGCAGGTTTTCCTCGTAGCGTTTCACGTTCTTGGCGTGGGACGGCATGATCATCTTCATGAAGTCCTTGGCGATGCGGTAACCCCGCTCTCCTTCGACCAGGATTTCGTCGATCTCACGGTTATAAAGGTCCCTGATCGACCGTTTGATCAGATCGCCTTCTTCATAGATTTTTGCGGGCGCAATGGACTTCAGCGTCAGCTCGCGGATCTGCTCCCACAACCGTTGAAGGTACTCGTAATCGCGCTTGATCTCTGCCCGCGTCCGCTTGGCCCCGGCTGTGCGCACGATGAGGCCCGCGCCCTGAGGCACCTTGATCTCATTCGCGATATCCTTGAGCTTTTTGCGGTCGGCGGCGTTTGTAATCTTGCGGCTGATGCCACCGCCACGCGCGGTGTTTGGCATCAGGACGCAATACCGGCCGGCCAGCGACAGATACGTGGTCAGTGCAGCGCCCTTGTTGCCACGCTCTTCCTTGACGACCTGCACCAGCAGGATCTGGCGCACCTTGATGACTTCCTGAATCTTGTAGCGGCGGGGACGCGGCTTGCGGACAGGGCGGATGTCCTCGCTATCGTCCTCTTCAGCAACAGATTCGATGGATTCGTCTTTCGATGTGGCATCGGCGCCTTGGGCGTCGTCCTCATCGTCATCGCCCTCATCCGAAGTTTGATCATCACTGTCGTCAGTGCTGTTGTCCTCTTCGCTGGCCTCTGGCGTATCGACAGGTGATTCCGCCACCCGCTCCATGGGTGAGGACGCCTCGTTCTCATCGACTTCGACTTCGTCGTCATCGGTCAGATCAACGGTCTCCATGCCCTCGATCTCGGTCGAGGTCGTGGCGTCATCCGTCTTGGCATCCTCGGCCTTGGATTTGGACCTGCCGCGCGAGCGTGAGCGGCGCTTGGGCTTGGGTTCTTCATCGTCCTTGGCGGCCTGCGCTTCGGCATAGGCCCGCTCTTCCTCGATCAGCGCCTGACGGTCGGCTACGGGAATCTGGTAATAATCCGGGTGGATCTCGGAAAACGCGAGGAAACCGTGGCGGTTTCCACCGTAGTCAACGAATGCCGCCTGAAGCGACGGTTCGACCCGTGTTACCTTGGCGAGGTAGATGTTGCCAGCAAGCTGGCGTTTGTTTTCGGATTCAAAGTCAAATTCCTCAACCTTGTTTCCGTCAACCACCACAACGCGGGTTTCTTCCGCGTGGGTGGCATCGATAAGCATTTTCTTAGGCATGTTCTCACTATGCACACGGCATGAACCAGCCTGCCCCCGGGGGGCGCCAGTGGTTTTGCAGTGTGACTTGTCTGGGCGATAGCTGACGGCGCGAGGGCGGGGCCTGAAAAGACCTGTCCGTTCCTGCTCAAAGCTTCTGCGCGCGTCATCGCGGTTCTTCTCCGATACGGGTCAGGGCCTCGGCCCCGCCGTATCCATTTATAAACTGAGTTCTTTTCGGGGTTTGCCCCGTCAGACCATCAGCGGTTCTCTGGCCGTTTCCGGCCCAATCGGTCTGCGTGTACGGCCCTCGCTCGGACCTGCACCAGCAGCGAAACTGTTATCAGGACAACCCTGACGCGTAGGCGTCAACCAATCCCGTAACCCTAGATAAGGGCTTTGCCGCGCAAAACACAATGGGCAATTGGACGTTGCAACGGCAATTCGCCAGTTTGCCCCACTTTGCTTGACAAGAAAGGTCGGTTCTGGCTCACCTGAGCGCGCATTTATTCGTATTATCGCACACGCCATCTGTGGCTGCCTCAAGACCCGAAGGACCATCCATGCACATTCTCTTGCGCTCCACCCTCGCCCTTTCTGTTCTTGGAATGGCGGCCTGTGACGAAATCGCGGTCGCCAATGATCCCGAAGCATTGGCCGAACTGCGAGGACAGAAAACCTGCGTTGCGGCCGTGGCCAAGGAAACCGGCGCATCGGGTGTCGCGCTCAACACCACCATCCCGATTGTCGAGCTCAACCGCTTCATCGTCGATGTTCCCAACGCCGCATCCTGGACCTGCGTGACAGATCAGAACGGCAAAGCGATTGAGATCGTCGAGCGCCGCACAGGGTGAACCGGCAGCGCGCCACGATCTAAGCGATCCGAAAAGACACCAGCCTAAGGTCTAAAGATAGTCCGAGCGTTGCAGACCATACTTCGCCATCTTCTCATTCAATGTCCTGCGTGGCAGGCATAGCTCGTCCATAACGCTGGCAATTGATCCCTTGTGACGCCGCATCGTGTTGTCGATCAGCATCCGCTCGAAGGCTTCCACATATTCCTTCAAAGGCTTGCCCTCTGTCGTCATCACCGGCTGCATCTCTTCGTGATCCGACATCAGCAGCGACGCGATGGTGCCGGAACCGCGCCGGGATTGCAGGACAGCCCGTTCCGCCACATTGATCAGTTGCCGCACGTTGCCGGGCCAAGGGGCTTGCAACAGCTGTGCCGCCTCTTGCGCGCTGACCTGCGGCGCCTCGCACCCATATTCCTCTGCGAATTGATCGGATAGGCGCGTGAACAGCGTCAGGATGTCCTCGCCGCGCTGGCGCAAAGGCGGCACCGTGATCCTGAGGGCTGCCAAACGGTAGAATAGATCGCTCCGCAACGCATCCTCGGAGGTGCGCCCCGCTTCCTGCAAGTTTGAAATCGCCACGATCCGCGTCTCAGCCGGCGTGCCCTGTTCGTTGATGACACTCAGCAACCGCGCTTGCAGCGTCTCGGACAGGGCTTCGATATCTTCCAGAACCAATGTCCCACCGCGTGCCTCTTCAATCGCGGGCAATTGCGCATCTTCAGGCTGCATCGGACCGAACAGGCGTTTGGAAAGGGCCTCTTCTTCAAAGGCACCGCAGGACACCAGAACGAATTTCTTGCCGGCCCGGGAACCCACGGCGTGAAGCGCATGAGCCACGAGCGTTTTCCCGGTGCCTGTTTCGCCATCAATCAGGACATGGCCATCCGCCTGTCCCAGATCGAGGATGTCCTCGCGCAAACGCTCCATCACCGGGCTTTGCCCGATCAGCTTTTTCATCAGCTGCCCGCCGTCTGACAACTCGCGCCGCAGCGCCCGGTTGTCCATGACGAGACGACGTGCGTTGGTGGCCTTCTTGGCCAACTCGCTCATCCGGTCCGGGTTGAAAGGCTTTTCAAGAAAATCAAATGCGCCCACGCGCATGGCTTCGACTGCCATTGGCACATCACCATGGCCGGTGATCATGATCACCGGCAAGGCGCTGTCATTGCCCATCAGCTTTTTCAGGAACTGCATGCCGTCCATGCCGGGCATTTTGATATCGGAAATCACGATGCCCGGATATTCAGGCCCCAGCGTTTTCAGCGCATCTTCTGCTGATCCGAACGTCTCGGTATCGTAGCCGGAAAGCGCCAGCCATTGGCTGATCGATTGGCGCATATCCTGTTCGTCATCGACAATCGCAATCTTCATCGCCTGAGCCATCGTATCACTCCGCAGCTTCTACTGTGTTCTTTTCGCCCATGATGGGCAGTTGCATTTCAAAGACCGCGCCACCGTTCTGTCCGTTGCGCGCCGTCAGTCGTCCCCCTAGGTCGTTCACGATCCCCGACGAGATAGCAAGCCCCAACCCCACGCCGTCGCCCGCCTGTTTCGTCGTATAAAACGGCTCAAACAGCGCATCGAGGTCTTCAATCCCCGGTCCGTTATCGCGCACGGTAAGCGTCGCCGTCTCTCCGGCGGACAGGATGATCTCAACCTGCGGGTCTCTTACTGATTTGGTGGCATCAAGAGCATTGCGCAAGAGGTTGACGATAACCTGTTCAATCCGCATCCGGTCCCCGATCACCATCACCGGCTCGTCCGGCAGAATGCGCGCGATCTGCACCTTTCTCTGGCGCAGTTGCGGCTCCATCATTGACAGGGATGAAGCCAGCGCAGCCCCTATATCTACAGGCGAAAACGCTTCCTGACCTTTGCGCGCATAGGATTTGAGCTGCCGAGTGATCGCGCCCATCCTTTCGATCAGATCGTCGATACGTCCGAAGGACGACAGCGCCTCATCCGGGCGGTTGCGCCGCAACAGCAACCGCGCACCCGCCAGATAGGTTTTCATCGCGGCCAATGGCTGGTTCAACTCGTGGCTCACAGCCGCGGACATTTCTCCTAAGGCCGCCAATTTGCTGGATTGTTCCAGCGTTTGTTCGGCCACGGCGAGCGTCTCTTGCACGCGTTTCCTTTCAGCGATTTCCCGCTGTAAGGCGGCGTTCAATGCGCGAAGTTTGGCCGACTCTCGCTGAAAAATCGCCAGCCTGCCCGCTGTGCGGCGGCTCAGGAAATAGAATGTCAGTGCCAGAAGAATCGCAAATCCCATGACTTCGAGCGCCAGCACGCCGTTTACGCGCTCGCGCACGCTTTCGTAGGTCGTGTAGCTGATCATGCGCCAGCCCCGGAACGGAATGCGGTTTTCCAACCGCATGACCGCTTCGCCCTGCAGATATGCATCTGGCGGTAAGGCCGTCCAATCGGCGGTGGCCTGAATGGCCCGCTCAATCGCGGTTTGCGGGGTGTGATTTGCCAGCGCCTCTGGCTCCGTCAGGCCGCGCCAACGGGGGGATGTCGCTAAAATGATCTGACCGGTGCTGTCCATCACAATGACAGCATCCGAAATGCCCGCCCACGCCCGCTCGAATTTTTGCAGATCCACCTCTACGGCGATCACACCCAAGGTGCTGCCACCCTCCTGGATGCGACGGGAATACATGAACTGGTACCCGCCCCCCTCACGTTGGATGGTGGTGAAGATCGTTGCATTCGACCTGATCGCATCGACGAAATACGGCTCTGACCGATGTTGCGAGCCGAGACGGTTGCGGTCCGTCGCCGCCACCGTCCGCCCATCAATGTCATACAACATCAAAGAGGCAGCACCGATTTCCTCAACGAAAGAGATCAGTCGCTGTGTCGACAGGGAATAATCAGCATCCTTAAGCGCGTTGATCAACGAAGGATCGCGGGCCAGAAGCTGTGGCACAATAGCGTTCTGGCGCAGTTCGGCCATCAGGTTGCCGCTGTAAAGCGCAATCCGCAGTTCAGCGCGATTGCGCGTCGTGTCGGTAAATCTGTCGGTCAGCAGCTTGTTCGTGACCGAAATAACGATCACCGCGATGATCATCAAAACACCAATCGCAAGGCGCACGCGCCACGATACGGCCAGGGCAGACTTGGTATCCGATGTATCGCTCATTGCCGCACAGTACGCGCGTGCAGCACAACGCTCAAGTCACGCTGCTGTCAGCGCACCGGCCAATGCGCGAAAGAGCGCCACCCCGTCGGTGCCGCCGTGACCAGCATCCGCCGCCCGCTCAGGATGCGGCATCATGCCCAAGACCCGACGGTTTTCCGACAAGATGCCCGCGATATCGGCCTGCGCCCCGTTAGGATTATCCGTATAGGTAAAGGCCACCCGGTCCTCGCCCTGAAGACGCGCGATGGTGTCCGGGTCAGCAAAGTAATTGCCGTCGTGATGGGCAATCGGAATGTTGATAATATCGCCCGCGTTATAACCCATCGTGAAATCGCTGTTAGACGTCTCGACCTTCAGGCCGACGGTCTTGCAAATGTATTTGAGCCCCGCATTGCGCAACAATGCGCCGGGCAGCAACCCTGTTTCGGTCAGAACCTGAAAGCCGTTGCAGATGCCCATGACATAGCCGCCGCGCTCCGCGTGGGCCTTGACGGATTTAACAATCGGAGATTGCGCCGCAATCGCGCCGCACCGCAGATAGTCACCGTATGAAAATCCCCCCGGTATTCCGACGATATCAATGCCGCCGGGAAGTTCCGTGTCCTTGTGCCAGACCATCTCGACCTGCGCACCCGCGTTTTCAAAGGCGACAGCAAGATCGCGGTCGCAGTTGGATCCGGGAAATACGACGACCGCCGCGCGCATTAGTAAAGCTCCACCGTGTAGGATTCGATCACCGTGTTGGCGAGCAGCTTTTCACACATCGCGTTGACGTCGGCCTCTGTCGTGCCGTCGGCCAGATCAAGCTCTATCACCTTGCCCTGCCGCACGCCGTTCACACCCTCAAAACCCATGGCATCCAGCGCGTGATGCACCGCCTCGCCCTGTGGATCAAGCACCCCGTTTTTCAACATCACATGCACCCGTGCCTTCATCGCTCCGCCCCTCGCTTCATCTTTCCACTACAATTCCGCTCCGACGCCTGTCTCAGTTGATCAAGGTCGGTTTGGTGATCGGCGTCGATGTCTTGGGCATCACGCCCAACCGCCGCGCAACCTCGGTATAGGCGTCTGTCAATGACCCCAGATCACGCCGGAACACATCCTTGTCCAGCTTCTGACCTGTCTCAATATCCCACAGACGGCAAGAATCAGGGCTGATTTCATCGGCGATGATCAGGCGCTGGAAATCACCGTCATAAACGCGGCCAATCTCGATCTTGAAGTCGACCAGCCTGATGCCGACGGCCATCATCACACCGGACAGGAAATCATTCACACGCAGCGCAAGGCTGAGGATGTCTTCCATATCCTGCTGGCTGGCCCAGCCAAATGCCGCAATGTGTTCTTCCGTCACCAGCGGATCGCCCAGGCTGTCGTCCTTGTAGCAATATTCGACAATCGGGCGTGGCAACTGCGTGCCTTCATCAATGCCGAGCCGCTTGGACATTGTTCCTGCTGCATAATTCCGAACGATCACCTCTAGCGGAATGATCTCGCACTGGCGAACAAGCTGCTCGCGCATGTTTAGTCGCTTGATGAAATGCGTCGGCACGCCGATCTGGTTCAGTCCGGTCATGAAAAATTCTGACAGACGGTTGTTCAGAACACCCTTACCTTCGATCACGTCCTTTTTCTGGGCGTTAAAGGCGGTGGCATCATCTTTGAAATACTGAACAATCGTACCGGGCTCAGGGCCTTCGTACAGGATTTTCGCTTTGCCTTCGTAAATCTTCTTGCGCCGGGCCATGGGCGTCCTTTCGGGATAGCAGGCAGGGGGGCTCCCCAACCCTGTTGTGGCCCTCTTAGTCTATGGTCCCATGTCCTGCAAGCGCAGGTGGCATCTTGTCTTCTCGACCGCATATGTCCATTTTGGTAGGATACAGGTGTCACCAAGGAGTAGCCCACATGACCACGATGAAAGATCGCGAAAACGCCTTCGAAAACAAATTTGCCCATGACGCTGAAATGCAGTTCAAGGCAGAGGCACGCCGCAACAAGTTGTTGGGTCTTTGGGCAGCCGAGCTCTTGGGAAAATCCGGTGAGGCGGCAAACGAATACGCCAAAGAGGTGATCAAGTCCGATTTCGAAGAAGCCGGTGACGAGGACGTATATCGCAAAGTGTCCGGCGATCTGGGCGACAAGGCAGATGAAACGACGATCCGTGCCAAGATGGTCAGCCTGATGGCCGAAGCCAAGGCGCAGATCATGGAAGAACACGACTGAGCCGCTTCTTTTAGCGAACTGAACAATTCAACGCGTCTTTCCAGCAAATGAAAGGCGCGTTTTTCGTGTCCACACCAAAACATTAACGATCGCTTAAGTGCGACGGCCTATCTACCCGTCGGGGGTTCGGAGAGGGGCTTTTTGCATGAAATCACTTATCAGGTCCGTCCGCTGGACGGGCGTCAGAAGGTTTGCCGTTCCATTCGGGATTATGGGGGCCTGTATTTGGCTGCTGGCAACGCGTATTGATGCGTCCACCTTCACCCAGCTTCCATCAGCGATCCGGGCCGTGCCATTAGCGCTCTGGGGGATGGCAGCAGGCTTTGCCGCCCTTAGTTTATGAGCCGTGGCGCGATATGACGGGGTTGCTCACAGACATTTTCAAACCGGCGTGCGCGCGCGCCAGGCACGGATCAGCGGGTTTGCTGCCATCGCTATTGCACAGACAGTGGGTTTCGGCATTCTTACAGGTGCTGCTGTGCGTTGGCGTATGCTGCCGCAACTCGGCCTCAGCACGGCGCTGCATCTTTCCACCTTCGTGTCCATTACGTTTATGCTCGCTTTGGCGTTCCTCACCGCCCTGGCGTGCCTGGTCCTGCCAGCCCCGGCATGGTTGACCTTGCCTGCGATTGGCGTTGCACTGCTGATCCCCGCAGCCATCCTCACCATCAGTTTTGCCCCCCTCGGCGCCCCCTTGCGGCACAGGCTACGCTTGCCCAGCTTGCGCGCCAGCGGTGCCATCCTTGGCTGGGCGGCCTTGGATATCACAGCGGCTGCGGCGGCGCTCTACTTGCTGATTCCCGCGACTGACCTGAGTTTCACATTCTTCCTGCCCGCCTTTCTCCTTGCCCTCGGAGCCGCGATGCTATCTGGCGCACCCGGCGGCGTGGGGCCCTTTGAACTGATGCTCTTTTCCTTGCTCCCCACAGTCCCGACGCCTGACCTCATTGCGGGAATCGTTGGGTTCCGCGCGCTTTACTATGCGGTACCAGCCCTGATCGGCGTTGCGATGGTGTTTTCGCCTTCCAAGTCAAATCTGACTTCGGCGGTGCAAACCCGCTCCGCACCAATCCCTGCATCAAAAGCCGAAATCGGTGTTCTCGCGCAGAACGGCGAACGGCTGCTTCACCATGACCAAGGCACCTGTGCGCTTTGGAAAACGACGCAAACCGCAACCATGCTCTTTGATCCACTGGCTGGCTCAGCAGCCCCTGCTTTGGACCGGCTGAAAACTGTTGCCCGGACCAGCAATCTGGTGCCATGTATCTACAAATGCAGTGAAAAGACAGCGCTTACCACCCGCAAATTGGGATGGCGCGTCGTCCGGGTCGCCGATGACTTCCATCTCGATCTGGATACATATGACCCTGACACCCCTGCCCGCCGTGGTCTACGGCGAAAGCTGCGCAAGGCAGAACGCGCTGGCGTTCGCATACAACGCGCCACGACCCTGCCGCTTGACGCAATGGCTGAGGTTGACGCCAATTGGCAAAGCGCACATGGCCGCGCGCGCGGCGGCAGCATGGGTCGTTTCTGTCCAGCATACCTGATCCGGCAGGAGGTCTTTCTGGCCTATCTAGGCGGTGATCTGGTCGCTTTTGCCAGCTTTCATACATCGGGGAACGGGCTTTGCCTTGACCTCATGCGCCACCTTGAGGACCTGCCAGACGGCACAATGCACTTGCTGCTTCACCATGCCATGGCACGAAGGTTACGAGGATATCAACCTCGCCGCCGTACCCAGCCTGCCAGACTGGATGCACCGGATCGCTCCTTTGCAGCGGCGATTGGACAAACCCGGCTTACGTCAGTTTAAATCCAGCTTTGCGCCCACACGACACGCCCGGTATGCAGCGGCGCCGGACTTGGCGGCCCTTGCCATCGCGCTTTGCGATATCGCGACAGAGGTGCATCAGCCCCGCCCACTCCCACAGATCAACCCACCTCATGATCAAGATGAAGATTATGAAGTTGCTTTGAATGAGCAGTTGTGGAAGGGGACATAAAACCCCAATACAGGCATCCCCCATGACCACCACCTTCACCGATCTTCTGGCCGAAAAAGGCACCCTTCTGGCAGATGGTGCCACCGGCACCAATCTGTTTAACATGGGCCTTATGTCCGGCGACGCGCCTGAGCTTTGGAACACGGATGAGCCAAAGAAGATCATCGCGCTTTATCAAAGTGCCGTGGATGCAGGCAGCGATCTGTTCCTGACCAACAGTTTTGGGGCCAATGCCTCGCGCCTGAAACTACACGATGCGGCAAAGCGTGCGCATGAACTGAGCCGTGTCGCAGCCGAACTGGCCCGCGACGTCGCAGACAAAGCCGGGCGCCCAGTGATCGTGGCAGGTTCTGTCGGACCTACAGGCGAGATCATGGAGCCGGTGGGCACCCTCAGCCACGCCCTTGCGGTCGAGATGTTTCATGAGACCGCTGATGGGTTAAAGGCGGGCGGTGCCGACGTCGGCTGGCTTGAGACGATCAGTGCCCCCGAAGAATATACCGCTGCCTCCGAAGGATTTGCATTGGCTGGCCTGCCATGGTGCGGCACCATGAGCTTTGACACGGCAGGCCGTACGATGATGGGCCTCACATCCGAAGGCTTGGTTGATCTGGTTGAAAAGCTTGAGAACCCGCCGCTGGCCTATGGGGCGAATTGCGGCACCGGTGCATCCGACCTGCTGCGCACCATCCTTGGTTTCGCGGGCAAAGGCAGCACGCGACCCATCATCGCCAAGGGCAACGCGGGTATCCCGAAATACGTTGATGGCCATATCCACTATGATGGGACACCCGAATTGATGGGGCAATACGCGGTCATGGCCCGCAATTGCGGCGCGTCGATCATTGGCGGATGTTGCGGCACCATGCCGGAACATCTGCGCGTCATGCGCGAGGCGCTGGACACCACGCCAAAAGGCAGCGCGCCTGAACTGGCAGAGATTGTAGCCGCACTGGGAGACTTCTCATCCGCGAGCGACGGCACCGACGATGCTGGTCCCAAACGTGCGCCACGACGCGGACGCCGGCGCGGATAATCAGACGCGGCTGCCTTCTTCAGGCTGCCGCCGCCAGACCCGCATCCAATGCAGACAGGATCACATCAGCCTCATCCTCCGAGATGATCAGCGATGGGGAGAGGATCAAATTCGGCCCGGACACCCGGACCATCGCCCCATGCTGATAGGCTGTTTCCTGAACCACACCAGCCCTGCCTCCGTCAATCGGGGTCTTCTTTGCCCGGTCGCTGACCATCTCAATTGCCGTCATCAAACCATGCCCGCCGCGTACGTCGCCGATGATGTCATATTTCTCCATCAAGGCTTTGCACCCATCAAAGAGCTGGTTTCCCCGCGCGGATGCGTTTTCGATCACATTGAGACGCTTGGTCTCTGCCAGACAGGCCAAAGCAGCCGCCGCACCGACCGGATGGCCCGAATAGGTATAGCCGTGCGAGATACGCGCATCCGGATTGTTCTCGAACGCATCGACCATCCTGTCGCCCAGCATCACAGCGCCAAAGGGAAAGAACCCGTTGGTGATGGCTTTGGCTGTGCACATCATGTCAGGCTGGATGCCCCAGAGACGCGCCCCTGACCATGCACCCGTGCGGCCATAGGCGGTAATCACCTCGTCCGTGATCAGCAATATGCCGTGACGTGCGCAAATCTCGGCCACCATGGGCGCGAAGCTTTCATGCGGGGGGATTACACCGCCTGCCCCCAGAATCGGCTCCATGATCATGGCCGCGATGGTATTTGCCCCCTGAAACGCGATCTCGTCCTCAAGTGCTGCCGCACAGAGTTGCGCCAGCCTGGCAGGGTCACTCTCGTTGAAAGGATTGCGGTAGGTATAGGGCGCGGGGATGTGAAAGCAGCCGGGCATCAACGGCTCGTAAGCGTTGCGGAAGTTGGCATTTCCGTTGACGCTGGCAGCCCCCATGTGGGTGCCATGATAGCCCTTCTTGAGGCTCAGAAACTTAGTCCGTCCCGATGCGCCGCGGAGCTTGTGGTACTGACGCGCAAGACGCAAAGCTGTTTCAACGGAGTCGGATCCACCAGACGTAAAGAACGCCCGTTTCATCCCATCAGGAGCAAAGAATTCGGCCAGTTCGTAGGACAATTCAATCACAGCATCGTTGGTCGTTCCGCGAAACGTCGAATAATAGGGCAGCTTGGCCAGCTGATCCGCAATCGCGTCTTTGACCGGTTGGCAGGAATAGCCAAGGTTCACATTCCACAGACCGCCTACCGCGTCGACCACATCATGTCCGTCAATATCCGTGATCCGCACACCATGCGAGCCTGTGATGATCTTGGGCGGTTGGTGATGACTGTCGTCGGGCGAGGTCATCGGATGCCAGAAATGGCGCGCGTTGTTTTCTTTCAGGAAATTTGAATCTTTCATGGCGCAAGGTCTTTCTGTTTGAACGTGGCAAGAGTGTCGGCCCAGAGGGCCTCTATGGCTGCAGGCACGCTGCCGCCCCAACTATGGGTGATTTCGCGGCTGGCGATGATCAACTCTTGATAAATCAGGCGCGTTAGGTCTTCCGTCACCCGGCTGGCCACGCTGGCAACGGCAACAGCACCGGCCAACTGACCGGTCTGATCAAAAAGCGGGGCTGCGAAACCGTAGATGTCATCCTCAAGCCCCCGTTCTGATCTGCCAAAGCCGCTGCCCTGAGCTGTGCCAACGACCTCCGCCAGTGCAGCGGGATCAGTAGCGGTATGCGCTGTGAACCGCGCCATATCCGCCTTTGCCGCCTCCAATAAATCGGCAGGACCAAACGCCAGCGTACAGATCCCCGAAGCAGTCGCGTGAAGTGGCAGTTTTTGCAGATCGATCACCGCGCGAATGCTGTGCGCCTGCGCCTCGCATGAGACCAGCGTGTGCAGCGTCGGCCCTGACAGAATCGAGGCATGCGCCGTCTCTCCGGTTGCGTCCGCCAAGCGCTGCAAGGGCGCAAGCGCACCATCACGGCGCGGTACGGTCTTTTCGCGCACTTCAGCCAGATGCAGCACGGCCGGGCCAATGCGGTAGGCCTTTGTTTCGGGGTTCTGCTCGATAAACCCAAGCTCTTGCAGCGCGACGAGGTGGCGATAAGTCGTTGCTTTGTCGCGCTTTGCCAGCCGCGTCAGCCGTGACAGGCCTAGCTCCGGTGTTTGGATGGAAAAATGCTCAAGCAGCGCAAGTGCCTTGGCGACGACTGACATTTCCCCTCCTGCTCAAGCTGTGTGACGCGAAAATATTTGACAGGTTATATTTAACAAGGCAATCTATTTTTTGCAACATCGGTTCATATAGTGAACCAATAAGGGAGAAACGCATGCTGAACGTAATTAAAACACTGACTGCCACAGCGATTGCCGCCACCGCTTTTGCAGGTGCCACGATGGCCGACTATCCGGAGAAGCCTGTTGAATTCGTGGTTCCTTGGCCTCCGGGTGATCTCGAAGACGTTCTGACCCGGATGATCGCGGAAGACTTTCAGGCGACCTATGACGTTCCCGCAGCCGTGGTGAACAAGCCCGGCGGCGGCGGTGGCCCCTTTCCCGGTGCCATCGACGTCGCCAACGCGCCTGCCGATGGCTATACCATCGGATCATTCATCATCGCTATCCCCGTTGTGGGGCCCCAGATCGGCATCCCAGATCTGAACCCAAACCCCTTTGAACCGTTGGGAAATTTCCTGACGTATCCTTTCGTCATCGCAGCGGGCGGCACTGCGCCTTATGATGACATGGCGGGCCTTGCAGCACATGCGCAGGCCAATGATGTGGTGCTGGGCCATTTCGGCGCACCGCTGGTACCAACACGTGTGACGATGGCGCTGGCCAAGGAGATGGGTTTTTCCTACGCATCTGATGCCGCCTTTGACGCGCTGGATTGCAATACGCTGGCCTCAGGCGATGTGGACGTAATCAACACCACGCTCCAGCTGATCCTGCCTTGTCTGGACGATGTAAAGGTGCTGGCCTCTATCGGTGCAGAGCGGATCGCGCTGACCCCTGACACGCCAACGGTGGCAGAGCTTGCGCCGGATCTGAACGTCGCGCTTTGGAACGGGCTGTTTGTCCACAAGGACACGCCACAGGATGTGCGCGACAAGATCATCGCCGTGGCAAAGGAAACAGTGATGTCAGAGCGCGCACAGACCCTTGCGGCCGAAACAGGCGCCTTGGTTTACTGGCAGGACGCCGCGGCGGTCGATGCCCAGATCGAGGCCGACATCGCAACGCTGGGCCGCATCGGTGAGATGCTGGCCGAATAAGCCACGAAAGGCCGGAGCGCTTTGCGGTCCGGCCTCAACCAAGGGCCACGGGGGAGACATGGCATGTCGCGTGTCAAAACGCTTCAGGCGCTTTTCAAACGCTATCGCAGGCCCGGTGATGTGGTCTTTGCATGGGTCTTCCTGCTCATCTCGCTGGCGCTGCTGTCGCAAATCATTGACCAGACAGCCTATCGCGCGGGCGGCAAGCTGTTTGCCCAGCCCCGGTTCTGGCCAGCAGTTTCACTGGGCGGGATGAGTTTCTTTGCAGCCCTGCATTTGCTCAGCTCCCTGATGTCCGAACGTATCCAAGGCCGCTGGCGCGAGGCTGCCCTTTGGGTCGCATCCATCGAATACGCGCTTTGGTTCATACTCTATGCCTTTGTGGTGCCCTACCTGGGCTATCTGCCAGCGACGATCTCTTTCGCGATCCTGCTGATCCTGCGCGCGGGCTACCGTAGCCGTGCGATCATCATCGGCACGCTTGTGTCGGCCATCTGCATCGTCCTGCTGTTCAAAACATTTCTGCAGGTCAAGCTGCCCGGCGGACAGCTTTATGAAGCTCTGCCCGGCGAGTTGCGCCAATTTATGCTCACCTATTTCTGATCGAGGCGCGACATGGAAAACTTCATTGCCGGAGCCGAGATGCTGGCCCGCTGGGACGTGGTTCTGGCCCTGCTGGTGGGTGCCATCGGCGGCGTAATCATCGGGGCAATTCCGGGCGTGGGACCGGCCGTGGCCATCGCGATCCTGCTGCCCGCGACCTTCTCGCTTGATCCGATTGTCGGCCTGACAATGCTATTGGGCATCTATGGTTCGTCCATGTACGGCGGCGCGATACCCGCGATCCTGATCAACACACCGGGTACAGCAGTCAACGCGCTGACATCCTATGACGGCTACCCAATGACACAGGAAGGTCAAGCGCACAGGGCGCTGTCACTGGCCTACAGCGCTTCGTTCTGGGGCGGTATTTTCGGCATAATCTGCCTGATCCTGCTGTCCCCGGTACTGGCACTTATCGCGCCAATGTTCGGCAGTCGGGAGATTTTTCTCGCGGCACTCTTGGGCATCATTCTGGTGGTACTGGCGCACCGGGGACAGGTCTTTGCTGCCGGAATGCTGGCGATGTTCGGTATCTTTCTGAACACCGTGGGCCTTGATGCGGTGACCTATACGCAACGCTACACCTTTGGCATGTCGTTCCTGAGTTCCGGTATCAATCTGATCGTGGTGGTCTTGGGACTCTTCGCCCTCAGCCAGGCTTTCTTTCTGCTCACCAACCCTGACGACAGCCCTAATGCGAAGCCGGTCACGGGCCGCCTGACCGCCGGATTCCGAGAGCTTTTGCGCCACAAACGTGTGGCCACCGTTGCCTCCGGATTTGGCGTGATCATGGGGATGATCCCGGGCGTGGGTGAATTCACTGCCCAGTTCATGAGCTACACCTACGCACAGAAAACCTCTCAAGCGCCTGATACCTTTGGAAAAGGTGCGCCTGAAGGTCTGATCGCTTCCGAAGCCGCCAACAACGCGGTGCCTGCCGCTGCCATGATCCCCCTCCTGGCACTCGGCATTCCCGGCGAGGCGCTGACCGCAATGATGTTATCGGTCTTCTACGTCCACAACGTCATCCCCGGTCCGCAATTGTTCCAGAACAACATCGATCTGGTCTACGGTCTTTACCTTGCCCTGATCCTGCTGAACGTAATCGTGATCGCCTTCCTGATGGTCTCCACCAACCTGCTGACGCGGATCATCCGGGTGCCCACGCGCTTTCTGGGCGTGATGATCCTGATCCTGTCTTTTGTCGGCGTCTATTCGCTGCGCAACTCACTGACAGATTGCATGATCGCTGCCGGGTTCGGCGTGCTGGGCCTGATCCTCAAGCGGCTGAACCTGCCCATTGTCCCGATCATCCTTGGCATGGTTCTGGGCAACATCATGGAGGTCAAGTTGCGCTCTGCCATGCCACGGCTGAAAACGCCGCTGGACATGATCGACCGACCTATCTCCTTTATCCTCTTTGTCTTTATCCTGCTGGTCCTTGCCCTGCACTTGCGCACGCTGGCGCGGGAATTCCGCGCCCATCAGCGTGATGAAGACCACGACCTTCACGATACACAACTGCGGTGAGCCTGATGGACCAACAGAAGATAGACCGCCTGCGTGCGGAAAAGATCGCCCCCCAAACGCATCTGATCAACGGAAGGCATGTACCGGCTTCGGATGGTGGTACGATGGACGTAACCTCGCCGATTGACGGCGCGCGGTTGACGACCATGGCACGTGGCACCGCTGAAGACATGCAGGCCGCCACTGCAGCGGCCCGCGCAGCCTTTGAGGACGGTCGCTGGGCTGATCAGCCTCCCTCTGCACGTAAAAACGTCATGCTGAAATGGGCCGACCTCATCGAAGCCAACGCGCTGGAGCTTGCCGTTCTGGGCGTGCGGGACAACGGCACTGAAATCGGCATGGCGTTGAAAGCAGAGCCGGGATCAGCGGCGGGCTCAATCCGGTATTATGCCGAAGCACTCGACAAGGTTTACGGCGAAATCGCCCCTACCGGGCATGATGTCATGGGCCTGATCCACAAGGAACCGGTGGGCGTTGTGGGCGCTATCATCCCCTGGAACTTCCCGCTGATGATCGGCGCGTGGAAATTGGGGCCAGCATTGGCCATGGGCAATTCAGTCGTACTGAAACCGGCCGAGACCGCGTCACTGACCCTGCTCCGGCTGGTCGAACTGGCGCATGAGGCCGGCCTGCCCGATGGCGTACTGAACGTGGTCACCGGCGAAGGTGCTGTCGTGGGTGAAGCGATGGGACTGTCCATGGATATAGACGTGCTGGCCTTTACCGGGTCGGGCGCAACGGGGCGGCGCCTTCTGGAATACGCTGCACGCTCAAACCTCAAGCGGGTCTATCTCGAACTTGGCGGCAAATCCCCCAACATCGTGTTTGCAGATGCGCCCAATCTTGATGAGGCTGCCAAAGTCACCGCAATGGGTATCTTTCGCAACTCAGGGCAGGTCTGCGTCGCAGGCTCGCGGCTGCTGGTGGACGCGTCGATCCAGGATGATTTTACCGCCGCCGTCGTCAAAGCCGCCGAAGCCTTGCGCGTCGGTGATCCACTTGTTCTCGACAATCACATCGGTGCGGTACACTCGGAAAGGCAACTGGCCCAGAACCTCCAGTTCATTGAGACAGGCGTCGCCGAAGGCGGCAGCTTGCTGACCGGCGGCACCCGGCTGTTGGAAGACACCGGCGGCACCTACATGGCCCCGACGGTCATCTCCGATGTGCAGCCACAAGCGACGCTGGCCCAAAGGGAAGTGTTCGGCCCGGTCCTTGCGGTCAGCTCCTTCTCTGATGAGGCAGAGGCCATCGCAATCGCCAATGCGACCGATTACGGGCTTGCCGGGGCTGTCTGGACCGCGAACCTGTCGCGCGCGCAGAGGATGGTGCGGGCGGTACGGACAGGTGTGATGCATGTCAATACGTATGGCGGCGCGGATGGCACCGTCCCTCTTGGTGGTGTCGGCCAGTCCGGAAACGGGCATGACAAGTCGCTGCACGCTCTGGACAAATACATCAACCTCAAGACAGCCTGGATCAAACTCTAGCACCAAGGAACCTGACATGTCCGACAAGACAATCCTCGTGATCGGCACTTACGACACCAAGGACGATGAGCTGACCTATATGTCGGACGTGATCCGCCAACAGGGTGGCAAGGTGGTCACGATGGACGTTTCGGTGCTGGGCGATCCATCAAAACCGACGGATTACTCCAAACACGAAGTGGCCGAGGAATGCGGCAGCACAATCCGCGCCGCTATTGACGCAGGCGACGAAAACCACGCGATGCAGATCATGGCCAAGGGTGCTGCCCTGCTGACAGCGCGGCTCTATTCCGAAAGCGTCTTTGACGGCATGGTCGTGCTGGGCGGCACCATGGGCACTGATCTGGCGCTTGATGTTTGTGCAGCGCTGCCGTTGGGGGTGCCAAAGTACATCGTCTCGACAGTCTCATTCTCGCCCCTGATCCCGGCGGAGCGGCTGGCTGCGGACACGCAAATGATCCTCTGGGCGGGTGGCCTCTATGGCCTGAACTCCGTCTGCAAAGCCTCACTAAGCCAAGCAGCAGGTGCCGTTCTTGGGGCAGCGCGCGCCGTGCAGGTACCTGACCGCGACAAGCCGCTCATCGGTATGACTTCGCTTGGCAAAACCGCGTTGAGATACATGGTCTCGCTCAAACCCGCCCTAGAAGAGCGCGGCTTTGAAGTCGCGGTCTTTCACGCCACTGGCATGGGAGGCCGCGCCTTTGAGAGCCTTGCCGCGCAAGGGGCATTTGCCTGTGTCTTTGATTTCTGCACTCAAGAGTTGGGCAATCACATCCACGGCTCAAACATTTCTGCCGGGGCGGACAGGCTGACAAATGCGGGCAAGGCGGGCATACCGCAGCTTGTCGCGCCGGGGTGCTATGATCTTGTCGACATTGTGGGCTGGAAGGAAATTCCGGAGAAATGGTCCGGTCACCTCAGCCACGCTCACAACCGTTTGTTGACGTCCGTCGTGCTGAACAATGACGAACGTAGGCAGGTTGCTCGCGCCCATGCTGCGCAACTGGCGCAGGCCACCGGGCCGACGGCCCTCTTGTTGCCGCAGCACGGGTTGGGTGAATGGGACCGGGAAGGCGCGGACCTGCACGACAGCGCAGGCTTGAACGCCTTCTACGACGAAATGCAGACCGTCTGCCCCGACAACGTCGAACAGGTCCGCATCGACGGGCATATCAATGATCCCGTCTTTGCCGAGACCGCATTGGATATCTTTGACCGCTGGTGCGCCGAAGGCATCGTGAAACGCTGACAGCCCATAGGCTTACAAAAGCGACAGCTGTGCGCTCGGTAAGACCGGCGGGCAGAACAGATCGCAGCGCATCGGCGGTGCAACACGCGCCAGCCCAAGCCGCTAGATCGCCACATTAAATCGTTGGGCGACCATTTCCGCATAAGGCCCCTCCCCGGACATTCGCTTGTGCCAGGTCGAATCGTATTCCTTGCCACCGTGCATCTCCCGCAGACGGCTCATGATCCGTTCTTTGCGGTTGGGAAAATGCGCAGCAAGCCATTCTTTCACCAACGGCGATACCTCTCTTGGCAAGCGCAGCATGATCCAGCTTGCATAACGCGCACCCGCATCGTGACCTGCTGCAAGGATCGCCTCCATCTCTGGATCGGTCAGCGCCGGGATCATAGGTGAGGCCATGATGCGGACGCGTATCCCAGCATCGGACAATCGCCTGATCATCGCTAACCGTCGCTGTGGCGCTGGTGCGCGCGGCTCCATCAGGCGGCTCAGGTGCGCATCAAGCGTCGTCACGGATATCCCGACACGGATCAGATCGCGCTTGGCCATACCCTCCAGTATGTCGATGTCGCGTTCAATCAGGCTGCCCTTGGTCACGATCGCGGTCGGATGGCCGGTCTCACTCAGAACTTCGAGACATTTCCGCATGATACGATGATCGCGCTCAATCGGTTGGTAGGGATCGGTATTCGTCCCGATGGCAATCGGTGCCACACGGTAGCGTTTGTTGGCCAATTCACGGCGCAGAACCTCAGGCGCATCGGGACGCGCAATCAGTTGCGTTTCGAAATCCAGACCGGGAGACAGCCCCAGATACGCATGACTTGGACGCGCAAAACAATAGACACAGCCGTGCTCGCACCCGCGATACGGGTTGATTGACCGGTCAAAGGGCAGATCGGGCGACCGGTTGTAGGAAATCATCTTGCGAGGGACCTCGACCCGCGTTCGGGTCCGCAATACAGGCAGATCTTCGTCCCGCGCCCAGCCATCATCAAAGGCCTCGCAGGTGTGCCGTTCAAAACGGCCCGCATGATTGCTTTTGGCGGCGCGACCCTTGACCTTGTAGTTCTGTCTTTCGCTGTCCATGCCGCTCAAATAGAACAAAATAGGAACAATGGCAATCGAACTGCGCTATGCCCCTACCGCATATGTATAAATTTCATAATCATCTGAAGAAAAATGCGTCGCACAAAACGCGGGCTATGTCGTAAATTGCGTATGAATTGGCCGCGTTTCATGACAGAAGGCTTGTGACAATTGACCGCAAGGTCCAGCCCCTGCAAGCAAGGCAGAAGGAACCACAGATGTCCGACGAAGACGAAATCATCCTGTCAGAACTCGACGACGAAGACCTTGTCCAACAGATGTTCGACGACCTCTATGACGGTCTGAAAGAAGAGATCGAAGAGGGTGTGAACATTCTGCTTGAGCGCAAGTGGGAACCCTACGATATCCTGACCAAGGCCCTTGTGGGTGGCATGACGATCGTCGGCGCGGATTTCCGTGACGGCATTCTCTTTGTGCCTGAAGTCCTTCTGGCCGCTAACGCGATGAAGGGTGGCATGGCCATCCTGAAACCCTTGCTCGTCGAAACCGGTGCTCCACGCGTCGGAAAAATGGTGATCGGCACCGTCAAGGGCGACATCCATGACATCGGCAAGAACCTTGTCGGCATGATGATGGAAGGTGCGGGCTTTGAAGTTGTCGATCTGGGCATCAACAACCCGGTCGAAAGCTATCTTGAAGCAATGGAAAAAGAAGGCCCTGATATCCTTGGCATGTCCGCGCTTCTGACCACAACCATGCCCTATATGAAAGTCGTGATCGACACGATGATCGAACAGGGCATCCGCGATGATTATATCGTGCTGGTAGGCG
This sequence comes from Sulfitobacter sediminilitoris, assembly GCF_010667575.1. Classification (GTDB taxonomy): domain Bacteria; phylum Pseudomonadota; class Alphaproteobacteria; order Rhodobacterales; family Rhodobacteraceae; genus Sulfitobacter; species Sulfitobacter sediminilitoris. The sequence continues at coordinate 54,159 of NZ_JAABNT010000001.1, forward strand.
GCGCCCCGTTGAACGAAGAATTCGGCAAAGCCATCGGTGCCGATGCCTATTGCCGCGACGCCGCTGTTGCGGTGGAGACCGCCAAGGAATGGATGGCCCGCAAGCACAACAGCGCCAAATCCGCCTGAAAATGACTTTCGGGATACACATCGGCCCTGCCTGTCGGCGGGGCCTTTTTTATGCGCGCAAGGATACCTATCTGCCAATCAGAAAGGTTTCTTCGATGCCGAAAATCCATCTTGCAGTTCTCTTGCTCTGCGTGCTGATCGCTGCGGCGGGAACCGTCTGGCTGCACTCGCTGGGCGGCTCCGGTCTGCTGGCCGCTGCCCTGCCCGCTTTCCTTTTTGCGGCACTGGCGATCCGGTATCTGACGTGAGCATTCCCGCTGACAGCACGCTGACCGAAGACGGTCTGCCGCTTGATGGCACCTCTGGTCGTGTGTTGTTGATCGCCTGTGGCGCACTGGCGCGGGAGATCTTGGACCTCAAGGCCCGGAATCGATGGGATCATCTGGACCTGACCTGTCTCCCGGCCAAATATCACCTCTTTCCGGACCGCATCACCGCCGAGGTCCGAACAGCGGTCGAAAAACACCGCGCCACCTATGACAAGATCTTTGTCGTCTATGCAGACTGCGGTACCGGCGGTCTGCTGGAGGCGGCCTGTAATGAACTAGGCGTCGAGATGATCGCAGGTCCGCACTGTTACAGTTTTTTTGAAGGCAATGATGCCTTTGCGGAGAAGGCAGAGGACGAATTTACCGCATTCTACCTCACAGACTTTCTTGTCCGGCAGTTCGACGCCTTCGTCTGGAAGCCCATGGGACTCGACCGCCACCCTCAACTGCGCAACATGTATTTCGGCAATTACGAAAAGCTGATCTATCAGGCCCAGACCGATGACGCGGCATTGACCGCCAAAGCCAGGGCATGCGCCGAACGGCTCGGTCTTAATTTCGAACGACGCTATACGGGGTATGGCGATTTGGAGAAATCATTGAAAGCACTGTGATCCATTGCTTAGCTGGGTTGAAAGTCTGTTTTCCGGCTAGGATTCAATGGGTTGCCAATAGCCTGTGAATACCAGATTCCGAAATTCTGAAGACCGAAGCACTTTGAGACATCGTCGCTGCTAATGAACTTTTTTCTCGGCATCACTGCGATTTGAATTGGGCCCGGTATTGAGAAGGTGTTGTTTTTATCTGCCGTAAGAATGCGCGTCTCATGCGTTCATCGTCTTGAAATCCGCAGTTGACCGCAATCGCTTTGATGCTCTTGTTGGTTGCCTCCAAAAGATCGCGCGCCGCATTACCCGAATGGTCTTAACGGCCTTGGCGGGGGACGTCCCCATCGTCGCCATATACTGACGTGAGAAGTTTCGTGAACTCATGCCACAGAGGTCAGCCATATCGTCGACAGAAATGTTCCTCTGAAGGTGACTGTTCACCCAATCATGAAGCAGCTTGAACCGCCCCTCCGTATCGCGCGCCTGCTTGTCCAATTCCGGACTGAATTGCGATTGCCCGCCTGAACGGACCATCGGCGTCACTAATGAGCGCGCCATTTCAATCGCTGCAGGTGTGCCCAGGTCTTCTTCAATGATCGCCAAAGCCATGTCGATACCGGCCGTGATGCCCGCAGAGGTCCAGACTGTTCCATCTTTGATGTAGATCGGGTCAACTTCGACATTCACGGCTGGATATTGTGCCGCAAGGGCATCGCAGTCCTCCCAGTGTGTGACGGCGCGGCGACCATCAAGCAGGCCAGCCGCCGCCAAAACGAATGCGCCGGAACATACCGAACACACCCGCTGGGATCGATCCGCCAGCCGCCTGACCTGATCGACAAGTGTGGGATTGAAGGTCGCGACAGGTGCGCCATCACCACCAACGACCACCAACGTATGGATTTTCGTATCTTGCCGTTCCTCAAGCCAATCGGCCAGCGGATCACTGTCGATATGCAGAATTGTATTCGTCTCAATGGGGTCGCCTTCAAAGGAGACAACATGCGTTTGATACGCTGGCCCTGCGTCCGCAGTCTTGCGTGCATGGGTGAACACCTGAAGCAGACCAACAAGGTCCAGAAGCACGATGTCCGGGTACACAATGAATACAACGTTCATCCGGTCAGAGGGTTTGGCACAAAACGAGGTCATGTTGTCATTTATGCCAAGCCTGCAACTGGTAGTCTACCGACAGAACATAGAAAGGATCAGCCCATGTTGTTATTGAAACCCAACTGCGAATGCTGCGACGTGGATTTGCCAGTAGACAGCCAGGACGCACGCAGCTGTTCGTTCGAATGCACGTTTTGCAAGAGCTGTGCCGAAACTGTCTTTGATGGCACTTGCCCCAATTGCGGCGGAGAACTTTTGCGCCGCCCTATCCGCCCCGCAGAGCTATTAGCCAGGTTCCCCGCATCCACGGAAAGGTTTGTCAAAGACCATCCCGAATGCGCACATCTCAAAACGTAAAGACAGGACACCATCACCATGAAAACACTCGCAGCACTCGTCTTCCCCGGCTTTGAAACACTCGACTACTTTGGTCCCATGGAAATGCTGGGCGGTCTTGGGCAAGAAACCCAGATCATAACGGTCGCCAAGGGGCGAGACCCGGTGCCAAGCGTTCATGGTCAGCGGATCGTTGTAGACAAAACCATTGCGGAGAAGAACGACTACGATCTGCTGTTCATTCCAGGTGGCGATTCTGCGTTGGACGCGGCGAAAGACGACGAATTGATGCAGTGGATCAGGGAAGCCTCCGCAAACGCAGACCGCGTCATGGCCGTCTGCACGTGAACTGTGTTGCTTGGAATGACGGGGGTTCTGGACGGTCGCAAGGCGACAACCAACAAGCTCGATTTCACCAAAACAGTCCCCCTCGCGCCGAACGTCGATTGGGTAAAAGAGGCGCGATGGGTCGAAGATGGCAAGTTCTTCACATCCTCTGGCGTGTCTGCCGGAATGGATATGGCCCTTGCCGTGATGGCCGATCTGTTTGGAATGGAAATGGCGGACAGAATTGCTTTGGGCTGTGAATACGAATGGCACAAAGACGCCAACCGAGATCCTTTTGCAAAATCAGCAGGCCTGATCTGAGGTCAAGCAGACATTCGCCGCACAGCAGAAAAGTGGCAAGTGGGCTCTAACCTGCCATTCGACAAACCTAAAAGGCCGCTTCACGCGGCCGCCGCCGTCTCCCTGATCCGCTCGATCATCGCGCGCAGACCATTTGAACGCTGTGCGGAAAGGTGATCGTTCAGCCCCAGCCGCCCCATCTCGGCGCGCGCATCAACGTCAAGCACTTCTGCCGGTGTGAGCCCGTTGTAAAGCGTCCGCAAAATCGCAATCAGCCCCGACACGATCATGGCATCGCTCGCCCCATCGAAATGCAACTTGCCACTGTCAAAATTGGCGTGCAGCCAGACCTGTGACGCACAGCCATCCACCTTGGTCGCAGGCACGCGCAGCGCCTCCGCCAAGGGCTCCATTGCCTTGCCCTGATCAATCACATGGCGATAGCGGTCTTCCCAATCGTCCAGAAACTCAAAATCCTCGACAAGCTCTTCAAACGCGGCGTTTGCCATGCGGTTCTCAATCCTTTGCGATACCTATCCGCCCCTGAGGTAGGAGGCATCCCGCCAAAGGTCCAGCCCCTTCCCAAGCTTGATCCAATAGGGTACTCAAATTTCAAGCAGAACTTCCCGAGGCGACCGCTATGCGCAAGACAATTCCCCTTCTTCTCGCCGCGAGCCTTGCGCTGGGGGCCTGCGCCACCGTTCGCGACAGCCGCATCAACCCGTTCAACTGGTTCGGCCAGTCCCGGTCAGAACAGCTTGAGCAGCCACAAAGCACGAACCCATTGATCCCTAAGCGCGGCGGTTTCTTCGCCTCGCGGCGTGCAGAACAAGAGATTTATGTTGGCCGACCGTTTGAGCAGGTGACTGACCTGACGATCGAGCGCGTTCCCGGCGGTGCCATCATCCGCGCAACCGGTCTGGCGGCAAGACAGGGCATCTACGCGGTTCAGCTTACGCCAGCGAATGAGCAAGAAGAGGCCGTTGACGGCGTATTGACCTATCGCCTGGAAGGCATCCGGCCAACACGCCCTACGCCAGTTGGCACGAAACCCACACGCGAGGTTATCGCCGGTCGCCGGGTGACGGATCAGCAGTTGCAGGGCGTGCGTCAAATCCGTGTTGAAGGCCAGCTGAACGCTCAGGTCGCGCGCCGCTAGGTACGCGGGCTAGCCAGCGATTGCCGCACAGGCCCTTCCGCCGACATACTTTGTCAGCATGGTAAGTGCATCGTTGCCGCAGCGTGGCGCCAAACGAGCCGGCGTTCTGGCACCGGCCCGCAAACCATCCATTAACCAGTAAACCGCTGGAAAAGTCTAAGCGGCGGCTGTCACAATGATTTCTACCGTGAAATCGGGGCGTGCCAATTTGGCTTCGCCGCAAGCCCGCGCTGGCGCATGGCCCTCGGCAACCCACGCGTCCCAGACGCCGTTCATCTCGTCAAAGTCGGCCATATCCGCCAGCCAGATCACCGCCTGCAGGATACGCGTCTTGTCAGACCCGGCCTCAGCCAGCAGCGCGTCCACCTTGTCGAGGCAATCCTGCGTCTGCTGCGCCACGCTGGCCCCTGCGGTGCCAACCTGCCCGGCCAGATAGACCGTGCCGTTGTGCTTCACGATCTGGCTCATCCGCTGGTTCGTGTGGTGCCGTTCAATATCTGCCATCGCTTATCGCTCCCCTTGTTTGGCGCACAGGTCTCAGACCTCGACCACTTCTACATCATTGCCACGCGCCGTAAGCGCGATCTCACCCTCGCACAGCCGAAGGGCGTCGTTACCGAACACCTCTCGCCGCCAGCCTTTCAATGCAGGCACATCGCGCAGGCCCGCCGCGATCCCGTCAAGGTCAGCCGCAGGGGCAATCAGCTTTGCGGCGACGCCTGCCTGCTCTGTCTTGGCCTTCAGCAGCACGCGCAAGAGGTCCGCCAGTGCAGGGTTTACCTGCAACTTGTCGCGGCTCCGGTCTGGAGTGGGCAGATCGTCAAGCTTACACGCCTGTCCCGCCGCAATCGCCTTGAGAATACCGTCGGCAATCTCGCCCTTGCGCGCTTCGCGCAATAGCAGCCGCGCGCGGCTCAGTTCTTCATGATTTGACGGCTTCAGACTTGCCAGTTCGACCAGCGCGTCGTCCTTGTAGACCCGGTTACGGGGGATGTTCCGCTTTTGCGCATGCGCTTCGCGAAAGGCCGCAAGTTCCCGCACGATACCAAGAAACTTTGGCGAGTTCGTACGCGTTTTGACGCGTTTCCAAGCGTCTCTAGGCGCGGTGATATAGGTGTCGGGCGAGGTCAGCGTCGTCAGCTCTTCTGCGACCCAGCGTTCGCGTCGGTTTTCCTCAAGCTTGTCGGCGAGGAACTCGTAGATCTGGCGCAGGTGGGTCACATCCGCCAGCGCGTATTTCTTTTGCGCGTCCGAAAGCGGACGGCGTGACCAATCGGTGAACCGAGATGTCTTATCTACACCGGTGTGACAAATCTTGCGCACCAGCGTCTCATAACCAACCTGCTCGCCAAAGCCGCAGACCATCGCGGCAACCTGTGTATCAAACAGAGGTTCGGGGAAAACCTTCGCATCAATGAAAAAGATTTCAAGGTCTTGCCGGGCCGCGTGAAAGACCTTGACCACCTCAGTGTTGCGAAACAGGTCATAAAGCGGCTCCAGCTCGATACCATCGGCCAGTGGGTCCACCAAAACAGCATTGTCGTCGTCCGTTCCGGGCATCGCAAGCTGCACCAGACACAGCTTGGAATAATAGGTGCGTTCCCGCAAAAATTCAGTATCGACAGTAACAAACGGATGAGAAGCAGCTTGCGCGCAAAATTCAGCAAGGTCGGCAGTCGTGGTTATTGTTCTCATGGGCTCACTTCACGCAGGAAACGGCAATACCGTAGTTACAGAACAGCTAGCGCACGCCACGCGGAATGACCAGTCAGGCCTTGATGCAAAGCGGCTCGCGGTTGCCTTCGGCAAACCGGCGCAAACATGCGGGATAAAGCTGATGCTCCAGCTTCAAGACACGTGCAGCAAGCGTTTCAGGTGTATCATCTTGATGCACCTCAAGGCTGGCCTGTCCCAATATTGGACCATCATCCAGTTCTGCCGTCACTTCGTGCACGGTACACCCATGCCGGGTATCCCCGGCTTCAAGCGTGCGCGCATGTGTGTGCAGCCCGCGATACTTGGGCAAGAGTGACGGATGAATATTGATCATCCGACCTGCCCATTGATCCGTGAACGCCCCGGTCAGCTTGCGCATGAAACCGGCCAGACAGATGATGTCGGGTTTATAGGGTGTGATTTTTTCGGTGATAGCGGCCTCGAAAGCAGCCCTGTCGCCCTTATACGGGCGGTGATCGACAACCTCTGTCGGGATACCGCGCTCTTTGGCCCAAGCAATGCCGCCGGCATCTGCCTGGTTCGAAAAGACCAGACAGGGCCGCGCCGGATGATCGCCGGTCATGTCCTCAACCAACGCCCGCATGTTCGAGCCACCGCCCGATAGGAAAATAGCGACGCGCTTGGTCAAAGAAGGCTGCCTTTGTAGCTGACACCAGCCCCAGCAACGATGCGACCAATCTCTAAGGCGGCGTGACCATCTGTTGCAAAGGCTTCGCGGGCTTTCTCCACCTGATCCTGCGGCACGGCGGCGATCATGCCGATGCCTGTGTTAAAGGTTTTGAGCAATTCAGCCTCAGCCATACCGCCCTGTGCAGCCAACCATTTGAAAACCGCCGGCAAGTCCCATGCCCCCAGATCGATCTCGGCGCCCAGCCCTTCGGGCAGGACCCGCGGCAGGTTCTCGGTCAGGCCTCCGCCAGTGATATGGGCCAGCGCATTGACGCAATCGCTGCGCAGCGCGGCGACAGCGCCTTTTACATAAAGCTTTGTCGGTGTCAGCAGTGCCGCACCCAGCGTACCCTCGCCCCATGGGCAGGCGTCGTCCCAGCCAAGGCCGCTGACCTCAACAATCTTGCGGACTAACGAATAGCCGTTCGAATGCACCCCGTCACTGGGCAGCCCCAGCAGCACGTCGCCTTCCGCAACACCGCGCGGAAGCTCTGTTCCGCGTTCCATGGCGCCTACGGCAAAGCCCGCCAGATCGAAATCGCCCGCGTCATACATGCCCGGCATCTCGGCTGTTTCGCCACCGATCAGCGCGCAACCAGACAGCGCACAGCCTTCGGCAATGCCTTCGATGATGCGGGCCGCCTGATCCAACTCAAGCTTGCCAGTCGCGAAATAATCAAGGAAGAACAAGGGCTCAGCCCCCTGACAGACCAGATCGTTCACGCACATCGCCACCAGATCAATCCCGATGCCATCGACATTTCCGGTATCGATCGCAATGCGCAACTTGGTACCCACACCATCGGTTGCCGCCACCAGCACCGGATCGACGAACCCGGCAGCCTTGAGATCAAAGAGCGCGCCGAAGCCACCCAGACCGGACATCGTGCCGGGCCGCGCGGTCCGCTTGGCTGCAGGTTTGATCCGTTCCACCAGCGCGTTGCCCGCGTCGATATCGACACCTGCATCCGCGTAGGTGATCCCGTTTTTCTGGCTTGTCATAGAATGGTCCCCCAAGGCCCGGCCCGCGTTGCGCATCGGGTTAGTGCATCGCAGCATCCAGCGCAACGGTAAGCCTTGACGAAACCGCACCTGCCGCATACCCAAAGGGCATGGCGGGCCTGTAGCTCAATGGTTAGAGCAGAGCGCTCATAACGCTTTGGTTGCAGGTTCGAGTCCTGCCGGGCCTACCATACCTGCCTTACCTCTGTTTGCTGACGTACCAGTTCACCGTCATCTCAACCACGGTGTCCTCCTCGGCGTCGCGCACATCGACGTTGACGTCAAAGGCGACCTTGCCGTGATCCTCAATGGCCTGCATCAATGCCGCGCCACTTTCCGACGCCTGAGCATGGGCGGTCAGCTTGCCTGTTGCAACTTTCTTGAAGGCGATACCAGCAGTCGCCGCTACAGGCCGCATCTGCAGGATCGCCGGACCAAACGCACCGGCAAGCGCGGCACCTGAGGCAGCCTCGCCCAATGTGAACATCGCCCCCGCATGCATGGATTGGATGTGGTTAGATACCTCCTCGCGCTGGTCCAGCTCTGCGCTTGCCGTTCCATCACCGATTTCAAGCAGTTTGACACCAACGTGTCTGGCAAACGGAACCGCCGCATCAAGGTGGGCTTTGATCATGTCGTAAGGGTTCATGGGATACTCCGGGCTTCATTTGGAGCACGTTGGCAAAGCAGCACTGGAATAACAATCGTGCCGCTGGGTCACGACGGGAAAGGCGCGGTTCTACCGCGCGATCACAATATCTGCACGCAATCCGCCCAATCGCGATGATTCCCCCAACCGCAGCACGCCACCGTGGGCGCGGGCAATGTCCGTCGCAATCGCCAGTCCGAGGCCCACACCACCGCCCTGATCCTGATTGCGCGCAGGATCAAGCCGGGTAAAGGGCTTGGCCGCTTCCTGCCTGCGGTCGACGGGAATGCCGGGACCGTCATCCTCGACACGGATGCGCAGGGTCTTGTCGGTCAGCATCACCGAAACCTCTGCCTTGGCCCCGTAGCGCACTGCGTTCGAAATCAGATTGTCCACCGCCCGCCGCATCGCATTGCGCCTTAACATCACCGTGCCCTGTCCTTCACCCTCGTGCGGCAACAAGGTCACATCCCGCCCCGCACGCTGCGCATCTTCCACGGCCTGGGCCATCAGTTCATGCGGATCAATCGCTTCTGGCGTCCCTTCGGTCGCACCTTTGGCAAAGCTCAAGAATTCATCGAGCATCCCTTGCATGTCATCGACATCCTGCAAAAGCGGAGCGGCGTCTTCGTCATCCAGCATCGACAAACCCAACCGCATCCGGGTGAGCGGCGTCCGCAAGTCATGGCTCACCCCCGACAGCATCAGCGTACGTTGCTCGATCTGCCGTTCTATCCGGTTGCGCATATCGACGAACGCATTGCCCGCTGCGCGCACTTCGACAGCACCGGCAGGGGAATAGGGCAAATGCCGCCCCCGGCCAAAAGCTTCGGCAACGCGTGCCAAACGTTTGATGGGCCGAAGCTGATTGCGCAGGTAGATGGACGCAATAAATGTCATCAGAACACCAAAAAATATCGTATAAACAAAAAGTTGGTGTGGATTGCTGGCCGAGATACGACGCCTGTCAAATTGGATCTCCAGCGGTCCCTTGCTGCTGTCCAGATACAGTCGAACCAGACGCCCTTCCGTCAGATCCACAGCCCTGAAGCCATCAAGCAGCGCACTGAACCGGCGCACGATCACGCGACCGGAATAATCGTACCACAACATCTGACTTTCTGTTGGGATCTTGGCTTCCGCAACCGGCAGAACGGCAATATCAAGCGGACCTGCCTGCGCCGCCACCGCAGCGGATACAGAGGACGAACTGGGCGCGTCCTTGACCACATCCATCACCAGTGCCAGTTCACGCAGAACTGTGTCGCTCATCTGATGCGTTACCCCCTCAAAGTGCCGCTGCGCGAAGACAACGGTCACGACGAGCTGAATGAACACAACCGGCAGCAGCAAGATCAGCGCCGCCCGCCCGTAAATGCCACGCGGCATATAATGTTTGAGCCAGGTAAAGGACATGGCGTAAACCTTAGCCAGCGTCCCGCCCCTGTGAAAGGTCAAACCATGCTGCCACCCGATGACTTCGACCCGCCCGTGGGCCTTGCCGAGACGTTAAGCCCCGGTTTGCGCCGGATCGTAGCGCCCAATCCGTCCCCCATGACCTACCGCGGCACCAATACATACATTGTTGGTACGAAAGGTCTGGGCGTGATTGACCCCGGCCCGCAGAGTACCGCACATCTGCAGGCGATTCTGGACGCCGTCGGACCAGATCAGGAAATCACACACGTCATCGTAACCCACACGCATCTGGATCATTCCCCGTTGGCCCGGCCCTTGGCGGACAGGGTTGGTGCGCCGGTACTGGCCTTTGGCGATGCCAGCGCAGGTCGTTCGGAGGTCATGCAGCGGCTGGCAGCCACAGGTCTGATGGGCGGCGGCGAAGGCATTGATGACAGCTTTGTACCGGATCAGGCCTTGGCGGATGGCGATTTGATCACCGGGGATGATTGGCAGCTGGAGGTCTTGCACACGCCCGGACACATCGGCAATCACCTGTCATTGGGTTGGGGCAACATCTGTTTCACTGCGGATCACGTGATGGGCTGGGCGTCATCGCTGGTGTCACCGCCCGATGGGGACCTGACCGATTTCATGGCTTCCTGCGCCAAACTTGCCGCCCGCGACTGGGATGTATTTTATCCCGGACACGGGGCCCCTGTCAGAACACCCGCCGCTCGGCTTGAGTGGTTGATCAAACACCGCCTGGGCCGTGAAGCGGCCATTCTGGCAGAACTGCGCCAGGGCCCAGCCACCGCCCGTGAGATTGCTACAACGGTTTATGCCGACACACCGCCCGCGCTTCTTGGTGCAGCGACGCGCAATGTATTGGCGCACCTTGTTGATTTAACGGGGAAATCTGTGGTTTCTCCAGTCGAGGACTTGCACGCAGAAGCGAAATTTCAACTCGATGATGACTAGTCCCGAAAAATTCCGCAAAACGGGGCAAAACCCTCTGGACGTGCCAAAAACACACTGCTATATCGCCCAGACCGTTCCGACGTAGCTCAGCGGTAGAGCAGTTGACTGTTAATCAATTGGTCGTAGGTTCGATCCCTACCGTCGGAGCCATTTTTCCTAGCCTTCCGAAAAGCTTCAATTTCGGCTGAATGCCAGGCCGTCCGCGGATGGTCCCATATTCCGTAAAACCATCCGGTTGATTTAACTTGCTTTTGCCTTGTTGGACACTGCGGTTTTGCCAGCCATTTCAGCCAAAAACGTATGAAGCGCGTCAAGTGGCAGAGGGTGAGATAGCGCATACCCTTGAAGAGCCGTACATCCCATATCTGCAAGCTGCTCGGCGTGCTTTTCGGTCTCCACCCCCTCAGCAACAACGTCGATGCCCAAGGTATCTCCGATGCCGATGATCGCACGGACCAATTCGCGCTGGGTCGGCTTTTCCAGAATCGGCATCACGATTGTCCGGTCAATCTTCATTGCGTCGGGGGACACTGCGGTCAGTGCGGCAATCGAGGCACGATGGCTGCCAAAATCGTCTATTTCAATAAGCACGCCGGCTTCCTGAAGACTGTCGAGCGCCCATCTGAGATTTTCACTGGGTTCGTCCAGAGACATTGATTCAAGAAGCTCGACGGCAACACCGAACCCCTTGCCCGTAATGGCCGATAGCTCTTCGATCAGGCTGTGTTGCATCAACCTGTCTTGTGTGACGTTGAACCCAACCTTGGGAATTCTTTGGCCTGCCGCTTGCAGCAGATCAACATCATTTGCGACAATTTGGAAAATCGATCGGTCGATCTCTCCAATAGTGTTGCGTTCTTCCGCAACCGGCAGAAATTCGGAGGGCGGCAAAAGACCGCGCTCGGGATGCTGCCAGCGACACAACACTTCAACGCCGTAGAGTGACCTGTCGCCTGCACGGAACTGGGGTTGGTAGAACGGGACAAACTCACCCTCCTCCAATCCCCGCAGGATGTCGTCCGCAGTACTGCGCAGTCGCAGGATTTCGACCCGCATCGCGTCTGTAAAGCACCGCACTCCGTTGCGTCCGGCGCGTTTCATTTCATAAAGGGCCACATCCGCATGCATCAGTGCCGCATGGGGATCATTTGCGCTGTCCGATCCACGCGCGACGCCAATACTGGCCCCGTAGCGGCACACACGACCTTGAAAATCAACCGGGCAACCAAGTTCCGTTACGATCGATTGGCCCAGGGCAACAAGGTCAATAGACGACGCGCCTGACTGTACAAATAGTAGAAATTCATCGCCGCCAATCCGGTGCACCGTCGTGCTGTCAGGCTTTTGTTCATCAAGAATTTTTGCGACATGCCTCAGAATGAAGTCCCCGGCGTCGTGACCCAGAGTGTCATTGATTTCCTTGAACCGGTCGAGGTCGATGTGCAGAAAAGCAAAGTCCTTTTCATCGCCCTCATTTGACGTCAGGGCCTCCATATCAGTTTCAAGCGCCCGTCGGTTTGGCAAGCCTGTCAGTGCGTCATGCAGCGCTTGATACTGAATTGAATCATGCGCGGCTTCCAGCGCTTCCTTCTGCGCCGATGTCTCGGACAAAAGGGCGTCACGTTCCACAAAGACTTCCCGCAAAGATATCAAAGCGTCCCTGAGCGCCTTCAGGCCGAGCGCTCCGCCGAAATAGGCCAACTCCGCGCGTTCGCCCCGCGCCAGGCTTAGGATAGCCTGCGTGAGTGAACGGACCGGCATTACCACATACCGACGCAAAATCTGTGCCGCAAAACCTACCGCCGTAAAAAGCGCCAAGGTCACCGCCACGCCAGCGCTCGTAATGGTTGAGATGGCTGTCACTGCCTGATCGCGTGCAACTTCGACGGCCGCCTCCGTGCGGTCCTTAATGGCAACAATCTCTCGTTCTATTTCCAGCCGAGCCACAAGTGCATCCCCGATGCTTTTCCACCTTCTGTCCAGAAGATCACTCAAAAAGATCAGCGAAGCCGCACCCTTGCCATTGTCCGGCAGCAGGGGCCGGATCGCCCGTGCAGGCGCCATAAAACGCGTCAGCGTAACCCGTGCGCGTGTTGTCACCATATCCAAATCCGACAACGAGGCTGCCTCGACCTCTATCGCACTTCTGCGCAAGGTGTTGCTGAGCGTCACAAAACGGGAAAGGCGTTCCACCTCGTTCTGGATCTGGACCAACGCTATTCTTTGGGCGGTTATTGCCCGCTGTGTCGTAGCGGCTTCAAGGTGGAGTACCTCGCGGTCGTTTGCAAGAGCACGTTGGTAAGCGGTCGCGGCAGTGTACGCCATTCTCAATATGGCAGCCACATCCTCGCTGTGCGCAACTTGCTGCAAAGCAGCCTTGAGCCGGGCAGGAGACGCCCCGCACTGCGGTTTTGCGGGTTCGGGGATGCAATCAGGCAAATCAGCCAAGGCCCGCGCAGCGGAACTTCGCAGCATCTCATCGCTGTTTCCCAGCGCCCCCATTCGAAGACCTGCCGAGATTTGCCGCTCTGCCCGCTGCGCCCTCAGTACACTGTCATAGAGCCTTTCCTTGGCAGCACTTTGCTCTGCTTCCTGTTGGATCAAGCGCGCTTCCTGCGCACTCAGGTCGTCCATATCTGCACGTTTTTTGCTGAGAGCGAACGACGCAGCACTGATTATGCCTGACAGATTCTCTTCAAACGCATCCACCGCGGCGGCGGACCTCTTTTGCGCATCATCCAGGGAGACAAGATGCATCCGCACAGCCTCTGAGCGTTTGGCAAGGTCTACTGACAAGGACCGTGTCTCGACCCACCGTGAAAGCTCAGTAATACCGATATCCAGTCCGGCGATTTCTGCATCAGCCTGAGTGCCCGCCTGCAGCACCGTGGCCTCGGCTTCCAAGGCATCGGCGGCGGAATGAACATAGTCAAGATTGTTCCAGACCTGTATCGACCGATCAATCGCGGACAACGCATACCAACCCCAACCGATCGCCACCATAAACGCAACGCCAAGACCTGCCAGAACCAGCAAGAAGACCGCCGTGAAGGGGTCCTTGTCTTTAAGGAAGGGAGCGATCTTTTCGGTGGCCAAGAGCCTGCCCCCGTCTAGCGGCAGACCATGACGGAGGCGTCAACAGATTTGGCGGCCCGGGCATGGCACTGATATTCATAGACTTCTTGGGTATCGTAATGATACCACAGCAACGTCGCCACCCCATTGTCACGTGCTGCGGCGACAATGCGCGGCCATGCAGGTGCGCCAGTCAGATCTGCTGTTTGTCCATAGTCACTTGCCACCATTTCAGGCTCTCTGTTGTCTGAGATAACAAAAGATCCCCGAAACAGATTCACGCCCATACGGGAGGTGCGAAACGGCTGCGACGGGTCATGCATCGCCTCAACCGCAGCATCAAGCCCTTCATTGTCGATGATGCCAATCATCCGGTCAGCCAGGGCATCGGCCTCTTGCGGTGCGCCAAAGTCAATGCCCGCGAAGCCGGGCTGCGCAAAGGCAAGAGAGAAGATAAGGACCAGAATATGTTTCATGTTGAGTGCTCTTATTGCTGTGGATGAGGTGGCGTCCCGTTTCTTTCAAACAGACTTTAACTGGCTACAAACAACTTGTGAGAAACCCGCCGTTCCCGCGTTTCTTTCCCTAAAAATTAAGTTGTGTCGGCCACTATCCTGCCTCAGCCCTGCAAGGCATTTGACCTTGAAAAAGTGGGACGCGCGTTGAGAAGCGCTGAATTCCCGTGCGCTGATCACAAGCGCCCAAAATCAGTCAAGACTGCAGAACCAGACAGCCCTGTCCTCCCTTGAATGAGGGCAGCTATTATTCGCTGAGTGATCAGATTTCATACGCGACATCAAACCCTTGACCCTTCGTCTAAACCTGCTCAGTCTAAACCGGTGACCACGACCATACCCATTCATTTGCGCTCTGACGCCCTGAACGCCAGCATCCTTCCGCGCGGGGCAACGCTGAGCGCAGTGCGGTTTACGCAGAGGTCTGAGAACCTTGTCTTGGGATTTGCCGACCCGGAGGATCACTTTCGCATTCCGGTCTACGCAGGCCATCTTGTAGGGCCTGTTGCAAATCGCATTAAGGCGGGACAAATCCCGCTGGACGGCAAAGTCTACCAGATGACCCGCAACGAGAATGGCGAAACGTCTCTGCATTCCGGGCCAGATGGGCTTCACACGCTGGATTGGGATATAGTCGCGCGCACAGACCAGAGCGTGACATTGCAGATTGACCTAAAGGACGGCGATCAGGGTCTTCCGGGCAATCGCAATATCAAGGCGACGTACAGCATCGCAGGCGCATGCCTCACGCTTGAGATCGCGGCGCGGACAGATCAGCCGACGCCGATGAACATCGCCGCCCACCCGTATTGGATGCTGGACGGTTTGTCGGATGTATCAAGCCATTTGCTTGAGGTCAGAGCCGATAGCTATGTCCCCACTGACAGTCGAAATCTACCGTTGGGTGACATAGCGCCCGTTGCCCATACGGAGTTCGATTTCCGCACGCTGCGCCCTGTGCCCCTGACCCCTGCCCTTGATGAAAATTTCTGTCTTGCCCCGGAAAGCCATACCAAGCCGCAAAGCTGCGCAAGGTTGGCCGGGTCAAACGGGACACAGCTTGAAATCGCCACCACCGCGCCGGGCCTGCAGGTTTATAACGGTGCTTTTCTGCCTGATCTGAAGGGTGTGTTGGAAAACGGCCACGACCTGAAACCTTATGGCGGCATCGCCCTTGAGCCCCAGTTCTGGCCCGATGCACCGCATCAGCCGGGTTTTCCCCAGATCACCTTGAACCCTCGCGACACCTGGAGACAGATCACGCATTACCGTCTGACACCGCCTGCATAAAACCTCTGCATTGCCCCTTTCTCGCCCCGACGCCGGCATTCTTCTGGCGCAGCCTTGCTTGCGTAGGTCGGACAGACCGCCTCTCTGGCCCTGAAAAAGGAGCAGTCAAATGGGACGTCTTGATACCCCAAAGCCTAAGCCCGTGCCACCAAAGCCGACGCAGCCGCATCAGCCCGCGTCCACAGCAAAGCCGGCGCCGAAACCAATTATCACGGACTATGCCAGCATCTAAGGCGTGACAGCGGATGGACACCTGACCTAGTTTACAAACATGGGCACACCTGTCTCAACCATCCGTAACCTGGGCCCCGCGGTCGAAGCCGCATGCCTCAAGGCGGGCATAGCGAGCGCAGAAGCGCTGCGCGATCTTGGCCCTGACGCAGCCTATGCCAAACTGCTTGCCAGCGGCATGCAACCTCATTTCATAGGCTATTATGCGCTTGTGATGGGCCTTCAAGGCCGTCCATGGAACGATTGTGTCGGTGATGAGAAGGCTGCACTTCGCAAACGGTTCGACGCCCTGAAATCGGCCAATACCAGCGACCGCGTCACAGATATCGATCAACTTCTCGACGACATTGGTGTGCGCGCGCCCTGAACGGGCTGGAACCTTGCTGCATAATGGACGTTCATCCCAGTATCAGCAGCACGAAAAAGCAGCATGTCACACCCAACGCACCCCTACGCCCACGATCTGAGACGCCTGCGCAAGCTGGCCACGACCATGGACAACGCCTACCGCCTGCCTGTCATCGGGACACGCATCGGCTGGGACGCGATTCTGGGGCTTGTGCCGGGTATCGGCGACGCGCTGGCAATTGCGCCGTCTCTCTACATCATGAAAGAAGCAAGACGGATGGGGGTGTCTACCGGCACACTCGCGCGCATGGGCGCCAACATGGGCATCGATCTTGCCATCGGCGCAATACCGCTGGTCGGAGACATTTTCGACATCGGCTGGCGATCAAAGTCACGCAACGTCGATCTGTTGGAGCAGCATCTTGTGCAACAAGGCGCCCAACCAGTCTCCCAAACGTGAAAAAGGCCGCATCGCTGCGGCCTTCCTGTTCCTATCGGCTAGAAAGCAGGCTTAGCCCACCAGCTCCAGACCGGAGAAGAAATAAGCAATTTCAATCGCTGCCGTCTCAGGCGCATCAGAGCCGTGGACAGAGTTCTCGCCGACGCTCTCGGCAAACTCGGCACGGATGGTGCCTGGTGCGGCATCCGCAGGGTTGGTGGCGCCCATGACTTCACGGTTCTTTGCAATGGCACCTTCACCTTCGAGAACCTGTGCAACGATTGGCGCGGAGGCCATGAATTCGCAAAGCTCGTCATAGAAAGGACGCTCGGCGTGGACTTTGTAGAATTCGCCCGCCTGCGCTTTGGTCAGGTGGATGCGCTTTTGCGCAACAATGCGCAGACCCGCATCTTCGAATTTCTTGTTGATCGCACCGGTCAGGTTGCGGCGGGTTGCATCGGGCTTGATGATCGAGAATGTACGCTCAAGGGCCATGTGGCTTGCTCCTTTGGGGGTGTTAATTTGGGCGCTCCCTAGCATGGGCCTTGGTCGGTGAAAACCCGCGATTGACGTGGGCATGGCATTGGTTCACACCGCGCCCATGTTGCGTATTTCAGAAATCAACTACTCAGTCGAAGGCCGCCCCTTGTTCGAGGAAGCCTCCGCCGTCATTCCCGAAGGCCACAAAGTCGGCCTTGTCGGTCGCAACGGTGCGGGCAAGACAACGCTCTTTCGCATTATCCGGGGCGAGTTGGGCCTTGATGGCGGCGAAATCACCCTGCCCTCGCGGGCCAAGATCGGCGGCGTGGCACAGGAAGTGCCCTCGTCCGAAACCTCACTGATCGATACGGTGCTTGAAGCGGATACCGAACGCGCAGCCCTGATGGCCGAGGCTGAAACCGCTACAGATCCGGGCCGCATCGCGGATATCCAGTCGCGCCTCGCGGATATCGACGCGTGGTCCGCCGAAGGCCGCGCCGCGTCCATCCTCAAGGGGCTCGGCTTTGAAGACGAAGAACAGCATATGCCCTGTTCCGCCTTCTCCGGCGGCTGGCGCATGCGCGTGGCACTTGCAGGAGTGCTTTTTGCCCAGCCTGACCTGCTGCTCTTGGACGAACCTACGAACTATCTCGACCTTGAAGGCGCGCTCTGGCTCGAAAGCTATCTGGCCAAGTATCCTCACACGGTCATCATCATCAGCCACGACCGCGAGCTCTTAAACCGTGCGGTGGGCGGCATTCTGCATCTCGATGAATGCAAACTGACCTATTATCAGGGCCCCTACGACCAATTCGCCCGCCAACGGGCGGAACAACGTGCCGTGCAGGCCGCCATGGCCAAGAAACAGCAGGCACGCCGCGACCACATGCAGGCCTTCGTGGACCGTTTCAAAGCCAAGGCTTCCAAGGCGAAACAGGCCCAGTCGCGGATCAAGATGATCGAAAAGATGGATATGATCGCGACGCCCGAACAGGCGGCCAAGCGCGTCTTCACATTCCCCGAGCCCGAAGAACTCTCACCGCCGATCATCTCAATCGAGGGCGGCGCCGTGGGCTACACTGAAGGATCGCCCGTCCTGTCGCGCCTGAATCTGCGGATCGATCAGGACGACCGTATCGCGCTGCTGGGCAAAAACGGTCAGGGTAAATCAACCCTGGCCAAACTGCTTTCGGATCGTCTGCCGCTTATGCAGGGCAAAGAGGTCAAGGCGAACAAGCTGCGCGTCGGCTTCTTTGCCCAGCATCAGGTGGACGAACTTCACGTCAACGAAACCCCACTGCAACACATGATCAGCGCGCGACCTGCCACGCAGCACTCCAAGCTGCGCGCGCAACTGGCTGGCTTCGGCCTTGGTCCTGAACAGGCCGAAACCGAAGTGGGCCGCCTGTCTGGTGGGCAAAAGGCCCGCCTCTCGCTTCTGCTTGCCACGCTTGACGCGCCACATCTGCTGATCCTGGATGAGCCCACGAACCACCTTGATATCGAATCCCGCGAGGCGCTTGTCGAAGCGCTCACGCGGTATTCAGGGGCAGTGATCCTCGTCAGTCACGACATGCATCTGCTGTCCATGGTGGCCGATCGCCTCTGGCTGGTGTCGAACGGCACCGTCAAACCCTACGAGGAAGACCTCGAAGCGTATCGCAAGATGTTGCTGGCGCCGACGAAACCCGTCAGCAAGAACGCCAGGCCGAAAGAAGCACCCAAACCGAAACGCGCAAGCCGCGATGAGGTCCTCGCCCTACGCTCGGAAGTCCGCAAAGCTGAGGCGCGTGTCGACAAACTGAACGAGATGCGCGACAAACTGGCCAGCAAGCTTGCTGACCCCGCCCTTTACGAGGACGGCAAGGTGGGCGAACTGGAAGTCTGGAACAAGAAATACGCCGAAGTCATGGACGCTCTTGACCGCGCCGAAGGCTTGTGGATGAGCGCCGAAGAGAAACTGGAAAAGGCGACTGCCTGACCGTCGTCCCTTTGGGCCAAAGTCCACTTGGCAAACCGAGCTTTGATCACAACGAGGCAAAGCCCCTCAGAAACGTATTGGGCAGTGCCCACAATTTGGTAACGGCCGATATGGAACTCGACACCGCCTATATGATCACCGTCTTCGTCACCATGTTCGTGGTGATCGACCCAATCGGCATTGCGCCTCTGTTCCTCGCGCTTACCCGCGGCATGACAACAGCGCATCGCCGCCGTGTCGCAATACGCGCCACGCTGACCGCTGCCTTTATTCTCGCCCTTTTCGCCTTTTTCGGCGAGGCACTTCTGGGTTTCGTCGGCATTTCAATGCCTGCCTTCCGCATTGCCGGTGGCATCCTTCTGTTCCTGACAGCCCTCGACATGCTGTTCGAACGCCGCAGCAAACGCCGCGAGGACAAGACCGAAGAAGAACATCCTGACGACCCTTCGATTTTCCCTCTGGCGATTCCATTAATGGCAGGCCCGGGGGCGATTGCCTCGGTCATTCTGCTGATCGGTGAACGCCCCGGCGGTGAGGGCATGATCACCGTGCTGTCGATCACGGCGCTTGTGCTCATGGCGATGGCAGTGATCCTGATGCTGTCGAGCTACCTTGACCGCGTGGTCGGAAAGACCGGCATTGACGTGATTACTCGTATCCTCGGCATGCTGCTGGCCGCCCTGTCCGTTCAGTTTGTCCTCGATGGGCTTGCGGCGTTTGGTTTTGGACCCGGCCCTACCTGACAGAAACGTCACGCGTTCCTATATAACACCCAGGAACATAAGAAGGTGACCATGGCCGATATTGAAACCGGACAATTGATTTATCTCGTCGTGCTGCTTGCCATGGTGGGCGGCTGGTTCTTCATGCAGTCACGTGCAGGGCTGAACCGGACACTGCAATATGCAGCTGTCTGGGGCATGATCTTTATCGGCGGGGCTGCTGCCGTGGGTTTGTGGCAAGACATCAGCCGCGACGCCCGTACACCGCAGATCAGCGTTACAGGCGCGGGTCAGATCATCGTGCCGCGGGCGCGCGACGGGCATTACTATCTCAGCCTTGAGGTGAACGATGCTCCGATCCGCTTTGTCGTGGATACCGGCGCGACTGATATGGTTTTGACCCAACGGGACGCCGCCCGCGCTGGCATTAACCCACAAGACCTATCCTATCTTGGCCGTGCCAATACTGCGAATGGCGAAGTGCGCACAGCCTTTGTCCGTCTTGAAGAGGTGCGGCTGGGTGAAGTCACCGACCGCGATGTGCCAGCCGTCGTGAACGAAGGCGTGATGGAGCAATCACTGCTTGGCATGGGTTACCTGCAACGCTGGGGCCGCATTGAAATCTCAGGCGGAGAACTGATCCTCACGCGCTAGGAGGTCCGCCTGAGCATTATCGCCCAACATCGCGCAGCACTGCCGCGGAACACATGACCCTCTCCACTTTGGGCAGCTAGGTTTCTGCTTTCTTTTCCCACCGGCCTGATTCCTCGGACCAGTATTGCGCTGCGGCACCTGCGTCTTTCAGCGCTTTCCATTGCCCGCGTGCACGGCTCAGTGCCGCCTCGTCATCCCCGTCAAACAGCACACAAACGCGCTCAAGTGCCGCCACTTCCTCCGCCGTCACCTCGGCCCCACCCACTGACATCACGCATTGGGGCGTATTGGCCGCGACCATTGCGGTGGTCAGCAAAACCGGCTGATCCGCATCCCTTGGACCACCTGCAATGCCATGTGGCAGAAAGCTGTCTTCAGGCCCAAGCCATAGAGCCTTATCCAGCGCTTCCAGCCCGGCATCGTCCGCGCCGCGCACTGCAACGCGCCAGCCGTTATCAAGCGACTTTCCAACCAGCATCCGCAGCGTCTCCACCAACGGACGCCGCGTGAGGTGATAGAAATAGGCGGCCCCCATCTTGGTTTAGGCTTTTTCGAACATGTCAGACACCAGACGGTTGAGTGCCGCCACACCCCAACCGGTCGCACCCTTGGGCGAGAGCATCGTGTCCGACTTGACCGAGGCAACGCCCGCGATATCCAGATGGACCCAGGGAGTGCCGTCCTTCACGAACCGCAAAAGGAATTGTGCGGCGGTGATTGATCCCGCAGGCCTGCCGCCGATGTTTTTCATGTCCGCGATCTGGCTTTTCAACTGATCATCATAACCCTGCCCCAATGGCATCCGCCATGCGCCTTCACCTTCAGCGCTCGCTGCCTTCAGAAATGCGTTGCACAGCGTGTCGTCGTTGGAAAACACGCCCGCGTTCTCGTGTCCCAGTCCGATAATAATCGCCCCGGTGAGGGTGGCCAGATCAATCATGCCGGAAGGTTTGAACCGCTCCTGCGCGTACCACATCACGTCACAGAGCACCAAACGCCCCTCCGCGTCGGTGTTGATCACCTCGATTGTGTCGCCCTTCATGGACTTGATGACGTCGCCGGGCCGGATGGCAGTGCCTGAAGGCATGTTCTCGACCAGACCCACCAGTCCTACCACGTTGGCCTTGGCCTTGCGCCGGGCCAATGCGCGCATGGTGCCAGCGACAACCCCAGCGCCACCCATATCCATGGTCATATCTTCCATGCCGCCCGCCGGTTTCAGGCTGATGCCACCGGTGTCAAAAACAACGCCCTTACCGATCAACGCCAGCGGCGCATCGCCCTTGGCGCCGCCATTCCATTCCATCACCACGACTTTCGACGGGCTATCAGATCCTTGTCCCACTGACAAAAGTGTTCGCATTTCTAGCTTTGCAAGCTCTTTCTCATCCAAAACCTGAACTTTGAGGCCAAGCTCTTCCATCTCGACCAACTGATCAGCGAAGGCTGTCGTGGTCAGCACATTTGCGGGTGCACTGACTAAATCACGGGTCATGAAGGCACCCTCGGCCACAGCCAGCAACGGCGCTGACGCTGCCCGCGCCTCTTCGGGCTTGCTGCACATAAACACGGCTTCACCCTTGCGCTCTTTAGGCGCGCTCTTGAGATCGTCGAAACGGTAATCGCGCATCGCCAGACCGTAGGCCACCTGACCGACGCGGTTCATACCTGCGGCCAAAGCCAGAAGATCAGCCTCACCGCGGATCTTGCCAAGCGACGCACCTGCCTTGCGTGCATCATCAACACTGGCCTTGCGCGGCAGATGAACGACATCCACCGCATCCGCCGCCATTCCCGTTGGATACGCCAAAGTCTGCGCATCACCGGGTTTGGATTTGGCAAAGCCCTGCCCCTCAACCAATCGTGCCAATGCTCCTTTGGTCAGCTTGTTCACCCGCCGCGCCCCAGCATCAAGACGCCCTTCGGGATCAATGAAAACGGCCACACGGCCGGTGTGTGCGGCAATTTTCTCAATATCGGTCTCGGCAAAGCTGATCGGGGTAAGTGCGGTCATGTCATGGGCCCTTGTTCTGATTTGCCACAAGACCTAGCGCGTCGGACGAACCATGACCAGTTAGCAGTTTTCCCCGACCATATTTTGCTTTAGACAATTGAAAAAACAGCCCTTGGCGAGCATCTTTGGGGGAGCGCAGTGGCCAGACTAGACCGCTATATGCTGTCACAGCTTTTGCTGCTGTTTGGCTTTTTCGCATTGGTTCTGGTCGCGCTGTTCTGGATCAACCGCGCTGTCGTCCTGTTTGACAGGCTCATCGGGGATGGTCAGTCCGCCCTTGTATTCCTTGAATTTACTGCACTTGGCCTGCCCAAGCTAATTACCACGGTGTTGCCCATCGCCGCATTTGCCGGCGCAGTCTATGTCACCAACCGGATGAGCAGCGAGTCAGAGATGACAGTGCTCCAATCCACGGGTTCTAGCCCATGGCGATTGGCCCGGCCTGTATTTGTCTTTGGACTATGCGTGGCGGCAATGATGAGCGTGCTGAGCCATTTCCTTGTCCCGATGGCCCAAGCACAGCTCAACCAGCGCGAAACAGAAATTTCGCAAAACGTCACCGCCAGCCTGCTGCGCGAAGGCCAGTTTCTGCACCCGACAGAAAACGTGACCTTTTATACCCGGCTGATCGACGCGGATGGCGTGCTGCGCGACGTGTTTCTGTCAGACCGGCGCGATGCTCTGGAAGGTGTGATTTACACCGCCGCGCAAGCATATCTGGTCCGAAACGGCCCCGGCACGACACTGATCATGGTCGATGGGTTGGCCCAAAGATTGAACAA
Source organism: Sulfitobacter sediminilitoris (assembly GCF_010667575.1). GTDB lineage: Bacteria > Pseudomonadota > Alphaproteobacteria > Rhodobacterales > Rhodobacteraceae > Sulfitobacter > Sulfitobacter sediminilitoris. The sequence continues at coordinate 77,366 of NZ_JAABNT010000001.1, forward strand.
AGCCGAAAAGCGCCTTGCCACCGCAACGTTCCGGGATTTCTCATTCGATATCTCGGCGCTCGTCAATGAAACGGAAGGCGGTGTCCTGTCCGTGCCCAATCTCATAACACCACAATTAATGAGCAATTGGGACCGCATCGCGGCACGGACCGGTGACAGCACCGGCATCATCGCCGAAGAACTGCACTCGCGTTTTGCGCAGTCGCTTTTTTGTATCGTGGCGGCAATGGTTGGGTTCGCGACACTGCTGATGGGCGGATTTTCACGCTTCGGCGTCTGGAGAGAGGTCGCTATCGCCTTTGCCGCGCTGATCGCAGTTGATGGCATCCGGGGTACACTGGTGAATACCGTGCGCAGCGACGCGTCGCTGTGGGTGTTGATGTATGTGCCATCGGCCATTGGCGCTCTATTGGTTCTCGGAATGCTTTGGCACCTGTCGCACCCTGCTTGGTTCCGCCGCAGGAGGGTCGCCGCATGATCCTGCATGTGTACTTCGCCCGCCGATTTGCCATGGCATTTTTGCTGATTACCGGCGTTCTGTTTGCACTGGTGATGCTGGTTGACGCCGTGGAGCAGGCCCGCAAATTCGGCAGCTACGACATTGGCTGGCAAAAGATATTGGGCCTGACACTTCTCAATGCACCACAAACGATCAATCTGATCTTGCCGCTGATCATGATTTTGGCGACGGTGACGCTCTTTATCTCACTCGCGCGGTCATCCGAGCTGATCGTGACCCGCGCGGCAGGGCGGTCCGCCATGCGTGCGCTGATTGCGCCGGTTTTCGTTGCGCTGCTGATCGGATTGATGGCCGTTGGGATGCTGAACCCGATCGTCGCAGCCACGGGCAACCGGTATCTGCAGTTGTCAGAAAGCTACCGCGCAGGCGGCGCTTCGGCCCTTTCGATCAGCGATGAAGGTCTCTGGCTGCGTCAAGGCAGCGCAGAAGGGCAAACCGTGATCCGCGCATGGCGATCGAATGCGGACGCCTCAGTTCTCTATGACGTGACTTTTTTGACTTACGACTTTGAGGATGGCCCGATACGGCGGATTGAAGCAGGCAGTGCAGCCTTGCAGGGCGGGGCCTGGTCTTTACGCAATGCCAAGTCTTGGCCACTGCGTGCAGGGATGAACGCGGAGGCTAATGCGCAATTTTTTGAAACACTGCAAATCCCGTCTTCCCTCACGCTTGAGCGGATCCGGGAAAGCATCGGTAAACCTGCTGCGGTTTCAATCTACAACCTGCCGACATTTATTCGACAGCTTGAACAAGCAGGCTTCAGCACACAACGCCACAAGGTCTGGCTGCAGGCAGAATTTGCGCGGCCCTTGTTCCTTATGGCAATGGTGCTTGTGGCCAGTGCATTTACCATGCGGCACACGCGCTTTGGCGGTACAGGGGTTGCAGTGCTGACGGCAGTGCTCTTGGGCTTCGCGCTTTACTTTGTTCGCAGCTTTGCCCAAATTTTGGGTGAAAACGGGCAAATTCCGGTTCTGCTTGCCGCTTGGGCGCCCCCCATCGCAGCAACCCTGCTGGCCATCGGCCTGCTGCTGCATGCGGAGGACGGTTAACGTGCTGCGTCATCTGATCCTGATCATGACGTGTTTGGTCCTGCCCCTGCAGACAACAGCACAAGAGACAGACCAGACCCCCGCAATTTTGATTGCAGATGAGGTTTTCATCACGTCGGATCGGACCCTTGTGGCGCAGGGAAATGTGGAAGCGTTTCAGAACGGCACGCGGATCAAGGCGGCCTCAATCCAGTACAATCAGGATACCGGCGCGCTCAGCATCAAAGGGCCGATCACCCTGACGGAAGGAACCGAAACCATCATTCTGGCCGATGCGGCGGAACTGGATGCAGATCTGCAAAATGGCCTGCTGGTGGGCGCACGGCTGATATTGGCGCAGCAGTTGCAAGTCGCTGCGCTTCAGATCGACCGCGTGAATGGACGCTACAACCAGATTTCAAAGGCGTCGGTGACATCATGCCGGGTATGTGAAGACGGGCGCGCACCGCTTTGGCAGATCAGGGCCAAGAGGGTGATACACGACCAGTTGGAACAACAGCTTTATTTTGACGAGGCTCAGTTTCGCATTCTGAACGTACCGGTCTTCTACCTGCCGCGCCTGCGCCTGCCGGGTCCACGGCTGGAACGTGCAACGGGTTTTCTTGTCCCCTCAATCCGAAGCACATCGCAGTTGGGGACCGGGCTAAAAATCCCGTATTTCATCAAGCTGGGAGACCACCGCGACTTAACAGTAACCCCCTATTTCTCCAGCGTGACCCGCACCTTGGAATTGCGGTACAGACAAGCATTCCGCAGTGGTCGTATCGAATTCGAAGGCGCAATCACACGCGATGATCAGCGCCCCGACAAAACACGCGGATATCTTTTTGGGCAGGGCGATTTTGACCTCAAAAGAGATTACAAGCTACATTTCGACATCGAGACAACGACCGATCGGGCATATCTGAACGAATACGGGTATTTCCTTCAGGACCGGCTGGAAAGTCAGGTCACGGTCAGCCGGGCGCGACGGGACCAATTTGTGCGTGGCAGTTTCTACAATTTCGAAAGCCTGCGCGCCGGAGACATCAACGATAACCTCGCCACGGTGGTGCTGGACGGCGAATATGAGCGGCGTTTCTTCCCGGCTGCCGTGGGCGGCGAGCTGAGGTTCACGATCGAAGCGCATACGCACCGGCGCAATTCGGACCGTGACACCGACGGACCGGACCCGGATCTGGAGGTCGATGGCCGCGACGTGGCGCGCATTCACGGGCGTGCAGACTGGCTACGCCGGATGACATGGGGCAGCGGGATCGTCGCGGATGTGCAGACTGGTGTGAGTTTCAATCTTTTCGACATCACACAGGATGCCACCTTTGCACAGAACCAGTCCGACATCGTCCCCCGCGCGGCTGTGGCACTGCGGTACCCGATGCTGCGGCGGCGTGCAGGAGGCATCACTGAAGTGCTTGAGCCCATCGCGCAGATCGGCTGGACACGGGGTGAGCGGCTTTTGGTGCCGAACGATGAAAGCACCCGTGTGGAATTCGATGAAGGCAACCTGTTGTCGCTGTCCCGCTTTCCGCGTCCGGACCGCCGCGAACGCGGCACGGTCGCCGCAGTCGGTCTGAATTGGTCGCGACTGAACCCAAACGGATGGGATGCCAACATCAGCTTGGGACAGGTATTTCGCCGCGACGCTGACGAGGCGTTTTCCTCCTCATCCGGCCTTGACGGAACGACCTCAAATTTCCTGCTGGCCGCACAGGTCAAGACCAACAACGGGGTGTCGCTGACCGGGCGCAGCCTGTTTGACAAGGAATTCCGCTTTGCCAAGGCAGAGCTGCGAGGCAACTGGGGCTTTTCGCGCGGATCCTTGGGCGGCTCTTACGTTTGGCTCGACGAAGACCTGGCCGAGGACCGCGCCGACGCGGTATCAGAAATCCTGCTCGATGGCCGCTACGAAATAAACCGGCACTGGGCGGTCAAAGCAGACTGGCGCTTTAACGTCGCGGACGACCGCGCAGCGACGGCAGGCATCGGTCTCAGCTACAACAACGAATGCGTGGCCGTGGATATGACCGTCGCACGCAGCTATTCTTCCTCGACCAGTGTTGAGCCTACCACCAATTTCGGGTTTAACGTTGGCCTACGGGGCTTTGCTGCCTCATCGGGCAATCAACGATACATTCGCTCATGTCAAAGGTGATCCAGATGAAACTTTCCGCCACGATCCGGGGGCTTGCGGTTGCAGGCGTAATGGCCCTCACCGGGCAGGCCGCATTGGCGCAGAACCTCTTTGCCCCGGTTGCGCGCGTCAATGACGCTGTGGTGACCGAGTTCGAGGTGCAACAACGCCAGCGTTTCATGCAGGTTCTGAATGCCCCCGGCACCGACCGCGATAGCATCATCGAGACCCTGATCGATGATCGCCTGCGGTCGATGGCCGTCGCCGATGCGGGGATTGAGCTGTTACCGGAAGGGCTGCAGGAAGGGCTTGAAGAATTCGCGGCCCGTGCGAACCTGACGACCGACGAATTCGTCAAGGCGCTCGAACAGGCGGGCATCTCTCGCGAGACATTTCGCGATTTCGTCGCAAATTCCCTGGGCTGGCGGGAGCTGATCCGGGGTCGCTATCTCAGCCGCGTAAATGTCACCGAACAAGAAATCGACCGGGCGTTGGGCAACACCCGTTCGTCGGGTAAAGGCATTCGGCTGCTGTTGTCCGAGATCATCATTCCTGCTCCGCCTCAGAATGCCGCGCGGGTCAACGCACTGGCCGAACGTATCGCGCAGTCCAAGTCCGAGGCCGAATTCTCACGTTATGCCGCCCAATACTCCGCAACAGCATCGCGCGGACGCGGTGGGCGGATGCCTTGGACACCGCTGGAAAACCTGCCCCCGGCGCTTCACCCCATCCTGCTTGAACTGGGACCAGGCGACGTGACAGCCCCGCTGCCCATTCCCAATGCGGTGGCCTTGTTCCAGCTGCGCGGGATTGAAGAAACGGCCACCCCTGCGCGCGAATATTCTGAGATCGAATACGCTGCTTATTATATTCCCGGCGGCCGAAGCGAGGCAGGATTGGCCGCTGCTGCCAAGGTCCGCGCCAAAGTGGACGTTTGCGATGACCTTTACGGCATTGCCAAGGGCCAGCCCGAAGAGGTGCTGGAACGCGGCGCAAAGAAACCTTCGGAAATCCCTCAGGACATTGCCATTGAGCTGGCAAAGCTTGATCCCGGCGAAAGCTCTGTCGCGCTGACCCGTGCCAATGGCCAAACGCTTGTGTTCTTGGTGCTGTGCAAACGCACCGCCGCCGCCAATGCCGAGGCCACACGCGAAGACGTGGTCAATGCGCTGCGTCAACGCAAACTCCAAGGTTATGCAGACCTGTTGATGGACCAGCTGCGTGCGGATGCGCGCATCCTGATGCAATGACCCAAGCCCCTCTGCCGGTCGTGGTCTCCTGCGGCGAACCTGCAGGCATCGGGCCAGAGGTTGCCGCCCGCGCATGGGCCGCACTGGCGGGCGAAGTGCCCATGGTGTGGCTTGGCGACCCTCGCCATCTGCCGAAAGGCGTTGCTGCGCAGGTCATCGACCGGCCTCAGCAGGCAGCTGATCTCAGCAGCGATGTTCTGCCCGTCATCGCCCGTGACTTTGGCCCCGATGCTGTGCCTGGCACCCCCGACCCGGCGCATGCGCAGCACGTGATTGATATGATCGCCCTCGGCGTCTCGCTGGTCCGTGATGGTGCGGCCTCGGCGCTCTGCACGGCCCCCATCAACAAGAAAGCGCTAAAGGACGGTGCGGATTTTGCCTATCCGGGCCACACTGAATATCTGGCGGCCTTGGGCGGCGTGGATGACGTCGTGATGATGCTGGCCTCGGATCAGCTGCGCGTGGTGCCTGCGACCATTCACATCGCTCTGGATCAGGTGCCGATCCAACTGACGCCCGAGCGGTTGCGCCGGGTGATCGAGACCACGCACGCAGGCCTGCGTGACCGCTTTGGGATCAAGCACCCCCGTCTGGCCATTGCAGGCCTGAACCCCCACGCAGGCGAAGGCGGCACGATGGGACTGCAGGAAGAGCAATGGATCGCCCCCCTGGTGTCGATGATGAATGACGAAGGGTACACCCTGACCGGCCCGCTGCCCGCGGACACGATGTTTCACGCCGCCGCGCGAACCCGCTATGATGCGGCGATTGCGATGTACCACGATCAGGCGCTGATCCCGATCAAGACACTGGATTTCGATAAGGGCGTGAACGTCACGCTTGGCCTGCCCTTTATCCGTACCTCACCCGACCACGGCACGGCGTTTGACATCGCGGGCAAAGGGTTGGCCAACCCCACCAGCATGATCGAAGCCATTCGGCTGGCCCACAGGATAGCCGAGGCGCAATGAGCGCCATCGACACCCTGCCGCCACTGCGCGATGTGATTGCCACGCACGGTCTTTCGGCGCGCAAATCCCTTGGTCAGAACTTCTTGCTGGATCTGAACCTCACAGCCAAAATCGCTCGTCAGGCAGGAGACCTGACCGCCTGCGATGTGCTTGAGATCGGCCCCGGCCCGGGCGGCCTGACCCGTGGCCTTCTGTCTGAAGGCGCGCGTCACGTCCTGTGTATCGAGAAAGACAGCCGCTGCCTGCCTGCGCTGGCCGAGATCGCGGATGCCTACCCCGGCAGACTGACAGTGATCGAAGGCGATGCGCTTGAGATCGACCCGCTAGAGCACCTGACGCCGCCCATTCGCGTAGCGGCGAACCTGCCCTATAATGTGGGCACCGAACTTTTGGTGCGCTGGCTGACGCCGCCCGACTGGCCGCCTTTCTGGCAAAGCCTGACGCTGATGTTCCAGCGCGAAGTGGCCGAGCGGATCGTGGCCGAGCCCGGCTCCAAAACCTACGGGCGTCTGGCGATCCTCGCCCAATGGCGGGCAGATGCACGGATTGTGATGCAATTGCCGCCCGGTGCCTTTACGCCACCGCCAAAGGTGTCCTCAAGCGTGGTGCACCTGACGGCCCTGCCAGAGCCCAGGTTTCCGGCAGATCCCGCCGTTCTGTCCCGCGTGGTTGCGGCAGCTTTCAACCAGCGTCGCAAGATGCTCCGCGCATCCCTGAAGGGCGTGGCACCGGATATCGAAGACCGCCTGATTGCAGCGGGGATCAAACCGACAGACCGGGCCGAACAGGTTCCGCTTGAGGGCTTTTGTGCATTGGCCAGAGAGCTTGCTGCCACGTGAAGGTCTGGGTGACGCTGGCGGTGGTCATGATCGTGACCGCCTGTGGCACCAAAGGTCCGGTGCGCGGCACCGAGGCCGAGATCGCGGCTCTTGCTGCCAGTATCCAGCGCCTTTCACCTGACGTGGACCCCGCAGAGGCAACGCGCGCCGCGCGCTTGTCCTACACCGCCACACACCAGCTGGCGCTTGCCTATGAGATTTCGGACACCGCCCTGATCCATAATGCGAAAGTGAACGCAGGCCAGCGGCCGCGCGGACTATGCTATCACTGGGCCGAAGATATTCAGGCGCGGTTGGACAGTGCAGGGTTCCAGACGCTGGAGACCGCCCGCGCCATCGCCAATGCCGACAACCCGATCCTGATTGACCATAGCACCACGATAATCGTCCCCAAGGGCGCGCCCATGCAGGCAGGTGTGGTGATTGACCCCTGGCGCTACGGCGGGCGGCTGTTCTGGGCTCCGGTGCCACAGGACACGCGCTATGACTGGCGGCCGCGCGAAGTTGTGCTGCGCGAGAAAGGACGCATCAAATACGTGCAGCGCACGGAAGGATCCCTGGCACCGCCACCGGTTGACTGATCCCGACTAGCCGTGCGGCGGTGGGTCCGCCAGATGCAGCCACGAAAGCTGTTCGTCAGGGCGGTAATGCATTGTCGGGGTGATTGCTTCGGGGTCTTCCAACAAGGCCGCGTAGAAATGCATCTCGTTGGGGTAGCGATCTGAACGGTAGAACATGGGCGTGCCGCAGGTGCCGCAAAATCCGCGCGTGTTCCCGGCACTGCTCTCAAAGTCTTTCGGACCCTCGCCAAGAAACTTCCATGATCCGTTTTCCTGCCCGATGAATGTCGTCAGCGGAGAAGCCGTCGCCCGGCGGCAGCTTTCGCAATGGCAGTGGCCAACCCAATTTGCCTCCCGCCGCAGTTCGAACCCGCAGGCGCCACAAAGGCAATGACCACGCAGAATAATGTCGGACCGGTCCGTCAGCTGAAGGTCTTTCTCAAAAGAACAAACCCCGCCAAAGCGGGGTCTCTTCTATTCTGCAGCTTCGGGCTGATCCCCGCCGCCGTCCTCGCCATCGACCTTAGGCTTTGGCTTACGCCGCGGTGCGCGTTTGGGTTTTGGCTTGCTCTCTGGCGTTTCCACCAGACCGCTATCGCCTTCGTCCTCTTTGCCGCTGGCCTGAATCTCAGGCTGTGGCACGCTACTGGGATCGTTCTCACGCTGATCGCCTCCGCCCTGACTGCTCTCGCGTTCCTGGCGTTCGGCCCGTTCGCGGTCACGCTCGGCCTGACGTTCGCGGTTCTGGCGCTCCTGTTCTTCGCGGCGCTGGTCCTGCTCGCGCTGTGCCTCTGACAACAGGCGCAGATAATGCTCTGCGTGCTGTTGAAAGTTCTCAGCCGCAACGCGGTCATTGGACAGTTGCGCATCGCGGGCAAGCTGATTGTATTTCTCAATCACCTGCTGCGGTGTGCCACGCACCTTACCCTCGGGACCCGAGCTGTCAAAAACGCGATTGACGACATTGCCGCCCTGCTGGTTGCGGTTGCGGCTACTTTTTGACCGGGACCGTGATCTGGTAGATTTCATGAAACAGTATCAGCCTTCAGTGCTGTTTAGCTTTACTGAACCGATGTGCGCGACGCGCTTGGTGGTCATCGATTACCTGGATTGTTGGGCATAACGCCGCGCGGGACCGCCAAAAGCATCCACCGCTGCAACATCCCTGAATATGCACGGCTGCGCAGGCACGGCAAGGGCAAATGCGCAAATTCGACCGTAAAAATCATGCAACCTGCAGATTTATGCCGGTTGACCTGCGCAAACCACGCGAGAGCGGCCATCAAGATCGCGCGCCAGTTCAACACTGGCCCATCCAGAGCGGCGGAAAATCTCGCAGACTGCGTCGCCCTGCTGCCAGCCAATCTCGACCAGCACGCGGCCCGCCGTTGTAAGGTACCCCTGCGCTTGGGTGGCGATCACCCGGTAAGCTGACAGCCCGTCCAACCCGTCGGTAAGTGCCATTTCGGGTTCATGGTAGCGCAATTCCGGCGCAACTTCTGTCATCTCGGAAGCCGCGAGATAGGGCGGATTGGCCACGATCAGATCATAGCGCCCCTCGACCCGCTCGAACCAGTCAGACTGGTAAACCTCGACACGCCCATCGACGCCAAGGTTCACGGCGTTGGCGCTGGCCTGCAAGCAGGCATCCTCTGAGAGATCGACACCGACACCGCGCGCATCAGGGCGCTCGGCCAGCAATGTGACAAGGATACAACCCGATCCGGTCCCGAGGTCGAGCACCGTCTCGAAATTCTCGCTCAGGGCGAGCTCGATGAGTGTCTCGGTTTCTGGCCTGGGATCAAGCACATGCCGGCTGATCTTGAAGTCACGCCCATAGAACGCCCGGCTGCCCACCAGGTGCGACACTGGCACTCGCACAGCACGAAGCGCGATTAGATGTTCAAACCGTTCAGCAATCTCCGGCGCGATTTCTTCGGGGGCGATCAAGGTGATACGGGCCGCATCGACCGAGGCCGCATGCGCCAGCAAAAGCCGCGCGTCCCGGGCCGGGTCAGGCACGCCAGCAGCCCGCAAGCGCGATGCGGCGGCAGCCATGGCTTCGGCAGCGGTACTCACAGGTTCATCTCTGCCATCTGGCGGGCTTGCGCATCAGCAGTCAACGCATCGACAATCTCATCCAGATCGCCCTGCATCACGGCATCCAGCCGATAAAGCGTCAGGTTGATCCGATGATCGGTCAGACGCCCCTGTGGAAAGTTGTAGGTGCGGATACGTTCGGACCGATCCCCCGACCCGACCTGTGCCGCACGGTCAGCGGACCTTTCACTGTCGACCCGGCTACGCTCCAGATCGTAAAGCCGCGCCTTGAGCACCTGCATGGCTTTCTCGCGGTTGCGGTGCTGGGATTTTTCCGACGAAGTTACGACGATACCGGTCGGCATATGCGTGATCCGCACGGCAGAATCGGTGGTGTTCACATGCTGCCCCCCCGCGCCCGAAGACCGCATGGTATCGATCCGCAAATCATTTGCGTTGATCTCGATGTCCACATCCTCGGCCTCTGGCAGCACGGCGACCGTCGCCGCGGAGGTATGGATGCGACCGCCGCTTTCGGTGCTGGGCACGCGCTGCACGCGATGCACACCGCTTTCGAACTTGAGCCGTGCAAAAACGTTTTGTCCGGTGATATGCGCGACGACTTCCTTGACCCCGCCAAGTTCCGTCATCTGCTCTTCGATCAGTTCAAACCCCCAGCCCTTTGCCTCGGCATAGCGCTGATACATCCGCAGCAGATCAGCGGCAAAAAGAGCCGCCTCATCCCCGCCTGTTCCGGGCCGTATCTCCAACATCGCAGGTTTCGCGTCTGCCGCGTCCTTCGGCAACAGTGCCACCTGCAATGCCGCTTCGGCCTTGGGCAAGGCCTCCTTCAACGCAGGCAATTCCTCGCGTGCCAGTTCGGCCATCTCAGCATCGGCCAGCATGGCCTCGGCCTCGGTAATGTCACGGGTCAACTGCTTGTAGACACTGATCTGCTCTATCACGGGCTTCAGATCGGCATATTCCTTGGCCAGCGCGGCAAAATCAGCCCCGTCCGACCCAGCCGACATAGACGCTTCCAGAAACTGGAAACGCTGTGATATCTGTTCAAGACGGTCCAAGGGTATCATTGTGACCCCATGTCGCTGATGGAAAGGCTTTGGTCAAGGGCCGCATCGTGGTATCATTAAAGGATGTACAGAACACTTTTTCTACTTGCCTTGATGGCCTTGCCCGCCGCCGCTGACGTTACCTCACCCAGTGGCAAAACAGTCGACTGTTATTGCACAGACCGCAACCACAACCGGGTTGAACTGGGCGAAACCATCTGTCTACAGGTTGATGGCCGCATGTTCATGGCGCAATGCCAGATGTCCCTGAACGTCCCGATGTGGCGCGAGATCGAAGAGGGGTGCATGTCTTCAGAGCTGCGCGGCAGCGACCCATCCTTTAATCCGATTGGCGTTTACCCCAAGATCTGAGCGGCCGAACCGCAAACGGCCATAGATCTCAAGTATACGCTGACCGTCCTGCCCATTGATCAGGCTGACTGTCGTGTAGTCTGGAAACCCGCAGACCTTTGAGCGGGTGATGTAGGTCATCTGCCCCTCCTCCACGGAACCCGCCAGACGCTCGGTACGGTCCGTCGCAAGCGCGTATTTATCCAGCGCCGCAAGCTCGGCCTTGCCATCACCTTCGATGGCCTTGCGCCAGATATAACCGCCTTTCAGCTGCTTTGTCTCGGCTCCGGAAATTGCTGCCTGCCTGTGCCAACGCGCCGGGTCAGATGGAGCAAGCCGAACATACGCCAGCAGAAGAACAACAATACCGATGATAATCCAGGTCAGCATCTTCCACATCTCCCCTTTTCCTCTTGTATGCGCCCGCTCTCTTAGCGGTAGGTCACTCCCGGCAGGACGCACAACAGTTCATATAGAATGTTGGCCCCGGTCAGCGCCGTATTCCCTGTCGTATCATATGGTGGCGAAACCTCCACCAGATCGCCCCCCACGATGTTGAGGCCCTTGAACGCACGGATCAGCTCCATCGCCTGCGGCGTGGTCAAACCGCCAATTTCGGGCGTACCAGTGCCGGGCGCATAGGCGGGGTCAAGGCTGTCGATATCATAGGTGACATAAACCGGCGCATCCCCGATATCGCGCCGGATTTCCGCGCCCAGTGGCGCAAGACTGCGCCCCCATAGTTCTTGGGCAAGAAACTGCTGGAAACCCCACCCGGCTGCCTCTTTGAAATCTTCCGCCGAATACCCGGTCCCGCGCAGACCGATCTGATAGGTCTTGGCCGGATTGATCAGCCCTTCCTCATAGGCGCGCCGAAAGACGGTCCCATGGGCTTCTTTCTCGCCGAACATCTCGTCGTTCACATCCGCATGGGCATCGACGTGGATCAGGGCAACAGAACCGTGCCGTTTCGCCATCGCTCGCAGGATCGGCAGAGTGATTGAATGATCACCGCCAATAGCCAGTGGCATCGCGTCATACTTGAGGATCGCGTCGTAACTCTCTGCAATAATGCGCAAACTGTCTGACAGCGAGAACGTATTTATCGCCAGATCGCCAATATCGGCAACCTGCAGACTATCAAAGGGTGCCGCCCCTGTTCCAAGGTTGTAGGGCCGCAGCATCGCGCTTTCCGCGCGGACCTGTTTCGGCCCAAACCGTGTGCCAGACCGCCACGACGTGCCAACGTCCAGCGGAATACCCAGAACAGCAACGTCCAACCCTTTGAGGTCATTGACGGCTGGCAGACGCATGAATGTGTTCGGTCCTGAAAACCGGGCAAGGTCATTGCCACTGATAGGTTGGTTCTTGCCGCTCATGTCCGGCGCATCCGGTAGCCCAGCAGACAAAGGATTTCCGTCGCCACATGTGCACCCGCAATCGCAGTTGCCCCTGTGGTGTCAAACGGCGGCGAAACCTCGACCACATCACCGCCCACGATATTGATCCCCGCCAGTTCCCGCAGCATGATCGCGGCCTGCGCCGACGTCAGCCCGCCCCAGACAGGCGTCCCGGTGCCCGGTGCAAAGGCGGGATCAAGCGCGTCAATATCCCACGTCAGGTAGCAGGGATTATCGCCCAAAACCTCCTTGATCCGCATTACCGCCGCTTGGGGTCCGCGCTCATGGACTTCGCGGGCATCAATCGTCGTGACACCCAGCGTATCGGGATTGGTCGTCCTGATCCCGACCTGCACAGATGTTTCGGGATCGACGATGCCTGACTTTACCGCCTTGTAGAACATCGTGCCGTGATCAATCCGGTCCATGTCATCATCCGGCCATGTGTCCGAATGCGCATCGAACTGCAGCAGGCTGATCGGGCCGTATTTTTCAGCGTATGCCTTCAGAATGGGAAAGCTGATATAGTGATCCCCCCCCAGCACCACGCTTGCAGCGCCCGCGTCAAGAATGCCCTTGATGTGCGCAGTCAGTGCGGTGGGGAACTTTGACGTATGCCCATAGTCAAAGGCCAGATCGCCATAGTCCGCGATGGCGAATTCGCTCAGCACATCGAAATCCCAGCCATAAGGCGGATCGTAGGGTTGCAAGGCACTGGCCTCACGGATCGCGCGCGGGCCCAGACGGGTGCCGGTGCGGTTGGTCACGGCCTGATCAAACGGCACCCCCGTCACCGCGATGTCGACACCGCTCAGGTCCTTTGTATACCTGCGGCGCAGGAACGAGGTGGCCCCGCCAAAAGCGTTCTCGAAACTCGGTCCCTTCAGGTCTTCCCGGGTAAAGGCCTGATCGACCTGCTTGGCCGCATCTTCCAAAGCCATTGATCAGGCTCCTGCAATCGGCTGTGCGCGTTCAACCAGCCGTGCAAAGAAAGACGCGCCAATGGGGGCAATCTCATCGTTGAAATTGTAAAGCGCGTGATGCACACCCGCACCCTCTCCCTGCCCCAGCATCAGGTACGCGCCGGGACGCGCTTCAAGCATGTAAGAAAAATCCTCGGCGCCCATGACCGGCGGAAAGGCAGTTTCAACGCCGGCCTCTCCAGCGATCTCGGCGGCGACATCCGCCGCGAAATCGGTCTTGGCCGCGTCATTCACGGTCGGCGGATAGCCAAATTCGAAATCCAGTTCCGCCTTGAGATCGAAGCTCGCCGCATGTCCGTCCACGATGGCCTGCATCCGTCGCACCGCCATCGCCTGCACCTCCTTGTCGAAGGTGCGCACGGTGCCATTGATATAGACCTCTTCCGGGATCACGTTGTCTGTGGTGCCCGTGTGGATCTGCGTGGTCGAGATCACCAGCTTTTGCTTGGGATCGAGGTTGCGGCTGACGATTGTTTGCAAGGATTGAACGATGGCACAGGCCGCCACGACCGGATCGATACACTCATGCGGCCGCGCCCCGTGGCCCCCTTTTCCCGTCAGATTGATCGTAAAGGTATCTGCCGCTGCCATGATTGGCCCCGGAGTTGTGTGAAAGCGCCCGAACTCAAGGTTCGGCGCGTTGTGCAGCGCATAGACCTGAGCGATGTCAAAGCGATCCATGACCCCTTCCTGTACCATGATCTCGCCACCGCCGATGACTTCTTCGGCAGGCTGGAACAACAGCGCCACGCGGCCCGCGAAATTGCGTGTTTCGGCAAGGTATTTCGCCGCGCCCAGCAGCATCGCCGTATGCCCGTCGTGCCCGCAGGCATGCATCTTGCCCTCATGCGTACTGGCGTAAGGCACCCCGGTTTCTTCGGTGATCGGCAGCGCGTCCATATCTGCGCGCAGCCCAATCGTCGGGCCCTCACCCTGCCCCTCAATGATCGCAACGATCCCCGTTTGCGCCACCCCTTCGTGCAGTTCATCCACCCCGAATTCGCGCAGGCGTTCCGCCACGAAAGCTGAGGTCTTGTAACAATCCAGCCCCAATTCGGGAATGGTGTGCAAATGCTGCCGCCATGCGGCCATGTCCGCGCTGAAATCGGCGATACGGTTGACGACGGGCATGGGGTGGACTCCTAGGATCAGAAAACTCAGGGTGCATCTGACACCAGACGAGGCAAAGCTGCAATGGCAGACGACGTGATCCACAACGAAGAGGCAGGCATCGAGCGGTTGCTTGAGATCATGCGCCGCCTGCGGGACCCAGAAACAGGTTGTCCGTGGGATATTGAGCAGGATTTCGACAGCATTGCCCCCTATACCATTGAAGAGGCATATGAAGTCGCCGATGCCATCCAGCGCCGCGACTGGAGAGAGCTGGAGGGCGAGCTGGGCGATCTGCTGCTGCAATCTGTCTATCACACCGCAATGGGCGAAGAAGCCGGCCTGTTTTCGTTCCAGTCCGTGGTGCGCAATATCTCTAACAAGATGGTCGCGCGCCATCCTCACGTCTTCGGGGATGAAAGCCGCGACAAATCCGCTGAACAACAGACCGCTGACTGGGAAGCGATCAAGGCCAAGGAACGTGCCGGCAAAGCACAAAAGGGCACGCTGGATGGCGTAGCCGTTGGTCTTCCTGCGCTGCTACGGGCCTACAAGCTGCAAAAACGTGCGGCACGGGTGGGGTTTGACTGGCCCACAACCGATGAGGTCATCGCAAAGATCACTGAAGAAGCTGCTGAGCTGGTAGAAGCCCGCGAAACGCTCTCTCAAGCAGAGGTTGAAGAGGAATTCGGAGATCTGATGTTCGTTATGGCGAACCTTGGCCGGCATCTGGGGGTCGACCCCGAAGCAGCCCTTCGCGCAGCCAATGCAAAGTTCACCCGCCGGTTCGAAGGGATCGAGGCACGGCTGGCCGCGTCGGGCAAGACGCCAGCCGACAGTGATCTGGCTGAGATGGACGCGCTGTGGAACGTAGTAAAGCAAGATGAGCGCACAAGCGCCAAACAAGACTGACGCCCCCTTTCGCTTGAGCCTCCGATCACCTATCTCTGCCGCAAAGAGGACAACCAATGCCGCCCAGAAAAATCATCATAGACACCGACCCCGGACAGGACGACGCAGTGGCCATCCTGCTGGCGCTGGCCAGTCCAGAAGACATTGACGTTCTGGGCATTACCTGTGTTGCGGGCAATGTCCCGCTGGACCTAACATCGAAAAATGCGCGCATTGTCTGTGAGTTGGCGGGCAAAACTGATGTGTCAGTTTATGCTGGCTGCGACCGGCCGCTGGGTCGCGATCTGGTCACCGCTGAACATGTACACGGCAAGACTGGGCTGGACGGCCCCGACCTGCCTGATCCAGTGATGCCTCTCGTCGATGGCCATGCGGTCGATTTCATCATTGAGACGCTGCGGAGCCACGATGCCGGCAGCGTGACGCTATGTCCCTTGGGTCCGCTCACAAACATCGCGACCGCGTTCCAGAAAGCACCCGACATTCAGGAACGTGTAGCAGAGATTGTCCTGATGGGCGGCGGGTATTTCGAGGGTGGCAACATAACGCCCGTGGCGGAATTTAACATTTATGTTGACCCGCAAGCTGCAGATATCGTGTTCAAATCCGGCGTTCCAATCGTCGTAATGCCGCTTGATGTCACCCACAAGGCACTGGTCACCAAAGCTCGCAATGACGCGTTCCGCGCACTTGGCACGCCCGTGGGCATCGCTGTGGCCGAAATGACAGACTTCTTTGAACGTTTCGACAAAGAAAAATACGGCTCTGCCGGTGCGCCGCTGCATGACCCTTGCGTGACCGCGTATCTGATCAAACCTGAGCTTTTCACCGGTCGGCACATCAACGTAGAGATCGAAACCCAGTCAGAACTGACCATGGGTATGACCGTCGCCGATTGGTGGCGCGTGACTGACCGCGCCCCCAACGCCCTGTTCATGGGCGATATCGACGCGGACGGGTTCTTTGATCTGCTCACAAACCGACTGGCCCGCTTATGAGCGCGGCCCTCACCCTTGCCAAGCCAGAGCATCTGGACAAACTGACCGCCCTCTGCGCCGCGTTTCATGCCGATGAGGGGATCGAGTTGTCAGATGAGGCCCGGCGCGCTGGCCTCGCCCCCTTGCTTGAGGGATTGCCTTACGGCGTGGCATATCTGATCGGACCACCGCGTGCGCCCATCGGATATATCGTTGTCTGTTTCGGCTGGTCGGTTGAGTTCGGTGGCCTCGACGCCATCATCGACGAACTTTACATTCGTCCCGGCGTACGCGGCCGCGGTATCGCGACCGAAGCGCTGATCGCCTTGCCCCGGGCCCTCGCCGAAGGCGGGCTGCGGGCCATCCACCTTGAGGTGGACCGGGAAAACGAAAAGGCGATCAAGCTTTACAAGCGTGCGGGATTTGCCCCGCGCGAGAAGTACATGTTCATGTCACGGCAGCTTTGATCCCATGCATATTCCCTTTGATAACAGCTATGCAACACTGCCTGATGGCTTCTATTCGCGTTTAGACCCCACTTCAGTTGCGGCGCCCAAGCTATTGGCATTCAACAAAGACCTCGCAAGTCTTCTGAGGATTGAGGTTGGTGATTTAACAGAAGTTGCCGACGTCTTTGGCGGTAACGATGTACCCCAAAACGCCGCGCCACTGGCACAGCTCTACGCGGGCCATCAGTTCGGCTCGTTCAATCCACAGCTGGGTGACGGACGTGCTATTCTTCTTGGCGAGGTGATCGGTACGGACGGCCTCCGCCGGGACATTCAATTGAAGGGATCAGGGCCGACGCCCTATTCGCGCATGGGTGACGGTCGCGCATGGTTGGGTCCGGTTCTGCGCGAGTACGTGGTGTCAGAGGCGATGCACGCGCTTGGCATCCCGACCACCCGCGCGCTTGCGGCGGTGTCCACGGGTGAACAGATCTGGCGTGAGCAAGGCGCGCTGCCCGGCGCGGTGCTGACACGCGTCGCACGCAGTCACCTGCGCGTAGGCACGTTTCAGGTCTTCGCCCACCGCGGAGAAGTTGAGAACCTCAAGACACTCACGAATTATGCCATTCAGCGTCACTACCCAGAAGCCAAAGGCCCCATGGACCTGCTGCGCGCAGTCTGTGCCGCGCAGGCTGATCTGGTGACGCGCTGGATGTCTGTCGGTTTTATCCACGGCGTCATGAACACTGACAATTGCGCAATCTCAGGCGAGACGATCGATTACGGCCCCTGCGCCTTCATGGACGCCTTTCACCAGAACCGCGTGTTCAGCTCCATCGATCAGCAGGGCCGCTATGCCTTTGGCAATCAGCCGGGCATTGCTGTCTGGAATATGGCGCAGTTTGCCACTTCATTGATGCAGACGTTTGAAGACAGGAATGCCGCGGTCGAGGAAGCGACAGAGATCATTCACGCGATGCCCCAGATGTTGGAGGATGGCTGGCTGAAACGGTTCGCGGCCAAGATCGGGATCGCCGAGCCAGCAAAGGCAGACACGCCCCTGATCGAAGAGCTTCTGGGCCTGATGCAGACCGATGGTGCTGATTTCACAAACACCTTCCGGGCCCTGGGCGGCGCAAATGCACGCGATCAGTTCACCAACCGTGAAGCCTTTGATGCGTGGGCCGCTAAATGGCAGCAGCGCACTTCATCTGATACCGCGCGCGAGACGCTCATGCGGTCTGTGAATCCTGCGGTTATCCCCCGCAATCACCGGATTGAGCAGATGATCGAAGCTGCTGTCGCCGGAGATATGGCCCCCTTTGAAAGGCTGATGACAGCCCTCAAAACGCCGTTCAGTGAAACGGACGCGGATCTTGCCCGCCCGCCAACCGAGACAGAGATCGTTCCGGCCACCTTCTGCGGGACGTAAGCGTCAGGCAGGCACGCGCGGCTTGCGGTTGATCAGGTAGATGCCGCTTGCCACCAGAACCAGCGCCCCCCAAACCGACGGGGCCACATTCTCTGACAGCAGGATCCAGCCCAGCAGCACCGAGAAGACAGGTGAAAGGAAGCTGAAAGAGGCTACCGAAGAGGATGGGTAGATCGACATCAGCCAGAACCATGCGAGAAATCCAAGGCTGGCCACGGCGATGATCTGGAACAGCAGACCTGCAACGTGAATCGGTGCGACATCCCGGATCAAGGGGCCGAACAGCGGCGCCAAAATCAGCAAGATCGGCGCGGATATCAGAACCTGGAACATCAGTTGCTGTGCAGGCGGCACCTTGGCCAACGGCGTCAGCCGGACGCAGACAACGATCCCCGCCCAGCAAAGCGACGAGGTAAGCGCAAGCAAATCACCAGTCCAGCTGACCTTGCCCCCACTGCGATCCGCAAGCGCGATGGCAACGCCTGCCATCGCAAGGATCAATCCAATCGTTTTGGGGCCGGTCAACCGTTCGCCGGGAAAAAACACATGCGCGATCAGCGCAAGCCAAACCGGCATGGTGTAGAATATGACAGAAGCGCGGCTGACAGTTGTCAGATCAAGAGCGCTGAACAAACACATGAATTCCAATGAAAAAAGGAGACCTGAAATGATCCCGCCCAACCACGCCGCACGCGGCACATGAAAGCCGACCCCGCGCAGCCGCATCCAGATCAGCAGCACAAGAACCGCGCCGGCAGATCGCACACCCGCCTGAAACACCGGGGAAAAGCCCCCGTTGGTGACTGAGATAACGACCTGATTGAACGCCAGATTAAGCGCGAAAGCGATCAACGCGACAGCGCCGAAGAGGTCCATTTGGTCTTTGCGTTCCACCACAGCAAAAACGCCGAGCGCAACGCCCAAGTCAATGCGTAAATCATCGCCGATGATGGCGTCTTTCTGAATTTCCCCTCGTTGGCCGCACAAAACATGCCACAGTGGAGGGCGACTCAACCAATAGGGGATCACAAAATGAGCTTAATGAAGACACTGGCGAAAGTGGCCGTCGGCGTGGCTGTGGCCAAGGGCGCGCAATCCATGATGAAACGCAGTGCACAGGGCGGCGGATCAGGTGGCGGGCTTGGCGGGCTGCTGGGCGGTCTAGCCGGTGGGGCTGCGGGCGGGTCCCGTCCACATGGCGGCGCACACAGCCCCGGTGGCGGATTGGAAGACATGCTTGGTGGCCTGCTGGGTGGCGGCGCAAGCAGTAAGGCCGGTGGCGGAATGCCCGGCGGACTGGGCGGTCTGCTTGAACAGTTGGGTGGCAGTGGCGGTGCAGGCGGCGGTCTCGGCGGTCTCTTGGGCGGTCTGGCTGGTGCTGCGGGCGCTGGCGGTCTGCTTGGTGGTGCAAGCCGCACGGTACAGAAACGCCCTGAACGCAACGACCGTGATTTCGGCGCCGTGTTAAACTCTCAGTTTGATGCCAATCCAGAACCCGAGATCGAACCCTCGCAGGATCAGGAAGCTGCCGCCGGTCTGATGCTGGCTGCGATGATACAGGCCGCCAAATCAGACGGCACCTTTGACGAAGCTGAAAAAGACAAACTGTTGGGCCAGCTAGGTGACGTCGATGCCGAAGAAGCCGCGTTCGTTCAGGCACAATTGCAGGCCCCTGTTGATGTGGACGGTCTGGTACGCCAGACGCCGCAAGGCATGGGTCCGCAGATTTATGCGATGTCCGTTCTGGGCATCGACCTCGATAGCCAGCAAGAGGCGCAGTATCTGCATAAACTTGCACAGGGCTTTGGCATGAAACCGGCCGAGGTGAACGACATTCACGCCCAAATGGGTGTGCCGTCGCTCTACACCTAACCCTTTCGACGCATAAAAAAGCGCCCCGGATCGGCTCCGGGGCGCTTTCCTGTGTCTGTGCAAGGCGCTGTTTTCGGCTCAGGCAGCTTTTTGATTGCCGGGCTTGCCACCGCTGCCACCGCGACGCCGCTTGCGTACGCCGCCGGGTTTGCCAGCGCCTTGGGCGGCGCCGGCGCCGCCGCGTGGCCGGTTGCCACCACCGCCTGGGCGCTCGCCCCTGCCACGCCCACGGCCCTGCTTGGGTTTCTCTTCAATCTCGGCACCTTCCCACGGACGACCAGAGGCCACGGGGATGCGGATTTTCATGACTTTCTGAATGGCGATCAGGTCAACCATCTCGTCAGGGGCGCAGAAGGCAACGGCAGACCCGTCCTTGCCCGCACGCGCAGTCCGGCCAATGCGGTGTACATATTGGTCAGGGACGTTTGGCAGGTCATAGTTATAGACGTGCTTGACGTCCGGGATGTCGAGGCCCCGAGCGGCGACATCTGTCGCCACCAGCACGGTAATCGCACCGGATTTGAACCCGGCAATCGCGCGGTCACGCTGACCTTGGGATTTGTTGCCATGGATGGATGCCGCGTCAAAACCCGCCTTCACAAGCGTCTTCATCAGCTTTTCGGAACCGTGCTTGGTGCGGCCAAAGACCAGCGCCCGCTCGCCCTTGTGCTTGGACAGCAGTTCGATCAGCAGCGATGTCTTTTCCGCCTTGGCGATGAAGTGCACCTCTTGCGTGACCTTGTCCGCTGCCTTGCCCGGAGGCGAGACCTCGATACGGATCGGGCTGTTGAGATAGCTGTTCGCAATCTCGCTCATCAGCTTGGGCATCGTCGCGGAAAAGAGCATTGTCTGACGCTCTTTCGGGATCACGGCGGAGATTTTACGCAGATCATGGATAAAGCCCATGTCCAGCATCTGGTCGGCCTCGTCGAGGACAAGGAAGGTGGTCTCATCCAGACGCACCGCCCGGCGGTCCATAAGGTCCAGCAGGCGACCGGGTGTGGCGACAAGCATATCAACACCGCGCTCCAACCGTTTGATCTGCGGATTGATACTTTGCCCCCCGACGACCATCTGCGCCTTGAGGGGTGTGTTTTCGCAGAAGCCCTTGAGGTTCTGCATGATCTGCTGGGCCAGCTCTCGCGTGGGGGCCAGGACCAGGGCGCGCACCGAACGCGGACTTGGTTTTTTCGGGTTTTCGAGCATCTGGGCCACCAATGGCACGCCAAAGGCCGCCGTCTTGCCGGTGCCTGTCTGGGCCAGACCCATCACATCGCGCCCGTTCAGCGCATGGGGGATGGCCTGTTTCTGGATCGGTGTCGGGTCTTTGATACCCATCTCATTCAGACGTGCTACCAGTTTAGGTGGCAGGTCCATCATATCGAAATCGCTCATAAATCTTCTTTCTGCGCACGGAAGCTCCCGCACGCCATCATTCTAAGACGCACAGGTGCGCCTGTCGGGGTCACGCGAAAATCAGATCGCAGCCGCAGGCCATATGCCACACAGCTGTCTGTCGCGCTTGGCCCCACGCGTGATTTTGGGAACATCGGCGGGCCTTGCTGCTGGGTCTTAGCGGGGATGTTCCCCGGCCCGGCACTGCTCACGCGGCAGAAGGCTTCGCTTGGGTCTGACATGGGGCATGGCCGGGCATAAGTCAACCGTACGACCCAAAAGCCGGTGGCACCGCGTCAAAAAGGACGCTACATCGGGGCACCATTCGATCCGGGGAGCAGCCCATGACCAAATCCATCATCAAACGCTGCGAGGACATGGGCCTGCGCATGACCGGTCAGCGCCGCACGATTGCACAGGTGATCGAGGACAGCGAGGATCACCCGGACGTGGAGGAACTGTTCAAGCGTGCTTCGGGCCGCGACGCGGGCATCTCCATCGCAACGGTCTACCGCACGGTCAAGTTGTTCGAAGAGGCCGGCATCCTCGATAAGCTGGAGTTTGGCGACGGCCGGGCACGCTATGAGGATGCGGAACGCGACCACCACGACCATCTGATTGATCTGAATTCGGGCGAGGTCATCGAATTCGTCGATGAAGAAATCGAAGCGCTGCAGGAGAAGATCGCTCAAAAGCTGGGTTACGACCTGCGCGGGCACCGGCTGGAGCTCTACGGGGTCCCATTAAAGAAGCGGTGATGACCGGTCTGACAGATGCTCTAAACCTCTTAAGAGCCAGGCGTCCGCGCCAGCAACATGGGCAGCAGAAACGTCAACACGAACAATCGCGCAATATGGCAGGCAGCGACAAAGCCCGGCACCACGCCCAGCACCGCCCCCATGGCGATCATCGTCTCTAACCCACCCGGCGCGAAAGCAACAAGCACATGCGCCACGGGCATACCCAAGGCCCATGCCACGGGGACCGCAGCAAGCCCGGCGAAGGTCACCGCAATTCCGGTAACAGCCAGCCCGGCGGCCAGCCCCCTGCGCAGATCAGCAAAAGTGATCCCTGAAAACCGCGTCCCGATCAGCGCACCCAGCACCAAATAAGCAGGCAAGATCATCCATTCCGGCAACACACCCGGCGCCCAATTGGTGAGATGCCCAAGGGCCGAGACCACCATCGCCCCCATCAGCAAAGGCGCAGGCACGCCAAGCCGGATAAAAAGCAGGCCAGCCCCGATACTTACCACAAACAACCCAATCAACCGTGAATACGGCATCGCCATTCCCTGCGGCGCGATGTTCGACGACACCTCGATGCCCATTGCCAGCGCGATAAAGGGCACCAGAATCGTCAGCGACAACAGCCGCACGGACTGCGTGATCGAGATACGCGCAAGATCAGAGCCAAGGTCGGCTGCCATTGCAACAACAAAACTAAGATGGCCCGGTGCGGCAGCCAGCAATGCCGCGCGCGGCTCAAACCCGAAAACCCGCACCAGCACGCCACGGCAGGTGACCAGAATGGCCCACATCACAAGCGCCATGAAGCCAAAAGCCAAAGGCCAGCGGATCATCGCGGCAAGAGCATCGGCGTTGAACCCGGCCCCAACCGCAAGGCCCAAGATTACAAAGCAGGTGTCACGCAGCCTTGGATCAATCGCGACCTTGATTCCACCCAACCCGGCAAGAGAGACCGCAACAGCAGGTCCCAGCAACATGAACACAGGCGCCGAAAGCATCCAGCCAACAAGCGCCCCCACAGCGCCAACGGCCACAGTCAGCGCTGTCTGTTTACCACTTGTAGACAGTTGGTTAGCTTGCATAGCTGCTCTGCTATCACCCCCTCTTGCCCTTGTCTTTCAAAACCGTCATGCCCGGCCCACAGGCGCAATCGGGATCAGGATATGGACAATTTTCGCGGCGCAGCGCTGATGGTGCTGGCCATGCTGGGCTTTGCGCTTGAGGACATGTTCATCAAGCTGCTGGCCGATGCTGTTTCCGTGGGACAGATCCTGACGATGCTCGGCGTCGGCGGCTCAACCGTCTTCGGGGCAATTGTGCTTTTGCAGGGCAGTCCCCTGTTCTCGCGCGCTATGATCTCAGCCCCCATAGCCCTGCGCGCTGTCGGCGAAATGGTGGGCACCATCGCCTTTGTCTCTGCTATCGTGCTGACGCCCATCTCCAGCGCCTCGGCGATCTTGCAGGCGACGCCACTGGTCGTCACGCTGGGTGCAGCGCTCTTTCTGGGCGAACCTGTCGGATGGCGGCGGTGGAGTGCGATCATCGTCGGGCTGTTCGGCGTGATCCTCATCGTCCGCCCCGGCATGGACAGCTTTGAGGTGCTCTCTCTGCTCGCCGTCCTTGCCGTATTCTGCCTTGCCATGCGTGATCTTGCCACGCGCAAGACACCACCCACTTTCTCCACCATGCAACTCAGCTTTCTGGGATTCTTCGCGATCATTCCCGCAGGGCTACTGCTGACGGCCGCCACAGGTGGCGCGTTCGTTGCCCTGTCTGGAACCGAATGGACCTATTTCATCTGCGCCCTGACCATTGGCCTCTTCGCCTATTA
Source organism: Sulfitobacter sediminilitoris (assembly GCF_010667575.1). GTDB lineage: Bacteria > Pseudomonadota > Alphaproteobacteria > Rhodobacterales > Rhodobacteraceae > Sulfitobacter > Sulfitobacter sediminilitoris. The sequence continues at coordinate 101,260 of NZ_JAABNT010000001.1, forward strand.
CGGCATCGTCGCGGCGATGCGCGTAGGCGAGGTCAGCTTTGTCACCCCATTCCGCTACGCGCGCCTGCTCTTTGCGCTGGCAATCGGCGTGACTGTTTTTAGCGAATCCCCTGACGCGCTGACCCTGATCGGCGCGGCGATCATCGTCGCGTCCGGCATTTATACGGTCTGGCGACAGCGTCGCACCGGAGTGATAGCGTAAACGGTCTGTTTTCCGAGCCTGCAAACCTTTCCCCCCGGCGCGCGGACTTGTAAGACAGCGACAAAACACACCAAAGGACGCATTCCATGAGCACCATCATCGATATCCACGCCCGCGAAATCCTTGACAGCCGGGGCAACCCCACGGTCGAAGTGGATGTGATCCTTGAGGACGGCACAATGGGCCGCGCGGCAGTTCCGTCAGGAGCATCCACCGGGGCTTACGAAGCGGTTGAGCGCCGGGACGGTGACAAAGCCCGCTACATGGGCAAGGGCGTGCTTGAGGCCTGCGCTGCTGTGAACGGTGAAATCGCCGAGGCGCTGGTCGGCATCGATGCCACCGAACAGGTCGAGATTGACGAGACTATGATTGAGCTGGACGGGACGGACAACAAATCCCGCCTCGGCGCAAATGCCATCCTCGGCGTTTCCCTTGCCGCCGCAAAGGCCGCTGCCGATTTCTGCACCCAGCCGCTCTACCGCTATGTCGGCGGCACTTCCGCCCGCATCCTGCCTGTCCCGATGATGAACATCATCAACGGCGGCGAACATGCCGATAATCCCATCGACATTCAGGAATTCATGATCATGCCCGTCGCGGCAGAGAGCATTCGCGATGCCGTGCGCATGGGCGCGGAGGTGTTCCACACACTCAAGAAAGAGCTTTCCGCTGCAGGCCTCTCCACTGGCATCGGTGACGAGGGCGGCTTCGCACCCAACATCAGCTCCACCCGTGATGCACTTGATTTCATTTTGAAATCCGTTGAAAAAGCAGGCTACAAGCCGGGCGAGGATATTTATCTGGCGCTCGATTGCGCAGCAACAGAGTACTTTAAGGACGGCAAGTATGAGCTTGCAGGAGAAGGAAAATCCCTGACCAGCGCAGAAAACGTTGCCTACCTGTCTTCGCTGGTATCCGATTACCCCATCATCTCCATCGAAGACGGCATGTCAGAGGACGACTGGGACGGCTGGAAGGCCCTGACCGACGCCCTTGGCGGCAAGGTCCAGCTTGTCGGCGACGACCTGTTCGTCACCAACCCCGCACGCCTGTCCCAGGGCATCCAGCGCGGCAGCGCCAATTCAATGCTGGTCAAGGTAAACCAGATCGGCAGCCTCACCGAAACCCTGCGCGCCGTCGACATGGCCCACCGCGCGGGCTTTACCAACGTGATGTCGCACCGCTCGGGCGAGACCGAAGACGCCACCATCGCAGACCTCGCTGTCGCCACCAACTGCGGTCAGATCAAGACCGGCTCGCTGGCCCGCTCGGACCGGCTGGCCAAATACAACCAGTTGATCCGGATCGAGGAAGCCTTGGGTGAAACGGCCGAGTACGCAGGCCGCAGCATCCTGAAGTGATCCGTGCCCGCGGGAAATCACCCGAATGAATGACATCATCATAAACGAGGCCAAAACGCCGGCAGAGATCGACGCGGTGCGCGATCTCTGCTGGGCGTACCGCGACTTCCTGCTCAACAACTCACCCGTAGATCAAGAGATCACCGAAACCTTTTATCCGACGGCGAAGTACGAAGACCTGATGCAGGACCTGCCCAATCTGCACGCCCGCCCCAAGGGCATCATGCTGCTGGCCAAGGACGCCTCAGGTACTCCTGTTGGCTGCGGCATGACCCACGCGCTTAACGACACTACCGCTGAAATCAAACGGGTCTATGTATCCGAAACCGTTCGCGGTCAGGGCGTTGCCAGACAAATCTGCACCCGACTGATTGATCAGGCCCGCGCGGATGGCATTGCCAACATCGTCCTCGACACCTCGAAAAGCCTTACGGCGGCGCAGGCTCTTTACGACCGGCTGGGGTTTGCGCGGCGCGGCCCCTATCAACCCATTCCCGAGGATGTCCTGCCAGAGCTTCTTTTTTTCGAGCTGACCCTATGACCGCCGATGACATCATCGCCCAACTCGATCTCGCTCCTCATCCCGAAGGCGGCCACTACCGCCAGACATGGATGGCCAAAAACACAGGACGTCCAACAGGCACCTGCATCTACTTTCTACTAAAAGAGGGCGAAAGCAGCCATTGGCACAAGGTCGACGCGACCGAAATCTGGCTCTATCACGCCGGTGCGCCACTGATCCTGAGCATGGCAGCGACACTCACAGGACCGGCCACCGATCATCTGCTGACCCCGGACCTGACCCTCGGCGCACCGCAGCTGATCGTGCCCGAAAACCACTGGCAAAGCGCATGCAGCACCGGTGATTTCACACTGGTCAGCTGCACGGTCTCGCCCGGCTTTCACTTCGACGGCTTCACGCTCGCCCCACCCGGCCTCGACATCCCAAGATAGCCAAACCGTCCATCCGCTCTGGTCTGGAGCCGCCCTTGCTTGAGCACAGGTCGGGCGGAGGGATGGCGGCTTGCCAAGAAAAATCGCGGAGGGACCCGCCCCGCGGGATACCGCTATTTTTCTTGGGAAGACGACAGCGCTCTGCCAGACAGGGGATCAATCAAGGGCGGCTCCAGACCTCTCTGGGATGGTGAGACCCGCAGCGCAGAATCAATAATGTCATGCGGCGCAGCCGCTCGATCAGGTCAACCCTCGCCCCTGGATGGCACGCTCACTGTTCCGCCGCCCACTGCCGCCCGCACGCCTGTTGTGCCGGGACAGGACGTCGGCAACCCCCGCGCCACACGCACTGCTAGATAGCCGAATGCCTGCGCCTCCAGCATGTCGCCATCCAGACCGGTGTCCTCGACCGGCCCCACGGAGCAATCAAGGCTCACCGCCAGCATCTGCATCAACACCGGATTGTTACGCCCGCCTCCTGTCACCAGCACCCGCGATGGCAGGCTGGGGCAATGCTGCATCGCCTCCGCCACGGCGGCGGCACACATGGCGGTGAGTGTCGCGGCGGCATCCGCGTCCGACAGCTCACCGACCAGCGCGACCATCTCGGCAAAATCGTTCCGGTCCAGCGATTTGGGCGGGATCCGCGCAAAATAGGGTTCGGCCAGAAACAGTTCCAGCGCGCCCTGCTCTACCTGTCCACTGGCGGCCAGCTTGCCACCTTCGTCGAAAGCCTGACCAAGGCGGGATTGCATCAGATCATTCAGGGGCGCGTTGGCAGGACCGGTGTCAAAGGCCAGCAAGGCACCTTCGTCCTGCGGCCTTGGCATCGCCGGATCAACCCAGGTCAGGTTGCCCACACCGCCAAGGTTCAAGAACGCCACCGGTCCGTCGATTCCTGCAAACCGGGCACAGGCGTGATGGAAGAACGGCGCAAGCGGCGCCCCCTCCCCGCCCAGTTCCACGTCTGCCGTGCGAAAGTCCCACACTACCGGCACGCCCAACCGGTCTGCCAAGGCAGCACCATCACCCACCTGCAATGTCCCACGGGTGCGCGGCGCATGGGCGAGTGTCTGGCCGTGAAACCCGATCAGATCAATGTCCGTCATATCCGTCAGCAAGGCTATATGTGCGGCCTCCACCACTTCGGCGGCGGCCTGGACCTCTGGGCCTTGCCACTTGCCGAACCCAGCAGCAATCACGCGGCGTTCCGCAGTCGTGTAGGCCCGGTAGGCCGTCTGACCGAAGCGCAGGATATCATGGCCATCGGTCACCAGAACCGCCGCATCGACACCGTCCAGCGATGTCCCCGACATCGCCCCCAGTGCACGCACCGGTCCGTCCTTGCTGATTGCCCTGCTCATTGACTGCCCACGTTGCCTCAAGGCCTTTCCCTTGGCCATCCTTGCGCCTATAGATGCCCCGCAAACACAAGCCGAGGCAAGAGACCATGACCTACCACCCCAAATCGGACTTCATGCGCGTCATGATGGAACGCGGCTTTCTGGCCGATTGCACCGATTATCAGGGGCTGGATGAGGCGCTGCTCAAGGGCGGTCAGCCTGGCTATATCGGCTTTGACGCCACGGCGAAATCCCTGCACGTGGGCAGCCTGATCCAGATCATGATGCTACGCTGGTTTCAGAAATGCGGTGGCAAGCCCATCACCCTGATGGGCGGCGGCACGACCAAGGTGGGCGATCCGTCCTTCCGCTCAGATGAACGCCCTCTGATGGGTCCTGAACAGATCGAAGAGAATATCGCCGGGATCAAGGAGGTCTTCAGCGCCTACCTGACCTATGGCGACGGGCCATCTGATGCGATGATGATCAACAACGCCGAATGGCTGGATGATCTCAACTACCTCGATTTCCTGCGCGACATCGGGCGGCATTTCTCGATCAACCGCATGCTCAGTTTCGAGAGCGTAAAATCGCGGCTCGACCGCGAGCAGTCGCTGTCGTTTCTCGAGTTCAACTACATGATTCTGCAGGCATACGACTTCCTAGAGCTGCACCGCCGGTATGGCTGCATCCTGCAGATGGGCGGATCGGATCAATGGGGCAACATCGTCAACGGCATCGACCTCACGCGCCGCGTGATTGACGGTGAGGTCTACGGCCTGACCTCGCCGCTGCTGACCACCTCGGACGGCAAGAAGATGGGCAAGTCGCAATCGGGTGCGATCTGGCTCAATGCCGATATGCTCAGCGCCTATGAGTTCTGGCAGTTCTGGCGCAACACCACCGATGCTGATGTCGGCCGTTTCCTGAAGCTCTACACGGAATTGCCGGTTGAGGAATGCGACCGACTGGGTGCGCTGGAAGGGTCCGAGATCAACGAGGCGAAAATTCGTCTGGCCAATGAGGTCACCACCTTGCTGCATGGTGCCGAGGCTGCGTCCGCTGCCGAGGCAACGGCGCGCGAAGTCTTTGAAAAGGGTGGCATCGGGGATGATCTGCCCACCCTCACGCTGTCGGCTGAGGATGTGGGTGACGGTATCTCCATCGTGCAGCTGATCGTGAAATCGGGCCTTGCAGGCTCTGGCAAGGAAGCCAAGCGGTTGATCGCGGAAAATGGCGCCAAGCTGGATGACGCGCCGCTCACCGATGCGGGGTTGATGTTGGACAAGGGTGCTTTGGCAAAGCCAATCAAGCTGAGTGCGGGCAAGAAGCGGCATGCGCTTGTGCAATTGGGCTGATGTGGGCTTAACCGCGACTTAACCCTGAACGGGCTTTATCGGACAATGTTCGATGAAGCCCTTGCGCCCCGCTCACATCCGTTGATGCAGGATCCGGCCTTTGCCGCCGCACTCAGGCTGTGCGGTCAGGCGCCGGTGCAATTGTCCGGCGGCCTGACTGTACTGCAAAGGCGTGTTGCGGGGGTGCCATTGGCAATGCTCCCGCGCGCCATCCCGCCGCCAGACCTCGCACGCCAATTAAAAGAGGTGGGACTGCATCGCAGGCCGCTCATCCTGTCGCCGGAACGGCCCTGCCCGCTACCTTTTGCCTTGCGCCTTTCCGGTTCCCGCGTGCGCGCGGTGCTGACCCTTGACGAAGATGCCGCAGCTTTGCGGGCGCGACTTCATCCTAAATGGCGCAATCAACTGGGTGCAGCGGAAGGGCGATCTGTCAGGGTCATCCGCACCCGCTTGCCAGCCGATCCGGACAGCCCTGTTCTGGCAACGGAGACGGCGCAGTCCCGCGCGCGAGGCTATGCAAACTGGCCTGTCGCGCTGACCGCCGCTTTTGCTGCCGTGGCGCCCCGGCAAACGCATCTGTTTCAGGCTATCGCCAACGGGGACGTGGTGGCCCATATGCTGTTTCTGACCCATGGGTCGGGGGCTACCTATCACATCGGTCACATCACGCCGCGCGGCAAAGCGGTTTGCGCGCACAATCTGATCCTGTGGGAAGCTGCGCGGCACCTGGCGCGTCTGGGCTGTTGCCACCTTGATCTGGGCATACTGGACGACAGTACACCGGACCTCAATCGCTTCAAACTGCGTACAGGTGCCAGACAGCAGAAAACGGGCGGGACGCATTTGATCTGGCGGCTTTTGGCTGCGCTCTAGCTATCGGCTTTTTCTTCCAGCAAGAGCCATTCTTCTTCAGCCGCTGCCAGTTTTTCCTGACGTTCCACAAGGGCTTGCGTAGCTTTATTAAACTTCACCGGCTCCCGCGTGAAAAGCTCTGGATCGGCCAGCAATCCTTCCAGCTTGCCAATCTCGGCCTCCAACCGTTCCAGCTCTGCCGGAAGCGCCTCGAGGCGGTGTTTCTCGGTAAAGCTGAGGCCCTTCTTTTCAGCCGCTTTTGGCACAGGCTTGGCAACTGCCGCCTTCTTGGTCTCGGCAACGCTTTCAGCAAAATCATCCTGCGCGCGCTGAGAGAGGTAGTCAGACCAGCCCCCGGCATAGACCGTCGCCTTGCCATCGCCTTCCATCGCGATTGTGGTTGCCGCCACCCGGTCCAGAAAATCCCGATCGTGGCTGACAAGGATCACGGTACCATCGTACTGGCCCAAGAGTTCCTGCAACAGGTCAAGCGTTTCGACATCCAGATCATTGGTCGGTTCGTCCAGCACCAGCAGATTGCTTTCCCGCGCCATGATCTTGGCCAGCAGCAACCGCGCCTTTTCACCACCTGAAAGCGACCGAACGGGCGCGCGCGCCTGCCCCTCGTCAAACAGAAACTCCTTGAGGTATCCGACGACGTGTTTTGGCATCCCGCGCACCAGCACCTGATCTGCCTTGCCTGATACCCGCATGTCCGGATCACCGGTCAGCGAATCCCACAGTGACATATCGCCGTCCAACTGCGCGCGCGCCTGATCGAACAGCGCCAATTGCAGGTTCGTACCCAGTGTCACGCTGCCGGTATCAGGTTCTTCCTGCCCGATCAGCATATTCAGCAGGGTCGTTTTGCCCACACCATTTGGCCCGACAAGCGCGATGCGGTCACCACGCTGCACGGTCAATGAGAAATCCTTGAGGATCACCTTGTCGCCAAACCGCTTGGAGATGTTTTTCGCCTCGATCACCTTGCGACCGGACTTTGGCCCGGCTTCCAGCGCCATGGCCGCCGCCCCTTGGCGACTGATCTGCGCCGCCCGTTCCGCGCGCAGATCCTGCAGCGCGCGCACACGGCCCTGATTGCGCTTGCGGCGGGCGGATATCCCTTCGACCGCCCAACGCGCCTCGGCCTTGATCTTGCGGTTCAGCTTATGGCGTTGCGTGTCTTCCTCATCCCAGACCTGGTCACGCCACGCCTCAAAGGCGGCAAACCCTTTTTCCTGCCGGCGCACCATTCCCCTGTCGATCCAGAGGGTTGCGCGCGTCAGTTCACGCAGGAAAGCGCGGTCGTGGCTGATGATGACAAAGGCGGTGCGCGTGTTCTTTAATTCATCCTCCAGCCAGCGGATCGCCTCGATGTCCAGATGGTTCGTAGGCTCGTCCAGCAGCATCAGTTCCGGTTCTTCGGCCATCAGCCGTGCCAGTGCCGCGCGTCTGCGCTCCCCGCCGCTGGCAGTGGCCACAGGACGCGCAGGATCGAACTTCAGGCCTTCGCCCGCCCGCTCCACCTTGTAAAGCTCACCGGGATCCAGCGCGGCAGAGGCAAAATCGCCCAAGGTCTCATATCCTGACAAATCAGGGTCCTGCTCCATGTACCCGACAGAAACCCCCGGCCCCGCAACGACCTCGCCACGGTCCGGCTCAACCAGCCCGGCCATCACCTTCATCAGTGTGGATTTGCCCGACCCATTGCGCCCCACCAGCGCGACGCGGTCGCCCGGCTGAACCACCAAGGACAGGCCTTCAAAGACGGGATCCCCGCCGAAGGTCAGAGAGATATCGTTGAGTTGTAAAAGAGGTGCACGTGCCATGTCTGCCAGCTATGCCGAGCCTTTGCCCGCGTCAATGCCCGGCGGTCAAACCATCGCCCGCAGCAGGCGTTTTCGGCTGTCAGGAATGGCCCCGATCTCAAGCCCCGTGAAGACATGCAGCGTATTCATCTGGTGATCTACCACCGCATGATCGCTGACCCAGCCCCCCATCAGCAGGTAGGTGCGCAGCAAGGGCGGCATCCGCAGCATCGCCTTTTTGGCATCGGGCTTGCGCCGCAACCGGGCGGCAAACCGGAACACATCGGGCGCCTTCACCCGTGGCAACCACCGTTTTGGGGCCAGATGGCGCGCCCGCAACATCGCAAAGGCATCAAGGTAGTCCTCGGTTTTGACCCCGGCAAAAGACGAACAGCCAAACAGCAGTCGCACTCCCTCGCGGTCCACATAATCCGTCATCGCCGCCCAGGCGAGGCGTAGAATATCCGGGTCACGATGTTCAGGGCTCACGCAAAAACGCCCCAGCTCCAGCATCAGGCCATCATAGCTTTCGAGCGCGCTCAGCTCGTAATACTGCGCGGCATAGCAATTCTTGAGGCTGCCCCCATCAAGAATGAGCAGACGGTAACAGCAAACCAGAACACTGCTGGCAGTATCCTCAATCAGGATGTGCGTGCTTTGCGCGTCAAAGGCATCTGCGTCTAGGGAAGTGTTCAAGCTGAAGCATCTTGCGCGAAGCAGTTGGGCTGCGCGTAAATCTGATGGAGTCTTCGCTTCTCTGGCTCTGTACTTGCCTTTGGTCAGGTAAATCATTACCTTAGGTCCCATCCTTTAGCGACGCCATGATAGCGTCGAAAAGGTAACCGGGTCATGACATCAACTGCCAAATCCAGCCGGGTTAAAGCGGCCGATATTACCCAGCAATTGCCGCAGGAACGAATTGTTGCTGACCGGCGATGACGTCACGCGGCGGGAAAGGGGCACAACCTGTCCCCGTTCCAAACCAAAACGCTCGACGTTCTCAACCACACCACCCTCGGAAAAGCTGATGGCAACAACCTGTCGGTCAATCTCTTGCGGGGCCAACGGCCCGATGGCCCGGGTGCGCATCCGCACGTAATAATAGCCGCTGTCGTTCAAAACACCGGAAGAGACTGGCACGCCCACCTTTTGCGCCACGGTTTCGCGCGTATCGCTGCCGACCTCGATCAGATCAAGGTCTTCTTGCGGAGGGATATAGCCATGGTTGCTGAACTGCGGGGCACATCCTGCCACGCCAAGTCCGAGGACAAGGAGAGCGGCCTGAAAGGCCCGAAGGCCGGCTCGGCTTGTGGTGCGCATCGTATCTGCCCTCTTGCCCTTGGAACGTCTGGCTTTTATTCCGCATACACCATGCAGCACCTTGTATTCAAGAAACGAAAGTAGACCAGATATGGCCCGCACTGCCCCAAGTGATACTGCCCTGCGGGTCGCTGACCTGTCCCAGACGGCTGAAAACGGCTTTGCCTTGCGCCCCGGGCCGGACCGGCTGGCCGATATTGCCAAGGAACTTGAGCTTTCCGCGCTGCGCAAGTTGAGCTTTGAAGGTCGCGTCAAACCGCTGGGGACCAGCGACTGGGTGCTGGAGGCGCGGCTGGGGGCGACGGTGGTTCAGCCCTGCGTTGTCACGCTGGAACCTGTGACCACGCGGATCGACGTGGATGTGACACGGCAGTACCTGCGGGATTACAAAGAACCCGAAGAACCCGAGGCTGAAATGCCCGAGGACGATACGACCGAAGCCCTTGGCGTTTGGATTGATCCCGGCGTGGTGATGCTTGAGGCGCTTGCCCTGGCCGTGCCGGATTATCCGCGCAAGGATGATGCCTCCCTTGGACAGATGGTTTATACAAAACCGGGCGAGGCCCCGATGACAGATGAAGACGCCCGTCCTTTTGCGGGTTTGGCCGATCTGAAAAGCAAGCTGGAAAAAGACGACGACTGAAACCGGCACAAAGGCTGAAATTACTGCTTGCACGCGATGGTTTTCGCAGTATTTTGCCGCCCTCATCCCAATTAAGGTTGGACAATACACGCGGCTTTGCCTAAAGCGGCGTCACGCCCGAACCGGGGTAGATTGAAACATGGGGTTTTGCGGCCTGACTGGCCCGACGCCCCCCGAACCACAAAGGCACCAGACATGGCTGTCCAGCAGAATAAAGTTTCCAAGTCGCGCCGCAACAACCGCCGTGCCCACGATTCGCTGAGCGCTGCGAACCCGAACGAGTGTTCGAACTGTGGTGAGCTGAAGCGCCCACACCACATTTGCGCGTCCTGCGGTCACTATGACGACACCGAAGTCGTTGCTCTGACAGAAGAGATCGACCTGGAAGACGACGCGGCCTAAGGTAGGCCATCGCTTGCGCAAAGATCATAAGAGGCATTCGCACCCATGACGGCTCAGACCGATCATAATCCAGCGAACGCCAACGCCCAGAGCACAGGGCGCACCCTGATTTCCGTGGACGCCATGGGGGGTGATGAGGGCCCGGCAGCGGTGGTTGCCGGGTGTTCTTTGTCTGCCAAGATCAATCCTGACATAGCTTTCGTCCTGCACGGCGATGCCGCAGTGCTTGAGACCTTAGTCACCAAGACCCCCGCTTTGGCTGGTATCTGCGAGATACGCCACGCCTCAGACATCGTCACCATGGATGATAAGCCCAGTCAGGTCGTGCGCACCGGCAAGGACACTTCGATGTGGTCCGCGATCGAATCCGTGCGCACGAGGGAAGCGGCCGTTGCTGTGTCCTGCGGCAACACCGGCGCGCTGATGGCGCTCTCCATGATCCGTCTGCGCAAGCTCGAAGGCGTGAACCGTCCCGCAATCGCGGTGCTCTACCCGTCTGCCAACCCGCAGGGCTTCAATGTGATGCTGGATGTGGGCGCCGACATTCGCGCCGATGCGGATGACCTGATGCGCTTTGCCCTGATGGGGATCTCCTATGCCCGCAACGGCATGGACATCAAACGCCCCCGCGTCGGCTTGCTCAACGTTGGCACCGAGGAACACAAGGGCCGCACCGAATTGAAAGAAGCCTACGACCTGATTCGTGCGCAAGAGGCCGGCGCAGGCTTTGACTTCGTCGGCTTCGTCGAGGGCGGCGATATTTCCGGCGACGTCGCTGACGTAATCGTCACGGACGGTTTCACTGGTAATGTCGCGATCAAAACTGGCGAAGGGACAGCGAACCTTGTGGGCCGCCGCCTGCGAGAGGCATTTGGCTATTCGCTCTGGTCGCGGATCGCATCCGCACTGGCCTACACGTCGCTGCAGCGGCTCAAGATGAAGATCGACCCGCGGCGCGTGAATGGCGGCGTTTTTCTGGGCCTGAACGGGACAGTCGTAAAGTCGCACGGCTCGGCCGATGCCACTGGCGTGTCCGCCGCCATCAAACTGGCCGCACAACTGTCGCAAAGCCAATTCAATGACAAACTGGCCGCCCGTGTCGCTGCCACACTGCCGGTAGAGGATAAATCAGAATGAGCACGCGCGCCGTTATCATAGGCTGCGGCCATTACTTGCCATCCCGCGTGGTGGAGAATGCTGAATTCGAGCGCACGCTTGATACGAACGACGAATGGATTCGCTCTCGATCCGGGATCGAACGCCGCCATTTCGCCAGCGAGGGAGAGACGACATCTTCGATGGCGACGGCCGCCGCCAATGCGGCCTTGAAGGATGCCGGGCTCACAGCCGATGATGTAGACGCGATCATACTCGCAACTTCGACGGCGGATTTCACCTTCCCCTCAGCGGCGACCATGGTGCAGGCCCAACTGGGCATGACACGTGGCTATGCCTTTGATGTACAAGCGGTTTGTGCAGGATTCATCTTTGCACTGAGCAACGCGAACGCCTTGATCGTGTCCGGTCAGGCCAAGCGCGTGCTGGTCATTGGCGCAGAGACCTTCAGCCGGATTATGGATTGGACTGACCGTTCGACCTGCGTGCTGTTTGGGGACGGTGCCGGCGCTGTGCTTCTTGAAGCGCAGGACGGCAAGGGCGGCTCGACGGATCGCGGCATCCTGTCCACTGACCTGAACTCGGACGGACGCTACCGCGATCTGCTGTATGTCGATGGCGGGGTCAGCACAGGCACAACCGGATATTTGCGGATGCAGGGCAATCAGGTCTTCCGGCATGCGGTTGGCAAATTGGCCGCAACGGCCACCACGGCGATGGAACGCGCCGGTGTCAGCCCTGCGGACGTGGATTGGATCGTGCCGCACCAGGCCAACATCCGCATCATTCAAGGCACGGCAAAGAAGCTTGATCTGCCGATGGAGAACGTGGTGGTCACCGTGCAGGATCACGGCAATACCTCAGCCGCGTCGATACCGCTGGCACTGTCGGTGGGACGCGAGCGTGGACAGATCAAGAAGGGCGATCTGATCGTGACCGAAGCCATCGGTGGTGGCCTTGCCTGGGGTGCTGTGGTCCTGCGTTGGTAGGCACTTTGCCCTTTGCATAAAGACGCCGGCCCAAGTCATTGATATTGACTCTGAAAATCCCCCGCGTCTAAGGTAGCTGAAAGAAAATCGGGGGACGGGGATGGCTGACAAAACACTTACGCGTATGGACCTGAGTGAAGCGGTGTTCCGCGAGGTCGGTCTGTCGCGCAACGAAAGCGCACAACTGGTCGAATCCGTTCTGGACCATATGTCCGACGCGCTGGTCGCCGGTGAGCAGGTCAAAATCTCGTCCTTCGGCACCTTCTCGGTCCGGGACAAGACAGCCCGTGTTGGCCGCAATCCCAAGACTGGCGAAGAGGTCCCGATCAACCCGCGCCGGGTGCTGACCTTCCGTCCGTCGCACCTGATGAAAGACCGGGTCGCCGACGGCAACAAGTCCTGAGCATATGGCCAAGTCGCCAGACGCTTTTCGCACCATATCCGAAGTCGCAGACTGGCTGGGCATTCAGGCCCACGTGCTGCGCTTCTGGGAAAGCAAATTCAGTCAGGTCAAACCAGTAAAGCGCGCTGGCGGACGTCGGTACTACCGGCCCAACGACATGTTGCTGCTCGGTGGCATCAAGCAATTGCTGCACGAGGACGGCCTGACGATCAAAGGCGTTCAGAAAATCCTGCGGGAAGAAGGGATTAGCCATGTGGCGTCCCTTTCCCCGCCGCTGGATGAGCTTACCCAGTCACAGATGGAAGACGCCGAGGAAACACCTTTTATCGAGGCTGTGCCAGACCCGTCAGAAGAAACCGGCGTCGTCCTGAGCTTTGACAGCGGCGCTGCACAGGCGGCCGAGCCGGAACAATCGGTGACTGCAGCCAAGGCGGCGACAAAAGTCGAAGCGCAGGATGAAGCGCCTGCCCCCGCAGAGCCGGAAACAAGCGACGCGTTGCCTGAAACCGCAGAAGAGGGAGTCCTTGCAGCCGAAGCGCAAGCAGACGCCAGCCCTGCCCCGCCACCGAAATCAGAAACGGAAACCCAAGTCGCGCCTGAACCGGCACCCGAACCGGAAAAGACCGCTTCTGGGACCGAGGAGCCTGCGGCACCGGGGCCCGAAGCAACACCAGCGCAAGAACCCGCCCAACAGCCAGCTGCTGCACTGCCTGCCTTTCTGCGCCGTCCAATGGCAGAACCGGCTGAACCCGCCAGCGATAATATCCCTGCTGAGGACACCGCGCCAGTTGAGGCGGCACCTTCTGAACCAGCCGCGCAAGAGGCCCCTCCTGCCCCGAAACCCCGCGTCATTGAGATGCCCGAGATCACCGCGATCAGTGACATCCCCGCAGCCCCTGCCGTGCTGTCTCACGCCTATCGCACGCGCCGCCTGAGCAAAGAACAGGCGCGACAGATCGCGCCGTTGCTGGAGCGGTTGACTGTGCTGCGCGATTCCATGGCCGCGCGCCGCCGTCCCGGCGCACATCCGGGACCAAACGACTAAACCCGTGCGCGCACTGGCACTTCCCTCTTGCACGCCTGCAAAGATCAGGTATGAACGCCCCCATGTCGGGCTATGGCGCAGCCTGGTAGCGCGTCCGTCTGGGGGACGGAAGGTCGCAGGTTCGAGTCCTGCTAGCCCGACCAACCGACATTTGACCAACGCCCGCCGCCCTTTGGGCCAGCGGGCGTTTGGCTTTTACGAAGGGCGCGATGCATGCAGGGCGTGATCCCCAATCAGTTGATCTCTCAGATGATCGAGACGGGCGAGATCACCGCATCGCCTGCGGTCATTCCTGAACAAATACAGCCCGCCAGCCTTGATCTGCGCCTCGGGACGGTTGCTTACCGTGTGCGGGCGTCCTTTCTGGCCGGTCATGGGGCAAAGGTGGCCGATCGGCTGGCCGAGTTTGAGATGCACCGCGTTGACCTCACCAATGGTGCAGTGCTGGAAAAGGGCTGCGTTTACGTCGTGCCCCTGATGGAAAGCCTCGCCCTGCCGGATGATATCTCTGCCGTGGCCAACGCCAAAAGCTCGACCGGGCGGCTGGACCTTTTGACCCGCGCCATCACGGACGGGGGCACCGAATTTGACCGCATTGCGCCCGGCTATGTCGGTCCCCTTTATGCTGAGATTTGCCCCCGCTCATTCTCCGTTCTGGTCCGGCCCGGCATGCGGCTTAATCAGATCCGTTTTGGCCGGGGTGACGCAGTTTTGGACGATGATGCTTTGCGTCAGTTGCACGAACACACCCCACTGGTCGATGGCCCCGCTGTAATCGACGAAGGGTTGGGCTTCTCTGTCGATCTCAAGCTGCCCAACACAACCTTAGTGGGATACCGCGCCAAGCCCCATACCGGTGTGATCGACCTTGATAATATCGGGTATTACGATCCGGCTGAATACTGGGAAGAAGTCCACAGCGCCAACGGCCAGATCATCCTTGACCCCGGCGCCTTCTACATTCTCGTCAGCCGCGAAGCAGTGACCATCCCGCCAAACTATGCTGCTGAAATGGCGCCCTACCTTGCCATGGTCGGCGAGTTCCGGGTGCATTACGCTGGTTTCTTCGATCCCGGCTTCGGCCATGCGTCTGCCGGGGGGGCAGGCTCTCGCGGTGTTCTTGAGGTGCGCTGTCACGAAGCGCCCTTCGTATTGGAGCATGGACAGGTGGTTGGACGGCTGGTGTATGAGCGCATGTGCGAAGCGCCAACGCAGCTTTACGGGGCCGATCTGGCATCAAACTATCAGGGCCAGGGCCTGAAACTGTCCAAGCATTTCAAAAGCTGAAGCCGATCAGAAACGGTTCATCTTGCGCAATGCCTTCATCTGCTGGCGTTGCTGGCGCGCCTGTTGACGTGCGTGGCGCTGCTGCCTGCGTTCCTCAGGCGTCAGCTGTGGCTGAACCGGATTGCCGTAATCGTCCAACGCATCGGGTGGCAGGTTCTGCTGCTGGCGGCGCTGGCCCATCTGTCCGGCCTTGTCAAAGCCTGCGTTGACGCCCCGGCGGATAAGCTGGTTCATCACCTGCCGGATAATCATGTTGATGATCTGGTTCATTGAACGATCCTTGTCTGCCTCACTTCGCACTATAGCATGGATTGAGGCGATTTTCAGGCTGATGCGGGTATTCTCCGCGTCAATCCTCGAAAAGCTCGGACTGGCCTTCGGTGCTCTCTTCCTCGTCTTCGCCGTCCCCCAGCAAAGGCATGGTCCCCGGTGGAGGCCGGTTTTCCAGCAGACCGGCAGCGCGCAATTCCTTCAACCCAGGCAAATCGCGGGCGTTCTCAAGTCCGAAGTGATCGAGGAACCCCTGCGTCACCACAAAGGTCACCGGCCGGCCCGGTGTCATCTTGCGGCGACCGAAACGTATCCATTCCAGCTCAAGCAGCTGGTCTACGGTCCCGCGCGACACAGAGACACCGCGAATTTCCTCGATCTCTGCACGGGTCACGGGCTGGTGATATGCGATGATCGCCAGTGTCTCGATCGCCGCCCGGCTCAGCTTGCGGACCTCGACGGTCTCTTTCTGCATCAAAAAACCCAGATCCGCAGCCGTCCGCATCGCATAGCCATCGCCAACGCGAACAACCTGCACGCCGCGCCCTTCATAGCGTTTGCGCAGATGCACCATCGCCTCACCTGCATCGCAGCCGTGCGGCATACGGGATTCCAGTTCCTTCAACGTGATCGGCTCAGACGTGGCAAACAAAACCGCCTCGATCATGCGTTCCTGCTCGGCCATGGGCGGTGCCTCGAACAGGCTCTCTTCTTGTTCTTCGATGTCTTCAGCCACGCGGCACATCCCTTTTTCGCAACTGGATCGGGGCGAACGTATCGCTTTGCCTGATCTCCAGATGGCCCTCTTTAACCAGTTCAAGCGAGGCCGCAAAGGTGGAGGCCGTGGCCGAGCGCCGCTTGGCCGGATCGGTCTCCCAGCCTTCCGGCAGAAAGCTCATCAGATCGCCCCAGTCGCCTGCGTATCCGATCAGGCCCCGCATCCGCTCCAGCGCCTGCTCCATCGTGAACACCGCATCGCGGTCCATCACGAAGGGACGGAATTCATCCCGCGTACGGATACGGGCATAGCCCTGCATCAGGTCCAGAAGCGTCGCGGTATAGGTCACCCGGCGGACCCGCTCGACCTCATTCGTTTGTCCACGGGCAAAGAAATCACGCCCAAGCTGATCCCGCGCCATCAGCCGTGCCGCAACATCGCGCATGGCCTGCAACCGCTCCAGCTGAAACGCCAGATGGGCAGCCAATTCCTCGCCGGATGGGCCTTCCTCTTCGGGGTCCGGCGGCAAAAGGAGACGCGATTTCAGAAACGCAAGCCACGCTGCCATCACCAGATAATCGGCGGCCAGTTCCAGACGCAACGCCTTGGCCTTCTCCACGAAGGTCAGATACTGCCGCGCCAGTTGCAAAACCGAGATCTTGCGCAGATCTACCTTTTGTGTCCGGCTGAGTGTCAGCAGAAGGTCCAGCGGGCCCTCAAACCCGTCCACATCGACAATCAGCGCCTCAGCCGCCAACCTTTCGGCGACAGAAACCGTGTCTTCCTCAAATGTGGTGTCAGCCATGCCCCGCCCCGCCCAAAAGCGCTTCAAGTTCGCGCTCAAGGGCCGGAATGTCAACGTCATCGGGGATGTTGCGCATGGCCAGCGCACGTTCCGCGCGGGTCTGCGCTGCCGGTGTCATGCGACCTGCGGCATCAGCCACCGCACGCCGGTCTTCCAGCGGAGCATTGCAGTAAAGGACAACATCACAGCCAGCAGCGATTGCCGCGCTGGCATTCTCGGCAGGTGTGCCCGACAGGGCCTTCATCGAAATGTCATCCGTCATGATCAGGTTATCAAATCCGATGTCCTTGCGGATAAGCTGCATCATGATCGAAGAAAGCGTCGCGGGGGCTTCATCAATCTGCGCATAAACCAGATGCGCAGTCATCCCCATGGGCAGATCGGTCAGCGCCCGGAACGGCAGAAAATCCGAAGCTTCAAGTTCAGCGCGGCTTGCATCGACGCGGGGCAGATCAAAGTGGCTGTCCATCGTGGCGCGGCCATGGCCGGGCATGTGTTTGACGACAGGCAACACACCACCCGCCAGCATCCCATCCGCCGCGGACCGGCCAAGGATCGCAACCCGCTCAGGATCACTGCTGTAGCATCTGTTGCGCAGAAACTGATGCGTTGCGGCCCCTGCCACATCAACCATCGGCGCGCAGTTGCTGTCTATCCCAACGCTGTGCAGCTCGTGCGCGATGATGCGGTACATCAGATACATCGCCCGCAGTGCATTTGGTCCTGCCAAAGCCACGAAATCAAGCGGTGGCAGCCATTCGCGCCATTGTGGGCTGCGCATGCGCTGCACGCGACCGCCTTCCTGATCTATCGTGATGACCGCCTCGCGCCCGACAGCCTCGCGCATCTCGGCACACAGCGCGCGGACCTGATCAGGGCTTTCGATGTTGCGCGCAAAGAGGATGAAACCAAAGGGATCAGCCTCGCGAAACAGCGCCTTTTCCTCTGCTGTCAGCCTCAGACCATCGGCATCGATGATCGTCGCCCCATAGGCCATCAGCGGGTGACCACCGGAATGCAATCCTGGTTCTCTGCCACCAGAGCCGAGCAAAAGCGACGGGCATCTGCGATATCTTCGAATCCCATCGCCCGCAGACGGTAGAATACCCGCCCACCGCTGCGCGCTTTTTGGACAATACGTTTCTTGTCAGCCAGATAGGCGTCAAATCGAGTCATCAATTGGTCCCACTGCTGACGCGCGACTTCAGGGCTGTCAAAGGCCCCCAGCTGGGCAAGACGTGTGCCGGCAGGCAGGCTTTCGGGATCGATATCTTCAATCACCGGGGCGTCAGTGGTCAGCGCGGCTGGCGTGACGACAGCACGCACTGCCGGGCGAATTTTGGGACGGGCGGATTGACGCACACCCGGCGCGTCCCGCAGGGCCGCGACCTGTCGTCCGGCGGCGGTGACTTCGGCCACAACGGTTTCGGTCACGGTTGCAACAACCTTGTCGACGTCTTCGCTCAGGTCACTGATTGGCGCGACCCCCGCCGTCAACTGCGCGACCAGATCGTCCATATTCCCGCTTTCAAGTGCGGCAGTAACATCATCCGGGTTCAGAACCGGCGCGTCCGGCAAGAGCGTCGCAGCAGCGTCCTGTGTCCCTGCCGCAACCATCGCAGCGGGAACCACATGATCTTCGGCCTCTAGGTCAATGGGTTTCGGCGCCAAAATCAAACGATCTGCGGGTTTGGCAGCCGTCCCTTCGGCGGCCACCGCATTGACAGACAGCCCCTGATGGCGGGCCAATTGGCCGCCCGGTTCTTCTGGCCGCACGCGCATTTCACCACTGGCGGCACGGACCACGGGGATGCCGCTGACATCGCGAACCAGCAGCTTGTATCCCCAGACACCTATGCCCACAACCAAGGCAAGTGAGACCACGGCCCCAGCCACATTCGTCAGCGTTACCAATTGGTTAGAACCCGCAGGGGTCTGTTGTTGATATGCGGATGCATGTGCGTGGTTCCCCGCCATCGGGGAAGACGTGAAATCTGCCATCTCTGCCTCTTTGCCCGCCGGATACGTTGCCCGCCGGGTCTGGTCTTGGGGTTGCCTGTGCATGGCGCGGGCGTGCGTTATCGCATCTCTTGCGCCGGAGTGACCCCAAGAATACCAAGCCCCGCCGCAATTACAATCGCCGTGGCCCGCGCAAGGGCAATTTTTGCCTGAGAGGTGGCCGCATCGTCTTCTTGAATGAAGCGCAAAGAGGTGACCTCGTTGCCCTTGTTCCAAAGACCGTGGAAATCCCCGGCAAGCTCATAAAGATAGAAGGCCACGCGGTGCGGTTCATTGGTGCGCGCAGCGGTCTCAACCAGCCGTGGCCATTCGGCCAGCTTGCGCAGCACACCCAATTCGCTTTCGTGATCCAGCAGGCTCAGATCAGCCTTTGCCAGGGTCGCATCATCAACAGCGATCCCCGCTTCCACCGCCTTGCGCAGCACAGAGGACACGCGCGCATGGGCATATTGCACGTAGAACACCGGGTTCTCGCGGCTTTGCTCCAACACCTTGTCGAAATCGAAATCCAGCATGGCGTCATTCTTGCGGGTCAGCATGACAAAGCGGGTCACATCCGGCCCGACCTGATCAACAACGTCGCGCAGGGTGACGAATGTCCCGGCCCGCTTGGACATTTTGAACGGCTCGCCATTCTTGAACAGCTTCACCAACTGCGTCAGCTTGATATCCAGCGGCACCTTGCCGTCCGACAGCGCCGACACCGCCGCCTTCATCCGCTTGACGTAGCCGCCGTGATCCGCACCGAAAACGTCGATCAGCGCATCAAAGCCACGCTGCACCTTGTCATAATGATAGGCGATATCGGGGGCGAAATAGGTCCAGCTGCCGTCCGATTTCATCACCGGGCGATCCACGTCATCGCCATGTTCGGTCGATTTGAACAGCGTCTGCTCGCGCGGCTCCCAGTCTTCGGGTTTCTTGCCCTTTGGGGGCTCCAGTACGCCCTCGTAGATCAGCCCTTTGCCCCGCAAATCATCCAGCGCGGCCTCAATCCGGCCAGTGCCGTAGAGCGATTTTTCCGAATAGAACACGTCCATTTCGACACCCAAAGCCTTCAGGTCATCGCGGATCAAATCCATCATTTTCTCAGTGGCAAATTCGCGGATCTCTTCCAGCCAGAACTGCTCACCCTTATCAAGGTACGCCTCGCCCACCTTGTCCTTCAGCGCCTCGCCCACCGCGATCAGGTAATCGCCGGGATAGGTCCCTTCCGGGAAGGCCACCTCCTGTCCATGCGCCTCGCAATACCGCAGGTAAACGGAGCGGGCCAGCACATCGACCTGTGCGCCACCGTCGTTGATATAGTATTCCCGGGTTACATCGTATCCGGCGAAATCCAACAGGCTGGCCAGCGCATCGCCAAACACAGCGCCACGTGTATGGCCCACATGCAGCGGGCCAGTGGGGTTGGCGGATACGTATTCAACGTTGACCTTTTTCCCCTGCCCCAACGTCCCCCGGCCAAAACCGGTCCCTTCGGTCAGGATCGTCTTGGCCATGCCCTGCCAGACAACCGGCGCCAGACGCAGGTTCAGAAAGCCAGGCCCCGCCACTTCGGCAGAGGTGATGCGCGGATCGTCTGCCAGCTTGCCTGCCAGCGCGTCAGCAATATCGCGTGGCTTCATCTTGGCGGGTTTCGCCAACACCATCGCCGCATTGGTTGCCATATCCCCATGCGCGGGATCGCGCGGTGGCTCTGTCGTGATGGGATCAAAGTTCAGACCCTCGGGCAGATCGCCCCCACGGACCATTTCGTCCAGCGTTGCAATGATATGGTCGCGGATTTCGGCAAAGATGTTCATGGGTTCATTCCTTCGTTCCCGCCCATGTATCACTTGAGTGGGGGCAGTCAATTGGATCACGGCCGCGCAGCTTGACGGAACGGACACCGATCAACGCAAGGCCCTATCCGATCAAACGCGCGTGCTCTGAATAGGCGTAGCGGTCCGTCATCCCGGCAATGTAGTCGCACACCATCCGCGCCAGCGTCGTCCGGTCCTGCGCCGCTTGCTCGATCTGTCGTGCCCAGTGACGGGGCAACATGTCGGGATTCTCCAGAAACAGCGGGAACAGGTCCTCGACAATCTTCGTCACCTCGGCGCGCTTCTCCATCACCGACGGCGCGCGGTACATCCGCTTGAACAGAAACGCGCGTATGGCACGAATGTCCTGCCACATCTGGTCCGAGAACCGGATCACCGGCCGCCCCAGATGCCGGATATCTGCGGCTGATGCCGCACCGCAGTTGTCCAGCAATCCTCGCGAAGTCTCGATCACGTCGCTTACCATCATTCCGAACACCCGCCGCAAAGCCTCGTGCCTGCGGCGGTAGCTATCGGTGTCGGGATACAGACGATCAACCTCGGCGTAGGCCGGTGCCACCAAGGGCAAGTCGGCAATCTCGTCTTCAGAAAACAATCCTGCCCGCAATCCGTCATGCAGATCGTGGTTGTTGTACGCAATATCATCAGACAGCGCCGCGACCTGCGCCTCGGCACTCGCATGCGTGTGCAGTTCCAGATCATGCAGCGCGTTATATTCGGCCAAAGCATAGGGCAAATCGCCGACAACGGGCCCATTATGCTTGGCAATACCTTCCAGCGTATCCCACGTCAGGTTCAATCCGTCAAATTCGGCATAGTGCCGCTCCAATGACGTCACGATCTTGATCGCCTGCGCGTTGTGATCAAAGCCGCCGTAGGGCGCCATCAGTGCATGCAGCGCATCCTCGCCCGTATGCCCGAACGGCGTGTGACCCAGATCATGGGCCAGCGCGACCGCCTCGGTCAGTTCCCCGTTCAGACCCAAAGCACCGGCAATCGTCCGCGCCACTTGGGCCACCTCAATCGAATGGGTCAAACGCGTGCGATAATAATCGCCCTCGTGCTCCACGAAAACTTGCGTCTTGTGCTTCAACCGCCGAAAGGCGCTGGCATGAATGATCCGGTCCCGATCCCGCTGATGGCAAGACCGGAACGTGCTTTCCTCTTCCCGGACCCGCCGTCCCCTGGCGGTAACCGGATCAGAGGCGAAAGGTGCGCGCATTGCCGCTGGTCCTTGTGGCCTGTCCCAACGCTTTCTATACTAGCAATGCAACGCGATGAAAACCGCAGCACCGGAGCCAAATGATGAACCTGCCCCCCAAAGTCACGCCCCGCGCCTTTGAACGCCTCGCAGAGATTGGCGCGTCCGATCAGGGCAAGGCCCTGCGCGTGGCCGTCGAAGGCGGTGGATGTTCGGGCTTTCAATATGAAATCGACCTTGATGAGCCCAAGGAAGACGACCTCGTCTTGGAAGGTGCCGGGCAAAAGGTCGTCGTCGACAGCATCTCCCTGCCCTTCCTGACGAATGCTGTGATCGACTTTTCCGAGGAACTGATCGGCGCACGGTTCGTCATCGACAATCCAAACGCCACATCCGCCTGCGGCTGCGGCACATCCTTTTCGATGTAAGTCGCCCCGCTTGTGGCTGCCCTTAGGGGATCAGCTGCCAGAGTTGCGTGCAAAACCCTCAAAAAAGTCGCCGAACCTTTCAGAGGACGCTTCGGCCCGCTGAACGATTGCGCGGCTATGTGCATCCAGAAACGGGATCACGCGCCCCCGCATTCCCGACCAATCCCCATGACGCGCAGCACCCAGATCAAACAGGAATTCCGACAAGCCGCGCAATGCGCTCTTGGCCTGTAATTGGTCAACAAACTGAACGCCCCCTTGCGGCACCTCCGCCTCAAAGCATGGCGCACCGGCGACGGCCTGCCCCCATCCGGTGACCAGATAGGCATGAAAGGCATCCATGACCGGCATTTCGGTTTCCGCCGGTACAGGCATGATACCTGCATGGGCTCTGGAGACGTCCTCGACCCAGATTTGGCTGGGTGTCCCGCCAGCAAACTGGATCGCTGTGCATACTTCTGCAAGAAGATCGTGGTTCTGATCCAGATACGCCACAAGACCTGTGTATTCGAGGCTCATCATCGCTTCAGGTCTCAGCTCAGGATCATATTTTCCGTACTCTGACAGATAATACACGATGTGGGTCAGCTCATAGGCCGCCTTTTTGTTGGGCAAGGCAAAGGTTTCCGGACGTTCGACAAACCGGCGCAGCCGCGCTACAAGATCACCGCTGGATACCACATCTGCCGCACCGCGCCGCGCAAGCAGTCTGCGGGCTTCCGCCCTCTGCAAGTCGGACAGCTCCGCCTCCGCCAGTCCGACCGAAGCCACCCAGTCGCACAGCCTCTCTCCCTTGCACCCATCCAACCCGAGGTCCTCCAGATCGAGACAGATCGACAGGAAAAACCGATAATACTGGGGGTAAAAACGCAACCGCTCTTCGATCTCATCGTAAAATGTCTCGAAAGGGGCCAGGGCGCCCGGCATCAGCGGCTCTGACGTTGCCACAAGAAGATTCAAAAGCTCGGCATTCTCCTTGAGCCAGAACACATCGTCTGGTCGCCGTCTGTGTTGGGAAACGCCTTCCAGCAAGGCCGCAAGGTTCTGGGCCCTATCAGGCCGAAGCTTTGGTTGAAACGCAACAACATTGGACATGTCTGTTCCTCCTGAGCTGGTGTTGGATCAGACCCGGCAAGGTTGTGCCGGGTCTGACCGCGCTGCGCTGGTTGCTCAGACGCTCTGCATGAAGAGCCCGGTCTTGTCGCCTTCTGACATACGACAGCCCGTTTCCAGAACGCTTTGCATAAACATTCCGGCACCCTGACCGGCCATCATGTCATTGCTGTGCGGAGCAGAGCCCGAGACGTAGAGGTCAACGCCGTCGCCCGCCATCATATCGCAGCATGTCGGCGCGGAGCCGGAGACGAACAGTTCAACTCCGGAACCTGCATCAATGCTGCTATGGTCCGCTGTTTCGGAAGCAATTGTGATGTCGGTGATACGTGCAAGTGCAGTCATGGATAGTCCTTTTCGGTTGGAATGGTTTACAATCTAAAGTTGAAACACCTCAACGATTGCTCGTTTTGCGTGCTATTCCAAGCAGGTTTTTCGACCTCACAGCTTATCACCAGATGCGCCCACAGCCGGGATGGGCGCCAGCAGGTTTACCATGCGTCAATATTCATCTTATCCACACTTGAATACATTTCTTCTCCACAACGTTCATTGAACTCTCTTTCGTGATGCCGGCACCTTAGATCAACCCAAAGTGGCATTAAGTCTGACCGAATCGCCTTAAGCGGTAGCACCCGTCTCTTGCCCTGCTTCGCTTTTTCCGCGATAGGAAACGCAACCTCGCGGGAGATCGAAAATGAAAATTGCGACCTTCAACATCAACGGGATCAAGGCACGCATCGAAAGCCTCCCGGCATGGCTGGACGACGCGCAGCCGGATGTTGTCCTGCTGCAGGAAATCAAGTCAATCGACGAGAATTTTCCCAAGGAGATATTCGAGGATCGCGGCTACAACGTGGAAACCCACGGCCAGAAGTCTTTCAACGGTGTGGCGATCCTGTCCAAGCACCCGCTGGAAGACGTCAGCCGTGGCTTGCCAGGCGACGACGATGACGCGCAGGCCCGGTGGATCGAAGCCACGGTGATAGGACAGCGCGAGGCCCTGCGCATTTGCGGCCTTTATCTGCCCAACGGCAATCCGGCCCCCGGACCCAAGTTCGACTACAAACTGGCGTGGATGGCCCGGCTTGAGGCCCGTGCGAGCGCGCTTCTGGCAGAAGAAACGCCATTCCTCATGGCCGGGGACTATAACATCATTCCGCAAGCCGAAGATGCGGCAAACCCGGACAGCTGGCGCGAGGATGCCCTTTTTCGCCTTGAATCGCGCACCGCATGGCGCCGTCTTCTCAACCTGGGCCTGACCGAAGCCTTCCGCGCCCGCACGCAGGGGCCGGGCCACTACAGCTTCTGGGACTATCAGGCTGGCGCATGGAACCGCAACAACGGCATCCGCATCGATCATTTCCTGCTCAGCCCGGCCTGCGCTGACATGCTGCGCGACTGCCAGATCGACCGCGACGTGCGCGGCCGCGACAAACCCTCTGATCATGTCCCGGTCTGGGTCGAACTGGATTTCTGACATCTCTGGTCTTGAATGGTGAGACCCGAAGCCAGCAACACCTCTGCAACAGGCAGCCGCCAGTGACCGCGCCGCGCCCAAGCGAAGAGGTGCATACGGATGAACGCCAGCAAGCGCCCAGATCACGCCTCCAGCTCAGCATCCCAATACAGAAAATCCATCCAGCTTTCGTGCAGATGGTTCGGGGGAAACTTTCGCCCCATGTTCCGCAACTCCTCCGCCGCTGGCTGGCGCGGTGGTTTACGCAGGTGCAGCCCGGTGCGGTGCAGCGGCTTCGATCCTTTCTTGAGGTTACAGGGGCTACAGGCCGCTACAACATTCTGCCACGACGTAACCCCTCCCGAAGCCCTTGGCACCACGTGGTCAAAGGTCAAATCACCCTTCCCGCCACAGTACTGACAGCGGAACTCGTCTCTCAGAAATAAATTAAAGCGCGTGAAGGCCACGCGCTTTTGAGGTTTTACATAATCTTTCAACACCACGACGGACGGTATTTTCAGCGTCATGGTCGGGCTTCGCACCACATCGTCGTATTCGGCAACGATGTCCACCCGGTCCAGCCACTTGGCCTTGATCGCGTCCTGCCATGGCCATAGCGAAAGTGGATAATAACTGAGCGGTCTGTAGTCCGCGTTCAGCACCAGCGCGGGCCTGTGTTTCAGCCCCGCTGGCTGCCTTGTAAACTCGGTTCTGAAATCGCCGTCCATCGCTTGCGTCCTTCACCTATTCCTTCAAACTATATCTCGTGGTTTTCGGCTGGCAAGCCAAAGGTTTGCACAAGATGTCGCGGGGACGATTGCAGCAGTTCTGTAACGGTTTCGTGACGAAGTGCCTATAAACCAAGCTTATCGCGCATAAAGGCCAAGGCCACGCTTAACCCATCGGGCGCAATGCCGTGGCCCGTGCCCTTCATGACATGGGCATAGACGTCCTGCCACCCGGCTTCCTGCAGCGCCTCTGCTGCCTGCGGCAGCGACTGCGGCGGCACCACATCATCAGCATCACCATGCACCAGCAGGATCGGCGGTTTCACCACCGCTTCGTCGGCCAGCGCTTCAGGCGATAGCAACCGACCGGAAAACGCGACAATACCGGCCACCTCGTCCTCGCGGCGCGGGGCCACATGCAGCGCCATCATCGTACCTTGGGAAAAACCGAACAACACAACCTGTTCCGGCAGCACGTCTTCGTCCACCATCAACGCGTCCAGAAAGGCATTCAGGTCGGTGACCGCCTGATCCATGCCGCGCATGGATTCCTCTTCCGAGGAGCCATCAATCCAGGGGATCGGAAACCACTGGTAGCCGCCCATCATCCCCGGCACGTTTTCAGGCGCGTCCGGTGCGACGAACATCGTGTCCGGCAGATGCTCTCCCAAAGGATCGGCAAGCCCCAGCAAATCGGCCCCATTGGCGCCGTAACCATGCAGAAACACAACGATAGAGCGTGTCTCGCCCGATTTTGCCGCGCGGCGCTCAGCGTTCAGTACCCGTGTCATCCCAACCCTTCCCTGTTCTTCAAGATACGGTAGTAGGCAAAGAGCGCGCGGGCTGCAACAGACCGCCAAGGCGTCCAGTCCTGCGCCATCTCCGCCAGCGCCTCCGGCTTTGGCCTTTCGGGCAAGCCGAACAACGATTGCGCCGCGACCTGCAAGGCCAGATCACCGGGCGGAAACATATCAGCCCGCCCCATGCAGAACATGCCGTAGATCTGCGCGGTCCACGGACCGACGCCCGTGATCTGGGTCAGACGGTCAAAGACGTCCGCATCGTCCAACCCATGCAGCCCCGCATAATCGATATCCTCATCCGCAAGGATCAGCGCGTAGCGGGCCTTGGGGCGGCTCAACCCTGCGGCGCGCAACCCCGCATCCCCTGCCCCGCGCACCGCGTCTTCGGACATCAACCCGGCCGCCTGCATCCGCTCCCTGATCGCATTGGCCGACGCGACACTGACCTGCTGACTGATGATGATATCAAGAAGCCCGGCAAAGCCATCGGGCCGCAGCCGCAAGGGCAACGGCCCTGTCTGGCGCAGCGCCGACGTAAACCGGGGCTCACGGGCGCACAGCCACGCCGCACCTTCGGCAACATCGGCATCGGTTTCGATCCTGCGGGGCGCGGACCTCATAAGCCTGCGACCCATGCCAACACGTCCTCGACAGAGGTGCACTCTGCCATGCCGCTTGGCTTGGCAGGCCTGTCGATGAGAATCACATCCAGATCCAGCGCCTTGGCCGCGTCCAGCTTGGGGCGGCTGGCCCGCCCGCCAAGGTTGCGACAGATCAGCGTGTCGACATTCAGATCCCTGAACAGCGCCGCCTCGCTTTCCGCAGTAAAGGGCGGATCACCGAAAACAAGCTCTACGAAATCATAGGGCGGTGGCCTGTCGTGCCGGACCGTCTGACGCAAGAGCAACCGGCTGCCCGGAAAGCGGGCGCAATCGGGCAGGCTGGCCCATCCGGTCGCCGCAAAAACCCGTGCGCCGGGGCGTACCAGCGCCATCGCTGAGGCGACATCCTGTGCCGATCGCCAGCGGGGATGCTCTGCCGTTGACCACGGCGGACGCGACAGGGTGACAATCGGCAGCCCCAGTGCAGACGCCGCTGCAAACCCGGCCTCGGTCATTACCCCGTCAAACCCGTGACTGGCGTCGATGACCGCATCAACCCCCTGCATCGCCTCACCCAGCTTTTCCTGCGAAATCTCCTTCCAGACCTCAAAAGGCATCGGCATCGGATCAGGCCCCCGCGGCGGCTCCGACTTGATCGCCTGCACGGAGGTCCCCTGCGCCTGCAAAGCCACGGCAATCTGGCGCGCCTCGGCGCTGCCTGCGAGCAGAAGTATGCGCTTTGCCTGTTCCATTACGGCGACATTATGCACGCCAGCCCCAAGCACAAGCCCAAGCTGTCAGGGGTTGCTCCTGTCCCGGCGGAACGGTACGGCTTGGCCAAGAAGGAATACACCATGATTGATGATACCCGCGCCAAGCGCAACGTAGCGGTTCTGGTTGCCGCGCAGGCTTTCCTAGGCAGCCAGATCACCATGATCTTCGTGATCGGTGGCTTGGCCGGGCAACAGCTTTCGCCGAACGTCTGTCTGGCGACGCTGCCCATTTCGATGATCGTTTTCGGCTCCATGACAACAGCGCCATGGCTTTCCACTGTGATGCAGAACTATGGGCGTCGCGCGGGTTTCGTCGTGGGCGCTTTCGGCGGCCTGATCGGGGCGGCCATCTGTGCCTACGCGCTGACCATCAATAACTTCTGGGTTTTCCTGCTGGGCAGCTACATGACCGGTATCTACATGTCCTCGCAAGGTTTTTTCCGCTTTGCCGCGGCTGATACCGCCTCCGAAACCTTCCGCCCCAAGGCGATTTCCTACGTGATGGCGGGCGGTCTGATCTCGGCCGTGATCGGCCCGCAACTCGTCTCGATCCTGTCCAGCGGCCCCGATGCCACCGTGATGCGGTTCTTCCCCGTCTATCTGGCCGCGATGACCCTCAACGTGCTGGGTATGGCGCTGTTCTTCCTGCTGGACATCCCCAAGCCTCCGGTCCCGTCGGTTGACAGCCCCAAGGGCCGCACCCGCTGGGAGCTTTTGACGACCCCGCGCATCGCAGTCGCGGTGATCTGCGGTATGGTGTCCTACGCGCTGATGAACCTGGTGATGACCTCAACGCCGCTGGCGGTGGTCGGCTGCGGCTATGCCGTCGCGGATGCCTCCAACATCGTGACCAGCCACGTGCTGGCGATGTTTGCACCTTCGTTCTTTACCGGACACCTGATCGCACGCTTCGGCGTTGAGAAGATAATGGGATTGGGTATCGCGATCCTGGGCTTCGCAGGCGTTGTGGCGCTTCAGGGCGTGGAACTGACCAATTTCTACATCGCGCTTGTGCTGCTGGGTCTGGGCTGGAACTTTGGCTTCATCGGAGCCACCACGATGCTGGCCAGCAGCCACGCCCCCCACGAACGTGGCCGCATGCAGGGCCTGAACGACCTGCTGGTCTTTGGCGGCGTTACCTTTGCCTCGCTGGCATCCGGCGGTCTGATGAACTGTTCGGGTGGCGATGCCGTCACCGGATGGGCCGCCGTCAACATGGCGATGATCCCGTTTCTTGTGCTGGCCGGCGGCTCGCTGATCTGGCTGGTCATGCGGCCCAAGACCAAGACCGCCTGAGCGATCCTTACCAGCGCCCGGTCGCGGCTCTGAACGCAAGCTTGAGCCGGTCCGCCTCGACCGGGTCGGGCAAGACGCCTTGGGCCACCTCAGCCGGGTTTTCAGCCGCCCGCCTCAATACGCCCTCGGCCGCGCCCACATGCAGCAAGGCCGCACGCGCCGGTTTCGACACCTTGGCCCGATTTCTGCGCGCTGATGTCAGACGACCCAAGGCTTCCTTGGCCAGCCGGGCAACCCCATCCCCGGTGCCGTCCAGCAACGGCACCCGCCCGCGTGCCTCCAGCTCGGGTATCGCGATCAACCATGCCGCGATGCCAGCCCCAAAGGCCGCGTCTCTTACCGTGGCCTCATCGGCCGAACCCAGCCTGCGCGCAGCCACCCATGCCAGATGCCCCGCCGTCTGATCCAAATAACGCTCAAAATGCGCCTCGTCCTCGAAGGCGTCTCGGTACACATCCCAGCGCCGCGCTGCGACAAGCTCATCCAAAAGCTGCGCATCCTCTGCCGTGATCGCAGCGGCCAATGGCGTAGCCACCTCATGCCGCCGGACCGGCTTGCCATCGCTGATCTCCTCGCAGACATCACGCCACCATTGCAGGCGCATCTCGGCAATCATCGGCTCCTGCGTCACCCAGGGGGCGCGGGCAACCTCGACGTTGAACGCATAAAGCGGAAACAACACCCGGCGTGCCGCGACAGGTGCGGCCATGGCAGCGCGAAAACGCCACGGATCTGCCCGTTCGACCAGCGCGGCACAGGCGTTCAGGTCGGCATCAAAGCTCATAGGGGTCGCGCAACCGTCAGCAAATACCCATATTCAGCGCGGTGCGCCCGCCAACATGCGGCCTCTTCTTCTGCCTCGTCCAAGATCTGCGCAAGCGCCGTATCCGCCTCTGGCCGCAGGGCCGCGATCCGCGCATCAATCGGTCCGAAATAGGCTTCCCATGCAGCATCAGACAGACGCCGTGTGCCCAACACCTCGTATCGGGCGTCAGCGACCTGCGCCAACACACCCGCCTCGTCTGTCATGTCGGGGTATTCCCGGTCCCAATACTCTTTGGACCGCGCCGATGGCGCATCGGTGAACCAGCACGCCTGAGAAAACGCCACGACCCCGCCCGGCTGCAAAGACTTGCGCCACCGTGTCAGCGCCTCGGTCACGCCAAGAAAATAGACCGCACCCGCACACCAGATCATATCATAGCTGTTCATGATCCGTGCCATGTCCGCCTGTAGTACTGTCACGCGCGCATCAGCGACGTACCGCTGCCGGGCGGCAGCCACAAATTGCCCCACCTTATCAAGCGCGGTGACATGACCTTTCGGGGCGACCTCAAGCAAACTGCCGATATCGGCCCCCGGACCACAGCCCACATCGGCCATTTCCGCATTGTCAGGCGTCGCGGCGATATGGGCGGCCCAGTGAATGTCCGCTGGCTCACCCGGTCCCTCACGGGGCAGATCGCGGTGAAGCTCGAAAAACGCTTTCATTGGATCCTCGGCTGAATCGTTCATACTGATGCCCCGTCAAGATCGCGCACCAGTTTCCAGCGGATGGCATCCAGCAAGGCCTCAAAACTCGCGTCGACTATGTTGGCTGACACACCAACGGTAGACCAACGCTGCCCCGCGCCGTCCTCGCTGTCGATGATGACACGGGTCACGGCCTCGGTTCCGCCCTGGGTGATGCGGACCTTGAAATCCACCAGCCGCATGTCCTCAAGCATCCCTGAATACTGCCCAAGATCCTTGGAAAGCGCTTTGGCCAAGGCGTTCACCGGCCCTCGGTCACCTCCGGCCTCGTCCATGGATTCGCTGACCGACAGGCGCTTCTCGCCGTCCACCTTCACCACGACCACAGCTTCGGAGACGCTGACCATCTTGTTGTACTTGTTCTTGCGCCGCTCCACCGTCACCCGGTAGCGCTTGACCTCGAAATACTCTGGCATCTGGCCCAGCGCGTCCCGCGCCAGCAACTCGAAACTGGCTTGCGCGGTGTCATAGGCATAGCCCTCAGCCTCGCGCGCCTTGACCTCTTCAAGGATGCGGCCCAGCGCCGGATCGCCCTTTTCCACCTTCAGCCCAGCCTCGGACAGGCGCTTGCGCAGGTTCGACTGTCCCGCCTGATTGGACATAGGGATGATGCGCGCATTGCCCACCAGCGCCGGATCGATATGTTCATAAGTGCTGGGGTCTTTCAGGATCGCACTGGCATGCAGCCCCGCCTTATGGGCAAAGGCCGAAGCGCCCACGAAAGCCGCCTGCTTGCGCGGCACCCGGTTGAGGATCTCATCCAGCATCCGGCTGGTCCGCACCAGCCCCTTCAGCGCCTTCAGACTGACACCTGTCTCGAAGCGACTGGCATAGGGTTCCTTCAGCATCAGGATCGGAATGAGCGCTGTCAGGTTGGCGTTGCCGCAGCGCTCGCCCAGCCCGTTCAGTGTGCCTTGTATCTGCCGCGCACCCGCGTCCACGGCGGCCAGTGAACAGGCCACTGCGTTCTCTGTGTCATCATGGGTGTGAATGCCCAGCTGGTCGCCGGGAATGCCTGCCGCGATCACCGCGCGGGTGATCTCATGGACCTCCGCTGGCAGCGTGCCGCCATTGGTGTCACACAGCACAATCCAGCGCGCCCCCGCCTCAAGCGCGGTTTTGAGACAATCAAGCGCATAGCCGGGGTTCGCCTTGTAGCCATCAAAGAAATGCTCCGCATCAAACAGCGCCTCACGGCCCGATGCCACGATATGCGCAATGCTTTCTTTCAACAGGACAAGGTTTTCCTCCAGCGTGATGCCCAGCGCGGTCTCAACATGAAAATCATGGGTCTTGCCCACGATACAGACCGATCCCGTGCCCGCGTTCAACACAGCCGCCAGCACATCGTCATTCTGCGCCGACATGCCGGGGCGCTTGGTCATACCAAAGGCGGTCATCTTTGCCGTGGTCTTTGGTGCGGCGTCAAAAAAGGCGTTGTCGGTGGGGTTCGCCCCCGGCCAGCCGCCCTCGATATAGTCGACCCCCAGCGCGTCAAGCGCACGGGCGATCTGCTGCTTTTCCTCAGTGGAGAACTGCACGTCCTGCGTCTGCTGCCCGTCCCGCAGGGTGGTGTCGTAGAGACAGAGGCGTTCCTTACTCATCGACACGCCCTCGCGTTAACCATTTGTTTACAAACAAAGTTTCGCCACGAAACCCGAAGGTGCGCAGAATGGGATTCACCCCACCATCCCCGGCCCATCATCACAAGACCCCCTCAAGGGCAGAGCGGTCAAATCCGGGCGGTGCCGTCAATTTGACCCCATCCTTGCTCATCTGCACCTCAATTCCCGCTGCAACAAGTGCAGCCTTGATCCGGTCGACTTCAGCAAAATCCTTTGTCTCCATCGCGGTCACACGGGCGTCACTCAGAAAGGCTTCGACATCGGTGAGATCATAGGCCCTTTCTACCGCCCATTCCGGGATCTTCTCATCCAGCAAACCGACCAGTGTCAGCGCCCCACGCAATCCAGCGATGTCATTCTCCACGCTCATCCGGTGGCATTCAGTCAATACACCGTGCGTGTTGAGATCATCCGCCAGCAGATCGATCACGGTCTGAGACGCTGCCGCTGTCTCTGCCCCGGCAACCTGCTCGTACCACTTGCGCAGCGTCTTCTCCGCCTCCGCCCGTTTCTTCTCGGTCCAGTCCATCGGCTTGCGGTAGTGCGTGCCGAGGAACACAAACCGGATCACCTCCCCCGGCACCCCCTGATCCAGCAGATCGCGCACGGTAAAGAAATTGCCCAGAGACTTGGACATCTTCTTGCCCTCGACCTGCAACATCTCGTTGTGCATCCAGACCTGAGCAAAGCCGTGCCCCACGCATCTGCTCTGCGCGATCTCGTTCTCGTGGTGCGGAAAGGTCAGATCGTTGCCGCCCCCGTGAATGTCGAAACTTTCGCCCAGCAGTTCATGCGCCATGGCCGAGCATTCGATGTGCCAGCCCGGACGGCCCCGGCCCCAGGGGCTGTCCCAGCCCGGCGTGTCGTCGTCCGAGGGCTTCCACAGCACGAAATCCATCGGGTCTTCCTTGAACGGTGCCACCTCGACCCGCGCACCCGCGATCATGTCATCGACCGACCGGCCCGACAGCGCGCCGTACTCCTTGTAGGACCGCACCCGGAACAGCACGTGCCCCTCGGCGGCATAGGCATGGTCCTTGGCGATCAGATCCTCAATCATCGCGATCATCTCATCGATATAGGCCGTTGCGCGCGGCATCGCCTCCTGATGCTTCTCGCCCTTGATTGACGGTTCAAGCGCCCCCACTGCCGCCATGTCCTCGAGAAACCACTGCGTCGTCTCGGCCGTAATCTCACCAATCGACCGACCGCTCTCGGCCGCGCGCGCGTTGATCTTGTCATCGACGTCGGTGAAGTTGCGCACGTAGGTCACGTGATCGGGCCCATAGACATGCCGCAACAGACGGTAGAGCACGTCAAACACGATTACGGGCCGCGCGTTGCCGATATGGGCGCGGTCATAGACGGTTGGCCCGCAGACATACATGCGCACGTCGTCTGCGCGGATGGGTTCGAACACCTCTTTCCGGCGCGTCGCAGTGTTATAGAGCTTGATCGTCGTCATGGGCCTTATCCTCCCGCAAAGGTATCGCGGGCTTGCCACATATCTCTCTGAATGAAAACGACATGGATGACGGCCCGCGAGAAAACTCTCAGCAGGTAATGGTACAAATAATTGTGCACATCATCTTTGTCATGCCGATGGGGTAGCCGATGGGCTGGCATCGGGTCAACAGTTGATTGACGAATCAAACATGCTCTGCGCCCCCTGCGCCCCAATTGAAGGAGAGCATCATGCAGGCATCGCGGCGCATTTCGACCATCCTTGGCGGCGGGTCAGACGGGTGGGACGTGTTCAACAAGGCGCGCCAGATGATCGCGGCAGGCATCCCTGTGACCGAACTGACCATCGGAGAGCACGACATCCGCACCGCAGCCCCGATCCTGCAGGACATGCACCGGTCCGCCCTTGACGGGCATACCGGCTATGCCGCCATTCCCGGTGTGACAGCCCTGCGCGAGGCCGTGGCCGCGCGTGTGCAGGAACGCACCGGTGTGCCGACACGTAAAGAAAACGTTATGATCACGCCAGGTGGGCAGTCCGCGCTTTTCGCAGCGCATGTCGCCGCCTGTGATCCGGGCGACCGGGCGCTTTATCTTGATCCTTTCTATGCGACCTACCCCGGCACCCTGCGGGGGGCCAGCGCGGAGCCTGTCTGTATCCAGACCCATGCCGAGGACGCTTTTCAGCCGCGTTCCGCGGACATTGCGGCGCAGGCGAAAGGTGCGAAATCGCTGCTGATCAACACGCCGAACAACCCCACCGGCGTCGTCTATTCCCGCGCCACGTTGGAAGGCATCGCAGAAGTCTGCCGCGACAACGATCTGTGGCTGATCTCGGACGAGGTATATGACACGCAGGTTTGGGAGGGCGAACACCTGTCGCCCCGCGCCTTGCCCGGCATGGCCGAGCGCACGCTGGTGGTGGGATCAATGTCCAAATCCCACGCCATGACAGGATCGCGCTGTGGGTGGCTGATCGGGCCAGAAGATGTGATCGGCCACGCGATCAATCTTGCCACGCACACCACTTACGGCGTGCCCGGCTTCATTCAGGACGCCGCTGTCTTTGCGCTGGATCAGGGCCCGGCGTTTGAAGAAGAAATCGCAGCACCCTTCCGTCGCCGCCGTGCCATTGCGCAGAATGTGCTGGCGGGACAGAACGCGGTGTCGCTGGTCCCTGCACAAGGTGCGATGTACCTGATGCTGGACGTGCGCAACACCGGGATGACCGGCGAAGACTTTGCCTATGCCCTGCTGGAGGAACACCACATCGCGATGATGCCCGGCGAGAGTTTCGGCAAAGCGGCGGCAGGGCATTTGCGGGTCGCTATGACCATCGCGGATGATGAATTTGAAAAGGCGCTCAGAACGCTTTGCGCCTTTGCGGAAAGCAAAACCTGACGATAAAAAAGGGTTGGCGCACGAGGGGAGCGCCAACCCTTTCTTTTGCTTTCCGACTGACGCCGGGGCAGCAATTAGAAGCGCAGTGAACCGCGCAGCGTGATTGTTGTGGCGTCCAAATCATTCCCCGCGATACCACCGACATCATCGAAACGGTGCTCAAGCACCTCGGCACCGATTGTATAGCGGTCCGTCACTTTGTAGCTGATGCCAAGGCCGGCAAAGGGTCCAGTCTCATCGCCCACGGATGTGTCCGCACGGGCGACACCTGCTGTCGCATAGATCAGTGTGTTACCCAGATCGTAACCGCCCTTCAGCTTGAGACGGGCAATGGAATCAATGCTGGCCGCACCGGCGTTCAGGTCGATGTCCGCCTGATCGTAGTCCAGCTCGCCGCCCAGCACGAAATCGCCAAAGTCATAGTCGTATCCGGCGTGAAAACCGTAGGTGTTGTCATCACCCTCAAGACCGCCATCACCGTCAATGTCGGCATAGCCAAGTTGAAGACCAGTATAGAACCCTGTCCACTCGCCTGAGACCGGTATTGGCGCAGGTGCTATCACAGGCGTTTCGATCACCGGATCTTGCAGGCTGCCAGCAAAGGCTGCGCCACCAAGAGCTGTGGTTGCCACAAGTGCCGCTGCGGTTGCTTTCATAAATCGTTTCATTTCTCTGCTCCTTCAGATTGTATTGAGCTTCTTATCGACTTGCCCCGCTTTTCGATGCGGGATCACCGGGGCAATGCCTCAATTAAGGATAGAGTTCCTCAATTACCCCTCACGAAGCTGCGATGGGCAGATTGTTGCAATCTCGGGACAACTGGGTCGGCCACTTTTGGCCCATCGGTGCGATTTTCCCGCAGCCCCCCTTGAAAGAAATGCTGCGGTTGCACGGGTCGCAAACGGGCTGGCATGGCGCAAACGGGATAGAAAACGCCGCTTTGACTGCTCAGGATTTGATAAAAAAGGAAAGCGCGATGAAGCCTGATATTTGCATCATCACAAGGGTGTGCCGCACCATCGGTGCTGATCGTGGTCGCGCGGCGCGTGGCGCGCCAAAGCGGGACTGACCCCGCCTCCCCTATTGCTTTTTCTTTTTCCGGACCAAGACCATGACAGATCAATCACCCATTCGCAGTGGCGGCCGTGCGGCAAGACGTGCTGCGCGCGCCAAGCCGCTTGCGGACCACCTTCGCCCTATTCGCCCCGGCATGGAGGGCGGACAGTACACACCATTGACGCAGGCAGGCATGGAAGCCATCCACCGCGCCGCACTGACCGCGCTGGAAGAGATCGGGCTGGCAGATGCGCCTGCCTCGGGCGTTGCCTATCTGACCAAGGCCGGTGCTATTCTGGGCGATGATGGCCGCTTGCGCTTTCCTCCTGCCCTTGTCGAAGACGCGCTGGCGCGGGCCAACCGGTCTGTCACCCTGTGCGCCCGCGACCCGGCGCATGATCTGGAGCTGTCGGGCACCCGCGTGCATTACGGCACCGCCGGGGCTGCCGTGCATCTGGTGGACGTCGAGGACAACAGCTATCGCGAATGTACGCTTCAGGACCTTCATGATGCGGCGCGGATCACGGACACGCTGGACAACATCCATTTCCTGCAACGCCCCATGGTCTGTCGGGACATCACCGACAACCGGGAGATGGATCTGAACACCGTCTACGGCTGCTGTTCCGGCACGATGAAGCATGTCGGCACGTCCTTTACCGACCCGGCCTATATCAAGGATGCGCTGGAGATGTTGCACATCATCGCCGGCGGCGAGGACAAGTGGCGCGAGCGGCCATTCATGTCGAACTCGAATTGCTTTGTTGTGCCGCCGATGAAATTTGCCACCGAATCCTGTCTGGTGATGGAAGAGGCGATCAAGGGCGGCATGCCCGTGCTGCTGCTGTCGGCCGGGATGGCCGGGGCGACCGCGCCCTCGACCGTCGCGGGTGCTATTGTACAGGCGGTTGCGGAATGTCTGGCGGGGCTTGTCTATGTCGATGCTGTCCAGCCGGGGCACCCGGTGATCTTTGGCACATGGCCCTTTGGGCTGGACCTGCGTTCGGGTGCCATGACTGGCGGATCGGGCGAACAGGCGCTTCTGACGTCAGGCTGTGCACAGATGCATCATTTCTACGGGCTTCCCGGTGGGGCGGCG
The DNA here is from genome assembly GCF_010667575.1 of Sulfitobacter sediminilitoris. Lineage (GTDB taxonomy): Bacteria > Pseudomonadota > Alphaproteobacteria > Rhodobacterales > Rhodobacteraceae > Sulfitobacter > Sulfitobacter sediminilitoris. The sequence goes on from NZ_JAABNT010000001.1 coordinate 138,562, forward strand.
GGTGGCATTGCCGATGCCAAGATGCCTGACATGCAGGCGGGATGGGAGCAGATGTGCTCGAACGTCATGGCGGGGCTGTCGGGCTGCAACATGATCTACGAGGCGGCGGGCATGCATGCGTCCCTGCTGGGATTTTGCCACGAGTCACTGATTTTGGGCGATGATCTGATTGGGCAGGCCCAGCGGTGCGTGCGCGGGATTGAGGTAAACGACGAAACCCTGGCGCTTGATCAGATACGCGAGGTCTGTCTGGGTGGCCCCGGTCACTACCTGGGCACGGAACAAACGCTGAGCCGGATGGAAACGGATCATGTGTATCCCAGCCTTGCCAATCGGTCGTCGCCCAAGGAGTGGGATGAATTGGGCAAACCGGATCTGATCAGGAATGCAACTGCCCGCAAGGAAGAGATCCTGAGCCAACGATCCCGCGCCCGGTTCGATCCGATCATAGACAAGGAAATACGAGCGCGTTTCAACATTCACTTACCCGCGTAAACAACTGATTTAATAAAAAAGAGGCCCGGCGCTGGGGCAGCCGGGCCTCGATCATGCAGGGCGGCGCAGCCAAGCTGCCATGCCGCGCCCACCCTGCATATCCCCTTACCCTTCGGAGGGTGCCGGCATCATGCCGGCTTCTTGGGCTGCCTGTACTTCACCATCATCAAGCGCCCCGTCTGCATTCAGATCCATGGCCGAGAACTGTTCGGTCGTCACATCTGGATAGACCGCCTGCACCTCTGCCACACTCAGAATGCCATCACCGTTGGCATCGACCTCGGCCGCGCCTGCGCCCATGGCAAAGGCAGGCATGCAGAGGGTCGCGATGGCAACCATGGTCATTTTGAAAGTCTTGGTCATTTGGATACTCCCTTTCAGGGTTTGCTTTGTTCGAAGGCTTTGTCGCCTTCCCCCTGTCAGATGCATCTGAAGGCCTGTGCATCCCTGCCCCAGGCAGTGCACGCGAGGGGTTGCCGATGACAAACGCGGCGATGGGCAAGGGCTTGCCCAAAAAGGGGGTAATGGCCGGATCGGCGGAATTTCCCTCAGAGATTGCAGGCGTTGTTTGCGCCATGTTGAGACAAAACAACATGAGGCAGCACACCATGACAAAGACAGATACCGATGCGATATCAGACATTCTGCCAAAGCTGTTGCGGCGCGCGCGCCGTCTGGCGCGCAACCGGGACGAGGCCGAAGACATGGCACAGGAGACAGCGCTGCGCCTGTGTCAGGCACTGGCGAGGCATGACAACATCGAGGCCCCCGAACGGTATGCGATGATCATGCTACACAACCTTGCGCGGCAGCGCTGGCGCAGCAGGCGGCCAACAGAAGAACTGACCGAGGATATGGCGCAGGCTGCCCCGCTGGCCCCCGCCCGCATCGCCTGCACGGAATTGCAGGCCGCGATAGAGCGATTGCCCGCAGATCAGGCAGCCCTCATGCGGCTGGTGATGCTGGGGGAAACCAGCCCGCAGGTGCTGGCGCAGCGTGTGGGAGTGCCAAAGGGGACCGTGATGTCGCGGCTGGGCCGTGCGCGGGCGCGGTTGCGCGAGGAGATCGGGCTGGAAGGGTCCGTGGTGGAGTTGCTTTAGGAAAAGATGGTGCGATGCAACGGTCGGCATTGGGCAATGACGGCACTCGGATGCTTAAATGGCGTTCATGGAAAAAGAAAAGGAGGGCCGAAGCCCTCCGTTTAGTTTCGCCGTTCAAGCTCAATTTGTTAACCGCTCGGTGTTTATTTGCCTGCGGCCTGAACGTCGTCCAGAGCGAACGCATCCGCTCCGTGTCCCGGTTGCAAACCGGAGGTTTGCAACCAGTGGGTGGCAGCGTATCGCAACGCGATGCGCGAGAACCCACCCGGTCTCAGTTGGAGCGCCTTTCGGCGCCCCAATTCAATTCACTTTCTCTGGCCCCTTCTCTTTGGTGACAGCTATGAGAATTCGCTCTACATAGCCGCGCCCCAGCGAGCGCTCGCTCACCTTTTTCGACAAATACCTCTTGAAGCGGCCTTCACCGATGTAGTCATGCCTGAACCAACGCCTGAACTCCCCCAACGCATCTTCTGGATAACAGTTTGCCAGTTGTGGATTGCTCATGGCTTGAGCGAAGTAGCTGGGATAGTTGTGATTGTACGTCCGCCGCTCACCAAACCTTAAGTGTAGTGCGGCAGCCTGCCAGTGTTTTGCCCATGCCTGCCCAACACTGATGTCTGGGACGAAATTCTCATCTATGTGAAGGCCCGCTTCACCCAAGGTGAATATGAGAGTGGCGATCTCTTTGAAAATGCCAAAGTAGCCTTCGGGCACAGCATCATATGTGAGGCTTGCTCGATCCTTGAATACTCGCCAAACGTCTTCCTCGGGCTTAGCTTCGTAACCAGTGGCATCATAGATGTACCGGTTGAGACCGTGCCTTGAAATCTGCCTGAAGTTCTTGAGGGCGATTTCAGCTCCCTGACGGCCCGCTTCAAATGCGAAGTATTCCAATATCGCGGTACATACAGCAGCTGGGTAGGCAAAGTACTTACGCTTGCCCTCAAACACTTCGACGTGAGGCAGAGAGGGGATACCATCACCCTGCTCGTAGAGGATTTCTTTGACTCTCACCACTTCTTTAGGTGGTTGAGCTGAACTCCATTCCGAAGACAGAATGCCGATATACTTGTTCCTTAAACCGCAGAGGTCTGCGATTGCCCTTTGGGTCAAGAAAGCGGTGCCGTCACTTAGTACGCCCATCCCGATGCCATCTGGCTCAGCTTGCTTCTCGACGCGGAGGTTCAGTTCGGGTTGATCCGGGTCAACCGAACGCGGTCGAGTTGGTAGTTTTGAAATTGTTGGTCGCATTAGCCCGATCCCTCCTCAGCTACACCCGGACGTGCCGCCGCAGGTGTTGCACTTCATGCAGGTGCCGTTGCGCACCAGGGTGAAGTTGCCGCATTCGCCGCAAGCCTCGCCCTCGTAGCCCTGCATCTTGGCCTTGGTGCGGGCGTCCAGAGTGATAGCCCCGGTTGCAACCGCAGTGGTTGCCGTCATCTCGGCGACGATGCCGCCCTGCGACAGTTCGGGGGCCAGACCGGAAGAGATATTCGCACCACCCTGCACCACCAGCAATTCCTGTGGCAGGCGGTTGCGCAGGTAGCCGGTCGAGCTGATCTGGCGCAGCACTTCGAGAGAGTTCGCCGCCGCCGCTTCGGAGAGTTCCGAGACGTTGCCGACGCTTTCCTCTTCCTCGCCGCGTCCCAGATCGTCGAAGGTGGCGCCTTCGGGCTTCACATGGGCAAGGTCTGTGCGGTCGAGGTAGCTGACCGCCAGTTCGCGGAAGATGTAGTCAAGGATTGAGGTTGCGTTCTTGATGCTGTCGTTGCCCTGCACCATGCCCGCTGGCTCAAACTTGGTGAAGGTGAAGGCATCGACGAATTCCTCAAGCGGCACGCCGTACTGGAGGCCGACGGAAACCGCGATTGCGAAGTTGTTCATCATCGCCCGGAACCCTGCACCTTCCTTGTGCATGTCGATGAAGATCTCACCGAGCTTGCCGTCCTCGTACTCACCGGTGCGCAGGTAGACCTTGTGCCCGCCGACCATCGCCTTCTGGGTATATCCCTTGCGGCGCTGGGGCATCTTTTCGCGGTGCGACTTGACGATTTCCTTGACGATCACCTTCTCGACGATCTTTTCGGCAAGCACGGTGGCTTTCTCCTGAATAGAGCCGGTTTCGAGGATTTCTGCGGCCTCGTCGTCGTCCTCGACCAGTGCAGCCGCGAGGGGCTGCGAAAGCTTGGAGCCGTCGCGGTAGAGCGCGTTTGCCTTGATGCCCAAGGACCAGCTGAGTTCATAGGCCTTCTGGCAGTCCTCGATTGTCGCATCGTTTGGCATGTTGATCGTCTTGGAGATCGCGCCAGAGATAAAGGACTGCGCCGCCGCCATCATGTAGATGTGGCTGTTGACGGAAAGGTAACGCTTGCCCTTCTTGCCGCAGGGGTTGGCGCAGTCGAAGATGCTGTAGTGCTCTTCCTTCAGATGTGGCGCACCTTCGAGGGTCATCGTACCGCAAACGTGGTCGTTGGCCGCGTCGATGTCCGCACGAGAGAACCCGAGCGACTTGAGCAGATCGAACGTGGGATCGTTCAGCTTTTCAGCTGGGATGCCAAGGACTTGCGTGCAGAACTCCTCGCCGAGGGTCCACTGGTTGAAGACAAAGCGGATGTCGAAGGCCTGCGCCAGTGCGGCGTCGACCTTGGCCAGCTCATTGGGGCCAAAACCGTGGCCCATCAGCGTGGTGTGGTTGATGCCCGGCGCGTTGCCGATGGTGCCGTGGCCGACGGCGTAGCCTACGATTTCCTCGATCTGGGCAGAACCGTAGCCGAGCTTTTCAAGTGCTGCTGGCACCGACTGGTTGATGATCTTGAAATAACCGCCGCCAGCGAGCTTCTTGAACTTTACCAGTGCGAAGTCTGGCTCGATCCCGGTGGTGTCGCAGTCCATGACCAGACCGATGGTGCCGGTGGGCGCGATGACGGAAACCTGCGCGTTTCGATAGCCGTTCTCTTCGCCCAGTGTCAGCGCCTCGTCCCAGCAGGACATCGCCACATCGACCAGACCCGGCTGTGGGCAGTTGCCGTGATCCAGCGGCACGGGCTTCACGCTCAGCTTTTCATAGCCGGTGTCATTGCCATAAGCCGCGTTGCGGTGGTTGCGGATAACGCGCAGCATGTGCTCGGCGTTCTTGGCGTAGCCGGGGAATGCGCCCAATTCGCCCGCCATCTCGGCGGAGGTGGCATAGGACACGCCTGTCAGGATCGCGGTCAGCGCACCGCAAAGCGCGCGGCCCTCGTCGCTGTCATAGCTGTAGCCCATGTTCATCAGCAAACCGCCAATGTTGGCGTAGCCCAGACCCAGTGTGCGGAAGTCGTAAGACCTCTGTGCGATTTCCTTGGAGGGGAATTGCGCCATCATGACCGAGATTTCCAGCGTTACGGTCCAGAGGCGCGAGGCGTGCATGTAGTCTTCGACGTTGAACACACCGTCCTCAAGGAAGGTCAGCAGGTTCATGGACGCCAGGTTACAGGCGGTGTCATCGAGGAACATGTATTCCGAGCATGGGTTCGAGCCGCGGATCGCGCCGTCTTCGGGGCAGGTGTGCCAGTCGTTGACGGTGTCGTGGTACTGGATGCCGGGATCGGCGCAGGCCCATGCGGCGTGGCCCACCTGCTCCCACAGATCGCGGGCGCGGATTGTCTTGGAGGGCTTGCCGGTGACGCGGTCGATCAGCTCCCAATCGGCGTCTTTTTCGACTGCCGTCAGGAAGGCGTTGGTCACGCGGATCGAGTTGTTGGAGTTCTGGCCAGAGACGGAGTTATAGGCCTCGGAATCCCAGTCTGTGTCATAGGTGGGGAATTCGATGCTGGTGTGGCCCTGCTTGGCGTAATCCAGCACGCGCTTGACATAAGTCTCGGGGATCGCGACCTTTTTGGCTGCGCGGATTGCCGCTTTCAGTTGCTCGTTCTTGGCAGGATCATAGGCGTCAGCCTCGGCACCGTCCCATGCTTTGATCGCGGCGAACAACTCGTTCAACTGGCGCTCGTGCATCTTGGAGCCAGCGACGATGCTGGCCACTTTCTGCTCTTCAAGCACCTTCCAGTTGATGAAGTCTTCGATATCGGGGTGATCGGCGTCCACGATCACCATCTTGGCCGCACGGCGTGTGGTGCCGCCGGACTTGATCGCGCCCGCAGCACGGTCACCGATCTTCAGAAAGCCCATCAGGCCGGAGGATTTGCCGCCACCCGACAGCTTTTCACCCTCACCACGCAGCGAGGAGAAGTTCGTGCCGGTGCCGGAGCCGTATTTGAACAGGCGCGCTTCGCGCACCCAAAGGTCCATGATGCCGCCATCGCCAACCAGATCGTCCTTAACGGACTGAATAAAACAGGCATGCGGCTGCGGATGTTCGTAGGAAGATTTGGAGCGGGTCAGCTTGCCGGTTTTGTAATCGACATAGTAGTGGCCCTGGGCCGGACCGTCGATGCCGTAGGCCCAGTGCAGGCCAGTGTTGAACCACTGGGGCGAATTCGGAGCAGCACGCTGCGAGGCAAGCATGTGGCGCATCTCGTCGTAATAGGCTTGTGCGTCTTCTTCTGTGGAGAAGTAGCCGCCCTTCCAGCCCCAATAGGCCCAGGCACCGGCAAGCCGGTCAAAGACCTGCTTGGAGGATGTCTCGCCACCCATCTCTGCGCCCTCGTCTGCAACGGAACGCCACAGGAATTCGGGAACGCCCTTTTCCTTCACCTTCTTCAGCTTGGACGGCACGCCAGCCTTGCGAAAATACTTCTGCGCGATCACGTCGCTGGCGACCTGGCTCCAGCTGGAGGGGACTTCGACGTCATCCAGCTTGAAGACAACAGAACCGTCCGGGTTGCGGATTTCGGATACGGTGCTGATGAAATCCAGATCCGCGTATGCGTCCTGACCTGCCTTGGTGAATTTGCGTTCGATTTTCATTGGTCGCTGCCTCTAAACTAACTGTCCTAATACCGAGCGCCGCACTTTTCACACACGCGAACACCCACCCTTTTCCATGCTGTTTCAGACATGGGATTCCTGTTCGCCGCCCTCACAAAAGAGGGTTGCGTTCTCGCAGCTACTGACTGAACTATTGCCGTCTTGTCCTGCCCCATGCCCGGATGCGCCTTTTGAGCGTTAACCACTACATGTTGTGGCGTCATCCTCAGCCCGCACAACCTGACGTATCTTCCCCTATTGGGTCAACGGAATTTTTTCGAATTTTTGGAATTCTTGCGGTTGACGCAGGAGCAGTTTTTTGGGCCGACCAGAGCTTTGTGATTCAAAGGGTTAATATCCCCAATTTCATCCGCAAGCGCCGCGCGCCTCTGGAATGAAATAAGTCATTTGCTTTGGCATATTTAGGCAACCGCGCTCACCTATTACCTGAGGTTATCCACAGGACATTTCATGCAACCCACTGTCATTTAAAGCCAGATTAACACATGACAAAAACTCTGCCGGGGTCCGGGAATTTCGCATTTCTGCAACACCACACGGGTCATTGAACGGAGAATCAGCGCGGACCCGAACTCGTAAGAATACCAGCTGAAGTGGCTTGAGCTTTAAGTTTCACTATATGTAGATCCCAGACCGCATCCCAAATGGCCATTCAATCGGGCATGCACCAGAAGTGCCAAAACCGTTCTACATATTTGAAAGTGGTCGGAGCGAGAGGATTCGAACCTCCGACCCCCTGTACCCAAAACAGGTGCGCTACCAGGCTGCGCCACGCTCCGACTGCCGCTTCTTTAGACAGACTTCACACGAAAGAAAAGCCCTGATTCATCCAAATCTCAGCATGGCCAGACCGGCGACCATTCTGCATGTGCCGGATGGCGCACAAAGCTGCCTTCGGTGATCCCCAAACGCGCAGCCAGACCGCCGTTGATCTCAAGAACTGTCAAAACACTCCGGCCTCCCGGAATGGGCGTCTCGTCCAAAGGAATCGCATTGTGGTGGATGCGTTGAACCACCCCACTTGCATCAATGAACAACATATCAAGCGGTATCAGCGTGTTACGCATCCAGAAACTGGTCCGGCGCGGGCGTTCGTTGACGAAATACATACCTGCTGAAAGCGGCAGGCTCTCGCGGTGCATCAGACCGCGCGCCTGTTCTTCGGGATCATCTGCCAGTTCTACGTTGAACTGTGCCGTGCCCCAACTTCCTTTGAGATAGACGATGTTTTCGTCACAAACTGAATTCGCCAAAACCGAAACGGGCCCAAGACCCAGTCCCGCCACAATAAGCCCAATCAGCTGTCTTCTGAACCATCTGAATTCAGTACGTGTTCCCATGCCTGCACCTCAACGGCCATGTTGCCGCGTTTGCCTTCGATTACGCGCACTGCCAACGCTTCTCCGGGCTGTAGATCGGACAGGCCCGACTGATGCACAATCTCGATGTGCACAAATACATCTTCGGGTTTGCCAAAGACATTTGCAAACCCAAACCCTTTCGCCTTATCGAACCATTTGACGCGGGCAGGCTCCAACGGCACCGCGCGAATCTCTTCCGGGGCCAGCCCTGCGATATCAACCAAGGCTGTGCTGTGCCCAGTCTCTGGCGGATGGATCGCAGTGATCTCTATTGCTTGAACCCCGCGATTGGTGTTTTGCACCAGCAGATCAACGCGCGCGCCATCCGCGACAGAGTTTTGACCAAAGTTGCGCAAAACATTGACGTGCAACAGTATGTCGGGTCCTCCCCCGTCAGCAATGACGAACCCGAACCCTTTCGAGGGGTCAAACCATTTAACCACACCGCTAACGGGGCTGCGGTCCAGATCAGCCATGATCCCGCCCGCGCTATTGCTCATGTCTTCTGCCATTTTCGTTCTTTGGACCGTCCAGTTCCCTACCTTCTTAGCGGGCTGATTTTCAAATGACCCGGTCCTCGTCCTTATAAAATATACTACTAAATTTAGGGGCTTAGCCTTGTGATGTCCCATTCGTCATTGGCTGTGGCACGCGTCCAGCGAAAACGGTCGTGCAACCGGTGGTCCCCGTCAGCCCAGAATTCAATTTCAACCGGGGCAATCCGGTAGCCACCCCAGAACGGCGGTCGGGGCGGATTTGGGCCTTTGGTCGCTGTCACCTTGGCAACCTCCGCTATCAAGGCCGCGCGACTGCTGAGCGGTTGGGACTGGTGCGAGGCCCATGCCCCCAGACGGCTTTTGAGCGAGCGTGACTTGAAATATGCGTCCGCCTGCGGTCCGTTTTCCTTGGTGATCGTGCCCCGCACACGGATTTGCCGGCGCAGCGACTTCCAGTGCATCACGAAAGCGGCTTTGCCTGCCTGATCCAGTTCCTGGGCCTTCTTGCTTTCGTAGTTTGTATAGAACACGAAAGCGTCTGCCTCGATCTCCTTCAGCAGCACCATCCGGGCATTCGGCAAGCCGTCGGCGTCTACCGTTGAAAGGGCAATCGCATTTGGATCGTTGATCTCGGCCTCTTCGGCCTCTGCCAACCACGACTGCGCGATTTCAAAGGGATCATCCCCTGCAAACTTGCCTGATCGTCCCGACATAATACTCTCTAAAAAATGACCCCGCAACCGATGCGAGAGGCCGTTGCACCCGGCACATGAGCTACAGGAAATGACAGCCAGCAACAACTAAAAGCTGATCTACCAACGAGAATTTTCAATCATGCGGCCTTGCATGCCTGTTGATTGTGCAGCCGGAGGACCGACCAGTCTTGATGGCTTGCACGCAATGGCATAAACGAGTTTGACTTAACACAATTAGAATTGGGCATGGCATGGCGAACGATCTGATGCAGGGCAAAAGAGGTCTGATCATGGGCCTTGCCAATGACAAATCCATTGCTTGGGGCGTGGCAAAGGCGCTGGCAGATGCCGGAGCTGAGCTTGCGTTTTCCTATCAGGGCGACGCGTTGAGGAAACGTGTAGACCCGCTGGCGGGTCAGCTTGGCAGCGACATCGTCCTGCCCTGCGATGTGGGTGATGAGGCGTCCATAGACGGCCTGTTTTCAGAACTGAAGGAACGCTGGGACGGTCTGGATTTCATCGTCCACGCGATCGGCTTTTCTGACAAGAACGAACTGCGCGGCCGCTATGTCGACACAACGCGCGGCAACTTTGCCATGTCGATGGACATCTCTGTTTATTCCTTCACCGCCGTGATGCAACGCGCTGAAAAGATGATGAAGGACGGCGGCAGCGCCCTCACCCTGACCTACTACGGGGCAGAAAAAGTCATGCCGCATTACAATGTCATGGGCGTGGCCAAGGCCGCACTTGAGGCATCGGTGCAGTACCTTGCCGAGGATCTGGGCAAGGACGGTATCCGCGTCAACGCGATTTCCGCCGGACCGATCAAGACGCTGGCGGCGTCAGGCATTGGCGATTTCCGCTACATCATGAAATGGAACGAATACAACTCGCCCCTGCGCCGCAACGTGACAATCGAGGATGTGGGCAAAGCCGCGCTGTTCCTGCTGTCTGATCTGGGCAGTGGCACCACGGGCGAGAACCTGCACGTCGATGCAGGCTATCACGTTGTTGGGATGAAAGCGGTGGATGCGCCAGACATGGCCAAGGAATGAGCACCCGACCATGACATGGGAAAGCATGATCGCCTTTAACCTCGTGCTTCTGGCGGCGCTGGCCAGTCCGGGGGCGGCAATGCTGTACGTGATCAAGACGACCGTCGCATCCGGCCGCACGGCAGGCATCCTGACAGGCATGGGCCTTGGCACAGCCGCGGCGTGTTGGACGGCATCTGCCTTTCTGGGGCTCGAAGCGTTGTTTCAGCTTTTCCCCTGGACCTATGCGGCGCTCAAGATTGGCGGTGCGGTGTACCTGATTTGGATCGCTGTGCAGACATGGCGTCATGCCAGACAGCCTATCTTTGAGGCGGCGACACCACACGGACGCAGCTTCCTTTCGGGTATGGTGGTGAACTTCGGTAATCCGAAATCAATGCTTTTCGCCGCTGCCGTGATTGTTGTCGTTTTTCCAAAAGGGTTGGCCGCCCTACAGATCGGCCTCGTCGTGCTGAACCACCTCGCACTCGAACTGATCTTCTATGGCTGCTTTGCCATCTTGCTCAGCGCCCCCTCTGCCAGACGGGGGTATGCCGCGCTGAAACCCGTCTTCGACCGCATCGCCGCAACACTGCTGGGCGCCCTTGGCCTGCGCCTGATCCTGGAGAAATAGACATGACAGACCGCCTCCCCCACGAAAAAGGCTTTCACATCTCGTGGGACCAGATCCACCGCGACAGCCGCGCGCTGGCCTGGCGGCTTGATGGCAAGGGGCCCGACGATGGCGCGTGGCGTGCCGTGGTCGCAATCACGCGCGGTGGCATGGCACCGGCAATGATCGTCGCGCGAGAGCTGGACATCCGCACGGTCGATACGATTTCGATAGTGTCCTATCATTCAGGCGGCGGCAAGGCCGACCAGCGGCGCGATGCGAAGGTACTGAAATCACCAGATGCCGAGATCATGGGGGATGGCACCGGTATCCTGATTGTCGATGACCTTGTGGACAGTGGCAAGACGCTTGAACTGGTTCGTCAGCTTTATCCCAAGGCGCATTTTGCAACCGTCTATGCCAAACCAGAGGGCGAGCCACAGGTGGATACCTTCATCACCGGGGTCAGTCAGGACACATGGATCTTCTTCCCCTGGGATATGGCGCTACAATACGTCGAACCCTACCGGGGCAAGGACTGATCTTGCCGCTTCATCTTTCCCCTACAATTCCGGGGAGCGCGAGGGGCTGGCCCCTCGCTCCCGCACCCAAGGCCAGAACCGCCCGATGACGATGACACGCACCAATGCCACCTTCCCGCCCCCCGTGATGGAAGCCCGCCGCTGGCTCGAGGGTGTCAACCACCCTGCCGACCGCCCCCTGATGAACGTGAGCCAGGCCGCCCCGGTCGATCCACCCCCACGCGCGCTGCGTGAACACATTGCCGAAATCGCGCTCACGCGGGACGACGCGCATTTGTACGGACCGGTGTTGGGCCTGCCTGCACTGCGCGCCGAACTGGCGGAGCAGACCACAGCGCATTACGGCGGCGAAGTCGCACCCGCGCAGGTCTGCATCACGTCGGGCTGCAATCAGGCGTTTGCCGCCACCATCGCCACGTTGTGTGGTGAAGGGGATGAAGTTATCCTGCCAACTCCTTGGTATTTCAATCATAAGATGTGGCTTGATATGTCGGGCGTGGCCACCATCGCGCTGGAAACCGGCCCTGATCTTTTGCCTGATCCTGACCGCGCGGCGGCGCTGATCACCGACAGAACACGTGCCATCGCACTGGTCACGCCAAACAATCCCGCAGGCGCAGAATACCCATCTGAACTGGGACAGGCGTTCTTTGATCTTGCGCGCAGCCACGGCATCGCCCTGATCACCGATGAAACCTACCGCGACTTTGACAGCCGCAGCGGCCCGCCGCATGCGCTGTTTCAGGACCCGGACTGGCATGACACCCTGATCCATCTCTATTCGTTCTCCAAGGCCTACCGGCTGACGGGCCACCGGGTCGGCGCGATGATCGCCAGCCAAGAGCGTCTGGCCGAGGCGGAAAAATTCCTCGATACGGTCGCGATTTGCCCCAGCCAACTGGGCCAGCATGCGGCACTTTGGGGGATGCAGAACCTCAAGCAGTGGCTGGCGGGAGAGCGCGACGAAATCCTGTCGCGCCGGGCCGCCATCTCGGCCAATATGCCCAAGCTTAAGGCATTGGGCTGGCAGCTGCGCGGTCTGGGTGGCTACTTCGCCTATATGCAGCACCCTTTTTCGCAAAGTTCAGCGGACCTGGGTCCGCAACTTGTCCGCGATGCCGGTATCCTCTGCCTGCCCGGAACGATGTTCCACCCAGAGGGCAATGCGCAAGGCGCCCGGGAGCTGCGGATCGCCTTTGCAAACCTTGACGCATCCGGGATTTCACAGCTCTTTGACAGGCTGGCCGCCCTGCCCGCGGCCTGAGGCCTTGCCCCGCCCCTCAGCAGCGCATAGACACTGCATTTGAGGCGCACAGAGGGAAGCTCAAATGGCAAAAAGCTCCGGTATCGGCAAATACGCAATGTGGATCCTGATGGGTTTCCTGATCCTTGGATTGGGCGGCTTTGGTGCGGTAAACCTCAGTGGCAACATCCGTTCCATCGGGACGGTGGGCAGCAAGTCCATTCCGGTGGACGCATATGCGCGGCAGCTTCAGAACGAGATACGCGCGATCGAGCAACAGACAGGACAGCAACTGCCCTTTGCCGAGGCGCAGCAGATCGGCCTGGACCGGGCGGTCCTGCAGCGGGTCGTGCGCAACCGCGCGCTGGACCACGAGACCGGCGAATTGGGCCTGTCGATCGGGGATGAGGCCCTGCGCGAGGAAATCCTTGCCATCAGTGCGTTTCAGGGGGTGAACGGCGAATTTGACCGCGAAGGCTACCGCTTTGCGCTGCAACAGGGTGGTGTAACCGAGGCCGAGTTTGAAACCTCTCTGCGGGAAGAAGCGTCACGCACCTTGCTGCAAGGCGCCATCGTCGGCGGCGTACGCATGCCTGACGCCTTTGCCGAAACGCTGGTCAATTATGTAGGTGAACAGCGCAGCTTTACCTGGAGCCTGTTGGACGCGGATAGCCTGACAACGCCCCTGTCCGAGCCGTCGCAATCAGACCTGCGCGGCTACTACGACGCCAACCCCGATCTGTTCATCCTGCCCGAAACCAAGCGCATCACCTATGTTCTGCTGACCCCGGATGCGTTGGTGGATGAGATCGACGTGCCCGAAGAAGAACTGCGCGCCGAGTACGAGGCGCGCCTGAACCAATACAACCAGCCAGAACGGCGATTGGTCGAACGTCTGGTCTTTCCTGATCAGGAAACCGCGGATCAGGCAGCAGCCTCTCTTGAGGTGGGTGGCACGACCTTCCGTGCGCTGGTCGAGGAACGTGGACTGGACCTGACAGACATCGACCTTGGTGATGTGGGCCGGCTTGAGCTTGACGCGGCCGGTCAGGACGTCTTTGCCGCAAAAGTTGGCGACGTCGTCGGACCGCTACCCAGCTCGCTTGGCCCGGCCCTGTTTCGCGTGAACGGCGTCCTGCCCGCGCAGAACACCACCTTCGAGGAGGCTCGCCCCGCATTGCAGCAAGAGCTTGCGATGACCCGTGCTGTGCGCGCTGTGGAAGCACGTGCTCAGGATATTGACGATCAGCTTGCAGGCGGTGCCACGCTGGAGCAGCTGGCCCTTGAGACCGAGATGGAACTGGGCACCATCAACTGGACCCCAGAGACAGACGAGGCGATTGCCGCCTACAGCGATTTCCGCGAGGCCGCGAGCGCGCTTGAGACCGGCGATTTCCCCAAGATCGAACAGCTTGATGACGGCAGCATTTATGCCATGCGGCTGGACGAGGAACTGCCCGAACGGCCAAACCCGTTCGAGGAAGCTCTGGACGATATCCGCGCCGCGTGGGATACCGAGCAGACTGTGAATGCGCTGACAGCGCAGGCCAGCACGCTTGTGACCCAGCTTGCGACTGAAGGATCATTCGAGGCCGCGGGCCTTGATGCCATCATCGAGACAGACCAGACCCGCAACGCCTTTATCAACGGAACGCCTCCGGGCTTCATGACCGAGGTGTTCGGGATGGAGCCGGGCAACGTTATGGTCCTGCCGGGCGAAGACAGCATCGTTATCGTCCGTCTGGATGAAATCACACCCGCGTCCCAAGATGCCGACAGTGCCGCCCTGCTGGCACAATTGGGCGAACAGCTGAACCAGACGCTGGCGCAGGACCTGTTCAACATTTACGCCGATGACGTGGTGCGCCGCGCCGGGCCGCAAGTAGACCAGCGCGCCCTGCAGGCCGTTCATGTCAATTTCCCCTAAAGGCATACCATGGCGCTGACACCGGATTTCGACAACTTTGCCCAAGGCTATGCCGAGGGGCGCAACCAGATTGTCTATACCCGGCTGGCCGCCGATCTGGACACGCCGGTGTCGCTGATGCTGAAACTCACCGGGGCGGCAGAGAACGCCTTTGTGCTTGAATCGGTCACGGGTGGTGAGGTGCGTGGCCGCTATTCCATCATCGGCATGAAGCCCGACCTGATCTGGCGTTGCCGGGGCGAAACATCGGCCATCAACCGCGCAGCGCGCTACGACGCGGAAGCCTTTGAGGAGGCGGACGGCAATCCACTTGACGTGTTGCGCAGCCTCATCGCGGAAAGCCGTATTGATCTGCCCGAAGACCTGCCACAGGCTGCTGCGGGGCTCTTTGGTTACCTTGGCTACGATATGATCCGGTTGGTGGAACACCTGCCAAACGTGAACCCGGACCCTTTGGGCCTGCCCGATGCCTTGATGCTGCGCCCGTCAGTTATTGCGGTTCTGGACGGGGTCAAGGGCGAGGTCACCATCGTCTCTCCGGCCTGGGTGTCGGATGGCCAGACCGCACGGGCCGCCTATGCCCAGGCGGCTGAGCGGGTGATGGATGCGGTGCGCGATCTGGAGCGCGCCATGCCCGGCACCAGCCGCGATCTGGGTGACGCGACAGAGGCACCGCCGCCCGTGAGCAACTTCACCCGCGAAGGTTACAAGGCCGCTGTGGAAAAGGCACGTGAGTACATCGTGGCGGGCGATATCTTTCAGGTTGTCCCCTCGCAACGCTGGGCGCAGGGGTTCACCCAACCGCCCTTTGCACTCTACCGCAGCCTGCGGCGCACGAACCCGTCGCCCTTCATGTTCTATTTCAACTTTGGCGGCTTCCACGTGGTCGGCGCGTCGCCCGAGATCCTTGTCCGGGTCTTCGGGAACGAGGTCACCATCCGCCCCATCGCGGGGACACGGCCACGCGGGGCGACACCGGAAGAAGACCGCGCCTTGGAAGCCGATCTGCTGCTGGATGAAAAGGAACTGGCTGAACACCTCATGCTGTTGGACCTAGGCCGTAACGACGTGGGCCGGGTCGCCAAGATCGGCACCGTCCGCCCGACCGAGGAATTCATCGTGGAACGGTACAGCCACGTCATGCACATCGTCTCGAACGTCGTGGGGGAGCTGAACGAGGGCTGCGACGCGCTTGATGCCTTCTTTGCAGGCATGCCTGCAGGCACTGTTTCGGGCGCGCCCAAGGTGCGGGCGATGGAGATCATAGACGAATTGGAGCCGGAAAAACGCGGTGTCTATGGCGGGGGTGTCGGCTATTTCAGCGCGGGCGGCGATATGGACATGTGCATCGCGCTGCGGACAGCAGTGATCAAGGATGACACGCTTTATATCCAGGCAGGCGGCGGCGTGGTCTATGATAGTGACGCCGAGGCCGAGTATATGGAAACGGTCCATAAATCCGGCGCCATTCGCCGCGCGGCAGCGGATGCGGCGCGGTTTGACGGGTCAGGGCGTAACTGATCCATGTCCGCCGCGCGCCCCGCTTTCACAATCGCAGGCAAGACCATCGCGCCCGGCACGGTCAAAGACATCACCCTTCCCGTATCCACCCTGCCCGACCACACGCCCGTCGGCCTGCAAATTCAGGTGCATCATGGCAAGCGCCCCGGTCCGACGATGTTCGTCAGCGCTGCCGTGCATGGCGATGAGGTCATCGGGGTCGAGATCGTCCGCCGCCTGCTGCGCGCGCCACAGCTTAAATCCCTGCGCGGGACGCTGTTGGTCATCCCGGTGGTCAACTCCTACGGTTTTCTGTCCCGCTCGCGCTATCTGCCGGATCGGCGCGATTTGAACCGCTGCTTTCCGGGCCATCCCTCCGGCTCTCTGGGATCGCGCCTTGCTTATATCTTTTTGCAGGATGTGGTGCGCCGCTGCGACTTCGGCATCGACCTGCATTCAGCGGCCATTCACCGCACGAACCTGCCGCAGGTACGCGTGTCACCGGGCGACCGCGTCACGCAGAAGATGGCATTGGATTTCGGTGCGCCCGTGGTGCTGACCTCGCCCCTGCGCGATGGATCGTTGCGCGGGGTTGCCGCGAAAAACGGCGTGCCCATCGTTCTCTACGAGGCGGGCGAAGGGCTGCGTTTTGATGAAATGGCCGTGCGCGCTGGTCTGGCAGGCATCCTGCGGGTGATGCGCGGGCAGGACATGCTGCCGGCCAAGGGCATCGCCAAGGCCAAAGTAACCCCCCACGTCTGCTCAAGCTCCACATGGCTGCGTGCTCCGGCTGGGGGACTGCTGCGCACTTTCCGGGCCGAGGGAGAAACCGTGGCCAAGGGCGATGTCCTGGCCACCGTGTCGGACCCATTTGGTGCCGTTGAGACAGACCTCATCGCACCCAGCCCCGGTATCCTGATTGGCCGCGCGATCCTGCCCGTCGTGAACGAAGGGGATGCGGTTTTTCATCTGGCCCAGCTAAGCCCCAAGGCTGCCGAAGACACTGTGGACGATCTGGCAACACAGCTTGAGACCGACCCTCTGTTCGATGAGGACGAGATCATCTGAGGCGTGCGACATTGCCGGTCACGGACGCGGCGCTACCTTCACGCCAGTCACTAGAGGTTCGCCATGCTGAGAGTATCCGCCCTTGCCCTGATTCTGAACGCCAGCGGCGCGTTGGCTGATATGGACCTGCGCTTTGATGAAGGTGCGCCCAAGGACCGCTTCACCTTGACCAACAGTGACACCTGTCCCTTGCCGGCGATGGAGCTGACAATTGATCTGTCGACGGCACCCGCAGGGTTGATCTTTGACGTCACAGGCAGTGGCGCGGGTGTGCAGGTCTATCAGCCTTTTGAACTGGTTGCAGGTGCTGAGCACCTCAGCCGCACCCCCGTCGTGCTTGATGGCGACACAGCCATTGTGCTGAGCCTTACAGGGCTGGGCCCCGGCCAAAGCGTAGCATTCACGATTGACGTGGATGACACCGGGGGTGAGAGCGAAACCATCGTGAGCGGCTCAGAGATTGCCGGAGCCACGCTGCGCGCTGCTCTTTCGGATCAGACACTTGAAGCGCGGATGGGAACAGACGCAAACGCCACGATACCGCTGGCCGCCTGCACGTCCTGAGGGCTGACAGGCGCGGATGCGAGACCTGTCAGGCTCAACCCGCGTCTTCACGCATCACAACGGCTGAAATGGGCGCCAGCGCTACCTGTCCGGCCCGGTCCTGCAATCCCCACAACAACAGCGCCGAAATCGTATCGGGCCGCAACCGGCCCAGCATGATAACAGACCCCTCCTGCCCGGCCTTGAACGCCGCCTGATCAAGGAAACGCCGGATGACGGTAGCGGTCTGACCCTTGCTGTCAAAATCGCGGAAGATTGGCATGGCGGGGACGCCTTCCTTGCGGGCAAGCTTGGGCATGGTGTTAAGCCCCTTGTCTTGCGTCACCAGCCCATGCCCTGATTGCGAAAGAAACGCGGTAACCTGATCGGCCACGACCCGCGATCCCTGCAGCCCTGCGCCCGGCCCCTCCAGGACACCCATGACTTCGGGCAGCTGGGCCAATGTCGCGTCCAGCGTCGTTTCCACATCCCGGGGCTGTGCGCCTTCGGGCAGATCGACCATGGCCAGCACTTCAAACCCTTCTTCACGGTAAAGCGCCATGCGCGCGGCGGCATCCGGTAGGCTGCTGTCCACCGCAAAGCTGAGGGCGTAGGGAAAGCTGCGCAAGGCAGCTATGCCGGCGGCACCGGAGGTCGGGCTGGTACCGTCGTCGATCAGCACGATGCTCATCAATGGTTTGTCTTCAGGGTTGTCAAAGGGCTGGGCGAATTGCGCAACCGGTCGCGTATCGCGGCCGGGGTCAGCCACGCCCGCGTCCGGAGACACCGTGACAGGTTGTGTTCCAGGTTCTGTCACTCCGGTACCCAATCGGTTCACGGTCACGCCTGTGTTCCGCTCTGTCAGGGAGATGGCAGGCGTGCCGATTTGTGGCCGTGATGAAGGGGCGATCATTGCAACTTGCGGTGTATCCTCATCCTGTGGCCCAACCTGCGGCGGGGAAGATGTTTCCGGATCTGCCGGTGCAGCGCTGACAGGCGGTGCCAACGGGGCATCACCAGCCTGTGCCTGCTCCATTGAGGAACCTTCTGGTTGTTCCTCAGCCGTTTGTGGATTTTCCGTCTGATCCTGCGGCAAAATCGGTTCCGGGGTCGTTGGCGCAACTTCGATCGTTTCGGTGGGGGTCTGTGCAACGACGGGTGCTTCAGGCTCAGCCCTCGCGGCCGGGGGCGTGTCGGTTTGGTCAGAGGACAACTCCGGCGGTACAGCTTCTGCGGCGCGTTCAGCGATTTCCGGCTCGGCCTGTGGTCGCAAGGTTGGTGAAGTGGTGATCGACACCTCGTCCGCTGGCTGCGGTTCCATTGGCGCCAGCGCCTGCGGGTTCGGCAGCACCGGTTGCTCGCGATCCAGGCTCACGCTTCCCGCGACAGGTGCCTCAGATGGGGCAATCAAATCCGACGCCGGACCCGTTTGCGGCGCTGTGGAAGGGGCAACAGTCTCTTCAGTCAGGCTGGTGAGCGTATCGGGGTCCGGCACGACAGTCTGTGGTACGCGCCGATCAGGCGAAACCGTCGCATCATCCGTCAGGCTTTGAGGCTCGGGGGCCTGCGGGGCAATCGCCTGCGGCGCTACTGCCACACCCGGTGCGGTATCACTGATCTGTGGCGAAATGGGCGGCTGCGGTGACGGTGCGATGAGGGACGCAACAACGGCTACACCGATACTTAGCACACCGCCTAAAAGCGCTCCGCCCAAAAATCCGCGTGCCATTTCGCTCACTCCTGCTCATTTGGACCGCCTGTGCTATGCGATCCGGGTCGATTTGGCCTGCTCGTGCTCTTGACGGCGCGCGGCAAGCCTGAACATCTATGCGTGTTATATACCCCGGCGGCGGGCCAAATCTCCAGCCCAAAGCCCAACTGAGGCAAAGAATCGACCATTGTTGCTGCTTATCGATAACTACGACAGCTTTACGTACAACCTAGTTCACTATCTGGGCACCCTTGGCGCGGATGTGGCTGTGCACCGCAACGACAAGCTGAGCGTTGCCGATGCGCTGGCGATGAAGCCCGCCGGTATCCTGCTGTCGCCCGGTCCCTGCGACCCGGATCAGGCCGGCATTTGCCTTGACCTGACGCTGGCGGCTGCCGAGGCGCGGATCCCGCTGCTGGGCGTTTGCCTTGGTCATCAGACACTGGGTCAGGCCTTTGGCGGCAAGGTGGTGCGTGCGGGCGATATCGTGCACGGCAAGATGGGTCAGATGCACCACGATGGCACCGGTGTCTTTGCCGGCCTGCCCTCCCCCTTTGCCGCGACACGCTATCATTCGCTGATTGTTGAGCGCGAGAGCCTGCCCGACGCCTTGCGCGTGACCGCACATCTGGAGGACGGGACGATCATGGGGCTGCAGCACCGTGAATTGCCGCTGCATGGCGTGCAGTTCCACCCGGAATCGATCCGGTCCGAGCATGGGCACGCTCTGCTTCAAAACTTCCTGAACGAAATGAAAGTCCCGGCATGAGCGAGGCGCTGAAACCCCTGATCGACGCCGCTGCAAACGGGCCGCTTACCCGCGCACAGGCGGCGGAGGCTTTCGAAATCCTTTTTGAGGGTGAGGCGACGCCGAGCCAGATCGGCGGCTTCCTGATGGCGCTCAGAACGCGGGGGGAAACGGTAGACGAATACGCCGCCGCCGCCAGCGTGATGCGGGCCAAATGCCATGCGGTGACCGCCCCCGAAGGCGCAATGGATATCGTGGGCACCGGGGGCGATGGCAAGGGGACCCTGAACATCTCGACGGCGACGGCATTCGTTGTGGCGGGTGCGGGGGTTTGCGTGGCCAAGCACGGCAACCGCAACCTGAGCTCAAAATCCGGTGCTGCGGATGCGCTGACGCAGATGGGCCTTAACGTGATGGTCGGCCCGAAAGTGGTGGAGCGGGAACTGGCAGAGGCCGGGATCGGCTTTATGATGGCACCGATGCACCATCCAGCGATTGCCCATGTGATGCCGACGCGCGCGGAACTGGGAACGCGGACCATCTTCAACATTCTGGGACCGCTGACCAACCCCGCTGGCGTGAAACGCCAGCTTACGGGCACGTACCGGCGCGACCTGACACGCCCCATGGCCGAAACGCTTCTGGCACTGGGCTCCGAGAAGGCCTGGCTGGTACACGGCTCGGACGGGACGGACGAGCTGACGATCACCGGGACAAGCTGGGTGTCCGCCGTTGAAGGCGGCACCGTCAGCGATTTCGAAGTGCACCCGGAGGATGCGGGCCTGCCCGTGCATCCGTTCGAGGCCATCGTGGGCGGCACGCCCGAAGAAAACGCGCGTGATTTCAAGGCGCTGCTGGAAGGCGCGCCCTCGGCCTACCGCGACGCGGTGCTGTTGAATTCGGCGGCGGCGCTGCTGATTGCCGATGCGGCACAGGACCTGAAAGCCGGTGTCGCCATGGCCGCACAGAGCATCGATTCCGGGGCGGCCAAGGAGAAGATCGCCCGCGTCGCGGAAGTCTCTCACCAGAAATGACTGCGCTTGACCTGTCGCGTCTCGGCGGCTGGGCCGATCTGCCGTTCTTTCGCGACGAGCTGCCAGAGATCGAGGCCGCGCTGGCACAAGAAGTTCGGCTCGTCTTTCCGCCGACTGACGCCATCTTTCATGCGCTGGAGCGGACCCAACCGGACGATACCCGCGTCGTGATCCTGGGCCAGGACCCTTATCACACGCCTGGCAAGGCGGATGGGCTGGCCTTCTCCATCCCGCAGGATTTCGGCGGTAGGCTGGACAGTCTTGGCAACATCTTCAAAGAAATTGAGGCTGATCTGGGTGTCACACGCAGCCGCACCGACCTGTCAGACTGGGCCGATCAGGGCGTGCTTCTGCTTAACACTGCGCTGACGGTGCCGCAGGGCGCACCCAAGGCCCATGCGCGGCTGGGATGGTCCGATCTGGTCGATCAGGTGCTGGACCGCCTCAGCGACCGTCCGCGCGCCTATCTGCTTTGGGGCGGACCTGCGCAAAAGGCGGCGAAGGCGGTTGCGACCGCGCCCAACCTCAAGATTGAGAGCGCCCATCCCTCACCGCTGTCCGTGCATCGCGGCTTTTTCGGCTCCCGCCCCTTTTCTCGCGCCAATGCGTGGTTGCAGGCCCAGAACTTGCCCGCCATAAACTGGGGCGACCCGGAGGGACCATGACCGAAACGATCCTTGATAAAATCAAAGCTTACAAGCTTGAGGAAGTTGCCGCTGACAAGGCTGCAAAACCGTTGGCTGATGTAGAGGCAGAGGCCGAGGCCGCACCTGTCGTGCGCCCGTTTGCAGATGCGCTGCACGACGCCGCGCGTGAGGGCTACGCTCTTATCGCCGAGATAAAGAAGGCCAGTCCGTCAAAAGGTCTGATCCGCGCAGATTTCGAGCCTGCCACTTTGGCCAAAGCCTACGCGGAGGGTGGTGCGACCTGTCTTTCCGTTCTCACAGACACCCCCAGCTTTCAGGGGGATAAACAATATCTGGTGCAGGCGCGTGCCGCCTGTGATTTGCCGGTGCTGCGCAAGGATTTCATGTACGACACTTATCAGGTGGCTGAAGCGCGGGCGCTGGGGGCAGATTGTATCCTGATCATCATGGCCTCTGTTTCCGATGCGCAGGCGGCCGAGCTTGAGGATGCGGCGGCGCACTGGGGCATGGACGCCCTGATCGAAGTGCATGACGCGGATGAGCTTGAGCGGGCAACTCTTTTGAAAAGCCGCCTCTTGGGCATAAACAACCGCAATCTCAAGACCTTTGAGACCTCTCTTGATGTGACACGTCAACTATCCAAACAGGTGCCTGCAGATCGGATCATCGTCTCGGAATCCGGACTGAACACCCCCGAAGACCTTGCAGACATGGCGCGGTATGGCGCACGCACCTTCCTGATCGGAGAAAGCCTGATGCGGCAGGACGACGTGGCGCAGGCCACCCGGTTGCTTCTTGCCAATCCCCTGACACCGGGAGGCATGTGATGGCCCTTACCCATTTTGACGCCAAGGGTGACGCCCATATGGTCGATGTCTCGGACAAGGATGTCACCTCGCGCATCGCCGTGGCCGAAAATTACATCAAGATGCAGCGCGAAACCTATGATATAATTTGCGAAGGCCGAGCCAAGAAAGGCGATGTTCTTGGTGTGGCCCGGCTTGCCGGTATCATGGGAGCAAAGCGGACCTCGGACCTTATTCCACTGTGCCACCCGCTGCCGATCACCAAGGTCAGTGTCGATCTGGAACCGGACGCCGACCTGCCGGGCATCCGCATCACGGCAACCGTCAAGACCACAGGCCAGACCGGTGTCGAGATGGAGGCGCTTACGGCGGCTTCGGTCGCGGCGCTTACCGTCTATGACATGGCCAAGGCGGTCGATAAGGGCATGGAAATCGGAGGTTTGCGTGTCGTTCTGAAAGATGGTGGAAAATCCGGGCGGTACGAGGCCACATGATTTCCGTCGACGAGGCGTTGAGCGCGCTTTTCGCGCTGGTCGAGCCGCTGGACATCGAACATGTCCCCCTGCGCGAGGCCAACGGCCGGATATTGGCCCAAGACGTTACCGCCACGCGCACACAGCCCCCCTTCGCGGCCTCTTCCATGGATGGCTACGCGGTGCGCCGCGCAGAGGTTGAGCCTGATGCAATGTTCAAGGTTGTGGGCGAGTCTGCTGCTGGCCACCGGTATAACGGGAGCTTGCGGGCCGGTCAGGCGGTCCGGATCTTTACCGGCGCACCAATTCCGGACGGTGCTGATTTCGTGGTCATTCAGGAAGACACGACACGGCGTGGTGACCTGATCACCCTTGGCCGTAACATCGGGAACAAGGATAACATCCGACCGGCAGGGACCGACTTTGAGATTGGTCAGGCTGTCAAAGCACCCCTTCGATTGCGCCCTGCTGACATTGCCCTGCTGGCAGCGATGAATATCGCAACCGTGCCTGTAACGCGCAAACCCACGGTCGCGGTTCTTGCCACCGGAGATGAACTGGTGCAGCCCGGCGAAGCACCCGGACCAGACCAGATCGTCGCGTCAAACAGTTTTGGCCTGGCGGCGATGCTGGACGAGCTGGGGGCCGAAACGCGGATGCTGCCCATTGCGCGGGACAATTCCGGATCGCTCAAACAGGCGCTTACCCTTGCCCAAGGTGCGGACCTGATCCTGACTATCGGCGGCGCGTCCGTGGGCGACCATGATCTTGTGGCCCCTGTCGCGGCGGAGATGGGGATGGAGCAGAGCTTTTACAAAGTGGCAATGCGTCCGGGCAAACCCCTGATGGCCGGTCACATGAACGGGATTGCAATGATCGGACTGCCCGGCAACCCGGTGTCAGCCATGGTTTGCGGCACGGTTTTTGTAGCCCCGGTTCTGCGCAAGATGCTGGGCCTTGGCACCGCCCCGCAACCGCTGCTGACCGCCCCGCTTGGCGTGGATGTGCCGCCCAACGGGCCCCGCACCCATTACATGCGCGCCCGGCTTCGGAACGGAAAGATCCATCCAGACGCCCGGCAGGACAGCTCACTCCTGTCAGTTCTGGCAACGGCAGACGCGCTTATGGTGCGCCCGGTGGACGATCCCGCGCGGGCCGCAGGAGACATGGTCAACTATCTCGAAATTTGAGATCTGTTGACACAAAACAAGAACATCCCTAGAACAAATGAAAACCATTTGCGAAGGATGCGGCCGTGCTGACCAAGAAACAACTCGACCTTCTGGCATTTATCCACAAGCGCGTGCAGCGTGACGGCGTGCCGCCCAGCTTTGATGAAATGAAACTGGCGCTGGACCTGCGGTCGAAATCCGGCATCCACCGATTGATCACCGCTTTGGAAGAACGCGGGTTTATCCGGCGACTGGCCCATCGGGCCCGTGCGATTGAAGTGGTCAAACTGCCGGAAAGCCTTGGCGGTGCGCCCAATCCCGGCTTTACCCCCCGCGTGATCGAAGGCGACAAGCCTGATGCACCGCCCCCACGTGCGGCGATGGACGTAAGCACGGCACAGGCGATGGATGTGCCAGTGATGGGGCAAATCGCTGCCGGTGTGCCCATTGAGGCAATCAATCACGTTACCCATTCCGTGACCGTACCTGCCGGGATGATCGCCGGATCGGGAGACCACTACGCGCTTGAGGTCAAAGGGGATTCGATGATCGAGGCCGGCATCAACGATGGTGACGTCGTGGTGATCCGCGAAACCTCTGTCGCGGATGATGGTGATATTGTTGTGGCATTGGTCGAAGACAGTGAGGCCACGTTGAAGACCTTTCGGCGCAAAGGCGCGTCCATTGCCCTTGAAGCGGCAAATCCGGCCTATGAAACCCGCGTGCTGCCCTCAGATAGTGTCAAGGTTCAGGGCCGCTTGGTCGGGTTGATCCGCACGTATTGATCCGGAAGATCTTTCGGCTCTGGCCACGCGGTCCAAAGCCGCTCTCCTGCTGTGTCCCGTGAGGTGGTCATCACCCATCCCTCGACAGTTTGGTTCAGGGCGACGGCCCCTGTGTGTTTGAGCCGCACAGGGTCGAACACAGTGCAGACCGGATCGGAAAGTGCCGGCACCTCAACAGACGCCACAATGATCTGCCCTTCGCGGCATCCGGCAAAACTTGCCACGGCCCGTTTGCCCGACAGGTGCACAATCGGTCCTGCCCGCCAATGCCGGGCCGCGCGCTCTTGACTGGTGCCATCGCCATCATTCTCAAGCCAGTTGCGCGCAACAAAGCCGGCACCCTTGGCCTTGCTCAATGCCCGACCATCTTTGGTCAAGACGCCGACCAGCGTTCCATTGTCAGCGATTAGCACCTCCGGGCGCTCCGCCCCTTGCCAGAGCACAAAACTGGCCAAGATCGCGGCCACACCTGCCCACCGCAGCCGTCCCTGCCAGAGCACCAGCAACAGGAAACCCAGTGTTAGCAATGGGATAACCCATGGTCCCGGTGCGATGACATAACCACGCGCGCCGTCAATCCCAGCAATCCAATGCGCGACCCCCAATATCCAATCAAGACCGAGCCCCATCAGCCAAAGGGCAACCCAGTCCAGCCCCACCGGCGCCAAGACAAGGGCCAGCACAGCCGCAGGAATCACCAAAACGCCCATCAGCGGTACCGACAACAGGTTCGCAATCAGACCATAGTGGGCGATCGTGTTGAAATGCGCCGCCGCAATCGGTGCCGTGGCCAGCCCTGCCACCAGCGATGAGATGAACACGCCAAAGACCGGTTTGGCCCAGCGGGGAACCAGATCCTGTTCCAGATCACGCAGCCAGCCAAAGACAGCAACCAGCGCGGTCGTTGCCGCAAAAGACATCTGGAACCCCGGCCCCGTCAGCGCCTCTGGCCACCAGATCAGCACTATTGTAGCGGCGACAGCCACAGCGCGTATTGAAATCGCCCGCCGCCCGATGATCAGTGCGGCAAGTGCCACCGCCACCATGATAAAGGCGCGCTGGGTCGCCACGTTTCCGCCCGACAGCGCGAGATAGCCGCTGGCCGCGATCAGCGCGCCCACAGCCGCAATGCCCTTGGTCGGCCAAACCAGCGCCACGCGCGGATGTGCGGCCAACAGCAACCGCAGCGCGCCGAAAACCACCGCCGTCAGCAGCCCCATGTGCAACCCGGAAATCGCCAGCAAATGCGCCAGATTGCTGGCCCTGAGCGCATCCAAATCATCGCGGCTCATCGCGCTGCGGTCGCCGGTTGTAATTGCCGCGGCGAAGCCTCCGGTGTCCCCCGGCAGACGTTGCTGAATATGCGCCGAAGCTGCCATGCGTATGCGAAACACCAAAAGCCCGGCCTGCCCGTCCTGAGCGGGCGCCGCACCCATAAGCGGCACGCGGGCATAACCGACAGCGCCCAGCCGTGCGAACCATGCATGGCGTTGAAAATCGAACCCGCCCGGTTCTACCGGGCCAGAGGGCGGGGACAGATGCGCCGTGGTCATCACGCGCAGACCCGGCTCCGGCGTGATACCAGCCGGTCCCTTGCTGTGCATCGACAGGCGCACGCGCGCAGGCGTGCGTGCAGGCGGCACCCGATCCAGCCGTACCTGATCCAATGTCAGGCGCAGGGCGTCGGATTGGCTGCGGTCCATTGCGATGATCCGCCCTTCCACGGGTCCGTAGTATCGCCAGCCCAGCACCGGCTCCGCGACAGTATGGGCGCGGACCCCGGCCAGAACGAAGCCGATCATGCACAAGGCGACGCCTACAGGCAGCGGCGAAATCGCCTCTGTCAGATGGCGCGCAAGGAACAACAGCACCGCGCTGGACAGAAGGAGGTATATGAAGTGAGGCGTTTTCGGCTCGACTTTGATCGAGAAATAGCAGCCGATCCCGATGGCCAGACAGACCGGCACCCAGCCCAGCATGTGCCCCCGCTGCGCGATCAGGACAGCGCCAATTTGCGCCCGGATGGTGTTTGATATGCGGCCCACGCGGCCCATGCTTGCCCCCGTTCACCGCACTGGATAGACAGGCAACAAATCTTACGGGGACGATGGTTAGCAAAAGGTAAATGCTGACCTGCCCCGGTCACATTCAGTTTAGAAAGAGCCTTGCATGTCCGCGCCCGTCGTCACCCGTTTCGCCCCGTCGCCCACAGGTTTTCTGCATATCGGAGGCGCGCGTACAGCGCTTTTCAACTGGCTTTATGCCCGCGGCCGTGGCGGAAAGTTCTTGCTGCGGATCGAGGACACGGACCGCGCCCGGTCGACGCCCGAAGCCACCGAGGCCATTCTGAAAGGGCTGAACTGGCTGGGCCTCGACCACGATGGCGAGATTGTGAGCCAGTTCGAGAATGCACCCCGCCATGCCGAGGTGGCGCGCGACCTGCTGGCTCAGGGCAAGGCCTATAAGTGTTTTGCCACGCAGGAAGAGATCACCGCCTTCCGCGAAGCTGCCCGCGCGGAAGGGAAAAGCACACTCTACCGCTCCCCCTGGCGCGATGCTGCCCCGGCCACGCATCCCGACGCCGCTTATGCGATCCGCATCAAGGCACCGCTTGATGGAGAAACCGTGATCCAGGACCGCGTGCAAGGCGATGTGACCATCCGCAACGACCAGTTGGATGACATGATCCTGTTACGGTCAGACGGCACACCGGTCTACATGCTGGCCGTTGTCGTCGATGACCATGACATGGGCGTGACCCATGTGATCCGGGGGGATGACCACCTTAACAACGCCGCGCGGCAGATGATGATCTACACCGCGATGGGCTGGGATGTTCCTGTCTGGGCGCATATCCCGCTGATCCACGGATCCGACGGCAAGAAACTGTCAAAACGCCACGGGGCGCTGGGGGCGGAAGAGTACCAGAAGATGGGATATCCTGCGGCTGGCATGCGCAACTACCTTGCCCGGCTGGGCTGGAGCCATGGGGACGACGAATTCTTTACCGACGCACAGGCGAAAGAGTGGTTTGATCTGGATGGCATCCGCAAAAGCCCTGCGCAGTTCGATCTGAAAAAGCTCGAAAACATCTGCGGTCAGCATATTGCTGTGGCGGATGATGCTGCATTGCGGCAGGAATGCGAAGCGTATCTGGTAGCAGCCGGGCAAACTGCCCTTACGTCCGCACAAAGTGACGGATTGGAACGGGCTATGTACTGCCTGAAAGAGCGGGCCAAGACCTTGCCAGAACTCCTTGAAAAAGCACACTTTGTCTTTTCTTCCCGTCCTGTTGAGCCGGATGAGAAGGCCGCAAAAAACCTTGATCCGGTATCCCGTGGTATACTGAAGGAATTGACGCCGCATCTGCAGAATGCTAGCTGGGACCGAGAAACGCTGGAGGAGGTGATGAACGGCTTTGCGGCCGAGAAAGACACCAAGTTCGGCAAACTCGCGGGGCCCCTTCGGGCGGCACTTGCAGGGCGCGCAGTGACCCCATCTGTTTTTGACATGATGCTTGTGTTGGGACGCGATGAAACCCTCGCCCGCCTGACGGATGCAGCGGACTGAGTTAAGGTTAACACCTTCTCAATATCCGCTGATATAACACCATGGAACGGCCCCCAAACGGGCCGCGCCCAAGACGGCTCGGGCATCATTCCGCGCCGCCAAACGGACGAAAGGGACCGCATGACAGAGAGCACGAAATCCGCAAAACTAAGTATTGATGGCAAGGAATATGACCTGCCGATCTTTTCGCCCACCGCAGGCCCGGATGTGATCGACATCCGCAAACTGTATGGTCAGGCAGGTGTCTTTACCTATGACCCCGGATTTACCTCGACTGCGTCCTGCGACAGCACGATCACCTACATCGACGGCGGCGAAGGCGTGCTTTTGCACCGCGGCTATCCGATTGATCAGCTGGCGGGCAAGTCTCACTACCTCGAAGTTTGCTACCTGCTGCTTTACGGTGAACTGCCCTCACCTGCGGAACTGGAAGATTTTGAAAGCCGTGTGACAAACCACACCATGCTGCATGAGCAGATGATGAACTTCTTCCGTGGCTTCCGCCGGGATGCGCACCCGATGGCCGTCATGGTTGGCGTGGTTGGCGCGATGTCAGCATTCTATCACGACTCGACCGACATCAACGATCCATGGCAGCGCGAGGTTGCCTCGATCCGCCTGATCGCCAAGATGCCGACGATCGCCGCGATGGCGTACAAATACACAATAGGCCAGCCTTTCATCTATCCACGCAACGATCTGGATTACGCATCCAACTTCCTGCGCATGTGCTTTGCCGTTCCGGCCGAAGACTACGTGGTGGACCCGATCCTGAGCCGCGCGATGGACCGCATCTTTACCCTGCACGCCGATCACGAGCAGAACGCCTCAACATCGACCGTGCGTCTGGCATCTTCGTCAGGTGCCAATCCGTTTGCCTGTATCGCCGCTGGTATCGCCTGCCTTTGGGGTCCGGCGCATGGTGGTGCAAACCAGGCCTGCCTTGAAATGCTCAAAGAGATCGGCACACCAGACCGTATCCCTGAATTCATCGCGCGTGCGAAAGACAAGAATGATCCCTTCCGCCTCATGGGCTTTGGTCACCGCGTCTACAAGAACTTCGATCCTCGCGCGACAGTGATGAAAGAAAGCGCGGATGAGGTGCTGGAACTCTTGGGTGTCGACAACAACCCGATCTTGCAAGTCGCCAAGGAGCTTGAGAAAGCCGCCCTCGAAGATCCGTACTTCTCCGAAAAGAAGCTGTTCCCGAATGTCGACTTCTATTCCGGCATTATCCTTGAGGCGATGGGCTTTCCCACATCCATGTTCACACCGATCTTCGCTATGAGCCGGACAGTGGGATGGATTTCCCAGTGGAAAGAAATGATCGCCGATCCACAGAACAAGATTGGCCGCCCCCGTCAGCTTTATCTTGGTGAGACGTCGCGCGACTACGTGGATATCGAAAACCGCTAATCCGCATATGTTTAAACATCAACGCCCCGGCCCCCGCGCCGGGGCGTTTTTCGTTGTGCCGTTTGTTCACGATTAGGCAACATAATATACGCGCCATGCGCCTAAATGGCATGTCACATCCCGCGCAATGACCGAATCGCGGGTGGCCACGTGGCGCCAAAGACAAGAAAATCACCGCAAATTCACGGAAATTGTTTCATCTGCCATTGCGCGTTTCGAAACAGGATGGCGCGAAACAAGGCACAATTAAGGCATTGTTTCGGTGCCGCATACAATAGACAGGCCTTCCTTGACCCTGCCAGACCCTAGTCGATAGCGTGTTTCTAACGCAGCCAAAGGGGGTGTCCATGTTTTCCGAGTTTGCCACAGTTATCGGCTGTTTGTCTCTGGTCTTGCTGACCTTGATGGCCCTGTCCGCCCGCGATGCGCGTGTCATGCGCATCAAGGCGAAGGTCCGCCATCCCCAAAAGCTGCCGCGCAAATGAGCACCTACCGTAAAGAAAGCAGCCTGCGTTGGGACCGCGCTACCGGCCTGATGGCCAGGCCGACCCAGTCAGAACCATCGCCGATGGGTATGCTTGTCCCTGACAGCCGTACCAATTGTGATCAGGTTGCCGTCGTCTATGACAAAGGCAACCCGCCGCCGGAAATTACCGTCCAGGCGATATCAGGCACAGTGACATCGGTTCATGCCAACGGTGTGCCCGTAGCCATCGTGGCGCGCGCCACCGGTCCCGGCCTGTCGGCCGAAGACGTGTTGTTGGTGGAGCGCAGCCTGTAGGGAATTGAACCGCGCCTATCCGATGTCAGTTTCGGTCGATGTAATCCCGATGATGCCAACACCACCGCCTCCGCCAAATTCGTCACCGAAGACTTCGACCGTCAGGATCGCTTCATCCCCGCCTTCGATGGCATATACAAACTGTGTGAACGCGGATTCGCCGACGGCCAGGGCATCGAATTCACCATTGGCCGAGAAATCGATGGTACCATCAGCGTTGACCATCAAAAGCCCCCCGCCAGAACCCGTCACGATCATCCCGTCCGTAAAGGTCTGACCGGCGACCGCCGTGATGGTTCCGGTATAAAGCGCACCATCGGCCGTGTCATTGTCCAGCAGCCCGAACGCGAAGTTGTCCAGCGGGTCGGCAAGCCCGAAGTCGCTGAAGCCCTCGTTCTTGCTGACAGTCATGGAATCGTCGTTGGCAATGTTCACCGTATCGGGATCACCGGTGCCGCCGCCGTCTCCAGGACCACCGGTGCCTCCACCGTCTCCAGGACCACCGGTGCCTCCACCGTCGCCGGGATCACCAGTGCCGCCGCCATCGTCAGGCTCGGTCGGGGCCTGACCGCCGATCTTGGAAGAGCCGTCGCGCGCGCCACCCTCGGGTCCGACCGACGTCAGGCGTGCCGCGAAATCCATACCAAGGAACAGATCGACCGTCAGATCGACACTGTCATGGTCCAGGATAAAGCTGGTTTCGCGGATGTCATCCTCAGCAATGCCGGCAGTGCCGAACTGAACGCCACCATCGAACTTGCCGAGGTCTTGCAACAGCTCCCCGCGGATGTTGTTGTAGTTGTCGACCTTGGTGACGTCATTGGCCTTGAAGATCATTCCAGTGACATCCGCACCCGTCGCGGTCATGCCATCAAGCAGGCTCTCGTCTGCCACGTCGAAGAAGAGGCCATTCAGGTCGCCAATGGACCCGGTTTCGCTTGTCACCACCAGGTCAAACTGGAGCGCGTTGTTCAGCATTTCCGTGATCGTCACCTGGATCACGACATCGCCGGACAGTGAGAAATTCAGTACAGTCATTATAGGGCCCGTGGACATTCAGGATTCCCATTGTGCGTAATTTCTGATTCAAACTCCCAAAATGGAGGTTTGTATGAACGATCAGCGGTTTGTAGTGTCGGACGCCTTGTGGCAGCGGCTTGAGCCGCATCTTCCAGGTAAGATCAGCGATGCCGGAGCAACGGCAAAAGACAATCGGCTGTTTCTGGAAGCGGTCTTATGGCGGGTGCGCACCGGCTCGCCTTGGCGCGATCTGCCCCCTGCCTTTGGCAATTGGAACAGCCAGTTCCGGCGGTTTCGCCGGTGGGCCAAGTCCGGTGTATTCGAGAGTCTTTTCAAAGCGATGAGTGAAGACCCGGACCTGGAATATGCTCTCATTGATGGCACTATCGTCCAGGTCCACCAGCAGGCGACCGGCTCAAAAGGGGGACTCAGCATCAGGCCATTGGGCGCTCGCTCGGTGGGCTGACGACAAAGATCGTCGCGTTGGTGGATGGGCTCGGCAATCTGGTTCGGTTCCTGCTGCTGCCTGGGCAAGCGCATGATATGAAAGGTGTCGCGCCGTTGATCAGGGGCGTTTCTTTTGACGCGCTGCTCGCGGACAAGGCGTTTGACGCGGACTGGCTATTACAAGACCTTGATGAGCGCGGTGCAACCGCTGTGATCCCACCCAAAGCAAACCGCAAGATCCAGCGCGATTATGATGCGGAGGTCTACAAGTGGCGGCATCTGGTGGAGAATTACTTCGCAAAGATCAAAGAGTTCAGAGGGATAGCCACAAGATACGACAAAACGGACTGTAGCTATGCAGCGTGTTGGAACCTCGTAGCAGCACTCATAGCTTCAAGATGATTGTCCACAGGCCCTAGTATCCTTTTGCAGCTTTCCGCTTGGATCGGCCCCCGACCGGTCCGTTGGAACGTGCCAAAGCTGATGACGCCCAAATCGGATAGGATTGTGGCGCTGCAAACAATTACTGGGGCAAAATACCTCGAATTTGGCGCAAAATATGCCGTTTCCCGCAGGTTAACTGCGGGTTGATCAGGGGCAAACCAGTCCCCAATGCACTGAAAGAACTCGGTTTCGCTTCAGCGACCTTCGAAAGTTGCGGCCCGTTTCTCAACAAACGCCAATACGCCTTCTTTGAAATCACGTGACTTGCCGCAAGTACCCTGGGTCTGCGCTTCAAGTGTCAGCTGTTCTTCGAAATCGTTGTTCCAGGAACCTCTGATGACTTCCTTGATACCGGCATATGCAACTGTAGGCCCTGTCGCCAGTTGCGCCGCCTTGGCGCGCCAGTGGGCGTCAAACTGCGCATCTGGCACTGCTTCCCAGATCATGCCCCAGTCATCGGCCTGCCGGGCGCTGATCTTGTCGGCGAAAAGCGCCGCACCCATCGCCTTGGCCGTCCCCATAGAACGTGGGAGCACGTAGGTGCCGCCCGCATCCGGGATCAGCCCGATGCGTGAGAAGGCCTGCATGAAATAGGCGCTTTCAGCCGCAAAGACCACGTCGGCAGCCAGTGCCAGATTGGCCCCGGCCCCGGCAGCGGGGCCATTCACCGCAGAAATCGTCGGGATCGGACAGTTTACGATGGCGCGCAGCATCGGCGCATATTCATCGCGCAAGGTCCGTTCCAGATCGATAGAGGCGCCATCGGCGCGGTCGCCAAGGTCCTGACCCGAACAGAACGCACGGCCCTCTCCGGTCACCACCAGAACCCGCGCGTCCTTGCCCGCCTGCGTTGCGGCATGCGCGATTTCGGCCCGCATTTGTGTGGTCAGCGCGTTCATCTTGTCCGCGCGGGCCAGCGTGATGATGGCGACCCCGTCTTCGACTGCATAGGTGATGGTTTGGTAGTCCATGATCAGGGGTCCTTTGTCGGCAAAATTTGCCTCAGTGATAGCAAAGTCAGGCCGAACCACCAGCAAAACCGGACGTCATTGCTGCAAAATATCGTCCAGACGGGCCTGTTCATCCGCGCTAAGCGGGGCCTCCGTCGGGGCTTTCGCCGTTGAACGCCCCCTGAGGTAGATAAACCCTACCCCCCCAGCAAGCAGAAGCATCAAGGGTCCTGCCCCCCAGAGCAGCCAGTTGGCCCCGGTCGCAGTCGGGTTCAGCAGCACGTATTCCCCGTAACGATCGACGATGTACTCTACTGCCTCCTCATCGCTATCACCTGCCACCAGCCGCTCTCGCACCAGCAGGCGAAGGTCACGCGCAAGGCTTGCGTTGCTTTCGTCAATGCTCTCGTTTCGACAGACAAGGCAGCGCAGGCCCTTGGACAGTTCGCGCGCCCGATCTTCCAGAACCGGATCGTCAAGCATCTCATCCGGCTGTACGGCCCAGACAGGCGCCGCAAACAGCAACAGGATCAAAACCAGCCGCTTCATTCCGCTGGCACCGCGGCGGCGCGGCGGCGTGTGGCCCCCGCCGCTACCCGGAAACGGCGGTCGCTCAGGCTGAGCAGACCGCCCAATGCCATCAGCGCCGAGCCGATCCAGATCCAGTTGGTCAGCGGCTTGATGTAGGTGCGGATTGTCCAGCCCCCTCCCGTCTGCTGATCCCCGATCACGACATAGACGTCGCGCTTCAGGTCATAGTCGATGGCGGCCTCGGTCGTGGGCATCTGCGCCACAGGATAAAACCGCTTCTCTGGCTTAAGCTGTGCGATCTCCTGTCCGTCTTGGGACAAGGTCAGCACGCCCATAGTCGACAGGTAATTCGGCCCCCGGATTTCCTGTACATCGGTTAGCATCAATTCATAGCTCCCAACCGTCCAAGGCTGGTCGATCTGCGCCACGCGAATGTCATCCACGGTCCAGGCCGTCAGCCCGGCGACTCCAGCCATGGTCACGCCCAAACCGGAATGCGCCACCGCCTTGCCCCAATCCGCCCTTGGAAGGCGCATCAGACGACCAAGTCGGTCCGCGCCACGCCCCGTCCGCTGGGCAAGCTCAACAATCACGCCCATCACAAGCCATGCGCCAAGGAACATGCCAATCGGTCCGATCATGCTGCGCCCGGATTGCATCGCATAGGCCAGACCGCCCACCGCAATTGCCAGAACGAAGACATAGCGCAAAGGCTTGATCGCGCGCATGAGACGCGCGCGTTTCCATGGCAGGACAGAGCCCACCGGAAGGATCAGCCCCAAAGCAACCATGAAGGGCGTGAATGCTGCGTTGAAAAACGGCGGACCGACGCTCAGCTTGCGGTCAAAAAACATCTCGGCCACCAGTGGCCACATGGTGCCAACGAAAACGACAAAGCACGATACCGCCAGCAACAGATTATTCACAACCAGCGCGGATTCACGGCTGACAAGGCCAAAGACGCCCTTTGCCTCCATCGCACCCGCACGCAGCGTAAACAGCACCAAAGCGCCGCCCATAAAGAACGCCATGATCATCAAGATCCAAATGCCACGCTCAGGATCGTTCGCGAACGCATGAACCGAGGTCAGCAGGCCGGAGCGTACGATGAATGTCCCGATCAGGGAAAACCCGAAGGCAAGGATGGCCAGCAGGATCGTCCAGCTTTTCAACGCTTCGCGCTTCTCAACCACAATGGCCGAATGCAGCAGCGCGGCAGCCAAAAGCCACGGCATGAAGCTTGCGTTCTCAACCGGGTCCCAGAACCAGAAACCGCCCCAGCCAAGTTCGTAATAGGCCCACCATGATCCCAGCGCGATGCCGATGGTCAGAAAGACCCATGCAGCCAAGGTCCATGGCCGCACCCAGCGACCCCATGCAGCATCCACACGGCCTTCGATCAGTGCAGCCACGGCAAAGCTGAACGCCATGCTGAGACCAACGTAACCGAGATACAGGAACGGCGGATGGAAGGCCAAACCGGGGTCCTGCAACAGAGGGTTCAGATCCTGGCCATCAAACGGCGGCGTTTCCAGCCGCAGAAACGGGTTGGATGTGAAAATGATGAAGGCAAAGAAAGCCACAGCGATGGCCGACTGTACTGCAAGTACCCGCGCGCGCAGCGTTGGTGGCAGGTTGCCCCCAAACCACGCGGCCATCGCACCGAACAAAGTGACGATGAGCACCCAAAGCAACATGGATCCTTCGTGGTTTCCCCACGTCCCGCTGATTTTGTAGAGCATCGGTTTCGCAGAATGGCTGTTCAGCCACACGAGCCGCAGCGAGAAGTCCGAGACGATGAACGCCCACATCAGCGCGCCAAAGGCCAGTGCGGTCAGGGCAAACTGCGCCCCTGCCGCGGGCTCTGCCACGGCCATCCAACTATGCCAGCGTTTCTGCGCCCCAATAAGCGGTACAACCATCTGAACAATCGCCACGAGAAAGGCGAGGATCAGCGCGAAATGTCCAAGTTCTGTAATCATGCTGAGAATATACGCGGCAATTGAAAGGGTTGCCACGTCAATTCATCGCGAGGACCGGCACAAAGCGTCGCAGTTAAACTTGCTGGCGCTTCCACGCCTCAAGTGCTGCGTTTTCATTCGGACGCACAGTGTGAATCGAGAGCGTCGCATCCGGCCCCGTATCAGCCACGGCGACGCTGTCTGCGCGTAGTTTACCAATCGTCTCTATGTTGCTTAGCACCTGTGGAACCCGTGCCACTGTGCCGACGATTTCACGCTGAAATTCCTGCGCTTTGACCTGATGACGCGCCCCGAAATAGAATGAAACGATCACGCCCAAAAGCCACCAAAGCGGTTCAGGCACCAGCGCAATCCCTTGCATTCTTTCAGAAAACCACAAGGGGCTGACCATCGCTGAGACAAACAGCCCCAATGTGCCCAAGGCCAGCGCCGGGCGTGGCAACCGGTTGAGCCCATCCATGAAGCGGTCAAATGCGCCTTTGCGCGGGACGACGAACTCGGCTCCAAACTGTGCCATCGCCTGCCCCTGCACGCCTGCGCTTCGTTCAGCGCCCGCTTCGGCATTTTCGCGGAACACCTCCACGGTTTCCCGAACTACATTGGTTGGCCCGCCAAAAACCACCGTCAACAAGCGTTCCATCAACCCCATGCCGCCACCCGTTCCTGAAATGCTGCGTCTGACAGATGATAGGCAGGAGAAATGAAGGCTTCGGCCCGCGTGATCCAGCCGCCTTTGCCGCCTGCCCTTGTCCTTGCGTATTTGCGGCTGGCCACGCGTTTGTCCGCCAGCCTGAAGTAGTAATTCCGCCGCGCAATGCCGTAGGCGTCGACCAAATGGTCCGGGGCCGCCGCCATCGCCTGACCGGCAGCGCCCAGCGTTTGCGGCCCTAGCACACCATCCACACTGACACTGATCCCCATATCACCCAGCAATCGCTGGAGTATCTTGACCGCATTGGCCCCGGCGTTGACGTACATGTCGAAGACACTTGGCTGGAGCGGTGCTGGCAATCTGCCAATGAGAGGACGTTCGAAATAGTGCTGAATGAAAATATCCACCGCTTGCACCCGGCTCAGCTTGCGCACATCAGCCACGCTGACCCGGCCATCTCCGGTCAAGTCCAGCCCAAGCCTGCGCATCGTGTGGATCGTCACACCGAAATTCGTGGCACCACCCGGATCGTCGGGATCCTTCACGAACCCGCCTTCACGCGCCACGATCTCTTCCGCGATGTCCCTGACTGAAACCATGCCAATCCTCTCCGCTTAATCGGCGGTCAGGAGGCATCAGATTGGTTAATGAGTGGTTGGCGTACCGTCCGCTTTCAGCTTTCCGGCTCGACGTAGACGCCCTGTTCCTTCAGCGCGTCAACGACCTCTTTGGGCATGTAGGTTTCATCATGCTTTGCAAGGATTTCAGTGGCTTGAAACACGCCGTTCACGTATGAACCAGTGCCCACCATGCCCTGATTTTCCTCAAACAGATCGGGCAATACCCCGGTGAAAGTTACAGGAACCGATGCACCGCCATCAGTCACGCTAAAGCGCACGGTCTCGCTTTCGCCGCGCACCAGTGTGCCTTCCTCAACCAGCCCGCCAATGCGGAACACCTCACTTGGGCCAGGTGGCTCCGCAATGACCTGAGACGGGGCGCGAAAAAAGTTGATGCCATCGCGCATCGCATAGCCGATCAAGGCAGTGGACGCGATCAAAGCGACTACTGCCACAGCGATCACTTGGACACGTCTTTGTTTTTTCAGGCTTTTCATGCGCGCACCGACACCTTTAGGGGAACAGAGGGGCCATCATCAGCCCCTCTGTCTCATCAATATTTAACATCAGGTTGGCATTCTGCAACGCCTGCCCGCTGCTACCTTTTGTCAGATTGTCCAGTGCCGCCGTGACAATGGCCCGTCCTTCGATGCGATCAGCGGAAACGCCGATGTGACAAAAGTTCGAACCGCGGATGTGCCGCGTGCTTGGCATTTGTCCGAACGGGATCACCTCAATAAAGGGTTCGTCCCGGTAGGTTGCGGCAAGCGCCTCAAACACCTCCTCGGGGTCCCCTTTCACATAACACGTTGCTAATATCCCCCGGTTGGCGGGGATCAGATGCGGCGTGAACTGCACCTTCACGGGCCGCCCGGCAATTGCCGAAAACTCCTGATCGAACTCACCCAAGTGTCGGTGCGTGCCGCCAATGGCATAGGCATGGTAGCCTTCGGACAGTTCCGCATGCAGCAGGTTTTCCTTCAGCGACCGCCCCGCCCCGGACACGGCGCATTTCATATCCAGGATGATGTCATCAAAATCGATCACCTTGCGTTCGATCAGGGGGCGGATGGCAAACTGCCCCGTCGCTGCGTTGCACCCGGTGCCTGCGACAAGCCGCGCCGCCTTGATCTCGTCACGGTAAAACTCTGTCAGCCCATAGACCGCTTCTTTCTGCTGTTCGAGCGCGGCATGCGGATTGCCGTACCATTTCTCATAGTCCACCGGATCACGCAGCCGGAAATCCGCCGACAGGTCGACGATTTTCAGATCCTTCGGCAACGCGGCAATCACCTCTTGCGAGGTCTTGTGCGGCAGCGCGCAAAAGCACAGGTCGATATGCGAAAAATCAATGTCCTCGATGGTGACAAGGTCAGGCAGGTGAAGGTGGCGCAGGTGCGGAAACACCTCGGCCATGGATTGACCTGCTTTAGAGTTGGCCCCCAATGCTTTGATATTCATATAGGAGTGGCCGGCGATCAGCCTGATCAACTCGGCCCCGGTGTAACCGGAGGCACCAAGGATGGCGATATTGTACATCTGATAGAATCCCTTGTTCGGGTATCGTTTAAGCGAAATTCAGGCGGCAGTGAACTGAATTGATCGTCGCAAAAACTGCGTAGCCCGGCTGCTGACCCGTGCGGGTTCACCGGTTGTCAGAAACGCGGCCTCGCCCGTGCCCAGCTTGTCGGGATGCCGCTCAAGATAGTCGGCAAGGCTTTCCGCGACGAGGTTGGCCTGAGAATAGACCGCTACATCCTCACCCAGCGCCTTTTGAAACGCCTCCTGCATCAACGGGTAATGCGTACAGCCAAGGATCGCGGCCTCCGGATCCGGCATTTTGCGCTTCAGGGCATCCACATGGCTTTGCACCAGCGCCTCGGCCAGAATGAAATCTCCATCCTCGATGGCGTCTACGACACCACCACAGGCTTGTGCTTCGACATCCACGCCGATCGCCCGGAAGGCCAGCTCGCGCTGAAATGCGCGACTTGCCACTGTCGCGGGCGTCGCAAAAAGCGCCACATGCTTGACCGCCACCTCGCGCGGCGGGGAATTGTCCCCCCACCGGCGTTCCGTAAGCGCCTCAATCAACGGCACAAAGACTCCAAGCACACGTTTGTCGGCTGGCACCCAGGATTCCTGCATCCGCCGCAGCGCCGCCGCAGAGGCCGTGTTGCACGCCAGAATCACCAGATCACAGCCCGCATCGAACAGGCGTTGTACCGCAGCTGTTGTCAGATCATAGATGTCGTCGGACGTCCGAACGCCGTAGGGCGCATGTGCGCTGTCAGCGAGGTAGACGAACTCCACCTCCGGTAGCCGTTCCTGCACCGCCTGCAGGACCGTCAAGCCACCCAAGCCACTGTCAAATATGCCTACTGCCATGCCGCATTCGCCTTTCAGGCGCGATAGTGTTCTTCGAATTCAAAGCCAAGCTCGGTTGTCACCAGCGGCTCTGGCGACAACTCATACGTGGCTTTGCGCAGGAAATCCATCATGCCTTTGGCGTCATGTGACAGTGGGTCCAGAACGTCACGGTTCAGGGGTTTGCCGATGGCCACCCGCACGGATGTGTCGATCCGTTTGCGGAACTCCTTAATGAGCAAACCCAAGCGTAAAGTCTGATGCAAATGGCTCGCGATCTGGAACATCCGGCTGGTGTGGCCGTCGAAATAGATCGGCACCACCTTGGCCCGTGATTTGGCGATCATCCGGGCGGTGAAACTGCGCCAAACGGGGTCCATCGGCCGGGAAAATGGCCGGGCCGCCGTGCTGACTGTGCCACCAGGAAAAATACCGACCGCGCCACCCTGCGCCAAAAAGTCGAGCGCTTTGCGGCGTGTGGCCAGATTCAGCGCCAGCGCGGCTTTATCGTTGTCGAAACTCACGGGGAGCAAATGCTCTTGCAACTCCGGTGCGCAGTCAAAGACCGAATGCGCCATGATCCGAAAATCTTTTCGCGTTCTGGACATCATCTGCCCCAGCATCAGGCCATCAAGGATCCCGTAGGGGTGATTGGCGATGAATATCACCGGCCCTTCGCGCGGGATCAGGTCCAGACTACCAGAAACGACATCTAGGCTGAGCCCATATCGGTCAGCCATCACGTCGAAAAAGCCTGAACCGGCGCTCAGATCATCCTCATACCCAATGGCCCGCTTGATCAGGCGCAGACGTCCCGTTGAATTCTCCATCAAACGGATCATGGCCCGGCCCGTTCTGCTTTGCGCGGAGTGCGCATAGCTGATCTCGCGGGTCGAGGGCGGCCGGCGTCGCATAGGCACATCGTCCAGTTCCGTTTGCACCTTTGCTAGGCAAGCAGTGTGACACCCGCGTGACAGTTCACTCCGCCGCTTTGCGTGTCTCGGTGCCACCCGCACGGATCACGCTCAGCAACTCTTCGCGACGTTTTGCTGCCTTGGCCTCATTGGCCTGCTTCACCGGACCAAAGCCCCTGATCTGCTTGGGCAGTTCGGCCAGCGCCACGATCGCTTCGCGGGTCTGATCGGTCAGCTTTGGCAGCACTTCGGCCATGTCGGCTTCGTATTGCTTGATCAATGCACGCTCCATCTTGCGCTCGGCGGTATATCCAAAGGGATCGAAGGGCGTTCCGCGCAGCCCCTTGAGCTTTGTAAGCAGGCGCAGAGGCCGCTCAAGCCAAGCTCCGAATTGGCGC
This sequence comes from Sulfitobacter sediminilitoris, assembly GCF_010667575.1. Classification (GTDB taxonomy): domain Bacteria; phylum Pseudomonadota; class Alphaproteobacteria; order Rhodobacterales; family Rhodobacteraceae; genus Sulfitobacter; species Sulfitobacter sediminilitoris. The sequence goes on from NZ_JAABNT010000001.1 coordinate 179,580, forward strand.
TTCACCGGACGGCCATCCGGGCCGGTCTTGGACAGCATCGGCGGGGCGAGGTTGAAGGTCATTTTGAAATCGCCCTCAAATTCTGCTGCTGCCTTTTCCCTGCTGCTGAGCAAAAGCCGCGCGACTTCGTATTCGTCCTTGTAAGACAAAAGCTTGTGATAGCCTTCGGCCAAGGCCGCCTTCACATCCCGGTCCTCTACCGAATTCACCAGCTTTGCATAGCGTTTTGCCAGCCGTTTGCCCTGATAGGCGGTGAGGTGATCCATTCGGAAAGCCGTTTTTTCATCCAGCGTTTTTGGCAGCGAGACTACATTGGGGGCCAGCACCGACGCTGCATCGGCCGGATAGAGCGCCGCCCAGCGCCCCAGTTCGAAGGCGCGCAAATTGCCCTCAACGGCAGCGCCGTTCAGACGGATCGCCTCTTGAATGCTTTCCAGCGACAGGGGCAGCAGCCCCTTTTGCCAAGCACCGCCAAAGACCATCATGTTGGAATAGATCGAATCGCCCAGCGCCGCCTTGGCCAGATCGGAGGCATCAAACAACGTCACGTCGTCCTTAAGCCGCGCTTCAAGCGACAGGGTCAGCCGGTCGTAGGGCAGTTTGAATTCCGTATCGCGGGTAAAATCGCCTGTCACGATCTCGTGGCTGTTGACCACCGCCCCGGTGCGCCCTGCCTGCGTCAGTCCCAGCGTCTTGGAGCCAGCAGAGACCACCAGATCGCCCCCGATCAGCGCGTCCGCCTCACCGGTTGCCACGCGGATGGCCGAGATGTCTTCGGGCCGGTTGGCCAGACGGCAGTGGATGTGCACCGCGCCGCCCTTCTGGGCCAGTCCCGCCATCTCCATCATGCCCGCACCCTTGCCATCAAGCTGCGCGGCCTGCGCAAGCACCGCGCCGATGGTCACAACCCCGGTGCCGCCGACGCCGGTGATCACCACGTTGTGGGTGCCGCTGATTTCGGGGATCGCGGGCATCGGCAAATCGGGTATCTTGATCTCGGTCGTCGCCTCCTTGCGCACCTTTGCGCCTTCCAGCGTCACGAAGGACGGGCAGAACCCCTTGAGGCAGGAAAAGTCCTTGTTGCAGGAGGATTGGTCGATCGCCCGCTGGCGGCCAAGCTCGGTCTCTTTCGGTACGATGGAGACGCAATTGGACTGCACCCCGCAATCGCCACAGCCCTCGCAGACGTCGGTATTGATAAACACGCGCTTGTCGGGGTCCGGGAACAGCCCTCGCTTGCGGCGGCGGCGTTTTTCAGCGGCGCAGGTCTGGATATAGACGATGGCGCTGACCCCTTCCTTGGTCGAGAAATCCTTTTGCACCGTATCCAGCTGCGCACGTTCGTGCATCGGCACACCCTTGAAGTCCGCGGCCTCGACATCTTCCTTTTCGTCATAGACGACGGCGAGGTTCTTTATCCCCATCGCGCGCAGTTCGTCGACAATGCGCGGGGCGTCCAGATCACCTTCGTTGTGCTGGCCTCCGGTCATGGCAACAGCGTCGTTATAAAGGATCTTGTAGGTGATGTTGGTTTCTGCCGCGACAGCAGCACGGATCGCCTGAATGCCTGAGTGGTTATAGGTCCCGTCTCCGATGTTCTGGAACACATGCGCACGTGTCGAGAACGGGGCCTCTCCGATCCAATTCGCGCCCTCGCCCCCCATGTGGGTGAACCCCAGCGTGTCGCGGTCCATCCATTGCGCCATGAAATGGCAGCCGATGCCAGCATAGGCGCGGCTGCCTTCGGGAACCTTGGTCGAGGTATTATGCGGACAGCCCGAACAGAAATACGGCAGCCGTGCCGCGATTTCCTCGGCGTTGTCGGCGCGCCGCGCTTCGTCCAGCTTGGCCAGTCCTGCCTTGATGCCATCGGTTTCGCGCCCTTCTTCACACAGGACGCGGCCCAGTTTCTCAGCGATATCTACCGGATCAAGCGCCCAGCGCGCCGTGAAAAACTCTTCGCCGTTCTTGCGCCCACCGTAGACCCGGTGGCGCATGTCATCGTCAAACAACGCCTCCTTGATCTGAACCTCGATCAGTTTGCGCTTTTCCTCGACCACCACGATCAGGTCCAGGTCTTCCGCCCAGTCGTGGAAACCCTTCATGTTCAGCGGCCATGTCTGACCCACCTTATAGGTCGTTATGCCAAGCCTCTCGGCCTCGTTCTCATCAATGTTCAAAAGGCTCAGCGCATGCACCAGATCAAGCCAGTTCTTGCCTGCGGCGACAAAGCCAATCTTGGCCCCCGGCTTGCCCCAGACACGCTTGTCGATCCCATTGGCATGGGCAAAAGCCTCGGCCGCGTAACGCTTGTAATCGATCAGCCGCGCTTCCTGATCGATCCGGTCGTCAACCAACCGGATGTTCAGACCGCCCTCCGGCATCTCGAACTCTGGCGTAACAAAGGAAAGACGGTGTGGATCACCATCCACCACCGAGGTCACTTCAACAGTGTCCTTCATGGTCTTGAGACCTACCCAGACCCCCGCATACCGAGACAGTGCCCAGCCATAGATGCCGTAATCCAGAATCTCCTGAACGCCAGCGGGGCTGACCACCGGCATATAGGCATCCACCATGGCGAATTCCGACTGGTGCAGCACGGTCGAGGATTCGCCCGTGTGGTCGTCTCCCATCGCCATCAGTACGCCGCCGTTTTTCGAGGTGCCCGCCATATTGGCGTGCCGCATCACGTCGCCCGAGCGGTCCACCCCCGGCCCCTTGCCGTACCAAAGACCGAAAACGCCATCGTACTTCCCCTCACCGCGCAGTTCCGCCTGCTGTGCGCCCCAGAGCGCGGTGGCGGCCAGATCCTCGTTCAGCCCGGCCTGGAAAGTGATGTTTTTCTCGGCCAGAAACTTTTCGGCCTTCATCATCTGCATGTCGACGGCACCCAATGGCGATCCGCGATACCCGGTCACAAGCCCCGCAGTATTCAGCCCCGCCGCCCGGTCACGTTCGGAGTGCATCAGCATCATCCGCACCAATGCCTGCGTGCCATTCAGCAGCACCGGGCTCTTTTCCGTGTCGAAACGATCATTGAGTGAAATCTTTGGCGTCGTCATGGCGGCCTCCCTACGTTCCGTCAGTCTTGCACAAATCTAAAAAGATTATAGGTCACATATGCTGACCTGTATAGCTGATTTTTCCGGCACAGTCCGGTACAAGTGTCACAAGCCTGTGTTCTTTTGACAGTTATGCTTTAGGACATAGGCAGAAGATGAAAGAGAAGACCATGGACTGGGACAAACTGCGCATTTTTCACGCCGTCGCCGACGCGGGGTCGCTGACCCACGCGGGCGACAAGCTCAACCTGTCGCAATCCGCTGTCTCGCGCCAGATTCGCGGATTGGAAGAACAACTCAACACGAACCTCTTCCATCGCCATGCCCGCGGACTGATCCTGACGGAACAGGGCGAATTGCTGTTCGATGCCACCGCTGCGATGACAAAACGGCTTGACGCCGCAGCCGCGCGCATCCGTGACAGCGAAGAAGAGGTATTCGGTGAATTGCGCGTGACCACCACCACGGGCTTCGGTACTCTCTGGCTCGCCCCGCGCCTGCCCAAACTCTACGAAAAGTACCCTGATCTCAAAGTCGATCTCATGCTTGAAGAACGCGTGCTCGACCTGCCGATGCGCGAAGCGGATGTGGCCATCCGGATGAAAGAACCCTCTCAGGCCGACCTCATCCGCAAGAAACTGATGATGATCAAGATGTGCCTTTATGCGTCTCCTGCATATCTAGAAGCCAATGGCACACCTGAAACGATCGAAGACATGGCGGACCACCGGCTGATTTGCCAGAATACCGACAGCGATCAGGTCGGCGCAGGCCTCAACCTGGTCCAGCAGCTGATGCTGCATGACGTGCGCTCTTTGCTGACGGTCAACAATTATTTCGGCGTGCTTCAAGGCGTTCTGCATGATCTGGGGATAGGTGTTCTGCCCGATTACCTGATTCAGGATTTTCCGGATCTGGTACAGGTTTTGCCCGAAATCGAGTCTGCAGACGTGCCGGTCTTTCTGGCTTATCCGGAAGAATTGCGGCAGTCCAAGCGCGTTGCAGCGTTCAAGGACTTTGTTCAGGACGAAATTATTACTTACCGCAAGCAATTGAAAGAAAAGCAATAACAGACAGGTATGCGATCTATGCATAGCAGATATGTTACAAAAAGTTCGAACTCTGACTTGATTGCAAGCATTCCGCCACCTAGTTCAGCGTTATGAAGAGGACAGCCTTCGGGCGTGTCGCTTCATACCTCCCTGTTGGACTTGGCCGAGCCCTGTGCTCGGCCTTTTTTTTGCGCCACTGCCAACCCGGTTCGTGCCCATGACAGAGCATCTTCGTGACGGCATCTAGACCACTTCATTCCTGACCAACCGCCGCTTGAGGTTTCACGGCGGAAAACCCACTGCCCCCTTCCTTCCCCAGCGACCTTGCACTAAGAGACGGGGCAACCACTGCCACGGGGGAATGGGGCATATGCAAGAGCCTGCCATCACGGATGAAATCGTCGCCGCACACGGGTTCACGCCCGAAGAATTCGCCGAGGTAAAAAACATCCTCGGACGGGAGCCGAACTACACCGAAATGGGGATCTTTTCGGCGATGTGGAACGAGCATTGCTCGTATAAATCATCCAAGAAATGGCTGCGCACCCTGCCCACCACCGGCCCACAGGTCATCTGCGGCCCCGGTGAGAACGCGGGCGTGGTGGACATCGGCGACGGTCAGGCGCTGGTCTTCAAGATGGAAAGCCACAACCACCCCTCCTACATCGAACCCTACCAGGGCGCGGCCACCGGCGTGGGCGGTATCCTGCGCGACGTCTTCACCATGGGCGCGCGCCCGATCGCTGCGATGAACTCTCTCAGCTTTGGCCGGCCGGACCACCCCAAAACCCGGCAGCTGGTTCACGGCGTCGTGGCAGGCGTCGGCGGATACGGCAATTGCTTTGGCGTGCCCACCGTGGGCGGGGAGGTGCGCTTTGACACCGCTTACGACGGCAACTGCCTGGTGAACGCCTTTGCCGCGGGCCTCGCCGATGCCGACAAGATCTTTTATTCGGCCGCATCGGGCATCGGCATGCCCGTCGTCTATCTCGGCGCGAAAACCGGCCGCGACGGTGTCGGCGGCGCCACCATGGCCTCGGCCGAATTCGACGACACGATCGAGGAAAAGCGCCCCACCGTTCAGGTGGGCGACCCCTTCACCGAAAAACGCCTGATGGAAGCCACGCTGGAACTGATGGCAACGGGCGCGGTGATCTCCATTCAGGACATGGGTGCCGCAGGCCTCACCTGCTCTGCGGTCGAAATGGGTGACAAAGGCGGCCTCGGGGTGCGCCTTGACCTGGAAAAGGTCCCGGTCCGCGAAGAAAACATGACCGCCTATGAGATGATGCTGTCCGAGAGCCAGGAGCGCATGCTCATGGTCCTGCGCCCCGAACTGGAGGCAGAGGCCAAGGCCGTTTTTGACAAATGGGACCTTGATTTCGCCATCGTGGGCGAGACGATCGAAGAAGACCGCTTTCTCATCATGATGAACAACACGGTCAAAGCGGACCTTCCCTTGAGCAAACTCGCCTCCACCGCACCGGAATATGACCGCCCATGGCAGGAAACGCCTGCGGCCACACCACTGGCTGATGTTCCCGGCATTGATCCCATCGACGGGCTGAAGGCGTTGATCTCTGATCCAAACTATGCCGCCAAGAACTGGGTGTTCGAACAATACGACACCATGGTCATGGCCGACAGCGCACGAACACCAGGCATCGGTGCAGGCATCATCCGCGTCCACGGCACCGACAAAAGCATTGCCTTCACCTCTGACGTCACGCCCAGATACGTCAAGGCCAATCCCGTCGAAGGCGGCAAGCAGGCGGTCGCAGAGGCCTACCGCAACCTCACGGCGGTCGGCGCAAAGCCACTTGCGACCACTGATAACATGAACTTTGGCAACCCTGAAAAACCCGCCATCATGGGCCAGTTCGTCGGCGCCATAAAAGGCATCGGTGAAGCCGTCTCTGCCCTAGATATGCCCATCGTCTCCGGCAACGTCTCGCTCTACAACGAGACCGACGGCGCCGCGATACTGCCCACGCCCACCATCGGTGCCGTGGGCCTTATCGACCATCCCGATCACATCATCGGCTGCGATGTCCGCGACGGCCATGTGGCGCTGGTGCTTGGGGAAACCCATGGCCATCTTGGCCAATCCGCCCTTCTTGCCACCGTCTTCAACCGTGCCGAAGGCGATGCACCTGCGGTCGATCTGGCAGCAGAAAAGGCGCATGGTGACTTCATCCGCGCCAACCGCGATCTGATCCGGGCCTGCACGGACCTCAGCGATGGCGGCCTCGCCCTCGCCGCCTTTGAGCTTGCCGAAGCCTCGGGCGTCGGTATGACCCTTGATGCCTCCGACACGCCGACCCTGTTCGGCGAAGATCAGGCGCGCTATCTCATCGCCTGCAACTTTGATCAGGCCGAGGCACTCATGACCGCTGCGACTGCGGCAGGCCTCACGCTGACATCCGTTGGCAAGTTTGGCGGCAGCGATATTGCATTCGGGGGTGCCTCGGCCTCCCTCGAAGACCTGTCCCTGATCTTCCGTACGACCTTCGGGGCCACTTTCGCCTAAGCCACTTGGTTTCGGAGCCGCCGTTGCGTGAGATCAGGCGGACAGGGCGATGGCCGTTTGCCAAGAGGAATCGCGGAGGGTCCCGCTTGCGGGATACCGCTATTCCTCTTGGGAAGCGGACAGCGGTCTGTCAGACAGGGCTCATGCAAGGGCGGCTCCGAAACCATTTGGTTTTGGTGGGCCAGCAGCGCCTTTTCAGCCCGCGAAGAGGCTAGAGCCGATGAGCTGCAAGTTCCGCAACCAACCGCGCCTTTTCTCCGACATCTTCAGGCCGAGAGATCACCTCGGCCAATGCCTCCAGCGACGCAATCGAATGCCCGGCCCGAAAGCTATCGACATGCGGCAACATTGCGCGGATTCCGGCGGCCTTGGGCGCAAAGCCATCCCAGCGCAGCAACGGGTTCAGCCAGATCAACCGACGTGCGGTCAGATGCAGACGTTGCATCTGACGCGCCAGATCTTCCGGCGCGTCCCGGTCCAGCCCGTCCGTGATCAGCAGAACGACAGCCCCGTGCCCCATCACGCGCCGTGACCAATCGCGGTTGAAGGTCTCCAGACAGGCCCCGATGCGCGTACCGCCTTCCCAATCCTGCGCCTCCGCCCCGGCAGCGGCAAGTGCCGCATCCACGTCCCGTGTCGCCAAATGCCGCGTGATGTTGGTCAGCCGCGTCCCGAAGGTAAACGCATGCACCTTGGCCCAGCCCGCCCCCTTGGCGTTGCTGACGGCATGCAAAAAATGCAGAATGACCCGCGAATACTGGCTCATGGAGCCAGAGATATCGCAAAGCACCACGAGATTGGGATAACGAGGGCGCGGTTTCTTGAAGGCCAGACGGTCCATTTCGCCCCCGCGTCGCAAGGCCTGCCTCAGCGAACGTGCGGCATCGATCCGACCCTGCGGGGCCGCCATCCCCCGTCGCGAGGGCAAGGGTTTGACCGGCAGCGCCAGTCGCGCCAGCATCCGTTTTGCCTCTGCCATCTCGGCAATGCTCATCTGCTCGAAATCCAGCGTGCGTAGTCGTTCGGCACTCGACATGGTCAGGCTTGCGTCGACCTCAATGACCGCGTCCTCTTCGGCGCTGTCCGCCTCATCTTCCCGTTGCGGTGCCTCGGCCCCGTCCAGCAGCGCCTCTGCTGCGCGCTTCTCTGCCGCTTGCGCTGACCGCTCCTCCTGCACCCCGCGGATCGCGGGCAACATCGCGGCCATCATATGTTCCATGTACCGCGGGTCGCGCCAATAAAGGCGAAAGAGCTGGGCAAAGACGGTGCGGTGTTCGGGCCGGTTCACGAAACACGCATGCAGCGTCCAATAAAAGTCCCGCTTGTCGGTAAAACCCGCCGCCTCGACAGCACGGATTGCATCAATCACGCGGCCCGGCCCGATAGGCAATCCCGCACGCCGCAGGGCGCGGGCGAAATGGGTGATGTTGCCGGCAAGCTTCGGGTCGTCCGGCAGGTCTAACGGTGGCAATTCAGCCATGACGCGGGGATCGGAGGCCCAGCCCCCGAATTTCCAAGGCGTTTGAGGTCCACAACACACTCATGCAGGATCCAATGACGCTTTGGCCTGATCAAGGATGCGCTTGGCCTCGGATCCATGCAGCTTGGCGATATCATCCTGATACTTCAGGATGGCACCCAGCGTATCGGCGATCACTTCCGGGCTCAGGGTGATCACATCAAGGGCAAGCAAACATTTCGCCCAGTCGATGGTCTCAGCCACGCCGGGCTTTTTGAACAGGTCTTCGGTGCGCAGCTGCTGGACAAAGGCGACAACCTCGCGGCTGAGGCTTTCCGCTGCTTCAGGGGCACGGGCATGCAGAATGTCCATCTCGCGATCGAAATCCGGGTAGTCAACCCAGTGATACAGGCAACGGCGCTTGAGCGCGTCATGCACCTCGCGTGTGCGGTTCGAGGTAATGATGACAATGGGCGGCTCGGGTGCCTTGATCGTCCCCATCTCCGGGATCGTGACCTGAAAATCGCTGAGCGCTTCGAGCAAGAAGGCTTCAAACGGCGCATCAGTGCGGTCCAGCTCATCAATCAGCAAGATCGGCGCGCCCCGCTCATCGGGGCGCATGGCCTCCAACAACGGGCGTTCGATCAGGAACTCATCGCTGAAAAGCTGGGTGGTCAGCGCGTCGCGGTCCGCATCCCCGGCAGCTTCTGCCGCCCGGATGGCGACCATCTGGGCCGGGAAGTTCCACTCGTAAACGGCAGAATTGGCATCCAGCCCCTCGTAACACTGCAACCGGATCAGCTTTCGGTCCAAACCGGCCGCCAATGCCTTGGCGATCTCGGTTTTACCCACGCCTGCCTCGCCTTCCAGAAACAGGGGCCGGCCCAGCTTCAGGCTTAGGAAAACCACCGTTCCCAGTGCCCGCCCGCAGATATAGCCCTGTCCGCTCAGCATCTCCTGCACCGCATCGATGCTCGTCATGTCGCTCATATGCCTCTCCCCGATGCCCCAAAGGTGCATGGGCGCGGCGCAGGGTCAAGGCCCGCACATGCCAAATTGCCACGCCTTGGACAGCTGGTGCGTGCCAGATTGACGCGATTCGGCCGGACTGACATAATCTTTGCAAAGAATGAGAGGTTCCGGGGCATGATGCACCCGACCCCAAGAGGCGGATATGAGACAGAGCTTACGCAAATCCCTTTTGCGGGGTGAGGCCTGAAATGCGCATCACCGCTGTGACCTGCGTCAAGAACGAAGGCCCGTTCCTGCTGGAATGGATTGCCTTTCACCGCGTGATCGGGGTGACGGATTTTCTATTCTATTCAAACGATTGCACCGATGCCACGGACGAGATGCTGGACCGGCTTCAAGATCACGGCATCGTCGCGCACCTGCCCAACCCGGCCACCAACCGCAACTATCAGATGCAGGCGCTGAAAGCCGCAAAACAACATCCGCTGGTGAAACAATCTGACTGGGTCTGGATTGCCGATGTGGATGAATTCCCCAATATCCATGTCGGGGATCACAGCTTTCCCGCCCTCATTGAGGCCTGCGGCAATCCACAGGCGATCTCACTGACCTTTCAGTTCATGGCCAATGACGGGATTGAGGACTACGTCGACCAGCCTGTCATCACGCAGTTCCTGCGCGGCCATAACCCCGACATCTGGGGGGCAGACACCGCGATTGAGGTCAAGAGTCTGGTGCGCAGGGATTTCCCGGTGGAATACTATGGCGCGCATCGCCCTTTCCATGATGAGGCGAAGGCCAAGCCCAATTGGACCGACGGATCAGGCCGCCCGGTGCCGGCACCCTTTCGCAAGCGTGCGGGCAAGCGGCGCATACGGGCTTTCCCGGCGCGTGGTGCCCGCGAGTTGGCAACCTTGAACCACTACGCTCTGCGCTCGCTTGACAGTTATCTGGTCAAGAATGACCGGGGCGACGTGAACCGGGAACACCGGGCGTTTGACGACAGCTATTGGCGCGAACGCAATGACGGTGGTTATTTCGACGATAGCATTCTGCGCTATGAGGCAGATGTGCGTGCTGAAATGGACCGCCTCAAGGCGCTGGATGGAATCGGGGCGCTGCATGACAAGGCGGTACGCCTGCACATGGCCAAACGCGACGCATTGCTGGCGCAGGACAGCTATCAGGAGATGCGCAAGCAGTTGCTGTCGGCCTCCCCCTATTCCGCCGCTGAGACCGCGATCCGCGATGAAATCGGTTTTGAGATCGGACAGTTGCCATGAGCCGTTTGCGCGTCGTGAACCTTGCCCTGCCCAAGACGGGCACAACCACCCTGACTGACGCGTTGCGCCACGCGGGGCTCACGGTCGCCGACTGGCGCATTCGCGCTGGCCAGTCGACCCGCGATGACATCCCGCGCATGCATGTCGGCAAGATCATCTATGAAGATTACTTCGCCACCGGTGACCCGTTGGCCCGGCTGGATGAGTTCGATGTGATCAATGAAATGTCCGCCGTGCGCGAGGACCGCTCGCTCTGGCCACAGACGGATTGGGGCGTGCTATCCGCCATCCAGAAATGCCATCCGGGGGTAAAGTTCATTCTGACCATGCGCGATCCGGAAAAAACCGCTGATTCCATGATGCGCTGGAACAACCTTGGCAAACGTCGCCTGCCCTCCGCCGATATCCCGGGCCTGCCCCGTGGCTTTGGCCGGACCGAGGACCAGTTGGCGCGCTGGCTGTCGGCGCATTATGCCTTTTGCCACCATGTCTTTGACGGCGCGAAAAACTTCATGTCTTACGACATCGAAGACCCCGACGCACAGGCCAAGATCAGCGCCTATCTGGGCGTCGATTTGCCGTGGTGGGGCCAAAGCAACGTGGGCAAGCCCGCTGCAAAGGCGACTTCATGAAACTCACGCTTCTGATCGGCCCCACGGAAAAAGCCGCCATGCGGTTTCGCAGCCTGTTCAAGCACAAGGCAGGTGCGCTTGAGAAAGCCGGGATCGCTGCGCCGGACTGGAATCATGTGCGCCTCTACGCCGCTTGTGCCGAGGCGGACGAGGTCGGCGTTCTGCGCTACAAGCGCGGGCTGGACAATCCGCTGGTGCAGCAAACCCTGACGTCCGAATTTCACAGCCTGTTCGCCAGGGAATTGCCCACCATCAAGGCCGATCATATCGTCCTGTCAGCGGCGCAACTGGGCAGCTTGCTTCATACCCCGGATGAACTGGCGCGCTTACACGCCCTTCTGACACCCTATTTCGACGACATTCAGATCGTCGCCCATATCGACGAACAGGCGCGCCTTCTGGTGCAGCACTACATCTATGCCGTGTTGGAAGGCAGGCGGTATCCTCTCAGCCAAGAGATTGAACTGGCGAAAGAAAAGGATTGGTGGACGGGCGCCTTGGCACAAAGGCAGGGGAACGATCCTCACTTTGGCATCTTCAATGACATCCACCATCCGCCGTTCTGGCTGGATTTCAAATCGCTCCTGGCGTTCTGGGAAAAGTCGTTTGGCAAGGGCAATGTCACCCTGCGCCCTCTCGACCTCAATGCGCTCTATGGCGACGCCGGGATAGAAGAGCTTTGCACCACCCTCGGCATCGAGAACAGCCTTGGCAAGGTCGAGCCGGATCGCCTCTATCATCCGGAGCCTGCCGCCTCGCTGACCCGGATGCGGCACATGAACGAGGTGTTGATCCGCTTTGCACAGGCACGCGACATGATCATCCCCCGCGAGATGTGGACACAGGTGTTGCGCAACGTGCGCATCGCAGGTGACCCGATCGAGCCGGGCAGCCTCGCAGCCGTCTCCAAGCATTTCAAGAAAGACAACGCAGGTCTGATCAAGCGCTTCCCTGACCTTTCAACCGCCCTTGCTCCCGATGATCCCTGCGCCCCTTGGGAAGAGGCCGATCCGCAGATGGGCTTCCGCGCGACGCAATACCTTGCCGCCTATGCCTTTGCGCTTCGCAAGAACGGCACGCCGGTGGCCGAAAAGCGCGCCGAGGCTGAAGCAGCAAAGCGCGCGTCCGAGAAATTTGAGGAACTATTGAATGAGGACGCATCGGGCGCGGAGGAGCAAGCCGCCAAGCAACGGCTGTTGAACCGGGTCAAGGTGAACCACCAGATGGTCCTCTCCACCCAGTTCAAACCCCATAACAATCTTGGTGCCGTGAACGAAGAAGAACTGGCCGCTGCCTATACGCCCATGCCACCGCGCATCCTGCCCAAAGGCTCAACCGGCAATGTGATCGTGGGCTGCATGAAGAACGAAGCGCCATATATCTTGGAATGGATCGCATACCACCGCGCCATCGGCATCGATGCCTTCCTGATCTACACCAACGACTGCACAGACGGGACCGATGAGGTTCTGGGCCGCCTGATGGAGATGGGCATCGTTGAGCACCGCAACAATGACAATTGGAAGGGCAACTCGCCCCAACAGCATGCTCTGAACAAGTCTTTGAAAGAACCCGTAATCCAGAACGCCGAGTGGATCGCCCATATCGACGTCGATGAATTCATGAACATTCGCACCGGTAACGGGACGCTGGATGATCTCTTTGCCGCCGTACCGGACGCCACCAACATTGCGATGACATGGCGGCTTTTTGGTCATAACGGCGTCACCAAACTCAAGGACGACTTTGTCATTGAGCAGTTCGACGCCTGTGCGCCGAAATACTGCCCCAAGCCCCACACGGTCTGGGGCTTCAAGACCATGTTCCGCAACATCGGGGCCTACGCAAAGATCTCTTGTCACCGCCCGAACAAGCTGGCCGAAGACTATGAAAACAAAGTGAAATGGGTCAACGGATCGGGCCATGACATGACCCGGGACGCTGCCCACAATGGCTGGCGGTCGTCCAAGACCAACATCGGCTACGATCTTTTGCAACTCAACCACTACGCTTTGCGCAGCGCCGAATCCTTCTTGATCAAGCGCCAGCGCGGGCGCGCGCTGCACGTGGACCGCTCGATCGGGATCAACTACTGGATCCGCATGGACTGGTCCGATTTCCGCGATATCACAATCAAGCGCAACCTGCCCCGCTTGCGGGCCGAATATGACCGGCTGATGGAAGATAAAAAGCTCAAGCAAGCCCATCAGGCCGGATTGAAGTGGCATCAGGCCAAGGCAAAGGAACTGCACGCCATGCCCGAATTCGCAGAATTGTACCAACAGGCGCTGGACGTGAAACTGAACGAGACAGAGCGCGTCGCCTACGCCTTGTCGCTGGATATGGAGAGCTGAGACATGGACGGCCAACCCACATCAGAACCTGCCGGATTTATCCGGTCTCGCGGGATGCGGTTTCCCAAACACCCCGACATCATGCAAGGAAAGATTCGCCGCCTTCTGCGCAACAATGACTACGAGGCAAAGGAAACCGAAGCGGCCCTGCGCGTCGTCAGGGAAGGCGATGTCGTGGTCGAGTTGGGCGGCGGTATCGGCTACATGTCAACACTGGTTTCCACCAAACGCGCGATCAAATCGGTGCATGTCTTCGAGGCGAACCCAAATCTGATCCCCTACATCCAGTCGGTGCACGCCGCAAACGACGTGACTAACGCTCATGTGACAAACGCCATTCTGGGAACCCGCAAGGGCAGCGTGGACTTCTATGTGCGCGAACCGATGCTGGGCTCATCCATGCAGAAGCTGGAGGGCGAAGTGGATCCGCCTTCGGTCAAGGTCGACGTGCTGAATGCTAAGACCACCTTCAAGGACATTGGCGCGAACGTGTTGATCTGCGACATCGAAGGCGCAGAGGTCGATCTGATCCCGTCCCTCGACCTGAGCGGCTTTCGCGCGGCAATCATCGAAACCCACCCCCAGTGGATTGGACCCGAGGGGATGAACAAGGTGATGCGTGCCTTCATGGATGCTGGCCTTGCCTACTACCATCGCGGCTCGCACGGCAAGGTGCTGGCCTTTCGAACCGACTGGTAGATGACACATCTCGCCATCCTCTGCGTCCGGAACGAAGCGGCCTTCCTGCTGGAATGGCTGGCCCACCACCGGGCCGTGGGCTTTGATGATTTCCTTGTTTTTTCAAATGATTGTGACGATGGTACGGTGGAAATGCTCGACCGGCTGGCCGAGATGGGGATGCTTGACCACGTGCCAAACAACGGCCCCTACGATCAGGGCGGCATCCAGTTCACGGCGCTCAAGGCGGCAGCCAAGTTAAAGCAGGTCAAACAGGCGGACTGGATCATGCCGCTCGACATCGATGAATTCGTCAACATCCACTGTGGCGATCACACGCTATCCGCACTGCATGATGCCTTGCCTGACGCCACGGCCATCCCGCTGACATGGCGGCTTTTTGGCACTTCGGGCCAGGTCCGATACGAAGACGTGCCGGTCCTTGATACCTTCACACGCTGCGCCCCCAAGGTCATTCACTGGCCTTGGCGTGCGGCGCTCTTCAAAACGCTCTACCGCAATGACGGGACATACCGGAAACCGGGTGTCCACCGCCCCCGCGACCCTGATAAAACCAAGCTGGACGCCGCCCGCTGGTTCGATGGATCGGGTCGCGCTTTGGGTGATGATTTCAAGACAAAGCGCATCTTTTCCAACTACGGCATAGACAATTACGCCTTGGCGCAACTCAACCACTATCCGCTGTGCGCCTTGGAATCATACGTTCTGAAGGCCGACCGGGGCCGCGCCGTGCATTCCGATCACCTGCTCGGTCTCGACTACTTTGTCGAGCGCAACTTCAACACTGATGAAGATACCAGCATCCAGTCGCTCGCCCCCGCCCGCCAGGCCGAAAACATGAGCCTTTTGGCCGATCCGACGCTCAGGCAACTACATGAAAATGCGGTTGCGTGGCGCAAATCCCGCTTCAATATCCTGCTAGAACAAGAGCCGTTTCGCGCGCTTTTCGGCCGCCTGCTGATGGCCCCGCCAAGTCAGCCGATCCCGCCCCAAGCGGCGCAATTCCTGATCCGGCATGCCAATCTGGCCCACCAATCCGGCCCCAAATAGGCATATTTGCGCACGCATTCTCCTAAATTCTGCCGTATTGCACTGGTAACTCAGACCCCAAATCGCACATCTAATAACGCGATGCAGGCATTTGAGGACGCAGTCATGACAGACGAGACGCCAACGCTCGATACCTCCTTGGTCGACCTGCCACGGCAGGAATGGCTGTCGCTGGTCGATCAAATCGCGGATGAAGACGGGTATGTCCAAAACCTTGGACGCCGCCATCATGCGATCTTTATCGAAGAAGGCTCTACCCTGCTGGTGACGTTCGAGACTCTGCAAGGCATTCAGGCGCTCTCGGATCTCGGACAGCCTTTGGGCTGGGAGATGATCAAGGATCATGGCTGGTCGCACCTGTGCCTTGCCAGCAATGGCGACACATGGTTTCGCGACCCTGCGGTCTACAGCTATTTCGACCGGCTGGTCGATGACGGGTTTTTTGATGAATTCGACAACGTAATCTTCTATGGCGCTGGCCCATGTGGCTACGCCGCGGCCGCCTATTCCGTTTCCGCCCCCGGCGCATATGTCGTGGCCATTCAGCCGCAGGCCACGCTTGATCCGCGTCTGACCGAATGGGATGACCGCTTTACTGACATGCGTATTCAGGATTTCACATCGCGCTATGGCTATGCCCCCGAAATGCTGGATGCGGCAGAGCATGCCTATGTGCTTTATGACCCCCGCGAACAGCTTGATGCGATGCATGCGGCCCTCTTCACGCGGCCCAATGTCACCAAGCTGCGGATGCGCTTCATGGGCAATGCGCTACAAACCGACCTGTTGGAGATGGATACGTGGGCGCCGCTGATCAAAGCCGCTGGCGAAGGTGCGTTGACCGAAGAAGCCTTTGCGCAACTCTACCGCGCCCGGCGCGATTATCGACCCTATCTGCGCAACCTGCTTGACGCACTGGAGGCAGACGAGCGCGAGCCGCTGATCGAGGCGCTGTGTGCGAATGTGACATCGCGCATGCGGGCGCGCCGCTTTGCCTTCCGCCTCAAAGAGTTGAGGCAGGCCAAACTCCACAACGCAGAAGAAGACTAGCCCCAGACGGAGTGCTGTGCTAGCGCAGCACCATGACAGATACCCTCACGATCCGCCGCCCCGATGACTGGCACCTGCACCTGCGCGACGGCGATATGCTGCGCGCCGTATTGCCCCAGACAACAGCGCATTTTGCCCGTGCAATCATCATGCCAAACCTTGTGCCACCGGTCGTAACTGGCGCTCAGGCCGCCGCCTACCGTGACAGGATCATGGCCGCGATGCCCAAGGGCGCAGATTTCACGCCGCTGATGACCCTCTACCTGACCGAGGACACGGACCCAGAGGATGTGGCCAAGGCCCACGCCGACGGTCTGATCACTGCCGTAAAGCTCTATCCGGCAGGGGCGACAACGAATTCAGCCAGCGGTGTTTCCGACTTCAAGAAGGTCGCGAAGGTTTTTGAAAAAATGGCTGAAATCGGCCTGCCGCTTTGCACTCATGGCGAAGTCACCGATCCCGAGATCGACATCTTTGACCGCGAGGCCGTCTTCATCGACAGGGTACTTGATCCGATCCGCAAAACTCACCCCGATCTGCGCGTGATCATGGAGCATATCACGACCTCGGATGCCGCAGATTATGTCAAGGCAGGCAACGACAACCTCGCTGCGACCATCACGACACATCACCTTGTGATCAATCGCAACCATATCCTCGCCGGGGGTATCAAGCCGCACTACTACTGCCTGCCCGTGGCAAAGCGTGAAATCCACCGTCTGGCCCTGCGAGCGGCGGCCACTTCGGGCCATTCGCGCTTTTTCCTTGGCACCGATTCCGCCCCACACACCGATGCCAACAAACTGCTGCCTTGCGGCTGTGCGGGCTGTTTCACCGCAACGAATACGATGTCGATCCTCGCCGAAGTCTTTGAACAAGAAGACGCGCTTGACCAGCTTGAGGGCTTCACGTCGCTGAACGGCCCTGCGTTCTATGGCTTGCCGGTCAACGATGACACCATCACCCTGTCCCGCACTCCGCCCAGCTACCCTGAGCATATCGAAACTGGTGACGGTCCTGTCACGGTCTTCGATCCGCAAATGCCGCTGAACTGGTCCGTCATTTGACGCGCCGTCCGCCCCACAGGAGCAAATAATGATCCCAACCAGCTATCCCAGCCCTGAAGAAATGGCGCGCCTCACCGCGCGCATGCTGCTTGAAATCAAGGCGGTCCACTTCAATGCCGAAACGCCCTTCACGCTCGCTTCCGGTCTGCCCAGCCCCACGTACATCGATTGTCGCAAGCTGATCTCTTATCCGCGCATCCGCGCCACGCTGATGGATTTCCTGACCGTCACGGTCATGCGCAACGCCGGATTCGAAGCCTTTGACAACATCGCCGGTGGCGAAACCGCGGGCATCCCCTTTGCCGCCATGGTCGCGGAGCGGATGGGCCTGCCGATGACCTACGTCAGGAAAAAACCCAAAGGCTATGGCCGGAACGCCCGGATCGAGGGCGAGATGACCGAAGGCCAGCGCGTCCTGCTGGTCGAAGACCTGACAACCGATGGCGGCTCAAAACTGAGCTTCGTGGATGCAATTCGGGACACGGGCGCGACCTGCGGTCATACCGCCGTGATCTTTTACTACGGCATCTTCCCGCAAACGGAAAAGACCTTGGGCGATCATGGCGTTACGCTTCATGCCCTGTGCACGTGGTGGGATGTTCTTGCCGAGGCGAAGGCGCACTGTGCCTTCAACGAAGCTACTTTGAAAGAGGTTGAAACATTTCTTGAAGCCCCGAAAAAATGGCAGGACGCTCACAAAAGCTGAGCGCTCACTCTACCCGATGTTGACGCATAACCCTACTCTGGGGCAAGATATAGTATGCGAAAAGCCTTCCACCGGTTATCCACAAAAACATACAATTTGCGCCAAATCGTCCCACACTCTAAGACAGGCAGCGGGACAAATCGGGTGAGACCATGAACGAGATCACATCGCTCAACGCGAATAATATTGCTGTGCAGGCACCGGAAACCATGCCGCACTCCATCGAGGCAGAGCAGCAACTTCTGGGCGCGATCCTCACCAACAACGACATCTTTGACCGTGTGGCCTCAATCATCGGGGCCAAGCACTTTTATGACCCTGTCCATGCGCGCATCTACGACATCGCGGCACAGCGTATCGCCAAAAACAACCTTGCCTCTCCCGTCACCCTCAAGGCTTTCATGGAGGATGACGAGGGGCTGAAGGAACTGGGCGGACCCGCTTACCTTGCCCGGCTTGCAGGGGCTGCGATCAGCGGTTTTGCCGCACGCGATTACGCAACCATGATTTATGATCTCGCGGTGCGCCGCGATCTGATCCAACTGGGTCGCGACATTTCAGCCAAGGCGGCACAGGTCGATGTTGCCTCGGAACCTCGCGAACAGATCGTCGAGGCAGAGCAACAGCTCTATAAACTGGCCGAACAAGGGCAAGTAGAAAGCGGATTTCAAAGCTTTCTCAAGGCGGTAACGGACGCTGTTAATGTTGCCAACGCCGCCTATCAGCGTGATGGTGGCCTGTCCGGGGTGTCCACCGGTCTGATCGACATGGATGGCAAACTGGGCGGCCTGCATCGCTCTGACCTGCTGATCCTTGCCGGGCGCCCGTCGATGGGCAAGACCTCTCTTGCCACCAACATCGCCTTCAACGTGGCCAAGGCCTACAAGCGCGGTCAATTGCCAGATGGGTCCGAAGGTGCGGTCGACGGCGGCGTGGTCGGCTTTTATTCGTTGGAGATGAGCGCCGAACAGCTTGCCGCACGTATCCTGTCGGAAGCCGCCGAAATCCCCAGCCAGCAGATCCGTTCTGGTGACATGACCGAGGCCGAATTCCGACGTTTCGTAGATGCCGCCAAGGCACTTGAGGCCTGCCCACTCTTTATTGATGACACACCTGCCCTGCCCATTAGCCAGCTTGCCGCCCGCGCAAGACGCCTCAAGCGGACCCATGGCCTTGATGTGCTGATCGTGGACTATCTGCAGTTGGTCCGTGGCACGGGCAAGAACGAGAACCGGGTTAATGAAATCTCGGAAATTACCATGGGCCTTAAGGCGATTGCCAAGGAACTCGACATTCCGGTGATCGCCCTCTCGCAGCTCTCCCGTCAGGTCGAGAACCGCGAAGACAAGCGCCCACAGCTTTCAGACTTGCGTGAATCAGGCTCTATCGAGCAAGACGCCGACGTCGTGATGTTCGTGTTCCGCGAGGAATACTACAAAGAACGGGAGAAACCCGGCGATCACGATCTGGAGGCCATGGCCCGCTGGCAAGAAGAGATGGAACGGCTGCACGGACGCGCCGAAGTCATCATCGGAAAGCAGCGCCATGGCCCCATCGGCACCGTCGACCTCAGCTTTGAGGGGCGTTTCACACGTTTTGGCAATCTGGTGAAGCCTTGGCAGCAAGGCAGTAACGATCAGGAATTCTGATCTGACCTGACGGATCATCACGTATTCCATCCATAGGGCATAAGAAAGGCCTGTCCCCGCGGGGACAGGCTTTAACCAATAATTAATCGCTCGATTCCAGAGGCTTTCGGCGAAAAGTTCACCTTAACAAAAGATGAGCGTTTCCACGCGCGACAATTACTCCACGGACTTAACCTCATATTGCAGGCCCTTTGCCGTGCCTTTTGCAAAGCCTTTCCAATGGCTGTGATCGTCCTTTTCGGTACCATCGTCATTAACGGACCAAACACCCTCGTTGGAGTTTTCGACCAGATCCAGATAAGTCCCTTTGTCCTCATCGCCTTTCAGATGCTGATCCATCCATGCGGTCACGAAATGCTGCGCGATGTTGTTCATGCGCGCTGTGTTCCAGACCGGATCCGTATAGTGTTCCGAAATGTTGAAGCCCTTTTCCTCGGAGAAGTAGAAGCTCTCTTTGGGGGCAGGCATCGGCGCGCCTGAGTTATGCCCGCCGTTCACATAGGTCAGCAACGCGTGTGGCAGGTTCGAGGCGTTTTCCCAGATTGCGCGCACCCCGCTTTCATAAAGAGACACGTCATCCTGAGAGCCTGCGATAAAGAACATTGGAATACGGATGCCAGACAGCCCGGCAGCATCCCAGAAGCCGGTGTTCATGCCCCATGGTCCAAACGCCACCGCGGTCTTGATCCGCGCATCGGGCAGGTTTTCGTGTGTATCACTGCCCGCCTGATGAATGCCCAAGGTTCCGTGCGGTCCGCCCCATGGGTAGCCAACCGAAGCTTCGGTTACGCCGCCGCCAGCGGTGATGATCGCGCCATAGCCGCCCATGGAATACCCGATGAGACCGGTATTGTTTGCGTCATAGAGGCCTGCAAAATTACCCCCGTCAGCTGCCATTTTGGCCATCTCTTCCAGCACAAAAAGCTGATCCAGCGAACGGTTCACCAATGTTGATCCGAATGCCGCCTGTGTGCGGTAGGTGCTGTCCGTATGATCGATGGAGGCCACGACATAGCCCTTGGAAGCGATGTTTTCGGCAAGATGCGACAGCAGGAACCTGTTGCCCGGATAACCGTGGCTGATCAACACCAGCGGATAGGCGTTATCAGGTGCGGCGGGGGCCGCATCACGCACGGCTGTGCCCTGCAAGGTCACTTCTGTTGTGCCGTCACGCAGGAAAGCCTTGAGCGTCGTGTCCCCCGACGCGCCGTCTGCAGCGGGATACCACATTTCGACGGTCAGCGGGCGGTCGTAGGTGGGCATCGGATCGGGCTTTGGGGCCGCCGGATCAATCGCCAGAATGTCGATCTGTCCGGGGTTGACCATATCAAGCTGGCGGACGCCGACGGGCAGATCGCCGTAGGCGGCAAGTTCCGGTGCGCTTGGCAGTTGGGTGTCGATACGGTTTTCTGCCATCAGGGTCGTCCCGGCGATGCCGACGGCCAAAGCCATGGGCGCGGTTTTCAGTATCTTGTTCACGGTGTCATCCTCCTCTGTCAGCCGTCAGAGTAGGGACTGCACTCTTGAGAGCAAGCGTGCATTTCGTGACGTTACGAAAGCTTCTCGATGTGGAGTCTAGGCCGCTGGGACGATGCCCGCCCGTGCCACCTCTTTGTCGCTCAACCCGTATTTTGGTGCGAACCGCGTACGGGCCGCCAGCAGGCGGGGATCGTCCGGCGTCATCCCAAGGGTGCGAATAAACTCGATCCGCTGCTGCTGTTTCAGCGCGGCGGCGTCGATGTCCGTGCCCATGACCCGATCAATGATTTCGCCGCCGGGGCTGACATGGAACCATTTGGAAAAATCCCGGAAATGATGCTGATTGTGCAGCCGCGTCACACGCCGCGCGATGGCGGATTTGGGCAGGTTCAGGTGTGCGGTCATATGAAACCACTCATAGACCATGAACATCGCCACGCCGCCTGCGGGCACAATGGCAATCGCCACCCAATGCGCCTGCGCCACCCCCAGCAGCGCCGCGATGGCCCAGACCAGCAGCGTATTCGCCGCCAGCATCGGCAGGGCGATCCAGATCGGCACAAAGAACAGCTTGGTATTCGTCGGAAAATCATGGTGCCCGTAATGCGCCTGATAGAGCAGATCAAAGGCCCATTGCCGCCGGGGCGGCTTTAGATGAAAGATATAGCGGTGCAGGTTGTATTCATTCAGCATTTGCGCGCCGATCCCCAGCGGCACCAGCAGCCATCCCCACCACGGCCCGGCGAGCGCCAAGGCCACGAAAGCACCAACACAGACCACGCCCATGATGACCACGGACGGATGGCGCGCCATGATCCTTGCCCGCGTCATCCTTGCACCACGTATTGAAGACCGGTCTGCATGCTTGTCCCTTTTCGTCAACTTGGATAGACCGCTGCAGCATGGGCCAAGCGCCCTTGCGATGTAAACACCCGCCCCTGCGTCACAATTCTCTTCACTGGACCCAAATCCGATGACTGCTGCCACCCTGACCATTGATCTGAGCGCCATCGCCGCAAACTGGCGCGCATTGGACAAGCTCACGGAATGCGAGACCGCCGCGACGATCAAGGCTGATGCCTATGGGTTGGGCGTTGAAAAAGTGGGTCCTGCCTTGGCCGAGGCCGGTGCACGGCTGTTCTTTGTCGCTTTGGCCGAGGAAGGGGTCCGTCTGCGCCGCGTGCTGGGGCCGGGTCCGGGTATTTGCGTCTTCTCGGGCCACATGCCGGGCGATGCGGATATGATCCGGCAAGCGGATTTGGCCCCCATGATCAACTCCGTCGATCAGCTGCTGACCCATGTGGAGGCCCTGCCCGGCCATCCTTTTGGCATCCAGCTTGACAGCGGCATGAACCGTCTGGGGATGGAGCCTGCCGAATGGTCCGCGCTCAGGGACATTGCATTGGCGCAACAGCCTGTCATGGTGATGTCACACCTTGCCTGCGCAGATGAACCGGATCACGCGATGAACCGGCTTCAGCTGGACACGTTCGAGGAGATGACCCGAGGCGTCGAGGCCCCGCGTTCATTGGCGGCCACGGGCGGGATCTTGTTAGGTGAAAAGTACCATTTCGACCTGACCCGTCCCGGTGTGGGCCTCTATGGCGGCTTGCCATTTATTGATGCGACACCTGTTGTCACTCTGGATGTACCGGTCATCCAAGTCCGCGACGTGGCAGCAGGCGAGAGCGTGGGCTACGCCAATGCCTTTGTTGCGCGCAAGCTGACGCGGGTCGCAACGGTTGCAGCGGGATATGCAGACGGGCTGATCCGGGCGATGGGTGGCGAGGCGACGTTCACGTATGAAGGACACAGATTGCCGGTGATCGGGCGGGTCTCGATGGATTTGATTACCCTTGACGTCAGCGGCATTGCCCAGACGCCTGAGCATGTGCAGCTGATGGGACAGCATCAGTCTGTCGATACCGTCGCCGAGTTTGCTGGCACGATCGGCTATGAAATCCTGACGTCATTGGGTGCGCGCTATGATCGGGTCTATGTGACGTGACCCAGACGGGCTGGACGCTGAAGGTACTGAACCTTGCTTTGCTGTTCCTTTATCCCGTTGCCTGGGCGGCCCCGCTTTTGCGCGCGGGACTATTGCCGCTTTTCTCGCTGAACGAAATCTCTGTGCTCAGCGGTCTGCAGTCGCTTTGGGCATCGGATGTTTTTCTGGCGCTCGTCGTCACGGTCTTTGCGCTCTTTGCGCCCTACGTGAAAACCATTGGGCTGGCGCTGGTGCATTTCGATCTGCTGAAGCCCGCAGTCCTGCCGGTGCTTCACTTTCTGGGCAAACTCGCGATGGCAGATATTTTTCTGATTGCGCTCTATATCACGCTTGCCAAGGGCATCGGTGTTGGCCGGATTGAGGTCGCATGGGGCTTGTATCTGTTCACGGCCTGTATTCTCGCCTCGCTCTGGATCAGCTGGCGTACGGAAAAGGCCACAGGGTCGTCACTGGATTGAACACAAAAAAAGAACCCTGCCCAAGCGCCGGTTTCGGCTGAGAGAGCTTCTTGCGGACAGAAATCTTTTCGACCTCCTGTTGAAAAGACTGGCTCGACGCCGCTGAACTCCATTTCCCTTTGACGCCCCCTGCCTACTGCGCCAAAACGCCCCCATGGCAAAACCCGTCAAAACCTTCTCCTGCGCCGCTTGTGGTGCCAGCTTTAACAAATGGTCCGGTCGTTGCGACGGATGCGGGGAATGGAACACCATTCAGGAAGACAAGGGCATCTCGTCCGGCCCACCCAGCAAATCGCTCGGCGCCAAGCGGGGCTCCTCTCTGGTCCTGTCGGATCTGTCGACCGAAGAAGCCCCGCCACCACGCAGCCAGTCCGGCATCGCGGAACTAGACCGCGTGCTTGGCGGCGGGCTGGTCCCCGCCTCAGCGATCCTTGTGGGCGGCGATCCCGGCATCGGCAAATCGACACTGCTGCTGCAAGCAGCCGCACATTTTGCACAAAAGGGCCTCAAGACGATCTACGTCAGCGGCGAGGAAGCCTCGGCTCAGGTCCGCATGCGCGCACAGCGCCTTGGCTTGACGAACGCTCCCGTGCAGCTGGCCGCCGAAACCAACCTGCGCGACATTCTCACCACGCTTGAGGCGGAGAAACCCCAGCTTGCCATCATTGATTCCATTCAGACGATGTGGGCCGACAACGTTGAGTCTGCCCCCGGCTCAGTTTCTCAGGTCCGTGCGGCGGCGCATGAGCTGACCAGCTTTGCCAAGCGCCGGGGAGTAAGTGTGATTCTTGTCGGTCACGTCACCAAGGACGGCCAGATCGCAGGCCCCCGTGTGGTCGAACACATGGTCGATACCGTGCTTTACTTCGAAGGCGAGCGCGGCCACCAGTTCCGTATCCTGCGCAGCGTCAAGAACCGTTTTGGTCCCGCCGACGAGATCGGCGTCTTCGAGATGACGGGCCGTGGGCTGGCCGAAGTGACAAACCCATCTGCCTTGTTCCTGTCCGAGCGTGGTGAGCCTGCTGCAGGCTCTGTAGTTTTTGCGGGCATCGAGGGCACCCGGCCCGTTCTGGTTGAGTTGCAGGCGCTTGTTGCCCCGTCACCCCATTCGCAGGCCCGACGCACGGTGGTGGGCTGGGATGGCGGACGGCTTGCCATGATTTTGGCGGTGCTGGAGGCGCGCTGTGGGATCCCCTTTGCGGGGCTGGATGTCTACCTGAATGTCGCGGGCGGCATGAAAGTCTCGGAACCCGCCGCTGATCTGGCCGTCGCAGCAGCATTGCTCAGCGCACGCGAAGACGTGGCGCTGCCAGCAGAAACCGTTGTTTTCGGCGAGATCAGCCTGTCAGGTGCGCTGCGCCCTGCCTCTCAAACCGAAAATAGGTTGAAAGAAGCGCAAAAACTTGGTTTTACCTCGGCAATCGCTCCAAAAGGCGGCAAGGCCTCAGCGGCCGCTGGCATAACGCTCAATACCATGAGCGATCTGACCGGATTTGTTGGTGAAATATTCGGCGCAGGGTAACGCGTCAGCAGGCAAAAGGCGAAAAGCGGATGGAAGGCTTTACGATCATCGACGGGGTGGTGGCGCTTGTCATCGTGCTCTCCGCGCTTCTGGCCTATGGCCGTGGCCTTGTGCGCGAGGGCATGGCAATCGTGGGCTGGATCGCAGCGGCCGTGCTGGCATTCCTATTTGCCCCTCAGGTTGAACCGCTGGTACGTGAGATCCCTGTCGTGGGTGATTTTCTCGCAGACAGCTGCGAGCTGTCGATCATCGGTGCATTCGCATTGGTCTTTGCCATCGCGCTGATCGTGGTGTCGCTTTTTACGCCGCTGTTTTCATCGCTGGTGCAACGTTCGGTGTTGGGCGGACTGGATCAGGGTCTGGGTTTCATCTTTGGTGTCGCGCGTGGCATCCTGTTGGTTGCCATCGCGTTTTTTGTCTATCAAACGGTCATGACAGGCCAGCAATTCACCATCGTGGACGAAAGCCGTTCTGCTGTTGTCTTCTCTCGCTTCACCGGTCAGATCGAAGAACAAAATCCCGAAGCGGCGTTGGGATGGATCACAACCCGCTACGAGGCGCTGGTCAGCGCCTGCGCGGAATAGCTCTGAGCGGCGCAGCAAATCAAACACTGTTAAGCGGTCGTTAAGAGACCGCGCTTAAGGTCGACCTTGGAAAGAGGGGCCTTTCGTGAAAGATTCCATCGCCTACGCAGATTTCGATATGATAGCAGCGCCGATTTTCGTGCTTGAAGTAAGCGCGGAGGGCCAGCCGGTCTACGCCGCCATGAACTCTTACGCGCGCAATCAGGCCGGGCGACCCTTGTCCGACTACCTGGGTCGCACCGCGCTGGAGGTTTATCCAATGTCGTATGGGCGCAGCGCCTATGACCATCACTGCCAGGTGATGAGGTCGGGTGAAGATCGGACCTACGAACTGGACCTTCCGATCAACGGCAAGGTCGCTGCCGTCCGCACGACATTGCGCGCGCAAAAGGATGACAATGGTCGGATCCTACGCCTGTTTGGCAGTTCGGTTGACATGACATCGGAAAAACACGCACGCGACGCCAAGCTTGAATTTGACACACTGTCATCCGAGATGGAGCAGTTCGTGGCCTTCGCGGCACATGACTTGCGCGCACCCATGCGCAATATCTCTGTCCTGACTGCCATGATGCGCGAAGATTGCGGCACACCGGACAAAGACCAGTTGGAAATCATTGACCTGATTGAGAATATCGCCGTTCAGTCCATGGATCTGATCAGCGATGTGCTGTCCCATGCTGAAACCGTTTCGACCAAAATGAACGAAACAGTGTTCAGCTTTCCCGCCCTTTGCCACAACATTTGCGAAACGCTCGACCCGCAGGGAAGACACAGGTTTTCAACCTCTATCTGCACACTCAAGGCAGACAGGACCGCCATTCAGATCGCCCTGCGCAACATTGCCGAAAACGCAATCAAACATGGCAACCGCGACACGCTTGAGATTGACATCAGCGTCCAGCAAGGCATGCCCGGCATGATTGAGATCACCCTGAGCGATAACGGCAAGGGTTTCTCTGACGCGGCGCTCAAGATCATGAATGGTGGCCGTTTTCGAGCCGACAGCGGATATGGCCTGTTTGGGATCAAGCGTCTGATTTCATCAAGGGGCGGTACTTTGATTGCGCGCAATTTGCCTGACGAAGAAGGGGCCATCGTGCGTTTTTCAATCCCCGGAACGCTTGTCGGAAACGAAAGCACGCTGAGCGGCACCATGCAGGAATTGCGCATGCCACCACGATCGCCTTTGATTACAGACAGGTTTTTCGCCTGAAAAAGATCATTTCTTGTGCTTGGGCAACAAACCCGTACGCGAAGGTCGCCTGCGGGGTGACAGCGCAGGTCATTAGGCCTACATAAAGGGCGTCCCATACCGGATTCGGAGCTGCCCCGTTGTCCAAGATCATGCCCCCCGCTCATCCTTTTGACCATTCCTACCTGCGCGATGCAGATGATGGCGATAAACTGAAAGAAGAATGCGGCGTGTTTGGCGTGATCGGCGTGGCCGATGCGTCGAATTTCGTAGCACTCGGCCTGCACGCTTTGCAGCACCGCGGACAAGAAGCGGGCGGCATCGTCAGCTATGATCCTGAGGCGAACTTTCAATCCGCGCGTCGCTTTGGCTACGTTCGCGATAATTTCACCTCTGAGGGGGTGATGAAGCACCTGCCTGGCGAACTGGCCATTGGCCACGTCCGCTATTCCACTACCGGCTCCAAGGGCCAGACGGCGATCCGCGACGTCCAGCCGTTCTTTGGCGAATTCGCCATGGGCGGTGCCGCCATCGCCCATAACGGCAACATCACAAATGCCAACTCGCTGCGCCGCGAATTGATTGAACGGGGCAGCATTTTCCAGTCCTCATCTGACAGCGAATGCATCATCCACCTGATGGCACGCTCGTTGCAGCGCACAATCCCTGAACGGATGGAAGACGCCCTGCGCCGGGTCGAAGGCGCGTTTTCGGTCGTCGCGATGACGCGGACGAAATTGATTGGTGTGCGCGACCCACTGGGTGTGCGCCCCCTTGTGTTGGGCAAAGTTGGTGATGGCTGGGCGCTTAGTTCAGAGACCTGTGCGCTTGACATCATTGGCTCGGAATTCGTGCGCGAAATCGAACCCGGCGAGATGGTTGTTATCACCCCCAAAGGCGTGGAAAGCCACTTTCCCTTCCGACGTCAGGCGTCGCGGTTCTGCATCTTTGAGCACGTGTATTTTTCACGTCCTGACAGCATCCTTGGCGGCCGTTCTGTGTACGAGACCCGCGAAAGCATCGGTCGGGAACTGGCCAAGGAAAGCCCGGTCGAGGCGGATCTGGTCTGCCCCGTCCCGGATAGCGGGACACCGGCAGCAATCGGATACAGCCTTGAAAGCGGCATCCCCTATGCCATGGGCATCATCCGCAACCAGTACATGGGTCGAACGTTTATTGAGCCGACAGAGCAGATCCGCAACATGGGTGTGCGTCTGAAGCTCAACGTGAACCGCGCGCTGATCAAGGGTAAACGCGTGATCCTTGTGGACGACAGCGTGGTGCGCGGCACCACCAGCCGCAAGATCAAGGAAATGATCCTTGATGCGGGCGCCAAGGAAGTACACTTCCGCATTGCCTCGCCCCCCACCGCCTGGCCCTGTTTTTATGGTGTTGATACGCCTCAACGCGAAAAGCTACTGGCCGCGACCATGTCAGAGGATGAGATGCGCGACCATCTGGCTGTGGACAGCCTGAAGTTCATCTCGCTTGATGGTCTCTACCGCGCTGTCGGCGAAGCAGAGGGGCGCAAAAAAGACTGCCCGCAATATTGCGACGCCTGTTTCTCGGGAGAGTATCCGGTCACACCGGCAGATCAGATGGAACAGGGTTTTCAGATGAAACCAGCTGCGGAATAGCTGCCGCCAGTATCTGTCAGGAGCATTTGATAGGCTGCAGATATGCAAACCGCTCCTGCTCCACTCCTTGACCTTATCGCGACCTGGCCCGGCCTCGCGCAACATGCGACGTGGACTTGCCGCACGCTTTTTCATGACATCGCAGACGAAAATGATCTGGGCGGGCTTGATGAAAGCCTGAAATGGGGGCAGCCCGCATGGCGCCCGGTCAAGCCAAGAACCGGCTCAACCCTGCGGATGAACTGGTCACCTGCCACACCAGATCATCTGGCCTTCTTTGTGGATTGCAAAACCGATTTGGCCGCACGGATGCAGGACCTATACCCTGAGTTACCGCTCAATGACGGGCGGCGTCATCTGGGCGTTTTCCTTGACGCCCCGCTGCCAGAACAGGCAATCGCGCATCTGGCTAATATGACATTCACCTATCACCTCAAGCGACGTGCCGCCGGGTCAATGGGCTGATCACCGCCGACCGTTCTTAATGCTCTTTCAGGCCATCAGCCCTCTTGTTAGCAGAGCGCGAGATCACCGAATCCAAGAATTGATGAGCCCATTTCATGAGCACAACTATAATCCAAGAACCTACGCCATCTCACGTGGCCGACCTTGCAAATGAGACCGCCCGCCTGCCCGCTTTGGCCCTTATTGGGATTTTCGGCAGCGCTGCCGCGCCGACGGCATTGATCCGGGAACGCAATGGTTCAATCCAGCGCGTAACCGTCGGCGACGCTGTGGCAGGCCAAACCGTTGCCGCAATAGACGCGGACCGCGTGATCCTTTCCAACGGCGGGCAGACCAAAACCCTGAGCCTACCCAAATCCTGACCCCTCTTGACCCTGCGCCTGCATCCGTGCACATCGCACATATGACAAAAACTGCACTGATCACCGGTGCCTCGCGTGGCCTTGGCGCAGCCTTGGCAGAAGCACTGGCACCGACGCACCATATCATTGCCGTGGCACGCACCACTGGCGGGCTGGAAGAACTGGACGACCGCATTCAGGCAAAGGGCGGCAGCGCCACCCTGGCCCCCATGGATGTGACCAATCCAGAGGCGATGGCAACGCTGTGCCGTGGTATCTTTGATCGTTGGGGCGCCCTTGATCTATGGCTCCATACGGCGATACATGCGGCGCCGCTGGCCCCCGCTGACCACATAGACAGCAAGGACATGGCGAAATCCGTGGCAGGCAACGTCACGGCGACGGCCACACTGATCACCTACGTGGCACCGTTATTGGGTCAATCCGGAGAGGTCGTTTTCTTTGACGATCCGCACGTCGGTCAGAAGTTTTTCGGCTGCTACGCCTCGACCAAAAGTGCACAGATCGCACTGGCGCGCGCTTGGGCGGCAGAGGCTGAAAAAATCGGTCCGAAGGTGCACGTCCTGACTCCCAAGCCGATGCCAACAGCCACCCGCGCGCGATTCTTCCCCGGCGAGGACCGGTCAACTCTTGCCGATCCACATGATCAGGCGGCTGCGCTTTTGGCGCAACTCTGACCGGACGGACTGACGCGAATTACCCCTCCCCCGCTTGCCGCTTGCCCCCCCCTCACCTATCAAGATGAAAAAGGGGCAGAGCATGCGCATTCTGATCACGAACGACGATGGTATTACGGCACCCGGTCTTGAGGTGATGGAAGCCATCGCGACAGATCTGGCTGGCCCCGATGGCGAAGTGTGGGTGGTGGCCCCTG
This sequence comes from Sulfitobacter sediminilitoris, assembly GCF_010667575.1. Classification (GTDB taxonomy): domain Bacteria; phylum Pseudomonadota; class Alphaproteobacteria; order Rhodobacterales; family Rhodobacteraceae; genus Sulfitobacter; species Sulfitobacter sediminilitoris. Next base: position 209,732 of record NZ_JAABNT010000001.1, read on the forward strand.
CGTTTGAGCAATCAGGCGTGGCGCATTGCATCAACTACGTTCACCCCACGATGATGAGCGAGATGGGACCACGCCGCTTTGCCGCTGAAGGGTCACCTGCGGATTGTGTGCTTATCGCCATTCATGACGCGATGAAGGACTGCCTACCGGATCTTGTCTTGTCAGGCGTGAACCGGGGCAACAATTCCGCCGAAAACACGCTTTATTCCGGCACCATTGGGGGTGCCATGGAAGCCGCATTGCAAGGTTATCCCGCCGTGGCCCTTTCGCAGTATTACGGTCCGGCCAACCGCGAGCTTGTCAATCCGTTCGAGGCCGCCGCGACCCATGGCGCCGACGTCATCCGCCGTATCCTTGATGCATCACCAACGGAAAACGCGGAATACAGCCTGTTTTACAACGTGAATTTCCCCCCGGTTTCCGCAGTCGATGTCAAAGGCATCCGCCTTGCCACTCAGGGTCGCCGCCCCGGTGTGGTTTTTGGGACAGAACCCCATATCGCCCCCTCGGGCCGCCGCTTTTCTTGGATCAAGGGCGGAGACCAGCAGGTCATGGCAGGAACGGGTTCTGACGCGGCCGTCAATCTTGAAGGATATATATCGGTGACACCGATGCGCGCGGATCTGACAGCACATGAGATGATGGACACCCTTTCAGGCATCAATTCATGAACGAAGAGGCGACCTCCGAGGCGACGCGCAAAATGCAGTTCCTATATGCGCTGCGCTCCAAGGGGGTTACCGATGCGCGCGTGCTGGGCGCAATGGAAGCGGTCGACAGAGGCCCGTTTATACGCGGCCTTTTTGCAGAGCGTGCCTATGAGGATATGCCCTTGCCCATCGCCTGCGGCCAGACCATCAGCCAGCCTTCGGTTGTGGGGCTGATGACACAAGCGCTTGAGGTCACACCCCGTGACAAGGTGTTGGAGATCGGGACCGGCTCTGGCTATCAGGCCGCCATCCTGAGCAAGCTGGCGCGCCGGGTCTATACGATCGACCGTCACCGCCGTCTGGTGCATGAAGCGCGCGAGATTTTCGCGGACCTTGATCTGGTGAATATCACTGCGATCACGGCTGACGGCAGCTTTGGCCTTGAGGATCAGGCCCCATTTGACCGCATCATTGTGACGGCCGCCGCCGAAGACCCGCCTGGCCCCCTTTTGGCACAGCTCAAGGAAGGCGGCATTATGGTCCTGCCCGTCGGTCAATCTGATGCCGTTCAGCACCTTATTCGCGTGCGCAAAACACCAGACGGGCTTGAATACGACGAATTGCGCTCAGTTCGCTTTGTTCCCCTGCTCGAGGGCTTGGGCAAGGACGCTTAATAGGATAAGGTACGGCAAAACCCCGGATCACATGGGGTGCCGTGACAATGAGGACAAGCAGATGCGACCTTCCCTTCTGAAAAGCCGGGTACGGCTGAGCCTGCTCGCTGGTACGAGCGCAATCGTGCTTGCCGCTTGCGGCGAACAACCGCTTGATTTTGATCTGCGGGGCCTGGGCGGTGGATTCAGCACGGCAGAGGCGGCAACGGGGCCGCTGGCAAGCAGACCGCGTCCAGATAATCGTGGTGTGATCTCTTATCCCAACTATCAGGTTGCAGTCGCCCGGCGCGGCGATACGCTGGCCGATGTGGCCAACCGGGTAGGCGCTGATGTCGGCGCACTGGCACGGTTCAATGGCATTGATCCTGATGTGCCGCTGCGCAAGGATGAAATCATTGCCCTGCCCAACCGCGTGGCAGAACCATCGCCCGCCACGGGAGCCAGCGGGACGGGCCCGATCCAACCTGTCGATATCACGTCATTGGCCGGAAATGCCATTGACCGCGCACCTGCTGCACCCGGCGTACAGACCACGGCTCTTCCACCCGCGACAGCTGCGGCACCAAAGGCCGCGCAGACCGGCAAAGAGCCAGTGCGTCATAAAGTGGAGCGCGGAGAGACAGCCTATACCATAGCCCGTCTTTACAATGTGCCCGTCAAGGCACTGGCGGAATGGAATGGTCTTGGCGCTGATTTTGCGATCCGTGAGGGGCAGTTCCTGCTGATCCCCGTGGCCAAGCAAAACCCGCCAGCGCGCAGCACCGCTGTTGCTGAAACGGCGCAGCCGTCGCCTCCCGGCGCTGGCTCTCCGACACCAACACCGCCTTCCGCTGCGAAACCACTGCCGCAGGACGACACGGCCAAGCCAGCCCCTATCGTCGAAGCCACCAAACCGGTAGCTGATGTAGGAAAAACCACGAAACCGGTTTCAGCGGCGAAAATGGTCACCCCGGTTCAGGGCACAATCATCCGTGGGTATGCAAAGGGCCGGAATGAAGGGATCAACATTAAGGCCGCCCCCGGCGCCCCAGTGAAATCCGCCGATGCCGGTACTGTCGCTGCAATCACCAAGAGCGCCGAAGGCGTGCCCATCGTCGTCGTGCGGCACGTCGACAATCTGCTGACTGTTTACGCGAACGTAACGGACGTCAGTGTATCCAAGGGCGACAGCGTGCGACGTGGTCAACAAATTGCCAAACTGCGCGGCGGTGATGACTCTTACGTCCACTTTGAAGTGCGGCAGGGGTTTGATTCAGTAGACCCAGCGCCATACCTGGATTGACGGAAGAGCACTTTCATACCGGACAAAGCTCCGTTCTTGGCATATCCATTCTCTTTTGACGCAATTTCGCGGTTATTCAACGACCGATGCCACAAAATCGCCATGTTTCAGAAATAGAAACAATGCAACGCAATTGGCGCGACTGGGTAAACAGTAACACACCGTTAACGATTGTGATGTTATCCAAGTGGCAATAGACAAACGCGTGGTATGTTTGCGGAAAGAGCGCTTACTCTCAGCAGCGTTCGGGTCCACCAAGGTGCAGTTTTGCCGGTGGTGGGCACACATGGTGAAAACACGCGGTGGGGCCCTCCAACCCATCGCGTGCATCGCCCGAATTTCCTAATTCAGCGTCACACCTTTGCGCCCGGCAAGATCAACAAAGTACTGCCATGCAACACGACCTGACCGTGAACCGCGTGTGGCCTGCCACTCCACAGCCTCCGCCCGCAAAGTGTCATCATCAATCTTGACATCATGGGCATCACAGTAGCCCCGGATCATCGCAAGATACTGGTCCTGATCGCAGGCATGAAAGCCCAGCCAGAGACCAAAACGATCTGACAATGATACCTTCTCTTCCACCGCTTCAGCCGGGTTGATTGCCGAACCCCGCTCGTTCTCTATCATGTCGCGGGGCATCAGGTGGCGGCGGTTTGACGTGGCGTACAGCACCACGTTGTCAGGCCGCCCTTCGATGCCCCCATCCAGCACTGCCTTAAGCGACTTATAATGCGCGTCGTCATGGCCAAAGCTGAGATCATCGCAAAACAGGATAAATCGCTGCGGCGCGCCGCGCAGGGCGTTCAACAATCGACCGACCGAAGGCAGATCCTCGCGCTGCAATTCCACGATCCGCAATGCGTCATGTGTTGCATGAACATCGGCGTGGATTGCCTTGACAAGGCTTGATTTTCCCATACCCCGCGCACCCCAGAGAAGCGCGTTGTTGGCCGGGAGCCCGGCCGCGAACTGCCGCGTGTTCTGAAGCAGCGTATCGCGGGAGCGATCGACCCCTACCAAAAGATCGAGGGCGATCCGGGATACGTTCTTTACCGGTTCAAGCCTGTCCGGCTCCGTATGCCAGACAAAGGCTGACGCGGCATCGAAATCGGGTGCGGCCAGCGGCGCGGGCGCCATCCGCTCAAGCGCGGCGGCGATCCGGTCCATTGGATCATCAATCACTTTTTGACATCCTCCGGGTCGTCATCATCCTGGTCAAATTCGGCCATCAGAGGATCTTCGTCTTCATCGTCGTAGTACCCTTCGGCCCGCAACTTTGCCTCGCGCTTGGTCTCTACCCGCTTCACCAACTGGATGGAGATCTCGTACAGCCCGTAGACCACAACAAAGAGGATCACTTGGGTAATCACATCCGGCGGCGTGACCAGAGCGGCGAGCACGAGGATCGCAACGACAGCGTATTTCCGGACGTTGCCCAAACCTTCAGCCGAGACGAGGCCGGCCTTGCCCATCAGCGTCAGCAGCACGGGCAGCTGGAAACACAGCCCGAACGCCACGATAAACTTGATTGTGAGGCTCAGGTACTCCTGTGCGGAGCCCTGAAATGCGATCCCGGCAATGGAATTCTCAAGTGCCTCTGCCCCGTCGCCAGTCAGCGGCCCCTGCTGGAAGCCAAGAAAGAAATCAAACGCCAACGGCGTGACCACATAGAATGCAAAGGACGCCCCCAGAAAGAACATGAGCGGAGACGCGATCAGGAACGGCAGAAACGCGTTCTTTTCGTTCTTGTAGAGACCCGGCGCCACGAAGCGCCAAAGCTGATAGCTGATATAGGGAAAGCCCAGAACCAATCCGCCCAGAAGTGAGATGGAGATGGCGACAAAAAAACCTTCCTGAAGCTTGATCAGGATCAGGCCGCAGTCGTTCTGCCCCCGTTCCGCCATGGCGGAACACAAGGGATGTGTCAGAAAGTTAAAAATCGGGTTCCAGACGGTGAAACAGATCACCATCCCGATGATGAACGCGATAACCGAGTGAATGAGCCGCGTACGCAGCTCTGCAAGATGTTCGATCAGCGGGGCGGCGCTGTCGTCGATGTCGTCCGTCGCACTCATCTTTTACTCTTTTTCTTCTGCCGCCGGTTTGCTCATCTTGGCCTCAAGCTCTTCGGCCTTGGCCATGGCGTCTGCTGCCTCGCGCTGTTTGCGCTCTGCGGCCGCACGGGCTGATGCGGCTTGGATTTTCTGGGCGTCCGCAGCGCGCTTTTCGGCCAGCTTGGCGGTCTCGCTGTCGGGGTCCAGATCGGTCAGCGATTTCGTCGCTGATTTCACGCCGTCCATCGCTGTGCCCACCGGGTTGGTGGCTGCTTTCAACGATTTGTTGATGCCAGCGGACATTTCGCGCATGCCGGACTGGTCGGCGGCGTCATTCATCGCGCTCGAAAATTCGCGCGCCATGCCTTTGGCCTTGCCCACGAACTGCCCTACCCTGCGAAACAGGATCGGCAGGTCCTTGGGGCCCACCACGATCAGGGCCACAATGCCGATGACCAGTAATTCTGTCCAACCCAGATCGAACATGGGTGCTTAGCTCGCGCTCTTGTCAGCAGCCTTGTCGGTCTCTGGGTGCGTGCCGATGTCAGTGTGCTTTGGCAGGTCGGCACCTTCAACGTTCTCGACGCTTTTGACCTCTTCTTCGCCTTCCGAGATGCCCTTCTTGAAACTCGTGATGCCCTTGCCGACTTCACCCATCAGGCTGGAAATCTTGCCACGGCCAAAAAGCACCAGCACCACAACCGCAATCAGCAGAAGGCCCGGCAAACCAATATTGTTCAACATATCTTATCTCCCATCTCCGCGCACAGCTTTCGCGCGCTTTGTCAGCCCCTGTCTACGCAACCGCCAAGCTGCCTCAAAGGGTCAAAGACCCGCAGCGGTATGATTCCGGCCAATGTCAGACACGATTTTCGACGCTTGCGACATTCAACTGACAGGTTTATGTCAGTTGGATCAATGAGGGGCCGACCGTGAGCCGCACCGACCGTCTTTTCGATATCATCCAAATCTTGCGCGACGGCAGGCTGCACAGGGCGCAGGATATCGCCGAAGGGCTGGGGGTCTCCAACCGCACGATCTACCGCGACATGGAGACACTTATGGCTTCCGGTGTGCCGGTGGAGGGTGAGCGCGGCGTGGGTTACCGGATCACGGAAGCGATCAGTTTGCCTCCACTGACGCTCACACCGGCTGAGCTTGAAGCTTTGAACCTTGGCCTCGCCATCGTGGGTCAGGCCGCCGATGATACGCTCAAAGCTGCAGCAGAGACGCTTGCAGACAAGATTGATGCCGTCCTGCCCGCCCAGACCATCGCTGAGGCTGAGGCATGGAAGATCGACGCCTATCCTTTTGCGGATCCAACGCGAAACCTGACGCATATGCCGCTGCTGCGCTCTGCCATCAAAGCGCGACAGAAGGTGCGGTTGACCTACACATCGCGGACAGGCGCGGTGACGGGCCGCGTCATCCGACCGTTGCACATGGAATACTGGGGGCGTGTCTGGACGCTGACCGCATGGTGTGAAATGCGCGAGGCTTTTCGCGTCTTTCGCCTTGATCAGATCGAGAGCGCAGAAGCTCTGCCCGATCTATTTGTCGATGAACCAGGTAAGAGGCTCGCGGACTATTCGGCTTGACCATCGTTTAGAATAGCTGCGGTCACACCCGGAGATTGCCATAAATCCCAAGAATCTGGGCTTAGGACATAAGTTTGGCAATGTTTCAGCTCTTGAGTGTCCAGCCGGATTGTGGCGGCAGGAACGCTTCGACGCTGGCCTGCGCGATCACGATTGTCTCATCTCCTGACGGCACGTTTAGGCCGCCTTGCACTGCCGTCACGGTTGCCTTGCCGCGCGGCAACTTTGCCGTAAGCGCCTCAAGATCAAGCTTGTCCGGCTCCTGTACGCCCACTGTCACCTGCACCAGCATCTCGTCATGCTTCAGCCCGGTGACCGCGAAGATCGGCAGGGATGAATGGCGAAACGCATCCTCGATCGCGCGTGCGGCGGCCTTGGTATAGTCCATGCCGTGCAGGTCGTTGCCCATACCCATTTCGATAATCACGCGGTGCATGTTCTCGATATCATCCATCGGTGCACTCCATATTGAACCCTACGCGCAGGGCGACGTTCGCCATGACGGTCGGGTATCCTGCGCCCTCCTGCCCTTTGGGGCGTGGCACATCGAGGCCGCCTTTGGTCACGTTTACCGTGACGTTGCCGTAGGGAAAGACGGCCTTCAGCACGTCGATATCCACCGCGTCGGGCTTTTGGACCCCGACATCCAATGTGATCTGCATGTCGGTCTTCTCGAACCCGAACAGCTCGGCAAGGTTGATGGAATTATGCCACAGCGCGTCGCGTACCGCCCTTTCGGCAGCTTGAGTATAATCACCACGCCTGAGGGATGATCCCATCCCAAACTCAACAAGTAGTGTTTCAACCATTTTTATCCCCTGCCCGACTTTGGCCTGCTTGGTTCAGACTTAAGTTACCGGAAAAACAAAACAACGATTACGTGGAATCGTCAGCCACATCACCGCCCCCGGCTGTGGCAAAAATACGTTCGGCACTGTTGCCCGAAGCTTTGATCCATCGTGGTCCATCACGAACTCAACAAGGCTCTCTGATCCCATGAACCGGGCGCGTTCGACCACGGCCCGGGCGGGCGTGCCGTCCTTTGCCGTTGGATTGGGTCCCTTGCCCGCACGGTCAAAGTCAATGCGTACATGCTGCGGGCGGAAGACGATCTGCACCCGCGTGCCGTCAGCGACGCCGGGGGCGAGGAACCGCCCGAAGGCGGTTTGCGCCAAAGCACCTTGCACCGTTGCCTCTACGACATTCGCATCCGAAAAGAACGCGACTGCCGCGCGGTCCAGGGGCCGTGTATAGACGTTATAGGGAGCGCCTTGCTGCACAATCTTGCCGTCACGCATCAGCGCGATCTCATCGGCCATCCGCATCGCCTCGTCCGGTTCGTGGGTAACCAGCAGAACGGCGGTATCTTCTTCCTTGAGGATGCCCAGCGTCTCATCCCGGATGCCGTCGCGCAGACGGTTGTCGAGGCCTGAAAAGGGTTCGTCCATCAGCATGATACGCGGTCGCGGCGCCAGAGCGCGGGCCAGCGCCACGCGCTGCTGCTCACCGCCCGAAAGCTGGTGCGGGTAGCCGTCGATAAAGCGGAGCAAATCCACCCGCTCCAGCAGTTCCTGCACACGCTTGCGTTTTTCTGCCTTGGGTCCGCGCAATCCGAAAGCCACGTTATCCGCCACGCTCAGATGTGGAAACAGCGCGAAGTCCTGAAACATCAACCCAATCTCGCGCCGCTCTGGCGGGACGCGGAACACCGTGTCGCAGATCAGATTGCCATCCACGTGGATCGTCCCGCTGTCCTGCATCTCGACCCCGGCAATCATGCGCAGGGTCGTGGATTTGCCGCACCCAGAAGGCCCCAGCAGGCATGTCACCTGCCCCGGCATGATCTTAAGCGAGACACCATCAACCACTGCGCGACCCTGATAGCTGCGGCGCAGGTTCTTGATCTCAAGCCTTGGAACGGGTGCAGACATGGATTTCCGATAAAATGACTCAGGTGCTGCTATCAGCCTCGCTTCGTGGCCGCAAGCACCCCGGCAAATCCAACAGCCAGAACAACGACACAAATCACCAGCAATTGCTCGTATTTATGCCCTTCCGGCAGCAGCGGCGCGACCATGTCCCACCCTCGCGCAAAATAGGCGAATGCGCCGAGCATCGCGGCAGCAAACGCCACAAGATAGCCCCACAAGGCCACCTCGCGGTGCAGGACCAACCCGACAAACAGCACCGGCGCGAGGAACATCGAGGCGGTGCCGGACACAGCGACTGCATCAAAAAGCGTGGCATTGCCCCAAAGCGTCAGCACCGTCCCCAACACCATGAACACCAACATCACGGCGCGCCCCGCATCAAGGGTACGCGGCAGCCAACCCGTTTCTTCCACCACCAGCCGCGATGCGGAGGCCAGTGCGGAATCTAGCGTACTGAGGGCCGACACCAGCAACGAAATCATCAGGGCGAGAAACACCCAGGAAGGGAACATCGTACGCCACGTGCCGATCAGTTCACCCTCATAGGACGCACCCACGAGGCTGGCCTGAATGCCAAAGAAACCAAAGCCTATGATGCACAGGGTGGATATCCAGAACGCGTGCAGAAAGGACATGCGCGTCGTCTCCTCGTCCGCGATGAAACCGCGATCCATCATCACCGGGTCATGCGCCGGGTATGAGAAAACCTGCAAGGCGGCGACCGCCAGCAACACCCAGCCATTATAAGATCCAGACGTGCCGGGAGCGGTCAGGACAGCTCCGACGTCAAATCCGGGCGATGCGATAAGCGCGGCAAAGGCAAGGCCAAAGACGACAAGAAAGACGACCATTTGGACCACATCGGTGCGTAGCGCGGCGCTGAGCCCACCCCAGGCCGAATAGGCCAGCCCCACGACGGCCACGATCAGGATCGCTGCCGTACCACTGCCCGCCAGCACGGCATTGAAGATGAGGCCGACCACAAGCAGGTTGGCAAAAACCTCAGACAGCAGACGCAGGGCGATCACAAAATTATAGCAGGCGTTCCCGGTCCCGCCGAACTCTGTCCCGAGCCAATCCTGCATGGACCCGGCACCTTGCGCCCGCAGCCGGCCCACGATGAAACCGCCGGTCAGGAAAGAGGCGTAATAGGCGGCATAGGCCAGTGTTCCCGCGATGCCGTAGTAATATCCAAGGATCGCCGCGTTCATCAGGGAACGGGCAAAGATCCAGGTCGTGACCTGCGACAAGACCAGCACCCAGAGCCCCGGTGCCGCCCCTTCGGCGCTGCGCCCGCCGAAAAATCCCTCGACGCTCGCCCGGCGCGGGGCCGCAAGCAGGCTCGCGATCAGGATCGCTCCGAAGAGGACAATCAGAACAGTGGTTTGCATGGGAATGGTCCTTGGTAAGTCGCCGCGGCACAGGCTTACCCGAAGGCCGGAAGTTCAGCCAGCGGTCAATTCTGCCAATCCCGCGATCGTGAACGCCCGCGCCGTGCCTGCAAAGAATTAGGGGCGACGGTCTTTGCGACCATCGCCCCTAATGCGCATGAGATGCGTCGCGACGTCACATCGTCAGATTGGTCGCGCCACCGTCCAGCAGGATGTTCTGGCCGACGATGAACCCCGCGTGCTGAGAGCACAGGAACGCACAAGCCGCTCCGAACTCCTGCCGCGTGCCGTACCGCCCGGCTGGAATGGTCGCCGCGCGCTGTGCGCGCGCCTCGTCCAGCGTGATGCCCTTTTGCTTGACCACACCACTGTCCAGCGCATCTGCGCGGTCGGTGGCGTGAATGCCCGGCAACAGGTTGTTGATATTCACCCCAGAACCCGCGACCTGACGCGAGGTGCCTGCCACATATCCTGTCAGACCTGTGCGGGCCGAATTTGACAGACCCAGAACGCCAATCGGCGCACGCACGGATTGAGACGTGATGTTGACCACCCGGCCCCAGCCGCGCTCCATCATGCCGGGCACCAGTGCCTTGATCAGAGCGATGGGCGCCAGCATGTTCGCATCCAGTGCCGCAATGAAATCATCGCGGCCCCAGTCCTGCCACATGCCCGGAGGGGGTCCGCCCGCGTTGTTGACAAGAATATCCACATCACCGGCAGCTTCGATCACAGCGGCCTGCCCTTCGGCGGTGGCCACATCAGCCGCGACCGTGGTGATTTCGACCCCGTATTCCTGACGCAACCGCTCTGCCGAGGCCTGCAATGCGTCGGCACCGCGTGCGTTCATGATCAGGTTCACGCCAGCCTCTGCCAGCGCCTCGGCACAGCCAAGACCCAAACCCTTTGAAGACGCGCAGACCAGCGCTGTTTTTCCTTTGATCCCAAGATCCATCAGTCGATTCCTTTCAATATTTCGTCCCAGAAGTAACACGCCAGCGGATGGGTGCCAGTAAAACACCCCATGCTTGACCCACCTCTGTCACAATCCGAGCCTATCGGTTTGCTGACCCGTATTCCGCCTTTGAGGTATCCGATGGCCCGCGTCCGCCCTGCCCCAGCGCAAAGTCTGCCTGTATTTCGTGCGGAAGATTTCTGTGCGACCGATGGCGCGAACATGGGTGATCCGTTGTCATTCGCCTCGGAACTGGTTTTGGACGACGTGTATGAGCTTCCTTACGGGACACTGGCGCAGCGCCTGTCAGTATTGCCGGGAAAAGATAACCTGTTTCGGATCGCGCCTGAGACCGAAGTAGGCACGCCCGGCGCGACGCTGCATCTGGATTGCGCACTGAGTTTTATGTCGCCCGACGGAGCGATGCACGATGCACTGTTGCTTGTCGAAGTGGATGAAGCTGGCGCGGTTGCGGATATCTACCTGCTGCCTTTGACGGCCCTCGGCACAAAGTTGGAGTACCGTCTGGTTGGCATCGACACGAAAAACGCACGGCAGAAATTCGCACAGGTTGCTTGCGTGTCTTTCACCCGCGGCACACACATCACCATGTCTTCGGGCGAACAGCGCCTGATTGAGGATTTGCGCATCGGTGACCGTATCCTGACGCGTGACGATGGTATTCAGGCGATACGCTGGATCAGTCAGACCACCGTCCGTGCAATGGGCGAATTTGCCCCGATCAGGATTCACGCCGGTACGCTGAACAACGAACATGACCTTATCGTCAGCCCCGATCACCGCCTGTTCATCTACCAGCGCAGCGACGAGGTTGGCGCAGGACGCTCTGAATTGCTGGTCAAGGCACGCCATCTGGTCAACGGCTTCACCGTGACGCTGATGGAGGGCGGCTTTGTCGATTACTTTCAGCTGCTCTTTGACAGCCACCAGATCATCTATGCCGAAGGCATTGCTGCCGAGACGATGCTGATCGACCCACGAACCAAGCCGGTGCTGCCCGAAGAACTGTCGCAGGCGTTAGGCGAGGTCATTCCCGGCCATTCCGACCTGCCCCATGCCGGACTTGACGTGAATGAGGCGCTGTTGAACAGGCCTGATGCCGCAGAGTTGCTGCGCAAAGCATCGACGCGCTGATGGCAGTCGCAGTTGGCATTGGGGCGACTTGTTAAGCTGCTTCTATGGCAGTTCAGAGCCCTGTTGGACCTTCATTCGGCTCACCGGTGATGGGCACTTTTGAATACCTATGGCAACGCTGAAAGGTTGGTTGGTTCAGGCTCGGCACCGGCAGCTGTCAACATTGCATGAATCTGACCCCGGTGGTGGGTTTGGTGATTGAAGAGCTCAGCAGCACAAAGAGCCTTTGGCTTCTCGATCCGGGTTGAGCCATCGCCTGGATACCAGGCAACCATCCCATCAAGGTCAGTATCGATCAACAGGTCCGCCCAATCTTGGATTTCCTCGTTGCGTTTCGAACGCAGAATTTTGAAGTCGTCCCAATCCGATGGGCTGGTAAGGGAGTGCTTGATGGTTTCCTCTGGTCGCTCGTTTCCCTTCAATCGTTGCAATATCAAGGCATCAGCCCAATAAAGGTGGTTCAGGGTGGCAGTCATTGATTGGAAGAAAACGCCTCGATCCTTCCGGCGAGCCACATCGGTGAGCCCGTCAGCGGCGGTCACCAAAGAGTTATTCTGCCAAGTATTGTAGCGGGCCATGAGACGGCAGTATTCGGCTGAGATCATCTTCTCAGACTCCTTTTATTTTCGTGTTGGGATGGTCAAGGGACGCTTACCAAAAAGCGTCTTTCCAGGTGCTAATCGAAACCCTGGCGGCGTGTCCTGCACGCGTCTACCTGATTGGGATGCTAATGCAGCCAGACAACGAATACAGGTTCAGTCATTTCAGGGGTTACGTCAAGCGTCAGGCATGTCTGCCTCGCCCCCGCATTACCGACCCTCAGTCAGTCGCCCCTCACCTTGATCCGCCCAAACCCTACCAAACCCTTGCCACCGCGCATATGTAGGGTATGTGTCAGCCCCGTTGAACTGGTGTGGGTTTTCACACTTTGTCTTCATTCGCCCTGAAATCGGGCTCACTGACGTTAGGAACGCCCGCCAAGATGCTGGATAGCAACACCAATCGCCCGCCTTTGCCGCCCGAGATCGCGCGCCGCCGGACCTTTGCGATCATCAGCCACCCGGATGCGGGCAAAACCACGCTGACCGAAAAATTCCTGCTGTTCGGTGGGGCAATCCAGATGGCAGGACAGGTCCGCGCCAAGGGCGAGGCAAGGCGTACCCGCTCCGACTTCATGGCGATGGAAAAAGATCGGGGTATTTCGGTCTCCGCCTCCGCCATGTCGTTTGATTTTGCCAGCAAAGACAAGAACTTCCGCTTCAATCTTGTGGATACGCCGGGCCACTCAGACTTTTCCGAAGACACCTACCGCACATTGACGGCCGTGGATGCGGCCGTGATGGTCATCGACGGTGCCAAGGGGGTCGAGAGCCAGACACAAAAGCTGTTTGAGGTCTGCCGCATGCGCGACCTGCCGATCCTGACATTCTGTAACAAGATGGACCGCGAAAGCCGCGACGTCTTTGAGATCATTGACGAAATTCAGGAAAACCTTGCCATCGACGTCACGCCGGCAAGCTGGCCCATCGGCATCGGGCGGGATTTCATCGGTTGTTACGACATTTTGCGCGACCGGCTGGAACTCATGGACCGGGCCGACCGCAATCGCGTTGCAGAAAGCATTGAAATCAACGGCTTGGATGACCCCAAACTCGCTGAACATGTCCCTGCCAATTTGCTGGAGAAGCTGCGCGAGGACCTTGAGATGGTTCGCGAATTGCTGCCACCCCTTGACCCGGAATTGATGGCCGAAGGGTCATTGACCCCGATCTGGTTTGGCTCTGCCATCAACTCCTTTGGCGTCAAAGAACTTATGGAAGGCATCGCCCAGTTTGGGCCCGAGCCGCAGATCCAATCCGCTGAGCCACGCCAGATATTGCCGGAAGAGGACAAGGTTTCCGGCTTTGTTTTCAAGGTTCAAGCCAACATGGACCCCAAGCACCGCGACCGCGTGGCTTTCGTCAGGCTTGCCTCCGGCCACTTCCACCGGGGAATGAAAATGACCCATGTGCGTACAAAAAAGCCAATGGCGATTTCGAACCCGGTGATGTTTCTTGCCTCTGACCGTGAGTTAGCCGAAGAGGCCTGGGCCGGGGACATCATCGGTATCCCGAACCATGGGCAGTTGCGCATCGGCGACACGTTGACCGAGGGGGAGGCACTGCGCGTGACGGGTATTCCTTCCTTTGCACCGGAACTGCTTCAGGTTGTGCGCGCAGGCGATCCTTTGAAAGCCAAGCACCTTGAAAAAGCGCTCATGCAATTTGCCGAGGAAGGTGCCGCAAAGGTATTCAAGCCCTCCATCGGTTCAGGCTTTGTTGTAGGCGTCGTCGGACAGCTGCAGTTCGAAGTACTGGCCAGTCGAATCGAGCTTGAGTACGGGCTTCCTGTGCGCTTTGAGGCGTCTCAGTTTACCTCTGCCCGCTGGGTGAACGGTGACAAACAAGCCGTTGATAAATTTACGGAAAACAACAAGCAGCATATCGCCCATGATCACGATGGTGACATCGTCTATCTGACCCGGCTCCAGTGGGACATTGACCGGGTGGAACGTGACTATCCAGACGTGCGGCTAACCGCGACGAAAGAGATGATGGTCTGATGACGACTTGGGGGTTGAGCGCGACAGTTCTTGCGCCAACCACCGAGATTTTGCAGTTTGCTGCCTACCATCTTGAGGCCGGGGCGCACCGGCTTTACCTCTACCTTGATGATCCGCAATGCGATGCGTTTGACCTGCTCAAGGCGCATCCCAAGATCCGGCCCACCCTGTGCAATGACGATTGGTGGCAAGGTAAACGGCCCAAAAAACATCAGGTGCGCCAGACCCAGAACGCGACCCATGCCTACAATCGCCGGGCAGAGGTAGACTGGCTTATCCACATGGATGTCGATGAATTTCTAGTTTCCGAAACGTCTGTAGCAGATGTACTGGACGCTTTGCCGGCAGAGAATAAAATCGCACGAATCCGCCCAATGGAGCAACTGGCCGGTGACGGTACCACCTTCAAAGCTTTTGTGCCAAATGGGCCAATCCGGGCAAAGACGGTCGCAGACTTATACCCAACGTTCGGCCTCTACATAAAAGGTGGGTTCCTAAGCCATCTTGCCGGAAAAGTGTTCGTGCGCAGCGGCTTAAAGGATATCCGCGTCCAAATTCATAACGTGTTTCAGAACGACGATATGCTGCAAGGCGCAGAAGATACCGACGGGATCGACCTTGCCCATTGCCATGCCAAGAGTTGGGACGACTGGTACGCCGCTTACCGGTTCCGGCTGGCAAAGGGATCGTACCGCGAAGAACTGGCCCCGAACCGGCCCCGTGACAAGGGTGGGGTGTCCATGCATGAGCTCTTTCAGATGATCGAAGCCGACGGCGGCACGACCGCCCTGCGTGCCTTTTTTGAGGAAGTCTGCACCGACACGCCTGCATTGCGGGCACGGTTGGGCAAGCATGGGCTATTGCGTCACGCAAAACTTGACCTAAATACCACATTGAACAAGCATTTCCCGCAAGCGTGTCTCTGAGAGCCGATCTGTTTGACGACGCCTGCATGAATTGTTAAGCGATCACCACGTATCGCGGCAGGTGCCGCCTCTTGGGCCATGCGGGCCGATATGACGTACGCAGCGGGCCAAATCAGTGTCCGCACAACCCGGACATTTATGACAAAATTCTCTGATCTGAAGCTCAGCCCAAAAGTTCTTAAAGCCATCGAAGAAGCTGGCTATGAATCCCCCACCCCCATTCAAGCGGGTGCCATCCCCCCTGCCCTAGAAGGCAAAGACGTTTTGGGCATCGCCCAGACCGGCACCGGCAAAACGGCAAGTTTCGTTCTGCCGATGATCACGATTCTGGCGCGTGGCCGCGCCCGTGCGCGGATGCCCCGGTCTTTGGTGCTCTGCCCGACGCGAGAGCTGGCCGCGCAGGTTGCCGAAAACTTTGACACGTATTCAAAGCATGTCAAACTGACCAAGGCGCTGCTGATTGGCGGTGTCTCCTTCAAGGAACAGGACACGCTGATCGACAAGGGCGTGGACGTTCTGATCGCGACTCCCGGACGCCTGCTCGATCATTTCGAACGTGGCAAGCTGATCCTGAACGACGTGAAGGTCATGGTTGTGGACGAGGCTGACCGGATGCTCGACATGGGCTTTATCCCGGACATCGAACGCATCTTCGGACTGACGCCCTTTACCCGTCAGACATTGTTCTTCTCGGCCACGATGGCGCCCGAGATTGAACGGATCACCAATACGTTCCTCAGCAACCCAGAGCGGATCGAAGTGGCCCGCCAGGCCACCACGGGTGAAAATATCACCCAAGGCGTGGTGATGTTCAAAGGTTCACGCAAGGATCGTGAAGGATCCGAAAAGCGTAAAGTGCTCCGGATGCTGATCGATGCCGAGGGTGATAAATGCACCAACGCTATCATCTTCTGCAACCGGAAGACGGACGTTGATATCGTCGCCAAGTCACTGAAGAAATACGGCTATGATGCCGCGCCAATCCACGGTGATCTGGATCAAAGCCAGCGGACCAAGACGCTTGACGGCTTCCGTGAGGGGTCGCTGCGGTTTCTTATCGCCTCTGATGTGGCGGCGCGGGGGCTAGACGTGCCTTCTGTTTCTCACGTGTTCAATTTCGACGTGCCAAGCCACGCCGAAGACTATGTGCACCGCATTGGCCGCACAGGGCGCGCCGGGCGGGATGGTACAGCGATCATGATCTGCGTCCCACGGGACGAGAAGAACCTCGCTGATGTTGAGCGTCTGGTGCAGCGGGAAATTCCCCGATTAGACAATCCGCTCAGCTCTGGTAAATCGGACGAAACCAGCACATCGTCGGAAGAGGACAAGCCGAAAAAGACAACAAGGTCGCGCAGCCGCTCTCGGAAAGAAGATAAGGCACCAACAGAAGACAATGCACCGACCGAGGCAAAGTCTGCTGAACCAATCGCCGAGAAGACCGAGAAGCCAAAGGAAGAGAAGTCAGCACAGCCCAAATCCGAAGGGCGCGGAGACGATAACCGCCGAGGCAAAGACAATAACCAGCGCAGCAAGGACAAGCGTGGCGGTCGCAACAACAACGATCGCGGCGGCAACAAGGTTGTCGGACTGGGCGATCACACACCGGATTTCATTGGTCTCAGCTTCGCAGATCGCGAAACCTAAGCCAAAAAGAAACACCCAAAACAAAAGGCCCCGCATTTGCGGGGCCTTTTTCGTTCTAAAGGATGACGAGTTCCTTAGCTCAAGCGGCTGACCACCACCGTCACTTCAGGCTTCTTGCCAATCTCGTTCTGTGCGGATTGCCGCGTCAGACGGCGCAACTCGTCGTTCAGCTTTGAATCGTCACGCAGCGTTGCGGCCTTGGCGCGGCCAAGAAACTGGCTCAGGTCCTGTTCCAGCACGTCAACCAGCGGCGCATTGTTACGGCCGGTTTCCGGCAGCCCCATACAATCAACCCATGGATCACCCAACGGCTCATCTTCCTCATCCAGGATCACCGTCACGGTCACATGACCGTTCAGCGCCATGCGGATGCGGTCACGCACCACACCGTCGAGCGCGCCCACCTGAACGGATCCATCCAGATAGGTCCGACCGGTTTCAACATATTCCGTGACCTTGGGCTTGTTGCCAGACAGGTCGATCATCATGCCGTTGACGGCCAGAACACCCTGCATCCCGCGCGTCTCAGCCAGTTTTACATGCTCGCGCAGATGGCGGTGCTCGCCGTGCATCGGGATCACCACCTGTGGTTTGACCACATCATGCAGTGTTTCCAGATCGGGCCGGTTGGCGTGGCCGGAAACATGGTACTTGCCGTTGCTGTCGTCGACCACGTCGACACCCATCTCGGAGAATTGGTTGATGATGCGGATCACACCCTTTTCGTTGCCGGGGATCGTCTTGGAAGAGAACAGGAACAGATCCCCCTCTTTCAGCTCCATCCCTTGATACTTGCCCCGTGCCAACTGTGCAGAGGCAGCACGCCGCTCACCTTGGGATCCGGTGACCAGCAACATCAGGTTCTCACGCGGGATCGCGCGGGCGTCCTCGGGGCTGACCACCTTGGGAAAGTCTTTCATCACACCCGTTTCAAGCGCGGCCTCGACCATGCGGCGCATGGCGCGCCCCAACAGCACAACGGACCGGCCGGACTTCTGCGCCGCCATCGCGAGCGTTTGGACGCGGGCCACGTTGGAGGCGAAGGTCGTTGCCACGACCATGCCAGCGGCGTTGCTGACCAGTTCCTCGATTGCCGGACCAAGCGTCGCCTCGGACCGTCCCGGTTCTGGTGAAAAGACATTGGTGCTGTCGCAAATCAGGGCTTTGACACCATCCTTGCAGACCTCTGACCAAAGCGCCGGATCAAAGGGTTCGCCCACACCCGGCGTCAGGTCGATCTTGAAATCGCCTGAGTGGATCACACGGCCATCAGGCGTATCAATCACCAAGGCCGAGCTTTCGGGGATGGAATGCGAGATCGGCAGGAACCCAACCATGAACGGCCCTGCCCCCTGCTGGTGTGGCCAAGGGCCAACGGTTTTCACGGCGTCCTCGGGGTGGCCATACTCCTCCATCTTGCGCCGCGCGATGTTGGCGGTAAAGTTCCGCGCATAGATCGGCACTTTGAGGTCTTCGTAGGTATGGGCCACCGCGCCTACGTGGTCTTCGTGCGCGTGGGTGACAAAGACTGCCTCGATCTGGTCGCGGCGTTCCTTCAGCCACGCGATATCGGGCAGGATCAGGTCCACACCGGGGCTGGTGTCCATATCCGGAAAGGCCACGCCCAGATCGACGACGATCAGCCGCTCCTTGCCGGGTTTGCCGTAGCCATAGACATAGGCATTCATGCCAATTTCACCCGCCCCGCCGAGGGGAAGGTAGATCAAACGTTCGCTGCTCATATTATTCAGCTAATTCCTTGTTATACTTATAAATCACGGTCAGGCCGTGCATCGTGAGGTCATCTTCGATGACGTCGAATAGGTCTTCGGTTTGCGCGAACAACGGGGCCAGCCCGCCGGTCGCGATGATTTTCATTGTCTGGTCGCGTTCGGCCTTGATCCGGGCGCAGATCTCTTTGACCAGCCCGATATAGCCCCAGAAGATGCCCGATTGAATACAGGCAACGGTGTTGGTGCCTACTACACGCTGCGGTTTGGTAATGTCCACATGCGGTAGGGCCGCTGCTGCCATATGTAGTGCTTCGAGTGACAGATTAACACCCGGCGCGATTACACCGCCGACATAAGCCCCGTCACGGCCCGCAACGTCGAAGGTGGTTGCGGTGCCGAAATCCACCACGATCAGGTTGCCGCCATGCCGGTCAAAGGCGCCCGCCGTGTTGACCAGACGGTCTGGCCCGACGCTGGTGCCCTGATCAACCCGTGGGTTGGCAGGCAACAGACAATCTGGCTTGCCCACCACCAGCGGTCGGCAGCCGAAATACTGATCCGAGAACACACGCAGGTTGAACACAACGCGCGGCACCGTGGACGAGATGATCACATCCGTGATTTCAGGCTTGATCCCATGATGGTTCAGAAGCGTGGAGAACCACGTAAAATACGCATCCGCCGTCCGCGCATGATGGGTCGAGGTGCGGAAGGTACAAAGAAACTTCTCGCCATCCCAGATGGAAAACACGGTGTTGGTATTGCCGCAATCGATGGCCAATAGCATCCTGCAGGCCTCCTTTAGAAAAAAACTTCAGCAGCAGTGATGGCCTGAGCGCCCTTTGCTGTCCGTAGGATCAGGTTACCCGCTTCATCCACATCCTCAAAGGTGCCGGTAAAGCTCTCTTTCATGGTCCGGGCTGTGATCACCTCGCCCAGTCTGGCCGCCTGAGCCAGCCATGCCCGACGGATCGGGGCAAAACCATGTGTGACGAATTGGTCTTCCAGACGGGCGTATTCCGAGGCGAGTACATTCAGGAACACCTCTGGATCAACATCAACGTCAAGATCGCGTGACAGGCTCATCGGTCGCAAGGCACCCGGCTCCACTTGGTCCGGATCTGGGGCATGAAGCAGGTTGACGCCAATCCCGATGATCAGATGGTCCCCGGTGCTTTCCAGCAAAATGCCCGCGACCTTGCCACCGTGTAAAAGCACGTCGTTGGGCCATTTCAGCGCAAAGGCGGAAGCCTGACCGGTCGTGGCGGCAAAAGTGTGGTAAAGCGCAAGTGAGGCCACAAAGCTGCGTAGTGCCGCCACACCGGGATCCTCCATCCGACGCAGGATCAGCGTTCCGGCAAAGTTGCCGCGCGGCGTGGCCCAAGCCCGCCCGCGCCTGCCGCGTGCTGCAGTCTGCTCCAACGCCAAGAGCCACGTCGGCCCGACGACGGTTGGCAATCTCCGCGATGCCTCGGACAAGGTCGAATCGACCGTGTCCAGCACAACCCGCGCGTACCCGTCAGGCCACGCGCTCATCTCTTTGCTCTTGTCAGAATACTGTCCCGCCGGTGCTGCATGCGCCAGCAGGATCAGTTCACCAGCGCGCCGGCAGCGGCCTGCGCGGCTGCTTCAACGCCAAACATGTTGATAATCCCCAGCACCATGATCAGCGCGGAGGCCGTCAGGAAGATCGGCAGAACGCCGCCACCCGACCGGTCAAGCTGTTCAGATTGTTCTTCTCCGAAGTACATGTAGAACACGATGCGCAGGTAGTAATAGGCACCGATCACACTTGCGATCACGCCGGCAATTGCCAGCCACGCCAGACCCGCCTCATAGGCCGCGCGAAGCACGTAGAACTTGCCAAAGAAGCCCAGCATCGGCGGCACACCCGCAAGGCTGAACAGCAGGACAAGCATCGCCAGCGCCCGGCCCGGGTTCTGCTTGGCATACATGTTGAGCGACCCGATATCTGCAACAGGTGCGCCGTCTTTCTGCATCAACAGGATGAAGGCGAACGTACCGACATTCATCGTCACATAGATCGCCATGTAGACCAGCATCGCCTGCACGCCAAAAGCAGTACCTGCGGCAAGGCCCATAAGCGCGTAGCCCATGTGCGCGATCGAAGAGAACGCCATCAGACGCTTGATGTTGGTCTGACCAATCGCGGCGATTGCGCCAAGGAACATCGACAGCACCGACAAGAGCGCCACGATCTGCTGCCAATCGCCGACAGCATTGCCGAAGGCGTCATGCAGCACGCGCGCAAACAGCGCCATCGCCGCAACCTTGGGCGCTGTGGCAAAGAAGGCGGTGACGGGTGTTGGCGAACCCTCATAGACGTCCGGTGTCCACATATGAAACGGCACGGCAGATACCTTGAAAGCCAGACCCGCGATCAGGAACACAATGCCAAAGAGCAATCCGATAGATGTCTCTCCGGTCTGAGCGGTCGTGATGATTCCAGAGAACAGCGTCGTGCCCGCATAGCCATAGACCAGCGACGCACCATAAAGCAGCAGACCGGAGGACAAGGCACCAAGAACGAAGTACTTCAAGCCAGCCTCGGTCGATTTCACGCTGTCCCGGCGGAGCGAGGCTACAACATAAAGAGCAAGCGATTGCAGTTCGAGGCCCATATAAAGCGCCATCAGGTCGCCCGCGCTGACCATCATCATCATGCCCACTGCCGCCAAAGCTATCAGCATTGGATATTCGAACCGGAGCAGCCCGCGCGTTTTCATGTAGTTTTCGGACATGATCAGCACCGCCGCTGCCGACAGCAGGATCGTCACCTTGGCAAACCGGGCAAAACTGTCCTCGATAAACATCCCGTTGAACGCCACGCGCGTACCCTCGCCCGTGGTGCCGATCCATGCGGCCAACAGAACAAAAATTGCGCCGGTAGCCCAGACCAGCAAACCGCCGATCTTGTCCTTGGTGGTGTAGACCGCAACCAGCAGCCCGGCCAAGGCAAAGGCCGAGAGCAGGATTTCGGGCAGAATGACGTTCAGATCAGCGGAAATCATCGCATGTATCCTTAATTCGCAGCTTCTGCGGTCTGGATGGCAGCATCTGCCGCCTCCACCGCGCTTGCATAATTCTCAACCAGTGCCGCCACGGACGGGCCAATGATATCCAGCACCAATGCCGGATAGACCCCCAGCAGCAGCGTCATCACAACCAGCGGCGCAAAGATCCAACGCTCGCGCGGGGACATATCCGTGATCGCCTTGAGGCTTTCCTTGATCAACTCGCCCATCACGACCCGGCGGTAAAGCCAGAGCGCGTAGGCCGCAGAAAAGATCACGCCTGTCGTTGCAACAGCAGCGACCCAGGTGTTCACCTGGAATGTCGCCATCAAGGTCAGGAATTCACCAACGAAGCCCGAGGTGCCCGGCAGGCCGACGTTGGCCATCGTAAACAGCATGAAGATCAGCGCATAGACCGGCATCCGGTTCACCAGACCGCCGTAAGCGTCAATCTCGCGGGTGTGCATCCGGTCATAGATCACACCGACACACAGAAAGAGCGCGCCGGAAATAAAGCCGTGGCTGATCATCTGGAAGATCGCGCCGTCGATGCCCTGCTGGTTTGCGGCAAAGATACCCATCGTCACGAAACCCATGTGCGCGACCGACGAATAGGCAATCAGCTTTTTCATATCTTCCTGCACCAGCGCCACAAGCGAGGTGTAGACAATCGCGATGGCGGACATCCACAGCACCAGCGGCCCCATCACGTCCGACCCGACCGGGAACATCGGCAAAGAGAACCGAAGGAAGCCGTAGCCCCCCATCTTCAAGAGGATTGCCGCCAGCACGACCGAACCCGCTGTGGGGGCCTGAACGTGCGCATCGGGCAGCCACGTATGCACCGGCCACATCGGCATCTTCACTGCAAAACTTGCGAAGAAGGCAAGGAACATCAGCGTTTGCAAGCCACCGACGATCTGGACACCCAACAAGCTGAAGCTCTCAGAACCAAAAGTGTGGTTCAGCAGGCTGATGTCACAGGCCCCGATACAGGTCGTACCCGCATCCGCATACATCGCGACCATCGCCACCAGCATCAGAACGGAACCAAGGAAGGTGTAGAGGAAGAACTTGAAACTGGCGTAGATGCGGTTCGCCCCGCCCCAGATGCCGATGATCAGGAACATCGGGATCAGACCCGCTTCGAAGAAGACGTAGAACAGCACGAGATCCAGCGCCATGAACACGCCCAGCATGAGCGTTTCCAGCACGAGGAAGGCAATCATGTATTCCTTGACCCGCGTTGTGACGCCCCAGCTTGCCGCGATCACCAGCGGCATCATGAAGGTGGTCAGCATCACGAAGAGGATCGAAATACCGTCAACACCCATGCGGTAGCTGAGGCCAAGCACCCATTCGCTTTCGGTTACGAACTGGAAACCAGTATCGTTGGGATCAAACTCGAACAGCACGAAAAGCGAAATCAGGAAAGTCGCTGTCGTTGTGATCATCGCCAGCCATTTGGCGTTGCGTTGTGCCGCCTCATCATCGCCACGCAGAAAGACGACCAGAATAGCCGCTGCAAATGCAGGCAGGAACGTGATGATGGAAAGAAGATGCGTGTCCATCAGTTCGACCCTCCGGTCAGCGTCATCCAGGTGATCAAAACCGCAAGGCCGATCACCATGGCAAAGGCGTAGGTGAAGATGTAGCCAGACTGCGCCTTACCGGCGAGCCGTGTGAAGAAGGGGATGATCCCCATTGCAACGCCATTGAGCGTCCCGTCGATCACGTTGCCGTCCCCGCGCTTCCAGAAGAAGCGGCCAATGGCCTTGGCGGGCTGAACGAAGATCACGTTGTATATCTCGTCGAAGTACCACTTATTCAGCAGGAACTGATATAGCGGTTGCTGGTTCGCGGCCAGACGGCCCGGCAGACTTGGGTTCCAGATGTAGAACCACATCGCCATCACAAAACCGATCAGCATCGCGATGAAGGGTGAAACCTTGACCCACTTGGGCGCAGAATGGGCATCTTCTAGAACAGTATTCTCTGCACCGAAATAAAGCGCCCCTTCCCCCGGAGCGCCACCAAACGCCGCATGATGTTCGCCGCCGTGACCCTCATCCGCGCCATGCGCGTCATCGGCTTTGCCTTCGCTATCCTCCGCTCCGTCCGTATGGGCGTCACCCGCCGCGGCTTCCTCGGCCAGAGGGATATCATAGAAGGCCGCAACGTACTTGTGGTCACCAAAGAAAGGTTTGAACCAGATCATCCCGGCAAATACGGCCCCCACAGCCAACACGCCAAGCGGCACGAGCATTGTCATCGGGCTTTCGTGGGCATGCTCATGGGTATGTTTATTGCCGCGCGGCTCGCCGTAGAAGGTCAGGAACATCAGCCGCCAGCTGTAGAAAGACGTAAAGCACGCCGCGACAACCAGCAGCCAGAAGCCGTACATGGAACCGCCAGCCCAGGCGGATTCAATAATGGCATCCTTGGACAGGAAGCCCGCGAAACCATAATGCGTCAGCGGAATACCCACCCCGGTGATTGCCAGCGTGCCGATCATCATCGCGGCAAAGGTATAGGGGATCTTTTTCCGCAGGCCGCCGTAGTTGCGCATGTCCTGCTCGTGGTGCATCGCATGGATGACAGAACCCGCCCCGAGGAAAAGCATCGCCTTGAAGAACGCGTGCGTGAAAAGGTGGAACATGGCCGCCGAATACATGCCCACACCAGCCGCCACGAACATGTAGCCAAGCTGTGAACAGGTCGAATAGGCGATCACGCGCTTGATGTCGTTCTGCACCAGACCCACGGTCGCGGCAAAGAACGCTGTTGTCGCGCCCAGCACGGTGACGAACATCATCGCCTCTGGTGCAAATTCCATCAGCGGTGACACGCGGCAGACAAGGAAGACACCCGCCGTTACCATGGTCGCCGCGTGGATCAGCGCTGACACCGGTGTCGGACCTTCCATCGCATCGGGCAACCACGTGTGCAGGAATAGCTGTGCCGATTTACCCATCGCACCGACGAACAACAGGAAGGCGATAAGGTTCGCCGCATTCCAGTCTGTCCAAAGGAAGCTGATCGTCTGCTCAGCCAAGTCAGGGGCTGCGGCAAAGATATCGTCAAAACGGATGCTGTCTGTCATCAGGAACAGCGCAAAGATGCCCAAGGCAAACCCGAAGTCACCCACCCTGTTGACCACGAAAGCCTTGATCGCCGCTGCGTTGGCCGATGGTTTTTTGTAATAAAACCCGATGAGCAGGTACGAGGCCACGCCCACGCCCTCCCAGCCAAAGAACATCTGCACAAGGTTGTCGGAAGTCACCAGCATCAGCATCGCGAAGGTGAAAAACGACAGATACGCAAAAAAGCGCGCACGGTAATTCTCGTTCTCACCGGCAAAATTGTCGTCGTGCGCCATGTAGCCAAAGGAATAGAGATGGACGAGGCTTGAGACCGACGTCACCACGATTAGCATGATCGCTGTCAGCCGGTCCAGCCGGATCGACCAGTCCGTGCTGAGTGTGCCGCTCTCAATGAACCTAAGGATCTGGATCTGCTCGGTCGGGCCTTCGAATGTCAGAAACACGACCCAGCTAAGTGCCGCAGCAAGAAACAACAGCCCTGTTGAAATCCACTGTGCGGCAACCTCGCCAATGATTTTCCAGCCGAAGCCCGCGATGATCGCGCCCACGAGCGGGGCAAAAAGGATGGTGGTTTCCATTTCCTTATCCCTTCATCACGTTGACGTCTTCCACCGCGATCGTGCCACGGTTGCGGAAGAAGCAGACAAGGATTGCAAGGCCAATCGCGGCCTCTGCAGCGGCAACGGTCAGAACAAAGAGCGTGTAGACCTGCCCGACCAGATCGCCCAGGAAACTGGAGAAGGCGACGAAATTGATGTTCACCGCCAGCAGCATCAGTTCGATGCTCATCAGCAGGATGATCACGTTCTTGCGGTTCAGGAATAGCCCGAAGATGCCGATGACGAAGAGCGTCGCCGCCACCGTCAGGTAATGTTCAAGTCCGATCATGTCGTCCCTCAGTCCTTCAATTGAGCGGGGTTGGCTCCCCACCCTGTGCAGCAGCTCTCGCTACTGCGGATATTTCGTCCCGGTCAGGCGCCTAAAGCCCCTGCCCCGGTTTCACGTCCTTCAGTTCCATAGCCTTCGCCGGGTCACGCATCATTTGCGCGACCACATCCTGCCGCTTGACGTCCACACGGTGGCGCAGGGTCAGCACGATGGCACCGATCATTGCCACCAGCAGGATCAATCCGGCAAGCTGGAACAGAAGAAAATAATCGTCATACAAGATCAGCCCGAGCGCTGCCGTATTCTGCACGCCTGCGTCGGTTACCTGCGTACGCAAGCCTTCGGCGCTTGCGTTGCTTTCCCACGCGCCAAAGGCCATGACGAATTGCATCAGGATGATCAGTCCGATCAACAGGGCAAGCGGCATGTATTTCGCCATTTCCGCCTTCAATTCGGCGAAATCCACGTCCAGCATCATCACCACGAACAGGAACAGCACTGCAACTGCGCCCACATAGACGATGATCAAAAGCATTGCGACGAATTCGGCGCCCAGCATGACGAACAGCCCGGCCGATGACAGGAACGCAAGGATCAACCAGAGCACGGAATGCACCGGATTGCGGCTGACCACCGTGAACAGGCCGCCCGCGATTACGCTGATCGCGAAAAGGTAGAAAGCAAAGACACTCATGCGTCACCCTTATTTTCATCGAAAACCTGCCCGGCGAATTCAAGCGCCCGCGTCATGGACGGCAGCCCCGCAAAAACAGAGGTCTGCGCAATGGTTTCCTTGATATGCTGCTCTGTGGCCCCAGCTTCGAGCGCGTGCCGCACCGTCTGGCGGAAAACCACATCGCTTTGCGCACCCTGCGTGGTCAGCCCCGCGATGGTCAGCAACAAGCGCGTGCGCGCGTCCAGACCGTCCTTGTTGACGGTGTTGCCGAACATCATTTCCATCATGTCCTTTGGCATCGTCCCCATCATCGCCTCAAATACCTTGGGCGAGAAGGCGTCGATGGTCGGGAACGCCTTGGTCATTTCCTGCGCCTGCTTGAACAGCGCCTCAAAGGGATTGGGTGCATCACTCATCTGTAGGGCGCATCCATTTCGAGGTTCCGCGCTATCTCTGCTTCCCAGCGGTCGCCGTTCTCCAGAAGTTTCGCCTTGTCGTAGTACAGCTCTTCGCGCGTTTCGGTTGAAAACTCGAAATTCGGACCTTCGACAATGGCATCCACCGGGCAGGCTTCCTGACAGAAGCCGCAGTAAATGCATTTGGTCATGTCGATGTCATAGCGCGTGGTGCGGCGCGAACCGTCTTCACGCGGCTCCGCGTCAATCGTAATCGCCTGCGCCGGGCAAACCGCTTCACACAGCTTGCAGGCGATGCAGCGTTCCTCGCCGTTCGGATAGCGGCGCAACGCGTGTTCGCCGCGGAAACGCGGGGACAAAGGTCCCTTTTCATGCGGGTAGTTCACGGTCACCTTGGGCCGGAACATATACTTCAGACCAAGGGCAAACCCTTTTACAAAGTCCTGCAAAAGGAAGTACTTGGCGGCGCGGGAATAATCGATCTGCGTCATATCAACCTCACATCGGCCAGCGGGCATAGATGCCCCAGAACCATTCGAATTTTGCCGCAAAGGCCACGAACACCACCCAGAAGAGCGAGAACGGCAGGAAGACCTTCCATCCAAGACGCATCAACTGGTCATAGCGGTAACGTGGGGTGATCGCCTTCACCATGGAGAAGCAGAAGAAGACGAACAGCATCTTCAGGAACATCCACAGGAAACCATCGGGCAGGAAGGGCAGCGGTGACAGCCAACCACCGAGGAACAGCAGCGACACCAGTGCGCACATCAGCACCACCGCAACCAGTTCACCGATCATGAAGAGGAGGAATGGCGTGGAGGAATATTCAACCTGATATCCCGCAACCAGCTCTGATTCCGCTTCCGGCAGGTCGAAGGGGGGACGGTTTGTTTCAGCCAAGGCGCTGATAAAGAACAGGATAAGCATCGGGAAATGCGGCAGGAAGTACCAGTTCAGGATGCCACCTGCGCCCTCTTGGGCCGCAACGATCGAGGAAAAGTTCATCGATCCTGTCGAGATGATCACGCCAATGATGATCAGACCGATGGATACCTCATACGAAATCATCTGTGCAGCAGACCGGAGCGAGCCAAGGAAGGGATATTTCGAGTTTGACGCCCAGCCGCCCATGATCACGCCGTAAACCTCCAGAGAGGAGATTGCGAAAACATAGAGGATCGCGACGTTGATATCCGCCAATACCCAGCCTTCGTTGAATGGGATCACCGCCCAGGCGATCAACGCCATGACAAGGCTGACCATCGGCGCAAGCAAGAAGACTGCGCGGTCGGCACCCGCAGGTATCACCACCTCTTTCACAACGTATTTCAAAAGGTCCGCGAAGGACTGCATCAGCCCCCATACACCAACAACGTTGGGGCCCCGGCGCATCTGAACCGCAGCCCAGATCTTGCGATCCGCATACATAAGGAAGGCGAGGCACAGCAGCAGCGGCAGCATGATCAACAAGACCTGCCCCACCATCAGCAGCCCCATGCCGAGGCCGGTTTGCGTAAAGAAGTCAGCCATTGTCCCTCATACCGTCGGTATGCCGCGTTCGGCGCAGTTTGCTGCGACGACTTCGGCGTCGATTGTCTTTATGCCTCGTGGCAAGCTTGGCGAGATCGTGTAAACAGCATCGCCGCGCCAAATGCCACCCTGTTGCGCCACATTTGTGCGCACATGTCTTGCGAATCCGTATCCCCGGATGAGCGTATATTGCGCAGCTGCACATTCAGCATAGTCTTCGACATCCTGCGTGCTGAGCGCATTGGTCATCGCCACGTTGAATTGCACCAGATCACCTTCAAGCAAAGATGTGTTTACCCCTTTGTATTCAGGGATAAAATCCGATGCCATGGGCACAGCGGGTTCACATGCCGCAAGCGCCAGTGTGGCAAGGGCGGTCACCGCTCTCACTCCGCCGCCATGGGTTTGGCGGCACGGGCGGCCGCGCCCGCCGAAAGTTCCGCCATCAACTGGCTGGCACGCGCGATGGGATTCGACAGGTAGAAATCCGTGATTGCATGTCCGAAAGCGGCCTTTCCGACTTTGCCGCGCTTCAGAGGTTGCCATTCATTGTCGGCCACCTGATCCACATTGCCCAGATGAGGCACAGCCTTGACCAGTTGCTGACGCAGTGCCGCGATTGAATCGAAAGGCAAGGTCGCATCAAGTTCGGCTGAAAGTGCCCGCAGGATCGCCCAGTTTTCTTTGGCCTGACCGGGTGCAAAGCTGGCGCGTTGTGCCACTTGCGGCCGCCCTTCGGTGTTGACGAACAGTCCGGGCTCTTCTGTGTAGGCTGCCGCCGGAAGGATGATATCCGCCCGATGCGCGCCCCGGTCGCCGTGGCTGCCCTGGTAGATCACGAAGGGCCCCGCCGGAATGTCGCCCTCGTCCGCACCAAGGTTGTAGATCACGTCGCAGCCAAGCACGTCTTTGACGCCGCCATCAGCTGTTGCGCCAATGTCCATGGCCCCGACGCGGCCCGCAGCGGTGTGCAGAACCATGAATTTCGATTGCGTGCTTTCCGCCAGCGCCATTGCTTCGGCCAGCACCGCCTCGCCGTCCTCACGGGCCAGCGCGGCCTGTCCGACGATGATAACAGAGGGCTTCTCACCCAATTCAGCATGATCCCGTTTCACCAATTCCGTCAGAACGGAGGGGTCTTCGCCAATGTGGTCATAGGTATAGGTCAGATCGACCGCCTCACCGATGACACCCACGTTCGCGCCGCGCGTCCACGCCTTGCGGATGCGTGCGTTCAGAACCGGTGCTTCGATAGCCGGGTTTGTCCCGATCAGCATGATCGCTTGAGCGGTATCAAGATCCTCGACACGGGCGGTGCCGACGTAAGCAGAACGGTTGCCCGCAGGAAGCTTTGCCCCATCGGTCCGGCATTCAACAACGCCGCCCTGTCCCTCAATCAGCTGTTTCAACGCATAGACAGCCTCGACCGGGGCCAAATCGCCAGCGAGACCACCAACCTCCTTGCCCTTCATCGCCGCCGCTGCCGCAGCCAGCGCCTCGGGCCAGTCCGCTTTGCGCAGTTTGCCGTTCTCACGGATGTAAGGCGTGTCCAGACGCTGTCGGCGCAGACCGTCCCAGACGAAACGCGTCTTGTCGGAAATCCATTCCTCGTTCACGCCGTCATGGTTGCGCGGCAGGAAACGCATCACTTCGCGCCCCTTGGTATCAACACGAATGTTCGAACCGAGCGCGTCCATCACGTCGATGGATTCGGTCTTTGTCAGCTCCCATGGGCGTGCAGTAAAGGCGTAGGGCTTGGAGACCAGCGCACCCACCGGGCAAAGGTCAATGATGTTGCCTTGCAGGTTCGAATCCAGCGTCTCGCCCAAATAGGACGTGATTTCGGCATCCTCGCCACGGCCTGTCTGTCCCATTTTGGTGATGCCCGCGACCTCGGTCGTGAAGCGCACGCAGCGCGTGCAGGAAATGCAGCGCGTCATATGCGTTTCAACCAGTGGCCCCAGATCAAGATCCTCGGTCGCACGCTTGGGTTCGCGATAGCGAGAGAAATCAACACCGTAGGCCATCGCCTGATCCTGCAAATCACATTCACCACCCTGATCGCAGATCGGGCAGTCCAGCGGGTGGTTGATCAGCAGGAATTCCATCACGCCTTCACGGGCCTTCTTGACCATGGGCGAGTTCGTCTTGACCACCGGCGGCTGGCCTTCAGGACCGGGACGCAGATCGCGCACCTGCATCGCGCAGCTTGCCGCAGGCTTGGGCGGGCCGCCAACGACCTCGACCAGACACATCCGGCAGTTGCCGGCAATCGACAGACGTTCATGGTAGCAAAAACGCGGAATTTCGATGCCTGCCTGCTCGCAAGCCTGAATGAGGGTCATCGCCCCATCCGTCTCAATTTCCTTACCGTCGATAACGATCTTGCGGAGGTCGCTCATATGCTCACTTTGCTCTCAGTAAAGAGCCGATCCGGCTCGATTTTTGAATCTCTTCCAGTCCAAGCGCACAATAGCTTTGTGGGTCCGAAGTATCGACCCCTCTTTGTGCGAAAAATACCTTTGCTTTGGCCTTGAGTCGGTCCTTTTCTGCGTCGCTGTCGGTATAGGCCTCGATCTCTTGCGAGGTATAGCCCAAAGCCTGCGCTTTTTGCTCAAGATCGCGGACATATTTCACGGCGCGGAACATGCGGGCACCGATGCTGGGGCAGTTTTTGCGAATGCGGTCCGCGATACCAAGGTCAAACAGGGCATCATCAATCGCGGAGACCTCCCGCAACGGGGGTTTGGCGTCAGCAGCGCTTGCCAGGAGAAATGCGCCCAATAGGGCTGCACATAAGTATCTCATTGTTGCTCATCCTCATGTGGTGCGGGCGGATTTGCCCGCCTACCACATGGGTTTTCGTCCCTATGATATGCAATAACAGACGGCCCGCCTGCCTTTGCGCGCCCCTTATCGCGTATTTCAAAGCTGAGGGCAAACCCCTTGGAACACCAAGGTATTATCGACGATCTGAAGCTCTTCGGGGGGCGTATCCGGGCCAACAGCCCAAGTGATTTTCGAACTTCCGTAGTTCTCAACGCAGTAAGAAACGCCCGCATGACGCCCCGCCTCGCGCGCACCGTCGAGCGAGCGTGCCACATCGCGGATACGCACCGTAAACACGTGACGCTGCTTGTCGACTTTCGAGACCTTCGTGCGGAAATACTGCCCGTCAAACGCAATCCGGTTTTGGCTGTCGGTACATCCCGCCAGCACACCCAAGGCAACCACGCCTGCTACTGCCAATTTCATCATCGTTGAACCCTCGAATGTGTAGGCCGTTGCGCGGCCGCTTTGTCGATCACCACGATGGAATCGTGAATGTGCAGCCCGTTGAATTCCTGAGCCTGCTCCGGGATGCTGAGCTCTTTCTTCCCGTGATACCAGCTGTGCATGTCGTCAATCATGTGCCGCACCGTATTAAAGAAATTCGTCGGTGCGCGAAAGCCTCCGCCAAAGCGTGGATAATAGGACGTGTGCAGATCCTCGATCATATAGGTGCCGCCCTCGGTCAGCATCGGGAACAGCACGCGCAGGGGTTTTTCGATGTGTGGCATCCTGTGGCTGCCATCATCCAGCACCACGTCCACGCCGCCCATCTCCTTGACCACTTCGGCCAGGAAGTCAGGATCGTCCTGTGATCCGATCCGCACCATCCCCGACTGGCCGTCATACTGCGCACAGTCCGGATTGATGTCGATCCCGCACAGCACGGCGTCCTTGCCCAGATAGCGGCGCCACATCTGGAGTGAGCCACCGTTGTTCACACCAATCTCAAGGAATTTGACCGCTGTGTCGCGGTAACGGCCAAAGTACCGGTCATAGAGCGGGAGGTAGTGGTGCCACTTGTGCACCTTCACCCCTTCATTCCCAGCGTAGATGTCGAGCAAATCGCCATCAAAGCCATAACGTTCCCGGATATCCGCCGCGACGTCACCGTCTTCCGGGAATCTGAACTTTTTCATTGGCTGCTCCTGCTCTGACGTGGGGTTTTTCCCCTTATGGCGTCCATATTTGCGAAAAAGCCGTTTCAGGCAACCTTTGTATCCCGACACCCATGTGTCTGGTGCATCTTGGCCTCAGCCAAATGGGCCCAGCCAAAGGCATGATCGCTGTCGCCATGGGCGCGCAGGTGCTCCAGTCGAGCGAGCGCTTCGTCCAAAGTCGGCTGATGCCCCACAGGCACCCACCACATGACGAAATGCAAATCACTCAAGACCTCAAACCATTCTTGTCTGCGCTGATAGAACTGTTTGTGAATGGTTCCCCAGACGAAGGTTTCCAGCGTTTCGATGCTCTCCCAGACACTCAGGTTCGGAATGAACTGCGGATCGCCGTCAATCGCGCTGTCCGTGTTTCCGGTGCCAGCGGCCCCCTCCATCATCCAGACAAAGCCGGGCATCCGTTTCGCCAGCCCATTGATTTTGTCGAGGTTGGCCATGAATTCACCCACTCGAAGATCGTCAACAGGGGCGATAAGGCGCCCGACGTTCAATTCGGCAAGATGCATGTTTGTCATGTGAGGTTTACCTTTCCGATCAGAAAGCTTCGGTCTTCGCGGCGGCGCAAAGTGCTTGGCTTTCAGGGGAAACACTGAAGCCGTACTTCGATGCGAAATCCTCGATGTGTTTGTCAAAGCTTAGGGGATGTGTTGGCGCGTAGCGACCCGCCAGCGTGCGCGCGTGGATACCCCGGTCGCCGAACTGGGCAATCAATGCGTGCAGATGCCAATTGCCTCCCGCGGTATCGAAGGCCACGGTTTCACAAGTATCGGAAAACCGCCGCGCCATGATCTGTTCGAACTGGCTGCGGACAGTGAATTCGGGCATTTGCGTTTTTGCCGCACCGGCACCGACCCAACAAGCCAAACTAGAGGAAAAGACGCAGATCGCGCGGCACTGAAGGCCGCGCCGCTTCATGCTACGATGAATATTGTCCAAAGCGACAAGAGCGCCATGAGGATGATCACCAGCCAGCCGATCCCGAACATGGCCGAGCGCATGGGCTGGTTTTCGGTCCGGATATGGACGACAGCCATCGCAATTCGCGAGAGGAGGAAAATGGATGCCAAGGCATTGACCGAAACGGGCGATGCCCCGGACAGCATGGCTGCCACCGTGGTGGCCATGAATGCCGGTGATGTTTCGACAGCGTTCATGAACGCACGTTCGCGGCGATAAGCCGGATCAGCATAGTTACGCTTGGGCTTGCCGCAATCGCAGCGGTTCTCGGGCTTCCGGCCACGGGTCGAGATCATGGACAAGGCCACCATCATCAATCCCCAAAGGGCAAGTGACGCCAGCGCGTGCCCATATTCCTCGAAACCGGCCATTACTCTGCCGCCACTGCGCTGACGCGGCCGGTGCGCTTGTGCTTGATCCGGTCCTCGATTTCATCCCGGAAATGCCGGATCAGACCCTGAATGGGCCATGCAGCAGCATCACCCAGCGCACAGATGGTGTGGCCCTCGACCTGCTTGGTCACGTCCAGCAGCATGTCGATCTCTTCGGGCTCCGCATCCCCCGTCACCAGACGGTCCATCACGCGCATCATCCAGCCGGTGCCCTCGCGGCAGGGCGTGCACTGACCACAGGACTCATGCTTGTAGAACTTTGACAGACGCCAGATCGCCTTGATCACATCTGTCGAGTTGTCCATCACGATCACCGCCGCGGTGCCAAGGCCTGACCGCTGTTCGCGCAGATAATCGAAGTCCATGATCGCATCGCGCATGTCCTTGCCGGGGATCATCGGCACCGAAGATCCGCCGGGGATCACAGCCTTGAGGTTACCCCAGCCGCCCCGGATGCCGCCGCAATGGGTCTCGATCAGCTCTTCGAAGGTGATCGACATGGCTTCTTCCACGACGCATGGGTTGTTCACGTGGCCGGAAACGGCGAACAGCTTTGTCCCGGCGTTGTTGGCACGGCCGAAACCTGCGAACCATTCTGGCCCGCGCCGCAGGATCGTGGGCACAACGGCAATGGATTCAACATTGTTCACTGTGGTCGGGCAGCCATAAAGGCCCGCGCCCGCCGGGAACGGTGGCTTCATGCGGGGCATACCCTTCTTGCCTTCAAGGCTTTCCAGCAGCGCCGTTTCCTCACCGCAGATATAGGCACCGGCACCATGGTGCAGATACAGATCGAAATCCCAGCCCGACTTGGCAGCATTCTTGCCCAGCAGACCAGCCTCGTAAGCCTCATCAATCGCGTTCTGGAGCGCTTCTTTCTCGCGGATATACTCGCCCCGAATGTAGATATAGCAGGCATGCGCGTTCATCGCGAAAGACGCGATCAGGCACCCTTCGATCAGCGTGTGCGGATCATGGCGCATGATCTCGCGGTCCTTGCAGGTGCCGGGTTCGGATTCGTCCGCGTTGATCACCAGATAGGCAGGCCGCCCGTCGCTTTCCTTCGGCATGAAGGACCACTTCAGACCAGTTGGAAAACCCGCGCCACCCCGGCCCCGCAACCCGGACGCCTTCATCTGGTCGATGATCCAGTCGCGCCCCTTCTTTAGGATACCCGCCGTACCATCCCAATGGCCGCGTGCCTGCGCGCCTTTTAGCGTGCGGTCATGCATACCGTAGATATTGGTGAAAATGCGGTCCTGATCTGCAAGCATGTGCTCTCTACTCTTCTCTGTGCTCCTGACCGGAGCCTAATCGCGTTCTTCAGCCCAAGGGACTGATCAGTCTTTTTTATCGGCCTGCCGTGCCTGCCACATCTGAAAGATCACCACCATGGCCCAAAACAGCGCAGCAAGTGCTGCGAAATCGAACAACAGCGCATAGCGCCCCGGCAAGCCAAGCTGCGGCCCCGCAAGATTGGCGATCAACCACAAAACCATGGTCAAAGCGATGACCAGACCAACAGTCTGGCCTTTCTTCGCCAATGCCTTGTCGCGTTGCTCACTCATCCGCGGAACCGGCCAGCCTTACTTCTTCTTGCGCTTTGAGAACTCTGTCTCGCCGCCCTTGGCCAGGATTTTCGCCTGGCTCATCCAATCGTCACGCTCAATGCGGCCCTTGAACCGCAGTCGGGAATCAACCCACTCGATCTCTTTCTTGCGCCATGCTGCGACCTGTTCAAACCGGTAGACGCCCATCTCATTAAGGGTCTGCTCCAGCTTGGGACCCACGCCACTGATCAGCTTAAGGTCATCGGCACCTTCGGCCGGAGGCCCATCGTAAAGCTCAGGTTTGCCATCGGCCGCAACCGGCGCGCGTTTGCTCTTGGCACCGCTGTCTTTTGGTGCCTTGGCTGCCTGCTGTGCCGCCACGGACGGGGCCACTGCCGGTGCTGCGGTCTCTCCTGCGGGGATTGCCTTGGATTTCTCTACAGTTTTTCCCTTGCCACCTTCGTACTTCCATTCGCCTTTGCGCGATGCAAGTTCGGCCTGCCCCGCAAGCGGTTTGGAAGGCTTGACGCCACCTGACATGACAGGCGCAGCAGTGGCCGAAGCCGAGGTTGATGTCGCTGCGGGTGCAGCAGCGGCAGGTCCGTCTGTCGCGCCGGATGGGGCTGTGCCCCCTTCTCGGCGTGCCTTGTCCTCAGCCGCCTCACGCGCGTATCGCTGTGCGGGTTTTGCATCCGATGCCAGATCAGCCGCAGCCGTCTGACCGCGACACATGAACAGGCTCAACACAACGCCCAGGGCAAACCCTATCACTGCGCCAGTAAAGAACGCCTGAGTGCCGTCAAAACCGGCCAGCATGTAGAGCATGACCATGGAAACGACACCCACCACGGCGGCAACGCCCCAGCAGATAATCGTACATTCAAAGCTGCTTTGCTTCTCTGACATAAATTTCAAATCCCTCTTGGTGCAGGCGACCCGTTAGGAACCGCCATCGTAGCGCCCGTCTGTGCGGGCCTTCGCGGAAAAGGCTGTCTCTTCGCCGACCGCCAGTTTCTTTGCCTGCTCCACCCAATCATCGCGGCTTACACGCCCCTTGAACCCCTGAAGGTTCTGGTCCGCCCAGATAATTTCCTCATCGCCCCATTTGGCGATTTGGTCAAAATGAAACACACCCATGCTGTTTAGCATGTTTTCCAGCTTTGGACCTACACCCTTGATCAACTTGAGATCGTCAGCCCCGGATTTGCGCGGCGCTTTCATCATACGCGGTTTCTTGCCCGCGCTTTCAGTGGCCTTGCCAGACTGCGCCTTGACGCTTTTATCAGCTTTCTCCGGTGCGACAGATCCTGTTTTCGGCTTTGCTTTCGCCATGGCTTTTGGGGCCTCACCCGGCGCCTCGCTACGTCCGTCAGAGCTTGCTCCGACGTTTCGCGGCGCGGCCTTTTCTCCGGCCACGCGTCCGCCCTGTTTGCCGTCTGGGCCCTCAGGCGGCATCAGCGGGTCACGCTTGACAGCCTTGCCCTTTGCGGGAGCGGCATCTGTATTCGCGCCCTTGCCCTGCCATGGTGTCACAAGGGGCACTTCGGTACCGTCGATCCGCTTGACCGTATCACCGATATCAACGGCCAGTTGCGCACTCGCATTGTATTGGGTCTTGCCGCTATCCTGATCCTTAAGGCTGGTAAGACCGCCCAAAGGTTCGGACGCATAACGCCCGTTTTGAGGTCCCGGTACCGGCACTTTGCCCGCCGCCAGATCATCAAGGAGTTGGGTCAGCTTATCGGCGGTCAGATCTTCGTAGTAGTCCTTGCCGATCTGCGCCATTGGCGCATTCGCGCAGGCACCCAGGCATTCGACCTCTTCCCACGAAAACTTGCCGTCAGCGGACAGTTCATGCGGGTTCGCGGCAATCTTTTCCTTGCAAACACTCACCAGATCCTCGGCACCGCAGATCATGCAGGTCGTGGTGCCACAAATCTGGATATGTGCAACGCTACCAACAGGTTGCAACTGGAACATGAAGTAGAACGTTGCCACCTCGAGGCCACGAATATAGGCCAATCCCAACATTTCAGACACATGCTCAATGGCGGGACGGGTCAACCACCCCTCCTGCTCTTGCGCGCGCCACAACAGCGGAATGATCGCGCTGGCCTGACGGCCCTCTGGGTACTTGGTGATCTGCGCTTCGGCCCACTTCTGGTTGTCAGATGTGAAGGCAAAACTATCGGGTTGTTCGTGGTGCAGTCGGCGGAGCATCGTCTCTGGCCTTCGTCTCTAGTTATGGGCACAGCGCCCGGTATTACAATTCAGTTGCCGGAGAGGACCGCCGATCAGCGGTCGATCTCTCCGAACACCACATCCATTGTCCCGATAATCGCAGCAACATCAGCCAGCTGGTGACCTTTGCTGATGTGATCCATCGCTTGCAGGTGCAGGAAGCCCGGCGCGCGCAGCTTGGCGCGGTAAGGCTTGTTCGTGCCATCGGCCACAAGATACACGCCGAACTCGCCCTTTGGTGCTTCAACCGGGCAATAGACTTCACCCGCCGGCACGTGGAACCCTTCGGTATAAAGCTTGAAGTGGTGAATCAGGCTTTCCATGTTCTGCTTCATGTCGGTCCGCGTCGGCGGCGTGATCTTGCCCCGCGCAAGGATATCGCCCTTCCCTTCGGGCGCGCGCAGCTTGGCGATCGCCTGATGGATGATGTGGACGGACTGGCGCATTTCTTCCATGCGGCACAGATAGCGGTCAAAGCAGTCGCCGTTCTTGCCGACGGGCACCTTGAATTCGAACTCGTCATAGCATTCGTAGGGTTGCGCACGGCGCAAATCCCAAGCCATGCCAGAGCCGCGCACCATAACGCCTGAGAAGCCGTAGTTGAGGATGTCTTCTTCGGTCACGACACCGATGTCGACGTTGCGCTGCTTGAAAATCCGATTTTCAGTCAGCAGCCCGTCGATATCGTCCAACAAGGCCGGAAATTCGTTCGCCCAAGTCTCGATGTCGTCGATCAGATCTTCGGGGAGGTCCTGGTGCACACCGCCCGGCCGGAAATAGGCCGCGTGAAGCCGCGCGCCGCAGGCACGCTCGTAAAACACCATCAGTTTCTCGCGCTCTTCAAAGCCCCACAGCGGAGGCGTCAGCGCACCAACGTCCAGCGCCTGCGTGGTCACGTTCAGCAGGTGGTTCAGCACCCGGCCAATCTCGCAATACAGCACGCGGATCAGGGACGCGCGGCGAGGTACTTCGGTCCCGGTCAGCTTTTCAATCGCCAGACACCACGCGTGTTCCTGGTTCATAGGCGCCACGTAGTCCAACCGGTCGAAATACGGCAGGTTTTGCAGGTAAGTGCGGCTTTCCATCAGCTTTTCGGTGCCACGGTGCAGCAAGCCGATGTGCGGATCGCACCGCTCGACAATCTCGCCGTCAAGCTCAAGCACCAAGCGCAAAACACCATGAGCCGCAGGGTGTTGCGGGCCAAAGTTGATGTTGAAATTCCGGATGCGCTGTTCACCCGTCACGGCGTCGGTCGAGCCGTCGTCGTAGGTGTTGACGCGAATATCGCCGTCCATCATTTACGCCCCTTCATCAAGCGGTCGTTGGGCGTGTCTTCATCCGCGCGTACGCGGATCGGCATTTCGTCGCCTGCGCCAAACAGCTTGGCCATCAACTCTTCCAGAAAGGCAATCATAGCTTCTCCAACTCTTGCAGCTTCAGGCCCATCCACCACAGCAAGGCAATAGTGCCAAACGGGACGAGACAGACCGCAGCCCAGTATTTGTTTATGCCGAAGTGCGGCAGCAGCTTGACCATCGGAATGGCCGTCAGGGCCGACAGGATCAACCACCAGATGCCGCCCATTACTTTGCTCCTTCGGCTTTATCGTCTCCCGGGAGGATGTATTCAGCCCCTTCCCAAGGCGACATGAAATCAAACTGCCGGTATTCCTGAACCAGCTTGACCGGCTCATAGACAACGCGCTTTTGCGCCTCGTCATAGCGGACCTCCGTGTAGCCGGTGGTCGGGAAATCCTTGCGCAGCGGATAGCCGCGAAACCCGTAGTCGGTAAGGATCCGGCGAAGGTCCGGGTGACCTGAGAACAGGATACCGAACATGTCAAAAATCTCACGCTCGAACCAATTGGCGCTGGGGTGCACTTCGGTCAGCGATGGCACCATGTCCTTTTCCCGAACCGCAACGCGCAGGCGGATGCGGTGGTTTTGGTACATGCTGAGCAGATGATAGACGACATCGAAGCGCTTTGCCCGGCCAGTATAATCAACCGCCGTGATGTCCACCAATGTCGAGAACCGGCAAGTCGCATCTCCCTTCAGGAAGTCCACCAGCCCGGCAATATTGCCAAGCGTCACATCCATATTCAGCTCACCATGGGTTACATCCCAGGCCAGCACGCAATCGGGCCGCTTGGCCTCGATATAGCTTCCAAGCTCTTGCAGCGCGTCAGTCATCGTACAATCGTCCCTGTCCGGCGCATTTTTTTCTGCAGCTGAAGGATGCCATAAAGCAGCGCCTCCGCTGTTGGTGGGCAGCCCGGCACGTAGATGTCCACGGGTACG
The DNA here is from genome assembly GCF_010667575.1 of Sulfitobacter sediminilitoris. Taxonomy (GTDB): domain Bacteria; phylum Pseudomonadota; class Alphaproteobacteria; order Rhodobacterales; family Rhodobacteraceae; genus Sulfitobacter; species Sulfitobacter sediminilitoris. Next base: position 249,432 of record NZ_JAABNT010000001.1, read on the forward strand.
ATCCGGTCACAGCCGCGCACCACGGAATAGCTGTAGTGGTAATAGCCACCGCCGTTGGCGCAAGAACCCATCGAGATCACATAGCGCGGCTCTGGCATCTGGTCGTAGACCTTGCGCAGCGCCGGGGCCATTTTGTTGGTCAGTGTACCCGCGACAATCATCAGGTCCGACTGGCGCGGGGAGGCACGTGGTGCTGTCCCGAACCGCTCAAGGTCATAACGCGGCATGGAGGTATGCATCATCTCAACCGCGCAGCACGCCAGACCAAAGGTCATCCAGTGCAGCGAGCCGGTGCGCGCCCAGTTGATCACATCCGCCGAGGAGGTGACCAGAAATCCCTTGTCCTGCAAGGCCGCGTTCAGGTCTTGCGTGGCGACCTCCCGGTCGGGTCCGGCCTTGTAGGCGCCTGCGTCGGTTACTGCCATTCCAGCGCCCCTTTCTTCCATTCATAGGCGAAACCAGCGGTCAGCACGCCAAGGAACACCATCATTGACCAGAAACCCACCATTGAGATGTCCTTGAAGGCCACGGCCCAAGGGAACAGGAAGGCGATTTCCAGATCGAAAATGATGAACAGGATAGAAACGAGGTAGAAACGCACATCGAACTTCATCCGGGCGTCGTCAAATGCGTTGAAACCACATTCGTAGGCAGACACCTTTTCGGGGTCCGGATTGCGCACGGCTATGATCACGGCAGCAAGGATCAAGATGATCCCGAAACCGACCGCAACAGCCAGAAAAACAAGGATAGGCAGGTATTCCCGCAGCATGTCGTCCAAGGGAGGCTCCTTTTGGCTTGGCATCCGCATGGCAAGGCGCGGACACCGACATCACGTCGTTGAAGTTGGGTCTAAACTCATGCACGGCAAGGGTCAACGGGATGGGGCGGGTAAAAGGCCGCAGGTGGGCGCCTGTTGCGGTGGAATTGAGCACCTGACTGATCTTGAACACAGCATCACAGGCATTGTCACCCCTGGAACCCGTATTCCCCAGCCCTCAAGCGGCTTGCTACACGTGGGAATTGAATTAAAATGGGGTTAACGCCGTCATTCTTGGCTTCATCAGCAAAGGCCGCTGTTCACATGTTTGAATCCGACGATGCCCCCGAGCGGGACGATTCCCTCGACTATCGTCAACACTTCCAAGAATACCCTGTCCAGCTTCTCATCCTTGACCACGATCTGCGGGCAACTGATGCGAACGAACGGTTCTTCAAAAATACCGGCAGTACCCGGGACCAGATCATGGGTAACAAAATCTTTGACGTCCTGCCTGCGGACCCGCAACACCGCGCCCCGGTAGAGCAGGCACTGCGCGCTGCACTCGATGGCAAGGAAACCTCTGTCGTCGAGTTGTATTACCCGATGCCAGATTCTGACGGGCCACCCGGCGCCCAGCGCGATGTCTGGTGGACCGCGACCCATCGCCCCCTGCGCAACGCCCAAGGTCAGATCACCCATGTCATCCAGGCATCAGAGCCGGTCACCGAGAAAGTCCAGGCGGACCGCATGTCAGCAGCCATTTCGTCAGAGCTGGAGCACCGGATCGGCAATCTGCTAACTTTGGTGCTGACGGTCGCAAAGCGCACTGCCCAGTCAGAAAGCGACCTGAAGGCGTTCATGGCGAATTATGAACGCCGGATCATCGCATTGGCATCCACCAGCAAGTTGCTTACCGGTAAGAACCTACATGGCCTCAACTTGGAGGCTTTGCTGCGTGCGCACCTTGATCCCTATCTTGGCGAAGGGTCCAAGACTGCGATCCGTATTTCCGGACCAGACCTTCACATACATCCAGATCGCGCACAGTCGTTTTCCCTCGCACTCCATGAACTCACGGCTAACGCAGCAAAATACGGTGCGTTCTTCCAGCAATCGGGCGAGCTTTCTGTGACTTGGGGCGGTTCACTGGAGTCTGATTTCTGGTTTTCCTGGGTTGAGACAAACATCTCGATCGACGGTCAGCCTGACAGAAAAGGCTTTGGTACCGAAATCCTGACCCGCATTTTCCCTGCGCAAATTGGCCTTCCGGCCCAGACCCGTTTCGATGCTGATCAGTTTGCGTATCAGGTTGGAACAAATACGTCTCGGGACAACGGCTAGATTCGCACCTGGCAATGGAATGCCTCGAAGACTGCGAGAGCCGTTGCGAACACCCTCTCCGTGGCGGTCAATCAATGACCTTGGACATCCATTTGGCGACCATGTCATGTTGCACGCGGGCCTGCTCTGTCACCCGGTAGAAACCAACCAGTTCGCGCACCGGACCGCTGATGCGCTCAAAGCCTGAAATGAAGGCAACGATGACGCCTACCTGGCTTTCCCCGATCATCACCAGATAACCACCAAACAACAGGACCGACAGCGGTCCCAGCGCATTTGTCAGATTGAGAGCCGCCTTCAACGTGAATTTCAACATATTGAACATGATCCGGTTCTCATAAATCTTGGACAGAATTGCCGGATCATCCTCCGATACCGGGGCCTCCATGTTCGACACACGATCACCAAGGCTACGTACATAGCTGACGCGTTCTTCCACCAATTCATTCAGCTTGCGCTGCATCAGTGGGGTCAACATGATCTGCGGCACCATGAAGGCCAGCGCATAGAGTGCGATCTGTGGCTCCACCACGAACATGTAGACCAGAACACCCAGTAAAAGCGCAATGTTTGCACAGGCTTGCGAGAGTGCCTCACCAACAAATCCGCCAAGCTTTTCAACTTCGGATCCGACAATAGAGACAACCCGCCCTTCAGCGTTTTCATCATCCTCTATCTGCCCACCGTAAAGCCGCAGCAGATGGGCACGCGTGTAGATATTCGTACTTTCGGTCAGCCAGACCTGATACATCCGCAGACCGAATTTTACCGCCTGATGGAGGATGATGATTGCCAGATAAATCAGGCCAAATCGGACGAGCAACGGAATGTCTTGTGTCTCGACCACTTCGTTGACGATCCGGCGCTGCAATTCAATCGGCGCAAGATTGAGGGCCGCAACCATGACCGCAATGGCGCAGGTTGCCACCTGATGCCAGCCCGTCATCCGCCAGACATACGCGCGAATTGAAGATGCCGCGCTGTCATCACCCGTGCGTTTGAGCTCGCGGGGGGTATAGAGCCTTGAAAGTGGTGTCACAGGATGTCGCCGCCGTTGTTTCACTGCTGTCCGACACCTTGTGCCGATAGATGCGGCAGCTGCAAGCCCGCATGATTGCGGCGACACATTACGCATGAGCTGTATACGTGAATGCTGGTCGGGCGGATGATATCAGCCGATTGACGCACCTCAATCACAAAGCAGGGCCTGCAGCTATTGTCTGGCCATGCACCAGATAAACCCTCTGCGGGGTTCAAAATTGGGATACGTGGTCTTCGCCATAGCGGCCACCGCCTGCGCCGCAGTTTTCTCATTGGTATACGGCCAAGGCCCTTTACCCGGCATTGGTCACATGCCGCTGTTGCCTGTGGTTGTCATTGCGGCCGGTGCCCTGCTGCCGCTTTTGAACATCATCGAAACCCGACAATCGAAGAATACAGGCACCATCAGCATGGTAGCTATTTCAGGGTTGTGCGTTCTTGGGTGCGTCCTCACCCTTCCAGCCATTTTGATCGACCTTGCGATACCATTCCCGCAGGACCTGAATGTCCCCTTGCCTGAGGCCTTGTTGTTTTATCCTGCCATCGCCCTTGTGGCCGAGGTTACTTTTCACCTGATACCGCTCGCTGTTTTGTCTGTGATCGCGTCGAGAAGACCAAGCTCACCTCTGGTCTTTCTGCCCGCAATTGCGGCTGAACCGTTGTTTCAGTTCGCTCTTAACTCTGGTGCGACGCTGCAAAGCTGGCTGGTCCTTGGCAACGTCAGCCTGATCAGTACTGTACAGATTTGGCTATTTCTCCGGTTCGGTGCCGGATCAATGATCGCCCTACGTCTGATTTATTACCTCTGCTGGCATGTGCTGTGGGGCCTACAAAGGCAATCGCTCCTATTCTAGCGCCCGCAGCAGTTTACGCAGCCAACAGATTTGGGCGGGGTAACAGCCCCGCTCCTATGGCATCCAGGCGGCCTTGCGCTTGTCAAAAAAGGCCCCGATGCCCTCCGCAGCTTCCTCGGTTTCCCACCGCTCAGCCAGCGCAGCAATGGACATCGCAACCGCCTCTTCTGTTGCGACACCGCCCAGATCAAGCGCAAGGTTTTTGGCAGCAGCGACCGCCCCCGGCGCGCAGCTAAGATAGGGCACCACCTCTGCCTCAATCGCGGCATCCAGTTCTTCCGCTGGCACGTTCTTGGCCAGCAATCCGAGGTCAACTGCCTCGTCAGCCCCGAAAAGCCGGGCGGACATGAACACGCGTCGGGCGCGCCCTTCTCCCATTCGGGCCAGCACATAGGGTCCGATGGTAGCTGGTATGATGCCCAGCCGCGTCTCGGTGAAGCCCATCTTCAATGTATCTACACCGATTGCGACATCACAGACGGATGCCATACCGACCCCACCGCCAAAAGCGTTGCCCTGTACCTTGCCAACCAGAGGCTTGGGCAACCGGTTTAACGCCCCCAGCATACCAGCCAGCTTGGAGGCTTCGGCTGAGCGTGTTTCGGCATCCATGTCGCGCTGCGCACGCATCCAGCCCAGATCGCCGCCTGCGCAGAAAGACTTGCCAGCACCAGTCAACACGACAACCCGCACCGCGTCATCCGCCGCCAGATCGCCCGCAGCCTGTGTCAGATCGGCCAGCATCTGGGCTGACATGGCGTTGTGCTTTTCGGGCAGGTTTAGCGTCAGTGTTGCGACACCCCGTGCGTCGGTGTCGATCGTGATCGTCTCAAACATCGTCTCAGCCCCGCATTGCCTTCGCCATCTCAGCAGCTTCTTCCAGGACTGCCTGATCCAGTCCTGTCTGATAGCCCAGCGCGGTCAGATGTGCGTTGACCGCCTCTGTGGCGACGTTGCCCGCAGCACCCGGCGCATAAGGACATCCACCCAAGCCACCCACGGCAGCATCAAACACCCGCACCCCCATGGAAAGCGAGGCATCAATGTTGTCCATCGCCCGGCCCTTGGTGTCGTGGTAGTGACCGGCAAGTCGCCCGACCGGCACAGCATCTCGCACCGCCAGCAACATGCGGGCGATGCTGTCAGGTGTGCCTGCGCCAATCGTGTCCCCAAGCGAGATTTCATAGCAGCCCATGGCGAAAAGCTTGTCGGCCACCTCTGCCACCGCTGCAGGGGCGACAGGGCCGTCATAGGGGCACTCCACCACGCAAGACACGTATCCCCGCACCGGAATATCCACGTGCCGCGCTTCTTCCAGGATGGGCGCAAAACGTTCGAATGACTCTGCAATACTGGCGTTGATGTTCTTCTGGCTGAACCCTTCGGAGGCCGAGCCAAAGACCGCGATTTCATCCGCCCCCGCCTTCAGCGCGTCCTCGTAACCCCGCATGTTCGGGGTCAGGGCTGCGTACCGGATACCATCGACTCGTTTGATGGCCGCCAGCACCTCACCTGAACCTGCCATTTGCGGCACCCATTTCGGGCTGACGAAACTGGCGCATTCAATCCGCCGGAATCCTGCGGCACTCAGCTTGTCCACCAGCGCGACCTTTTCGGCCACCGGTATCTCGCGCGCCTCGTTTTGCAGCCCGTCCCGGGGCCCTACTTCGAAAATTTCACATGGCCCCAGACTCATGGCGCTCCCCCGTCATTGATTGATGTTCTTTGGTCACCCTAGACCTAATCCACCGGCCACGGTGGATAAAAATCCTGCTGATAGATTCCGTCACCATGAGGCAGCGATTTTTGAAAAGCTTCGCGCTCAGTGATACGCTCGTACCATTCGGCCACCGCCGGATGATCATCCAGCTTGACGAAGAACTTCGACATATAGACGGCCTGCCCCACCGAAATGTCCGCTGCCGAAAATCCTGAGGTCAAAAGGTAATCGCGGTTCTCGACCGGGGTGCTCAACCGCGCCTCGATCGCGTCGAAACATTTGCCGATCCGCGCGGCTTCAAGCTTCATCACGATGGGGCTGCGCATGTGGTCTTCACGCAAGGCTACATGTTGCTGAGTCAATGCGGCCGTGTGCTGACTGATCGTCTCGGCAAAATGGACCCAGACCAGCCATGCCATGCGGTCGGGCGTTCCGGGGCTGCGGCCCAGCCGGTCAGGGCTGAAACGTTCGCACAGATACTGGGTGATCGCGCCGGTCTCGAACATCCGCTCGCCCTCGATCTCAAGCGCGGGCACACGGCCCGCAGGAGACAGGCTGAGGTATTCAGGCGCCCGCAAGGACCGGTCAAAGGCGTGAATATGCACGCGAAAATCCACATCCAGTTCATTCAGCAGCCACAGCGTGCGCATGGATCGGGTCTGCGGGCAATGATGCAGCGTGATCATGCGGCAGCCTCCGTCTCTTCTGCTTCGAGCCGGACCAGCGCCGCCCCTGCCTCGACCTGATCGCCTTCGGCGGCCAGCACCTCGGCCACGGTGCCATCGCGTGCGGCAAGCAAGGAATGTTCCATCTTCATGGCCTCCAACACGGCCAGACGGTCACCTTTCGCAACGACTTGACCGACCTTCGCGTCGACCGCACGGACAAGTCCGGGCATCGGTGCCTCGATCAAGTTGCCGTCTCCCTGCGCCCCCGCCGCGCGATCCAGCAGATCGACCACTTCGAAGGTCAATCCGTACCCCTCGAATACCGTGATCGCGTCTCCCGCCCGCGTCACGTCAGCAGCGATCTGTCCGCCGACGATCCAACGGCCTGCCCGCTGTTCTGCGGTGACGTCGTCATCGCCCACGGACCAGATCTGCTTGTCGGGCGACGACACGCGCACTTTGAGCAAATGTTCCCCGTCGTCCCACCGCAAGAGCACCTGCCGGCGCAAAGGTCGCCAAAGATGAAAGCCGGTTTCGGCAGCGGTCTCCAGCAATCCAAGCGCCGCCATCCCGGCGAGCGCGGCGTGACGCGGTGCGACTTCGGGCGCGACGGTCAGGGCATCAATGTCCCGCGCGATCAACCCGGTATCAACATCGCCTTGTCCAAAGCCGTCATGTCCGGCCAGCGCACCGAGAAACGCAAGGTTGGTCACCGTGCCGCCAACCTGGCAGCCCGCCAGCGCCGCGCGCAGTTTCGCCAAGGCCACGTCCCGCGTCGGGCCATGAACGACCACCTTGGCGATCATCGGGTCGTAAAAGGGTGAGATCGTATCCCCTGCCCGGACACCCGAGTCCGCCCGCGTCTGAGGTGTGAAAGCCAGATGTGTCAGCGTCCCTGTCGCAGGCAGGAAGCCTTTTGGCACATCCTCGGCATAAAGCCGTGCTTCAAAGGCATGGCCATTGATCGACAGATCTTCCTGCGCGGCTGGCAGCGCCTCTCCGGCAGCCACGCGCAGCTGCCATTCCACCAGATCAACACCTGTGATCATCTCTGTCACCGGATGCTCGACCTGAAGGCGCGTGTTCATCTCCATGAAAAAGAACCCGTCCGGAGACAGCCCCTCCGAGCCATCCACAATGAACTCAACGGTTCCCGCCCCCGCATAGCCGATCGCCTCTGCCGCACGGACCGCCGCGGCCCCCATGGCCGTGCGCATCTCCTCGGTCATACCGGGCGCCGGGGCTTCCTCGATCACTTTTTGGTGGCGACGTTGGAGGGAACAATCGCGCTCAAAGAGATGCACCGCAGTCTTGCCATCGCCAAACACCTGAACTTCGATGTGGCGTGGCTTGGAGACGAATTTTTCAACCAGGACATCGGCATTGCCGAAGGCGGTTTTGGCCTCGGAACGTGCGCTTTTCAGCGCCGCAAAGAAGTCATCCGGCTTCTCGACCAGCCGCATGCCCTTGCCGCCACCGCCTGCCACAGCCTTGATCAGCACGGGATACCCTATGGCTTCGGCCTCTTTCGCCAGCAGACCATCGTCCTGATCCGAACCGTGATACCCCGGCACGACCGGCACCCCGGCCTTGACCATCAGCGCCTTGGCCGCGTCCTTGAGGCCCATCGCGCGAATGGCCTTTGCGGAGGGACCGATGAATGTGAGCCCGGCGTTTTCGACTGCCTCAACGAAGTCCGGGTTCTCTGACAAAAAGCCATATCCCGGATGGATCGCCTGCGCGCCCGTGTCCAAAGCGGCTTGGATGAGCACGTCGCCCTTAAGGTAGCTTTGCGCAGGCGCTGAGCCGCCAATGTGCACGGCGACATCGGCCATCTCCACATGCTTGGCCCCCGCGTCTGCATCCGAATAGACGGCGACGCAGCGCACACCCATGGCGCGGGCCGTCTCCATCACGCGGCAGGCGATCTCGCCCCGGTTCGCAATCAGGATCGTATCAAACATGCGCTGTTTCCTTTTTCATTCTTCTGTCTTGGCCTTGTGGCTCTTTATCGCGTTCACATGAACCGGTCCGCTACCTCGAACCGCTCGACAACCATCATTGCATCAGGCGCAAAGACCCCCGCCCGCGTCAGATACGCCTCATACCCCTCGCGCCAGTGCGCCAGATCGCGAAACTCTCCCTGATCGGCGATCAGGTCTTCGGTCATCTCATCAAAGCGCATCAGGTCGACGGCAACGGTACGGATGGCCAGAACCGGCAAGCCATTGTTATGCAGGGCGATATCCACACGCTCCGGCTCCGGCATCCGTTCGCCCCGCTGTTCAAAATTGGCAACGGCGTCGCAGCTGACGGTTTTGAAGCCGTTCGAGACAAGGCGCAGTATCTTGACGTTCAGTTCGTGGCTGTCCCCGAAGGTAAAAGTGCTTGAGCCCGGAAAACGGGCAAGAGCGTCAGGTACGGAAATCATCGCATTCTCCTTGATCAGCAATCCTGCTCACTCAGAGCAGCGTTTCGTGTTGGACCGCGACTACATCCGGAAGACGCCGAATTTCGTCGGCTCTATCGGTGCATTCAAACTGGCCGAGAGACTGAGGAAGAGCACATCCCGGCTTTTGCGCGGATCGATGATGCCATCGTCCCAGAGCCGGGCCGACGCGTAAAGGGGGTGGCTTTGTTCTTCGAACATATCGATGGTCGGTTGCTTGAACGCTGCCTCTTCTTCAGCCGACCATTCCTGCCCCGCGCGCTCCATCGCGTCGCGCTTGACGGTGGCCAGCACGCCAGCCGCCTGCGGCCCGCCCATCACAGAAATCCGGGAATTTGGCCACGTCCACAGGAAACGGGGGCGATAGGCCCGACCCGCCATGCCGTAGTTGCCAGCGCCGAAGGAACCGCCCACCAGCATCGTGATCTTTGGCACATTTGTGGTGGCAACCGCCGTCACCATCTTGGCACCATGACGGGCGATGCCTTCGTTCTCGTATTTCCTGCCCACCATGAAACCGGTGATATTCTGCAGGAAAACCAGTGGGATATTGCGCTGCGAGCATAGCTCAACGAAGTGCGCGCCCTTCTGTGCGGCCTCCGAAAACAAGACGCCGTTGTTGGCGATGACCCCGATGGGGCAGCCCTTGACGTGGGCAAAGCCGCAGACCAGCGTTTCGCCAAAGCGCGATTTGAATTCATCAAACCGCGAGCCGTCGACCAGCCGCGCGATGACTTCTCGAATATCATAAGGCGTGCGCAAGTCCGCTGGCACTGCCCCGAGGATTTCGGAAGGATCATAGGCGGGCTCTTCCGGCGTCTCCCATTGCACGGTCGTGGGCTTGGCCCGGTTCAACTGCCCAACAGCACGGCGTGCCAGGGCAAGCGCATGGGCATCGTCCTCTGCCAGATAGTCAGCGACACCGGACAAACGGGTATGCACATCCCCCCCGCCAAGGTCTTCGGCAGACACAATTTCGCCGGTCGCGGCTTTGACCAGAGGCGGTCCGGCCAGAAAGATCGTTCCCTGTTCCTTCACAATAATCGTCACGTCCGACATCGCAGGCACGTAGGCACCGCCAGCGGTACAGGACCCCATCACAACGGCGATCTGGGGAATGCCTTTGGACGACATACGCGCCTGATTGTAGAAGATCGCGCCAAAGTGGTCCCGGTCTGGGAAGACCTCGTCCTGATTGGGCAGGTTTGCACCGCCGGAGTCGACAAGATACACGCACGGCAGATTGTTGGCTTCCGCGATTTCTTGTGCACGTAGGTGCTTTTTGACCGTCATCGGGTAATAGGTGCCGCCCTTCACCGTTGCATCGTTGCAAACGACCATGACCTCGTGCCCCTGCACCCGGCCGATACCCGCGATCACACCCGCGCAAGGAGCAGCCCCATCGTAAAGCCCATGGGCCGCTGTCGCCCCGATCTCCAAAAAGGGCGACCCCGGATCAAGCAGGTTCGCCACCCGCTCCCGCGGCAGCATCTTGCCCCGGCTCTCGTGGCGCGCGCGCGATTTTTCACCACCGCCCAATGCCGCCGCTTCCGCTGCCGCGCTGACCTGATCCAGCGCTTGCAGATGTGCGGCCTCGTTGGCCTTGAACGTCTCGGAGGACGTGAGAATTTGTGAGCTCAGTTTCATGAAAGTCCTTTCATGCTGCACCAGCGATGAGAGGTGCCTCACCGCCGTTTATTGGTCGATTTCGTCGCGTGAATTGATCCAAATCATTCAGCGATACTGCGATGCGGCGTAAAATGGGATTATTAACATCAGTCGGAGAAAAGTCATGAGACTCAGCCTTGCCGTCATCCTTCTTGCCACTGTCAGCGCGACATCCGTCGCCGCGCAATCTCAAGGCGATTTTACCCTCGGCCTTGGTCTGGGCGGCGTGATCCCGAAATCGGAAAACGGCGTGTTGGCCGGAGGTGCCGCGGAGATCAACAATGATGTCCGTCCGACAATAACACTCGAATACTTCATTCGCGACAATCTGGGCATTGAGCTTCTTGCTGCGACTCCGTTCGAACACGATATCAATATCGCGGGCGTCGGGTTTGCAGGCAGCACCAAGCATCTGCCACCCACCCTGTCGATTAATTATCACTTCCCGACAGCCTCGGCATTCAAGCCCTACATCGGAGCCGGTGTGAACTACACCACGTTCTTCGAAGAGGCGTCGCCCCTTGGCAATCTGGAGTTGGACGACAGCTGGGGCCTCGCGGTTCAGGTCGGCATGGACTACGAGCTGAGCCCAACCGCCGCCTTGCGTGCGAACATCCGCTGGATGGATATCGACGCTGACGTCTCGCTGAATGGTGCAAGCATCGGCACCGCCGAAATCGACCCTTACGTCGTCAACCTCGCCTATGTGATCAAGTTCTAAGCGCTGTGAAATATCTGTAAGAGGCCGCATCATCTTGCGGCCTCCGCTTTCGCGCGTGCCTTCAGATCTTTTCGGATCACCTTGCCGGTCACTGTCATCGGCAGCGCCTCAAGAAATTCGATCTCTCTTGGGTATGAATAGCTTGCAAGCCGTTCCTTCACCCAATTCTGCAAATCCTCTTCTGTCACTTCCGCGCCAGCGCGGCGCACGACATAGGCCTTGACGATCTCTGTGCGCAGCTTGTCAGGCTTGCCTATAACGCCACAAGTCGCCACGTCCGGATGTGTCAGCAAGCAATCTTCGATCTCAGCCGGACCGATACGGTACCCAGCTGATGTGATGACATCATCTTCGCGGCCCACAAATCGCAGATAATCTCCCTCCCAGACGCCACGATCTCCAGTCACCAGCCAGTCGCCCCGGAATTTCTCAGCTGTCGCATCGGGCCGGTTCCAGTAGCGCAGCATCATCGACGCAGAGCCACGGCGCACCGCCACATCACCTTCCTCATCAGTTGGCGCGCCCTGCGCGTCAATCACTGCAACATCATGGCCCGGCACCGCCTTGCCAATACAGCCGGGCCGCGCCGGAAAATCTATACCGCAAGACGAGGCCACCATGTTGCACTCTGTCTGGCCATAGAACTCATTGATATCCAGGCCAAAGGCGCGTCGTCCCCATGCCAGCATCTCTGCCCCGAGCGGTTCTCCTCCGCTGGCAACAGATCGCAAGCCGGGCACTTTGGCCTCTTCGGCTTTCAGCATCCGCAAGGCTGTGGGCGGGAAGAACACGTTGCGCACGCCGCCTTTCGCGATCACTTCGACGCATTCTTCAACTGAGAATTTCGCCATCCTGGCCGCCACCACCGGCACGCCCAGCGCCAGCCCCGGCATCAGGACATCGAAAAGCCCCCCAATCCACGCCCAATCCGCAGGGGTCCACAGGCAATCGCCGGCCTGACCCAGATGATCATGGCTCATCGCGACGCCCGGCAGATGCCCGGTCAGCACGCGGTGCGCATGCAGCGCGCCCTTCGGGCTTCCGGTGGTCCCGGAGGTATAAATCAGAACGGCGGGGTCTTCGGGTCCCGTCTCGGCAAAGGCCACGGCGTCCCCGTCAATACCAACACGGCCTGCAAGCCACGGTTCTGCCAGACCGTCCAGCATATCCGCCCCTTCGCTGTCGGTCAGCACGATGGCACATCCTGCGTCTCCGACCCGTGACACGAGCGCGTCGCGCTTGAAGAGCTTGAACAAAGGCACTGAAATCGCGCCGATTTTCCAGATTGCCAGATGCGCTGCCGCACACCATGGGCTTTGACTCAAGAGCACTCCCACCCGGTCACCCGGCGAAATCCGCGCGCGCAATGCACGCGCCAAACCGTCGGTCATATCGCTCAACTCAGCAAAACTCACATCCCGCCGCGTGGGTCCAGTCAGATCAATGATCGCTGTTTTGCCAGAACTCTGTCCCAGACATTGTGCCGCCATGTTGAGCCGCTCAGGGATGAGCCAGCTTCCGTCCTTGTCCAGCCCCGGCAGGTTCATGTTTTAGGCCCTGTAAGCGAAGGAGAAACTGGCCCATTGCGATATTCCAACCCTCCCAGTCGATTGACAAAGTATTCATATCGCCCTGGCCCCTCAGACCCAGTCGGCGTACAGCTGACCACCATCCATATGCCCGGATAAGCCGTTCCGGGATACGCCACGCAATCGGTCAGCGCGGCGGTCCCGCCGTGCTCCTTGATGTACCGTGTCGCATACCGGTTGATCACATCCGTCTCCGTCGTCGTCGCCGCAATCCAGCCGTACCGTAGCCCAATCAGCGCAAATGCAAGGACGAGCAAACCCAGGGGCGCCCACCAAAGCCAGCGCGGCACAGCGCTTAGCCCATCGCCGTCATCATCTCGCGGCCGACAAGCATCCGCCGGATCTCGGAGGTGCCTGCGCCGATCTCCATCAGCTTGGCATCGCGGAAAATGCGGCCCACCGCATTATCGCTCAGATACCCGGCACCGCCCATGGCTTGTACCGCCTGATGCGCCTGCACCATCGCCTGTTCAGAGGCATAAAGACAGCAGGCCGCGGCGTCCTGGCGCGTGACATCGCCGCGGTCACAGGCCTGCGCCACCGCATAGACATAGGCCCTCGCCGAATTCATCGCGGTGTACATATCGGCCATTTTGCCCTGCATCAGCTGGAAATTCCCGATCGGTTGGCCGAACTGCTTGCGCTCGGCCATATAGGGCATGATCTCATCCAGACAGGCCGCCATGATCCCAAGGCCAATCCCCGCCAGCACCACGCGCTCGTAATCGAGCCCCGACATCAGCACGGCCACGCCGCGCCCTTCCTCGCCCAGCACATTCTCGAAGGGCACTTCCACGTCTTCAAAGATCAGCTCGGCGGTGTTCGAACCGCGCATCCCCAGCTTGTCGAAATGGGGCGAGGTCGAAAATCCCTTCATGTCCTTGTCGATCAGGAAAGCGGTGATCCCCTTGGAGCCTGCATCGGGGTCGGTCTTGGCATAGACCACCAGCGTCTGCGCATCGGGTCCGTTGGTGATCCAGTATTTGTTGCCATTGAGCCGATAGTGATCGTTGCGCTTCTCCGCGCGCAGCTTCATGCTCACCACGTCACTGCCCGCCGACGGCTCTGACATCGCAAGCGCGCCGACATGTTCACCCGAACACAACTTTGGCAAGAACTTCTGACGTTGCTCATCCGTGCCATTCAGCTTGATCTGGTTCACGCAGAGGTTTGAATGTGCCCCGTAAGACAGCGAAACCGACGCTGACGCGCGCGCCACCTCCTCGACGGCAACCGTATGCGCCAGATACGTCATGCCAGAGCCGCCGTATTCCTCGCCCACGGTCATGCCCAGCAGACCAAGCTCGCCCATCTCGGTCCAAAGCTCTGGCGGAAATTCATTGTTACGATCGATATCCGCCGCCATCGGCTTCACGCGTTCCTGTGCCCAGCGGTGCACCATCTCGCGCATTGCTTCAACGTCTTCGCCCAGATCAAATTTCATGCTGGCGGTGAACATGGCCGGTCTCCCCAAACGGATTTAATGAACACTTGTTCATTACCTAGCGCACCGCTTGAGCCCGGTCAACGATTCCCCATCCTCTCTGGTCTGGAGCCGCCCTTGCTTGAGCACAGGTCGGGCGGAGCGATGGCGGCTTGCCAAGAAAAATCGCGGAGGGACCCGCCCCGCGGGATACCGCTATTTTTCTTGGGAAGACGACAGCACTCTGCCAGACAGGAGATCAATCAAGGGCGGCTCCAGACCTCTCTGGGATGGTGAGACCCGCAGCGCTGTTTATTACGCCTATGTGGCAGCGAAGACGCCCGTCAGGGCCGATGAGCAGCCTGATAAACTGCCCCCACTTCGGCCTTGATGATGCGCGCAATCAGGGCGCAATCTTCAAGCGAAAAGGTCAACGGCACCCGAATGTCGATGATCCCCGCCAACACGGCATCGCTCTGCGGCATCCGGGGTGCCTCAACATAGCGCCAACTGTCATAACGGCTGGTAAAGCCCACCGGCTCGGCCCCGCCAAACCATTTCAACTCGACCCCGCGTTTGAGACAGCGCGCCAGCACCTCTTCAACCGCTGCAGCGTCCCAACCCTTCAGCAAGAACTGGATCGACGACCCCACAATCGTCTCTTCCTCAGGCCGTTCGATCACCGTCAGACCGGGCGTGTCGCGCAGTCCCTTCTCAATCTCATAATACCTTTCGTTCCAGCGCTCCCGCTGAATGTCCAACTTGCGCAGTTGAGGCCGCAGGATCGCCGCCCGCAGATTGTCCATCCGGCCCGAGATATTGGGTGTCTCATATCGGATCGTGTCGAACGCTTCCTTGGGCGGTCCGGCCAGATGCCGCTCGTACATCATATATGACCCTGACAGAATCACCGCCCGCGCCGCGACCTCTGCATCATCCGTCACGAACAGCCCGCCCTCACCGGAATTCACGTGCTTGTACGTCTGACAGGAATAACATCCGACCTTGCCTTGCGTCCCCGATGGCACACCTTTCCACGCAGCCCCCATCGTATGGGCGCAATCCTCGATCACTGTGATGTCAGCGGCATCGCAAATTGCCATCAGCGCGTCCATATCGGCCAGATGCCCCCGCATATGGCTCAGTAGCAGCACGTCAGCCTGATCCGCCTTGGCGGCCAGATCATCAAGATCAATCACCAGCTGTTCCGTGACACCCACAAAAACTGGTACCGCTCCCACCGCTGCAATTGCCCCCGGCACTGGCGCCAGCGTGAAGGCGTTGGTCAGCACGCGGTCGCCGGGCTTCACTCCGACGGCCCTGAGGGCCGTCGCCATGGCGTACCCGCCCGAAGCCACCGCAAGGCAGTATTTCGCACCAACCTGCGCGGCAAACTCCTGCTCCAGCAGCACGGTCTCTGCCACCTCACCGGGCGCGGTGTTATAGCGGTGCAGGCGCCCCGAGCGCATCACCGCCACGGCCGCTTCGATCCCCTCCTCAGGGATCGGCTCTTGCTGGGTAAAACTGCCTTTGAATACCTCACTCATCGCACTGGCTCCCCGATCAGGTTGACCACAATACCATGCAAATCCGCGTAGTTTTCTAGCAACGCCTCAGGCTCCAGCGCCGCCATGTCTCCGCCTGCCGGTCCGAAGGTAACAAGTACGCAAGGCACACCTGCCGCCCGCGCCGTCTTGCGGTCTGTGTCACTGTCACCAATCAACAGACACTTCTCAGGGTGTCCACCCGCCCGGCGCGCCGTCTCGAACAGGTGTTCGGGATCCGGTTTTCTGACCGCCAGCGTATCCGCCCCCAACATCGCATCGAAAGCGTCCCGCACCCCCAGCCGTGTCAGCAGGATATCGGCCAACCCTTCGGGTTTGTTTGTGCAGATTGCCACGCCAAATCCAGTGTCTTTCAGACCCGCGACAGCATCCATCGCGCCGGGATACAAAAACGTGTGGCGGTCGATATCCTCGGCGTAGGCCTCAAGCAGTCGCGGGTAATAGGCATCAATTGTCTCTGCGTCTTCACTCCGCCCCAGCCGCTCCATCCCAAGCCGTAACATCGCGCGGCCGCCGCGCAAAGCCGTGCCGGCATCACGCCGGGCATCCAGCACATCACCCGCCCCCATATCCCGAAAACATACGTTCGCAGCGGCGATCAGGTCGCCACTGGTATCGGCCAAAGTGCCATCAAGGTCGAATACAACTGTCTTCACCCGGAACCCTCCATGGGCGGAACCCCGCCCGCTGATGTTGCAACCCGCAACCTTGTTTGATCCCTGCCAGACTTGCGCGTCCGTGCCAAGCGCGTAAAGAGAGGCAAAGAAAAGAAGCACGAGTAGCCCATGAACACTGCCCTGATCATCCTTGCCGCAGGCAAAGGCACGCGGATGAATTCGGACCTGCCAAAAGTCCTGCATCCCATCGCGGGCGAACCTATGTTGCTCCACGCCCTTGCCGCAGGTGAGACGCTGGCGCCGGAGGCGCGTGTGGTCGTGGCAGGTCACGGCGCTGAGCAGGTGCGCAATGCGACGTTTGCCCACGACGCGCAGATCAAGGTGGTTGAACAGACCGAACAGCTTGGGACAGCCCATGCCGTTGCCCAAGCCCGACCCGCACTTTCCGGTTTCGACGGAATGGCGCTGGTGCTTTACGGCGACACGCCCTTTATCCAGGCAGAAACGCTGGAAAAGATGCGCGAGGCGCTGATGCAAAATGACGTGGTCGTTCTGGGTTTTGAGGCCGCGGACCCGGCCCGCTATGGCCGTCTGGTCATGGATGGCCAGCAACTCGACCGGATCGTTGAATACAAAGACGCCTCTGAAAAGGAGCGCATGATCACGCTGTGCAATTCCGGCGTTGTCGCCTGCAAGGCCGATCTGCTTTTCGACCTGATCGATGCCGTAGACAACAACAATGCGTCGGAAGAGTATTATCTGACCGATATCGTCGGCCTTGCCCGCGCACGCGGTCTTTCGGCGACAGCTGTGACTTGCGACGAATGGGAAACCGTCGGTATCAACTCCCGCGCTGAACTTGCACGCGCCGAAGCGGATTTTCAGGAACGTGCACGCGCCGCCCTTCTTGAGGATGGCGTGACACTTAGCGCGCCACAGACTGTTTTCCTTGCCCGCGACACGGTTATCGGCCGTGACAGCCTTGTTGAACCCAATGTTGTCTTTGGCCCCGGTGTAACGGTTGAATCGGGTGCGATCATCCGCGCCTTTTCTCATCTCGAAGGCTGCCATGTCTCTCGTGGGGCCATCATCGGACCTTATGCCCGCCTGCGGCCCGGCGCGGAACTCTCTGAAAACGTGCGCATCGGCAACTTTGTCGAGATCAAGAATGCCCAGATCGCCGAAGGCGCGAAGGTGAACCACCTGAGCTATATCGGTGATGCCACCATAGGTGCGGCTGCAAATATCGGTGCTGGGACTGTGACCTGCAACTATGATGGTGTGATGAAACATCACACGCATGTGGGCGCAGGTGCCTTCATAGGCTCCAGCACCATGCTTGTCGCTCCTGTTTCGATTGGAGATGGGGCGATGACGGGCAGCGGTTCCGTGATCACCTCAGACGTGGAAGCTGACGCTTTGGCGCTGGCCCGCGCGCCGCAGGTAGAAAAACCCGGCATGGCACGCAAATTGTTCGAAATGTTAAAGGCCAAAAAGGCCAAAATGCAGCGAGGCAGCTGAAAATGTGTGGTATTGTCGGTGTATTGGGTGACCATGAGGTTGCGCCAATCTTGGTTGAGGCGCTGAAACGGCTTGAATATCGCGGCTATGACAGCGCGGGTATCGCCACCGTAAATGATGGCAAACTGGCCCGCCGCCGCGCCGTGGGCAAACTGGTGAACCTGTCTGATTTGCTGGTACATGAACCTCTGGCTGGCAAATCGGGAATTGGCCATACCCGCTGGGCCACCCATGGTGCCCCCACCGTCACCAATGCGCATCCGCATCAGGCCGGCAAGGTCGCTGTCGTCCATAATGGCATCATTGAAAACTTCCGCGAATTGCGCGCCGAACTGGCCGATGCCGGGGTAGAGTTTGTCACGGAAACGGACACTGAAACCGTCGCACTGATGACCCATCGCTACATGACCGAAGGGGCCGATCCGGTGGAGGCCGCCAAGAAGACGCTGGCCCGCCTTGAAGGTGCCTTTGCCCTCGCCTTTCTTTTTGACGGATATGAAGACCTGATGATCGCCGCGCGCAAAGGCTCGCCCTTGGCCATCGGCTATGGCACAGGCGAGATGTTCGTGGGCAGCGATGCCATTGCGCTGTCGCCCCTGACAGACCGGATTTCCTATCTCGAAGAGGGCGATATCGCGGTCATCACCCGGACGTCGGTTGAAGTGACGGATGCGAACGGCAACCTTGCAAACCGGGCCATCCGCACCATCCAGATTGATGCGACGCGCATCGACAAGGGTGGGCACAAACACTTCATGGCCAAGGAAATCGCTGAACAGCCGGGCGTGATCGGTCAGGCGATCTCGCATTACCTCAGCGACAGGGGCGAGATTATGCTGCCCGACGGCGGTATTGATTTCACCAAGGTGGATCGCATCACGATGGTGGCCTGCGGCACCGCCTCATACGCCTGTATGACGGCAAAATACTGGTTCGAACAGATCGCCCGCATCCCCGTCGAGGTCGATGTCGCCTCTGAATTCCGCTACCGCGAACCACCGATCCCCGACCGCACGCTTGCTGTCTTCGTAAGCCAGTCGGGCGAAACTGCCGATACACTCGCTGCCCTGCGTTATTGCGATGGCAAGGCACAAAGCATCCTGTCGGTGATCAACGTGCCAGAATCGTCCATCGCGCGCGAAAGCGATCTGGCTTTGCCGATCTACGCGGGTGTCGAGGTTGGCGTAGCCTCGACCAAGGCCTTTACCTGCCAGTTGACCGTCCTTTTGCTGCTGGTTCTGAAGGCCGCAAACGACCGGGGCGTTCTGGACGATGCCGCACTGGCTGATCATATCAGCGCATTACGTGGCCTTCCTTCCGTCATCAACACCGCGCTTGAACAGAACGACATGATGCGAAGCGCGGCCTACAAGCTTTCCTCGGCACGCGACGTGCTTTTCCTTGGGCGTGGCCAGATGTTCCCCTTAGCACTTGAGGGTGCATTAAAATTAAAAGAAATCAGCTATATACACGCCGAAGCTTATGCGTCAGGTGAGCTAAAGCATGGGCCCATCGCACTTGTCGATGAGGAAGTTCCTGTTGTCGTTCTGGCCCCCAAAGACGCACTCTTTGATAAGACCGTCAGCAACATGCAGGAAGTCATGGCGCGCAAGGGCAAGGTAATCCTTGTCTCGGATGCCGACGGTCTGTCAGAGGCCAGCCATGGCGTCTGGGAGAGCATCGAGATGCCGAAGGTCGCTGACATACTGGCGCCGATCCTTTACGCGATCCCGGCCCAGCTCCTTGCCTATCATACGGCAGTGGCCAAGGGTACTGATGTAGATCAGCCAAGAAACCTCGCCAAATCGGTGACTGTGGAATAGCCGAAGCAACCAAAAGGGACGTAGATGGCCAAGCAATTCGACGAGATCAACGACGATCATCGCCAATTCATCGAAGCCCAGCAGATCTTTTTCTGCGGCACCGCAGCAGATGAGGGTCGTGTGAACATCTCTCCCAAGGGGATGGATTCGTTACGCGTTTTGGGGCCGAACCGGATTATCTGGCGCAACTGGACAGGCTCGGGCAACGAAACCGCCGCCCATCTGGCATTGCATAACCGGATGACCCTGATGTGGTGCGGCTTTGAAAAGCGACCGATGATTATGCGCGCCTATGGAACCGCCCGCACTCTGCACCCCCGTGATGCAGATTTCGATGCGCTTAACCTCGATTTTCCGCCCAGCGACGGCGCGCGTCAGATCTACGACATGACGGTCGAGATCTTGCAGACATCCTGCGGGTTTGCAGTGCCATTCTACGATTACAAAGGGCCGCGCGATGTGCTGAAACAGTGGACCGAAGACAAAGGCCCGGACGGCATCGCAACCTACTGGAAAGAGCGCAACCAGCGCACCATCGACGGGCTGGCCACGCACATTCTGGACGATACGGATGCATGAACCCTATCTCGCCCAGCTTCGGGAGCAGGCCGATCCTGCACGCGCGGCAGATATGCAGAAATATCATAAGGTTGAGCGGGAATACCTTGGCCTGTCGAACCCTCAGATCGATGAGCTGACCAAAGCATGGCGCAAGGAGCTGGACACTGACACACGTGTCGCTTTGGCTGATGCGCTATGGCGGACGAACATCTTTGAGGCGCGCCTCGCCGCAGCTAAGTCACTGACGCAGGCGCGCATCCGGCCCGATGACACCGCAGCGTGGAATGTAATTGTTTCGTGGGTGCCTGATTTTGACAGTTGGGCCATCGCCGATCACGCCTGTATGGCAGGGCAAAAGCGACTGGTCGCAGATCCGTCACGGCTGGATGAGGTCGAGACGTGGGTGCGCTCCGATCATTTGTGGACGCGGCGTGCGGCGCTTGTGATCACCCTGCCCTTGACCAAGCAAAACCACCCGAAACCTGCCGAGCTTGAGGCACGCGACCGCATTCTTGGCTGGGCTGCAGAGATGGTGCCGGACCATCGTTGGTTCATTCAGAAAGCCATTGGATGGTGGCTGCGCGACCTGTCAAAGCACGACGAAGCGCGCACGCGGGCGTTCGTGGAAAAGCATGGCGAGAATTTGAAGCCGTTCGCGGTAAAAGAAGCGCTGCGGCATCTGCGAAAGACGCAAAAGCCGGACTGATCAAACGCAACAGCTCCCCGGCCTAAGTGTTTGATCTCAAGTTCCGTTTCCCGGTTGCCCCAGCGCTTTACCCTTCCAGCGCCACTTCGACCTCAGTCAAATCTGTCAAGGACGCTTCAATCAGGCGAAGCGCCGCAAGAGACATGCGGCTGCCCGCCGTTGCCGGGCCATCAAGCGGCAGAAGCGTGACCAAGGATGACTTACCATTCGCCGGATTTGTCACGCGGCCTTGTGCCTCTTCCTTGACCAAGGGTGTTTTCAGCCAAAGTCCGGGTTCGGTTGGACTCCCCAGCGACACGACGGTCGTTCCCAAGGCCCGGGTTGGCTGCGCGGGTGCAGCGGTGGCCGCAGCGCGTTGTTCGGGGGTCGTTGTGTCCAACGCCTCTGCCGTCCGCGCCGCGGGCGGTGGTGGCGGCGCTGCCGTCGCCGGGGCAAGCGCGGTTTCCGTCACTATCGCTTCTGCCGGTACAAAGGGGTCAGCCGGAGCCTCAGACACCTCTGCCCTGCCCCCAAGACCGATCCTGTCCGCCAGTCCGCCCATCTGGGCACAAGCCGTCAACGACAGCGCTGCTGCACCTGATATCAAAAAACGTTTCATATCCCGAACCTATCCCTGCCCGGTCCGCCCATCAATCGCCCAAATGCTGCTTGCCCGCAGATCAGCGGGCGATTACCTATGTGCTATGACAGCTCCTCTTATTGATCCATTCGCACGTGCAATCACCTATCTGCGGGTCTCCGTGACTGACCGCTGTGATTTCCGCTGTGTCTATTGCATGTCTGAAAACATGACCTTCCTGCCCAAGAAGGAACTGCTGACGCTGGAAGAACTGGACCGCATGTGCTCGACTTTCGTGGGTCTGGGTGTGGAGAAGCTACGGATCACCGGCGGCGAACCATTGGTGCGGCGTGACATCATGACCTTCTTCAATGGCATGACCCGTCATTTGGATAGCGGCGCGCTGAAGGAACTGACATTGACGACCAATGGCAGTCAGTTGGAGCGGTTCGCCGACCAGCTTTATGCCGCTGGCGTGCGCCGCGTGAATATCTCGCTCGATACGCTGGATGACCAAAAGTTTGCCGACATCACGCGCTGGGGGCGTCTGCCTCAGGTGCTGCGGGGGGTCGATGCTGCGCAAAAGGCGGGACTGCGGGTCAAGATCAATGCTGTCGCATTGAAGGGATTTAACGAAGACGAATTGCCCACCATCACCGCATGGTGTGCCGAACGCGACATGGACCTGACCTGGATCGAGGTGATGCCGATGGGCGATCTGGGCAACGAAGACCGGTTGGGCCAGTACTGGTCTCTAAAGGACGTACGCGCCCGCTACGCCGAACATTATACCGTCACCGATCTGGCCGAACGCACCGGCGGCCCTGCCCGC
The DNA here is from genome assembly GCF_010667575.1 of Sulfitobacter sediminilitoris. Taxonomy (GTDB): domain Bacteria; phylum Pseudomonadota; class Alphaproteobacteria; order Rhodobacterales; family Rhodobacteraceae; genus Sulfitobacter; species Sulfitobacter sediminilitoris. The sequence goes on from NZ_JAABNT010000001.1 coordinate 271,853, forward strand.
TATGTGCGGCTTGAGGAAACCGGCCAGAAGATCGGCTTTATCACGCCGTTGAGCCATAATTTCTGCGAGAGTTGCAACCGGGTACGGCTGACCTGCACAGGTGAGCTCTATATGTGCCTTGGCCAGGAGGATATGGCTGACTTGCGCGCGCCCCTGCGTGCCGCGCCTCAGGATAGCGCGCCCTTGGAAGAGGCTATTCGCGCGGCCATCAATCTCAAACCCAAGGGCCACGACTTTGACTATTCCCGCCAGCGGCTGGACGGCCAGATGCCCCGCCACATGAGCCACACCGGCGGCTGAGCCGATCCATGGCCGCGCCTTTCCTGTATCGTGCATGGGTCGCGGCCTCCATGCTGCTGGTCCCTTTCTTTGCCCGGACTGAAACGCGTAAGCTGCGCCGCGCAGGTGTTTCCGTGTCACGCGCACACGAAAAGCTGGGCCATGCCACGCAGCCACGTCAGCAAAATGGCCCCTTGATCTGGTTTCACGCGGCATCGGTCGGAGAGAGCCTTTCAGTGCTCGCTCTTATTACCCGGATGGGACGTGCCCTGCCTGACGCACAGTTTCTTATCACTTCTGGCACGGCCACATCTGCCAAGCTGGTGCAGGACCGCCTTCCGCCACGTACGGTGCATCAGTTCGCCCCTCTTGACGCGCCCGGCCCCTTGAAACGCTTTCTGAAGCACTGGCGCCCGGATGCGGCGATCTTCGTGGAAAGCGAGCTTTGGCCCCAGATGCTGCGCCGCACCTACGAGAGCGGCGCGAAACTGGCACTGCTCAATGCACGCCTGTCACAAAAGTCCATGGAAAGCTGGCGCAAACGGCCCGCATTCGCCCGCTATGTACTTGAGGTGTTCGAACTGATCCTGACCCAGAATGACAAGATGGCCGAGGCCATGGTCGCAATGCACGCACCGCCCCAACGCGTGGCACGAGGCATCAACCTCAAATCCATGTCGGATCCGCTGCCCGTAGATCAAGACGCTCTCTTCGAAGCCCGCGCCGCCCTTGGCCATCGGCCTGTCTGGGTCGCGTCCTCGACACATCCGGGCGAAGAAGACGTTGTGCTGGAGGCCCACAAGCGCCTTCTGGCCACCCGTCCTGACCTGCACCTGATCCTCGCGCCCCGCCATCCCGAACGCGGACAAGAGGTGATGAACCTCATCTCTGACGCGGGTCTCGGCGTGACCCGTCGCTCTTTGGGGGATGCACCCGGTGACCAAGTCTATCTGGCGGACACGATGGGGGAATTGGGAACCTGGTACGCCTTTACAGATATCGTCTTTCTCGGCGGATCACTCCATCCCATTGGGGGCCATAACTCGTTCGAAGTCGCTCAATCCGGGGCCACGGTCCTGTCTGGCCATCATGTAACGAATTTCGCTGAGACGTTCCAGGAAATGCAAGACCTTGGTGCTGCACAGTTGATATCGGATGCCAGCGATCTGGCCGAGAAAGTCGATGCGCTGCTTTCCGATGACGACGCCCGCAGGCAAGCCTGCGACGCTGCACGCGCCTTTGCCGAAGGTCAGACAGGCCAGTTGGACAGCATCGCAGAGCGGTTGATCAACGTCTTGGAGCTTGCCGGATGAGCCACGTCGATATCCGCAAGGTTCAGGTCATCGCGCCGAACTTCAAGCGCCGCCTGTCGGGTGTCACGGCGACCGTGGTGCGCCTTGTGCCGGTGCAGTCGCGTGACATCGCGATCGCCGCGACAGGCCCCGTGATTCCGGACCATGTCCCGCAAATCCGCCTGTCTCAGCTTGTCACCATGCCCCGTCGTGGCCCTGACGGCCCCCGCGTCTGGCACGCCCGGCGCAATGTAGAGATGATCGGTGGGCTGGCGTTGAAATACCTGCTGGGGAAAAAGCTGAGGCTTGTCTTCACCTCCGCGTCACAACGCAGGCAAACCGGTCTGACACGCTGGCTTATCCGCCGCATGGACGCTGTGGTGGCAACATCGGACCGCACAGCGGAATATCTGGAAAACGATGCGCAAGTCATCATGCATGGCATCGACCTTGAGGGGTTCTCGCCCCCGCAGGACCGCGCGGACCTGCGACAGAAACTCGGACTGCCTGCCGACGGGATTCTGATCGGGTGCTACGGTCGCATCCGATCATCCAAGGGCACCGATGTCTTCGTCACCGCCATGACAGACGCGCTCAAGAACCTGGACGCCCATGCCCTCGTCATGGGCCGTGCCGTTGAAAAAGACCGGGGTTTCCTCAACGACCTCAAGACCACGGTGCAGACGGCAGGTCTCGCAGACCGCATCCACTTCCTACCCGAAGTCCCAGTGGAAGACATGGCCGACTGGTACCGTGTCCTCGACCTCTATGTCGCCCCGCAGCGCTGGGAGGGCTTCGGCCTGACCCCGATCGAGGCCATGGCCTGCGGCGTCCCCGTCATCGCCACCCGCGTCGGCGCCTTCGAGCAAATCGTGACGAAGGATACCGGCGCGCTGGTCGCCCCCGACGACCCAGAAGCCCTCGCGAAAGCTATCGCCCAAGCCTTCGAGCCTCCCCATCGGGTCCGGGAATGGGCCAGAAACGCCCGCCCCCATGTCGCCGAACATTTCGCCATCGAACGCGAGGCGGCAGAGCTGATCGCCCTTTACCGCCGCCTATTGGCCGAAAGGTGATAAGCCGGGAACACCGCCCGGCTTCATCTTTCCAATACAATTCAATGCTGACGCGCGCACCGCGTCTCACGTGAGCAGCAGTGCGCTACCCCGCTGGCATCCGCTCTTCGATGATACCCGCCCACCAGCTACAGCCAGCCGGGATCGCCTCGTCGTTGAAGTTGTAAAGCGGGTGATGCACCATCGCACCCTCTGTCCCGTTGCCGACCAGGATATAGGCACCCGGCCGCTCTTCGAGCATAAAGGCAAAATCCTCACCGCCCATCACCAAGGGCGCCTCATCGCACTGCCCGGAAATCTTGCGCGCCACCTCGGCGGCAAATTCCGTCTGCTCAGGGTGGTTCACCATCACGGGATAATTGCGTTTGTAGTTGACCCGCGCGGTCGCGCCGAATGTCGCGGCGATCCCTTCGCAAATCTCGGTCACGCGCTTTTCGGCCAGATCGCGCAGCTCATTCGACAGGGTCCGCACTGTGCCATACATTTGCACCTTCTGCGGGATCACGTTGAACGCCTTAGATGAGGTTTCGAACGACGTGATCGACACCACGATGTTACCAATCGGGTCCGCGTTGCGGCTCGCAATCGTCTGCAAAGCGGTAATGATATGCGCTGCCACAACAGTCGTGTCGATCGTCTCTTGGGGTTTGGCCGCGTGGCCGCCCAGCCCCTCAACCTCGATGTCCAGCAAGTCAGTTGCGGCAAAAAACGGGCCGGTGCGAATGCCGAAACTGCCCGTGGGCATCCCCGGCCAGTTGTGCATGCCGTAGACTTCCTGAATGCCCCAACGCTCCATCATGCCGTCGTCACACATCTCCTTGCCGCCGCCGCCGCCTTCTTCGGCGGGCTGGAAGATCACCACGCAGGTACCGCCGAAATTGCGGGTCTCGGCCAGGTAACGCGCAGCGCCCAGCAGCATCGCGGTATGCCCATCGTGGCCGCAAGCATGCATCGCACCGGGCGTCTTGGAGGCGTATTCCACGCCAGTCTGCTCGTGAATGGGGAGCGCATCCATGTCCGCCCGCAGGCCGATGACCTTGCCAGAGCTCTGGGTCTTGCCCTTGATCACGCCGACAACCCCGGTCCGCCCGATGCCCTCGACAACCTCGTCGCAGCCAAAGGCGCGCAGTTTCTCGGCCACCGTGGCTGAGGTGCGATGCGTCTCGAACAGAATTTCCGGGTGTTCGTGCAAATCGCGCCGCCAGGCGGTGATATCGTCATGGAGTTCGGCAAAACGGTTCTTGACGGGCATTGGTTAATCCTTTGTGCATAAGCGACTTTACCCACTGTCTATGGTGAGCATTCAAAAGATGAAAGGGGCCGAAGGTTGACGAAACGGTGAAAGACGGAGGCAGGTCAGGTGCCTCAATCCTTATCCACACCGCAGAAAACTACCCCGCCGCCAGCCGTATCTCCACCATCTCGGCAAACCACGAACAGCCCGCCGGGATCGCGTCATCATTAAAGTCGTATTTGGGGTGATGTACCGTCGGTCCTTCGCCATTGCCGATCATGATATAGGCCCCGGGGCGCACGTTCAGCATGTAGGAAAAATCTTCGCCCGCCATGATCGGTGGCGTGTCCCGCCAGACGCCCGGCATTATGTTCTCGGCCACATCTGCGGCATAGTCAGTCTCGGTGTCATGGTTGATGGTCACCGGATAGCCGCGCTCATAGTCGATCTGCGCGGTGCATTGATAGGCGGCGGCCGTATGGGTCGTCACATCCCGCAAACGCTGTTCGGCTAAATCGCGCACGTCTTCGTCCAGTGTTCTCACCGTCCCGATAAGCTTCACAGTCTGCGGCAGGACGTTGTGGCTTTCGGTATCGCTTCTCATGGTGCAGACCGAGACGACCACCTGTTTGACAGGGTCGACATTCCGGCTTGCGATGCTTTGCAGGGCCACCACCACATGCGCCGCCGCCAGATTGGTGTCGATAGCCTCGTGCGGGGCTGCCGCATGACCGCCCTGCCCTTCGATCACGATTTCGAACTGGTCCGCCGCCGCCAGCAAGGCCCCCTTGCGGATCGCAAACTGCCCCACGGGATAGTCCGGCATGTTGTGCATGCCATAGACCTCGTCGATGCCCCAGCGCTCCATCAGCCCGTCCTTGACCATCTCGTTGCCGCCGCCGCCGCCTTCTTCGGCAGGCTGAAAGATCAGCACGCAGCGACCGTCGAAGTTGCGCGTTTCGGCCAGATATTGCGCGGCCCCCAGGAGCATCGCGGTATGCCCGTCATGCCCGCAGGCATGCATTTTGCCGGGTGTCTTGCTGGCATACTCCAGCCCTGTCGCCTCCATGATCGGCAGGGCGTCCATATCCGCGCGCAGACCGATAGCGCGGCCTGACGTGTTGCTCCGCCCTTCGATCACCGCGACAACACCTGTCTGGCCAATGCCAGTGGTGATGTCAGTAATCCCGAAACTGCGCAGTTTCTCTTCCACGAATTTCGCGGTCTCGTGCACGTCGAATTGCAATTCGGGGTGCTGGTGCAGGTGCCGCCGCCAGGCCGCAATTTCGGCATGCGTCTCGGCAAATCGGTTCTTGATTGGCAAAAGTCTTCTCCTGAAAATATCCCGGGCCTAGATCGAGGGTCCCAGCGCAATTGCGCTCCCGTCTCTGAATCGGGTGCTTCTAAATCTGTGCAGATCATGCCCTACGCTATTGCCCGTGACCAGTGCGCCCAAAATGCGCCCCATCGCAGGACCGATGCCAAAGCCGTGCCCGGACATCCCGGTGCCCACAATCAGACCCGGGATTTCTGCGATGTGATCAACGATTGGAACAACATCCGGCATCGTGTCGATCATGCCCGCCCAGACAGCCTTGAGCCTGACTGGCGGCAAGCCCGGATAGAGCGCAGCAAAGCCGCGCTGTAATTTCCGAATATGACGCGGGTTTGGAGCGGGGTTCAAAACCCGCATTTCTTCAAAAGGCGTCCGGTCTTCTGCTGACCATCGCCGCTGCGTTCGCCATGCATCGGGAAATCCACTTGGCGCGGCGGGCCAATAGGCTTGGCCGAAGGGCGTCGCGCTGAGTTGCGGGAGATACTTGGGAAAGGCGCGAAACGCATCTGGTCCGATAAACAATTCTGAAACGCCTGCCGGTGCCAGTGTGTAGCCGCCGTCAGCGCGCCGCCTGAAAGCCACGTCCTTGGCCGCCGCGGCACCGCTGTGAATTTCCGGCAAAGGGGTCGTGGCAGCGACGCTTTCGCGTACGGAAAGCTGCGGGATCGAGACACCGTGGTTGCGCAGGAACAGCGAGGACCACGCGCCGCCCGCCAGCACAACGCTCGATGTCGCGATGCGACCACGCTCGGTCATCACACCGGCCACGCGGCCCGCCTGAATATCAAGGCTCCGCACCGCGCAGCCCTCGATCAGCTGAGCGCCCGCGCGCGTGGCTACCCCAGCCAGCGCCGGGACTGCGGCCCAAGGTTCCGCCCGCATATCAGAGGGGGTGACCAGCGCCCCGGCGGCAGACCACGCCATGCCCGGAAACATCGCCTGTGTTTCTGACGCTGAGAGGAGACGGGTATCGACCCCATTCGCCCGCGCATGTGGCAGCCACGCCTCGTAACGCACCAATTGCTTGGCCGTGCTGGCAAGATACGTGACGCCGCCCTGCCGCAAACCAAAATCGATGTTGGTTTCAGCCGCGAGTTCTTTCCAGCGCGCGATCGCTTCGACCATGATCGGCAGTTCATCAGGATCACGACCCTGCTGCCTGATCCAGCCCCAGTTGCGCGAAGATTGCTCTGCGGCGATGCGTCCTTTTTCCAGCAGAACGACATCCTGCCCGGCGCGCGCAAGGTAGATCGCGGTAGACACACCGATGACACCGCCCCCGATAACGACCACATCCGCGCGGTTCGGCAGCGCGGCACGATAGGTAATCGGCGTGGCCTCGGTAATCGGAAATGGCTGCATTTGTCTTTCGCCCTGCAGGTGCCGCGAAGCCGCACCTTGCATCTGTCACACGTCGGGAAAGATGGACGTCCCTTGATCAGGTCGCCAATCGCTCCAGAAGCTTCTTCATAAAATCATGCCCTGCATTGAATTGGGCAACTTCAATATACTCGTTGGGCTGATGCGCCTGTTCAATACTGCCGGGCCCGCAGATCACTGCGGAATAGCCTGCATCCTGAAACTGGCCAGCCTCCGTGCCATAGCTCACCTTGTGGCTTGCATTATCCCCGGTGATCTGGCGCACCAGCGCTTCGGCCTCGCCTTCGTGTTCAGGCTGCAAGGCCGGTACGTCGAAGCGCGGTGTGATCTCGATTCGGGTTTCCGGGACAACGGCCTGCATCTCGGCCTCGACCGCGCGGACTTTCTTGAGATAATCCATTGCCCACTTGTCTTTATCCTCGCCCGGTACGACGCGGAAATCCATCGCGAACCAGCAATCCTTGGCGGTGATGTTATGGGCGGTGCCGCCTTTGATCATGCCCACATGGAGCGTTGTGAAAGGAGGGTCGAACATCGCAGCCAGATCGGTGGGCTTGTCCTCCATGTTCTCGGTGTTGATCTGGTTCGCCCATTCGATCAGTTTGGCCCCGGCCATGATCGCGTTGACGCCCTTGTGCAGCATCGACGAATGCACCTCGAATCCGATGACATGCGTGTCAAATCCGATGCCGCCCTTGTGGCCGGTGACAGCCTGCATGGTAGACGGCTCTCCGATGATCGCAGCAGATCCCTTGGGCAGCACAGGCTGCATCGCCTCGATCATCGGTGGCGCGCCGGTACAGCCAATCTCTTCATCGAAACTCAGGGCAATCTGCAAGGGCCGTTTGATGTCGGAATACTTACCTTCCACAAGCGCCCAAAGAGCGAGAGCATCGAACCCCTTCATGTCACAGGTGCCGCGTCCGTAGTACTTTCCGTCCTTCTCAACGACGCTGAACGGATCCGTATCCCACGGCTGACCGTCTACAGGGACCACGTCCGTATGGCCCGACAACACCAAAGCGCCCTCTTCCCACGGGCCGACATGGGCAAAGAGCGCGTGTTTGGGCTGTTCTGGATCAATGTAGCGGTGGCTCTCGATCCCGTGACTGTCCAGATAATCAGCCACCCAATCGATCAGAGGGATGTTCGTATCACGCGAGACGGTCGGAAAGCTGATCAGCTTCTCCATAAGTTCGAAAGGGCTGAGACGCTGCGCCATGTTTAATACCCACTGTCCGTAATCAGCAGGTGATGGCCCGGATGCACTTCGACGTATTCCGACGGGGCAGCCTTGTAGCTGGTCGGATGAATGGGCGACGGGATAGGCTTGAAGTTCAGGTCCTTTTCATCCTTGCGCTGGCGCGGATCGGCAATGGGGACCGCTTTCATCAGCGCCTGCGTATAGGCATGCAACGGGTTCTCGAACACGCGGTCCCGCGGCCCCAGTTCCACAATACGCCCCAAATACATAACGCCAACGTAGTGGCTGACCCGTTCAACCACGGCCATGTCGTGGCTGATGAACAGGAAGCTCAGGCTCAGCTCGTCCTGCAGTTCCATCATCAGGTTCAGCACCTGCGCCTGTACTGACACGTCGAGCGCTGAAACAGCCTCGTCCGCGATGATCAGCTTGGGGTTCAGCGCCAGTGCGCGGGCAATCGCGACCCGCTGCCGCTGACCGCCCGACAGCTCGTGCGGGAAGCGACGCATGAAGCTGCGCGGCAATTCCACACGGTCAAACAGCATCTCGACCCGATCAGTGACGTCTTTGCCCTTGAGGGTCTTGAAGTTGTGGATCGGCTCGGCCACCTGATCGGCCAATTGCATCTGTGGGTTTAACGAGGCGAAGGGATCCTGAAAGATCATCTGCATATCAAGCCGCGCGGTGCGCAGATCGCGCTGGCTTAACGCCATGATATCCGTCCCGCCCAGATTGACTTCACCTGTCTGCGGCTCGACCAAACGCAGAATAGAGCGTCCGGCAGTGGATTTACCACAGCCTGATTCCCCAACAAGGCTCAGCGTCTGACCCTTGTTGATCGTGAATGAGAGGTCTTCAACCGCATGGACATTGGCCACGGTGCGGCGGAAAAAACCACCTTTCACAGGGAACCGCGTGGTCAGGTTCTTGACGCTCAGCAGCACCTCCTCGGTGCCCTCAATCGGTTTGATGGCGTTCTTGTCACTGCCCAAAAGCTTCATCGGTTCGGGGTATTTCTTACCCTTCATCTCACCCAGTTTGGGCACCGCCGCCAACAAAGCTTTGGTATAGGCGTGTTTGGGGTTCTCGAAAATCTCCTCGACCGTGCCTTCCTCGACCTTATTGCCTCGGAACATGACGACCACCCGGTCCGCCATCTGCGCCACAACGGCCATGTCGTGGGTGATGAACATCACCGCCGTGCCGGTTTCGCGCTTCAGGCGGTCCATCAGCGCAAGGATTTCGGCCTGAATGGTCACATCCAGCGCCGTTGTCGGCTCATCCGCAATCAGCAGGCGCGGCTCACAGGCCAGCGCCATGGCGATCACCACACGTTGACGCATGCCACCAGACAGCTCGTGCGGGTATTGCTTCAGCCGCCGCTCCGGCTCGGGAATGCGAACCTGCTTGAGCAATTCAAGCGCGCGCGCTTCGGCTTGTCTTTTATTCATTCCCTTATGGATGCGCAGACCTTCGGTCATCTGACGCCCAACAGTGAAAACCGGGTTCAACGCAGTCATCGGCTCTTGAAATATCATTCCGATTTCATTGCCGCGAATGCGCCGCATCTCGGCCTGACCGGCATGGGCAAGATCGATCTGGTCACCTTGTGCACGATCAAAAAGCAGGCGACCGCCTGCAATTTCACCACCGCCGTATTCCACAAGCCGCATCAGCGACAGCGAAGATACCGATTTCCCGGAGCCGGATTCGCCAACAACGCAGACGGTTTCTCCCGGATTGATGTCGAAACTGACATCCTCTACCCCCACCACGGGGCCATCTTTGGTCTGAAATTCAACCCGAAGCCCTTGAATTTGCGCAATAGGTGCCGCGTTGGTTTGGTCGAGCATATTTTCCCCTGTCGCTATTGGCAGCGTTATCGCCCAGACGCTACGGCTTAACCCATCGCAGGTCAAACCGCTCGGGCACTTGGCCCATCAATTTTGTGCTTACCCTTAGACAAGGCTTGCAATTTGATGAAAACCTGTTGTCATACGTGCCATGCGCTTCGGGGGTGCGCGAATTGAAGTCAGCAAATCTTGCATCTTTACGCAGGGTTAGCAGCTCTTCTTAAAGTTTTCCCGAAGCGACGAAGCTGGGTGGGCCTGTCCCACCTCAAAACGCGGCACTCTTAAACGTGTCCAACAAGGAGAGTATTATGAAATTGAAAACCCTACTGATGGGTGCGATCGCGTCTACCGCGCTTGCCCCAATGGTCATGGCAGAGGGTCACGAAGGTGAACGCGGTCGCGACGGAGAAGTGAAGATCATTTATTGGCAAGCGCCATCGATTCTGAACCCCTTCCTGTCCGGCGGCACTAAGGACGTTGAATCAGCCTCTCTCGTACTGGAGCCTCTGGCCCGCTATAACGAGACCGGTGAGATGGTTCCGTTCTTGGCCGAAGAAGTCCCGACAGTTGCCAACGGCGGCGTTTCCGAGGATCTGACCACAATCACATGGAAGATCAAAGAGGGTCTTCAGTGGTCCGACGGCACGCCTGTGACATCTGCAGACGTCAAATTCACTGCGGAATACTGCATGCATCCCGAAGGCGGCTGTGCGCAGGCCGCATTCTTTGACGGTGTTGAAATGGTCGAAGCTGTCGATGATCTGACAGTGAAGGTCACTTTCAACCAGCCCAAGCCGAATCCTTACGGTCCATTCGTCGGTGGCCAATCCCCGATCATTCAGGCTGCACAGTTTGCCGAATGCCTCGGTGCCAAGGCGCCTGAGTGCACCGAAGCCAACTTCAACCCGATTGGTACAGGTCCTTTCGTGGTGACTGACTTCCGTCCCAACGACGTGATCACATTTGCCGCGAACGACAACTACCGTGAAGCAGGCAAGCCTGCATTTGCCTCCGTAACCTTCAAAGGCGGCGGTGACGCGGTTGCAGCGGGTCGTTCTGTTCTGGAAACGGGCGAGTTCGACTATGCCTGGAACCTCCAGCTGGCACCTGACGTGATTGCCAAGATGGAAGAAGGCGGCAAGGGCAAGGCCATCGCAGGCTTTGGTCCACTGGTTGAACGTCTGGAAATGAACCTGACGAACCCCTCACCGGATCTGCCCCCAGAGACACGCGCAACAGTCGCAGAGCCGCACCCGTTCCTGAGCGATCTCGCGGTGCGTACAGCCCTTTCCATGGCCATCGACCGCGCACTGCTGACCGAGGTAGGTTATGGCAAGGCCGGTACGCCAACCTGCAATCTGGTTCCTGCGCCTGCGATCTATGCATCCGATAACACCGGCTGCCTGACACAGGACATCGAAGGTGCCAACGCAATGCTGGAAGAAGCTGGCTGGGTCAAAGGCTCCGACGGCATCCGCGCCAAGGATGGCGTGCGTCTGTCGATCCTGTACCAAACCTCCACGAACGCCGTACGTCAGGACTTCCAGGCCTTGATCAAAGACTGGTGGAGCCAGATCGGTGTCGAAACCGAACTGCGCAACCTTGACGCTTCCGTGTTCTTTGGCGGTGACCCAGGTTCGCCTGACACCTTCCAGAAGTTCTATGCGGACGTGGAAATGTACGCCAACACCTTCAACGGCACTGACCCCCAGCAGTACCTGGCGGCCTACCGTTGCGGCGCCGAGCCTAAGCCTTCCAGCCAGTGGCAGGGTGAGAACATCAACCGCTTCTGCGATCCTGAGTATGACGCGCTGATCGACGAACTGGCACGCACCGGTGACATCGACAAGCGTGGTGAGATCGCGCGCAAGATGAACGACATGCTGACCAAGGACACGATGACAATCGTACCGCTGGTCAACCGTGCCCGTGTATCTGCGCATGCTGACAGCCTTGGTGGTATCGCGCTCAACGTCTGGGACAGCGAGCTGTGGAACATCGCCGATTGGTACCGCATCGGCGACTGATTACGGTTGTGGCGGGGATCACCCCCGCCGCTTCAATTGCGCAGGGCAGGTTCGCCCGCCCTGCGCCCTTCCCTTCCAGACTGATTAACAAAGGCGACGGCCCTTCATGCTGACCTTCACCTTCCGACGATTGATCCTGTCAATCCCGACACTTTTGTTCATCAGCCTCGTGATCTTTGGCCTGCTACAATTGGCACCCGGCGATCCCATGGCGCAGGTGCCTTTAACCGTACCACCAGAAGTAAAACAGAAGATGCGCGAGGCACTTGGCCTTGGCGCGCCGTGGTACGTTCAATACTACAAATGGCTGATCCAGTTCTTCTGGATCGAGCCAAAGATCCTCATCGACTACCTGACCAACTCCAGCCTGCTGCTGGGCTGGTTGCCTGACACCAGCTTTTACAATGGTGAGCTGCGGGTTATCTCATGGCAGACCCGTTCGCCGGTCATGGATATCGTCATCCAGCGGATGCCACAGACCCTCTGGGTTGTTGGGCTCAGCTATATTGTCGGTATCGTCATTGCGATCCCGATCGGCATCTATTCTGCCTACCGCCATTATTCAGTATTCGATCAGGCGGGTACGTTTATCACCATGGTTGGTTTCTCGATCCCGCCTTTCTTTACCGGTCCGCTGCTGATCGTGATCTTCTCTGTGTACCTCGGCTGGCTGCCGTCAATCTATGACACCACCCACGTCGTGACCGATTGGGCCAGCTTCAAGGTTCAGTTCTACCAGATGATCATGCCCGTCATGGTGCTGGCCTTGCAGACTACAGCCCAGATCAGCCGCTACATGCGCGGCGCGATGCTGGATAACCTCAATCAGGACTATGTGCGTACCGCCCGCGCCAAGGGCCTGCGCGAAGGCGTAGTGGTCATGGTCCACGTGCTGCGCAACTCCATGATCCCGGTCGTGACTGTGATCGCGCTTGGCATGCCAGCCATCTTTGGCGGCGCGATCATCACCGAGAACGTCTTTAAGGTGAACGGCATCGGTCAGTTGCTGTTGACCGCCCTTTTTGCAAACGATCTGCCCATGGTGATGACGCTCACGTTTATCTTCGCCATCCTGATCGTCCTGTTTAACCTGATCGCTGATGTCCTCTACGGACTGCTTGACCCGAGGATCCGCTATGACTGAGCAAGCTGTCCCCGCCAGCCCCATCGAGGCCGATATCGAGATCTTTGGCGCACTCACGGACAAAGAGCCGCAAAAGCCGCCGCGCAGCCAGTGGAAAGACGTCTGGGACCAGTTCCGCAAACACAAGGGCGCGGTCTTTGGTGGTGGCTTCCTGATGTTCATCACTCTTGGTGTGATCCTTGGCCCATGGCTATGGGATGCCGACCCCAAGGCGCTGGACATCCGTAACAAGGACTGGCGGCCAGTCTACACTCTCTTGTGGAACGCAGACGCCAAGGCGGGATGGATACATCCCTTCGGCACCGACCAATTGGGCCGCGATATCCTCGCCCAGATGATAGCTGGTGGGCGTGTGTCCATGGCCGTTGGTTGGCTTGCCATGGGTCTTGCGCTGCTGATCGGCACCGCCATCGGTGTGCTGTCTGGCTACTTCAAGCGCCTTGATTTCCTGATGATGCGCTTTACTGATCTGGTCCTGTCCCTGCCCATCCTCCCGCTAACGCTGCTGGCCGTGACCCTGTTCCGCCAGCCCCTGAATTCCCGGTTCGGCCCCGAAGGGGGCATGTTCATTCTGATCGTGGGCATCATTGGCCTGACATCGTGGATGCAAACCGCGCGGATCGTACGCGGCGATATTCTGGCGTTGAAAGAACGTGAGTTCATTCTGGCTGCCCGGTCCATTGGCACGACTTCTGGCAAGATCATCCGCCGTCATCTGTTGCCCAACGTTATCTCGCCCATCATGGTTTCGGCGACGCTGGGCCTTGCCACGGCCATCATCACAGAAAGTGCGCTGAGCTTTCTCGGCGTTGGCTTTCCTTCAGACTTCCCCACTTGGGGCAAACTGTTGGCAGATGCTGTGCAAAGAATGCAGGATTTCCCTGAGCGCGTTCTGCTGCCGGGGATTGCCATCTCACTGACAGTGCTGAGCGTGAATTACCTCGGCGACGGCCTGCGCGATGCGCTTGATCCGCGGATCAGAGGCCGCTGAAGCGCGCGAGTGTCTGCGTGTCCTGTCAGGTAAAGCAGACGCCGCTCTGCATGTGAAATAAGAACAAAAGCCTTAAAGCGGCATCAAAGCGGCACGCGCGGACCTGCGCGCCACGTGCTGACAAACCGTTGTTCTTTGGACGGCTCTGATGTGGAATAATGTCCTCCAAAACCCCCTCTCAGGGCCTTGGGGCTGACTTGATCAACCTCGCCTCCTGCCCCAGATGGAACAGATCTTCTGAATTGGGGAAAAACCATGTTCGAGGCCTTCGCTTTTGAGAATCTGACCGCACCGCAGGCGTCAGTATATTTCGCACTGATCATCGGCGCGCTTTTTGGCGTGCTGGCACAGATCACCAAGTTCTGTTTTCGCCGCGCGATTGTGGGCGAAGACAGCCGTGCTGCTGCCGGTGTCTGGCTGACCGCGCTGGGAGTTGCTGTCATAGGTACGCAAGCCGCAGTTGCTGCCGGATACATCACCTTTGACGACCACCGCTTCATGGTTTCTGACATGCCTGTACTTGCCATCGCGCTGGGTGGCCTCCTCTTTGGGGTTGGCATGGTCCTGACGCGTGGCTGCGTGTCCCGCCTGACAGTGCTAACAGGGTCCGGCAACCTGCGTGCCGCGCTAGTTGTGCTCGTCTTCGCCGTGGTGGCTCATATGACCCTCAAGGGCGTGCTGGCACCGGTGCGGACCGCGCTAGGCTCTGTAACCGTCCCCATGGGGGACACTGTTAGTCTCGCCGCCCTCCCCGGCGGTGCGCCTTTCTGGGCTGGTCTTATTGCGCTTACCGCTCTCTCTTTTGCCCTGCGTTCGGGCAACCGGGTCAGTACCCTGATACTTGCCGCGCTGATCGGTCTTCTGGTCCCTGCGGCGTGGGTCGGTACCGGCTTCATCCTCTATGATGATTTCGATCCCATCGCGCTGGAAAGCCTGTCCTTCACGTCGCCTGCTGCCGACACGCTGTTCTGGAGCATCGCAAGCACCTCTATCGCGCCGGGATTCGGTACCGGCTTGATCGCAGGTGTTCTGGGCGGAGCATTGGTCGCCAGCCTTATCTCTGGCCGCTTTCAATGGCAAAGCTTCGACTCCCCGCGCCAGACCGGTCGCTACATGGCTGGCGCATCTCTCATGGGTGTGGGCGGTGTGCTGGCAGGCGGCTGCACGTTGGGTGCCGGCCTCTCAGGTGTCCCGACACTGTCGCTTGCGGCCATCCTTGCCATTGTAATGATCGCATTGGGGGCCAAGGCGACCCAGGCGTTGCTTAGTCAAGGTGCTTCCGCAAGCGGCGCACCATCAGCCACACGGCAGCTACAACCGGCAGAGTGATCAGCGCAGTGAGCACCCCTTTGCTCGCACCCAAAACCTCGGCGGCGGGGTATAATAGGTATCCCGCCAAAGACACTGCGTAATAGCTGATTGCCACAACCGAAAGCCCCTCGACCGTTCTCTGCAACCGAAGCTGCAAGTCAGCCCGCTTGTCCATGCTGGCAAGGATTTCCTGGTTTTGGGCAGATCGTTCCACATCCACACGTGTCCGCAGAAGTTCCGATGCTCGGATCGCTCTTGCGGACATCGTCTTGAGACGGGTCTCACTGGATTGGACCGTTCGCATCGCGGGCTCGTACCGGCGCATCATGAACTCGGCAATGCTCTGCCTGCTCAAGAAGCGGTTCTCTCGCAATGCCTCGATCCGCTGGCCAACGATAGCCCGATAGGCCCCCGTCGCGCCGAAACGGAACGCCGTCTTGACCGACAGCTCTTCCAGTTCAACCGAAATATCCAAAAGCGCATGCAGCGTGTCTTCGGCCTTGGCCGCCGGGCCTTTCATCTGCGCCATGAGATCCGTCAGCTTGGCGTCCAGATCATTAAGCTGCGGTGCCATCCAGCGGACCATGGAAAAGCCCAGCATGGAGGCTGATTTATACATTTCGATCTCGCACAGCCGCTGCACGATGCGGCCTGTGCGGCGTGTCCCGGTCTTGTCATCCTTGAAAAGTGCGATGCGAAGATGGCCCGCAGAATCGATGCGAAAGTCCGAGGCCACCACCGCCGCCCCCTCCAGCACATCAGCCACCGCAAGGCTTTCTGGCACGAACCAGTCTGACAGCTTTTCGCTGATCTCCTTGTCGGTCGCGGGCTTGGGCATCAGCCGGATCAGCGCTGAGGTGATCCGTCCCCCCGGCGCCTCAGACAACCAATAGTCGGGAAAAACATCGAATTCACCGGGATCGAACGCCCGCTCCCCGGCTTCGTCGCGGAAAACGGTGTAGGTCACCAGCTCTGTGTGCTGCTCCCATTTCAGCCAGTATTTCCCCATCTCGCCATAGTAATGCGTGGCTTGTGGATCAGGCTTGGGTGCACCGTAGTGATCCAGAAGCGCGGTAAGATGTGCCAGATCGGTGCTCTTGTCCCGGTTCGCAGCATCGTCAGGCTGTTTGATCGCCAGAAACACCGCCGTGGAAGGCGCTTTGAGTGACGGAAAAGGGCGCGCGTGAAGCTCCCCGGTCAGGGCGTAGCGTTGTGGATAGTCTTTGATCGGGGCCATGGGCGGGTTTCCAAGGATCGTTGTGTGATCCCATACATAGGCGATTTTTTGGAATTTGACAGAGAAAGTTTATACTTTTCAGGATGTTGGGCGTGTACATTTGCATACCGTAGCGCCACAACCCACGACAATCGCTGAAAGAATTGGAACCAACGGCCCTGCCCCGTCGTTCTGTTCCGAATTGCAGGAGCTTTCAGTCAGTGCCGGATCAAGACCAAAGCGAAATCAAAGCCGACGACAACAAACGTGATCTGACCAAAGGTCCGGTTTGGCGTGCGCTTGCGGGTATGTCAGCGCCGATGAGTTTTGGTATCTTTGCGGTCCTCAGCGTGGGTCTGGCCGATGCCTTTTTCCTGAGCAAACTGGGTGGTGCTGCTCTTGCAGCGGTCGGTTTCATTTACCCGGTCACGACTGCGATCACGTCTTTGTCCATCGGTTTGAGCGCGGGTGCAAATGCGGCGCTTAGTCAGGGTGTGGGGCGCGGCGATGACGCAGAAGCCACGCGGCGACTGGGCTTGCATGCCATTGGTTTGGGTCTAGGACTCTCTATTGCCGTCGCATTGCTTTTCTGGGCCATTTATCCACTGATTTTCGCAGCACTTGGGGCGGGGCAGGAAGTCTCGGGTAACATTTCGGCCTACGTCCCGGTATGGGCACTCAGCTTTCCTTTTCTGGTCGTGATGATGATCACGAATGCGGTGTTCCGCTCGCATGGGGATAGTCTCACGTCCGCATGGATTATGGTGCTTGCCGCCGTGGTGAATGTCGCCCTAAATCCCTTGCTGATCTTTGGGATGTGGGGTCTTCCCGAGCTTGGCATGGCAGGCGCTGCTGTGGCTACACTGGCAGGCCGCATGATAGCCGTCGCGCTGGCGCTTTACATTGCATGGCGGCGCGGTCTGTTAGGGTGGTGCGGCAGCTTGTTCTCCGGCCTATGGCAGTCCGTGCGCAAAATTCTGAATGTCGGCTTGCCAGCCGCCTTTTCCAACGCGATCAACCCTGCTGGCATGGCGCTCGTCACGGCGGCCGTTGCAACAGTGGGTGAAGCGGCCGTAGCGGGGTTTGGTGCCGCAACGCGCATTCAATCCATGGCGCTGGTCCCGTTGCTGGCGCTTTCCTCTGGAATCGGCCCCGTGGTCGGCCAGAATTGGGGTGCGGACAAACACGACCGCGCCCAAGGAGCAACTGCCGCAGCCTTCTGGTTCTGCATGGGCTACGGTGCGCTAGTGGCAACGGTTCTGGCTCTTTTTGCGGAACCACTTGCTGGCATATTTGCTTCTGGTGATGAGGACGCAGGGTACGCTGCAATCTACCTGCGCTTTGTCGGACTGTCTTTATTCGGCTACGGACTGGTCGTGACCGCGAATGCAGCGATGAATGCGAGGGACAAAGCGGTTTGGTCGATGAGCCTGAGCCTCGGCCGTATTTTCGCACTCTACTTACCGTTGGCTTGGGTCGGTGCGCTGAGCATGGGCTATCCCGGCATCATCGCGGCAGCCGTGGTTGCGAATGTAATCGCAGGCTGGGCGGCAGTGATATCAGCCAAGGGCACGGGGTTGCTTGACACGGACAACGGCCTTGTGACGTTTCCATTGAAAGTGTTGCCGCAAAGGGCCTAACCGATCCTGCCAACGCTTAAAGGAAAGCCGCAAGATACCGACATATGCGCGCGTTGGAATTCTGCTTCGCTTGAAAGCATCAGACAGCATCCGCCTGATTAAGGTTTGGTGCACCTTATCGCTACCGTCTGGCTTTGAGATATCATGGTAAGCGGCCCGCTTTGTGGTTGTGCCGAAGGCCACCACGTTCCAGCCGGAACGCGGGTTCCTGTTCAAGTGCCTTCCGATAAAGACGCCTCCAGCCACGTCTGCACATTAACGATCTCAAGCTCAGACAGGACAGCCACGAACAGCAAGACGAACGGTCCAAGGACCGGCACGAAACTTGCGCAAAAATGTGCCATTGCAACCAGAAAGAGGAAGTGACCTCCGATCAGTAGAATGCCGATTGAGACAACCACAATTCCCCTCGCGGAAGTGTTCCCAAAGCCTCGGTTAACGTCGGATTAACGGCAAGGATTGGTTGATATAGGGCGGAGATATGGTTTCGTGACAGAAGACCAGTGACGTCGCTGATGCAACAGTTGCACAGCGCAACGACAAACGCCCCGCCAATTCCGGCGGGGCGTTCATAAGTCATCAAATCAAGCTGGCCCGGAGCCTACCGCTCCTGAACCCTCCTGATGCGAAGCTATCAGTCGATCATCGGCAGCAGCTTGTCGAGCGACGCCTTGGCATCGCCATAGAACATGCGCGTGTTCTCTTTGAAGAACAGCGGATTCTCAATACCGGAATACCCCGTACCCTGCCCCCGCTTGGAGACGAAGACCTGCTTGGCCTTCCAGCACTCAAGAACCGGCATCCCGGCAATCGGGCTGTTTGGATCGTCCTGTGCTGCCGGATTCACGATGTCGTTGGAGCCAATGACGATCGCAACATCCGTGTCCGGGAAATCATCGTTGATCTCATCCATTTCCATAACGATGTCGTAAGGCACCTTTGCTTCGGCCAGCAACACGTTCATGTGGCCCGGCAGACGCCCCGCGACGGGGTGAATGGCGAAGCGCACGTTCTTGCCCTTGGCGCGCAGCTTCTTGACCAGTTCCGACACAGCACCCTGCGCCTGCGCAACGGCCATACCATAGCCGGGGATAATGATGACGCTATCGGCCTCATTCAGCGCCTGTGCGACGCCGTCTGCTTCGATCGCGATCTGCTCACCCTCAACGGCCATCTGCTCGCCCGCCGGACCGCCAAAGCCGCCCAGGATGACCGAGATGAACGACCGGTTCATCGCCTTACACATGATGTAGGACAGGATCGCACCGGACGAACCGACAAGCGCGCCGACCACGATCAACAGGTCGTTTCCAAGGCTGAAACCAATCGCAGCCGCGGCCCAGCCTGAATAGGAGTTCAGCATTGAGACCACGACAGGCATGTCCGCCCCGCCGATCCCCATGATCAGGTGGTAGCCGATGAAAAGCGCGAGCAGCGTCATCAGGAACAGGGGGAAGAAACCACCGGTGTTGAAGTACCAGATCAGGGAGATCACCGAAATGATCGCCGCAGCAGCGTTCAGCATATGACCGCCGGGCAGCTTTTCAGCTGCCGTATTCACACGGCCCGCCAGCTTGCCGTAGGCAATCACGGAGCCGGTGAAGGTAACTGCACCGATGAACACCCCAAGGAATAGCTCGACCCGCAGAATGTTGATCTCAACCGCTGTCTTCTTGGCGATCAGCGCAGCGAAGGTACCGAACTGGGACTTGTCAAAGCTGGGGTCGGCCAAAGCATCCGCCACATACCCCAGTTGGATATGCGCGTTGTAGCCCACGAAAACTGCCGCAAGACCCACAAGGCTGTGCATCGCGGCGACCAGTTCCGGCATCTGGGTCATCTGGACGCGCGTCGCCAGTTGATACCCAATGACACCGCCCGCACCGATCAGGATGATCGACAGGATCCAAAGACCCGCGCCCGGTCCGATGAGCGTTGCAAACACCGCCAGCGCCATGCCGACGATGCCATACCAGACCGCGCGTTTCGCACTTTCCTGCCCGCTCAGACCACCAAGCGCGAGTATGAAGAGAATGGCTGCGACCACGTATGCCGCTGTTGTAAATCCGAATTCCATGATCCTCGCTCCTTTAAGATTTCTGGAACATGGCGAGCATGCGCCGTGTCACGAGGAAGCCGCCAAAGATGTTGATCCCACACATGAAGACCGACAGGGCAGCGAGTATGATAACGAGGAAAGACCCCGATCCGATCTGCATCAGCGCACCCAGGATGATGATTGACGAGATCGCATTCGTAATCGCCATCAGCGGTGTGTGCAGCGAATGCGCGACACCCCAGATCACCTGGAAGCCCACAAAGACCGCCAGTACGAAAACGATGAAGTGCTGCATGAAGCTGGCAGGTGCAACCAGACCAACCGCCAGCAAAAGCGCGCCACCAACAGCAAGCAGCGTGACCTGATTTTTGGTCTGCTGCTTGAACTCGGCGATTTCTTTCGCGGCTTTTTCTTCTGCCGTCAGCTCCTTAGGCGGCTCTTTCTTCTTTTGCGCCGCAATCGCGGCCACCTTCGGAGGTGGCGGCGGGAAGGTCACTTCCTTGCCATGCGCGATTGTTGCACCGCGAATGACGTCATCTTCCATGTTGTGATTGACGACGCCGTCTTTTTCAGGCGTGAGGTCCGTCATCAGGTGACGGATGTTTGTCGCATAGAGGGTCGAAGCTTGCGTCGCCATCCGGCTGGGGAAGTCGGTGTAACCGATGATCGTGACGCCATTGTCAGTAACGATTTTCTCGTCCTTGACGGTCAGCTTACAGTTACCGCCCTTCTCGGCGGCAAGGTCCACGATGACCGATCCGGGCTTCATCGCCTTGACCATGTCCTCGGTCCAAAGCTCAGGCGCCTCACGGTTCGGGATCAACGCTGTGGTGATCACGATGTCCACCTCAGGCGCCAACTCGCGGAACTTCGCCAGTTGCGCTTCGCGGAACTCAGGTGAGGAGACAGAAGCATAACCGCCCGTCGCCGCGCCGTCCTGCTGTTCCTCCTCGAAATCGAGGTAGACGAACTCGGCCCCCATGGATTCAACCTGCTCGGCCACTTCGGGCCGCACGTCGAAGGCATAGGTGATGGCACCCAAAGACGTCGATGTGCCAATAGCGGCAAGACCGGCAACCCCGGCCCCGACGACCAGCACCTTGGCAGGCGGCACCTTGCCGGCAGCAGTGATCTGACCGGTGAAGAAACGGCCAAAGTTGTTGCCCGCCTCGATCACGGCGCGGTAGCCCGCAATGTTCGCCATGGACGACAGCGCGTCCATCTTCTGAGCGCGCGAAATACGTGGGATCATTTCCATCGCGATTACAGTCGCGCCCTTGTCGGCGGCCTGCTTCATCTTGTCCTCATCCGCGACGGGGCTGAAGAAAGAGATTAGTGTCTGTCCTTCGCGCAAGCGCTTCATCTCGGCGGTGTCAGGTACGCGCACCTTGGCAACGGTGTCCGCCGCTTTCCACAGCGCGGCGGCGGTCTTGACCACCTCAACGCCCGCTGCCTTGTAGTCAGCGTCAGCAAACCCCGCCTTGGCACCAGCGCCAGCCTCGATCACGCAGTCATGGCCCAGCTTTTGCAGCATCTGGGCTGACTCCGGCGTCATCGCGACGCGGTTCTCTCCCTCGAAAGTCTCTTTCGGCGTTCCGATCTTCACTCCGTCTTCCCCCATATTTGGTCACCGGATAGACGCGGGAACCCAAGGCCCCGCTTTTGCATCCGCAGCAAGTAGCGCGGACATGGGGTGGCTACAAGCGCAGCAAGGGTCAAAAGTGCCAAGTCGGGGTGTTTTTCATAGCCACCGTGGCGTTTTTTCCGCAAAGGCCTCGAATTCCGTGCCGAAACTTTCTTTCATCCGCGCCTCTTCGGGCGCAATAAAGCGTCGCGTGAGGATCGAGACAAACACGGGAATCAGCAAGAGGGACGGCCAGGCGCCCCACCACAGGATGGCCCCGGTCAGCACCATCACGTCGCCAAGGTAGATCGGGTTCCGGCTGTGCGCGAAGGGGCCGGTCACGATGATGCGGGCCGGCGTCTGGTGCGGCACAACAGTGGTTTCGTGCCTGCGAAATGCCGCAATCGCCCAGATCATCAGGGCGATGCCCAACCCGGCCAGCAAGGCGCCTGCCCAGCGGAAGAAAGCGAATGGATGTGTCAGACCGGGCAACAGGATCACCTGCGCCCAAGCAACAAGCAGTGCCCCCAAAAGCCAAACAGGCGGTAAATCGAGCATCTGAAAGGGTGTCAAATTGCCCGTCTCGCGCCATTTTGCCATGAAATCTCTCCCCGCTGTCATATGAGGCTGCCGCCGTTTTGCAGCAAACGCCATGGCGGCCCGCGCGCTGCGGGCAAATCGATCCGAACTCATCCGGTCCCGCTGCAATGCCGCCAACATTCATCTGCCGTTAACCACGGCGGACTAGCCTTGGAAGCATGTCCAAACACAAGCACAGCGTCGCTCCCGGCACCACGTTCTTCTTTACGATTCGTTTGGCAGATCGTCAAAGTGACCTGCTGGTCCGCCGCATCGACGATCTACGTCGGGCTATGCGGGTCACCCTTCTCCACCGCCCGTTCCAGATCAACGCGATTGCGGTGCTGCCTTCCGTCATTCACACTTTGTGGACGCTGCCCGATGGGGATAAAGACCATGCCAAGCGCGTCGCCATGTTGAAAAACCGCTTTTCCCGCAGGCAAGATATGCCCGCGCACCGGTCACTTACCCAAATAAAGAGGGGCGACAAAGGTATCTGGCAGCGTCACTTTTGGGAACACGAGATTTCAGACGCCGATGACTTTGAACGCCACCGTGACCTGATCTATCTCAGTCCAGTTCACGCAGGTCTCTGTCCGCGTCCACAGGATTGGCCTCATAGCTCGCTCCGACGCGATCAGTTGCGCAGGGTCACACCCCCTGCCTCAGTCGAACAAATCCCGGAACATCAGCGCGCTGCAGGTCTGGCACACATGGCTTCAGATAAAGAACAAGCAGTTATGCCCACGTAGGATGCAGGCGCCCTTTTCGGCTCACACAGCCTTCAAAGCTGGCGCTGTATCCCGTGCCGCCCAGGCGCGCACCGCATCGCCAAAGCTCGCAAACAGCGGGCGCGAGACTTTGTCACCCGCCGCGTTCCACTCAGGGTGCCATTGCACCGCCAGCGTAAACCCGGCCGCACCCTGCACATAGATCGCCTCGGGCGTGCCATCCTCTGCGTGACCGTCAACGACGATCCGTGCCCCTGCATGTTTGATCCCTTGTCCATGCAACGTGTTGGTGCGCACCACTTGTGATCCCATCAACTCGTGAAACACACCGCCCTCGGTAAAGGTGACGTCGTGGCGCAGCTCAAACTTTTCTTCCAGTGTACCATCGGGTGGCATTCGGTGGTTCATGCGCCCCGGCAATTCACGGATCTCCGGGTAAAGCGTCCCCCCCATGGCGACGTTCACTTCCTGAAAGCCCCGGCAAATGCCCAGAAACGGCTGGCCCCGCTCCACGCAGGCCCGCACCAACGGCAATGCAATCGCATCGCGCGCCCGATCAAAGGCACCATGCGCCTCTGTCTCGGCCTCACCGTATTCTTCGGGATGTACGTTGGGTCGACCGCCCGTCAGTAGGAATCCATCGCAGATATCCATCAATTCTGCCACGCTGACATGACGTGGATCGGCAGGAATGATCATCGGCACGCAACCCGAAACCTCGGCAATGGCATCCGAGTTCATCTGCCCTCCGGCATGCACCGGGTATTGTTCATTGAGGAGATACGAGTTGCCAATAATGCCAACGACGGGACGGGACATGGATCACCTGAGACTGCCTGTGTTGCCCCTTATATACGTAACAGGCGGCGAACCCTCAAGGACCGCCGCTGTTGCGCATGCTCAAGTATTGACCGTCTTGAATGCCCCGCCCTGTTTTCAGGCAGACGTGCCTACTGCTCTCCGATCAGGCCTGCCGCCTCGATCCCGGCCATCGCCGCCAGTACGTCATTGTCAGAGGTATCGCCGGTCACACCAACCGCGCCGATCACTGCGCCCTTCTTGTCGCGCAGCAAGACACCGCCAGGCACTGGGATCGTCTGACCGCCATAGACCCCGTTCACCGCCGCCATGAAATAGGCCTGATCTTCGGCCCGCTTCATTTGTGCCGTGCCAGCCATGCCCAGCATGACTGAGCCGTAAGCCTTGCCATGTGCGATGGAAAACCGGCCCGGTGCAGCGCCATCTTCGCGCTCGAATGCCTGAACATGGCCGCCTGCGTCCAGCACGACGACTGAAAGCGGCTTCAGTTCAAGCTCGCGGCCTTTTTCCAGTGATTTCCGAATGATTGTCCGCGCCTTGCGCAATGAAATTGTCATTCCCTGTCCCTTCATCTTTCAACTACAATTCCGGGGAGCGCGAGGGGCTGGCCCCTCGCTCCTGCCCCCTCAGCTCTGCGCCGCCTTCAACTCAAGCCGCCGTGCGTGCAACACCGGCTCCGTATATCCCGAAGGCTGGACACGGCCTTGGAAGACCAGATCACATGCCGCCTTGAACGCGATGCCATCGAACGCAGGCGCCATGGGGCGGTACAGCGGATCGCCGCCATTCTGCCGGTCCACCACCGCAGCCATCTTTTGCATGGCAGTCATCACCTCGTCTTCGCTGACCACATTGTGGTGCAGCCAGTTCGCCACGTGCTGCGCCGAGATGCGGCAGGTTGCACGGTCTTCCATCAGGCCCACATCGTTGATGTCTGGCACCTTGGAACAGCCCACACCCTGATCAATCCAGCGCACGACGTACCCCAGAATACCCTGCACGTTGTTCTCAACCTCGCGCTGGATCTGGCCGGGTGTCCATTTCTGATAGCTTGCCAGCGGGATCTCAAGCAGCGTCTCTTTGTAGGCGCGCCGGCCTACTTTGCGCAGACCTTCCTGAACGGCGAAAACATCGATCTTGTGGTAATGCAGGGCGTGCAGCGTGGCTGCGGTGGGTGATGGGACCCATGCGCAGTTGGCGCCGGACTTTGGATGTTCGATCTTCTGTTCCAGCATTGCCGCCATCTTGTCAGGCATTGCCCACATGCCCTTGCCAATCTGCGCCCGACCCGACAGGCCGCACTCAAGACCGATGTCGACGTTCTGCAGCTCGTAGGCATTGATCCATGGCTTGCGCTTGATGAAATCCTTGCGCGAAAACGGCCCCGCCTCCATTGAGGTGTGGATTTCATCACCGGTCCGGTCAAGGAAACCGGTGTTGATGAAAGCAACGCGGTGTTTCGCGGCGCGGATGCACTCTTTGAGGTTTGCGGATGTCCGGCGCTCCTCATCCATGATGCCCAGTTTCACCGTGTATTGCGGCAGGCCCAGCGCCTCCTCAACCATGGTGAAAATCTCGTCCGTAAACGCAACTTCATCCGGGCCATGCATCTTCGGCTTGACCACATAGACAGATCCTTCGACGGAATTGCCGCCGTCCCTTGCCAGATCGTGCTTGGCGATGAGCGTCGTGATCATCGCGTCCATGAGACCTTCAAAGACCTCGTTGCCGTCACGGTCCAGAATGGCCGGGTTGGTCATCAGGTGCCCGACGTTACGCACCAGCATCAGGGCGCGCCCCTTCACGGTCAGGCTGCCGCCCTCCGGCGTGGTGTACTCGCGGTCATCATTCAGGCTCCGGGTCATCTCTGCCCCGCCCTTCACAAAAGTCTCGCTCAGGTCGCCTTTCATCAGGCCCAGCCAGTTGCCGTAGGCCAGCACCTTGTCCTCTGCATCGACACAAGCGACTGAATCTTCGCAATCCATGATGGCTGATACCGCGCTTTCCAACTGCACGTCGGCCAACCCGGCCTGATCCCGGCTGCCAATCGGATGTGTCCGATCGAACACCAGTTCGACGTGCAGACCGTTATTGCGCAAGAGCACGGCATTGGGGGCTTTCGGGTGACCCCGATACCCAATGAATTTCGCAGGTTGCATCAGCGGCTGGTCATCCACCAGCAGCGTGCCATTGCTGACGTAGTAACGCCGCGCATCCGCGTGACTGACCCCGTCAATCGGAAAAGCCTCATCCAGAAAAACTCGTGCGCGTGCAACGACCCGCGCGCCGTGCCCCTGATTGTAACCGCCCGGAGGGGGCAACGTGCCCATCGCATCGGTTCCGTAGAATGCGTCGTACAGGCTTCCCCAACGGGCGTTCGCCGCATTCAGGGCAAAGCGCGCATTTGTAATTGGAACAACCAACTGAGGCCCAGCCACATGCGCGATTTCGGCGTCAACATTCGCTGTATCGATTTCAAAGTCGCCACCTTCCGGGACCAGATAGCCGATCTCTTCCAGAAAGGCCGTGTAGGCCGCAACGTCATGGGGCTGATTGGATCGACCGCGGTGCCAGGCGTCGATCTGAGCTTGCAGGTCTTCCCGCTTTTCTAGGAACGCGCGGTTCCGTGGTCCCATGTCGTGTAACAGGGTTGAGAATGAAGCCCAGAACTGATCTGTCTCCACCCCTGCACCCGGCAGCGCCTGCTCTTCGATGAAAGCGACCAATTGCGGGTCAACCTGCAACCCATGTTTTTCTGTTCTGCCTGACATGTCGACATTCTCCCCCTGAATTTCCTTTCGGAAACTCTTAGTGTCAAAGGAAAATCGCCACAACCGCCTCCGGTCAGAAAAAATGACCAAAAATCTAATTAGAAGACTGTCGGGCAGCGCGGCATTTATCAGAACAGTATTTCACTTCGTTCCAGACCTTTGCCCACTTGCGCCGCCATACGAAAGGTCGTCCGCAGGTCACACAGGTCTTGCTGGGCAAATCGACCTTTTTGCGCATCTTTGCCATGCTGACATGCCCCAAATACAAAAGGCAGCGAAGGATAATTCCCTGCGCTGCCTTGGATCAAGCTCTGAGAACGGCTCAATTTGTTTCGTTGGTGCCGGGGGCGTAGCTGTCAATTTTGACACCTGCAGCGCCATTGCGTTCGGTAGTCTGGGCCGGTTCGTCCCCAATCAGGGTTTCGGCAGAGGGTGTTTCGCCGCGTGACATGGTGAAGCCAATCATCAAGACGATCATCAACACACCAAAGATCAGCGCACCACGAATGCCCAGCAATGCGGGCTTGTGGTTGGTTTCCTGGCGTTCAATATTTGTGTCGGGGGCAGACATGTCTGTCTCCTTTCATACGATTTCAAAATGACCCGTTGAGGGTCGTTGGTTGCCCGATTAACGTGTGACCAACCACATAGTTCCCAAAAGTTCCCAACAAAAAGGTGACACCATGCGCGATGCCGCTCCGAAAACAGTCTATCTTGCGGAATACACACCTTTCGGCTTCATCGTGGAAGACGTGTCACTGACCTTTGACCTTGATCCGCATAAGACCCGCGTCAAAAGCCGCATCGCGTTTCGGCCAAATCCGGAAGCCACCGACAAAACCTTCTTTCTGCATGGTGAGAACCTTGATCTGATCTCGGCCACCATCGACGGCAAGCCTGTGAATACAGAGCAAACCGATGAAGGCCTGACCTGCCCCGTCCCTGACGCCCCCTTTGTCTGGGAGGCTGAGGTCGAGATTGACCCGGCCAACAACACGGCGCTTGAAGGTCTCTATATGTCGAACGGCATGTACTGCACCCAATGCGAGGCTGAGGGGTTTCGCAAAATAACATACTACCCCGACCGCCCGGACGTGATGGCCACCTTCAACGTCACAGTGAACGGACCGCACCCGGTGCTCTTGTCCAACGGAAACCCGGTCAAAACGTCCCAGCATCACGTCGAATGGCACGATCCATGGCCCAAACCCCCTTATCTTTTTGCCCTGGTCGCCGGTGATCTGGTGGCTCATTCCGACAGCTTCACCACGATGTCGGGCCGCAAGGTCGATCTGAACCTCTACGTCCGCCCCGGCGACGAGGGCAAATGCGCCTTCGGGATGGAGGCGCTGAAGGCCTCGATGAAATGGGACGAAGACGTCTATGGCCGTGAATACGATCTGGACCTTTTCAATATCGTGGCTGTTGACGATTTCAACATGGGCGCGATGGAGAACAAGGGGCTGAACATCTTCAACTCGTCCGCTGTCCTCGCCAGCCCCGAAACTTCAACTGACATGAATTTCGAGCGGATCGAGGCGATCATCGCGCATGAGTATTTCCATAACTGGACCGGCAACCGGATCACTTGCCGCGACTGGTTCCAGCTGTGCCTCAAAGAGGGCCTGACCGTCTTCCGCGACAGCCAGTTCACCTCCGACATGCGCTCCGCCCCCGTCAAGCGCATCTCCGACGTCATTGACCTGCGCGCGCGCCAGTTCCCCGAGGATCAGGGCCCGCTCGCCCACCCCGTGCGCCCCGAAAGCTTTCAGGAGATCAACAACTTCTATACCGCCACCGTCTACGAAAAGGGCGCCGAGGTCATCGGTATGCTCAAGACGCTGGTCGGGGACGAAGGCTATTACAAAGCTCTTGATCTCTACTTCACCCGCCACGACGGGGACGCTGCTACCATCGAAGATTGGCTCAAGGTTTTCGAGGATACCACGGGCCGTGACCTATCCCAATTCAAGCGCTGGTATTCACAGGCCGGCACGCCCCGCGTGAAGGTTGAGGAAAGCTTTGAACTTGATGAACTCACCCTCACCTTCACCCAACATACCCCGCCCTCGACGGCCACACCGGATCCGCAGCCGCAGGTCATCCCTATCGCCCTGGGCCTGATCGGCCCGGACGGCAAGGAAGTCCTCGAAACCCAGACCGTGGAGCTTCATGAGGAAACCCAGATCATCCGCATCACCAGCCTCGAAGGCCGTCCCGTCCCGTCGATCCTGCGCGGCTTTTCCGCTCCGATCGTGCTGGAGCAAGACCTCAGCGACGCTGACCGCGCCCACCTGCTGGCCCATGACACCGACCCCTTTAACCGCTGGGAAGCGGGCCGCACCCTTGCCCGCAAGGCGCTCCTTGGCATTATCGAGAACGGTGCGTCCGTCGACGAAGCCTATCTCGACGGCCTGCGCGCCGTTATCACCGACGACAGCCTCGACCCTGCCTACCGCGCGCTCATGCTAGGCTTGCCCAGCCAGTCCGACCTAGCCAATACTCTATACGAGGCAGGCAAGGCCCCCGACCCCGCCGCGATCTACGACGCCACCGAAACCATGCGCGACGTGCTCGCAAGCCATCTCAAGGACGACCTGCACGCGCTTTACAAAGCCAATCAGGTCAGCGAACCCTACCAGCCGGACGCCGAGCAATCCGGCAAACGGTCGCTCGCCAACGCCATGCTCAGCCTCATCACCCGCGCCGAGGGGGCGGAACTGGCCGCCCAGCAATATGCGGCAGCCGACAACATGACTCAGCAGCTCGCCGCTCTTGCGAACGCCATCCGCGTGGGACAAGGCGCGCAGATGCTCGCCGACTTCGAGGCCCAGTGGAAGGACGACCGCCTTGTCATGGACAAATGGTTCGGCCTGCAGGTGATGGAGGCAAAACCCAAGGACGCCGCCGCGACCGCCGAACGCCTCACGGAACACCCCGATTTCAATCACAAGAACCCCAACCGCTTCCGCGCCGTCTTCGGGGCTTTGGCAATGCACCACGCGGGTTTTCACCACGAAAGCGGCGATGCCTATACGCTGCTGGCAGACTGGCTGATCACCCTCGACCCGATCAACCCGCAGACCACCGCGCGCATGTGCTCTGCTTTCCAGACATGGAAACGCTACGACGCGGACCGTCAAAACAAGATCAAGACGGAAGTTGCCCGTATCCTCGCCACACGTGACCTCAGCCGGGACACCACCGAGATGCTGACCCGTATCCAAGGAGCCTGACCCATGACCGACCGCCCCGTTTGCCTGATCACCGGTGCCTCTGCTGGCATCGGTGCTGCTTGCGCCCGGCTTGCCGCCGCGCAGGGCTATGACCTTGCCCTGACCTATAATTCTGATCCGAAAGGTGCCGAAGCGGTGGCCGCAGCCGCCCAAGAGGCTGGCGCAAAGACCGTCGTCGTACAGGCCGATGTCGCAAATCCTGCCCACATCGACAACATCTTTGCCCAGATCGACGGCAGCTTTGGCCAGCTTGATGCGCTGATCAATAACGCGGGCATCGTCGGCCAGACGGCTCGTGTCACTGACCTGACCCACGACCGTCTGCGCCAGATCTTTGACGTGAATGTCATCGGCGCGATTCTGGTGGCACAGCCTGCCGTCAAGCGCATGGAAGCGCAGGGCCATGGCGTGATTATCAACATCTCTTCTGCTGCAGCGCGCCTTGGTTCAGCCAACCAATACGTTGATTACGCCGCCTCCAAGGCTGCCATCGACACGTTCACCAAAGGACTGTCGGATGAAGTCGCCGCCAAAGGCATCCGCGTCATGGCCGTAGCGCCAGGCCTGATCGAGACCGAATTGCACGGCAAAGGCGGCGACCCTGACCGCGCGGCAAGACTGGGCGGCACCGTTCCCATGGGCCGGGCGGGTTCTGCCGATGAAGTGGCGAACGCCGTTCTGTGGCTCATGTCGGACGAGGCATCTTATGTCACCGGTTCCACCCTGAACGTTACCGGCGGCAGGTGAGCACGGATTTCACGTATCACCGGCAAGGCCGCAGCCTGCGTGCCGGCCTGATTGTTCTGGCGATCTGGCTGGCGCTTGCCGGGGCGTATTTTGTGTTGGACGCAGCCCTGTGGATTGTGGGGTTTCTTGCATTCTTCACCCTGCCCGCCCTTTGGGACCTCTACCGCAATCCGCCCAGCGGCCTGACCCTTACAGACCAGGAAATACGTTGGTTTACCGGAAAACGCACTGCGCAGGTGGCCTTGGAAGAGATCGAGCGCGTCCGCTTGGACACAAGGCTAGATTTCTCTGTACGTGTCACGCTGGTGCTGCAAACCGGTGCAAAAATCCGCCTGCCGTTTGAAGCGACCCCGCCGCATCAGGCTTTGGAAGACGCACTCAATGCCCATGGCCTGACGACGCGCCGTACACATTTCCAGCTGATGCAGTGATCAGGGTCGCGCGCGCGGTCGTGTGGCATTCGTCGGCTTGCAGTAATTCTGCCGCTTCAGCCAACCTGCCATATCCCGTCTCTTCGGGGCGGAATGCATCGGCCCCCAGTCGGCTGTAACGCCCTGCCCCTTGCGGCCCCGGTAGCCATGGATGACCCCGTCCCGCGGCACGGTGCTGGCCATGATGCGCACCGCGCAACTGAGGTTGGCGGCCCCGTTTTTCAGCGCCGCTCCGGTGCCGACGTTGCATTTGTAACCACGCGCCGTTGAAGGCAGGATCTGCAAAAGACCGTACCATTTGCCACCACCGCCTACGGCCCACGGCCGATAGGTGCTCTCGTGCTTTGCAAGCGCGGACATGAAGCCTACCCAGAACGCCCGGCGGTCCGCTTCGCTGGCGGACGGATATTTGGGGCACCAGTTCGCGATGTCACGGGGCACCAGATCGACCAGCGGCCTGCCATGATCCTTGAGTGCCGAGAGTGCTGCACGGGTCCAGAGGGCGTGCCCCGCCATGTGCTGCCATCTGGTGTTTGGGAGTTGCCCTGTACGCACGGGCGGACGGATCGTCGTCTGAAAGCGAGGCGGCGCGAGAGCCGTTACACCCGTTGTCGCGACCGTGTCCGCAAAGGAGCTGGCCGCCGGAGGTGCAGCAAGGGACACAGCAGCCCGACCTTCAGGGCGCAAAAACGACTCGGCCTGCACTGCAACTGCTGCACTGCTCAGTGCCAGCGCGCTGCAGATCCTCAGGAAAGGCAGTGTCACAATTCTCATCCGCGGGATTATGCAGATAATTGGCCATCGGAGGCAACAAACCCGTTCCAGAATAGGAAAAACTGGAAACAAACCGCCACCCATCCCATTGACCGTCGCGCTTTGCGCGACAATCAGCAGAAATGGGCATTTCCTTGCCGCAGCCAAATACCCGCAAAAATGGAACTATCACCGCGATATCTTCGCACGGCTGCCACGCTCTGGCCGCAATGCCCACGCATAAAAGCTGAGAAACGCCTCGTCACTGGACCGGATTGAAATGAAACCATTGAGCACCTTTCTTCAAAAGCACATCGGCCCGCTGGGTTGGCTTCTGAAAGAAGACAAGCCATCTTTTGCGCCGACCGCGCCAGTGCCTGCGCAAATTCGACGCCGCGCTCCGCGCACGATTATGGCTACGCCAACTGACGATGCGCTTCATATTACGTGCCCCGATCCAACAGCAGAAGATGCAATTCGCGACAAACATCTTTCTCGGGCGCAATATCTGGTCCGTCAGGAACGCTGGGACGACCTGATCGCACTCATTCAGACAGCCGATGCCCAGCGCCACATGACGCCCGGGACCATGCCTGTCGCTGACCTTTTGGCCTACGGTGCCCGTGCAGACGTTGTTCATGCCGCAGAACACGCGCTGATGGACGGTCACCCCGCCAAGGGTGCGCCGCTGCTTGCGGGGATCGAAGCCCTTGAGCATGTGCTTGCGGAATACCCAAAATCCTATGTGGTGGCTTGCATCGTAGCGCAGACGCACATGGATATCGGTTGGGCATGGCGCGGCAATTGCTGGGACATTGAAGTACCTGATCGCAATCGCGCAGCCTTTGAGGCCCATTTCGACCGGGCAACAGATATCATGGCCCCATTCTGCCCTCGCAAGTCAGGTTCGCCCCTGTTGGCCGCAACATGCTGCGCCCTGCTTGGTGGCAGCGATACTGGAAAGCGTCACGCGGCAGACCGCTATGAAGTCCTGATCGACATGAACCACGCCAATCCGCGCCCGATGCGTGCCATGGGCAACCATCTTTTGCCCCGTTGGTTTGGGTCCTACGAGGAGCTGGAGCTGGAGGCCCGCCGAACTGCCTCGCGGACAGCAGACACATGGGGAGCAGGCGGTTATACATGGGTGCAGTTCGACGCGATTGGGTATGATGATCAGGCATGCGCGAACCTTGATATCGATTTTTTCGTGGAAGGCCTGAAAGATATTCTTAAGCGCCGCTCAGACCCCTACACCGTGAACCTGCTGGCCGCGTATTGCGCAAATGCAATCGGTCAGGCGTTTTCAGGCAATGACCGCGCCGATCAGGTACGTTCCCTTATCGCCAACAGTGCGCAATGGATCGTCCGCAATCATCTGACGGAACTGCATCCGATGATCTGGGCACACGCGGCGCGCGGGTTTGACAACAATCTGCGGGTGCATTCGCCCACACGTTTTGCCGCCTCAGGCCGTGATGACGCCATGCGCATCATAACGGCTATGTTCAGCAAGGAAATTGCATCGGGCAAACGCATCGTTTTCACAGATACCGGACCCGTTGCACAGGCAAGCTGAACGAAGGATCGGATAGCGGTGACCGGGGGTAGCATCCAAGTGCGGAACCTGCTGTCTAAGTCATTGCTTTGAATCGCTCACAAACCTAATGTTGCTTTGCAGGCGGCCACTTGGGGAGGCCGCTGACCAGCTCCGGAGCTTTCACATCTATGCCGACGGCGCACGTCCTGATTGCTGACATCACGGGCAGTACAAAACTGTACGAGGAATTGCCCGAGCGGGACGCCCTGTCGCAGATCAGCATTGTCCTGGCCCGCATGCGCACCATCATCGACGAATGTGGTGGCGTCTGCATCAATTCCAAAGGCGACGACACACTGAGTGTCTACACTGAGGCAGAACAGGCCTTTGCCGCCGCCCGCGCCATGATCGAGACCGAATGGGCCAATGGCATGGCTGTACACGCAGGCGCGTATTGGGGAGAAGTGCTCAACCACGGCACCGATATTTTTGGTGATGCTGTGAACACCTCAGCGCGGCTGTCTGTATTGGCCAAACCCGGCGAAGTATTGATGGGCGACACCACCTTTGAACAACTGTCCGAACGCAACCGGGCACTTTGTGTCTCCATGGGCGGGCTCAAGCTCAAGGGTAAGGCTGACCCGGTGCGCGTGCACTCGTTTGCGGTTGGCGACATGGACACGCAGACCGTGCTTTTTGGCGCCAAGGACGCCGATGATGGCCCCCGCACAGAATCTGTCGCACTTCAGGCCGGAGATCGCGAATGGACGCTCACAAATGGTCAAAGCGTCATGGTCGGCCGTTCCGCTGACTGCGAGGCCGTGTTGGAACATCCCTGGGTATCCCGCAAACACGGCAGTTTCGAGTTGCGCGCTGCCCAGCTTGAATACACTGATCATAGCTCATCCGGCAGCACCGTGATCACCGCAGACGGACAGGAATTTTCCCTGCAACGCCGCTCTATGCCGCTGAACGGAGAAGGTGTTGTGCTGGTAGGCACGAGGGACCCATCCATCGAAACATCGGTGGTGCGATACGCCACCAATGACCTGATGCAGGATTAAGTCGGGTCCATTTGCTATCTTGCTTGGCAGATCCGGCGTTGTTCAGTGACGCAGATCACCGCTATACGTCCACATCACCGCACGACATAGACAGACATCGGGGCGTGGGACGCAACATAGCCCGCGTTGGACGACAGGATATGGTCCTTGAACCCCGGTACATGGCTTGCCATCACGATAAGATCGCAATCGGCCTCTTTCGCGGCTTTGATGATGTCCGAGCCGACATTTAAATGCAGGTCACTTCGCAATGCCACGTGATCAGAGGTGGGCACGCCATATGCTGCAGACTGGTCCGCAGCGAATTTCCTGAGACGATCTGCCATGCGTTCACCGTCGGTGCGCGCCGACATGGTTGGCACCGCATCGACAACATCAACATAGATAATTTCGGCATCGCTCTCTTTCGCGGTCTTGCCAGCCAGATCAATAGCCTTGGAAAGCTTGTCAACGTTGTCCAGATCAACAGGGACGAGAATTCTTGAATACATTTCGGTTCCTCCTCAACCTTCTGGACAGGCTAACGACCAGGACTGCGGGCGCATTGATCTCTATCAAAGGCAAGAGGAGCGTCTGGAAAACTGGTCAAACAGGCCAGAACAGGTACAAAGTCGGTGCGTTTAGCACTGTTGACTGCCCGCGCAAGAATCATCCGGCGTGGCGTCCGGCCAAAGCATCCTTTCCTCAAAAAATCCCTTGACCTACATCAAAGCCGACAGCGCGACCCTATCCTAAGGTCAATCACTACTGCCGAACAGATTGGAGATTGGGCCATGTACAAGAATATTCTCGTCCCCGTGCTACTCGATAAAGAACACGACACCGCAGCATCTTATGAAGTTGCCCAGGCCATTTCTGAGGATGGCGCAAAATTTCACGTGATCCACGTGATGGAAACCATCCCCAGCTACGCCACCACACAAATTCCGCAGGAAATCCTCGATCACACCCGGCAAGAGGCTGCCGAGGAAATGAACGCGTCCGCCAAGGCGTTGCCAGGTGCTGAGACACACCTCGTCTCCGGCCACGCGGGCAGAGCGATCCTTGATTATGCCGACAAACACGGATGCGACTGTATCGTCCTCGCCTCGCACCGTCCGGGGATGGAGGATTTCTTTCTTGGCTCCACCGCCGCCCGCGTTGTGCGTCACGCGAAATGTTCAGTCCACGTGATCCGTTAAGGAAACGGTGACAAAGCGGGCAAAAGGCCAGTTCCTTTTGCCCATGCGCACCCATGGACTTGCAGCACTCCGCTGCCTGTCCTAAACCCGCCTCAGCACAGCTTTGCCGGAGGCACCCCCATGCTTGACCTGACTTATGACACCCCCAAGCCCAAGCGTATCGCGGGCGCAAAAGACGACTGGGAACTCGTCATCGGGATGGAAGTCCACGCGCAGGTGTCTTCCAATTCCAAGCTTTTCTCTGGCGCATCGACCCAATTCGGGGCGGAACCCAATTCCAACGTCGCTTTCGTGGATGCGGCCATGCCCGGCATGCTGCCCGTGATCAACGAATATTGCGTGGAACAGGCCGTGCGTACCGGGCTGGGACTGAAAGCCGAGATCAATCTGAAATCCGCCTTCGACCGCAAGAACTACTTCTACCCCGACCTGCCGCAGGGCTATCAGATCAGTCAGCTATATGAACCTATCGTGGGCGAAGGCGAAGTGCTGGTGGAAATGGGCGACGGCACGGCGCGTCTTGTCCGCATCGAACGCATCCACATGGAACAGGACGCGGGCAAGTCGATCCACGACATGGACCCCAACATGTCCTTCGTGGACCTCAACCGGACCGGTGTGTGTCTCATGGAGATCGTAAGCCGCCCCGACATCCGCGGCCCAGAGGAGGCTGCCGCGTACCTCGCCAAGCTGCGCCAGATCATGCGTTACCTTGGCACCTGCAACGGCGACATGCAGTCGGGCGCGATGCGCGCCGACGTCAATGTCTCCATCTGCCGTCCTGGCGATTACGAACGCTATCAGGAGACACAGGATTTCTCCCACCTCGGCACGCGCTGCGAGATCAAGAACATGAACTCCATGCGCTTCATACAGCAGGCGATCGAGGTCGAGGCGCGCCGCCAGATTGCTATCGTGGAAGGCGGCGGCGAAGTGGTGCAGGAAACGAGGCTCTTCGACCCCGACAAACAGGAAACCCGCTCCATGCGGTCCAAGGAAGAAGCCCACGACTACCGCTACTTCCCCGATCCCGATCTGCTGCCGCTGGAGATCGAACAGGACTGGGTCGACCACATCCGCGACACGCTGCCGGAACTGCCCGACGCCAAGAAGGCCCGCTTCATCGGCGACTTCGGCCTGTCGGACTATGATGCCTCTGTACTGACGGCCGATCTGGACAGTGCAGGCTACTTTGAAGACGTCGCCAAAGGCCGCGACGGCAAGATGGCTGCCAACTGGGTCATCAACGAACTGTTCGGACGTCTGAAAAAGGACGAAAAAGGCATCACCGAAAGCCCGGTGACACCTGCCCAACTTGGCCAGATCATCGACCTGATCGCCTCTGACGCCATCTCCGGCAAGATCGCCAAGGACGTCTTCGAGATCTGCTACACCACCGGCCGCGAACCGAACGAGATCGTCGAGACCGAAGGCATGAAGCAGGTCACCGACACCGGCGCCATCGAAGCAGCGGTGGACGAGATCATTGCCGCCAACCCCGATCAGGTTGCCAAGGCGCAGGAAAACCCGAAACTTGCAGGCTGGTTCGTGGGTCAGGTGATGAAGGCCACGGGCGGCAAGGCCAATCCGAAGGTGGTGAACCAACTCGTCGCAGCAAAGCTCAAAGGCTAAGGCGGGCACCGCCACTGGAGACCAGCATGCAAGCCCCCTTCCGCTCTTCCCTCCAGACCGTCAAGCCGGAATGGATCGACTACAACGGCCACCTCAACATGGCTTATTACAACGTGCTTTTCGACGAATCCGTCGATCAGCTTTATCCGCTCATCGGCTTTGGCCTCGATTATCTGGAGACCACGGGCTGCACCACCTACGTCGCTGAATTTCACATCTGCTATCTGCGTGAGCTGCACGAGGGTGACGAAGTGACCTGCACCTTTTACCTGATCGAACACGACGAAAAGCGGTTCCACGCCTATCAGGAAATGCACCACAAGGACGGCTGGCTGGCCGCAACCGCCGAAGGTCTGACCCTGCATGTTGATCAGTCCGGCCCCAAGGTCGCGCCGATGCCGCAGTCCATTCAGGACAAGCTTGCCGCCTTCAAGGCCGCACAAACCGAAATGCCCGATCCATCCCGCATCAGCCGCCGCATCGCTCTAAAACGCAAGTGACCCCATAAAGCGGAGTTTCGCGCCCAGTTCCCTTTCCGTTATCCATCCGGTAAAACGACGCGACACAACGCCAGAGACTGCCCATGCCCCGCTACGAATACAAAGTCGTTCCCGCCCCCACCAAGGGCCTCAAGGCCAAGGGGGTCAAAGGGGCCGAGGCGCGGTTCAGTCATGCAATCCAAGAACTGATGAATGGGCTCGCCGGAGATGGTTGGGAATATCAGCGGGCTGAGACATTGCCATCGATCGAACGCGCTGGTCTGACCTCTACCACAACGGAATGGCGCAACCTGCTGGTCTTTCGTAGGCTTCGCGAGAATGATACTGAGGCTTTCGCGCCAGAGTTGCTGCCACCTCCAGAGGTTGTCTCTGTCACAACATCCGAACCGACTGGACAGGCCGAAAAAGTGGGTGATCCAACTGTGAAAGACAGTCCGGAGACCACCAAAGGTGCGTCAACACAGGAAACCCAGGCGCCTGTGTCAGAAGAGAAAACACCTGATCATGAGGATGGGCCCTTGGACAATGGCGTTGAAGACACCAGCGATATCGACGGAGTGAGCACGACACTCGGCAATCTTGCAGCCTCTCGAAAAGACGCAAAAACAGATGCTTAGGACACACTCCTAAACATCTAGATCAAGTGCCAACGCATGAATGCGCGCAATCAGGTCCGGCCCAAGTACCGAATGCACGGCCCTGTGGCGCGCGACCCGACTTAGCCCCTTGAACGCCTCACTACGGATGCGCACATTGTAGTGGCTTTCACCACCCTCCTGATATCCACCGTGCCCACGGTGGCTTTCACTGTCATCCACAACCAGCAATTCGCGTGGCGCAAAGGCCTCACGCAACCGATCTTCAATCTCTTGTGTCTTCGACATATTTTTTTACCCTCGCCCCCTTCAATCTCGCTCCCCAGCGTCTAAACTCATGCGCCTGAGTCGGAAAGGTCTAACCCCATGAGCAAACCTGATCCCTTCGGTTTCGACATGTCTGTGTCGTCCTCGAAAAAGAAGAACCCCCGTGGCCGGAGGGGCATGTCAGGCGCGTCCGAAACCTCGACGCGCGTGTGCGATCATGACGGCTGCGATGAGCCCGGCAAGTTCCGTGCGCCCAAAGCGCCCGATGTGCTGGACGACTACTTCTGGTTTTGCCAGCAGCATGTTCGCGAATATAACCTGAAGTGGAATTTCTTCGACGGCACGACCGAAGCTGAGCTGAACGCGCAGTTGTCCGAGGACAAGGTGTGGGAACGCAAGACCAAACCGCTTGGTGATCCGGAGCAGCGCGCTTGGGCGCGTCTAGGCATTGAGGACCCGCATCAGGTTTTGGGCAAGAACGCGACCCAGAACCCGGGTCGCGGTGCGCAGGCTGGCAGGCGTTTGCCGCCGACCGAGCGCCGCGCTGTCGATATACTTGAGGTCAAGGACAGCATGACCAAGCCCGAAATCCGCAAGGCCTATAAAGCACTGATCAAGGTGCTGCACCCCGACATGAACGGTGGCGACCGGTCGCAGGAAGATCAGCTTCAGCAGGTCATGTGGGCGTGGGACCAATTGAAGGTCAGCCGGAATTTCAAGGATTAAAGGTTGGCCTCTGATGCCAGCGCAAAGGAGGCCAACATGGACTATCCCTATGATTTGGGGCGTTATTCCCGCAAGGTAGCCACGCGGAGCGCGGAAGCGCAGCTATGGTTCGACCGTGGGCTGAACTGGATTTACGGCTTCAATCACAAGGAAGCGATTGCATGCTTTGAAAAAGCCATCGCGGCTGATCCCACTTGCGCCATGGCGCATTGGGGCCATGCCTATGCGGCAGGGCCAAACTACAACATGCCGTGGGTCCTCTACGATTCCAAAGGCCGCGCGGAAGCCTTGGCCGAAGCATACGACGCCGCACAGGCCGCTTTGTCCCTGACCGGCACTGTGTCTCCGGTTGAGGCGGCTCTGATCTCGGCGCTCGAGGCACGCTACCCTCAACGCGAGCCGATTGAGGATATGGCCCCATGGGACCATGCCTTTGCAGATGCCATGCGGGACGTCCATTCAGCCCATCCCGATGATCCGGAGGTGGCCACGACTTTTGTTGACGCCCTGATGAACCTCACCCCTTGGAACATGTGGAACCTGCAAACCGGCGATATCGCCGCAGGTGCCTTTACCCAGGAGGCGCAAAACGTTCTGGAGCGCCAGATGACACTGCCCGGTGGTATGGCGCATCCCGGCATCCTCCACCTTTACGTGCACCTTATGGAAATGTCCTCGCATCCAGAAAGGGCACTTAAGGCAGGCGATGTTCTGCGCACGCTGGTGCCGGACGCAGGCCATCTGGTGCACATGCCAACCCACATCGACGTGCTTTGCGGGCACTATGAAAACGTGGTGCGCTGGAACGAACAGGCGATAGAGGCGGATTTGAAATATTACGAGGCCGAAGGGGCCTTCAACATCTACACCGGCTACCGCCAGCACGATTATCATTTTGTGATCTATGGCGCTCTTTTCCTTGGGCAGTTTGAGCCGGCAATGCGGGCGGTGCGCGGTATCGATGAAACGACGCCAGAGGCACTCTTGCAGATGCAGTCACCCCCCATGGCGGATTTCTTTGAGAGCTATCTCAGCATGGAGCCGCATGTCTTGATCCGGTTCGGCATGTGGGAAGACATTCTGAAGCTGGAACTGCCCGACGACATCGAAACCCGCTGCACGAAAGTTGCGATGATTGAGTATGCCAAGGCGCTGGCGCTGTCCGCCCTCGGACGCGTGCCCGAAGCCGAAGAGCAGCACGCTGTCTTTATGGCGGCCAAGGCCCGCGTCCCGGAAAGCCGCCTGCTGCACAACGTGCGTGTCGTGGACCTGCTTGAGATCGCAACGGCAATGCTGGACGGCGAATTGGCGTATCGCAAGGGCGCGTACGAGACTGCTTTCCAAAGGTTGCGCGATGCTGTCGCTCTTGATGATGCCCTGCCCTATGACGAACCATGGGGGTGGATGCAGCCCACGCGCCACGCATTGGGCGCACTGCTGTTCGAACAGGGTCATTTCGCCGATGCAGAGACCGTCTTTCGCGAAGACCTTGGGCTTGCCCCAGGTCTGCCGCGCGCCTGTCAGCACCCGGACAATGTCTGGGCCCTGCGCGGGCTCTACGATTGCCTGATCGCGCAGGACAAGACCGGCGATGCGGCTCATATCAAGCTGCGTCTTGATCTGGCCGAAGCCCGCGCCGACCGCCCCATCAACGCCGCCTGTGGCTGTGCGCAGGTTGCCATGGCAACCGGCTGATCCATATATCTGGCGGTAAAGAGCGATAAACCGATAGGCCAGCCCTTGCAGGTGCGGCTGATATGTTGCACCACGGGGCGGATTTTAGTCTCCCCCCGGAGCATGGATGAAAGGACGACCCGATGGCCGACGGCGCACTGGATATCAACACCAAACCGACTGAAGAAATCAGCGTGCGTGAGGTGTTTGGCATTGATACGGACATGGTCGTCAAAGGCTTTGCCGAGCGCACGGACCGGGTGCCAGACCTCGACAGTACCTACAAGTTCGATCCCGACACCACGTTGGCGATTCTTGCAGGCTTTAGCCACAACCGCCGGGTGATGATCCAGGGCTATCACGGCACGGGCAAATCGACGCACATCGAACAGGTCGCCAGCTTGCTGAACTGGCCCTGCGTGCGCGTGAACCTCGACAGCCACATCAGCCGGATCGACCTTATCGGTAAGGACGCGATCAAGCTGCGTGATGGCAAGCAGATCACTCAGTTTCAGGAAGGCATCCTGCCTTGGGCGCTGCGCAACCCGACCGCTATCGTGTTTGATGAATACGACGCGGGCCGCGCGGACGTGATGTTCGTGATCCAGCGTGTGCTCGAAGTGGACGGCAAGCTGACGCTGCTGGACCAGAACGAAGTGATCACACCACACCCCTATTTCCGCATCTTCGCGACTGCCAACACCGTCGGTCTGGGTGACACCACCGGCCTTTACCACGGTACCCAGCAGATCAACCAAGGCCAGATGGACCGTTGGTCACTGGTGGCAACGCTGAACTATCTGAGCATCGACGCCGAAACCGCGATCGTTCTGTCCAAGAACCCGCATTACAACACCGAGAAAGGCCGCAAGACGGTCAAACAGATGGTGACCGTGGCGGACCTGACCCGCACAGCCTTTATGAACGGGGAACTTTCCACCGTGATGTCCCCCCGGACTGTCATCGCATGGGCGCAGAACGCCGAGATCTTCCGCAACATCGGCTACGCCTTCCGCCTGAGTTTCCTCAACAAATGCGATGAACTTGAGCGCCAGACCGTGGCTGAGTTCTACCAGCGCCTGTTCGACGAGGAACTTCCTGAAAGTGCCGCAAGCGTCAGCTTGGGGTGAGGCATCTGTCATGCATATCGGCTTGATCGGAGGCATAGGCGTCGCTGCGACCGTCGCGTATTACCAGCGGCTCACCCGGGCAGTCGCCGATTTGGGCAAGCCGCTTGAACTGACGATCTCTCACGGCGACGTGCATACGTTGATCCGCAATAACCTTGCCGACGACCGGCAGGCACAGGCCAATATCTATGCCAAGGCAATTGATCAGCTTGCCGGAGCCGGAGCCGATTGCGTGGCAATCACCTCTTTGGGGGGGCATTTCTGTTTCGAGGAGACCAAGGCAATCTCATCCCTGCCGCTCATTTCTGCAATGACCCCGCTGGACGCCTATTTTCAGGCACAGGGGTTTTCGACAGTAGGACTTCTGGGCACCCGTGTCGTGATGCGCACCGGCCTTTACGGACAGCTCAAACAGACAAAAGCTGTCGCTTTGGAAGATGAAATTGACACTCTGGGCCAGGCCTATCTGGACATGGCGGTTTCAGGTGTCTGCACCGAAGCGCAGCGGGTGATGTTCCCGGACGCGGGCCAACGCCTGATCCGGGACCGAGGTGCCGATGCCGTTGTGCTGGCGGGCACGGACCTGAACCTTGCCTTTGACGGGCAAGACACTGATTATCCGGTAGTGGACGCGCTTGACGTTCATGTGGATGTCCTCGCCCGACTGGCAGCGGGGCAAATTGACCTGAAGACCGCGATGGGGGACACCAATGTCTAAACCTTCCGACAATCCCGCAGACGCCTTCAAGAAAGCGCTGGCAGAAGCCTCCAAGGTCATGGCGAATGACCCGGAGCTGAACGTCACCTATTCCGTCGATCCGTCGGGCCTGTCCGGTGAAACCATGCGCCTGCCGCAGGTCAGCCGCCGCATGACCCGCGAGGAAGTCCTGCTGGCACGCGGCACCGCTGATGCGCTGGCGCTGAACCGCCGCTATCACAATGGCCAGACCCATGCGCGTTATGCCCCGCAGGGCGAAATGGCCCGCGACCTGTATGAGGCGATGGAAACCGCCCGGTGCGAGGCGATGGGCGCGCGCGACATGCCGGGAACTGCGGGCAACATCGACGTCAAGATCAAGCATGAAGCCCTGCGCAAGGGCTACGATCAGGCAAAACAAGCCAGTGACGTGCCCCTCGCCACGGCTGCAGGCTATCTGGTCCGCCACCTCGCCACGGGCCGTGATCTGCCTGCCGGGGCAGAGAACGCCATGGAATTGTGGCGCGGCTTTATCGAAGATCAAGCTGGCGGCACGCTTGAAAACGTTAACGATATTCTCGACGACCAGTCGGCATTCGCCAAAT
The DNA here is from genome assembly GCF_010667575.1 of Sulfitobacter sediminilitoris. Classification (GTDB taxonomy): domain Bacteria; phylum Pseudomonadota; class Alphaproteobacteria; order Rhodobacterales; family Rhodobacteraceae; genus Sulfitobacter; species Sulfitobacter sediminilitoris. The sequence goes on from NZ_JAABNT010000001.1 coordinate 315,195, forward strand.
TTGCGCGCCAGATGATCACCGATCTTGGCTATGGCGACCAGCTGGGCGACGACCCTGACGCACTGGACGAAGATCAGGAAGACGAAGCCGAAGAGGGCACTGAAGAAGATCAGGATCCGGACAGCACAGGTCAGGACGATCAGGAAGAGGACGACGCCGAAGGCAGCGCCGAACAGTCACAGGAAGATCAGCAGGACGCCGCCGAGGCCCAGGTCTCCATGGACGATATGGCCGATCAGGAATTGGGTGAAGAGGCCGAGATGCCAGAGGGCGATGCCCCGATGGAGCCGCCTGCCCCGCAGCCGGTTTCAGACGCCGACCCCAATTATCTGGTCTACCTCGACACCCATGACGAGGTGATCGGCGCTGAGGAACTGGCCGAACCAGTCGAATTGGAACGCCTTCGCGCGTACCTTGATCAGCAGCTGGAGCCGTTGAAAGGGGCGGTAAGCCGTCTGGCAAACAAACTACAGCGGCGCTTGCAAGCGCAACAAAACCGGTCTTGGGAGTTCGACCTCGAAGAGGGCATTCTTGACGCTGGTCGCTTGGCACGGGTTGTTGCAAATCCCACGACGCCGCTCAGCTTCAAGGTCGAAAAAGACACGGAATTCCGCGACACCGTTGTCACGCTGCTGCTGGACAATTCCGGCTCCATGCGCGGCCGCCCGATTTCCATTGCGGCGATCTGCGCGGACGTTTTGGCGCGGACCTTGGAACGCTGCAACGTGAAAGTGGAAATCCTTGGGTTCACCACACGCGCCTGGAAGGGGGGCCAAGCCCGCGAGGCATGGCTGAACGAGGGCCGCCCGGTGCAGCCCGGTCGCCTGAACGATTTGCGCCACATCATCTATAAATCCGCCGATGCACCTTGGCGGCGCACACGCGACAACCTCGGCCTGATGATGAAGGAAGGTCTGCTGAAGGAAAACATCGACGGGGAGGCGCTGGAATGGGCGCACCGTCGGATGATGGCACGCCATGAAGCGCGCAAGATCCTGATGGTCATTTCAGATGGCGCGCCGGTGGACGATTCAACCCTGTCCGTGAACCCCGCAAACTATCTGGAAAAGCACCTGCGTGACGTGATCGCCATGGTGGAAAAGCGCCGGGCGGTCGAACTTCTGGCGATTGGTATCGGCCATGATGTGACTCGCTATTATGATCGCGCGGTCACCATCACCGATGTGGATCAACTTGCCGGCGCGATGACCGAACAGCTTGCCGCGCTCTTTGACAGTGACCCACGCGCCCGTGCTCGCGTCATGGGAATCCGCAAGGCCAGCTAAGACCCCTTACCGTCCGCATCAGCCTGCAAGGAGGCGCGCATGTTCCAAAGCTTCGAGGTCACCGCGCGGCCTGAACAAGGGCCACCCCGCCTCGCCGCCCTGCGCAAAGAGCTGACCGCCGAAGAGCTCGATGGCTTTCTGGTGCCACGCGCCGACGCCCATCAGGGCGAATACGTGGCGCCGCATGATGACCGCCTGGCATGGCTGACTGGCTTTACCGGATCCGCTGGCTTCTGCGCCGCTTTGCACAACATCGCGGGCGTGTTTGTCGACGGTCGATACCGCACCCAGGTCAAGGCACAGGTCGCGTCTGTTTTCACACCAGTGCCATGGCCTGAAATGACCCTCGGCGCATGGCTGAAGGACCAGTTGCCAGACGGCGGCACTGTCGGGTTCGATCCATGGCTGCACACGCCAGGCCAGATCAGCCAGGTGGAAGAAGCGCTTTCCGGCAGCAAGATCACGCTCAAGCCCTGTGACAATCTTGTCGACCGGATCTGGACGGATCAACCAGCGCCACCCATGAACCCGGCCAAGATACATCCCATTGAGTTTGCAGGCGAAAGCCATGCCGCGAAACGCGGAAGGCTTGCGCAGGGCCTTACCGACAATGGCCATAAGGCCGCAGCTATCACCCTGCCCGACAGCCACAATTGGCTTTTGAACATCCGAGGCTCCGATATTCCGCGCAACCCGGTCGCACACGGGTTTGCGGTGCTGCATGATACCGGCGCAGTTGACCTTTTCATGGCGCCCTCCAAGCTGACAGGCATGGATGAACACCTGGGCGACGCGGTGACCATCCACACTCCGGAAGGATTTCTCAGCTTTCTTGAAGCCCTGGAAGGGCCTGTCCTGATCGACAAACAATCCGTTCCTGTCATCGTCGCACAATCGCTGGGTGACCGTGCCAAATGGGGCGACGATCCCTGCGCTATACCGAAGGCCTGCAAGAACGAAGCCGAGATCGCAGGTTCCGCGCAGGCGCATTTGCGCGACGGTGCGGCGCTTTGTGAACTCCTGGCCTGGCTTGACGCCCAGGCCCCCGGTACAATCAGCGAGACACAGGTCGTCAGCCAGCTTGAGGCGGCCCGGCGCAAGGACAACGCGCTGCAGGACATCAGTTTTGAAACCATTGCAGGCACCGGTCCAAATGGGGCGATCATGCATTACCGCGTGACCGAGGACACTGACAGCACGCTGAAGGATGGCCATCTTCTGGTCCTTGATTCCGGTGGGCAATACCTTGACGGAACGACAGACATCACCCGAACGGTGGCCATAGGAACCCCACCTGCCGAGGCCCGCGCCGCCTTTACCCGCGTCTTGGCGGGCATGATCGCGATGAGCCGCCTGCGCTGGCCCGAAGGCATCGCTGGCTGCCATATAGAGGCAATCGGACGCATGCCCCTCTGGCTTGCCGGTCAGGACTTTGATCACGGGCTGGGTCACGGCGTGGGGGCCTATCTGAGCGTTCATGAAGGCCCGCAGCGGCTAAGCAGGATCAGCAATGTGGCGTTGAAGCCCGGCATGATCCTTTCAAACGAACCCGGCTACTACCGCGAAGGGGCATTCGGCATCCGCATTGAGAACCTGCTGGTGGTGCGCCCTGCTCCGGCTCTGCCGGGCGGTGACAATCACCGCAAGATGCTGAATTGGGAAACGCTCAGTTTTGCGCCCATCGACAAGCGCCTTATTGATCCCGCGCTGCTGGACCGTGACGCCCTGAACTGGCTCAACGCCTACCACGCTGAGGTTGCGGAAAAGATCGGCCCACGGGTATCGCCTGCCACAAAACTATGGTTGGATGCCGCAACAGCGCCGCTCTAGGCGCTACATAATAAATTGAGGGGGATAACACATGGCCAGTCACATCAAGATTACCAAGGCACCCGGCACCTGGAGCGTGCGCGCAGGCGGCGCTGTCTTGGCAGAAAGCAGCGATGCGCTTGAGCTGAGCGAAGGGGATTATGATCCGGTGATCTACTTCCCGCGCGAAGACATCGCCATGGCCTTTCTGGACAAAACCGACGCGACCAGCCGCTGCCCGCATAAGGGTGACGCCAGTTATTATTCAGTCGTCACAAAAAGCCGCACACTTGAGAATGCCGCATGGTCTTATGAAGATCCGAAGGACGCCGTGGCACAGATTAAGGACCACCTTGCGTTCTATAAGATGGAAGAGATCACCGTAGAACAGATTTAAGCGCCGCAAGGGCGCTCAAACCGCCTTACACGCCGGTCCCCCCGCTGGAACTAGCTTGCGGCTGGCGCAGAGATCGTCGCGAGCTGCACCAGCACCAAAGCATTGGTGTTGGCCAGCCATGCGTTTGCGCCGACAAGCGTGTCGATATCTGTGCCAAGAAGCAGGGCAACGACATTTCCATCATAAATCACTTCGGTGCTGGTTCCGTCCGTGGTCGCGCGGATTTCGACAATTGAATCACCATCGAATTCGCCCCCGCTTGGCGTGCCTTCAGACGGTGCGAAAACAACGTCGTCGCCATTGCGGTCAACCAGAACCAACGTATCCTCATCTGGATCGAAGTCGGTGATGACAACATTGTCTTCCGTAGGCTGATCAAGGCCCAGCACACGGAAGATGTCGTCGCCACTGCCACCGATCATTTCATCGCCATCGTTGGCGGTGATGGTATCATTCCCGTTACCGCCATCCAGCGTGTCAGGCGCACTGTCATTGTCACCCAAAGCAGAGGTCGCAGTGGCCGGATCACCAAAGCCAAAGATCCGGTCGTTGCCATCGTCGCCATTGGCCACATCGGCACCGTCCCCGGTCCGCAACACATCATTGTCGTTACCGCCGTTCAGTGTGTCGTCGCCATCGCCACCCAGAAGCGCATCGATCCCGCGACCGCCTGACAGCACGTCATTGCCGGGATCGCCGCGCATGACGTCATTGCCGTCGTTGCCTTCTAGGGCGTCGTCACCGCTGAGACCCCAAAGGGTGTCATTCCCCGCCTCCCCGTTCAGATCATCGGCGTCGGCACCCCCGATCAGGAAATCATCGCCCGCACCGCCGTTCACCGTATCGTCTGAGCCAAAGCCACGGATTTCATCGTCACCATCCAGGCCTGAAATGCGATCCGCCGCACCAGTGCCTGCAATCGTTTCATCACCTTCGGTGCCGTCCACGGGGCCCGGCAATTCTTCAACCCGGACATTTGCAAGCCAAGAGGTGTCTGCCGCAAGCGCCGCGGCATCAGTGTTTTGGAGCACCGCCAGCAGTTCATCCTCAAAAAAGAGGTTCGTATCCGTACCGTTGCTGGCCTGTGAAATACGATAGCGGTCGTCATCGGCGTCCCAACCGAGGTCTGGGCCGCTGCTGGAGGCCAACAAAAGCCTGTCCTCCGCAGGATCAAAATCCGTAACCGTCACGCCACCACCGCCGGGCTGATCGATACCGATTGACCGGATCAGGTCAGCACCTGCCCCGCCCGTTACCGTGTCACCCAGATTGCCGGTGATCGTGTCATTGCCATCGTCCCCATTCAGCAAGTCACCGGCAAGATCATCCTCGCCCGCTCCAAAACCTTCCGTTACCGGCAGGCGGTAGCCGGTGATCAGATCGTCACCACTGCCTCCAAAAACGGTATCGGCCCCATTGCCTGTCTGGATCAGATCATCGCCCGCGTTGCCGATCAGCGCATCATCACCGGCACCACCCAAAAGTGCATCATCTCCGCCGCCGCCCCGAAGCACATCATCGCCGTTATCGCCGCGCAGCGTATCATCGCTATTGCCACCGTTTATGCGATCATCGCCGTCCCGGCCCCACAGCGTGTCCTCGCCATTGTTGCCCTGCATGGAGTCGTCGCCATTTCCGCCAATCGCAAAATCATCGCCAGCGCCGCCCAAGATAGTGTCTGCTCCACCAAAGCCACGAAGTTCGTCGTCGCCCGCAAACCCGCTGATCAGATCATCGCCACCAGTACCGTTTAACGTGTCCTCGCCGTCCGTGCCGACCTGTTCAGTCGAAGACGGGGACATTGTTTCGTCATCATCGTCGTTGTCAAAAATTCGGACCAATAGACCCATCCCCAGAAGGGGAAAAACAGTAAAGGCGAGCATGGCAGCAAAGCTCCTGAAAAGTTTTTCTCCCTAAAAACAATACGATTTCGATTTTACAATACCATGTCATATATCTGGAAATCTCAGTTGATTGTTGCGCATCCGGAAACATTAATCACGCAATGGTTGCAATTACATGTCCATCTGAAACTCTTAAGAGTGTTCCTCAGCAGCGGTGGCAGCCAACGCACGGTTGTATGCTTTCAGCGCATCGACATGGAAAAGCGCGCCCATCAGCTCTGGCGGGGCATCGGCTGACAGGGTGACCACGGGGATAAATCGTGCGCCTGTGCTGTCAAAAATCGGCATCGCGGCCTCAAGCGTGGCGGTACCGTCGATGTAGGTGCCTTCATTGATCAGATCCCAGCACGCGTCTTCTTCTGCCGCGCGTGGGTCGTCTGGCCGCCGCATGATACGTGCCACCATGAACATAGCCAGCAGATAGGCCTGCGGGCCCGCGGCAAGGTGGATGCCGCGACGCTCCATCTGCGTCAGAAAGAAACTGCGGTCCACGATCCGGCTGGCCAGCGCCGTGGACATGCTGACCGTCACCATGACGGCCAGTCCCGTCTGCCAGTCCCCGGTCAATTCAAAGACAATCAACGTTGTCGAGATTGGCGCGCCCAGCACAGCGGCGGCGACCGCCCCCATCCCTGCCAGCGCATAAAGCGACGAAGACCCCGATACATCCGGGAACACGCCCGTGGCGATCAGGCCAAACCCAAGCCCCGTCAGTGCCCCCAGCATCAGCGAGGGAGAAAACACACCGCCCCCCATCCGCCCACCCAGCGTGATGGCAACCGCCGCGACCTTGAGAATGGCAAACACCACCGCCTCGTGCAGCGCCAGCTCACCGGTCAGCGCCAGCGACATCGTCTCATAGCCGACGCCGATGATATGCGGGAACCAAAGTGCGAGAATGCCCAGTAACGCACCCGCTACAGCGGGACGCAGCCAGCGCGGCCAGCCGGTCTTGGCTTGCAGATAATTTCCGAAATCCTCGGCCCAGAACATGCTCCGCATCAGCGCGACCGACACCAGACCACAGGTCAGCCCCAGCAGCAAAAAGGCAGGAAGCTCCGCATAGAATTGCAGGTCTACATATTCGGCCAGAGTGAACTCGGTGACGCCACCGAACTCAATCCGGTTGATCACCGTTCCGGCAACCGATGCGATGACAATCGGCGCAAAGGCATGCACCGCAAAGTGACGCAGCACGACCTCAAGCGCAAAGAGCGCCCCTGCGATCGGCGCGTTGAAACTGGCCGAGACAGCAGCAGCAACGGCGCAGCCCAAAAGATCACGCCCAGTAATCCCATCCGCATTGATCCGGTTGCTGACCCAGGTAGAGATCACTCCGGCGATATGAACCACCGGCCCTTCGCGGCCTGACGATCCCCCGGTACTAAGTGTGATGAGCGAGGCGAAGGCAGAGGCAATGCCTGCCCTTGTCTCGACCCGACCATCATGCAGCGCAGCGCCCAGGATCACATCCCCCACTGAACGCGCCCGCGCATCATTGGTGAAATGATGCAGGATTAACCCAACGATCAGGCCGCCAACGGTCGGGATCAGCACCACCCAGTACCAATTCAGCCCGCTGATGAAACTATGCAGATACTGGACGTCCTCGGTGCCATAAAACGCCGCCTGTAACCAGTTGATCCCTTTGCGGAACAACAGTGCTGCAAAGCCCGCCGCGATGCCGATCAGCAGAGCGATGAACCAGAAGGTGATCTTGCCCGGACCGCGCGTGCGGATCACCTGCCAGCCCTGCTTGCAAGAGGTCACCGCCATGCTCAGTTGTTGCGAGAGGAAAGAAGGGCTTGGTTCGCTCATGCTATGCGCTGCCCCCTCTCATCAGCCTGCCAGCAACGCTTCGGCCGCCGCGCGCGCCGCATCTGTGACTTGGTCACCCGATAACATCCGCGCGACTTCGTCCACCCTTTCAAGGGGCGACAGCGGCACCACGGTCGAGGTCGTCATGCCTTTCGAGACCGCCTTTTCCACCCGCCAGTGGTGCGCACCAAGGGCGGCCACCTGAGGTGAATGCGTCACAACCAGCACCTGCCCTTCGGCGGCCAGTGCAGACAGCCTGCGTCCGACCGCATCGGCAGTCGCACCACCGACGCCCCGGTCGATTTCGTCAAAGATCAGCGTCAGCCCCGACTGCCCCTGCGTGAGGCACACCTTCAGCGCCAAGAGGAACCGGCTCAGTTCACCACCCGAAGCAATCTTGCCCAAAGGCCCGGCAGGCGCGCCGGGGTTCGTGGCTACGGAAAAACTCACTGCGTCCTGCCCTTCCGGTCCCTGCGTATCTGGCTCAATCTGCGTCTCGAAGACAGCCCGCTCCATCTTGAGCGGGGCAAGTTCCGCTGAAACGGCCTTGTCCAGCTTGCCTGCTGCCTTGCGCCGCGCGGCGCTCAGCGCGTCCGCTGCTGACCGATAGGCTGCCTCAGCATCCTTGACCGCCTTCTCCAAGCCAGCCTGCGCGGCCTCGCCCGCATCCAGCGCATCCAGCTTGGCCCGCAGCGTGTCGGCAAAGCCAGCCAGATCATCGGGGGCGACGTCGTGTTTGCGTGCCAAGGCCCGGATCGCAAAAAGCCGCTCTTCTGTCTCTTCCAGTTCCAGCGGATTAAAGGACATCGCATCGATCGCATTCGCCACGCCCGACATCGCCTCGTCCAGTTCCACCATCGCCCGGTTCAGCGCGGCCATCGGGGCTTCCAATGCCCCCTCGGCCCGCGCCGCCGCGCCATCCAACCAGCGCAGCGCATCGCCCAACTGCCGCTCCGCCCCATTCTGGCCCATGATTTCGTAGGCGTTGACCACATCGGCGCGGATTTTCTCGGCGCCCTGCATCAGCCGCCGCTTGGTATCAAGCGTGGCTTCCTCGCCTTCCTGCGGATCGAGCTTGTCCAGTTCCGCGACAGCGTGGCGCAAAAACTCTTCCTCTGCCTGAATGGCAGCCCGTTCTTCCGCCGCCACAGCAGCCGCCTTGCGCGCCGCGCCCAGATCAGACCACGCCTTGCGCACCTTGGCCAAGGCAGGCCCATTGCCCGCATAATCATCCAGTATCGCCCGATGCCCGCGCGGATTGAGCAGGCCACGGTCATCGTGCTGGCCGTGCAACTCTACCAGTGTCTCAGAAAGCGCGCGCAACGCCTCGCCCGAGCAACGCCTGTCATTGACCCAAGCCGTCTTGCGCCCGTCCGAAGTATTGATACGCCGCAGGATCAATTCATCTCCACCGGGAAGACCTGCTTCTTCGAGCACGGCATGCGCCGGATGCCCTTCGGGCAGATCGAACCAAGCGGTGACTTCGCCCTGTGCCGCCCCCTGACGGACCAGATCGGCGCGCCCGCGCCAGCCCAGTACGAATCCCAGCGAATCCAACAGGATCGACTTGCCTGCCCCGGTCTCTCCGGTCAGCACGTTAAGACCGGGCTGAAAGCCAAGCTCCAGCCGGTCGATGATCAGCATGTCGGAAATGTCTAGCCCGCGCAGCATCAAATCAGCCCGTTTGGAGGGGCGCCGCCCCTCCGTTTACAACCACTCGCCCTTGATCGTCTGGCGGTAAATCGCACCCAGCCAGTTGTCCTTGAAGAACGCAGGCTCCAGCCCCTGCCCGGTAAGCAGCTTGTAGCTGTCCTCGTACCATTCGGTCGACTGGAAGTTATGGCCCAAAATGGCCCCCGCTGTCTGCGCCTCGTGGTTGAGACCGAGGCTCAGGTATGCCTCGACCAGCCGATGCAACGCTTCAGCCGTGTGCGTTGTTGTCTGGAAATCCTCGACCACCACGCGGAAGCGGTTGATGGCGGCGGTGTAGTGATCGCGGCGCAAGTAGTACCGCCCGATCTCCATCTCCTTGCCTGCCAGATGATCAAAGGCGAGATCAAACTTCAAAATCGCGGAATTCGCATATTCGCTGTCAGGATATACTTCGATTACCGTGCGCAGGGATTGCAGCGCCTGAAAGGTCAGGCCCTGATCCCGGCCCACTTCGTCAATCTGGTCGTAATAGCTGAGCGCCAGCAGATACTGTGCATAGGCGGCATCATCGTCATCGGGGTAGAAATCAATGAACCGTTGCGCAGCGGAGCGGGAGTTGGGGTAATCCTTGTCCCGGTGGTAGCTGAACGCCTGCATGATCAACGCACGCCGCGCCCAGTCCGAATAGGGATAAAGCCGCTCAATTTCCGAGAAATAGAACGCAGCCTCGCCGGGTTGGCGGCGGTTCAGTTCATATTCGCCCCGTTCAAAAATCTGTTCGGCAGAGTAGGTCTCAAGCGGGATTTCCTGCGGATTGAAAAAACTGCCACCGACGCGACCTGTATTGCGGTTGCCGCCACAAGCGGCCACGGTCGAGACCAAAAGCACTGCGGCAATGATCCGTGTCACGGTCCCTTTCCTGCTCATGCCTGTACCTTTTGCATCTTCACACCCATGGCCTTTTCGACCCTTCTTGGCAGCCTTGCTAGCACAATAATCTGCAATGCAAAACGCCGATTGCACCGCTTCAAACCCATGCTATCGCAATTGCGATAGAAGTGCCGCCTGCGGTTGGCCCGTTTGCAAGGAATACAATGGTGTGAAATGGTGTTCAATGGCTGGACCGGACTGATTGCGCCGCCCGGCATCGCGGAATTACGCGACCTGAGGGATCTCGTCCCAGACCAGACCGTATCCCGGCAGACGCCGCGCCATGAAAGGGTTGCACTCTACCAAGCGGACAGCACCGGGTGTTGCAAACAGCTTGCGCAGCAATTTGTTTGTCAACGAATGCCCTGCCCGATGTCCGGTGTAATGGCCCAAAAGCGGTGCACCCGCCAATGCCAGATCACCCAGCGCATCCAGCATCTTGTGACGCACAGGCTCATCCGCGTGGCGCAGACCGCCTGGGCTGACCACACGGTCACCATCGAAAACCACCGCGTTCTCGCCCGAATTACCACCCAGCGCCAGACCATTTGCCTGCATCGCGTCCACATCCGCCTGACGGCAGAACGTGCGGCTGTCGCAAAGTTCGCGTGCGAATGACCCGTTGTTCATAACCAGAGATTTCTTCTGGTTACCAATCGCGGCATCGACGAAATCAATCTCGAAATCGATCCGCAGCGTGTCAGAGGGCGACAGCGTTGCGGTTGCATCGCCTTCGGTTACCGTCACTGTCTTGAGCACTTCGAATGCCATAACGGGTTCCGACAATGATCTGATCCCGCGCTGCATGAACCCGCGCACAAATGGCACAGCCGATCCATCAAGGATTGGCACTTCCGGTCCGTCGATCTCGATCAGCGCGTTGTGGATGCCGCAGCCTGCAAGGGCGGCCATCAGATGTTCCACAGTCGAAACAGACAGGCCCGATGCGTTTTCAAGCTTTGTGCAAAGCGGGGAACGGTTAACCGCATCCCAGCGGGCCGGGATCAGATGATCGCCTTCTGTTACGTCTGTCCGGGAAAACCATATTCCATGATGTACACTCGCCGGCCGAATAGTAACCGTCGCAGGTGCGCCGGAATGCAGGCCCTTGCCGCCGAATGAGATCGGGGATTTGATGGTGGTCTGCACGGATTTCGTCCTCAATCTCATAGATCACTGTCTAGGTTAGCATCGAAATAGGTGGCGGGGCCGCAATGCTCAACTCAATCTTTGTAACCGACTGAAACATGTGCGTAACAAATGGGCGCAAAGGCGCTGACAACTGATCAAGCCTATGTTTTCAAATGAAAAAGGGCCGCCCGCAGGCGACCCGTTTTGTCACATAAGTGAGTAGATCAGTTCGCTTGACGGCGCAGGAATGCAGGAATCTCGATGCGCTCCTGATCCGGATCGTGCTCTTGCGCAGGCTGTGGTGCAGCCGCCACGCGGGGCTGTTGCTGCTGTACAGGCGGCTGCTGCCGCGCAGGGCGTTGCTGCGGCTGCGCGTCACTTTCAGCGTGACCAGTCATGCGATTGATCAGCGAATTGATGCCAAAGCGGGGCTTCTCCGCAGCAGTCTGACCGGACGGTGCAGATTGCTGGGTGGGCGCTGCGGCCGGACGCGTCTGAGCGGTCTGCTCCGGAGCGGCCTTCTGCGCTGCCGCGCGGAGGCGGGCCAGCGCTTCTGGCGAAGGTGTGCCCGGCGCGGGGGCACGCGGCGCAACAAATGTCTCTGGCTCTGCTTCGATGTCATCCTCATTGCGCGGCTCAAAAGCGGCAACCTGTGGCTGATATGCGGGCGGTGGCAGATCGTCGGCCTCTGCCGCATCATCGGCGAAAATATCCTCTGCCTGCTCCTGCTCCGCCGCGCGCTGCACATCCAGTTCTTCGAACAATGGTGCTTGCTCTGCGTCAGACGCGCTCTCCGATGCGGCGACGGCGGCTGCCACCGCTGCTTCTTCAGGCTTTTCTTCCGAACCCGTCTGCTGCTTGAGAGGCTGGCTCATGGAACGGCGTGGGACCGGCATTTCGGTGTTCACATCCGTGGCGTCGATACCTGTTGCCACAACGCTGACGCGCATCAATCCGCCCAGACCTTCGTCCAGCGTGGAGCCAACGATGATGTTCGCCTCTGGATCGACTTCCTCGCGAATGCGGTTGGCGGCTTCGTCCAGTTCGAACAAGGTCAGATCGTTGCCACCGGTGATATTGATCAGGACGCCCTTCGCGCCGCGCAGGCTGATTTCGTCCAGCAGCGGGTTTGCAATGGCCTTTTCGGCGGCCTGAATGGCGCGATCTTCTCCGTCCGCTTCGCCTGTGCCCATCATCGCCTTGCCCATCTCGTCCATCACGGCACGGACATCGGCAAAGTCGAGGTTGATCAGGCCTGGACGTACCATCAGGTCGGTCACACCCTTCACACCCTGATAAAGAACATCGTCCGCCATCGAGAAGGCTTCGGTGAAGGTAGTTTTCTCATTCGCCAGACGGAACAGGTTCTGGTTCGGAATGATGATCAGCGTATCGACAACCTTTTGCAGCGCCTCGACGCCGTCTTCGGCCTGACGCATCCGCTTGGCGCCCTCAAACTGGAATGGTTTGGTGACGACGCCCACAGTCAGAACGCCCAGTTCACGGGCGGCCTGCGCGATGATCGGCGCAGCCCCGGTGCCTGTGCCACCGCCCATACCAGCGGTGATAAAGCACATATGCGCGCCCGCCAGATGATCGACGATCTGTTCAATTGATTCTTCAGCGGCGGCGGCCCCAACAGAGGCCCGCGCGCCTGCGCCCAGACCCTCTGTCACCTTGATGCCAAGCTGGACACGGTTCTCAGATTTCGCCTGCTGCAGTGCCTGGGCGTCGGTATTGGCCACGACGAATTCAACGCCATCCAGTTGTTTTTCGATCATATTATTGACCGCGTTACCGCCAGCGCCGCCTACACCGAAAACGGTGATCCGTGGCTTTAGGTCTTCCTGACCGGGCATCGAAAGATTGAGTGTCATGTGCTGTCCGCCTGTTGTTTTAGCCCACGTCCCATGAGCGCTTTGCCGTCACGAGTTTTTGCAACATTAGCGGTCCAAGGCCGCAACGTCACCCTAAAATCAGCAATTAGGCACCAAATATGGGCATATTTTTGCCCAATTCTCGCCCATATTGCCAGAAGCCACTCCATATTGTGCTCACCAGTTATCCCGAAACCATTTCACCGCACGACGGAGTGAACGCGCGGGGTATTTTTCGGCCGGAATTTCAAAGTCCCACCATTCGTCTTGTGGGTGTGCGGCAAATAGCGATAGACCGACTGCGGAGGCAAAGCCTGGCCCCGTCGCTGCCTGTGGCAGCCCATGGACGCGCAAGGGCCGGCCCAGCCGCACCTGTTGCCCCAGTATCTTGCTGGCCAATCCATCCAGTCCCGGTATCTGACTGCCGCCGCCGGTCAGCACGATTTGCTGACTTGGCAGATGGCCAAAGCCCGCTGCTTCCAGCCGCACGCGCACTTCTTCCAGAATTTCCTCAACCCTCGGTCGCATGATCCCGATCAGCTCCGCCCGGCTTGCCGTGCGGCGGTCATGCTCAAAATCACCGGTATCGCCGCCGATCTCGATCATTTCGCGATCATCCATACCGGTGGCATGGACCCCGCCATAAAATGTCTTGATCCGCTCCGCATTCGTCGTGGGCACCTGCAGCCCCATCGAGATATCCTGGGTCACATGATCGCCACCCATGCGCACGGTATCTGCGTAGATCATGTGTTTCTTCATAAAGATCGACACGCCCGTGGCCCCGCCACCCATGTCGATACAGGCCGCGCCCAGTTCCTGCTCATCCTCAACCAGCGACGCGATGCCCGACACATAGGCCGATGACGCAATCCCGGCGAGTTCCAGATCACAGCGTTTGATACAATGCGCCAGATGCTGCACAGCGGCGGCATCCACCGTCAGCATATGCATGTCCACGGCCAGCGACTGTCCGATCTGACCGCGCGGGTCACTGAGACCAGAACGATGATCCAGGGCAAAATTCACCGGCTGGGCGTGCAGTACCTCGCGCCCCTCACCGTATTCGGGCACATCACAGCTGGCCAGAACGCGGGCGACGTCGTCTTCGGTTACGCTCTCGCCGTCCAACTCGATCTGCGCATCCAAGCCATAGCTGCGCGGCTCTGCTCCGGAAAAACAGGCGATCACATGATCGACGCGGATGCCCGCCATCTTCTGTGCGGCTTGCAGGGCTGTTCGGATGGCGCGCTCGGTCTCGCCCATGGCGCAAATCTCGCCGAACTTGACACCGCGGGAACGCGTGGTAGCGGCGCCAATCACTCGGAAGCCAGACTGCCCCGCGAGCGATCCAACAGTGCCGTCATCGTTCAGCTTGTCAGCCCCGTCAAAACGCAAAACAAGACAGGCGATCTTAGAACTGCCCACATCCAGAATCGCCACAACGCCCCGTTGCATCGCGATCTTGCGCATGTTGCGCATGGACCGCTGGCTTTCATAAAGGTCGTTCATCTCTTAGCTGCCTCTTTGTTCCGGTTCTTTACTGACCGGACTCTTTTTTGATTTGCCACCATGCCTGTGTGGCGTCTTGCGTCATTCTGACGGTCGGCCTTTTGCTTAGCCGCATGTCCACCCGTGCGACATCACGGGTCAGTACTTCCTGTGCGCGCTCTAGTGCGATGACGCGCTCTAGCGCTTGAAGCGCACCTTTCTCCGGCAACATGATGCGCTGATCCCGGTCCAGCACCACGTCCCAGCGGCGATTGCCCATGCGTACGACGCCGCGCACGCGGTTGCCCAGTGCCGCAGACGCACGGATGAGCCTCAAGGCTTCGGGCACATGACGTGCCGCGCCTTCGCCGGCAAGAAGCGGCAGTTGCGGATATTCCGCCCGCGCACCCACTGCCGCGACATAGGCACCGCCCTCATCCACCAAGGCCAAACCATCGGCGTTGCGCCAGATTGCAACGGGAATGCGCGGTATGACGTCAACCTGCAAAACACCGCCCGGGCGGATGCGCACGCTGGCCGTCTTCACACCGTTGAGCGCGGTAATCTGACGCCGCAACTCAGGCAAATCCAGATCGAAAGAGCTTTGCGGGAACTCGAATGGCATCACCGCGCGGATATCGGCAGCCAATTGACCGGACGCGCCGTCAACCGCCATCAGCTTGACCATGAATTCAGGACGCTCTTCGATGCTGGCGCGTGCATCGGCAACCGCTTGTGTGATCGCGTTGCGACGTTCCTCGTCCGACAGATAAATCGTCCCGGCCATCAATGTAATGCAGAATGGAACCCCAGCCCGCAACGCCATCCGGAATCCCGGCGTCAGCATCAGTCTTTGCATCCGCCACGCCCAGCGCGACGGCGCCGGATCCACCTTGGATGGCTTGCGGCGGATCAGCGATCGCATGACGCGTCCTCCACCATCCACGCGCAGAAATCAGGGAAGGAAATCCCGCAATAGGCACCCTGCTCAGGCGCCAGAGACGTCGAAGTCATGCCGGGCTGCGTGTTCGTCTCCAAAAGCACGAGGCCCGCTGCGCCCCGCGCCTCATCCCAGCGGAAATCAGTGCGGCTGACACCACGGCAGCCCAAAGCGCGATGTGCTCGCAAAGCGTATTCCATGCACAGATCGAGAATTTCCTGAGGCACTTCAGCGGGCACAACATGCGATGACCCGCCTTCCTTGTACTTCGCGTCGTAATCGTACCAACCGGTCGTAATGATATCCGTTACCGTCAACGCGCGGTCGCCCATGACAGTCGTGGTCAGTTCCCGGCCCGGCGCATAGGCCTCGACCATGACTTCGTCCGGCATGCCCTGATCCAGCTGTGGTGGACCATTATTCTCTTTGCTGACCAGATAAACGCCAACCGAAGAACCTTCGTTGTTGGGCTTCACCACATAGGGTGGCGGCATCACATGCCCTGCCCGCACGTCATCTGCCTTGGCGATGATGCTGTCGACCACGGGCAAACCATGCGCGCGGTAGACATCCTTGGTCCGCTGCTTGTCCATTGCAAGCGCCGAGGCCAGCACGCCCGAGTGCGAATAGGGCAATCCCATCCACTCGAATATGCCCTGCACGCAGCCATCCTCGCCCCAGCGACCGTGCAGGCAGTTCAGAATGGCGTCAGGCTTGAGGTCTGTCAAAACAGCACAAAGGTCGCGGCCGGCATCGACCTCGACCACGTTGTAGTCCTTTTCCCGCAATGCGGCTGCGCATGCGCGCCCTGTATCCAGTGACACCTCGCGCTCAGCCGAGGGGCCACCCATTACTACCGCCACTGTCGGGGTTGTCCTGCTCGACGTACCCACGATTTGTTGCCTTATGTCCCGAGCCTTTTGCGGCTCTTGTTATTTGGTCCGTTGCCGTTTTTCCGGCTTATGCCCCTGCGGTGGGATCGTTTGAATATTCGCCCACCCGCATGATTTCCCACTCTAGAGTAATCCCTTGGGAATCGTAAACCTTTTTTCGCACCTCTTCGCCCAATCCTTCAAGGTCCGCAGCCGTCGCATTGCCCGTGTTGATCAGGAAATTTGAATGCTTGGGCGACATCTGCGCCCCGCCCCGCATGGCCCCGCGCATGCCTGCGTTGTCGATGACCTTCCATGCCTTGAGGTCATGCACATCATCGGCCTGTCCAGTAGATGAAAACCCCGCAGGATTCCGGAAAGTGCTTCCCGCACTTCGATCCTTGGTCGGCTGTGTCTCGTCTCGCTTGGCCAGTTGAGACGCCATCCGGTCATGCAGGTCTTGTGGCTCTGCTCTTGGTGGCGCAAAGGTGGCCGAAATGATGACAGCTTCGTCCGCCAAGTCACTCTGACGATAGCGAAAATTCAAATCCTCCGCAGTCAGTGTAACCAGCGACCCATCGCGCAAGACCGCCTCGGCCGACACGAAATGATCCGCCGTATAGCTGCCATAGCAGCCCGCATTCATCCGCACCGCACCGCCAATACTGCCCGGAATCGTGCGCAAAAAGGTCAGGTCCAGCCCCGCATCCGCAGCCTTGCGCGCCACATGCGCATCCAGCGCTGCTGCCCCGGCGGTCACGCGGTCACCGTCAATCTCAATCCCATTAAAGCCACGCCCCAACCGGATCACCACCGCACGCAAACCGCCATCGCGCACGATCAGGTTGCTGCCGACACCCATGGGAAACACCGCCACTTTTTCCGGCAGATCGCGCAAGAACCCGCGCAGATCGTCAAGATCAGCCGGTTGGAAGAAGACGTCGGCAGGGCCACCGACCCGCAACCACGTCAAATCATTCAAGGCACGCTGCAGTGTCAGCTTGCCGCGTACGTGAGGAAGGGTCAGATCGTTCATGACTGCCGCCTACTATGAGATGGCAAAGCCGTCAAACCCCGCCTTAGAGGATACGGCTGTCCTGCCAGGCGCGGCGGATGCGCGCCGCGAACCAGCCGATGCCGAACGCGCAGACCGCGTAGAGCGACGCCGCCCCCTGCGCGATCAGGGCGTTCATCTCGAACGGATGCGCCTGCAAGCCGTAAACCATCCACGCCATGTTCAGCGTCAACCCGGCCAGCAAGACCCCCAGAAAGCCCACAAAACGTCCGCGATATCCGCAGAGCGTGCATGCTGCCATCCACAAAAGCAGTATCGTGACCAACAGGACCAAGGTCATGTTCATTCAGCCGGGCCTCTGAATTGCCCCGCGCTCTTGCGCAGCCAGCGCCCGAAATAAATCACCGGCCAGCGCAGGATCGAACACCCCGCCGCCAGCACCAGGAGGCCGATCCATGGCCCATGCTGTACCGTGACATACCCAACCAACGGAATGCCGATGCCGATCAGGATATAGGCGTTGCGCCAGTGTTGATCCTTGCTGGGCATCATGGCCAGAACGTTGGCAATGACGGCCCAGAGACAGGCAAGTGTAAGCGACAGGCTCATTCAGGCAACTCCGGGTTCTGTCCGCGCAATTTTGCGAGGATGAAGAGCAAAGGATTGCGGAACATCGACACGAATGCGGCCAGCCCCAAAAGTGCCGCTATCCACCCCACCTGCTGACCGATCATGATAATCAGGACAGGGGCGGCCAAAAGCAGGATCACGCCAGGGATGTACTGATGGCGCATGGGCAGCATGGCGACGGCCACCGAGGCGAAAACCCATATGACACAAAGCCACAAAAGCATCATATCGCCCACTCCTTAACTCGGTCGCATTCTCCAGCATATGCGACCTGATTATGCCGGGCATTTCTTGTCAAGCCGCAGCCCCCTTTAACGCCTGCAGCTTTTCCGGCAGGGCATTTGCCCATGTGCT
This sequence comes from Sulfitobacter sediminilitoris, assembly GCF_010667575.1. Lineage (GTDB taxonomy): Bacteria > Pseudomonadota > Alphaproteobacteria > Rhodobacterales > Rhodobacteraceae > Sulfitobacter > Sulfitobacter sediminilitoris. The sequence continues at coordinate 333,302 of NZ_JAABNT010000001.1, forward strand.
GATCGTGCCTGCACCCAGACAAACAACCATATCCCCCGGACCCGCCTGTTCCCGCACCAGCCGGGCCAGATCATCCTCAGACGTGACCGCCCGCGCATGTCTGTGGCCGTGTCGGATCAGTCCTGCCACCAGATCGTCGCGTGAGGCGCCGGGAATGGGGTCTTCTCCAGCGGCAAAGACCTCTGCGATTCCGACAACATCCGCATCGTTGAAACAGGCACAGAATTCATCGAAATGATGGCTCAACCGCGTGTAGCGATGCGGCTGGTGCACCGCGATCACACGTCCCTCTGTCGCTTGCCGCGCGGCTTTCAGCACGGCTGCAATCTCCACCGGGTGATGTCCGTAGTCGTCTATGATCGTCACGCCATCAACTTCGCCCACCTTCGTAAAGCGGCGGTTCACCCCGCCAAAGGCTGCAAGTGCCGTGCGGATTTCATCCAGCTTCATGCCCAGATGCCGTGCGACGGCCACGGCGGACAGCGCGTTGGACACGTTGTGATCCCCCGGCATGGGCAAAGCGCAGCCCTCGATCACCTTGCCTTCGGCCTGCAGTTGGATGTCGAAATGCGCGACCCCGTTCTTGTAATGCAGGTTGGTCGCCCGCACGTCCGCCTGCGCGTTGAAACCGTAAGTCACCACGCGCCGGTCCGTGATCTTGCCGACCAGCGCCTGCACCTCAGGATGATCGGTGCAGCACACCGCCAGCCCGTAGAACGGGATGTTGGACACGAAATCGAGGAACCCCTTGCGAAGGGTATCGAAATCGCCCCAGTGCTCCATGTGTTCGGGATCGATGTTGGTCACGATGGCGATGGTCGCGGGCAAACGGTTGAAGGTGCCGTCGCTCTCGTCGGCCTCGACCACCATCCATTCTCCCTGCCCCATCCGCGCGTTGGAGCCGTACGCATGGATGATCCCGCCGTTCACAACCGTAGGGTCGATCCCACCTGCCACCAGCAATTCCGCAACCAGCGTTGTCGTCGTCGTCTTGCCATGCGTACCCGCCACGGCAATGTTGGACTTAAGCCGCATCAGTTCCGCCAGCATCTCGGCCCGCCGCACGATGGGCAGGCCCGCAACACGCGCGGCATCCAGTTCCGGGTTACCGGGTTTGATCGCCGATGAAATGACCACGACCTCGGCGTTCTCAATGTTCTCGGGCTTTTGCCCTTCAAAGATCGTCGCCCCAAGGCTGGCCAGCCTATCCGTGATCTTGGATGACTTCAGGTCGGAGCCCTGAACGGTGTAGCCATGGTTCAGCAGCACTTCGGCAATCCCCGACATCCCGATCCCGCCAATCCCGACAAAATGGATCGGACCCACATCCGTGGGCAGTTTTGTGGCCGCTGCGTTCATGACTTCGTTCCTTTGTGTGCCAGATCTTCTACCATGGCGGCCAGGTTTTCGGCAGCCTCGGGTTTGCCCACGGACAGGGCAGCGAGCGCCATCTGCAACGCCCCGGCCGGGTTGTCCAGCACGCTTTTGATCTGTTCGGTCATGCTTTCGGTGCTGGCGGCAGATTCCGGTACCATGATGGCCGCCCCCGCATCAACCAGCCCGCGTGCATTCGCCGTCTGATGATCACCGGTTGCAGCAGCGAAAGGTATCAGGATCGACGGCCGTCCGATGACAGAGATATCTGCCACGCTTGACGCACCCGCCCGGCTGATCACCAGCTGCGCTTCGGACATGCGTCGCGGCACGTCATCAAAGAAGGGCTGCACATCCGCGTCGATGCCTTGCTCTGCATAATACCCCGCGACCCGGTCGTGATCTTCAGCCCGCGCCTGATGGCTGACCCGCACGTTGCGCAGCATCTCCATCGGCAGACCCGCAATGGCGGGCGGTACCACATCGCTCAGAATCCGCGCGCCCTGAGAGCCGCCCATCACCAGCAACTGCATGGGATAGTCTCCCGGCGGGATATATCCAGCGCCTGCGCGTTCCAGAACGGATGCGCGTACCGGATTGCCCGTATGCACGCCCTCAACACCCTCGGGCAGTGTCGTGGGCCAGGTGCCGCAGGCCACCGCATCCACACGTTTTGAAAAAAGCTCGTTCACGCGACCCAGAACACCGTTCTGCTCGTGAATCATGCGTGGCACGCGCAGCAGTGTCGCCGCACCAAGCGCCGGGATCGACGGATACCCGCCAAACCCCACAACAACGCTGGGCTTGTCACGCATCATGCGCCACGTTGCACCCAAAATGCCCGCTCCAATGCGCAAAGGCACCAGCGCCTTGGCAGCCAAACCACCACGCGCGAAGGTGGCAGAGCTGACCTCGACAATCTCAACCTCTTCGGGAAAGCCGCCGGTATAGCGGGCACCGCGCGCATCCGTACTCAGCCGCACCCGCCAGCCTCGTCTCAGCATCACTTCGGCCAGCGCCTGCGCGGGGAACATGTGCCCGCCCGTGCCGCCCGCCGCGATAATCAAAAGAGGCGTGCTCACCGGGTCCGGCCCCTTCCCAGAATATCAGATATCTCACCCTGTGGCCGCGTCCGCGTGAAAGCCAGCAACATGCCAACGGCAATTCCCGATGCAATAACGGAAGACCCTCCATAGCTGACGAAAGGCAATGTCATCCCCTTGGCGGGCAGCAGCCGCACGGCAACGCCCATGTTGATCATTGCCTGTACACCGAACATGCAGGCCAGACCCGTGCCAGCAAGGCGGATAAACGGATCACGCTCGCGCACCAAGCGCAACAGCGACCGCACCACAACCCCGGTATAGAGCGCGATGATACACAGCACGAGGACAAGCCCGTATTCTTCGGCAGCCACCGCAATGATGAAATCCGTATGCGCATCAGGCAGTGACCATTTAACCTCGCCCTCGCCCACGCCTACGCCAAACAATCCACCCTCCCGGATCGCGTTCGTCGCATAGCCAAGCTGTGTCGTCGGATCGACCTCTGGACTGAGAAACCCATCAATCCGACGGGCGAAGTGTTCGGAATTGGAATAGGCCACGGTTCCTGCCATCACGACCAATGCCGCCATGCCCACCAGCAGCACCATCGGTGCACCGGCTACAAAATACATCACGCCCCAACCAAAAAGGACAAGGCAGGCCTGCCCAAAGTCAGGTTGCAACGCCAGCATCAGCACGATGGAAATGCACAGCGCAAAAGACCACGTCTTGCCGGGTGGTCCATTGATTTCCTGGCTGGCCGCCATCATCCACGCTGCGGCGACGACAAAACCGGGCTTGAGAAACTCAGACGGCTGGATGCTGGCAAAGCCCAGCGAATACCATCGCGTCGCCCCTTTGCCGAAATCCGTCCCAAAGAACGGCAGCAAGGCAAGTGCTATGAAAGCCACGATAAATCCCAGCACCGCCAGACGTCGCACCACAACCGGTGACATCATCGACGTCAGAACCATCGCAATGATGGCAAGACCGCCGAAAACAGCCTGACGCTGAACGTAGTGAAAGGGCTCAAACCCGTTGCGTTCGGCCAAAGGAACCGACGCCGCAAACCCCAGCAACAGTCCGATACCAAACAGCATCAGAACGCAGGACATTGCCCAGCGGTCCACCGTTCGCCACCATTTTGGAAGAATGGGTTCACCGTCCTGAATATGAACGGTGCCATGCGCCATCGCCGTCATGACTGTCTGCCTTACACTGCCTGTGATGCCCGTTCGGGCGCCCCATTCTTGGGGTCTATCCGCGCACCTTAACCGGATTCAAAGCAGCAGGCTAGGACTTTTCCACCGCAAGGCTCAACCTGCGGTGGCGTCGTCCGAGGCGTTTCAGGCGGCCCGGTGGGTGCCGCGCACAGGGTAGTCGTTGGCACGTATAAACTTGATGCCATTCGCAAGGCTCTCCAGATCAGGCCGCGCGAAAGGCGCGTTCGAAATGTCGAGGATCTGGATATTCCCCTCTGCGTTGATGACGAACACACCCGGCTCCGGGAACGGACGGTCGGTTTCCTGCGCGCTGCGCGGGTCTGAAATATAGAGACCCAGCGCCCGCATCTGGTCAATGCTCAGGCCAAACGCAACCGTCAGGCCCAGCTCCTTTTCCTCGACCATCGCCTGCGCCTTGGCTTGCGGATCGCCAGAAACCGCCACCACGTCCACGCCAAGCCCGTTGAATGTCTCAACCATTTCATCAAGTTGGGCGAGGTACTTTTTGCACAGCGGACAATGCACACCACGGTAGACCACCACCATCTGCCAGTCGTGCCCGCCCTGTGGAACACCCAGCGTCAACCTGTCACCGCCCAGCACGCCAACATCCTGTTTCGGAAACGTCGATCCCGCCACCAATCCCGCCATACCGTGATCCCCTTGTTCAATAGTGTTGGTGGCACAGGTGCATGCGCATGCCGCACGCCGCAAGTGACCTCACGCCAACTTGACCGCGGGGCGCATTCCGGGCAAGTGCGGCCACATGCAGTTCGACACCGTAATCATTGGCGCAGGCGCCGCCGGCATGATGTGCGCCGCCCATGTGGGCGGCCGCGTCCTGATCGTCGATCACGCCAAGGCACCGGGCGAGAAAATCCGCATCTCGGGCGGGGGACGGTGCAACTTCACCAACATGTATTGTGCGCCCGACAGCTTTCTCAGCCAGAACCCGCATTTTGCGAAATCCGCGCTGGCGCGGTACACGCAGTGGGATTTCATCGAGCTGGTGGATCGTCACGGCATCCCTTGGCACGAGAAAACCCTGGGCCAGCTTTTCTGCGATCATTCGGCGAAAGATATCATCGAGATGCTGCGCGGCCTGATGCAGGCGGCTGGTGTCGAGCTACGCCTGCAAAGCAGCGTCAGTAATATTGAACAGCACGACGATCACTTCAGCCTTACGCTGCAGACGCCTGATAGACAGGCACAAATCAAAGCGCGTCACCTTGTCATCGCGACGGGCGGAAAATCCATCCCCAAGATGGGGGCAACCGGTTTTGCCTACGACATTGCCCGGCAATTTGGCCTGCCCGTGACAGACACGCGGCCCGCGCTGGTGCCCTTCACCTTCGCCGAACGACGCTTTGCCGAAATCTCTGGTGTCTCCACCCCAGCCCGCGTCACCGCAGGCGGCACAAGTTTTGACGAGGCGCTGCTGTTTACTCATCGCGGCCTGTCAGGCCCTGCGGTGTTGCAGGCGTCCTCCTATTGGCGTGAAGGGGACCCGATCACGGTCAATCTGATCCCGGCAAACGACCTCTTTGACAACTTGCGCGCCCAACGACAAATATCGGGCCGCAAGAATCTGACGACCGAACTGGCTCAGCACCTGCCCGCCCGCCTTGTCGATCACCTTAGCACCCAGATGGAGCTGTCCGGCAACCTTGCCGATTGGTCGGATGCCCGGCTGTCGGATCTTGCTCAGGCCCTTGCCGCCTGGGAACTGTCGCCATCAGGCACCGAAGGCTACCGCACGGCCGAAGTTACCTTGGGCGGCATCGACACCGATGCGCTCTCTTCCAGCACGATGATGGCCAAGGATATCCCCAACCTCTTTTTCATCGGTGAAGCGGTGGACGTGACCGGATGGCTTGGCGGCTACAACTTTCAGTGGGCGTGGTCCTCGGCCATGGCCTGCGCACGGTCCATCGCAGATGGCGTCAATAAAAAGTAAATGATTTCAATATCGCAACCCATGGATTACCGACCCAGCACCGCCTCAACCTGCTCGACAAAATCCTCTCCGCGCCGTTCAAAACTGTCGTATTGATCGAAACTGGCCGCTGCAGGGGCAAGCAAGACCACATCGCCCTCCTCGGCCTCTGCCGCCGCTTTGGCCACAGCCACTTCCATGGTGCCGCATACCTCGGCCTGCACGCTGAGCTGCATGGCAAAGGCCGCAGCCTCGCGCCCGATCACATAGGCCTTGCGCACATTGGCACTTGCCTCGGCCAGCCCCGCAAGCCCGCCTTCCTTTTCCAGCCCGCCACAGATCCAGCGAATGTTCTTGAACGCCGCCAGCGCTTTGGCCGCCGAATCCACGTTCGTTGCCTTGCTGTCATTGACGAAACGCACCCCATTCGCCTCGGCGATTGTCTGGCTGCGATGCGGCAAACCGCCAAAGGAATGGAACGCCGCCTCGATCACTTTCGGGGCCAGACCCAAGGTCCGGCACGCCGCATAGGCCGCGCACGCGTTCTGATGGTTATGCGCACCGGGCAAACCCGCGACACTCCTCAGATCAATCGATCCGACCTGCTTGCCCTTGCGGTACTCCGACAAAAACCCTTTGCGCGCAAAGACCTGCCATCCCGGTCCGGTCAGCTTTTGCTCGACGGACACCCGGATGACCCTGTCATCCACCGGCCCCTGAGAAAGCTGCCCGGCAAGGAACAGCCCTTCATCCTCGTCCACCCCAATGACCGCGCGATCCGGCCCACCTTCGGCAAAAAGCCTCCGCTTGGCGGCGAAATACCCGCCCATGCCTGCATGACGGTCCAGATGATCCGGGCTCAGGTTCGTGAAGACGGCGACATCCGGCGTCAAGCTGCGTGCAAGGTCGGTCTGGTAGGAGGACAGCTCAAGCACGACCACCTCGCCATCCACCGCCGGATCCAGGTCCAGCACGCCGCGCCCGATGTTGCCCGCCAACTGGCAAGGTCGGCCCACGTGCTCAAGAATGTGGTAGATCAGCGCCGATGTCGTTGACTTGCCATTCGACCCGGTGACGGCAATCACACGGGGCGCGGTATCGAAACTGTCCCAGTCCCCTGTCGCAAAACTTTGAAAGAACAGACCAATGTCATTATCGACCGGCACGCCTGCCGCCAGTGCAAGGGCCACGACCGGATTGGGCACCGGGTAGAGATGCGGAATGCCCGGGGACACGATCAGCCGGGCAATCCCTTCCATGTGGTCCACGGTCTTGAAAGGCATGCAGACAAACCCTTCGGCCTCTGCCGCTTGCCGCGCTGCGGGATTGTCGTCCCAGCATACCGGTTCCGCCCCGCCCGCCTGCAACGCCCGCGCCGCGCTCAGACCGGACCGCCCCAGCCCCAGCACCGCAACCCGGCTGCCTTCCATCCCCTGCACTGGAATCATCGCCATACCCCTGCTACCTTCTTGCCCGCACCATGATGCGTGATCGCGCCCTTCACAAGACGGAGCCACCCCATCCCTGATCTCGACACCCTCCTGCCGGAGCTTGACGCGGCCATGCGGGCCGACAGCGACTGGGGCGCGCCGGCAAGCTATATCCCGGAGCTCGCCCGCGTTGACCCTGCTCAGTTCGCCATCTCGGTGGTCACAGCCGACGGCAGGCTCCACACGGCGGGCAATGCCGAGACGCGGTTTTCCGTGCAATCGATTACCAAGGTCTTTACCCTTGCCATCGCCCTTGGGCGGTCGGGCGACCAGCTGTGGCAGCGTGTCGGGCGGGAGCCTTCCGGCCTTGCCTTCAACTCGATCATCCAGCTTGAGCAGGAACAGGGCCGCCCCCGCAACCCCTTCATCAACGCAGGTGCCATTGTCACGACGGACGAGGTGCTGTCAGGCCGTGCGCCCCGCGATGCGCTGGCCGAGATCGTGCAATTCATCCGGACGGCGGCGGGATCAGATGACATCCACATCAACGAAGCTGTCGCGGCCTCTGAAACCGCCCACGGCCACCGCAACTTTGCGCTGGCGCATTTTCTTGCGTCCTTTGACAACCTCAAGAACCCGCCCGAGATGACATTGGGGACCTATTTCCACCACTGCGCGCTTGAGATGACGACGACACAGCTTGCCATGGCGGGGCGCTTCCTGATGGGCAGCCCTGCCGGTCCGGGGCTGCTCTCAACCGCGCGGGTACGGCGCTTGAATGCCCTGATGCTGACCTGCGGTCACTACGATGGCTCGGGCGATTTCGCTTACCGTGTCGGTATCCCCGGCAAATCCGGTGTCGGTGGCGGGATCCTGGCAATCGTGCCGGGTCAGGCCTCCATCGCTGTCTGGTCACCGGGGCTGAACCACTATGGCAACAGTCTCAAGGGCACCGAAGCGCTTGCCATGCTCGCAAGCCGGATGAACTGGTCGATCTTCTAGGGACCGATTGCCCCGGACAGCAGCGTCTTCAACGGACCTTGAGCGTTGCCAGACCGATCATGGCAAGGATCAGAGAGATGATCCAGAACCGGATCACGATCTGCGGCTCGGCCCAGCCCTTTTTCTCATAGTGGTGGTGGATCGGTGCCATCAGGAAAACCCGCTTGCCGGTGCGCTTGAAATAGAGCACCTGAATGATCACCGAAAGCGCCTCGACCACGAAAAGACCGCCGACGACCGCCAGCACCAATTCGTGTTTCGTGGCCACCGCAATGGCCCCCAATGCCCCGCCCAGCGCCAAAGAACCGGTGTCACCCATGAAGACGGCGGCGGGCGGTGCGTTGTACCACAGGAACCCAAGCCCCCCTCCGAATAACCCGGCGGTAAAGATCAGAATTTCACCTGTTCCCGGTACGTAATGCACATCCAGATATTCGGTGAAGTCGACCCGGCCAACGGCATAGGCAATCACGCCAAGCGTCCCCGCCGCGATCATCACCGGCATGATGGCCAAGCCATCCAGACCATCGGTCAGGTTCACCGCGTTGGCCGCGCCGACAATGACGATGATCGCGAAAGGAACAAAGAAGTATCCCAAGTTGATCAGCGTATCCTTGAAGACAGGCAGCGCGAGCTGATATTGCAACCCATCGGGATGGTACTGCGCAGCCCAGTAACCGGCGATGCCGGAAATAACAAAACCCAGCAAAAGCCGTATCTTACCGGATACTCCTGATGAGGTCTGTTTGCTGACTTTTGCATAATCGTCCGCGAAACCGATGGCTGCAAAGCTCATCGTTACGAACAACACCAGCCAGACAAACGGGTTGTCCAGCCGCGCCCAGAGCAAGGTCGAGGTCAGCAAGGCACCCACGATCAAAAGCCCCCCCATCGTCGGCGTGCCTGCCTTGACGAAATGTCCTTCGGGGCCGTCATCGCGGATGGGTTGGCCCTTGCCCTGCCTGCGCCGCAGCACAGCGATCAGAGGCTTGCCAAAGAGAAACCCAAAGACCAACGCTGTCAGAAACGCCCCGCCCGCACGAAAGGTGATGTAACGGAAAAGGTTAAAAAAATCGCCGCCATCCGACAGCAGGGTCAACCAATAGAGCATTCAATGCGCACCTTATCATCATCTTGTGGGCCGCACCCCACTCTACATAGTCTCAACCGGATGGCCCATTTTGCGTATCGCGTCAACAATCAGACCCAGTTTCATCGAAAGAGAGCCCTTGGCGAGGACCACATCGCCACTGTCGAGTTTCTGGCGCAGACCGGCAACCATCTCATCCGAGGTTTCGGTCCATGCGCCGCGCTGGTGCTCTGGCAGGGCTTCATAAAGCGCCCGCATCAGAGGGCCCACACAATGTACCATGTCGATGTTTTTCATCGCCTCCAGATGCGCCAACCCTGCATGTAACGCTTCAGCGTCACCTCCCAACTCTTTCATATCACCCAGGAAAGCAATCCTGCGTCCCTTGCTGAGCCGACCAATGTCATTCGTCACCGCTGCAGCGGCCAGCACCTCTAGCGATGCCGCCATCGACGTCGGATTGGCGTTATAGCTGTCGTCGATCAGGTCCAACGCCAAATGTGTTTCCACCGGATCAAGCAGGATGCGTTCCCGCACACCGCGCCCCTTGTAGGGCGACCAGCGGCCCAGGGACTGCGCAGCCAGCGCCAGATCCCCCCCAAGTGCCTGAACGACGGCAAGGGCCCCCAGACCGTTCATCGCAAAATGCCGCCCTGGCGTCGCGATCTTGAACAGGAGCGGCGTTCCATCTGCGTCCGCCTGCACAACGGTCGTGTCATCCTGCACGTTCACATCAAGAAGCTTGAATTGAAACCCGTGCTCTCCGAATTCCAATTCTCTCAAACGCCGGTCCACGGCCTTGGCCATGAGGATCGCTGCATGTTCGATATCCGCATTGATCACCGCGACCCCACCGGGTTTCACCCCTTCAAAGATCGAAGCCTTTTCAACCGCGATACCGGCCACGTTTTCAAAGGCTTCAAGGTGTGCTGCGGCGACCGTGGTCACCATGGCGACATCCGGTTGGGCCGTGCGCGCCAACGGCGCGATTTCACCGGGGTGGTTCATGCCGATCTCGATAATGGCGAATTCGGTGTCTTTCGGCATCCGCGCAAGCGTCAGGGGCACACCCCAGTGATTGTTGTAGCTGGCCACGGACGCATGGGTACGCCCCTGATCCGACAGCATCGCGAGCAGCATTTCCTTGGTCGAGGTCTTGCCCACGCTCCCCGTCACTGCGGCGACCTTGGCCGCTGTGCGCGCCCGTGCGGCACGGCCCAAAGCCTCCAGCCCCGCAAGAACATCATCCACTATCAGCAGTGGCGCGTCTTCGGCCACGCCATCAGGTATGCGGCTGACCAATGCAGCGGCCGCGCCCTTTTCGAGGGCTTGTGCGACGAACTCATGCCCGTCGCGCACGTCTTTCAGCGCCACGAAAAGATCGCCCGGCTCCAGCGTGCGTGTATCAATCGACACGCCATTGCAGGCCCAATCCCCCACAGCCCGTCCACCCGTTGCTGCCGCGGCCTCTGCGCTTGTCCACAAACTCATGCCATTCTCCCGTCCAGAGCAGCCACGGCCACGCTCGCCTGTTCAGCATCGTCGAAAGGCAGGATATCGTCGCCGACAATCTGCCCTGTCTCATGCCCCTTGCCTGCGATCAGCAATGCGTCGCCGGGGCCAAGGGCGTCTACCCCCCGCAGGATCGCTTCGGCCCTGTCGCCCACCTCTGTGGCCTCTGGCGCACCTTCCAAGACAGCCGCCCGGATCACCGCCGGATCTTCGGAGCGGGGGTTGTCATCTGTCACGATCACCAAGTCGGCATTTTCGGACGCCGCCGCCCCCATTAGCGGCCGTTTGATCGGATCGCGGTCCCCGCCCGCGCCGACGATGGCCACCAGACGGCCCATCACATGCGGACGCATCGCCTTGAGCGCGGTTTGAACCGCGTCGGGCGTATGGGCGTAATCGACAAAGACTGCCGCCCCATTGTCACGCGTCGCGGCAAGCTGCATCCGGCCCCGCACCGTGGTCAAATGTGGCAGGGTATCGAACACCTCGGCCGGATCGGCACCGCAGGCGATGACCAGACCAGCGGCCAGCAGCACGTTTTCAGCCTGAAATCCGCCGATCAGCTCAAGCCGCTTCTGATAGGTCTTGCCGCGCCATTCAAAGCGCAGATCCTGCCCTGTCGCATCAAAGCGCTGCCCTGTGAGGTGCAGATCGCCACCATCGCGACTTACGGTGATCACCTCGCAGCCCCGTGCCTTGGCGATGGCGACCATATCAATTCCCTTGGGGTCATCGATATTGATCACGGCGGTCCCATCTTCAGGCAAGACACGGGCGAAAAGCCCTGCCTTGGCGTCGAAATACGCCTCGAAGGAGTCGTGATAATCAAGGTGGTCCTGGGTGAAGTTTGTAAACCCTGCGGCGCGCAACGTCACGCCATCAAGGCGGCGCTGGTCAAGCCCATGAGAAGACGCTTCCATCGCCGCATGGGTGATGCCGTATTCGGCTGCCTCCGCAAGCGCCCGGTGCAGGGTGATAGGTTCTGGCGTGGTATGGGCCAAGGGCGCGGTCCAGGCCCCTTCGACGCCCGTAGTACCAAGATTGACAGCCGGAAGGCCCATCTCGATCCAGATTTGCCGCACAAAGGTGGAAACCGACGTTTTGCCGTTCGTTCCGGTCACGGCGACGATGGTTTCGGGCTGTTTGCCGAACCAGAGCGCCGCGGTCAGCGCCAGCGCCTCGCGCGGGGCGTCCGTGATGACCAGAGCAACGTCAGAAGCCGCGATTTCCTCTGCCGCAATGCGTGCGCCCTCTGCGTCAGTAAGCACCGCAGCAGCGCCCATGCGCAGGGCATATTGAATGAATTCGCCCCCGTGTACCCGTGACCCCGGCATTGCGGCAAAGAGATATCCCTCTTTGACGTCGCGGCTGTCGACGGCCAGCCCGGTGATCTGCGGATTGGCCCCACCCCGTGCTGTCAGGCCAAGCGATGAAAGCGAAACGGTCCTGATGCTCATGGGGCGGTGTTCTTTTGTCAGTTGCTGCTGGTTAGCGTTATCACGGGCTCTTTGACAGGTTCAACAGTTGGTCGCACGCCCAAAAGCGGTGCAATGCGGCGGATCATCTCTGCGGCTACGGGAACGGCAGTCCACCCTGCAGTCCGGCGCGGCTTGTCCCCGGATGTCTCAACCGGTTCATCCAGTGTCACGATCAATACATATTTTGGATCATGCGCCGGGAAGATTGACGCGAAGGTGGCCAGCGTCTTGTCCTTGTAATACCCCCCTCTTGGCTTGGGTTTGTCCGCCGTGCCGGTCTTGCCACCGACATGATACCCGGGCACCTCACCAAAACTCGCGGTTCCTTTGGAAACCACCTTGCGCAGCATCGTGCGGGCGTCGCGCGCAGCGCGTTCGGACATCACGCGGGGGCCAAGTTTCGGACCTTCCTGCTTCAGCAGTGTAGGAGACACCCTGTACCCGCCGTTCGCGATGGCTGCATAGCCCGCAGCAAGGTGCATAGGCGAGGTTGAAAGACCATGCCCGTATGAAATGGTGACCGAGGAAAGATCGGTCCAGCGCTTGGGCAACAAGGGCTTGCCGCCTGCGGCCTCGACGATCTCGAACGGCGTGGCCTCAAAAAAGCCGAGCGATTTCAGAAACTCCTGCTGCCGCTTGATGCCGATCTGCAAAGCCATGCGGCCAGTACCCCGGTTGGAGGACTTCACGATAATATCTGCCACGGACAGCGTGCCGTAGTTCTTGCCCCGGAATTCACCGATCTTGAAACCACCCACTTTCATCGGCCCCTTGGTGTCGATCATCGTATCGGCATTGACCAGACCCAGTTCGATGGCCTGTGCCGCAGCGAAAATCTTGAAGACGGATCCCAACTCGTAAACGCCCTGTACGGAGCGGTTGAAAAGCGGGCTGTCGGAGGCGTCCCCTTCGGTCGCTGGACGTGGACGGTCATTGGGATCAAAGGTCGGCAGGGATACGACACTGACGACCTCGCCTGTCTTTACGTCCATCAGCACGGAAGTAGCGCCCTTGGCGTTCATCAGCTTCATGCCGCCCCAAAGCACGCGCTCTGCCGCGGCCTGAACGGTCAAGTCCAGCGACAGTTGCAGTGGTGTGTTCCCGTTGGCGGGATCACGCAGGTAATCGTCGAAATACTTTTCAACGCCTGCGACGCCAATGACTTCGGCGGCGTGCACCCCTTCCTTGCCGTAGCTTGCGCCGCCCAGAACATGCGCAGCCAGCGAGCCGTTGGGATAAAGGCGCATGTCGCGGGGCGCGAACAGCAAGCCGGGATCGCCGATATCATGGACGGCCTGCTTTTGTTCAGGCGATATTTTCTTTTTGATCCACAGAAACTTGCGCGTGCCGGTGAAATCCTTGATCAGCCTTTCCTCGTCAAGATCAGGAAAAACTTTGACCAGACCTTCGGCAGCGGCCACCGGGTCCACCATGTGTTTGGGTTGGGCGTACAGCGCGTGGGTGTCGAAGTTCGTCGCAAGGATATTGCCGTTACGGTCAACAATATCAGCGCGGCTTGCCGAAATGACTGCGCCTGGTGCATGGGCACGCGGCTCAACCGGTTCAGTGGTGGCCAGCAGCCCCATACGCGCCCCGACAACAGCAAAAGCGCAAAAGAAAAAAGCACCAAGGACAAACAACCGCCCCTCCGCCCTAAGCCGTGCGGAATCGCGCATTTGCTCATGCCGGATACGTTTGTTTTCGCGCTCAATGGCGTCGGGATTCTCGCCTTTTTGGCGGGCCTCAAGAATGCGTGCCAGAGGACGCAGGGGTGTGCGGATCATAGCGGGTCCTCCTTGGCTGCGGCACTTGAGACATCGACCGGGTCCGTAATGGGCAACAGCGGAGCTGGCGGATAAGCGACCTGATCAACCATGCCAAATTGGTCCGGATGCAACGGCAGCAGGCCAAGCCGTTCAAAGTTGATCTCGGCCAGATCGCGCAGACGTTCAGGGCGGTTCTGATAGGCCCATTCCGCTTTGAGCACCGCCAGACGCGAATGCGCGGCGCGGATGTTCTGGTGCAGCTTGTCGGCTTCGCCCAAGGCCTGCTGGGTCGCGTAATTTTCGCGATAGGCCCAAAAGGCCAGTCCAATCACGGCCAGCGAGGTCAGGATATAAAGGATCGCGCGCATCGTACTATCGTCCCTTGACCATCGGCATGCCGATGGATTTTGCGTCTATCTCGCCCGAAGGGGCGTCTGTTCTTATGGCAACGCGCAGCTTGGCTGACCGGCTGCGGGGGTTGTCCGCAAGTTCCTGCGCGTCCGGCCCGATGGCCTTGCGCTTTTCCACTTTGAACTGGGAGGCTTCACGGGTCGTTTCGGGCGCGAACCGATTGGGATTACCGCCACCACCGGACCGGGCCGTCAGGAAACGTTTGACCATGCGGTCCTCGACGGAATGAAAGGTCACTACGGCGAGTTTCCCACCGGGTTTCAGTGCACGCTCAGCAGCCATAAGCCCCTGAAACAACTCGTCATATTCATTATTCACGGCGATGCGCAGCGCCTGAAAGCTGCGGGTGGCAGGATGGCTCTGGCCCGGCTTGGCCCGGGGCAGACAGCCCTCGATGATATGCGCCAGCTGCAACGTGGTCTGAATGGGGGCCTCATCGCGCGCCCTGATGATGGCTTTGGCGATGCGCCGGCTGGCGCGCTCTTCGCCGAACTGGAAAAGGATGTTGGCGATCATCTCTTCCTCGGCCTCGTTCACGATATCCGCCGCTGACGGGCCTTCCTGGCTCATCCGCATATCCAAGGGACCGTCTTTCATGAAGGAAAATCCGCGCTCTGCCAGATCAAGCTGCATGGAGGACACCCCAAGATCGAGCACCACGCCATCGAGGTCCGTCGCGTATTCGTCCATCTTCGAGAACACGCCCTGCTGCATCACGATCCGGTCGCCGTAGGCACCGGCCCACTCTGCCGCCATCTCAAACGCCAGCGGGTCGCGGTCCACCGCGATCACCCGTTCAGCACCTGCATCAAGCAATGCTCGCGTATAGCCACCTGCGCCAAAAGTTCCGTCCAGCCAGATGCCCTCAACGGGGGCAATGGCAGCCAGCAACGGGCGCAGCAAGACAGGGATATGAGGAGCAGCAGAAGGGGATGTCGGGGCCGCAGCAGCCATCGTCTTTATTCCCCCGGAGGTCCGTCTAGGAAGGCCATCGGATCGAAATCCTCCGGTAGCTCATCCAGCCATTCTTCTTCTTTGGCGCGCTCAACCGTGTCGTAGGTCTCGGGCTTCCAGATCTGGAAGGTATCACCGGCGGCAATAAAGAAGGCTTCGTTCTCAAGCTCGATCTTCTGGCGGAGCTTGGCAGGCAGCACAAGGCGTCCGGTTTCATCCACGTTGGTCGGAAAGGACTGACCGTGAAACAGACGCTGGAGCATTTTTCGTTCCATGGAGCCGCGCGGCAGCGCGTCGATCTTGGCATCAACCTCGTCGATGGCTTCCATGGTATAGCATTCGAGGAATTGGCGACGCTTGTCGCCGTATACGATGACAAGTTCGGGGTTTTCGCCGGATTTCCAGTTCGGGTCGCCCGCCTCAAGCACACGCCGAAAAGAGGCCGGGATAGACACCCGCCCCTTTGCATCGACCTTGTGGTGGCTTTCGCCTCTGAACCTGCGGCTCACTGTCCCGTCCTGCCTGCGCCTAATGCGCTGTTATTCTGTCGCGCCCCCGCGAAATCCCCCGGTGAGTGGTAGATACGGAAACGGCGGATTGATCTGCTGCCACTGATCAATCCGCCGCCCTCATCCCGCATCTGCGGGGAAGTCCGACTGCGCGCGCCACCTGGGGGGATGTCTGCTCGCCCGCGCGCCGGATCTCTTGGTCTGATGAAAGCGAGGTGCCTGTATGAAACCTGCTAGGTTTTATTTTTATTTGGGGTCGTTTGGTGCCCCGTGTCCCGTTCTCATCCGATGCACTAGGGATGCCATGGGAAATCATGGGCGTCTACAATTTTTTTCAATTTTATCCCCTATATTTGGTTCTACACAGGGGCAAAAAACAAGATTTGGTATGGGTTACCGTAAGATTAGTAGCACAAATTGATCAATATTCTCAAAAATACACAATATATAGCGCGATCAGCCTTTGCCCCCAATTTTCCCATTAATTCCCAAAAAATTTCGTCCACCAAGTTATCCACACCCGATGTTCTTATCCTGTTCTCAACTTGAATCGGAATTTTACCCAAGATTCAAACAGAAATTGAAAAAAGCGATTCGTTTCTGGCGGATTTCAGCGCAAGCTTTCGGACCTTCCTACAGCTTTTCCCATCAATTCCCGCGCCACGTCCCATGGTTTCCCGCGTTCTGTCTTGATTGAGCGTTCTCAGCGGCAGCACCTTGCGTCTCGTGACCCAAGTTGCCACAACAGCCCTAATAAGACACGGGAGACACAGATGAACACCGCAATGGCAATTTTGGCCCACGCGTTGCGTATGCTGGTCTTTGAGGTTTCAACCACGCTGCGTGTGCTGATGCCCGCGCTGTTACTCGTGCTCGGTGCCAGCCTGGGCATCGCTCTCTTTGCCCCCGACATCATCACAATGCTTGAGGCACCTCCTGAAGTGATGGCCCCGCCCGCCCCTGCCAGCGCGTTGGCATTCGTACTGCTGGCCGCTGTGGCACTGGTCGGTTATGCGCTGATGGCAATTCTTTGGCACCGACATGTGCTGCTGAACGGCGCAGAACGACCCGACGACCTGCGACCCAATGCGTCCATTTTCTTTGGCTACTTGTGGCGGGCCATCGTGGTGGGTTTTGTTCAAATGCTTGCTGCCATTCCCGTCGCCTTGGCGATGGGAGTATTGGGGGCCATACTTGTTCAGGGTAATCCCTCCGGGATTGCGGCCACGCTTATCGGTCTTGCGGGAAGTGTCATCTTTATCTGGATCGCGATGCGCTTCAGCGTCGTACTTCCTGCGGCTGCACTTGGACAAAAAATGCCGGTACGCGACAGCTGGGAGCTGACCAAGCCGATCGGAAACGAGCTTTGGGGGCTGGCCCTGCTGCTGACCGGGTTGAACATGTGTGTTTATCTACTGGGTGAGGTGCTGGTTCCCAATCAGGGGATAATCGCAATTCTGGCGCAGACAGTCATCTTCATCGTGGAAGGCCTGATCTTTATCTCCGTTCTGACAACTCTCTACGGCCATCTGGCCGAAGGGCGGTCACTGGGGCAATAGCATCAGGCCATGCCACCGTCGATCAGACCTTTGGCAATCCTGGCATAAGCCTCGGCCATTTGCCCATCGCCCGCCGCAACTGGTGTGCCACCATCGCCCGCCAGCCGGGTTTCAAGGTCAATCGGCAGCACCCCCAACAGCGGCACGCCCATCTTTTCCGCCTCTGCGGCAACCCCGCCCTGCCCGAATATCTGATGCTCAGAACCGCAGTCAGGACAGACGAACATCGACATATTCTCAATCAGCCCCAGAACCGGGGTTTTCAATGTCTTGAACATGTCCAGCGCCTTGCGCGCATCGATCAGGGCAACGTCCTGCGGCGTGCTCACGACAATAGCACCGGTCAACTCCGACTTGGTACAAAGTGTCAGTTGCACGTCTCCGGTACCCGGCGGCAGGTCAACCAGAAGAACATCCAGTTCGCCCCACTCGACCTGACCCAGCATCTGCTGCAGCGCCCCCATGAGCATTGGCCCACGCCAGACCACCGCCTTGCCCTCTTCCATCATAAAGCCAATGGACATGAGCGTGACGCCATGGGCATGCAGGGGGATGATGGTTTTCCCGTCCGGTGACGCAGGCCGCTTGTTCACCCCCATCATGCGCGGCTGACTGGGACCGTATATATCTGCGTCCAGCAATCCCACCTTGCGGCCCTGCCGCGCAAGCGCCACCGCAAGGTTTGAGCTGACCGTGGATTTGCCCACACCACCCTTGCCGGATCCGATTGCAAGGATGCGCTGGACACCGCTTGGCTTGGTCGGCCCCTCTTGTGGCTTTGGGTGCCCCCCCACCTTCAAACTGGGCGGAGCGGCGGGTTTCGCGGCAGGGCCATGCGCGGTCAACGCGACGGTCGCCTGTGTGACACCCGGCAAGTCTGCCACGACCTTTTCAGCCGCATCGCGCAGCGGTCCCATCTGGCGCGCCACATCTGCATTGGGGGCTTCGATCACGAAGCGCACCACGCCACCCTCAACGGTAAGCGCACGGATCAGATCATGCTCTAGCACGTTGCGTCCGTCGGGCAGGTTGACCCGTGCCAATGCGTTCTCGATCTCTGCTTTGGTGACCGACATGTAATTTCCTCCACTAGCTGTACCCCAAATGACAGGTCCTACCGCCCGTTCAAGGGGGCGCGGCCTTTTGCCCAATTCTTGGGCGGGCTGCACAGGAAAAGACCACACACACCATGTTTTTGCTGCATGGCAGCATTGCAAACAAAACGATTGTGCAGGTGCAGAAAAAGGGCAAATATGAAGACATTGAAAGGACGCGAGTTCTTTCACTTAGAACGACCAGGCCGGTTCATCCTCCTCCCGAAACGGTCTGTTATTGGCGGCGACATCTTCCTCCTCCCTGATGTCGCCGCCCTTTTCTTCTCCAGCCTCCTGAAAATGCTGCCAACCACAGGCGCCAATGTTTCTATTTCTAAAACAATAGGTTGTCGCAGCGTCACGCATGCAGCCACTGCATAACGGCTTTGCCCCCCTGTGCGTTGTAAGCCTGACTTAAAGGCGTAAGTACCACTCGAACGAATTGACGAAGAACAAAGTTGAGAGGCGCCATCATGGCCTATATGAACACAACATCCGCTGCCGGGAACACTTTCACGGCACGCATCGCATCCGCATTCCATACCCTGGCGACACGTATCAAAGAGCGCCGCCTGTACCGTCAGACATTTGAAGGGCTCAACGCGCTGAGCAACCGTGAGCTGGACGATCTCGGCCTGTCACGGTCCGAACTGCGCTACATCGCCAAGGAATCAGCGCACAACGCCGTGCGCTAAACCAGATCGGACGTGTCGCTCCTCCCTGCGAGACGTCTGAGCCATGCAGGCCAAGGCATCTTCCTCCTCCCTGAGGCCGGACGCCTGCGTGAGACTGACCCGAAGCCGATCCTCCCTTGACGCTTCGGGCCGACAAAAGGACAGCCGCACCTTCCTCCCTAGGTGCGGCTGTTTCTTTTTCGCGCGGCCCTATCCAAAGCGATAGATATAGCAGCATCTGAACCTTGGCGAAGAATACGAAATATCAGTTTCGGCAGATAGGAAACGGTCCGGCCCCCCCCCCCGCACGCTCTCCCGCCACAAAACGCGGATGATCTAAAACGGCACGTCGTCGCAGCCGGTCAGGAACCGCGAAACAACCTTCTTGATGCCCGCTTTCTCGAAATCGACCTCAAGCTTGTCGCCCTCGATCCCGATCACCGCCCCATAGCCGAACTTCTGGTGGAACACCCGTTCGCCCATGACAAAGCTGCTGACCGCATTCATATCGATAACGACATTCCGCGCTTCAGAGGGCTGCGATACGCCACGCTGGCCGCTGCGTGCCTGCAAACGTCGCCAGCCCGGTGAATTATAGACATTCGCCTCGGCCGCTTTTTCATGCAGGTCCGACCGCATCATGTCCTGCATCTTGGGCGAGGCCGTTGCGGCCATTCCTGCCGCGCCATAGCCACCGCCATAAAGACCGGGAGGCGTCAACACCTCCACGTGATCTTCTGGCAATTCGTCGATAAAGCGCGACGGCATGGAGCTTTGCCACTGGCCGAATACCCGCCTGTTTGCCGCAAAAGAGATCGTACACAGCTCTTCGGCGCGCGTGATCCCGACGTAAGCCAGTCGCCGCTCTTCTTCCAAGCCCTTGATGCCGCTTTCATCCATGGATCTTTGCGATGGGAAAAGCCCGTCTTCCCACCCCGGCAGGAACACGGCAGGAAATTCAAGCCCCTTGGCCGCGTGCAGGGTCATGATCGACACTTTCGCGCCGCCATCGTCACTTTCATTGTCCATGATCAGGCTCACGTGCTCAAGAAATCCCTGAAGGTTCTCGAACTGCTCAAGCGCCTTCACAAGTTCCTTGAGGTTTTCAAGCCGCCCCGGCGCTTCAGGCGTCTTGTCGTTCTGCCACATGCCGGTATAGCCGCTCTCGTCCAAGATAATTTCGGCCAGTTCCACATGGCTGATCTCGGGCGGACCATATTCGACCCGCGCCGGTCCGCTCTCATCGTCCAACACCTCGCTGTCGGTCTGAACCGGCATCGCAGGGCCGCGCAGCATCTTGTTCCAGCGGTCAATCCCGTCGATGAGACGCCGCAATTGTGCGCCGCCCTTGCCGCCCAATCCGTCATGGGCCAACAGAATACGCGCCCCTTCGACAAGGTTCACGCCGTGCTCGCGGGCGGTCACCTGTATCTTCTGCTGCGCCTTGTCACCCAAACCGCGCTTGGGGGTGTTCACGATCCGCTCAAAGGCAAGATCGTCATCGGGGCTGGTCACAACGCGGAAATAGGCCATCGCGTCGCGGATCTCCATGCGCTCATAGAACCGTGGCCCGCCGATGACACGGTAAGGCAAACCAATGGTCAGGAACCGGTCCTCAAAGGCACGCATCTGGTGGCTCGCACGTACGAGAATCGCCATCCGGTCCAGATCAATCGGATCCATCCCGCGTGTGCCCCGCTGCATCGCCTCGATCTCATCCCCGATCCAGCGCGCCTCTTCCTCGCCGTCCCAATGGCCGATCAGGCGCACCTTCTCGCCCTCTGTTGCCTCGGTCCAAAGCGTCTTGCCCAGTCGTCCTTCGTTGCCTGCAATCACTCCTGACGCTGCGGCGAGGATATGCGGGGTCGAGCGGTAGTTCTGTTCCAGACGCACCACGTGGCTTCCCGGAAAATCCGTCTCGAAACGCAGGATGTTGCCCACTTCGGCCCCGCGCCAACCATAGATCGACTGATCGTCGTCGCCGACGCAGCAGATGTTCTTGTGCCCCTGCGCCAGCAGCCGCAGCCACAGATACTGCGCCACGTTGGTGTCCTGATATTCGTCCACCAGAATGTACTTGAACCAACGCTGATACTGCGCGAGCACGTCCTCATGGGTCTGGAAGATCGTGACCATGTGCAAAAGCAGATCGCCGAAATCGACCGCGTTCAGCTCCTTCAGCCGCGTCTGATACTGCGTATAAAGCGCCACCCCACGATGGTTATAGGCCCCCGCATCCGCAGCCGGCACCTTGTCCGGCGTCAGCGCGCGGTTCTTCCAGCCGTCAATGATCCCAGACAACATCCGCGCAGGCCAGCGTTTGTCGTCGATCCCGTCGGCAGCCACCAACTGCTTCAGCAACCGCAACTGGTCGTCTGTATCCAGTATCGTGAAATTTGACTTGAGCCCCGCCAGCTCCGCGTGCCGCCGCAATAGCTTCACGCAGATCGCATGAAAGGTGCCAAGCCATGGCATTCCTTCGACCTGCTGACCCAGCATCTGTCCGACGCGATTTTTCATCTCGCGCGCAGCCTTGTTGGTAAAGGTCACGGCAAGCACTTCGTTGGGTCGCGCACGCCCAGTCGCCATCAGATGAACGATCCGCGTGGTCAAGGCCTTGGTCTTGCCTGTCCCCGCCCCCGCCAACATCAACACAGGGCCATCCATCTGTTCGACGGCGGCGCGCTGTGCCGGGTTCAGCCCATCAAGATAGGGTGCCGGCCGCGCGGCCATGGCGCGGGCGGACAATGATGCGCTCTCAAAAGCGTCCATTTCATCAAAACTGCTCATAGCAGATAACCTAGCCAGATTCCCCGAAAAGGGAAAGACCATGTTCGCGTGATGTTCCCCCTTTCCACCTCTGCCACTGCCTTTGGTGTTGCCCACGCACCAAACCCGCCCCTGCGCTATCTCTCGCGGTGCCGGTACCTTTGCCGACCCCCGGCACACCTCTGGCGTGCCTCTGGTCTCTCGCGGTGCTGGCACCTCTGGCGTGCCTCTGGTCTCTCGCGGTGCTGGCACCTCTGGCGTGCCTCTGGTCTCTCGCGGTGCTGGCACCTCTGGCGTGCCTCTGGTCCGGAGCCGCCTTCGCTTGAGCACGTCAGGGCGGAGGGACAGCCGTTTGCCAAGAAAAATCGCGGAGGCTCCCGGCTTGCCGGGATACCGCTATTATTCTTGGGAAGCGGATGGCGCTCTGCCATGCACGGGATCAATCGAAGGCGGCTCCGGACCCTCTGGGACGGTGAGCCTGAAGCCCTCCACCCCCGCTGCACTGTGCCGCCACTGACTGCCGACCGCGCCCTCCTTGCCCTTGGAAGGCGAAAAAATATCTTGCGGCGCAGCCGCCTATTCCGATCACGCACTGCTGGACAATGCCCCGCAATTTCGCACAAATGCCCGCATGGACCTGCATACTAAATACCCCGGGCTCGAAGACCTTCGCCATCGTGCAAAACGGCGTATCCCCAAGTTCGTCTGGGAATACCTCGACAGCGGCACTGGTTTCGAAGCCACGAAAGCCCGCAACCGCACGGCCCTTGACCGTATCGGCTTTCCACCCTCTGTCCTGCATGGCGAGATCACACCGGACCTGTCCACGACATTTCTCGGACACGACTTTCCGCTGCCCTTCGGCATCTCCCCCATCGGCATGTCCGGCCTGATCTGGCCCGGGGCCGAGGCGATCCTCGCGCAGGCAGGTGACAAACACGGGCTTCCCTACTGCATTTCCACCGTCGCCACCCAAAGCCCCGAAGACATCGCGCCACACATTGGGGAACACGCGTGGTTCCAACTCTACCCGCCGCGCGACCCCGACATCCGCACCGACATGCTGAACCGCGCCAAAGCAGCCGGTTTCAACGGTCTGATCCTGACTGTTGACGTGCCCGCCTCATCGCGCCGCGAAAGGCAGGTGCGCTCTGGCCTGACCAATCCGCCCACGATCACGCCGCGCATCCTTGCCCAGATCATGACCTGTCCTGCCTGGGCGATGGAGACCGCCAAACGAGGCATGCCGCGTATGCGCGGGATCGACAAATACACCGGTGCCGCCACCAAGGGCATGTCGCCCATCGCCCACATGGGTTACCTGCTGCGCACCGCCCCCGATTGGGACTACGTCAAATGGCTGCGCGACGCATGGGACGGCCCGTTCATCATCAAGGGCGTGATGCGCCCGGAGGATGCCGAAAAGCTGGACAAGATGGGCGCTGATGCCATCTGGGTATCGAACCACGCGGGCCGCCAATTTGACGCGGCCCTCGCATCGATCGAGGTATTGCCCGCCATCCGCGCCGCCACCAAACGCCCCATCATCTTCGACAGCGGGGTCGAGACCGGCCTCGACATTCTGCGCGCCATCGCCCTTGGTGCGGATTTCGTGATGCTGGGGCGCGGCTTTCATTTTGCCCTTGGCGCGCTTGGTGCGAAAGGCGTGGATCATCTCATTGATATCCTTGCCAAAGACCTTAGCGCTAACATGGGTCAACTCGGGGCAGCGGACCTGAAATCCCTCCCCCGTCCGCTCGATCTGCCCTAAAGTCAGGCACCGCAAAAATAATCTGGCTCCTGTACCCCACGGCACACTGAAAAACCTTACAGAAATGTTACAGACTACGTAGTTGCGGGTATTGCGTAGCCCCGCGTGCTGCCTATGGTGCAGCCAAATTCTGCTGTCCGGAGACCCCCATGCCCGATTTCAAGAAGATCCTTGTCGCCAACCGCGGAGAGATCGCCATCCGCATCATGCGCGCCGCCAACGAGATGGGCAAAAAGACGGTCGCTGTCTATGCCGAGGAAGACAAGCTCGGCCTGCACCGGTTCAAGGCGGATGAAGCCTACCGCATTGGCGAGGGGCTAGGCCCTGTTGCTGCGTACCTGTCAATCGACGAAATGATCCGCGTGGCCAAAGCCAGCGGCGCAGACGCAATCCACCCCGGCTACGGCCTTCTGTCCGAGAACCCCGAATTCGTCGACGCCTGCGAGAACAACGGCATCACATTCATCGGCCCCAGGGCCGAGACCATGCGTGCCTTGGGCGACAAGGCATCAGCCCGACGCGTTGCGATGGAAGCCGGCGTTCCAGTTATCCCCGCCTCCGAGGTGCTGGGCGACGACATGGACGCGATTCGCAAGGAAGCCAAGGAAATCGGCTATCCGTTCATGCTCAAAGCCTCTTGGGGTGGCGGCGGTCGCGGGATGCGCCCGATTTACGAAGAATCCGAGCTGGAGGAGAAAATCCTCGAAGGTCGCCGGGAGGCCGAGGCCGCCTTTGGCAATGGAGAAGGCTATCTGGAAAAGATGATCCAGAAGGCGCGTCACGTCGAAGTGCAGATACTTGGCGACAAACATGGTGAGATTTACCACCTTTTTGAGAGGGACTGCTCCGTCCAGCGCCGCAACCAGAAGGTCGTCGAACGCGCCCCTGCGCCCTACCTTACCGAAGACCAACGCGCCGAGATCTGCGAGCTGGGCAAGAAAATCTGCGCCCACGTGAATTACGAATGCGCAGGCACGGTCGAGTTCCTGATGGATATGGCCGACAGCAAGTTCTACTTCATCGAAGTGAACCCCCGGGTGCAGGTCGAACACACGGTGACTGAAGAAGTCACCGGTATCGACATCGTGCAGGCGCAAATCCTGATCGCCGAGGGCAAAACCATTGCTGAGGCGACCGGCAAAGCCACGCAGGCGGACGTGCGCCTCGACGGTCACGCGCTGCAGACCCGGATCACCACAGAGGATCCGCAGAACAATTTCATCCCTGACTATGGCCGGATCACCGCCTTCCGCGAAGCGACAGGCATGGGCATCCGTCTCGACGGCGGCACCGCTTATTCCGGCGGCGTGATCACCCGCTATTACGACTCTCTGCTGGTGAAAGTGACCGCCAAGGCCCAGACCCCCGAAGCTGCCATCGCGCGGATGGACCGCGCCCTGCGGGAATTCCGCATCCGGGGCGTCAGCACCAACATCGCTTTCGTCGAGAACCTGCTCAAGCACCCCACGTTCCTGAACAACGAGTATCACACCAAGTTCATTGACGAGACGCCCGAGCTTTTCCAGTTCTCCAAGCGCAAGGACCGTGGCACCAAGGTGCTCACCTACATCGCGGATATCACCGTGAACGGCCATCCCGAGACCAAGGGCTATCCGCGTCTGTCCCCGACGATCCGCCAACCCAAGCCGCCGGAGAACCGTGCGGAGCCGATGATGGGCACCCGCAACCTGCTGGAACAAAAAGGCCCGCAAGCCGTCGCCGACTGGATGGGCCAGCAGCGCCAGCTTCTGATCACCGACACCACCATGCGCGACGGGCACCAGTCCCTTCTGGCCACCAGGATGCGCTCCCACGATATGATCAAGGTCGCCCCTGCCTATGCGGCAAACCTTCCGACGCTGTTCAGCGTCGAATGCTGGGGCGGCGCGACCTTTGATGTCGCGTACCGCTTCCTGCAGGAATGCCCGTGGCAGCGCCTGCGCGATCTGCGTGAACGCATGCCCAACATCATGACCCAGATGTTGCTACGCGCCTCCAATGGCGTGGGCTACACCAACTTCCCGGACAATGTGGTGCAGTTCTTTGTAAAACAGGCTGCAGAAAGCGGTGTGGATGTCTTCCGCGTTTTCGACAGCCTCAACTGGGTCGAGAACATGCGCGTCGCCATGGACGCGGTGATCGAGGCGAACAAGGTCTGCGAAGGCACGATCTGCTACACTGGCGATATCTTTGACCCCGACCGCGCGAAATACGACCTGAAATACTACGTCCAGATGGGCAAGGATCTGAAAGCCGCAGGGGCGCACATCCTGGGCCTCAAGGACATGGCGGGCCTTTTGAAACCTGCGCAGGCCCGCGTTCTGGTCAAAGCCCTCAAGTCCGAAGTGGGCCTGCCCATCCATTTCCACACCCATGACACCGCCGGCATCGCCTGCGCGACGATCCTTGCGGCCTCGGACGCGGGCGTCGACGCCGTCGATTGCGCCATGGACGCGCTGTCGGGCAACACAAGCCAAGCCACCCTCGGCTCCGTCGTCTCGGCCCTGCAACATACTGATCGCGATACGGGTCTAAGCATGTCCGCCATCCGTGAAATCTCTGACTACTGGGAAGAGGTCCGCCACCAGTATGGCGCCTTCGAGACCGGGATGCAGGCTCCAAGCTCCGAGGTTTACCTTCACGAAATGCCCGGTGGTCAGTTCACCAACCTCAAGGCACAGGCCGCGTCATTGGGTCTTGAGGATCGCTGGCCCGAAGTGGCGCGCACCTACGCGGATGTGAACCAGATGTTCGGCGATATCGTGAAGGTGACGCCATCGTCGAAGGTTGTCGGCGACATGGCCTTGATGATGGTCAGCCAGGGCCTCACCCGGGCGGACGTCGAAGACCCAGACACAGATGTGGCCTTTCCCGATAGCGTCATTGACATGATGCGCGGCAACCTCGGACAGCCCCCCGGCGGCTTTCCTGAGGCAATCATCAAAAAGGCGCTAAAGGACGAAGAGCCGAATACCGAACGCCCGGGAAAACATCTTGAACCTGTTGATCTTGAAGCGACACGCAGCTCCTTGTCTGATGAACTCGACGGCATGGCGATCGACGATGAGGATTTGGCGGGCTACCTGATGTATCCCAAGGTTTTCCTTGATTACATGGGGCGCCACCGCCAGTACGGCCCGGTGCGCAGCCTGCCCACCCAAACCTTCTTCTATGGCATGGAACCGTCTGAGGAGATCAGCGCCGAGATTGACCCCGGCAAGACGCTGGAAATCCGCCTGCAGGCGGTCGGCGAGACCAACGAGGACGGCGAGGTAAAGGTGTTCTTCGAACTCAACGGCCAGCCCCGCGTGATCCGCGTACCAAACCGTCTGGTCAAGGCCACCACCATACAGCGCCCCAAAGCCGAGCCTGGCAACGAGAATCACATCGGCGCGCCGATGCCCGGTGTTGTGGCCTCCGTTGGCGCGGTCGTCGGCCAGCAGGTTCACGCGGGCGACCTGCTGCTGACCATCGAAGCGATGAAGATGGAAACCGGTATCCATGCCGAGCGGGATGCGGTTGTGAAGGCTGTGCACGTGCAGGCCGGGGGCCAGATCGACGCCAAGGACCTGCTGGTGGAACTGGAGTAGATGCGCCTTTCGGCGCTCACTCTGATCGTCCCAAGCTACGATGAAGGCATCGCCTTCTTCTGCGACACCATTGGCTTTGAGCTGACCGAGGATATCGATCAGGGCCACAAGCGTTGGTCCGCGTCACCCCATCAGGCGGCGGCGCGGGTTTCATCCTGGCCGCGCCCGGCAACGCAAAACAACGCGCCACCATCGGTCAGCAAGGCGCGGGACGCGTCTGGCTGTTCCTGGAAACAGACGATTTCGCCACTGCCCACGCCCGCCTCGAAGGCGCCAATGTTCATTTCGAAGAAACCCCGGGAATAGAGCCTTGCGGCACCGTCGCCGTCTTCCGGGACCCCTTCGGCAACCGCTGGGACCTGATCCAGTTCACCTGAGCCCCATCCCTCCGGTCTGGAGCCACCCTTGCTTGAGCACCAGGCGGGCGGAGGGGTGACGGCTTGCCAAGAGAAATCGCGGAGGCTCCCGGCTTGCCGGGATACCGCTATCTTTCTTGGGAAGGCGGCAGCACTCTGCCAGACAGGGGATCAATCAAGGGTGGCTCCAGACCGGAGGGATGGTGAACCCGCAGCCCTCCACTGCCAGACGCACGCGCCCACGGTCGCCGCATCCCTCAAAGCGAAGAAGCGCCAGCCGATGAGCGCGCCGCCGCGCGCAACAGATTGCCACATTGCCGCCCATCAAAGACCCGCTATCTTGGCAGTCAGCAAGCATACGGAACCAGACCATGCCCTACAAATGGACAACAGCCCCCGAAAGTTCGGCGCAGGAAATGCGCCTGTGGCCGCATCAATCACTGCCTGCCAAAGGCTTTGCCGCCTTTATCCTGACGACCTTTACGCTGATCCTGATCCCGACCATGACACTACTGGGGACGATACTGCTGTGGGGCATCCTGCCCTTCGCGATGCTGGCCGTTGCGGGGATGTACTTTGCACTGCAATCCAATCACAAATCCCGCCAGATTGAAGAAGTCCTGACACTTGACAACGATACCGCCCGCCTGATCCACACCACGCCCAAGGGCGAGGTCAAGGAATGGGAATGCAACCGCTACTGGACCACCGTCACCAAATACGAAAAGGACGGCCCGGTGCCACAGTACGTCACCCTGCGCGGTGAGGGCCGCGAGGTCGAGATCGGCGCGTTCTTGAGCGAAGAAGAACGGATTGAGCTTTTCGACGATCTACAGCGCTCGCTAAAGCGCTAACCCATCGCCTCGGCCAAGGCGTCAAAGACAATTCGCAAGCGCCTGCTGGTACTCAACTCACGGTGAGCGACCAGCCAGATCTCGTACTCAAAAGGCTTCATCCATGGTGCCGCTGGCACCAGATTTGGCATCTCGTCCGCCACCCCTTGCGTTATGATCCCGATACCCAGCCCTTGCTGCACCATCTGCCATTGAACAAGGATCGACGCGCTTGTCAGGACAAACTGGTCTGCGCGGACAGGAAGGCCCGCAGCATTCAACCCCTCAACCAACCGTGCGTTTTCAGAAAAGCCAATGAATTCCGCCTCTGCCAGTGTTTCGGGCCCATCAAGCGGTCCGAATTTTCCAAGATAGGCCGGCGTCGCAAAAAGCTGCCCGGTACCCGATTTCAGCTTGCGCGCGATCAGTTCGGGGTCCGTGGGGCGCACATTGCGCAGCGCGATGTCTGCCTCGCGCCTGCGCAGGTCGCGGACATCATTGCTGGCAACAACATCGATATGGATACCCGGATGGTCGCGACGCAGTTGTGCCAGCACGGGTGGCAGATCGTAGGCCGAGATGACTTCACTCGCCGTGATGCTGACCTGCCCTACCACCGATTGGGACTGCCCTGTAGCGACCCGCGACAGCCCGGCTGCCGCCTCTCCCATCGCGCGGGCATGTTCGATCATCTCCAGACCAGACGGCGTCAGCGTCAATCCACCTGCCGCCCGCTCAAAAAGCGCGACGCCCAGCTCATCCTCAAGTCCGGCCACCTGTCGCCCCAGCGTCGGCTGGGTCAGCCCCAAAGCCCGCGCCGCTGCCGACAACGAACCTTCCTCTGCTGTGACTAGAAAAGCCCGCGCGCGATTCCAGTCAAAAGTTACCAAACGCCAATCCATGCAAAAATGCATATCTATTGAACAAAAATTGTCAATTCCAATGCGTTTATTTATGGTCTACCCAGCCGGTAGTTAATGACCGAAGTCGGAGAGCCCGCCATGACTGCCTCACTCCCTACCGCCCGTGACGCCCGTTTTTGGGACCGCATCGCGCCCCGCTATGCCAAAAGCACCATCTCCGATCAGGCCTCTTACGAGTACAAGCTGCGCGAGACCGCAGAACTGATGCACCCGGACATGCAGGTACTTGAGATCGGCTGCGGTACCGGCTCCACCGCCCTTCACCACAGCGCCAAGGTGGCGCACATCCACGCCACCGACCTCGCGGGCGGCATGCTCGACATCGCGCGGACCAAGGCAGCGGCAGCCGGCGTGCGCAACGTGACCTTCACGCAAAGTGCCGCCGAGGATATTCCGCTCGATTGGGGGCAGTTCGATATGATCATGGCCCACAGCATCCTGCATCTGCTGCGCGATCCAGCTCGCGTAATACGACAAATGGCTGCGCGATTGGTTCCGGGCGGATATCTTGTCACCAGTACGGTATGCATGGCCGACGGCCTGTCATTTTTCAAACTGATTTCGGTACCCGGCCGCGCCCTCGGCCTACTGCCGTTGATTACCTACCTGTCGGAGAAAGACTTGCGCGCGGCAATGACCGATGCGGGGCTGGAGATGCACACGCAATGGTGTCCCGGCCCACGAAAAGCTGTCTTTATGATCGCGCAAAAACCAACATGACAAAGCGAAAGGGAGAGAGCACCTCCCCTTTTGTTCAACCATCACTTTAAGTTTACGAGATAAATATCTGATGGAGTGCCGAAAAACTAAATCAGCTTAGGCGATCCTTTACCGCCGGACCGACTGCGCCAAAGTCCATCTGACCGGTATATTTCGATTTCAGGGCGCCAATCACCTTGCCCATGTCACGAATGCTTTCGGCGCCGATATCGGCAATGGCGGCATCAATCGCGGCGTTGGTTTCTTCTTCGCTCAACTGGCGCGGCAGAAATTCTTCGATGATCGCGATTTCCTTGCGTTCCTGCTCGGCCAGGTCAAGCCGCCCGCCTTCTTCATATGCGCGGGCCGACTCCTGGCGTTGTTTGACCATTTTGCCAAGGATCGCGAGGACCTCTGACTGCGGGACCCCATCGTCGTTCCCGTTGGCGCGTGCCGCGATATCCTTGTCCTTGATCGCGGCATTGATCAGCCGAAGCGTGCTCAGCCTGCCCGCGTCCTTGTCTTTCATTGCCTGTTTGAGAGCGTCCGAGATGCGCGTGCGCAGAACCATGACAAGTCTTTCCCTTGCGATTGAATTTTCAAGTTTCGCAACATAGCCAATGCGCGGCAGACAGGCAATGGGGGTATCGTCGCGTTAAGTCCTTGTTTTTATATGAAATCTCATTTCCGCTTCGGCCTTGACCCTGCCAGCCGCGACAAGTAGTTTCCGCATCGTTTACCCTGTCATACCCTGCCGGAGGCTGCCCCATGATCGCGCCCGCAACTGACCGCCCGACCGCCTGCCTTGCTCTTGCGGACGGATCACTCTTCTACGGCATGGGCTTTGGCGCCACGGGCCAGACCGTGGCAGAGTTGTGCTTTAACACTGCCATGACCGGATATCAGGAAATCATGACGGATCCTTCCTATGCCGGGCAGGTCGTGACCTTCACCTTCCCCCATATCGGCAACGTGGGGACAAACCCGCAGGACGATGAGACCGGCGACCCCGTGGCCGAGGGCATGGTGGTTAAATGGATGCCGACGGATCCGTCGAACTGGCGCAATGTGCAGCCGCTGTCTGACTGGCTGGCCTCGCGTGGGCGCATCGCGATCGGCGGCGTCGATACACGCCGCCTGACCCGTGCGATCCGCCATCAGGGCGCACCGCATGTCGCCCTTGCCCATGATCCCGAAGGCAATTTTGACATCGAGGCGCTGATCAAAGCCGCCCGCAGCTTTGCCGGGCTTGAGGGCATGGATCTGGCCAAGGACGTGACCTGCGCACAATCCTACCGCTGGGATGAGATGCGGTGGGCATGGCCGGACGGCTTTCCCAAGCAGACCGACCCCAAACACAAGGTCGTTGCGGTGGATTACGGTGCGAAACGCAACATACTGCGGTGCCTTGCGTCAGCGGGCTGCGAAGTGACGGTGCTGCCCGCCAGTGCAACCTTTCAGGACGTGATGGCGCATAATCCTGACGGTGTGTTCCTGTCAAACGGTCCCGGCGATCCGGCGGCGACCGGCGCATACGCCGTGCCGATGATCCGCGATGTGCTGGACAAGACGGAACTGCCCGTTTTTGGCATCTGCCTTGGTCACCAGATGCTGGCCCTCGCCCTTGGTGCCAAGACCATCAAGATGAGCCACGGTCACCACGGTGCCAACCACCCGGTCAAGGACAACGACACAGGCAAGGTCGAGATCACCTCGATGAACCACGGCTTTGCCGTGGATGCCCAGACCTTGCCTAAGGGTGTCGTGGAGACCCACGTTTCGCTCTTTGATGGCTCGAACTGCGGGATTCGCATGGCTGATCGTCCAGTATGGTCCGTGCAGCACCATCCCGAGGCATCACCCGGTCCGCAGGACAGCTACTATCTGTTCGAACGCTTTGCCGCCGCAATGGCAGATCGTACACAGGCAAAGGAAAAAGCCTGAGCAGCGGGACATGGCCCGACGCCATTAACTGATAGTTAACCATAGACTGTCACGAAGGCCCTACATTACCACTGTAAGGCCCCGTGATGAGTAACCTGCGGCTTCATCTTTCCGAACCGCGTATCGCCCGGCGTGTCAAACCAAAGATGCCCCTTGGGCGCCATCTGGTTGAGGCAGGCGCGATCCAAAGCAACGATCTGGTGCACGCGCTGGACATGCAGCGCCACGTTGATGCGCCTTTGGGCGAAATTCTGATCGCAGAAGGCCTGGCCGGGCGTGAAGACGTCATGATCGCCCTGTCAGAGCAGTATCATGCGCAGCTGGTTGATCTGGAACGCGATCCGCCACAGGATGGTCTGGCAGACCGGTTGCCAGTTTCTTTGTGCCTGCAGTATCGCGCAGTGCCTTGGCTGGACATGGCGGGCACGTTGCTGGTTGCCACAAGCAGACCACATGAATTTGACGCGCTACGAACGGCACTTGGCGCACGGGTGCAGACGATCCTGCCGGTGATCGCCGAAGAGCAACAGATCAAGGACCAGATATCTAACCTGTATGGCGCGGAACTGGCGCACAAGGCAGCTACGCGCGTGCCTGCCGCTGTGAGTTGCCGCACCTGGGACATCAGCAGCACGGTGCGGGGGCTTTGGGCGCTGGCGTTTATCACACCTGTGCTGATCGCGACAGTAATTGCACCGCTGTGGACCCTAACCATCGCAATGCTCTGGGCGGTCATGACGCTGGTCGCGACAACCACACTAAAGGCAGCAGCCCTGTGGGTGCAGATCGTACACAAGGCACCGGAAGCCCCGGTACCGTTCGTCCCGCGACGCGACCTGCCCTACCGCCTGCCGATGGTATCCGTTCTTGTGCCGCTGCTTGAGGAGAAAGAGATTACCGGCGCACTGATTTCGCGGCTCAGCAAACTGACATATCCCAAGTCGCAACTGGAGGTCGTGCTGGTGCTTGAAGCAGGCGACCGGGTGACCAGAGAAACCCTTTCTCATACTGAGCTGCCGCCCTGGATCAGCGTGATCGAAGTCCCAGAGGCCAATCAGCTGACCACCAAGCCGCGCGCGCTGAACTATGCATTGGATTTCTGTCAGGGCAGCATCATCGGCGTCTGGGATGCCGAAGATGCGCCGGAGCCCGATCAAATCGAACGGGTGGTGAGCCGGTTTCAAAAAGCACCTGCCAACGTGGCCTGTCTGCAAGGGATCTTGGATTACTACAACTCTGACGCAAATTGGCTATCGCGTTGTTTCACAATTGAATATGCATCTTGGTGGCGGGTCTTGTTGCCCGGTGTCGCGCGCCTGGGGCTGGTCATCCCATTGGGCGGCACGACCCTGTTTTTCCGCCGGAACATTCTTGAAAGACTGTGCGGGTGGGACGCGCATAATGTGACGGAAGATGCCGATTTGGGCGTCAGGCTGGCGCGGCAAGGCTACGTGACCGAGCTTTTGCCAACGGTCACCTACGAAGAGGCGAATTGCCGTCTTTGGCCCTGGGTGCGTCAACGTTCGCGATGGCTCAAGGGCTTTCTCATCACATGGTGTGTGCATATGCGCCATCCGGGTCAGTTGAAGGCGGACCTGGGTTGGGTGCGTTTCATAGGCGTGCAGACCATGTTGCTGGCCACGTTCAGCCAATTCGCCTGCGCACCGCTGCTGTGGTCGTTCTGGCTGGCATTGGCCGGTGTGGCGCATCCCGTTGAACTGACACTGGGTACGCCGGTGATGTGGGCAATGATCATCACGTTCATTCTGGCCGAAACGCTGAACCTTGGGCTGTCGATGGTTGCCGTTTCGGGAAAGGCACACAGGCACCTGATGTGGTGGGTGTTCACCACGCCCTTCTATTTTCCGCTGGGTGCTTTGGCCGCGTTCAAGGGATTGTATGAATTCGTTGTCAGCCCCTTCTTCTGGGACAAGACAGAACATGGCGTGACCCCTCAGACAGACGCTATCCCTCTGCCTCCAGCCGCGCCGCCTCTTGCTTGAGACGGGTCACGAAAGCAACCGAGATATGCGCACGCAGCGCCGCATCGGCACCTTCCTCGTCGCGCGCTTCGATCATCGAGACAATCTTGTCATGTTCGGCCTGCGCAATCTCACCCCGCCCTTCAACGGCAAGTGACGTCGTCGCCATCAGCGCCATGGAGCGGTAAACAAGGTCAAGCTGCTGCACCAGATACCGATTGTGCGAGGCAAGGTGGATTTGCTTGTGAAAACGCCGGTTACTGCGCGACAGGGCTGTCGGATCGCCAATCAGCGCATTATCCGCCTCGACCATCTCGCGCAACACGCGTACCTCTTCTTCGGTCGCGTGACGTGCGGCAAGCCGGGCGGCCAGCCCTTCCAACTCTCCGCGGACGACATAAAGCTCGGCAGTCTGGTTGTGATCCAGTGAAGCGACGATCAGGCTGCGCCCCTCTCGCGCCAAAAGAGACTGCGTTTCAAGGCGTTGCAGGGCCTCTCTGATCGGTGTGCGCGACACGTTGAACCGGTCTGCCAATTCGCTTTCCACCAGCCGGTCGCCCGGGCGATAGACGCCAGTATCGATTGCATCAAGGATCAATGAATAGGCGTCAGTAGAGCCGGGTTTGGGTGCGGTCATGAAGAATTCCTTTACGTCCCGCCACTTTACTGCCCGCGTCCATTTGCGCAAGCGCGGCCTCGCGTCGCGCCCTTGCGGGTCAGCACCCAAGGCTCTAACTGGGGCATATGCCACGCGATGCTTTCTCACATGTTGATACCTGGGTCTTCGACCTCGACAACACGCTTTACCCGCCCTCCGCGCGGCTTTTCGATCTGATCGAAGTGCGCATGACCACCTGGGTCATGGACGCGCTCGGGGTGGACCGCAAGACGGCTGACCACTTGCGCCTGCATTACTGGCGGACGCACGGCACCACGCTGGCGGGATTGATGCGCGAACACGACGTCGATCCGCTGCCCTATCTTGAAGAAGTGCACGACATCCCGATGGACCGGCTGGAGCCTGATCCACATCTGGCGGAACGCATTCGCGCACTGCCGGGGCGGCGGATCGTCTATACCAATGGCTGCGCACCCTATGCCGAACGGGTGCTGTCAGCGCGCGGGTTGTCCGGGCTATTCGATGCGGTTTACGGGGTCGAGCATGCGAGCTTTCATCCAAAACCGGATCATGCCGCCTTTGCGCAAGTCTTCAGCACCGATGGCGTGATCCCCGCCAAGGCCGCCATGTTCGAGGATGATCCGCGCAATCTGGCTGTGCCTCATGCCATGGGAATGCGCACTGTCCATGTCGCCCCCGACCCTGAGCACGCGGATCACATCGAATACCACACGGACGATTTGTCCCGTTTCCTTGGACAGTTAAGGGACTAGGTTTTACGCCATGACATATGATTGCGACATGCTCATTTCAGGTGGCGGCATCGCCGGGCTGACAGCCGCAGCCGCCTTCGGCACTGCGGGCTTTGACGTCATTTGCGTGGACCCTGCCCCCCCAATCACCGACCGCGACGCGGAAGGGGCCGATATGCGGTCAACCGCGATGCTGCAACCGGCCCGCGAGGTGCTGGAGGGCGCAGGCGTCTGGGATGCGCTCGCGCCTCATGCGGCAAGCCTGCAAATCATGCGCGTGGTCGATGCCGGGGGTGAAGTGGCAGAGCCCCGCGTTACGCGGGAATTCAACGCGGCAGAAATCTCCGACATGCCCTTTGGCTGGAATTTCCCCAACTGGTTGCTGCGCCGCGAACTGGTGGGGCGACTGAAAGCCTTGCCGAACGTGGATTTCCGCCCCGGCACTGGCACCACGTCGTTGTTTACCCGCACCGCCAGCGCCAAGGTCGGCCTGACGGACGGTACCAAGATCATGACACGCCTCGTGGTCGCGGCGGACGGGCGTGAGAGCCCCATGCGGCATGCGGCGGGGATTGACGTCCATACCCGCCGGTACGGGCAAAAGGCGCTGGCCTTTGCCGTGACGCATCCGATCCCCCATGACAATGTCTCCACCGAAATCCACCGCACCGGTGGGCCTTTCACATTGGTTCCGCTGCCCGATCGCGATGGCATGCCAAGTTCTGCGATCGTGTGGATGGATGACGGGCCAGAGACACAAAGACGTGCCGAGATGGACGTGGCCGCATTCGAGGAAGAGATGTCCGAGCGCTCTTGTCACCTCTTTGGCCCTCTGACGCTGGTCAGCCCCCGCAACATCTGGCCCATCATCAGCCAGCACGCTGAACGTCTTTCAGGCGAACGCATAGCACTGATCGCAGAGGCGGCGCATGTACTGCCCCCCATTGGCGCGCAGGGACTGAACATGTCCCTGAAAGACCTCTCAACTCTTCTGGAATTGGCACAGGCAAACCGGGACAGTTTTGGCGATGCCAAGATGCTGGAGGCCTATCACAAGGCGCGCTACAGCGATGTGCAGTTGCGCATCAACGGGATTGATCTGCTGAACCGCGTAAGTCAGGCGCATCATCCGCTGGCACGCGATGCGCGGGCGGCCGGGCTGGATGCGCTCTATGCCATGGCACCGGTGCGCAAGATGCTGATGCAAATGGGATTGGGTGTGCGGTAAAACCGAGCCTGCCCCCCAGACGCGCGGCGTACGAAGCAGGGACAGGCGGCATTTCAGACGAGGATGTAAGGTGCAGGTTACCTTGCACCAAACGCGTCAGATAACGTCTTCGACAACCGGGGCCAGCCGCCCAAGTGTACCTTCAACGTCATAAAGCTTGTCCAGTCCGAACAATCCCAGGCGGAATGTGCTAAAGCCCTCAGGCTCGCCCACTTGCAGCGGCACACCGGCCGCAATCTGCATGCCCTTGGCCGCAAATTTCTTGCCGTTCTGCACTTCGGGATCACTGGTGTAACTGACCACTACGCCGGGTGCGCCATAGCCTTCAGCGGCAACAGACTGCACACCTTTGTCAGCCAGCATCTTGCGCACGCCCTCGCCCAGCTTCCACTGCGCCTCTTTCAGGCGTTCAAAGCCGAACTCTTTGGTCTCAAGCATGGTGTCGCGGAAGGTGCGCAACGCATCCGTCGGCATGGTTGCGTGATAGGCATGGCCGCCGTCCTCATAGGCCTTCATGATGGCGCGCCATTTGCCCAGATCGATGGAAAAACTGTCCGACGTCGTCTCGGCCAGACGCGCTTCGGCGCGCTTGGACATCATCACAAGACCTGCAGCAGGTGAGGCCGACCAGCCCTTTTGCGGGGCCGAGATGACCACATCGACACCCAGCGCGCGCATATCGACCCAAGCGCAGCCCGATGCGATACAGTCCAGTACCATCAGCGCATCAACCTCATGCGCCGCCGCGGCCATCTCCTTGATGTAGTCATCAGGCAGGATCACGCCTGCACTAGTCTCAACATGCGGGGCAAAGACCACTTTCGGCTTTTCTTCGTGGATCGCGGCGACAACATCTTCGATGGCCGCTGGCGCAAAGGGCGACGTGGGCGAATTGCCCTGCTGACGGGCCTTAAGCACGGTTGTCTTCGCCGTCAGACCGCCTGTTTCGATGATCTGCGACCAGCGGTAGGAGAACCAACCGTTGCGAACCACCAGCGCATCCACACCGCGTGCAAACTGGCGCGCCACGGCCTCCATCGCGAAGGTGCCGCCACCGGGGATGACGGCCACCGCGTCGGCCTTGTACACATCCATCAGCATGTCAGAGATGTCGCGCATCACCTGCTGGAACGTAGCGCTCATGTGGTTCAGGGAACGGTCCGTGAAAACCACAGAAAATTCTTCAAGCCCTTGTGGGTCTACCGTATCAAGCAATGCCATTCGTGATCTCCTCAGTCTCTTTGCGCCATGCATAAGAGTGTGCCGGAAGATGTGCAAAGCCTATCTTGGTATACATTGAGCGAGCTTGAACTGGTATGATCCGTGCGCAATCAGCATTCGCCAATGGCATTCTGGGCCGCGCGGGCAATCAGACTTGATCACAGGCCGCCAAGGCAAGCGGTGCAAACAAAGCCTCTTGGTTCAAATTGAGAGGTACAAGATTCCTGACGCAAACAGCACGGTTGCCGAGATCACCAGTTTCCAGCGGCTTTCCTTGCGATCAGATGCTGACGGGATCGTCATATATTCTGCTCCCGTCCACAGGGCGTCCTGAAATGTGATCGGTTGCATCAAAAGGTTTTCCGTATTCGTTCGCTGTTTCGGCCCTTGTTATCCACACTCTATCCGAGAACATTAAGACCCGAATGAGGCATCTTGCAGACCCTTTCCTGCAAGTTTGACAGTCTCGCGATGGGTAAGCGCTGATCCGCCGCAGCGCGAACAGGCGATGAAGTGCAGATCCGCTGTTGCCGAAAGGACTCCCCTGAAACTGAATCATTAACGCCCGGTTAACAATATTCCACACCCAGCACAGTTTGCCGTAATCTTGTCTCAAACACGGGGCGCAGACCCCGAAAAAAAGCAGAGCAAAAAGCAGGCGGATGGCAGAAACAACGCTTTTGCTGAATGGTTTCAGCATCATAGGCGACCCTCAAACCACGAACACGAACGCCAGCAATGGCGGCAATCTCATGATCCACGATGGCAACGCCGTGTTTGAGGGGGACGATATCATTGTGTTCACGGTGACAAATGTCACCGTCGATGGCGTGTTGACGGGCGATTCAGTCATCACAGGCGTGACCGTCTATGACAACGCCACGGACTACTATTACGAGACAGCACTCTATACCTACACTGGCACAGCCGACATCGACGATGGCCGTAACAACATGGGCGATCGCTATCTGCAGTTTGACGGCAGCGGCCTGACCTCAGCTGATGCTGGCGCACCTGTGTTGGGTGAATTGGCCGTTGTCGCCGGGGTCGACATTCTGGCCACCATCGCGGCAAACAACGGCCCCTATGTCGTCCCCACGAACGAAGACATTGATACCGACGGCGACGGAATCATCTCTCCGGACGAGGAAGCGGATGCAGCTTTCGCTGACGACCTCAATGAATTGCTGTACGTCTGTTTTGCCAAGGGAACACTGATCGAGACCCCCTCAGGCCCTTGTTTCATTGAGACATTGACCGAAGGGGACATGGTCAACACACTGGATCACGGACCACAGGAAATCCGCTGGATCGGGAACCAAAGGGTCCCGGGAACCGGGCCGAATGCACCCGTCCACATCGCTGCCGGGGCGCTTGGGAATATCCGCCCCCTGATCGTTTCGCAAAATCACCGGATGCTGATCACCGGCCCCATGGCAGAATTGATGTTTGGTGAGGCAGAGGTATTGGTGGCGGCCAAGCATCTGGTCAATGACGGCTCCATACGGATCGTGCCTTGCAGGGAGGTCCGCTATTACCATTTTCTGTGTGACCAACATCAAATCGTCTTTGCCGAAGGCTGCCCGGCGGAATCGCTTTTTCCCGGTGCTCAAACACTCAAAAGCGTCGATGTCGAAGCGCGGGACGAGATCATTCGCATTTTTCCACAGCTGGCGCTGAATGACAGCGACAGTACGCTGTCGCGCTACACACTTTCAGGGCGAGAGGCCGCAGCGCTGCACGACGTGGCATAAGTGTGCTAGAGCGGCCCCGGCATCCGCTCTTCGCTCAGCAGCACATTCGCCTCAACCTCTCCCGCGCCGGGCAGCGTCATGATCCGACGACGCAACACGCGCTCAAAGTCCGGTAGATCCCGCGCCACCACCCGCAGGCGGTAATCATAAAGCCCCAACACGTGCTCAACCGTCTGCACCTCCGGGATTGCCGATACTGCCCGCTCGAAATCTTCCAGTGATACGCGGCCCTTGGTGGCGAGTTTGATGCCCAGAAAGACCGTGACGCCAAAACCCAGTTTTTCTGCCGATAGCCGCAAACGTTTACCAGCGATCACACCTGCCTCTTCCAGCCGCTTGATCCGCCGCCACGTCGCCGGTTGCGACAGGCCAAAGCGTTTTCCCAGCGCACTGGCCGACTGCCGCGCATCGCGGCCCAACGCGTGGATGAGCTTGCGGTCAATCTCGTCCAATTCGGTCATAGCGGCAGGGTTTCCTCGGACTTGATCCGCGCGACGTGCATCAGCGCCTCAATATCTGCGATGTGCGGAAGGGTCAGGATACGTGCGCGGTAGATTTCCTGATAATGCGCCATGTCGCGGGCGATAATGGACAGGCGCGCGTCAACCCGGCCCAGAAAGGTCTGAACCTCGATCACTTCGGGCACTTTGCGCGCCTCTGCCAGAAAACTGTCAAAGGCATTGCC
The DNA here is from genome assembly GCF_010667575.1 of Sulfitobacter sediminilitoris. Taxonomy (GTDB): domain Bacteria; phylum Pseudomonadota; class Alphaproteobacteria; order Rhodobacterales; family Rhodobacteraceae; genus Sulfitobacter; species Sulfitobacter sediminilitoris. The sequence continues at coordinate 373,486 of NZ_JAABNT010000001.1, forward strand.
TTGGGTCTTGTCCAGCGTCACACGCAGCGACACCTCGACAGAATAGCCAAGCGCGGACCAGTTGATGACTGCACCCAGACCTTCCACCACCCCCGCCTCTTCCATTCGCGCGATGCGCCGTGCTGCCCTGCCCGGCGTCATGCCGCAACGCTCGGCCAGCTCACCGGGGCTAAGGCTGGGGTCGGCCTGCCAGTAGCGCAGCAACCGTCGATCCTGATCATCAAGCATGAATTTTCCGGAATAATGATTTTCAGCGAATGATTATCTTCACTATGCGCCAAATACTACCGAAATCTCCATAGCACCTCAGTCAGACTTCCCTATGTTGCCCGACAGAGAGACACCCAATCAAAGGACAAACCAAATGCGCGTTTATTACGACCGTGACTGCGACGTGAACCTGATCAAGGACAAGAAGGTCGCCATCCTCGGCTACGGCTCCCAGGGCCACGCCCACGCCCTCAACCTGCGCGATTCAGGTGCCAAGAACCTCGTCGTCGCTCTGCGCGAAGGCTCCGCCTCTGCCGCTAAAGCCGAAGGCGAAGGTCTCAAGGTCATGGGCATCGCCGAAGCCGCTGCATGGGCCGACGTGATCATGTTCACCATGCCCGATGAACTTCAGGCAGAGACGTACAAGAAGTACGTGCACGACAACATCCGCGAAGGTGCTGCCATCGCATTCGCCCACGGCCTGAACGTGCATTTCGGCCTGATCGAGCCCAAGGAAGGCATCGACGTCATCATGATGGCGCCAAAGGGTCCCGGCCACACGGTACGCGGCGAATACACCAAGGGCGGCGGCGTGCCTTGCCTTGTGGCTGTTGACCGCGACGCATCCGGTAAGGCGCTGGAAATCGGCTTGTCTTACTGTTCCGCTATCGGCGGTGGTCGCTCCGGCATCATCGAAACCAACTTCCGTGAAGAGTGTGAAACCGACCTCTTCGGCGAACAGGCGGTTCTCTGCGGTGGCCTGGTCGAGCTGATCCGCATGGGTTTTGAGACACTGGTCGAGGCAGGCTATGCGCCTGAGATGGCCTACTTCGAATGTCTGCACGAAGTGAAGCTGATCGTGGACCTAATCTATGAAGGCGGCATCGCCAACATGAACTACTCGATCTCCAACACCGCCGAATATGGCGAATATGTCTCGGGCCCGCGCGTTCTGCCTTACGATGAAACAAAGGCGAAGATGAAAGGTATCCTGACCGACATCCAGACCGGCAAGTTCGTCCGTGACTTCATGCAGGAAAACGCTGTGGGTCAACCATTCTTCAAAGGCACCCGCCGCATGAACGACGAACACCAGATCGAACAGGTCGGTGCAAAGCTGCGTGAGATGATGCCATGGATCTCTGCCGGCAAGATGGTCGACAAGGCAAAGAACTAAAAAACCAAGGCCCGGGAGCAGATCCCGGGCCTTTTTCGATTTATACGTCGGCGGGTTTGCCGTGCGATGATTTGTCCTTGGCGAGCGTTGATTTTTCCGCTGTTGGGTCTTTCATACGCTTTTCTGTCTTCTGCTTGCTGACAAAGGCGAATGTCGCCACGAGCAGCAGGGTGAAGAAAAACATTGCGCCGACAAGTGATGTCCAGTCCATGAGAGTAGTCTCCTGTTTTGCTTCTTGCGTTGACGGACAAACGCCGCCACCTACCTGACGTTCCCAACCAAATTGTCGCAGCACCCACGTCGAGGACATCAGGATGCCGAGAACTGTTCGGTATTGCCCGGCCCGCCCCACCGCGCCTCATTGATGCAAAAAGTGAAAAAGATGCCCCAAGCCCCTCAGATCACATACAAAAGCTGGCTGATGATTGCCGTGCTTGCCTTTGTCTGGGGTGGCACCTTCTTGGTGACCGAAGTGGCGCTGACCGGCATCACCCCATTCTGACTTGCTGCAGCACGGGTCGGTTTTGCCGCAGCTGTCATGCTGTTCATCTGGGCCATTCGTGGCTTTGCGCTGTTTGCCGAACCGCCTGATCGGGAGATAATCTTCACACTCATCGCCGTTGGCGGACTTAGCGGGGCGATCCCCTTTACCCTTCTGGCCTGGGGGCAGCAGTATGTGACATCGGGCTTTGCCGGGGTGTCCATGGCCTCGACCGCGCTGATCGTGCTGCCGTTGGCACATTTCTTCGTGCCGGGAGAGCGGCTGACCCCGCGACGGGTGTTTGGCTTTGTTGTGGGCTTCGTCGGCGTGGTCATCCTGATTGGGGGACAGGCGTTTGAAACCTCCGGTCAATCGCTTGAGACCGCAGGACGGCTTGCCTGCATCGGCGGCGCCAGTTGCTATGCCACGAGTTCGACCCTGATGCGCCGACTGCCGGCCATTGATCCGATTGGACTGGCTTCGATCCTGTTGATCATTGGTTCTTGCCTGATCATCCCTACCGCCTTCATCGTTGAAGGTCCGCCCCCGCTTCCTGCCCCGAATATCCTGCTGGTTCTCGCATTTCTGGGCCTTGTCCCCACTGCAATGGCGAATTTCATGCGCGTGCTGGTGGTGCGCAGCGCGGGACCGGTGTTCATGTCACTGGTGAATTATCAGGTTCCGGTATGGTCCGTGGTTCTGGGTGCACTGATCCTGAGCGAACCGCTTCCGGCCGCGCTGCTTTACGCGATGGTGCTGATCCTTGCCGGGCTGGGGATCAGCCAATACGGCGCGCTACGGCGGATGTTTGGCGGCCCGTGAAGCGAGCGTATCGCCTCCGCCTGACGACTAAACTTAGGTACTCACAGCACCTTCCACCGCGGCCACGACCGTATTGACGGCCTGTTCCATCAGCGTCGCATCCTCGTGTTCGGCCATAACCCGTACCAGCGGTTCTGTACCTGACTTTCGGATCAACAATCGGCCCCCACCCGACAAATCTGCCTCGGCCTGAGCAATTGCCCCTTTGACGAGGTCAGCCTCAAGAGGTGTCTGACCCACCTGAAATCGCACGTTCTTGAGCAATTGCGGAACTGGCTCAAACTGGTGGAGCAGTTCCGACGCCGTTTTTTCAGAGCGCACCATCTCGGCCAGAAATTGCAGACCTGCCATAAGGCCATCGCCCGTGGTGGCGTGATCTGTCATGACGATGTGGCCTGATTGTTCGCCGCCCAGGTTGAAGCCACCCTCGCGCATCCGCTCCACAACATATCGGTCACCGACGCTGGTGCGTTCCAGCCGCAGACCACGTGCCTCAAGGAAATGCTCAAGGCCAAGGTTGCTCATCACCGTGGCAACCAGTGCGCCACCTTTGAGTTTTTCCTCTTCCGCCCAGCTTGCGGCCATCAACGCCATGAATTGGTCACCGTCGCCAATCTTGCCTTTTTCGTCGATCAGGATCACCCGGTCCGCATCCCCATCCAGACACAGACCCAGATGCGCGCCATGCGCGACGACCAGTTCGGCTGCCGCCTGCGGCTGGGTTGATCCGCACCCTTCGTTGATATTGTGCCCATTCGGAGAAACACCCATGGGGATGACTGTCGCGCCCAGTTCCCAAAGGCATTCAGGAGCAACACGATGTGCCGCACCATTGGCGCAGTCCACGACGACCTTCAGGCCGTCAAGCCGCATCTGACGCGGGAACGAAGACTTCACCCGTTCGATATAGCGGTAGCGGCCATCGTCAATGCGTTTCGCGCGACCGATTTCGCCGGCGTCTGCAGGCTCCACCCCGCTTTCAACCAGCGCCTCAATCTCAGCCTCGACCGTATCGGACAATTTGAACCCATCTGGCCCAAAAAACTTGATACCGTTGTCATGCGCAGGGTTATGGCTGGCGGAAATCATCACCCCCAGATCAGCCCGCATCGACCGGGTCAGCAGACCCACCGCAGGGGTCGGCACAGGCCCCAGCAAAAGCACGTTCATGCCTGTGCTGGTTAGGCCCGCCGTCAGCGCGTTCTCGAACATATAGCCTGACAGACGCGTGTCCTTGCCGATCACCACCCGGTGCACGGCGCTGTGATCACGGCGAAACTGTCGCCCCACCGCCGCGCCAATCCGCAGCGCCATTTCCGGCGTCATCGGGTGAACATTGGCCGTGCCGCGCACGCCATCCGTACCAAAAAGCTTTTTCATAGATGTCTTCCTGACATGGCCGCCCGCCAAAGCGCAATGGCCTGAATTGTTTCAGGGACATCATGCACTCGCACAAGTTGGATACCATGGGAAAGAGCGGCCAATGCGACCCCTAGACTTCCCGGTGCGCGGGAATCTGACTGCGGTGCGGCGCCAATCGTTCCGATAAAGCGTTTGCGCGACGCACCAAGCAGGATCGGCGTGCCAAGACTGTGAAAAAGGCCCAATCGCGCCAGCAGGGTCAGGTTATGCTCAAGCGTCTTGCCAAATCCGATACCGGGGTCCGCGATGATGCGGGTTCGCGAGATGCCGATCTGTTCCAGTTTTGCGATCTGGCCTTCAAGAAAATCAAAGACGTCCAGAAGCACATCATCATATTGCGGATCGTTCTGCATGGTTGCCGGATCACCAAGCGCATGCATCACGCAAACCGGCAGGTCATGGCGCGCCGCCAAAGGGGCCAGATCCGCGTCATAGGTAAAGCCGGAGACATCGTTGATCAGGCCCGCACCGGCTGCAACGGCGGCTTCGGCAACCTTGGCTTTGCGGGTGTCGATTGAAATCAACGTATTCACGGCGGCATCGCGCAGCCCCTTGATCACAGGTACGGTACGCTGGATTTCCTCGTCCGGATCGACCGTAGCGGCGCCGGGTCGTGTAGATTCGCCCCCGATATCAATGATATCGACACCCAGCTTCTGCATCTCCTGTCCTGCGCGCACTGCATCCTTCGCCGCCGCGTGCAGCCCGCCATCGGAAAAGCTGTCCGGGGTGGTATTTAGAATGCCCATCACACGAGGCTGTGCGAGGTCATTATTACCGACATCGGACCGTGGCGCGGAAAGCCGGTCGATGACCTCCCCCGGTGCTTCAGAGACAGGGATCACTTGCGGCAGGCGTCCCCGTGCCAGGACTTCCAGATGAGTGAACCACCCCCAGCCACCAGCAAGCCGCATCGCCCCCGTGGGACGTCCCGGGCCCACCTGCACCAATGGGCGAAAATAGTCGCGCGTGCCAGTCACAGGTGCATCTGATCCACGGGCATTGCGCGCAAGGGGACATTGGTGCCCGTCGGCAAGTCAGCACCGATCACAAGCATCTCCTGCGCATCAAAGGTCGCTGCAAACCACGCGGCAAGAGCGACGGCATCACGCGGCTGCGCTGAAGGGGTATCCACGGAATCGAGCACAATCTTGGAGGGGGCCCAAACGCAAGTCTGGCCGTTCTTCATCGCCCAGTCGAGTTCCGTGCGTGTCTCCACGACAACGCAGCGGTCATCGCGTGCGGCAAGCACCCAAGCGTTCTGTTCGATGGCCAGCAGGTCAATCCGCCGCTGCGCCATCTTGTGTGGCACTTGGGGGGCGGGCACGTCGTCCGCCCCGACACAGATAATCAATGGACTGCCCAACGCCTCCAACTGGTCCAGCCAGCCTTTCAGGTGCGGAGAGGCAATGGCAGCATTGCTCAGAAACACCATTTCAGGATGCGGCGCATCGTCCTGTTCCAACACCGGTGTCGGCTCACCTTCGCGGGCGCGCACAATTTCGACACCCAGTGCCCCCGGCCCCCGGTCCAGTTTCTCAATGCGCACGAAGGCACGTACCGCCTGCGGCTCAAGCAGAATGCGTTCTGCCACACGCTCGGCCAATGTCTCAAGCAGCGCCAGCCGCTCCACCGCCAACTCAGCGGCGATGGCTTCGGTGACCCGGTCATAGCTGAGAATGCGGTCCACATCATCGTCGATAGGACCACTCAGCGGCTGCACCTCGACGACGACATTGAAACAAATGCGCTGGGTAACCCCGCGCTCAGCCTGAAAAGCACCGATTTCAACCTCGACGATGTGGTCTCGCAGGGAAATTCGGTCAAGCGGGTCGGCCCCGGCCATCGCCTCGGCCCGTTCAGAGGGGTGGGCAAAAGCAAGTCGGACTTCGTTTGACATGGACTGGCCCTCAACTGATCTGATCAAGGCGGTTTAGCCCGCCTTCCGCACATCTATCAGCCCGGTTTCCGGCAGGCCAGCGTTCGAAACCGTCAGAACCGGATCAGTTGGACGCGGTACGCCATGTATGACGGTAGAAAAGATGCACGCCGATCTTTGCCGTACGGGTATAGACCTTGGACCAGCGCGGACGCACAGCGGTCGTGTGGTAATGCGTGGCACCATCGGTCAAGCTGGGGACTTCTCCGTCCATCATATACCGCGCGACCTTGCCTACGCGGGCAAACGCACGCGGTTCGGCGATAACTTCGGCGTAACCATCACAAGTATATGTGAACTGGCACTGGTATTTCTTGCCGGTGCCCTGATTGATTACGGCGCACAACGATCCGGGAAAGCGTGCGCTTTTCACGCGGTTCATGATCACCTCAGCCACGGCAAACTGGCCCTTTACGGTCTCTCCACGCGCTTCGAAATAAAGTGCCTCGGCCAGACACCGCCATTGTTCAGACCCACTGGCCTTAGGCTGTGCATCAATCCATTTGCGCGAAAACTGAACGCTGCCCTTTGGTGCGGCGGGTTGTGCGACAAACTCCTGAAGCCGCTTGGTGCCAGCTGACTTCAGCCCCTGTGCTTCAATCCGTGCAAGGTCCTCTGCTTTTTCCGACGACGCGGAAACGGTCAGCGGCACAACACTTAACGCGCCCAGCATAAGGGCAAAGAGCGAACGACGAAGGGCAGACATTGGCAGACTCAACGGTAATTACGGATGGCCAGCGCCTAAACAAATTTATCCACAGGGACAACCCAAGGACAAAGCGTTACGCTGAATCCCGCCCATAGCTACATTTTGTAGCACTTATCCCGCATCTGGGTACCCAATCTTGTGGCTGATCGCCAACTGGGCCGCTGCCAACCTTGCTACCGGAACGCGAAACGGAGAGCAAGAAACATAATCAAATCCCGCATCACGGCAAAATGCAATTGATTCGGGGTTACCGCCATGCTCGCCACAAATGGATAGGGTGATGCCCGGTTGCGCCTGTCTGCCGCGTGCCGCACCCAGCTGCAAAAGCTCTCCTACACCATCAGTATCAAGCACATGAAACGGATCTTCGGCAAAAACACCCTGCTGGACGTAGTCCGACATGAAACGCCCTGCGTCGTCACGGGACAGGCCGTAGGTCATCTGTGTCAGGTCATTGGTACCAAAACTGAGAAACGCACAGTTTGGGGCAATTTCCGCAGCCCGTAACGCCGCGCGCGGCGTCTCGACCATCACACCCAGCCGATAGGTGAAGATCGCGTCCTGTTCGTTACGCACCGCAGCGGCCACAGCATCGATTGATGTCTTTACAAGCTCGACCTCACGCTTGGCTGACACCAGTGGGATCATGATTTCCGGCACCACCGGCTCCCCGTCGCGGCTGGCCTCAATCGTCGCTTCGAATATCGCGCGGGCCTGCATCTCGTAAATCTCGGGTACCGTCACGCCAAGCCGTACGCCACGCAAACCCAGCATGGGGTTGTATTCTGACATCGCCTCGATCCGGCGCGTCACGTTCGATAGCGGCAGATCAAGCGCATCAGCCAGCTCGCGCTGACCGGCCTTATCCATCGGGAGGAACTCATGCAGGGGCGGATCAAAAAGCCGGATGCAGACGGGCTGTCCCTGCATGATGCGGAACAGCTGGGTAAAGTCATCTCGCTGCATCGGCAGCAGGCGTTCCAGCACAGCACGGCGGTCTTCCCCGGTTTCGGCAAAGATCATCTCGCGCATCACGGTCAATCGACCGGGATCGAAAAACATATGTTCCGTCCGGCAAAGACCGATGCCGTGAGCATCGAAGTTGCGCGCGGTCTGCGCGTCGGCGGGTGTGTCGGCATTGGCTCGAATGCCAATATCTGCAGCATCCTCGGCCCAAGCCATCAATCGCGTGAAATTGTCGTCCAATGCGGCTTCCCTCATCTCGACCGCGCCGGCGATGATCTCCCCGCTGGACCCGTCGACCGTAATCTCGTCACCTTCATTGAACACACGGCCATCGCTGGTGATCAGTTGTTTGCGGCGTGCGTTGAATTTCAGGTTTGATGCCCCCACCACGCACGGAAGGCCCATGCCACGCCCGATCACAGCCGCATGGCTGGTGATTCCACCGCGTTCGGTCAGAACGGCGACTGCAGCATGCATGCCGCGGATGTCTTCGGGGCTGGTCTCGCGCCGGATCAGAATACAGTTTTCCCCGCGCGAGGCACTTGCCTGCGCATCTGTTGCGGAAAACACCATCTTGCCGGTCGCCGCCCCGGGACTGGCGGCGATACCACGCCCGATCACATCGCGCTTGGCACCCGGTTCTACCTGTCGGTGCAAAAGTTCTGTTAGGGTTCGTGGCTGCACACGCATCAGCGCTTCCTCGCGCGGAATGATGCCCTCGTCGGCAAGGGCCACCGCAATTCGGACCGCCGCCCGAGACGACCGGGCCACACGCACACCGTCAAGAATATGCAGTTTGCCGTCTTCGATCACGAATTCCACCTGCATTTCCGCGCGCAGTTTCCTGCGCATCAAAGCCGCGTGTTCAACCAGTTCCTTGAAGGCCTCCGGCGCCAGCTCTTCCAGCGACGGCCCCCGCGGATCCTTGGTCAGATACATCGTCGCCGCATCCCCTTGCAGCGCATCACGCCCCTGCGACTGGCTCAGGTAACGCCCCGTGATCTGCGGCAGGCCGGTTTCGCTGTCGACAAGTTGCAGCACGCCCGAGCCGCACTGCCCCTGCCCCACGCCAAAGGCCATTTCCTGCACCACAAGTCCGAGGCCAGCATCACCAGGGGCACCCTTGGCCTGTCTCAGCAAGCGAGCCGAGGTGCCGTCCCATGCCCGCGCCATGGAGCGCAGCACGGCAGTTAATTGAACGGTGGGGTCCTGAGGGAATTCCTCTTCGGTTTCGACCTCGTAGGCATGAAGCGACTGCGCCAGAGCAGAACGGCCATCGCCTGTCACATCGTCAAACATATCCGGGTCAAGGCGCGCGACATTCACCGCATAGGATTGCACGAAACGGGTATAAATGGCGGCGGCCGCTTCCTCACCAATACTTTCGCACAACTCTTGGAAACGCTGGTTGTTGATGCCGATGTTCAGAACCGCCCCCGGCCCACCCCAATCGGGATCCTGGCTCGAGGGACGCACACACATCAGCGCACCTTCTGGCATCTCGGCCACGACAGCAGCGACATCCGGCATATCGCCCGTGGCAATGCGCTGCACCGCTTGAAACGAAATCGCCACCGTGGGCGGCACCGGCAGATCAAGCCGGACAAGCCGCTGCAGGCACTTGGCCCGACCCCCGTGGGTTTCATTCTTGATCGGCGCGGTGGGTGTCACCAGCGTCGTGTTGGGATTATTCTGCACCGCAGCACCTCTTGATTTCAGGTGCAGCATAGGCGCTTCGCGCCGTCTGGCAAGAGCGTGTTGTCAACCGGGCTAGACAGCCTTGCCCGCGGACCGTCAGACAGTCAGCCGTCCACGCGCGCGAGATCCGCGACCGAGGTACAGATCGTCCTGATGCGGCTCAGCAGGTTCAGCCTGTTGCGGCGCACCGTCGCGTTATCGCTGTTGACCTGAACGGCATCGAAAAACGCATCAATCGGGCCACGCAGTTCAGCCATCGCCGACATGGCGGTGGTAAAGTCCTGCTTTTCCATCGCCGGCGCGATCACCGCCTCTGCTGCATCCAAAGCTTTGAAAAGCGCCTTCTCCTCGTCTGTCTCGGCAAACTTGATGTCGGCGCCATACGAATATTCCACGCCATCGGCCTCCTCGGCCTGGCTAAGAATATTGTTCGCACGCTTAAAGCCCTGAATCAGGTTTTCGCCGTCGTCGGTTTTGAGCGTCTCGGACAGCGCCCGGGCGCGTTTGACCAAAAGCGTCAGATCGTCATTACCAGGCATTGCAATACACGCGTCGATCACATCATGGCGCACGCCCTGATCGCGCAGGTAAACCTTGAGACGGTCGTGCAGGAAGGACAGAAGATCGCCGGATTTATGCGGCACCTGAACCTCAAGCTTTTCGACAGTCTCGGGGTGCAAGATGTGATCCGCTTTTTCCATGATTGTTCTGAAAGCAGCACCGAAAACACCGTGGTGCGCGATTTCAGCCACGAGATCGGCAATCAATCCGTCGTGGATGTCATCATGCGCCTGGCCCTTGTTTCGCACCAGTTGCGCACCGATGAACCGGTCAAGCGGCACGCTTAGATCGTTCTCGACCAAAATTCGGATCACACCCAAAGCCGCCCTCCGCAGCGCAAAGGGGTCCTTGCTGCCTGTCGGCTTCTCATCGATCGCCCAGAAACCGGTCAGCTTGTCGATCTTCTCGGCCAGTGCCACGGCCATCGACACGGGTGCTGTCGGCACATCGTCAGATGGCCCCAGAGGCGCGTAATGTTCCTCTGCCGCAGCGGCGACCGCGTCGGGATACCCTGCCGCCTGCGCATAGTAGCGCCCCATCAGTCCCTGCAACTCGGGGAATTCATAGACCATCTCGGACGACAGATCGGCCTTGGCCACCCGCGCCGCCCGCTCTGCCTGAACAGGGTCCGCGCCCACCATCGGGGCCAGCTCGCGCGACAGCACTGCCATGCGCTCAATCAGCTCGGCCTGCGTGCCCAGCTTGTTGTGGAAAGTCACGTTCTCTAGCGCTTTGACCCACGTTGCCATGCCGGCATCGGACTTGGCCACGCGCAAATCGTTTTCCCAGAAAAACTTGGCATCTGCCAGCCGCGCCGAAAGCACCTTTTCGTTGCCAGCAAGAATGGTCGCGCCTTCATCCGCTGTCGTGCGGTTGGCGACGGTGACAAACCGCTCGATCCGGCCTGTCTTGGGGTTCCTGACCGAAAAGAACTTCTGGTGCTCTTTCATCGAGGTTTGCAGCACTTCTGGCGGCAGACCCAGAAAATCATCCGCGATCCGCCCCATCAGCACCACGGGCCATTCGACAAGGCCCGAGACTTCAGCCAGAAGGCCCGCGTCATCGACCACCTCAAGCCCGCTTGCAAAGGCCATGTTCGTGGCGTCATGCCAAATGGTTTCGGCCCGCTCGTCAGCGCGCAGAACGACTTTCGCGCGCTTCAGCTTGGCTTCGTAATCGTCAAAGCTTGCGATCGTGATCTCATCGGGGGCCAGAAAACGATGTCCACTGGTGGTGTTGCCGGACTCGATCCCATCGACCTGCATAGGGACGACCTCGGCCCCGTCCTCTGACACGATGATGCAAAGGATCGAATGCAAAGGACGCACCCACTTCAGGCTGCCATTGCCCCAGCGCATCGACTTGGGCCACGGGAAATGGCGAATGGTATGCTCCAACACCTCTGCGACGATCTCGGTTGCCGGACGGCCCGGCTTGTTGATCTTTGCAAAGAGAATCTTGCCCTTAGGCGTCTCGCGTTCTTCCAGATCATCGCGGCTGACCCCTGCCCCACGCAGGAAGCCTTCAATCGCCTTTTCGGGCGCGTCCGCCTTGGGGCCTTTGCGCTCTTCCACGACAGAGGGGCTTTCGGCCAGCATCCCTTCCACCGTCAGCGCCAGACGCCGAGGGGTCGAGAATGCTGCCGCCGAGGCATAGGTCAGCCCCGCCTCGACCAGACCATTCGTGATCATCTTTTGCAGATCTTCCGCGGCGCGGGTTTGCATCCGCGCGGGAATTTCCTCGGAGAAAAGCTCAATCAGCAGGTCAGGCACGGAATTTCCTCAGATAGAACGGGGTTTGAAGGGGGGATAACGGCAAGGGGTTGGGCGGTCCAGATCAATCCGTTGGGAGAGGCGGACATTCCTCACCGACAACAGTACCGTCATAGGCTTTGTCGCCGCAGTCGTTCAGTTCGTGCCAGACATAGCCGCGCCCGTCCTGCGTGATGGCCACCACACGGTCGACCCCGTAGGCGACGTTCTTGCCACTCAGAAATGTAAGCGCCGTACCCGCCTCAAGCTCCGCGCCGATGGCGGCGGCGTCAAAACAGTCAAACCAGCCCGGCGCGTTGCGCGGGGTGATGTCAGGCGCCAGCACGTAGGTCTCCGTAAAGAACGCCAGGCTCTGCGGCGTGGTGAAACAGGCGCGGTAGCGAATGGGCGAGCTTTCCGCGTCGATGGCCTCGAAGTTGTCAAAGACGATGGTCTCCGGCGCGTCCGTGGCCAGTGCTACAAGCTGCACGTCCTCGTCGTAAACGGCCTCGTAAAAACCGTAGATTTGCAGGTAGTACAGCGCCCCGCCCGCCAGTGCCGCTGACAACAAGATCACGATCCCCATGATTTTACCGCTCATGATGCTGCGTGCTCCGTGCTGCGGCTGGTGGTGCCTTGTGCATCAAAATGGAACTCGCGTCGTTCCGATAACTGCTGGCGATCAGCACACGGTCTCATGCCGCGTCCTCGGTCCAGCCACCTGCACGGGTTTGCACAAATGCATCGGCGCACATCTTGGCCAGGGTCCGTACCCGTCCGATATAGGCCTGACGTTCGGTGACTGAAATCACGCCGCGCGCGTCAAGCAGGTTGAACATGTGACTGGCCTTAATGCACTGGTCATAGGCCGGATGCGCCATAATGATCCGCTTGCCGGTTTTTGGGTCCACAGCAGGCTGATCAAGGATCGCCTTGCAATGGGCTTCGGCCTCTTCGAACTGGCGCAGCAGGACTTCGGTGTTTGCAGTGTCGAAGTTCCAGCGCGCGTATTCCTCCTCGGTCTGCTTAAAGACGTCCGCGTAAGTCAGCTCAATCGGGCTGCCCGGATCATTGAACGGCATATCCATCACGTGATCGACGCCAAGGACATACATCGCCAGCCGTTCCAGACCGTAGGTCAGCTCGCCCGAGACCGGATGGCAATCATGCCCGCCAACCTGCTGGAAATATGTGAACTGGCTGACTTCCATACCATCGCACCAGACTTCCCAGCCCAACCCCCATGCGCCAAGGGTCGGGCTTTCCCAGTCATCCTCGACAAAACGGATATCATGCATCTCCATATCGATGCCGATGGCTTCGAGAGAGCCGAGGTAAAGTTCCTGAAGGTTCGGCGGGCTGGGCTTGATCAGCACTTGGTATTGGTAATAGTGCTGCAAGCGGTTGGGGTTCTCACCATAGCGCCCGTCGGTTGGACGGCGCGACGGCTGCACATAGGCCGCAGCCCAGGGTTGCGTGCCAAGCGACCGCAGGGTCGTGGCCGGATGAAACGTCCCCGCGCCCACTTCCATGTCATAGGGCTGCAACACCGCGCAGCCCTGTGCCGCCCAATAGTTCTGCAAAGCCAGAATGATAGACTGAAAAGACCGGGGTTTTTCGGGGGTCTTGGACATGTGCCACGCCTCTTTGTGATGCGGCCTCTACCTACGGGTCACACCACAGGGCGTCAATTGCGACACAGCGACAAATTCGATCCGGCGACCATGGTATTGCGGGTGATTTCCTGCTTATCTGCGGCCAGCATTGAATCATTTGAGAAACTTCCACCATGACGCGAATCTTGCAGGTTTTTCTGGTCGTTATTCTGGCGCTTTCCCAAATCGCAGGGACAGCACAGGCACAATCGGCCGATGACGTGGTCTGGGTCCAGATCGAGGCGCAGCCAAGTCTGGCCGAAGCGACCGCGCGGGCGCGGGTTTATGCCGGCCAGCTTGAAGATGTGAATGGCTTTTCCCTTGGTGGGGGGTGGTATGGTATCGCGGTTGGTCCATACCGGAGGGCCGATGCAGAGCAGGTACTGCGATCCTACGTGCGCGACCGGATCGTGCCGCGCGACAGCTTTATTCAGCTGTCCGAGGCCTTTCGCCAGCAATTCTGGCCCGTAGGCGCGAACGTCCTGAACCGCGGCGTGCTTGAGGCACCCGCGTCGGTCGAGACTGCAACGGCACCAAGCGCGCCTGAACCTGAAACCGTGGCAGATGAGCCAACCCTGAAACCCACCGACGAAACCCTTGCCGAGGCCCGGCGCAGTGAACGCATTCTGACCGCACAAGAGCGTAAGGATCTGCAGATCGCCTTGCAATGGGCGGGGTATTATGACGCCGCGATTGACGGCTCTTATGGACGTGGAACGCGCAACTCAATGGCAGCATGGCAGGAGGCCAATAACTTTGAGACCACAGGTGTGCTGACCACCTTGCAGCGCGCTGCCTTGCTCAAACAGTACAACGCTGTGCTGGACGGTTTGGGGCTGCAGGTTGTCCGCGATGCGCAGGCCGGGATCGAAATGATCATGCCCACCGCCGAGGTCGGATTCTCCCGTTACGAGGCGCCCTTCGCACATTACGACAGCACCGGCGACATTGGCGCACGGGTGATCCTGATCTCTCAGCAGGGAGATCAGAACACACTTTTTGGCCTCTACGAGATCATGCAAACGCTTGAAATCGTGCCGGTTGATGGTCCGCGCCAGCGCAATAACACGTCTTTTGAACTGGTTGGCGAAAACGCGCGGATCGTGAGCCAGACGCAAGTATCTCTGCAGGATGGCCAGGTCAAAGGTTTCACACTTATCTGGCCTGCAGGTGACGAAGACCGCCGCCGCCGTGTCGTGGCCGAGATGGCCAAGAGCTTTACCCGCCTGCCCGGCGCTCTGGACCCATCGGCAGGCAGCGATGCGGAACAGGCAATTGACCTGATCTCGGGACTTCAGATACGCCAGCCCAAACTGTCGCGATCAGGCTTTTTCATTGACGGCAGCGGTGCGGTGCTGACCACATCCGAAGCCGTGGAGACCTGCGGACGCCTCACGCTTGATGGCGACACAGAGGCAGATGTTCTGGCACAAGACAAGAACAACGGCGTGGCGATCCTGAAACCACGCGTGTCGCTGGCCCCGCTCGCCGTGGCCTCTTTCAGCATTGGCACTCCGCGCCTGCAATCGGAAGTGTCCGTTGCCGGTTATTCCTACGAAGGCGTGCTGAGCGCGGCGACGCTGACCTATGGCAAGCTGGCGGATGTGCGCGGCCTGCGCGGCGAAGAGAACGTCAACCGGCTTGACCTCAAGGCCCAGCCAGGAGACGCGGGTGGTCCGGTGTTTGACGCCAGCGGCAACGTGGTGGGAATGCTTTTGCCCAAGCCGCAAGGCGGACAGGAGTTGCCACAGAACGTCAGCTTTGCGTTGGCGGGAACCTCCATTGCTGACGTCGCCAACCAGGCGGGCGTGCAATTGACAGCCGCCGACCGCACCGGCACGGCAGCCCCTCGCGATCTGCGGATTGCGGCACAGGGCATGACAGTTCTGGTCAGCTGCTGGGAATGAGCCCAGCGCCAGAAGCTGTGAAAGGTTCCGACGTTAATTGAGGGTAGAGGCGCCAGCGGCACCTCTGCTCATTTGTAGAACCCATCGAAAGAAAAAGATTTCTAGGCAATATCCGGTGTCACGTGAATGAGCGTTGGCCCGGCGGCTGAAAACGCCTGCCGCACCGCTGCCTGCATTTCGTCCAAGGACCCCGGCTTGACCGCTGCCGCACCAAAAGCCTCGGCCAGCTTCACAAAATCCGGGTTCCGCGCGATGACCGCATTGGGCGCGATCTGCGCGCCCACCATGCTGGCCTCAATCGCGCCCAGCTTGCCATTGTCCCACAGGATGATCGGGATCGGCAGGCCCAGTTCCACCGCCACGCCAAGCTCTGCCATGGTGTAGTGAAAACCGTAGTCTCCCATGATCGCGATGGTGGGCTGCCCGTCGCGCCCCACCGCCCCGCCGATAGCGGCTGGCAGCGCATAGCCCAGCGTGCCAAAGCCGTAGGGGTGGTGCCAGTGGCCGGGTTCATCCATATCCCAGACCTCTTTCGAGGCATAGGCGAACTGGGTCATGTCGGAGTAGATCATGGTGCCGTCGGGCAGGCAGGCCTTAAGCGCATCTGCAACGGGCAGCACGCCGGGATACTCCGCATCCACCTCGGCGCGCCAGCGTTGCCGCAACCTGATCACCTCTTCGTCTGACCAATCGGTATTGATCTCGGCGTCCTTGATCAACTCCCAAGTGGCTTCCATCATCGGGTAGCTTGAAACACAGAAAGCCTCGACTTCCTCCTGTGGAAGGCCCGCTAAATTTTCGGGGTCTTCATCTATTCGAATTGTCTTGCAAGAATGGCCCAGCTCTTTTCGCCAAAGATCGACCTCTGCAAGTTCCGACCCGATCACTACAACTAGATCAGCAGTCGCTAAAACAGATGCCGAATCTGGTCGTGCGAGCATTGAACCAAGATGGAGTGAATGGTCAGGGCCAATCAAACCGCGCCCGGCATAGGTCTCAAAAGTCGCTGCCTTCGAAGCCATGGCCAACTTGGTGCATAGAGTCCGCCCCATCAAAGTTGCGCCCCCACCGAAGACAATAATTGGCCGCCGCGCCTCTTTCAGAGCTTTCGCAACCTGTGTTGACGCATATTCATCGCGTTGAGGTCGCTGCGGCCCCCAGCGTTCGAACCGGCTTGCGTAGGGTGAGATGGCGGCCATCCCTTCCAAAACCCCAATCGGCACCTGCACATGCTTGGGACGCATCCGCTCCGTCTCGAACTCCACCAGCGCCCGGTCAATGAGCGCATAGGCCGCCTCTGCCGAGCGCGCCTCATGGGACCAGTCGCAGACCGTCTCAGCCGCCGCGCGCTGGTCCTTCATCTGGTGCAACTGCCCGCGCCGGGCCGCCGTCTCATCCAGACAGGACGAAATCACCAGCATCGGCACGCTATCCGAATAGGCCTGCCCCATCGGCGTCATGATGTTGCAGAGCCCCGGCCCGGTGATCACATAGGCCACGCCGGGCCGCCCCGTCGCGCGGGCATAGCCATCGGCCATGAAGCCTGCGCCCTGTTCGTGACGCGCCAAAACGTGCGTGATCCCCGCCTCCTCGATCCCGCGGTACATCTCCTGATTATGCACGCCGGGAATGCCAAAGATCACATCCACCCCGCGATCCTTGAGCATATGAGAGATTTGAGCGCCCAGCGGGCGGGTCTGATCAGCCATCAGGCCCTCCAGAATTTAACGGTAAGAATGACATAGACAGCCAGCAGTTCCAGGCGCCCTAGCAGCATCGCAATGCTCAGGATCCATTTTGCGGTATCGTTGAGGCTGCTGAAGTTGCCTGCAGGTCCAATAATCTCGCCCAGACCGGGCCCGATGTTGGCAAGCGCTGCTGCCGCGCCAGAAACCGACGTGATGAAATCAAGCCCTGTCAGGCTTAGCGCCACAGCCACAAGGCCTAGTGTCACCACGAAAAACATGAAAAAGGACATCACCGATCCCAGAACATCCGGTCCGACCGGTCGCCCGTCATAGCGCGGGGTAAAGATACCGTGGGGTGACCGGATCAGCTGAAGCTGCGAACGGATCGAGGCGAAAAGGAGCTGATAGCGGAAGATCTTGATCGAACAGGCGGTAGAGCCCGCACAGCCACCGATCAGTCCGATAAAGAAGAAGAGGGCAACGGCAAAAGACCCCCACTGCATGTAATCGACAGAAGCGTAACCCGTGCCTGTGACGATCGACACGATGTTGAAAAGCGCCTCACGAAAACTTTGCTCCCACGATTGGGACAGGACCTGTGACAACAGAAAAAAGGCAACGGCCACCAGCACTAAGACCGTAATCAGAAACCCCCTGACCTGAGGGTCACGGTGCAGCGCCATGGCGTTTCCGTTCAGCAATTGCACGTACCGCACAAATGGCAGAGCGGCAAAGATCATGAATACCGACGCAACGTATTCAGCAGGCCCTGCAAAGGCACCGAACGAGGCGTCGTAGTTGGCAAAACCACCTGTCGCGATCGTCGTGAAAGCATGCACGGTCGCATCGAAAACGTCCATGCCCACCGCCAGATAGCTGAGTGCGCAAGCAACGGTGAGCCACAGGTAAATAACCGAAATCTGGGTCGCGATCTGACCGGCACGTGGCAGAATTTTCCCAAAAGTATCAAAGCCTTCAGACTTAAAGATCTGCATGCCGCCAACCTTGAGTTCGGGAAGAAACACCATGGCCACGACGATGATACCAACGCCGCCCAGCCATTGCAGGATGCCACGCCAGAGAAGCAATCCCTTGGGCATCGTATCAAGCCCCGACAGCACGGTTGATCCGGTGGTGGTCAGACCTGACATTGCCTCAAAGAACGCATCGGTGAAATCCGCCCCCGTCTCTCCCAGCATAAACGGGATGGCGCCGAACACGGGCAGCATCAGCCAGACACCTGAGGTCAACAAAAAGGTTTGCTGGATCGTCAGCCCCTCGCGTGGGCCGTTCGCACAGGCCAGCGCGATCATTCCGCCTGCAAGCGTGGTGACCAGACAGCTTTCCGCGAAAACCATCCAATGGCCCCTGCCCTCGGCGATATCGACAAGCATGGGCAGGATCATCGCGACCCCAAGCACCGCCACCAGCAGGCCAACCACATATCCGACAGGGCGCAGATCCAACATGCCAGCAGCGTTGGCTCGCCCCTCGCGCGGTGTCAAGCGATCACGCATCAGTGGAAAGGTCATTTGACATAAAAACGGCCCGGCCCAGACGCATTTTGCGCCATCGGGCTGTCGGGCCGCTTGTCAGTAAGTTGAGTCTAGGCTCAGAGGTAGTAGAGGTCCGCAAACACTGTGTGCACGATGTCTTCGCGCTTGATCTTCAGTGATGCAAGTTCCGCGTCTGTTTTGCTTTCCAGATAGCGAACTTTCTTGACCCGCGCGTTCATGCTTGAGTTCTCGACCATAGCATACATCAAACGGGAGAAACCGTTGCCAATTGCGGCAAGTGCGTTGCGGGTCAGAGTGATTTCACGGCTCAGCACCTGTGCTGGGCTGGATAAGTCGGAATAGGCCATTAGAGGCTCCTTAGAATGTCTTCGTTCGCCTCCCTACCGCATGAAGTAGGTCGCCCAACCCCCAAGGAGAACAGACAAGATTGCATAGCCGCTGTACCCAAGACGCATGCCAATGAGCCGGTCACAAAAAAACGCGCCTCCGTGGGCGCGCTTTTTGTTCTACAGGTTTTGTTCTTGATCAGCCCACGTGAAAAAGCGTGTTGAACAGCTTTGGATCGATGCTGTTCATCTCGAACGTCGGACCATCGGTCAGGATCGAGATCGCATCATGGCTATGCAGGCTTTCCTGATGGCTCGCGATCACGCGGAAATCCCCAACGCGTGGCTCTTGCTGCAACTGCTCACAGAACAGACGTGCGGCATCTTCTACAAAGATCGGGTTGGCGGCGTTCAGCTCAGCAAAGGCCTGCTCGTCCTCACGCTTGACCATCACCTGCGTTTCGGTCGGAACCGCGCGGCGGCAGGCGTCGATCAGATCTTCGAACCACAGGCATGTGTTGTCGGCATCAATAACGGCGGAAATCCGTGCAACGGAGCGCTGGGAATGCGGTGTCGCCAACTGGCCGCGCGTGGCGCGCGCGTGTTCGCTCAGTTCCAGTGAGCAGGGGCAGGTACTGGAATAGACATAATCAAGATGGATGATCTTCTGGCGGACGCCATCCTTTTCGATCAGCTCCAACGCCACGTCGTAATACTGGTAGCCCGACAGACCCGAACGCAGCGATTCAATCTTCATCGGAAAGCTGAAGCGCATCTGGATACGGGCATCCATGCTATCAAGGTCGGACTTGTAGTCGTCCAGTGCCGCCTCGATCACCTCGAAACTGAAGGTCCGCTCTGCGTGCTTGTAGAAGCTGCGCATGATGCGGGACATGTTGATGCCCTTCTTGTCTGCTTCAAGGCTGACAGAGCCTGTAATCGACGTCTCAAGGCTGAGATCGCCGTTATCGCGGGTGTGAAACCGGATCGGCAGGCGGAAATTTGAAATACCGACGTGCTGGATCTGCTGTTTGGCACCACGGATCAGGCTTGAGGGGCCGTTTTGAAGGTCGGGTAACGTCTTCTTGTAACCATCACCTACCGCGAAATCGTGAGGATAGGTCCGGTTGAATTCAGGATACGTCGGCTCAGAGGACAGCAGTCGCACAACCGCGGGATCAAGCTGTTCAATCTCGCTTGGCGTGGCGCCCGCAGCCCATGCCTTGAGCGTTGCAAGTGCTTCTTGGGCCTCGGAACGCTCCGGCGCCTTCTCGACTGAAGTGATTGCATTCATGGACTTAGCTCCCCCTATCGGTGTGCAGAACATACTTAGGGTGCTGTTCCGAGATTACCAATTAAGATATGACATAGCACCGAAATGCTATGCTAAGCCCCTGCGAAACCGACATTTTCAGTGCGAAAGCGCCTGCATGAAATCGCCCAAAAGGTCATCGGCATCCTCAAGCCCCACCGAAATTCGCACCAATCCGGGCGTGATGCCCAACGCGTCCTTCTGATCCTGCGGCAAGCGTTGGTGGGTGGTGAAGGCAGGTGGCGTCAGGATGGTTTTCGCATCTCCAAGATTGTTCGAGATGATCCCCACCTCACAGGCGTTCAGGAATTTATAGGCAGCTTCTTTGCCGCCCTTCACCTCGATCGCCAGCATTGTGCCCCCCGCACCCATCTGGCGGCTTGCCAAATCGTGCTGGGGATGGCTGGGCAATCCCGGATAGATCACCCGGCTAAGGCATTCATGGCCTTCCAGCGCCGCGGCCAGCTTCAACGCCGTTTCGGCCTGTTCGCGCACCCGAAGGCGCATGGTTTCAAGACCTTTCAGCATGATCCAAGCGTTAAATGGGCTCATCGAACCGCCGGTATGCTTCATGTAGGGTTCAACCGTTTTGCGGATGATCTCGCGGGTGCCCATGATCACACCGCCCAGCGCCCGGCCCTGCCCGTCGATGTGCTTGGTGGTGGAATAGATCACGATATCAACGCCCTGCGCCACAGCATTGGAATAGACCGGGGTGGCGAATACATTGTCGCAGATGACCAAGGCACCTTGAGCATGGGCCAGCTTGGCCACCCCTTCGATATCCACCAGCTCCAACGTGGGGTTCGACAACGATTCAAAGAACACTGCACGCGTGTCGGGCCGGATCGCAGCCTCCCACTGGCTGAGGTCGCTGCCATCGACGAAAGTGACCTCAACCCCGAAGCGCGGCAGGATTTCCTCGGCGATATACAGGCACGATCCGAACAGCGCGCGGGCCGAAACCACGTGATCACCTGCCTTCAGCACGGACATCAACGCCCCGTTGACCGCCGCCATACCCGAGGCCGTGGCAAAGGCGTCCTCTGTTCCCTCAAGGGCCGCAATCCGATCTTCGAACATCGCGACTGTCGGATTGCCGTAACGGGCATAAATGAACTCATCCGGCCCAGCGCTTTCAAAGCGGGCCTCAGCCTGCTCTGCCGTGTCGTAGACAAAGCCCTGCGTCATGAAGATCGCCTCGGAGACCTCGCCGTACTGGCTGCGTCGGGTGCCAGCGTGCACGGCTTTCGTGGCTTTGCTCCAGTCTTTGCTCATCTTGTTATCCTTCTCTCCCGGCGACAGCCGGGCAATAAAAAACCCCAGACGCGGTCAAGCGAAAGGGGGCTTTCATCCTGACCTTTTAGCAGATTGTTTAACGTGGCCCGCAATCCGGTAACAAATCACCACGTCGTTTGGATTACGCCTGTCGCGGCCCCTCGTCAATCCAGCACCTTGGCTTTGCTGTGTTTTGCGTCAACATAGGTACAGCTGAAAAGGAAATCGCGATGACGGCTCCCATAGATCTGTATTACTGGCCCACGCCGAATGGCTGGAAAATCTCTATTGCCTTGGAAGAGATGGGGCTGCCCTATGACACCCATCTGATCAACATCGGTGCGGGTGACCAGTTTCACCCTGAGTTTCTGAAGATCGCGCCAAATAATCGAATGCCCGCCATCGTGGATCCTGACGGCCCCGATGGCGCGCCGATCTCGATCTTTGAAAGCGGTGCGATCCTGCAATATCTCGCCCGCAAGACCGGTCAGTTCGGGGGCCGAACGGAGCGAGAGCGCATTGCCGTCGATCAATGGCTGATGTGGCAGATGGGGGGCCTTGGACCCATGGCCGGACAGGCGCATCATTTCCTTAAGTTCGCGAAAGAGGACATTCCCTACGCCAAGGACCGCTACCGGGACGAGACCGCACGGCTTTACGGTGTGCTTGACCGCCAATTGGCGCAGAACGAATTCGTCGCGGGCGAATTCATTTCAATCGCTGATTTCTCGATCTGGGGATGGGCTTCGCTGTGGGAGGGACAACAGCAGACGTTGGAGGACAAGCCGCATATGGCGCGCTGGCTCGAGACGATGTGGGCGCGCGAGGGGGTTCTGCGCGGTCGCGCCCTGATGGCAGAAAGACGTCCGGGCTATGCGGAGGACAAGGATTTGCAGCGGCGCTTGGCTGCGCTCGGCTAGACGCTGGGCGGTCCCTCGCAGCCCATGCCGCAGGTTGAAACGCTCAACCGAAACCTCTTGGCAGGGTGCCGATGTCTTGGAAGAGATCGAACCGGACTTTTCGAAAGTGTATGGCTAGTCGTCCGCGCCATCAGGCTCCGTGTATTTTTCAAGCGCCACGATCTGGCTCCAGAGGAACAGGAACATCAGGATCGGAAACCCGAAGGTCTCGATCTTGACCCAGGCGTCGGTGGACATGGTGCGCCAGACCACCTCGTTCGCCACCGCCAGCGCGATGAAGAACATGGTCAGCCGCCGCGTCAACAGCATCCAGCCTTCGTGCTTCATCGGGATCATCTCGGACATGACATAGGCAAGGTAGCTGCGCCCGCGGATCAGACCAATCGACAGGATCGCTGCAAAGAAGGCGTAGACGATGGTTGTCTTCATCTTGAAGAACTTTTCATCGTTGAACCACGCGGTCAGCCCGCCAAAAAAGATCACCATGAAAGCGGTGAAAATCTGCATCCGGCTGAGCTTGCCCGTGAGCCACCATAAAACCCCCATGGCGACCAGCAGGATCGGGACAAAGATCAGTGTCGCAACGATAAACCCGGTGTATTCCGTACCACCGAAGACGAAGACATCATCGCGGATACGCAAATAGATCAGGAAAAACAGCAAGGGTGGCCCCAGCTCAAGCACCTGCTTGAGGATCGGGTTGATCGTCTTTGGCCTGTCCGTTTCGGGATCATCCATGGCGCGCTCCTTCATCCACCCACCTCAACTACCACAGCGCCCGCTGCAATCAATGCCATCAGCGCAACCCGGCGTGGACCCACCGTTTCCTTGAGGAACACCCAGCCGATGACAGCGGCAAAAACGGTCGAGGTTTCGCGCAGCACCGCCGCCTCGCCCACCTTGTCAAGCCGTGTCGCCATCATGATGGCGCCAAAGCTCATGAATGCCACAAGCCCGCCGATGACACCGCGCGTCATCAGGGGGCCGAGGTCCGGCGGATCAATCATCTTTCGCCAACGCGACACCGCCACCAAAGGCATGACGATCCCGTCAATCATGAAGAACCACGCCAGGAAAGTGAACGGATTGGCCGTCGCCCGGATGCCGTAGGCGTCATAGGTTGTATAGAGCGCGACAAACAGACCCGTCATTACCGCAATGGCAAGTGCTGCGTTCAACGTGTCCCGCTCTTTGACCAAAAAGACCATGTTATAGACCGCAAGCCCGAAAATTCCCGACAGCAACACGGCAACACCCAGCCACTGAATGCCAGTAAAGGTCTCGTTGAAGATCAGGTAGGCACCAATCACCGTAAACAGCGGCCCGGTGCCGCGCACCACAGGGTAGACGACCGTATAGGCGCCCTTGGAATAAGCCCAGGCCTGCAGGAATTTGTAGACCGTGTGGATCACAAATGCGCCGGCGAAGATCAGCCACAGATGCGGCTCTGGCCATGGCACCACGAACAGCGCAAAGGGCGCCGCCATCACGCCATAGGATACGTCAATTGCGCCGCGCGTCAGCCATGGATCGTGCCGCCCCTTTTGCAGTGCGCCAAAGACCGCGTGCAGAAAGGCCGCCATCAGCGCTAGGATCAGCGCCGCGCGGTGTCCTGCGTCAGTACCTTCAATCGAAAGCAGCCAATCGGTCATCAAAGAGCACCACGCAAGGTGCAGGCATCGTGCACCTCAGCGCTCGTATCCGACCAATGCATCGGCAAATTCCTGCGGATCGAAGGGGGACAGATCATCAATCTGCTCGCCCACGCCGATGGCATGAATGGGCAGACCGAACTTGTCCGCCAAGGCCACCAGCACACCGCCCTTTGCCGTACCATCGAGCTTGGTCATCACCAACCCTGACACATCCGAGATTTCCTGAAACACCTTGACCTGATTGATGGCGTTCTGCCCCGTGGTCGCGTCCAGCACCAACAGCGTGTTGTGCGGTGCTGTCTCGTCCTTCTTGCGGATAACCCGGACGATCTTCGCCAATTCCTCCATCAGGTCACCCCGGTTCTGCAAGCGGCCCGCCGTGTCGATCAGCAACAAATCAGCCCCGTCCGCCTGCGCCTGCCCCATCGCGTCGAACACAAGGCTTGCCGGGTCCGAACCCTGCGCGGCTGTCAATACCGGCACGCCCGCACGTTCGCCCCAGACCTGCAATTGCTCAACGGCGGCAGCGCGGAACGTGTCCCCGGCAGCAATCACAACCTTTTTGCCTGCCGCACGGAACTGGCTGGCCAGCTTGCCGATGGTCGTGGTCTTGCCGGACCCATTCACGCCGACAACCAGCACCACCTGAGGCGTCTTGGGATAGAGCGGCAAGGGACGCGCCACCGGCTCCATGATCCGGGCGATCTCATCGGCCATAAGCTGCTTGATCTCGGCAACTGACAGCTTCTTGCCAAAGCGCCCCTCAGCCATGTTCGCCGTGACGCGCAGCGCGGTGTCGACACCCATGTCGGCGGTGATCAGCAATTCCTCAAGCTGCTCAAGCATATCATCGTCAAGCACGCGGCGGACGACAGTCTTGGGGGCAGCGCGGCCCATGAGGCGGCCCAGCAGGCCTGGTTTGGCAGCAGGTTCACCAGCGTCTTCTTCGACCAGATCGGGCGCCACCGGGGTCATGGTGGTGCGCAGCGGTTCAGGTGCAGATGGCTCAGGGGCCTCATCTTGAGCGGCCTCGCGTGCGGCGCGCGCTTCGGCATCCCTTGCTGCTTTCGCGGCGGCATCCTTGCGCGCCTGCTCTTCTGCGTCGCGTTCCTCTGCGGCCTGACGCTCGGCGGCAGCACGCGCAGCGGCCTCAGCCTCCTCGCGTTCTTCGGCGCGGCGTGCCTCGTCGACAGCGCGCGCCTCTTCGGCCAGACGACGCTCTTCGGCCTGCCGCTCTTCCTCTGCCGCACGGGCGGCTTCGGCTTCGCGCGCTGCGGCCTCTGCCGCTTTGCGCGCTTCCTCATCCGCCGCTTTCTGAATAGCGCGCTGTTCTGCCGCCCGCGCAGCTTCAGCTTCTTTCTGGCGTGCGGCCTCGGACGCGGCCCGCTCGCGGGCTTCACGCTCCGCCGCTTCGCGTGCGGCGCGTTCTTCTGCCGCAGCCCGTTCTGCAGCCTCTCGCGCAGCCGCCTCAGCGGCTTCCCGTTCCGCAGCTTCTCTTGCTGCACGCTCTGCAGCTTCGGCAGCTTCCCGCTCTTGCCGCTCGGCCTCGGCGCGGACCTCGTCGTCTGACGGCCGGTCCAGCGTCTCAACCGCCTCGGCTGGTGCTTCTTGCATCACCTCGTCAACGGCAGGGACGTCTTCCTCTCCACCTTCACTGACAATCGCTTCCAGCCCCTCGTCGATTTTGGACGAGGATTTGAACAACCGTTCTTTGAGCTTCTTGAAAAACGCCAAAAGGGAGCCTCCGCAGCAATTTCCCTTGATCTAGCCTCTTGACCCGGCAGAGGAAAGGGCCAGCGCGATCACGCGGCCAAGGCGCCCAGCGTCAGCAACGCGATAGCGGACCAATAGAGCGGCCAGATCAGTGCGTTGGCCAGCCGTTCGAGGCGCGTCCCGGTGGTCAGAAAGAAGGTTTGCAAGCCCAGAATCGCGTCCGACAGGGCAAAGAGCACGGCCCCCGCCGTGATGAGGCCCGCGCCTGTGGCGAAGGCAGTCGCGGACATGGCTGCGATCACGCCGATGTATAGGGCAACGGGCAGGCGCAACGCCCCCGCGCGCGGTAGGATCATTCGGGCCACGCCAACGATCAGAACCGCCAACCCGGCCAGCAGAACAATCGACAGCGGCTCTGTAAGATAGCGCGCATCAAGCCCAGGGCGCAGCGCAAAGACCATGATCCAGCCAAGGTGTCCCAAGGCAAAGGCAACGAGCCCGCCAAGAAACGCACTTTCCCCCGGCCGCGACAGGACCACGTCTCCCAGTGAGCAAAGTGCAAGGGCCAGCGCCACCAGCGGCGCATCCTGCCAGAGGGCCAAAGCCACCAGCGGCACCAGCGCCAGCCCTTTGACCGCGCTGCGGCCCCAGGAATGGCCATCGCGCAGTGACAGCCCCCAGTAGATCAGCGCGGACAGACCACTTGTGGCCCAGAGCATGGCTCAGATTTCTTCCGGGAAGTGCTTCATCACCAGCCGGATCGGGTTTGGCGCGGCTTGCCCCAGCCCGCAGATTGAGGCATCGACCATTGCAGAGGACAACTCCTCCAGCAGCCCGGTATCCCAGCGATCCGCCTGCATCAGTTTCACGGCCTTCTCACAGCCGACGCGGCATGGCGTACACTGCCCGCAGCTTTCGTCCTCAAAGAACCGCAGCATGTTCAGCGCCGCTGCACGCGCC
Organism: Sulfitobacter sediminilitoris; assembly: GCF_010667575.1. GTDB lineage: Bacteria > Pseudomonadota > Alphaproteobacteria > Rhodobacterales > Rhodobacteraceae > Sulfitobacter > Sulfitobacter sediminilitoris. The sequence goes on from NZ_JAABNT010000001.1 coordinate 400,153, forward strand.
GAATCCTGATCCGACAGGACGACAACCGCCGCCGATCCGATGAACGACCCATGCGGCTGCAACGTGTCGAAATCGAGCGGGATATCATCCATGGACGCGGGCAAGAGCCCGGATGACGGGCCACCGGGCTGATACGCTTTAAAAGAATGCCCCTCGACCATGCCGCCCGCTGCCTCAATTATATCAATGATGGTCGATCCCGCTGGCAATAGATGTACGCCAGGCTGGGCCACACGGCCCGAAACCGAATAGGATCGCAGACCCTTGCGCCCGTTCTTTTCCGTCCCGGACAACACCTCTGGCCCTTCGCGGCATACGCGCGCGACCCAATGGAGCGTCTCAATGTTATGCACCAGCGTCGGCTGCCCAAAGACACCGACCTGCGCCACGAAAGGCGGCCGGTGACGCGGCATCCCGCGCTTGCCCTCGATGCTCTCGATCATCGCGCTCTCTTCACCGCAGATATAGGCTCCGGCCCCGCGCCGCAGGTCGACATAGCCAGGCTCGATAACCCCGGCTTCTTCCAAAGCTCTGATCTCACGTGCCAAAATCTCAAGCACCGCCGGATATTCATCCCGCATGTAGAGGAACACCTTTTCCGCCTCGACCGCCCATGCCGCGATCAACATGCCCTCAAGGAAAAGATGCGGCACCCGCTCAAGATAATAGCGGTCTTTGAACGTCCCCGGCTCGCCCTCATCGCCATTCACGGCCATGTAACGCGGACCTGCGTTCGCCCGCACGAACCCCCACTTCTTGCCCGACGGGAACCCGGCGCCTCCCAGACCACGCAGACCCGATGCCAGCACCTTTTCCTGCACTTCTTCCCAGTCGCCGTTCGCGCGCAACTCTTTCAGCGTGGCATAACCGCCCTCAGCTGCATAATCAGCAAAGGTTTCGTAATCCGGCACATGCACATGGGTGTCGTCCGCAGCAATCGCCGCCTGCACCTTTTCCGGTGTGGCGTGATCAATGTGGTTGTGGCCCAGTTCCAGCACCGGCGCCGTATCGCAGCGCCCCATGCAGGGCGCGCGCAGCACGCGTACCTTCGCCGGATCAAGCCCATCCTCCAAGGCCGCCTTCAACGCCTGCGCCCCTGCCAGCTCGCACGACAGCGAATCGCACACCCGAATGGTCAGCGCAGGCGGCGGTGTCTCCCCTTCCTTGACCACGTCGAAATGCGCGTAGAATGTTGCGACCTCATAGACCTCGGCCATCGACAGCCGCATCTCTTCGGCCAATGCGCGCAGATGCGCGGCAGACAGATGTCCGTATTCATCCTGTATCAGATGCAAATGCTCGATCAGCAGATCACGCGACCGCGACCGATCCCCCAGCAGGGCACGCACCTCGTCCCACGGCGCGTCCTGCAACTGGCGGCCCTTGGTATGCCGACGCCCCTTGCCCTTGCCGGATTTCCAGACGCCTTTTTCCGGGCCTTTGCCCGCAGCCTTGCCGTGATCATCCAGCGCCATGTCGTATCCTCCAAGCCGGTCTCGCGGCCCTTCTATCAAGAACCCCTGCGGGCCCACGATCAAAAAGCGACAATTCCGCCCCCCTTTGCGCGGCTGCCCCCCTCCACGCGTCACGATGCGTTCTTGGTCGCGCCATATTTCGCCTATAAGAAACATGCTGGACCCAAAGCCGCGAGTATTCCGATGATCTGGTACGCTATCGCCAGCCTGACACCAGCCGTGCTTCTTGCACTGGCCTGCCTGAATGGTGGGGTTTTTCCGCTGCTTGCAGTGCTGTCGATCACAGTCTTCGTGTTCTCTCTCGACAAGCTGTCGCGTCACCTCCCTGAAAGCGCAGCGTCCGGCCGCGCACTGACCTTGATACTGGCCCTTGTCCATTTCCTGCTGCTGGCCCTTGGTGTCTGGGCGCTCGGAGCTGGTGCGCACCTCGGCCTGATTGATAAGCTGCTGATCTTCACCGGCCTTGGCCTTTATTTCGGGCAGGTCTCCAATTCCAATGCGCATGAGCTTATCCACGCCAGCGCACGCCTGCCCCGCCGCATCGGCGCTGCGATCTACATATCACTGTTGCATGGTCATCACGTCTCGGCCCATCTGCATGTCCACCATGTGCATGTCGCGACAGACGCGGACCCCAATTCAGCGCGAAAGGGCGAAGGGTTCTGGCGCTATGCCCTGCGGGTCATCAAGGGGGAGTTCACAGCCGGACTTCATGCAGAAGCGGCACGCCGTGCCCGCGCATCCCGCCCCCGTTCCTCGTGGCAGAACCCTTACGTCGCTTATGTGCTGGGCGGCATGATCGCCCTTGTGGTCTCATTTCTCATTGCCGGTCCAAAAGGTCTTTTGATCTACATCGCCATCGCACTTTATGCGCAGCTGCAACTTTTGCTGTCCGACTACGTCCAGCACTATGGCCTGCGCCGCCGGATCGGTGAGAGCGGCAAACCCGAACCCATCGGCGCCCAGCACAGCTGGAACGCGCCGAAATGGTATTCCAACGCCATGATGCTTAACGCGCCCAAGCACTCTGACCACCACATGCGACCGACACGCGCATTTCCGGCCCTTGAGAACAGGCCGCACGCCATGCCGCAGCTGCCGCACTCCCTGCCGGTCATGGCGGTTATCGCCCTTGTCCCCCCGCTCTGGCGGCGGGTGATGGATCATCGGGTTTCGCGTTGGCAAAAAATGGCCTGACCCACTGGTCCCGATCTCTGGTTTCTGCAAAATTGGGGATATGAAACGCCTCGTTCTCCTCTTGGCCCTGATCGCTGCGCCGCTTGCAGCGCAGGATCTGATGACTGCAGAAGAATTCGACGCCTATACGCGCGGGAAAACCCTGTTCTACGGCCAGAACGGACAGGCCTACGGCGCTGAAATCTATCACAAAAACCGCCGTGTCGAATGGTCCTTTCTGGATGGAGAATGCAAGGAAGGCCTTTGGTACGAAGAGAACGGGCTGATTTGTTTTGTCTATGAAAACAACACAGTTCCGCAATGCTGGAGCTTTGTGCAATCCCCACGTGGTCTTATCGCCCGGTTTGAAAACAATCCCGGAACGACCGAACTGTACGAGGCCGAGGACATCGGCGAGGAAATGCTGTGCCTTGGCCCAAAGGTCGGAGCCTGAGCGCCAAGAGCGCGGATTGCCCCTGACCTGTCTCAGGTTTGGCCAAAAGGCCTCTTCTCTTCATTGTGACCTAGGCGCTCAGTCGTGCTGAAAACACGCTACAAAAGGCTGCCCTGCTCCGGCGGCACCTCCGGCGTTTTCTTGCGGACGGCGGCTGGCTTGCCGCCCACCGTCAACCGACCATCAGCAAATTCAATCTCAAGAACGGCGGCTTTCTTGGCCGCCCTGGTATCCGTGACCACCGCACCGTCACCGCGCACAACGGCATAACCGCGCGCCAGCGTGGACTTGTAGCTGAGGGTTTCGCGCAACCGCTCCAAACCCTCAAGACGATCCCGCCAGCCGCGTGTCTGCCGCTGTCCCGCTTCAGACAACCGTGCCACCAGCTTTTCGAACGCCTGCGCTTTCGCCAGCCTGTCCCGCTCAAGTGCTGCGGGCCGAAAGGCCTTGGCCCGGCTGTCATATCTGTCGCGTTTCGCAGCAACGCCCCGCCCCAGCGCAGGCGCGAGCCGCAAGGCGATGCTCTCAAGCCGCCGCCTGTCATTTGCCAGCCGCTGACGCAGCGTGGCGGGCCTGAGCGATCCAGACACATCCGCCAGCCGCACCCGGCGCCGCTGTACGCCCGCAATCAGCGCTGGCTCCAGCTTCTCCGCCGCACGGTCCAGCCGTTGCCGCGGACCATCCAACAAAGTTTCAGCCCGTGGCAGCGCGCGGCCCATGTCCCGCAGCCTCTGCCCACGCATGCTGAGCCCTTGACTGACCAACTGCGCCATACGCGCTTCCTGCCCGTCCAGCCATGCGGCCAGCTCGTGGCGAACCGGGACCGCCAGCTCTGCCGCCGCCGTTGGCGTCGGTGCGCGTTTGTCCGAAACGAAGTCGATCAAAGTGGTATCTGTCTCATGGCCAACAGCAGAGATCAGCGGAATCTCGGAAGCGGCAGCCGCACGGGCGACAATTTCTTCATTGAAGCCCCACAGATCTTCGACCGATCCCCCGCCTCGTGCCACGATCAGCAGGTCGGGTCGGGGCACGGCACCCCCCGGTGTCAACGCGTTGAACCCGGCAATGGCCCGTGCCACCTCTGGCGCGCATTTGGCTCCCTGGACGGCAACCGGCCAGATCAACACCTTGCGCGGAAAGCGGTCGCGCAGACGGTGCAGAATATCGCGGATGACCGCCCCCGATGGTGACGTCACTACGCCGATGACCTCCGGCAGGTAGGGAAGAGGCCGCTTGCGCGCGGGGTCGAACAACCCCTCTTCCGCCAGCATCTTCTTGCGCTTTTCCAACAGCGCCATCAACGCGCCCATGCCCGCCGGTTTGATGTCTTCGATGACGATCTGGTATTTCGATTGCCCGCCGAAGGTGGTCACACGACCGGTGGCGACAACTTCCATCCCCTCTTCGGGCTGGGTCTCCAGCCGCGCCGACACGCCTTTCCAGATCACACCTGAAATGACCGATTTGTCGTCCTTGAGATCGAGGTAGATATGCCCCGACCGGGGACGGCTCACCCGCCCGACCTCCCCCCGGATGCGCACGTGACCGAATTCTCCTTCGATCACGCGTTTGATCGCTCCGGATATTTCGGTAACGGTGAATTCAGGGCTGTTCAGCCCTTCTGCCGGATCGTCAATCAGGTCCATATCGCGTCCTTGCCCCTCGTTGCCACACAGCTTAGAACGCCCCCCAACAAAGGCCAAGGGAGCGTAGCCAATGAACATCCTGATTTTGGGCAGCGGCGGACGCGAACATGCCCTTGCCTGGGCCACGCTGCAGAACCCCAAGTGTGACAAGCTGATCGTGGCGCCGGGCAACGCAGGCATCGCCCAGATTGCCGATTGCGCGTCCCTCGACATCATGGACGGCGGCACGGTCGTGACCTTCTGCGAGGAAAATAGCATCGACTTCGTGATCGTCGGTCCCGAAGCCCCCCTCGCCGCTGGGGTCGCCGACGACCTCAGAGGTGCCGGATTTCTTGTCTTTGGTCCCTCCGCCGCCGCCGCCCAACTGGAAGCGTCCAAGGCGTTCACCAAGGAAATCTGCGACGCCGCCAACGCCCCCACCGCAGCCTACGCGCATTGCACCAACCACGCCGACGCGCGCGCCTACGTAGAAAAACAGGGCGCACCTATCGTGATCAAGGCAGACGGTCTAGCAGCCGGCAAGGGCGTGATCATCGCAATGACAGATGCAGAGGCCGTCGCGGCCGTTGACGAGATGTTCGAGGGCGCTTTCGGCGATGCAGGTGCCGAAGTGGTGATCGAAGAGTTCATGGAAGGCGAAGAGGCGTCCTTTTTCGTCCTCTGCGACGGAGAGAACGTGCTACCCATCGGCACTGCCCAGGACCACAAGCGCGTGGGCGATGGCGATACCGGCCCAAATACCGGCGGCATGGGTGCCTATTCGCCCGCCCCCGTCCTGACCGATTCAATCGCCGAAAAGGCACTGAATGAAATCATCAGCCCGACCATGGCAGAGATGGCCAGGCGCGGCACGCCGTATCAGGGCGTGCTCTACGCTGGTTTGATGATCAAGGACGGGCAACCACGTCTGGTGGAATACAACGTCCGTTTTGGCGACCCCGAATGCCAGGTCCTGATGATGCGCCTTGGCGCACAAGCCTTTGACCTGATGCACGCCGCTGCTGATGGCCGTCTGGCCGACACGCAGGTGAATTGGGGTGACGACCACGCGCTGACGGTCGTGATGGCCGCAAAAGGCTATCCGGGCTCTTACGAAAAGGGCACCGTGATCAAAGGGCTCGACGCCTTGCCCGAAGACAGCAAGAACATGGTTTTCCACGCGGGCACAACGCTCAGCGATGGCGCAATGACGGCGACCGGTGGCCGTGTTTTGAATGTCACCGCGCGGGGCGACAGCCTTGCCGAGGCACAAAAGCGCGCCTATGCCATGGTGGATCAGATCGATTGGCCCGAAGGCTTCTGTCGCCGGGACATCGGCTGGCGCGCACTGGATTAGGACCTATTGACAGCCAAGTGCTTTGGCAAAGCTGTCGCGCCCTTGATGCGGCCCGATATCCCGCACCTCAAATCCATTTGAGCCAAAGCGGACCGCGGAGACGCGGGCCCAATCCGCTGCAGCAACCACCATTTCCGGCAGCCCTGCACAGTCGCGTATCCCCCCAGCAATATCGCGTTCTCCAATGCGGTGATTGGTAAACCCCGACACATCGGCCACAGGTTTCAGTGCGCCATCCTTGAAGCGCCAGACCCGCAGCACTTTGGCCAGATGCGGACGGTCGATATAGGCAATTTCAATCGCGCCGTCGCCATCCAGATCGGCTGCGCCGATGGGGGCTAACCAGCGATTCGTTCGCCCGATATGAGGTGTTTCAGCAATCTTGCCAGATGGCCCATAGACGGCCAGCGACCCGCCCAGGGCGACGTCCGTCTCGATGACGACCACCTCCGGCAAACCATCCCCGGTCACATCCCACAGACGCGGGGCAACATCTTCAAAGACATGATCTCGGGGCAACGTGACTGTCACTGTGCCCCGGCCAGCCACGTCGATTTGCAGTGCACCAAATTCAATGGCGTCACCTAGAATTCCGTGGGTGTATCTCTCTGTAGGTTCAGCGAACCGCGCCGCTGTGATCTCTTGGGCCGCAGCGGAGCTGGTCAGCGCCAACACCATCAAGGCGGCCCGCAGGATCATCAGATCTGCTTTTCGGGCATCTGTACGCGCAGACCGTCCAACGCATCTGTCACCTTGATCTGGCAAGTCAGACGCGACCGCTCGGGATCGGGCTCATACGCGAAATCAAGCATGTCTTCTTCCATATCGTCCTTGGCCGGAAGCTTCTCGACCCAGGCCGGATCGACGTAGACATGACAGGTCGAACAGGCACAGGCCCCGCCGCAATCCGCTTCGATCCCCGGGATGTTGTTGTCGCGCGCGCCTTCCATAACCGTCAGGCCGTTGGCCACCTCGACGACATGTTCCTTGCCGCCATGCTCGACATACGTGATTTTCGCCATTTCAGCGCCCCTTCATCAAAAACGTTTCACGTTATCTAGCGGCGCAGGCGTGGCTCTGCCAGTCCCTTTCGGCCAAGAAGGACACCCGAAGCCGCAATTGGCCGCGACGTTTGTGCAGCCTGCTAGGCAGCGGGCCGCAAAACAGCTAAAGTACAGGACAAATCAGACCCAGAGGCACCGGGCAATGAAACAGGCAGTCACCACCCTTTTGCGGCGCGCAGCACCTGCGCTTGTCGTGCTGAGCATGCTTGCAGCCTGCGAAACCACCCCCGAAGGCAGCGCCAGCTCATCCCCGGAACCCGGCGTGTTCACACCCACCCGAAATGGCCCCGAAGGCGCGCCGCCTGGTTCCTGTTGGGGCAGAACCGTCAGTCCCGCCGTGGTGGAACGCGTCAGCCAGCGCGTGCAGATCAAGCCGGCAAAAGTGAACCCCGATGGTACCGTGGCGGAACTGCCGGTCTACCGCACCGAGGACCGGCAAGTCATCGTCACCCCGCGCAAGGACAACTGGTTCGAGACACCCTGCCCTGATGTGCTGACGCCAGATTTCATCTCGTCGTTGCAGAGGGCGCTTCAGGCGCGCGGTGCCTACGGCGGGATCATCACCGGTGTGATAGACGCGCCAACCCGTGCCGCGGTGAAACGGTACCAAGCCCCAACCGGTCCCGACAGTGCAGTGTTGTCGCTTGAAAGCGCCCGCACTCTGGGTCTTGTTGCCGTTCCGCGTAGAGCAAGCGAATAGAGCACTTCACAGGGCGCATGTTCAAGTTCGCCTGTTTGCAAAGGCACGGAGTTTGAGCGTACGAAAAAGGGCGCCCGATTTGGGCGCCCTCGAACAAGTCAGTGACTGTGGTCAGGTCAGTCGCCCAGCGACAGTGCCACGAAACGCGGATCACCAGCGCGCCGCACCAGCAACAAAAGCGACTTGCGGCCCGCATCCTTGGCGGCCTGAACCCGTGCTTCAAGATCGGCAATGGTGGCGACCTTCTGCTGCCCCGCCTCGGTGATGATATCACCGGTTCGCAGACCTTTCTCAAAAGCTTCGGACGCTTCGTCCACGGCCGTCACAGCAAGACCGACCGTGTCGGTCTCAACACCCAGCTCTTCGCGAATTGTGCCTGTCAGCGGGGCCAGTGTGAGGCCCAAAAAGTCCTTGGTCTCCGGCTCTTTGTCCTGCTCAGGCGCCTCGCCACCGGTGTCAGCCGCGCCATCGGCGTCCTCACGTCGGCCCAGCACCACCTTGATGGTCTGGCTCTTGCCTTCTCGCATTACGGTGACACGAACGGTCGCTCCCACGGGGCTATTGCCCACCTGACGGACCAGCCCGCGCGTATCTTCGACCTCGACCCCGTCAAAGGACATAATCACATCGCCGGTCAGCAAACCTGCCTCCTTTGCAGGACCATCCGGCACATCCGTAATCAGCGCACCTGCGGCCTTTTCAAGCCCCATGGCATCGGCCACGTCTTGTGTGACATCCTGAATGCGCACGCCCAGCCAGCCGCGTCGCGTCTCGCCATATTCTTTCAGCTGATCAACCACTCGCGTCACAACGTTGGACGCCATGGAAAAACCAATGCCGATGGACCCACCGTTTGGCGAAAGGATCGCAGTATTCACGCCAATCACATCCCCGTCCATGTTGAACAAAGGCCCGCCGGAGTTCCCCCGGTTGATCGCCGCATCCGTCTGAATGTAGTCGTCATAGGTGCCGGACAACGCACGGTTACGGGCTGACACGATCCCGGCAGAGACCGAGAAGCCCTGACCCAGCGGGTTGCCCATGGCAATTACCCAGTCGCCGACGCGCGCCAGATTACTGTCACCGAATTTGACAAATGGCAGGGGTGTTTCAGCCTCGACCTTGAGCAGGGCGATGTCGGTGTTGGGGTCGGTGCCGATCACCGTCGCTTTCAACTCTTCGCCAGAAAAGAACTCGATCGTGATCTCATCGGCTCCATCAATAACGTGGTTATTCGTGACAACGAAACCATCTTCCGAGATGACAAAGCCGGATCCCAGCGCCGAAGACCGGCGCGGCCGCGGTCCTTCTCCATCCCGGTTGCGATCCTGAAATTCGCGAAAGAAATCCTCGAAAGGCGAGCCTTCGGGCACAATACCGCGCGGGCCTGTGCGTCCCTCCACAACCGTTGATGTCGTGATGTTGACCACTGACGGGCTTATCTTCTCTGCCAGCGGTGCAAGGCTCTCTGGCTTTGCAAAGGCTGCCACAGCCTGAGCAAGTACAAGTGCAAAGACCAATACAGTCAGCGCAATAGCGCGGATGTGCCAACCTGCGCTTGCCGGTTTGGTGATAACTCTGGCCTCAGCGGATCGCCGGATGTGCGGCATGCCCCGTGGTTGCATGGGTTTTCTCCTGCTTTCATCTCTTGGGACCGACCGGTCCAATAATAATAAAGGACAGAGTGCATCGCGGATGCCCCTGCCGCAATATGAAAGATGTGTGCGATCACGCCCATTTCAACATCGGACTTGGGTCAAATCCGACAACGAATGCGCGCAAGGCCCTTCTTTCTGATCGTAAATCCCGCAAGTGCCGGGGCTGGTTGCCAAGCAAATCAGCATGTTCGGCGTCGCTCAAGCTGTTGGATCAGAAGCCGTCGGGATCAAACGCCGATCTGGAAGGCCACCCAGACCAACACCAGCCCTGCAACGATCACCAACGCGCCGATCTGACGCACTGCACTTTCTGGCATCGACCGCAGCACTTCCAACATGCGTTCCAAAAGCGAAGGGGCCAGTGCGTACACCAGCCCCTCGAAAATCATCACCAACCCAAGGGCCAGCAGCAGGAGGCTCAATTCCGCTCTCCCTCGACGGACCGGCTGCCCTGATCAGAACGCAGGTAGTTGAAGAACTCACTGTCAGGCGACAGAACCATTGTCGAATTCTCACCCTTCAAAGCCTCTTCATATGCCGTCAGCGAACGATAGAATTCAAAGAATTCCTGATCCTTGCCGTAAGCCTGGGCAAAGATCTTGTTCCGCTCGGCATCCGCCTCACCTTCGATGATCCGTGCATCCCGACGGGCCTCGGACAGGATTTCTTCGTAAGTACGGTCCGCCAAAGCGATCACTCGCTGCGCAGCTTCCTGACCACGTGCACGTTCGTCCGTCGCCTCACGGTCCCGCTCGGCGATCATGCGTTGCAGCGTGGCGTCAAAGTTCTGCTCGGGCAGGTTCGTCTGGCGCAACCGCACGTCCACGACCTTCAAACCCAGCGCCTGCGCGCGGGCATCGGCCTTTTCGCGGATCTGATCCATCAGGCGTGCCCGGTCCGGCGACAGGATGGTGTTCGATGTCACACCCTGCGAACCCAATACGGCACGGATTTGCGATTCCATGATACCGCTCAGGTCATTGATCGCCTGACGTTCTCCTCCGGCACCGATCGCCTGCCGGTACTGAACGATGTCGGCAATGCGGAACAGCACAAACGCGTCAATCTCAAGACGGCGGTCATCGGCGGGCGTCACCTCGATCACCTCTGTCTCAAGGCTCAGAATACGGTCCTCGAAACGCACAACTTCGTCCAGCAAAGGCACCTTGAAGCCGATACCCGGCTCTATCACGACCTGTTTGATCTGGCCAAACCGCAGCACCAGTACTTTCTCACGCTCGTCCACAACAAAGATTGCGGAAAGCATCCCAACCACTGCAACCACCACTACCGGCAGCAAAAAACCCATCTTACGCATCAGTTACTCCCTCCGGAACGGCGCAGCTCATTGAGCGGCAGATAGGGCACGACACCCTGCCCGCCGGTGCCTCCAATGCCACCTTCCAAAATAATCTTGTCCACATCGCCCAGCACCTTCTGCATCGTCTCAAGATAAAGACGCTTTCGGGTGACTTCAGGCGCTTGCTGATATTCCGCAAGAACAGCTTCAAAACGGCTTGCTTCACCGACGGCGTCGTTCACGACGCGCGCACGGTACCCTTCCGCCGCTTCCAGCAACTGCGCGGACTCACCACGCGCTTCCGCTGTCCGCCGGTTGGCATAGGCATCCGCCTGACGTTCTACCCGGTCACGTTCCTGTTCAGCGGCCTGCACGTCACGAAAGGCATCTACAACCGAGGCTTGCTCGGTCGAGCCATCGGCCTTGGTGACGAGCACCGTCTGGCTGGGTGGGTCGACCTTGTTGAGGTTGACACGCAGCACGTTGATACCTGTCTGGCGATTATCCAGCGTTGTCTGGATCAATTCCTTGACCCGGTCCGCAACGGTCCCACGGTCCCGGCTCAGGATCGGCGCCAGTTCGGATTGCGCGATCACTTCGCGCATCGCGGATTCTGAAATCGCCCGAACGCTTGCATCCGGATCCCGCAGCGAGAATTTGAAATCCTTGGCATTCTTGATGTTCCAGACGACTTGGAAATCAATGTCCACGATATTCTCGTCCGTTGTCAGCATCAGACCGTCGTTGTCGCTGTTGCCCCGGCCCACACCGATCTCTTCGGTGCGGTTTGTCGTCACGTCGAATACTTCTGCGGTCACGACAGGCCACGGCGCAAAGTTCAGACCCTCTGTACCGATCCCGGAAAACTCTCCAAGAAACAGTTCAATCGACTGCTGTTCAGGACGCACGGTGTAGAAACTTGCAAAGGCCCAGGCGGCAATGGCCACCACAAGTCCCAGCCCGACTGTGCCACGGGTGATCACCGGACCGCCACTGCCAGATCCACCGGATCCAGTGCCACGGTCGCGGCCACCTCCGCCTCCCATCAGCACGCGCAGCTGTTCCTGGCCCTTTTTGACCAGTTCATCAATTTCAGGGATCTGCGGCTTGTCACCGCCCGGTCCGCGTCCACCGCCGCCCGTGCCACGATTGCCGGGGCCTTCGTCCCGACCCCCGTCATCACCAGAGTTTCCACCGCTGCCCCAAGGGCCGCCATTGTTACCAGCCATGTAGTCCTATTCCCTTCTTGCGCCGCTATATTGCGGCCAACGTTTTTTCCGTCATCGTTGTTGATGCTTGTGATGTGTGTGCAAAACCACCAAATTCAAGCAGTACGCATCGGATTGCGCATGGTCACCAACTCTTCCGACATGGTTGGGTGCACCGCGCATGTCGCATCGAATTGTTCCTTAGTCAGTTTGTTCTTCACCGCAATCCCTGCCATCTGGATCAACTCACCCGCGTGCGGTGCGACGATATGACAACCCAGCACCACGCGTGTCTCCTTGGATACCACGAGCTTCATCAACACGCGGTTGGACTTGCCGGCAAAGGCCGTCTGCATCGGTTTGAAGGAAGTGCAGTAAATCTCGACCTCTTCCTGATCCCGCGCATCTTCCTCGCTCATCCCCACGGTGCCCATCTCAGGCTGGGTGAAAATCGCGCTTGGGATCAGCTCGTGATCGACAGGTGTCGGATTGCCCCCGAAAACAGTCTCGACAAAAGCCATGCCCTCTCGGATCGCCACTGGCGTGAGGTTCACCCGGTCCGTCACATCGCCAATGGCATAGACAGACGGCACGTCTGTCTGGCTGTAGTCATTCACCTTGATTTCACCACGGCGGCCCAGCTGCACCCCGATATCTTCCAGCCCCATGTCCTTGGTGGATGGATCGCGCCCCGTGGCGAACAATACCATGTCAAAGACCTTTTCGCCGCCATTGGTGGATTTCACCCAGATCGGCCCCGACTGGCCGGCAGAAGCCCCCTTGCCTTGCTCACGCAACACTTCGGCCTGTTGCACCGAAGCACCCATCGCCGCATCCGACGCGGTGGGCTGCGGCCCGTCCTCGCGCTCCGAAGCCAGCGTCATCTCAACAATATTGCTGCCCACGTGCAGATCGATGCCGTTGTCGCGCATGCTTTCCGCCACCAGTCCGCGCGCTTCTTCATCAAAGCCCCGCAGGATCTGCGCACCGCGGTAGTACTGCGTCACCTCGACACCCAGCCCGTTGAAGATACAGGCGAACTCGCAGGCGATATAGCCGCCGCCGATGATCAGGATAGACTTGGGCAGCTGCGCGAGATGAAAGATATCGTCCGATACGATCCCCAGATCGGCATTGGGCAAGTCAGGCCGCACCGGACGCCCGCCCGTGGCCACAAGGATATGCTTGGCCGTCTTTGTCGTGCCATCGGCCAATTCGACCGTATGCGCGTCCTTCAAAACAGCACGCTGATCGAACCGGTCCACACCCGACCCATCCAGTAGCTTCTTGTAGACCCCCTCAAGCCGGTCCAACTCATCGTTGAGCCGCGAACGGAACCTGTGCCAGTCAAACGGCCCCGCCTTCAGATCCCAGCCGTAGGCCGCGGCCTCTTCCGGTACGCTGGAATACTCCGAGGCGAACACCATCAGCTTTTTCGGCACACAGCCCCGGATCACGCATGTCCCGCCATAGCGGTCATCCTCGGCCAGCGCCACCTTGGCCCCATGCTCTCCTGCTGCCACGCGGGCCGCACGAACCCCGCCGGAACCCCCTCCGATCACAAAGAGGTCGTAGTCAAATTCATCCGCCATGCTGATATTCCTTAGTCGCTGAGGTCGGAAAACAGGTTGTCTGTCTCCACGAAATCCAGCCGCTCTGTGGCGACCGTGCCCTCATTTATGTCCCGCACCTCGACGCGGCCATCCCCATAGCCGATCACAACTGCGTCACAGATATCGATGAACAGCCCGTTTTCCACCACGCCTGGCATCTGATTGATGACCAACGCCAGCTGGCGTGCATTGCCGATCCGATTGAGGTGCAGATCCAGAATATGGTTCCCTTCGTCGGTGACAAAGGGCACCTCCCCGTTCATCCGCAACGTGGAGGTTCGGCCCAGCACATCCATGCTGATCAAGGTTTCCTCAACCAGCGCCTGCGTGGTTTGCCACCCAAACGGGATCACCTCAATCGGCAAGGGGAACGCGCCCAGCGTCTCCACCTCCTTGCCCACATCCGCAATCACCACCATCTGGTCCGACGCCGTGGCCACGATCTTTTCCTGCAACAATGCGCCGCCGCCACCCTTGATCAGATTAAGATCGCCATCAAACTCATCCGCCCCGTCAATGGTCAGGTCCAGCCACTTGGCCTCATCCAGCGAAATCACTTCGATCCCGACCTCACGCGCCAGTGCCGCCGTCCGACTTGAGGTCGGCACCCCCTTGATGCGCAAGCCGTCATCGCGCACCATCTCGCCCAGACACCGCACCAGCCAGGCTGCGGTCGACCCGGTGCCAAGCCCCACGCGCATCCCGTCTTCCACGTATTGCGCCGCGCGCTTGGCGGCGACGAATTTTGCCTTGTCGATGGGGGACAGCTCTCCAGCCATGTGGCAACTCCGATGCAGATGGTTTTCAGGCGTTATAGGGAGATTCCCCATTAGGTGCGAGGGTGCCACGTGTCTTTTTTCGCGCACCCCCGACCTCTCTGGGATGGAGCCGCCCTTGCCTGAGCACAGACGGCCTTGCTGGCACGGCGGCATCCAGAGAAATCGCCGAGGGACCCGCCCTTGCGGGAGACGGCTATTTCTCTTGAGGGCGACGGGGCGGTAAGGCAGGCAGGGATCAGGCAAGGGCGGCTCCATCCTCTCTGGGAGGGTGAGACCCGCAGCCCGGAAACGATGGCCCCGAGGCGTCCGGCCTGCCTGTCCTTGCAATCAAGGGCGAAGAGGCGTCGGCCGATGAGCCACGCCCGAAAACACCCCAAACAGGTCGTTTTCACGCGTCCGCGAGACAGACACAGGAACTATCACCACATTCATGACCTATGTGTTGCACTATGCGCCTGACAACGCCTCCCTGATCATCCGCCTCGCGCTTGAGCACCGCGGTCTGCCCTACCGTACCCAACTGGTAGACCGCGCCGCCCGCGCGCAGGAAAGCGCGGCCTATCTTACCCTCAATCCGAATGGCCTGATCCCGGTGCTGGAAACCCCGCAAGGCCCGCTGTTCGAGACCGGCGCAATTCTGCTCTGGCTGGCCGATACCCATGGAAACCTTGGCCCCGGGCCTGATGACACCGACCGGGGCGATTTCCTCAAGTGGCTTTTTTATCTGTCAAACACGCCCCACGCCATGCTGCGGCTGCTGTTCTACCCCCAGAAATACACGACACCAGACCATGCGGATGCCCTGCGCGACGGCCTGACCGGCCAGATTGCCCGCAGCTTTGCGATCCTCGACAGCATCGCCGCAAATAACCCCAAATGGCTGGGCGGGACTGAAGCTTCCGTCCTCGACTTCTATCTCTGCGCATTGCTGCGCTGGTGCGCCCTCTACCCTGTTGAGGCCGACCGAAGCTGGTTCACCCTGCGCGCCTACCCCGCGCTTGAGCACATCTGCGCCGATGTTGAGACGCTGCCTTGTACTGCCGCCTTGCAAAGTGCTGAAGGTCTGGGCGATACGCCCTTTACCGCACCACGCTATCCCACCCCGCCAGAAGGCAGTGCCACCTGATGTTTCTTTCCGTCTTCGAAATGTTCAAAGTGGGCATCGGCCCCTCCTCATCGCACACCATGGGTCCGATGGTTGCTGCCGCACGCTTCCTCGATCTCATGCGCGCCTCGCCCTTTCACTTCTCTGGCCTGCGCGCCTCGCTTCATGGTTCGCTTGCCTTCACCGGTGTGGGACATGCCACGGACCGCGCCACGATCCTCGGCCTCGCCGGGCTCACGCCAGAAGACTACGACGCTGACAAAGCAGAGGCGACACTCAACGCGATAAACGAGACGCATCAGATCACAGTAGAGGGGCTTGCGCCGCTCGCCTTCAACCCCAAGACCGACCTGATCTTTGACTATGAACACAAGCTTGAAGGGCACGCCAATGGCATGCAGCTGATGGCCACGGACGCGCAGGGCGACATCACTTTGCGCGAAACCTACTACTCCATCGGCGGCGGTTTCGTGATTACAGAGGCCGAGCTGGCCGCTGGCAAGGACACGGATGAGGGCGCGCCGGTGCCCTTCCCGTTCAAGACCGCTGCCGAGATGCTGCAAATGGCAAATTCCTCTGGCAAGTCTATCGCTGGCATGAAGCGCGCCAATGAGGTGTCGCGCAATGGCGAGATCCGTTTGCGCAACGGCACAAAACGTCTGTGGCAGGTGATGAACGATTGCATCAATCGCGGTCTCGCCGCCGAAGGTGTCCTGCCGGGGGGATTGAACGTCAAACGCCGGGCAAAAGGCATTCACGACGCGCTGCTGGCCGAACGTGGCCTCAACATCTCGGCCCCGCACACGATCAATGACTGGATGAGCGTCTATGCCATGGCCGTGAACGAAGAAAACGCCGCTGGCGGTCAGGTCGTTACCGCCCCGACCAATGGCGCGGCAGGCGTTTTGCCGGCCACCCTGCGCTATTACCTGGATCACGTGCCCGGCGCGTCAGAGACACATATAGAGGATTTCCTGCTGACGGCCGCTGCTATCGGCGGGTTGGTCAAATTCAACGCCTCTATCTCAGGTGCCGAAGCAGGCTGTCAGGCCGAAGTCGGCTCGGCTGCGGCGATGTCGGCTGCGGGTCTTTGCGCGGTGATGGGCGGCACGCCGGAACAGGTTGAAAATGCAGCCGAAATCGCGCTTGAGCATCATCTGGGCATGACCTGCGATCCGGTCAAGGGATTGGTCCAGGTGCCTTGTATCGAACGCAACGGTCTTGGTGCCATCAAGGCCGTGTCAGCGGCCTCGCTCGCCCTGCGCGGCGATGGCACGCACCTTGTTCCGCTTGACGCCTGCATCGAAACCATGCGGCAAACAGGTGAGGACATGTCCGAGAAATACAAGGAAACCTCTCTCGGCGGCCTCGCTGTCAACGTCCCCAATTGTTAAGCGAAGGCTTATGACCAATCCTGCCACCGGCGACGCCCTGCGCTTTCTCGAACTGACACTGAACGAAGCGCAGGCAACCGTGCGCGGCTATGATACCAAAGCGCAGATCGTCGGGATCGGATACACCTTCGCGCTCAATATCGTGGCAAATGTCAGCCAAGGCTTTCCCCGTTCGGCTGACGGCTCGCTTGTCGCGCTTGTGATCTTCTGGGGCATCGTCATGGCCCCGCTTTTTCTGTTCGGTGCCGTCCTTTATCCATCGCGCAAACTCGCGCCAAAAATCCACGCGGGCGATGCTGAACCACGGCGTTTGATGTATGTTGAAACTCCGCGCTTCGAAGATGTCAGCGCCCTGCGCGCCGCCACTCTGGATACCGATTGGCACAACGAGATGTGCTATGAAGTTCTCAAGGTCTCCCGCCTGCGCGAAAAAAAGCGCGGTCGTTTTATCCGGGCATTGGCCGCCACCGCAGTCTCCTTTGCAGTGCTGTGCACACTTGAGGCCATCCGCCTTCTTTGACGACAAAGCAAACGCGGCTCTCTTGCACAGCAGTTGAGTTCACCGTTGGTTGGGTGATCTCAGGCGATCCTCACCGCCTTATGATCAGAAGCCCAGTCCAAGATCAAACGGCGTGCAAAGCTTTCAGAACCCACGCGCGCGCCGTTGAACGGTTTGAGGTCGAGACGCCATGCTGCAACCAATCCTCCGAATTCGAGATCTAGAAATTCTCCCAATCTGAGATCGCCGGGTCAGCCTGAGGGGCCTCAAGCGCCAGCGCCGTATTACCGACGACAGGCATTGCCACTTCTGCCTTGGTGGCCTTTGATCCGGATGCAGGAGGCGTGCGCCGATGTACCGGTGTATCGTCACCACTTCCAATCTCAAAACTGCCAATGGCCGTGGCAAGATGCTGGGCCTGCTGCGCCAGAGATTGGGTAACGGAATTTGTTTCCTCAAACATGGCGGCGTTTTGCTGGGTGACCCCTTCAAGATGCTTCATCGCCTCGCTCGATTCGGCGATTCCAAGGGACTGTTCCTTGGATGAGCTGTCGATCACGGTCACATGGCCCGAAATTTCCTCAACCGCTGCAACGATTCCGTCAAGCGCCGCACCGGTCTCGCGGACCAATCGAACGCCATCTGTCACCTGGTCCCTGCTGGTAGCGATCAGATCGGCAATCTCCTTGGCCGCCTCTGAGGATCGCAAGGCAAGCGCGCGCACCTCAGAGGCCACAACAGAAAAGCCGCGCCCCGCTTCTCCTGCCCTGGCTGCTTCAACGCCTGCGTTCAGCGCCAACAGATTGGTCTGGAACGCGATATCCTCGATCAGCCGCACGATCTTGCTGATCTCACCTGATGATTCTTCGATCTTGTGCATCTTGCCGATGGCGTTTTGTACCACGCGCTCGGATACGGCCGCTTTTTCCTTGGCATCGCCGACCGAGCGGCTGGCTTCCTGCGCGTTTACCGACGTGGTGCGGGAATGCTCCGATATCTGCGAGATTGCTGCAGTCGTTTCCTCCAGTGTCGCGGCCTGCGCTTCGGTGCGGCGCGCCAGATTGTCCGCAGCCTGTTCAATCGCGAACACGTCACTGATGATGGTCCCGGCGCGATCCTTGACCAGGATCATGGCCGCCTGAAGCGCCTCGCTAGCCAAATTGAAGTCTCGACGCAGATCCTCATATTTTGTGGGGAAGGCGTCATCGATCTTGCTTGTCAGCCGCCCTTGGGACAGATGGTGAAGTGCGGCACCCAAGGCCGACACGACCATCGTGATCTCGGCTTCGTCCTTTGCTTTGCGGTCCCGTTCGACCTGCTCAAGCTCGCGGGCATGGCGGTCGGCGGCACGCGCTTTCTCTGTCTCGGACTCCGCCTCCTTGCGCGCGGCTTCGGCAGTTGTTTTCGCATCCTCCGCTTCACGCAGGGCTGATTTCACGCGGGCCTGGGCTGTTTCCGTATTCGCAAGGGCTGTCCGTGCCTCATCTGCCGAGGCAAGCGCCTGGGCTCCGATCTTGGCAACATCTTCTTCCGCTGCAATCTGTCTGCGCAAAGCAGACCAGAGCACCGCAGCCTCAATAACCACAATGACGCCATGCAGCGCCGTGCGCTCAAGATTGGCCAAAGTGTCCGACGACGGATAAGCAAGCTGGGGCATCAGCACCGACAGACCAAGGTGATGCACAGCAATCATCCCCGCCATGGCAAGAATTACGATCGGCTCAGACAAATAGATACAAACCGCCAGAAGCGCGAAAAAAAGCATGTGGCTGTCAATTTGCCAAGCATGATCGGACAAGGCCGCGGTGATACAGATCGCCTGACCGATAAGGCCCATGCCAACATAGATGCGGCCCGCAACCGCCCGCAGTCTTGCCCCCCAAAAGCCAACGGCGGCAAAAAGCACCGCAGCACCACCCATAATAAGCACGCTGTTGTCTGCGATCCATGCTGCCAACAGCGTGAAAGGGATCAGGGCAACACTTCCGTAAACCAGTTGATGCGCTGCCTGTACCTGTTGCGTGGCCCGCGTATCTGTCAATTGATCGGTCATGTTGACACCCCGCACAACAGCGCCACCGGACGCCCATCAGCGACAAACCAGGCACCTGCGCTGCGCAGGTTATCGGCAAAGTCCGGACTGTCGGATTGTGCGAGCAGCCCCAATGGCATGGACGACGGACCAACAGGGTGGCCTCCTGCCGCTGCAACTATCGCTTCTCTGGCGATCCAGGGCGGCGCAATGACAAGGGCAACATCGCCCGGAACCGGCCTGCTGCTGGCCAGACTGAGAATTGGGGCCGAAAGGCCGACGGCGGCACATGCGGCCAAATGAATTGTGATGGTCATTACAAAACTCCGTTTGCAGAGTGCTGCTTAACGGACCAATCCCTAACATTCGTCTAACGTGTTGCCACCGTCAGCGGCGCACCTCCACTTCGTATCCGCGCTCTTCTGGCTCATCATCCACAAGTTCTGTCGGAAATCCCGGTGCCGTGATGCTCAGACCTGTTGCCTGTTCCAGCCGTTCGATCATTCGGTCCGACTGGGCCCGTTCACCAAAGCGACGCTGACCATCCGTCAGCATGTCGATCATAAGCGGCGACAGCTCAAGCGGAACACCGTTATCATCAGCCAGTTTCTGAAACAGACCAACGTCCTTTTGGACCAGATCAAGCGTGAAGTTCACATCCCGCGATCCCGACAGGATCAGCTGGCTCTCTGTCTCGTGAACGAACGAATTGCCCGAAGACGCCGCGATTGCCTCATAGGTCACGCCAAGGTCCATTCCCGCCGCCTTCATGACGGTAAGTGCTTCACACAGAGACAAAAGGTTGATGGTTGCCAGATAGTTGGTCATGACTTTCAAGGTGCTCGACGTGCCCACATCACCCACGTGAAGAATGCGCCGCCCCATGTGGGTCAGGATTGGCAGCACCTTGTCGAAGGTGTCCCGCGTGCAACCTGCGTAGATCGAGATGTTGCCCGTATCCGCCCGGTGACACCCGCCTGAAACAGGACAATCCACCGCCTCTCCACCCTGTGCAATGACCGCTTCGGCATGGTCTTTGATCTGCCCGGCATCCGTGGTGGACATCTCCATCCAGATCTTCCCCGGTCCCACATGGGGCAGCATTTCGGCCACCACGGCCGCGCAGGCGGCGGGGCTGGGCAGGCAGGTGATTACAGCATCGCAGGTCTGCATCAGATCAGCCGCTGACACCCCTGCACGCGCCCCGCGCGATGCAAAATCGGCAACAAAATCAGCGTTCAGATCAAAGACCGCCAAATCCGTGCCATTCCGCAACAGCGACCCCGCCAGCTTGCCGCCGACATTGCCCAGACCGATAAACCCAACTTTCATTCTGCTCTCCCTCGCGTCTTTGTGCCATCAGCAAGGTCCACCAACGACCTGTCGCGCCCAAACACGACCTCGGCTTTTGCCCAGACAAATTTCTTGCAGGATCCTACCCTTTTTTTTCAAAATTCTGGAACCACGCGCATATCCTTTGACAAAACGCGGGACCGGCGATCAACATTCAATAAATGACTTATCCTTCCAATCGCCCGCCCGATCGCCCAACCGACGCCGCCGCAGGCATCGAAGTCACATCTGATTTCGAACGCTTTGCCCAGCGCAATGACATCTTCACCCGCGCTTTCTGGGACGATCGCATCCGGTCGCGCAAAACCGACGCTTTCTTTGCTTCCTACCGAATGGAAGCCACTCCACGTCGGGGCGACGGCTTTACCCAACGCGACTTTGCGCTTCGGAATGCGAGCTGGTTGATTTCCGACCTGATTTCGGACCGAGGCAGCGAGAGCGGAGAGCGCGAGGGCTTTCAAGCTGCGATCCGGAACGACACGCCGGTCGCGCCGATGCAGCAGGCCGTAGAAGACCCTACGCGCATGGCGGAAGAGATCAAACGCATCGCGAATTTCTTCGGTGCGGACCTTTGCGGCATCACAGAGATGGACGACCGCTGGCTCTATGCCAGTCGTGTCGATACGCGCGATTTTTCCGAAACGCCCAATGATCTGCCAGAGGGGATGACGTCGGTCATTGTCATGGGCCACCAGATGGAAGAAGACCTTGTTGCCACCTACCCTTCGGCACTGGCCGGGGCGGCGACGGGGCGCGAATACAGCCACGAAGCGGCCATCGTCATGCAAATGGCGGCGTATATCCGGAATCTGGGCTATGAAGCGACAGCCAGTATGAATGACACAGGCCTTGTGATCCCCTATGCCGTCAAGGCCGGGCTGGGCGAATACGCCCGCAACCAAATGGTGATCACGCCCGAATTCGGGCCGCGCCTGCGATTTTCAAAGATCTTTACCAACCTGCCATTGACCCATGACCTACCACAGCAGATGGGCGTCCGCGCCTTTTGCGACATCTGCACCAAGTGCGCGGACGCCTGCCCCGTCAAAGCGCTGCCCTATGGCCCCCCAGAGGTTGGCGGCGCGAATGTCTCAGCCATCAAGGGCGTACGAAAATGGACATCCGACGCGGAGAAATGCTTTAGCTTCTGGGTCAAGCTGTCGTCGGACTGCGCCATCTGCATGCGGGTCTGCCCCTTCAACCGGGACTTCGCAAAATGGCATCACCGGCTCTGGCTCAGGCTCGCCCTGTCCCCGTGGCGCAAGCTGGCGCTTTGGCTTGACCGCAAGCGCGGCGGGCGCAAAAAGCCAGCCGATTGGTGGAAGGCCTCCACGTGACACAGGGCCTCAGTCACATGACTTTCATCATGCGGCACCTTGATAAGATGGAAGAAATTCTCACCTCCGTTCTGGACGCCCGCAAAATCTACGACAGTGGCGATGACACGTTCTCGCTCTCCAAAGAGCGGTTTTTTGATATCGGCGGGGTCTGGGTCGCCACCATGCAGGGCGATCCCCTGCCCACACGGACATACAATCATGTTGCTTTCAAGATGGGCCCAGACGAGTATGACGACCGACTGGCGCGCATCAAGGCGCTGGGACTGGAAATTCGCGAAGGGCGATCGCGCGTCGCTGGGGAAGGCCATTCGATCTACTTCTATGACTATGACAACCATATGTTTGAACTGCACAGCGGTACCTTGGCGGAACGCCTTGAGCGCTATGCAAAACCACGTTGAATGCGCATTGTGCACAGATGCACAGAGCCCCTGAGGCCGCGCCGGATTGGTCATTCCCTCACGACCTCCTATTTAAGCTGTAACGCAACGCAAGGAGACGTGTCATGTCCCTCAGACCCACTTTGGAAACCCGCCGCGCCATCCCGACGCTTGAAGGTGCGGGCGTAAAACTTCACCGCGCCTTTGGTTTTCAGGACCCCAGCGAATTGGATCCTTTCCTGCTGTTCGATGATTTTCGCAACGAGCGGCCACAGGATTTTGAGAAAGGCTTTCCCTGGCATCCACATCGGGGGATTGAGACGATCACGTATGTGCTGGAAGGCACTGTCGAGCATGCGGATTCGCTGGGCAACACCGGCACACTAGGCGCAGGCGATGTGCAATGGATGACCGCAGGGCGCGGCATCCTGCATCAGGAGATGCCGCAGGGCAACGCGCGCGGCCAGATGCACGGCTTCCAGCTTTGGGGCAACCTGCCGTCGGATCAGAAAATGACGGCACCGCGCTATCAGGACGTTACCGCCAAGGACATTCCCGAAGTCATTGACGATGACGGCACCAAGGTGCGCGTGATCACCGGTGAGTTCTGGGGGAAAACCGGCCCGGTGGATGGCATCGCGGCGGACCCGCAATACCTTGATATCTCGATCCCTGCAGGGGTGAAAAAGACCTTTCGGATCGACACCTATCGGCGCGCCTTTGCGTATGTTTTCCAGGGCGCCGGTGCCTTCGCCGATGCCTCTGCCCCCACGGGGGTGCTGCTGGAAAAAGAAGTGGCGGGCGAAGAGGTCAATATCCGCGACCTTTCAGGTGATCGCACGCTGATCCGCTTTGGCACCGGCGATGAAGTCACCGTTCAGGCAGGACCCGAAGGCATCCGCTTTTTGCTGATCTCCGGTGCGCCCATAGAAGAGCCTGTGGCATGGCACGGCCCCATCGTGATGAACACCCGCGCCGAGTTGGAGCAGGCCTTTGCGGAGCTGCGAAACGGTACGTTCATCAAGCCTGCGCATTAAGTCCGGTGGCGTGGGAGGGATTTTTTCCCACGCCATATTCTTCAGCCTCATCGTTAACCAATTCACCACTTAACCATCTGTTAAGTTGAAACTTTCCTAAAAAGCAGCGATCCGTCATCCTCTGTCCCAACAACCGTCGGGGGCCGGTTTGATGACGACACTGCAAAGGAAAGTCTACCATGTACAAAATGCCCCTTCAGGCCGCCGCCCTCATGTTTATGGGCGCATTACCCGCGATTGCTGACACAGATCTCGGCATTATCGGCGCAGATTTGCGTCTGGGCTATTCGAACCAGATGATCGAGGGGGGCTTCGTTTCCGGCACCGTCGATGTGGCGATCACCGATCACCACGGTGCACAGTTCGATCTGCAATACGAAGAGCGCAGCAATGGCGGCATCGGACGCCTTGGGACAGTGATCTACATGACCCCGCGAGAAGGGCAGAAGTACGGCCTTTCGCTGATGCTTGCGGACAAGAACGATGCCTCCTCCACCTACGGTCAAATAGGGGCAGCAGGGATGTTCGAAATTGCACCCGACTGGAACGTCGAGATGCGGGCAGGCATCGGATTGTCTGCGGACAATGATCTCGATTGGATCAGTGCTGGCGGCGGGTTGCACTGGCAGGCCACCAAACAAACCCAATTCTATGGCCATTACGATATCGCGAGTTTTGATGAACAGACCTTCAACGCAACCGCGCATGAGGTGACGTTCGGCGTGCAGACCCGGCTTGGCGACAGCCCTGCGGCGCTTTTCGCCAAAGCCTCGCGAGACTGGATGAACGGACGCAACGGGGCTGATGCGGACACCACGATCCGGGTGGGCGTATCGGTTTCACTGGGCCGGACCGGGAACAATCAGCCATCGTTCCGGGTGTCCGATCCGATGCGTCAGATCCTGCGGCGCGGGCTGTACTAGGATCACATCCGTTGCGAAGTTCCCGGTTGCCAGAACGGCACCCTTACCAAACCTCAACCGGCATTTCATAAAACCCGGATCGTCGCGACACCGCCGGGGCATGACAACGCCACCGGCACCTATCGGAAAGTGAGGCCCCGCAAGGGGCCATAGCTGAACCGTTCAGACGTGCAGGGAAACCTGTCTCTTATCTCCGAGCCTTGGCGGCGCCGCCCTTTTTTAAACGGCCACCCTAACAGACATGACAGGGACACACCGCCGCGCGCCCCTCGCGCGCGGGTGCTGGCGCTATTCGGCCCCCACGGCGCGGCGCACCATGTCCCAATATTGCGCGACCACCTGATCCAAGGATAGCCGCCCGCCTGACCGGAACCAGGTATTCACGCCTGTCAGCATCGCGATAATCGCAAGCGTCATGATCTTGGTGTCCTCAATGGCAAAGACGCCTTGCTTGGCGCCATCCCGCAAGATCGTCTCAAGCCTGTCTTCGTAGCGCCGTCGCAGCGCTTCGATCTGTGCGAAATTTTCAGGGCTGAGGTTCCGCAACTCCATATAGGCGATGAAAACCTCGTCAGGCCGATCGGCGTGAAAGCGAATGTGAAACTCAACGAATTGCCGCAACCGCGTCAGGGGGTCCGCTTCCGCACCGAAATCTGCCTGCGCCAGCAGTTCTTCCAGATGAACGCGCATCAGATCGAACAGCAGCGACTCCTTGTCCGGTGTGTAGTTGTACAGCGCGCCCGCCTGCACACCGACCTCGGCTGCAATCGCACGCATCGACACCGCCGCATAGCCTTTTTGCGCAAACAGGCGCAGCGCCGCCTGCCGCACCCGTGGGCCGGTGATCCCGGCGTGTGAACCCGTCGTCCGTGCCATGAAAAGCATGATTAATGAACACCCGTTCAAAAGCAATGCCCGCTTGCGCGATGCCCTGTGCTGGTGCAGGAATGTCCCATGAAACGCACGTTGGCCACTCTCTGTCTTACTGCCCTTTGCGCAGGCTGCACGCAGTTTCCGGAGTTGGATTTCACCCAGACAGCAGCGCTTGAGGCAGCTGAATACCCAGGGCTTGTGCCCATTGAACCGATCATTGCCGGGGTCGATCAATCCGGCCCCGACCCCATCGCTGAACAGACCAATATGGATGCACGCCTTGCGGGTTTGCGCGCGCGCGCCGACCGGCTGCGGGGCGGCGTACTGAGTGCGGCGGAAAAGAAGCGTCTTGAAGAAGGGCTGAGATAGCCAAAGCCGCGTTGCATGGGGGCGCGGAACCCGCTACATCGCGGCTCAAACGCGTGACGCAAAGGAGCCTCCCATGTCTGATCCCCTTCGCCTTGGTATCGCTGGCTTGGGCACAGTGGGTGTCGGTGTCGTCCGCATCATCCGCCAACAGGCCGCGCTCTTGGAAGCCCGGACAGGGCGCAAGATCATCATTTCTGCCGTCTCGGCTCGCTCGAAAGGGCGCGACCGCGGCGTATCCCTGTCAGACTATGGCTGGGAGGACGATCCGATTGCGCTGGCCACGCGCGACGATGTGGATGTTTTTGTCGAGTTGATGGGCGGCGAAGACGGCCCCGCAAAGGCGGCGACCGAAGCCGCCCTGAAAGCGGGCAAGGATGTCGTAACGGCCAACAAGGCGATGCTGGCGATAAACGGTCAGGCGCTGGCGGAACTGGCCGAGGCAGAAGGCCGCGTCATCCGCTACGAGGCCGCGGTCGCCGGGGGCATCCCGGTAATCAAGGCATTGATGGAAGGGCTGGCGGGGAACGAGATCACCCGCGTGATGGGCGTCATGAACGGCTCGTGCAACTATATCCTGACGCGCATGGAGAACTCCGGCAAAACCTATCAGGAAATCTTCGCCGAAGCTGACGGCCTGGGCTATCTGGAGGCGGATCCACAGCTTGACGTGGGCGGCATTGATGCGGCGCACAAGTTGGCGATCCTCAGCGCCATCGCCTTTGGATCGAAGGTTGATTTCGATGGGATCCAGCTTGAGGGGATCGAACGGGTCAGCATTGAAGACATCCGCGCCGCCGCCGACATGGGCTACAAGATCAAACTGCTTGGTGTTGCGCAGAAAACCGGTCGTGGGCTGGAACAGCGGATGCAGCCCTGCCTTGTGCCTGATACGTCGCCGCTGGGTCAGTTGGACGGCGGCACCAATATGGTTGTCCTCGAAGGCGATGCGGTGGGCCAGATCGTGCTGCGCGGTGCCGGAGCAGGCGAAGGCCCGACGGCTTCTGCGGTGATGGCCGACATTTGCGATATCGCACGTGGCGTGCGCGGCCCGGTCTTTGGCCAGCCCGCAACCAGCCTTGCCACGTCGAAAGCGGCACAATCCCAATTGCCGGCCCCCTATTATCTGCGCATGGCTCTGGTCGACAAGCCCGGTGCCCTGGCCAAGATCGCCACCGTTCTGGGTGAAGCCGGGGTCAGCATCTACCGCATGCGCCAGTACGAACACGAGGACAGCTCGGCCCCTGTCCTGATCGTTACCCACAAGACGACCCATGCCGCCCTGCAGGACGCCCTGTCAAACATGGACAGCACTTGCGTCATGGCGGGCGCACCCGTGGCACTGCGGATCGAAGAGGGCTGAATGGACTGGTTCGCGCCGGTCGACATCTACTGCGAACGCACGGACAGCCGGTTGTGGTCCGAGCCGCTGAACGCAGTGTCCAATCTTGCTTTCATCCTGGCCGCGCTTTGGGGCGCATTCGAGGCGCGAAAACGCGGAATAACGCGCTTTTCAGTGTGGCTGTTGATCGGGCTCGCCTTCTGCATTGGGGTCGGGTCATTCCTGTTTCACACCTTTGCGACCGTATGGGCAAGCTTTGCGGACACCGTTCCGATCTGGACCTTTGTGGCAGCTTATGCCCTGATTTCCATGGCCCTCATCGGGGGCGCACCTCCCCGGCGCATTGCCGTCATCGTAATTGTTGCCGTTGCTCTTGTGACCGTGCTGTGGCTTGCCAACGATAGCCCGGACACCTCAGCGCCCGCCGCACCGGAACCAAGCCGGTTCAACGGATCGGAGCAATACCTGCCTGCGGTCATCGCCATGCTGATTTTCACGGCCGTCACCCACCTGCGCGCCCATCCGATCCGCTGGTGGTTCACCGCCGCAACTGTGACCTTTTTCATCTCCCTCACCCTGCGGACCTTTGACATGGCCCTTTGCGATGTCTGGCCCTATGGTACTCACGTCTTTTGGCATCTGCTGAACGGCTCCATGATCGCCCTGTTGCTGCAGGCGCTCATCCGACAAATAACAAGGACGACTGCCCCATGACCGCTTCCGCCGATTTCCAAGACCGCATGCTTTCGCTGGGCCTCGCCCGCGTGTCAGAGGCTGCGGCCCTCGCTTCTGCCAAACTCGTCGGCAAGGGCGATGAGAAAGCCGCCGATCAGGCTGCCGTGAACGCAATGCGCGAGCAGCTTAACATGCTGGATATCGCCGGTGTCGTGGTGATCGGCGAAGGCGAGCGGGATGAGGCACCGATGCTCTTTATTGGCGAAGAAGTGGGCACCGGCAATGGCCCCGGAGTGGACATCGCGCTTGATCCGCTGGAAGGGACGACGCTGACCGCCAAGGACATGCCGAACGCCCTGACCGTCATTGCAATGGGCCCGCGCGGATCAATGCTGCATGCGCCCGACACGTATATGGACAAGCTGGCCATCGGGCCAGGATATGAAGCCGATGTCGTGACGCTGGACATGACCCCCGGCGAACGTGTTGACGCGCTGGCTAAGGCGAAGGGTTGTGCGCCTGCTGACATCACCGTCTGTATTCTCGAACGCCCCCGCCACGAAGCCATGATCGCCGAGGTGCGCGCCAAGGGCGCAGCGATCCGCCTGATCACGGATGGTGACGTGGCTGGCGTCATGCATTGCGCGGACCCGGATACCGGCATCGACATGTACATGGGTGCGGGTGGTGCGCCCGAGGGCGTGTTGGCAGCCGCAGCTCTGAAATGCATGGGCGGGCAGATGTACGGGCGTCTTCTGTTCCGCAACGACGACGAACGCGGTCGCGCCAGCAAGGCGGGCATCACCGATTTCGACCGCATCTACACCCGCGACGAGATGGTGACCGAAGACGTCATATTTGCCGCCACCGGCGTGACCAGCGGCAACATCCTGCCCGGCGTTCGCCGCGAACCCGGCTGGATGACCACCGAAACCCTGATCATGCGCTCCAAGACCGGCTCCGTACGGCGGATCAACTACCGCACACCGGTGGAGTGATCGACGCAAAAGCCACAACGGAACAAAGGGACAGGGCTGTGTCTTTCCTCGGCGTTGAAACATCGCTGACCGGTCGGCGCTGGGTCGGCCCCGGCGTTGAGGTTGAACGCGCGGCGGAATTGCTGGTGCAACGGACCTCCCTGCCCTCTGCGGTTTGTCAGGTGCTGGCCCGGCGCAACGTGGCACCGGAAGACGCCGAAAGTTTCCTTGCGCCAGCGTTGCGCGATCTGCTGCCTGATCCAAGATCCCTGAAGGACATGGAGAAAGCGGCGGCGCGTTTTCTGACCGCCGTGGAACAACGCCAGCGCATTGCCGTCTTTGCTGACTATGACGTCGATGGCGGCAGCTCAGCCGCACTCTTGTTGATCTGGCTGCGCGACATGGGGTGCAAGGCGACCCTCTATGTCCCTGATCGCATCGACGAAGGATACGGACCCAACGATGAGGCGATGGCGGCCCTCGCAGCCCAGCACGACCTTATCATCTGTGTCGATTGCGGCACCCTCTCGCATGGCCCCATAGCGGCGGCCAAGGGTGCAGATGTGATCGTGCTTGACCACCACCTTGGGGGCGAGACCCTGCCCGACGCATTGGCTATCGTGAACCCGAACCGGCAGGACGAGGACGGGGCCTGCGCCCATCTTTGCGCCGCTGCCGTCGTGTTCCTGATGTTGGTCGAAGCAGGCCGACAACTGCGCGACGCGGCGCGCAAGGGACCCGACCTGATGGCAATGCTTGATCTGGTCGCCCTCGCCACCGTGGCCGATGTGGCCCCTCTGATCGGCGTGAACCGCGCCTTTGTCCGGCAGGGTCTGCGCGTCATGGCCCGGCGCGAACGCCCCGGTCTGACCGCCCTTGCTGACGTCGCGCGGATGGAGACGGCGCCCACCGCCTATCACCTTGGCTACCTCTTGGGGCCGCGCATCAATGCGGGCGGACGGATCGGACAGGCGGACCTTGGTGCGCGATTGCTGGCCTCGAACGATCCGCATGAAACGGCGGCGCTGGCCGAACGGCTTGATAAGCTGAACACCGAACGCCGCGAGGTTGAAGCCGCCGTGCGCGCAGCAGCACTGGATCAGGCTGAGGAGCGCGGCTTTGATGCACCGCTGGTCTGGGCCGTCGGTCCCGGCTGGCACCCCGGCGTCGTGGGCATTGTCGCCTCTCGCCTGAAAGAGGCCTCGAACCGCCCATCGATCGTCATCGGGGTCGAAGATGGCATCGGCAAAGGCTCTGGCCGGTCCGTCAGTGGCATCGACCTGGGTGCGCCGATCCAGCGGCTGGCAGCCGAAGGCCTGCTGATCAAGGGGGGCGGTCACAAGATGGCGGCGGGCCTGACCGTGGCCGAGCACAAGATCGAACCGGCGATGGCGCGTCTTGGCGAATTGCTCGCCAAGCAGGGCGCCCATCTGGGCGGGCCAGCCGACCTTAATGTCACCGGCCTGCTGATGCCCGGTGCGGCGACGGTTGAGCTCGCGGAGATGGTTGAGCAAGCAGGCCCCTTTGGTGCCTCGGCCCCTGCCCCACGCTATGTCTTTGCTGACATGCAGATCCTCTTTGCCAAGCGTGTCGGACAAAGCCACCTCAAGATCAGCTTTGGCGACGGTCTGGGCGGCAAAATGGATGCCATCGCGTTTGGTGCTTTTGACGGTCCGATGGGCCCCGCATTGGAGGCACACGGCGGCGCACGCTTTCATTTGGCAGGAAAGCTGGACATCAACACGTGGCGCGGACGGCAATCGGTCCAGCTGCGCCTTGAGGATGCCGCACCCGCCTGAGCTTTTTTGTGAGATAGGCGTGAAATTTCCCTTGCACGCGCTGCGGGGTTTCCGTAATGAACCGCTCACGACCAGTGGCCCGTTCGTCTATCGGTTAGGACGCCAGGTTTTCAACCTGGAAAGAGGGGTTCGATTCCCCTACGGGCTGCCACTTCCCCTTCTCCGAAAAGAATGTAAGACACCCTAGAACGGATGGGTATCTGGTTGGGCCGGGATCAGCGAATGCGTTGAACGCATCGCAAAAAATCCAGAGTTCTTGCATTGCAGCCACCTCACGCAGGATCAATGGCGCGGCCCGCACGTGGCCGTCACGAATCCATCAAACAGTGGCCTAATCCTTCTCGTCTGCGGCGCCATAAAATCTTGCGGTTTGCACATTCTTCATTCATATTCAAATTTAAGAATTTATAGGAGAACACCATGCCCTTCACGCGACGCCGTTTCCTCGCTGGCTCTGCCGCTTTGCCCTTTGTCGGCGCGCTTCCCCGCTTCGCTGTCGCCGAGATGTCCATCGGCTCCACGACGCTGACGACAGTCAGCGATGGCAACCTCGTCCTGCCCGGCAGCTTCATCTTTGAACCGATGCCCAAGGACGAACTTGCGCCGATCCTGACGGAGTTTGATCTGTCAAATGAACGCCTGACGCCTGAGTGCAACCTGACGCTTTATCGCGACGGCACCAACACGGTGCTCTTTGATGCAGGCTCCGGCCCCGATTTCATGCCAACGGCGGGTGTGCTGCTGGACAGTCTGGACGCACTTGATCTGACACCCGAGGACATCACGCATGTTGTCTTTACCCATGCGCACCCTGATCACATCTGGGGGCTGCTGGATGACTTCGACGACCCGCTTTTTACCGAAGCCACGCACATGATGGGCCGGGCCGAGTGGGATTATTGGTGGAACCCTGAAACGGTCAACACCATCGGAGACGCGCGCGCGGCTTTCGCGGTCGGGGCCAAGCGCCGGATGGAGGCGATCAAGGACCAGGTAGTGTTCTTCGATGCCGGGCAAGAGGTTCTGCCGGGCGTGGCCGCCGTGGCAAGTTACGGACACACGCCAGGACACATGAGCTTTGAGGTGCGCAGCGGGTCTGACGCGGCGTTGGTCATCGGGGATGCCATCGGCAACCACCATGTCGCTTTCCGCAAGCCCGCGTGGCACAGCGGATCGGATCAGGATCTTGATATGGCCGCGGCGACGCGCAAGGTCTTGTTCGACCGGATCATGGCGGATCAGCTTCAAATCATCGGCTTCCACCTTCCCAACGGCGGCATTGGCCGGGTCGAGGCGGCAGACGAAGGCTACCGCTTTGTTCAGGAGGACATGTGATGCGTCTTACCCTGATTGGTCTCATCGCCGGACTGGCCCTTCCCGCCCTCGCCAGTGAAGATATTCCGGATCAATACCCCGGCTCAGCGCTTTATTCAAAACCGGTTGAGGTCATTCCCAACGTCTGGTCGGCCATCGGGGCGACGGCACCACCAACCTACGAAAATACGGGACATAACAACAATCTCAGCTTTATCGTCACCGGTGACGGCGTAATCGTCGTCAACGGCAGCGCGGCCTATGTTCTGGCCAAGGCGCTGCATGATGAGATCAAGGCGATTACCGATCAGCCAGTGAAACTGGTGATCAATGAGAACGGCCAGGGGCACGCGATGCTGGGCAATTCCTATTGGTCCGAGCTTGGCGTTCCGATCCTTGCCCATGTGGATGCCGCCCACGAGATTGAAGAGAACGGTCATCGCATCCTTGAAGGCATGCTGCGCTACAATCGGGACAAGGCCGAGGGAACTTTCATCGTGCCACCGACGGAAACGTTTGAGGACAAGCGCGTCATAGAGATGGGGGACATGCGCATTGAGGTCCTGCACCTTGGCCCCGCCCATAGCCCCGGTGATATTCAGGTCTGGCTGCCGGAACAAAGCCTGGTCATCGCCGGAGACATGGCATTTCACGAACGTATGCTGCCGATCTTCGAAGATACCATGACCGCTGAGTGGGTAGAGACATGGGAAAACGAATTCGAAGCGCTTGAAGCGACCTATGTCATTCCCGGTCACGGACATCCAACGAACATGGATCAGGTCCGTCGGTATACCCATGATTACCTTGTCTACCTGCGCGAGAAGATCGGTGCGCATCTGGATGAAGGCGGCGATCTGGCGGAAGCATACTATGTGGACCAGTCCCCCTATGCCAACCTTGATACCTTCGAGGAACTGGCGACAAAGAATGCAGGCCGCGTCTATGAGCAGATGGAATTCGAATAACCCACCCTCGATTTGAGCCAAGTCAAAGAAATTGCTGCGCCTCGGCGTCATTCAGGATCAACAGAACTTGAAAGGCGGATTCGATGGAAAGCCTGATTGACAGATTTGGTGAACCAGCATTGCTGGTCACGGCAGGGGCAATCGTGGGGCTGATGTTTGGCATCGCCGCCTATCATTCGCGGTTCTGCCTGCGTGCAGCCACGGCCGAAGTGGCGGGCGGCGTGATCGGGCCAAGGCTCTCTATATGGCTGGTGGCGTTCCTGACGGCGCTGACCTCGGTACAGATTTTCATTCTATTCGGCATTCTGGATGTGTCCTCGGCCCGGCAACTGGCCACGACTGGCAGCATGTCAGGCGCCATCATCGGCGGGTTGCTGTTTGGCTGCGGCATGATCCTGGCACGGGGCTGCGTCAGCCGACTGCTGGTGCTTTCCGCCTCCGGCAACCTGCGCGCCATTATCACTGGGCTGGTTGTTACACTGACCGCGCAAGCGGCGCTGAGTGGGGTGCTGGCCCCGGCACGAGAAAAAATTGCGTCGCTCTGGACCGTGGCAGGCGGGGCCGGTCGGTATCTTGTGCAATTCTCCGATGCCACCTTGCCTGTGGCTGCGGCCTTCTGTCTGAGTGGCCTTATGCTGGCATTCGTTTTCGGGATAAAGAAAAATGTGCCCGCTTCAGAGCTTGCAGCGGCAGCAGGCGTGGGGCTTGCCGTGGCGATCGGGTGGCTGATGACCTATGTCATCGCCTCCGCGTCGTTCGAGGTGGTCGCGGTACAGTCCGTCACTTTCACCGGGCCCTCAACAGACACCCTGATGGCACTTGTCAACGAACGTGACGTGCCGCTCAGCTTTGGCCTTGGGCTGGTTCCCGGTGTTTTCGTAGGGGCACTGCTGACCGCGCTGGCCAAGGGAGAAGCAAAGATCCAGCGCTTCGGTCCCGATGTGCCGATGGAGCGTTATCTGATTGGCGGCATGCTGATGGGTTTCGGTTCCATGCTGGCCGGAGGCTGCGCCGTGGGTGCGGGGGTGTCAGGCGGCGCAATCCTTGCGCTGACTGCATGGGTTGCCGTCTTCTGCATGTGGGTGGGGGCCGTTGCGACCCAGCTGGTGCTGACGTCGCGGCCATCGGGTCAGACCGCCGCGACCTAAGCCCGCCTTACTGCGCGGCCATTGGCATCCTTGCCAGTTCGCATTGCGTCCAAAGACTTTCCAACGCCGATACCAGACGGTCAATATCTTCAGCCGAATGAACAGGCGACGGTGTAATGCGCAACCGTTCCGTCCCCTTGGGCACGGTAGGATAATTGATCGGCTGGATGTAGATCCCGTGCTCTTTCAGCAGCACGTCCGAGATGAACTTGCACTTCATCGGATCGCCGACCATCACCGGAATGATGTGGCTGGGGTTTTCAATATGCGGCAGACCCATCGCATCCAGACGCGCGCGCACCTCGGCGACATTTGCCTGCTGGCTTTCACGTTCAACGTTGCTTTGCTTGAGGTGGCGGATCGACGCCGCCGCCCCGGCCGCGACGGCAGGGGGCAAAGCGGTGGTGAAGATAAAGCCGCTCGCGAAGGAGCGGACGAAATCGCACAGCTCCGCTGAGGCAGCGATATAGCCACCGACCACACCGAATGCCTTGCCCAGCGTGCCTTCGATCACTGTCAGGCGATCCATCAGACCTTCCCGCTCAGCGATGCCACCGCCACGCGGGCCGTAAAGGCCAACCGCGTGAACTTCGTCGAGATATGTCATCGCGCCGTACTTGTCGGCAAGATCACAGATTTCCTTGATCGGCGAGATATCTCCGTCCATGGAATAGACGCTCTCAAAGGCGATCAGCTTGGGCTGCTCAAGCGGCAGTGAGGCCAGTTTCGCTTCCAGATCTTCCAGATCATTATGTTTCCAAAGCATTTTCTGCGCGCGTGAATGGCGGATGCCTTCGATCATCGACGCATGATTCAGCGCGTCTGACAGGACCACGCAATTTGGAATGCGGGACGCCAGCGTCCCAAGCGCGGCCCAGTTCGACACATATCCGCTGGTGAACAGCAATGCGTCTTCCTTGCCATGCAGATCGGCCAGCTCAGCCTCAAGCAGGACGTGGTCATGGGTCGTGCCAGAGATATTGCGTGTGCCCCCGGCCCCTGCCCCGGTGCGGTCCAACGCCTCGTGCATCGCCTCCAGCACCTTTGGGTGTTGGCCCATCCCGAGGTAATCGTTTGAGCACCAGATGGTGACCTCCCCCGGTCCATTGTGGCAGGTGGCGGATGGAAACGCGCCGCGATGACGCTCAAGTTCCGCAAAGTCGCGGTAGTTTCCATCGGCACGCAAAGCGTCCAGTTCGGATCGGAAGAAGTCTTGGTAGTTCATCAGTTCGCTGTAGCCTCAGATACAATTTCGGATAACAGGTCTTCGACCTTTTGCATGGCGCCTTCGGGATAGTCCCGATAGCCGATGATGACCCCATCCTCGCCTTCGGCAACGAAGATGCCATAAGGGCAATGGGCGATGTTCATTGGGTCCGCTTCCATCACTTCACGCGACAAAACGGCAGAGCAGAACAGGAACACATCGGCAGATTTGAAGATCATCGCATCGCTGCCGACGTCGGCACCGGTGCGGTTTAGCATTTGACCCACGTGGCTGACGTAGTCGATGACCAGCCCCTTATCGACGATGGCGCTTTCGATCG
This sequence comes from Sulfitobacter sediminilitoris, assembly GCF_010667575.1. Taxonomy (GTDB): domain Bacteria; phylum Pseudomonadota; class Alphaproteobacteria; order Rhodobacterales; family Rhodobacteraceae; genus Sulfitobacter; species Sulfitobacter sediminilitoris. The sequence continues at coordinate 435,634 of NZ_JAABNT010000001.1, forward strand.
CGAAAGTCGCATCTTCGAAAGATCCATCGTAAGTCGTGGTGATCGGTGCCTCGGCAGCGGCAGCCGTGGCAAGTCCGAATGTGGCGGCAAGTATGACGTTTTTCATGATCGACCTCCTATGTCTGCGCAGCAGTCTGGCAGGCAGAAGCGCCCCGGTCTTTGAGCAAGATCAAGAACCGGGGCGATTGGTTCCTAGCCAAACATGTCCGACACGATACCAGAGTACCAGCCTTCGGATTCTTCATAGGTGGCCTTGCGCGTCGCGCTGTCCTCACCTGTCTGGCTGATAAAGCCATCGACCTTGGCGATTTTCTCGGGTGTTGCCTCGTAGGTGGCTCCCACCTTTACACCGTCATTCGCGCTGATCAGAGACCAGCAGGTGTTGGAGAACTTCGCAGGGAAGACCTTGGAGCCGGTCAGCGCACCGCGCACCGCGTTGGCGCAGACCTTGGCCTGCGAATTGGCCGAGAAGCCGGATTTCGGCATGTCGCCCTGGCTTGAGGAATCGCCTAGCACGTGAACATCCGCATCGGCCTTGGAGGACATGTCCGCCGCATTCACCGGGGCCCAGTTGCCATCTGTGACGCCCGCCATATCCGCGATCTTGCCCGCCTTCATCGCGGGGATCACGTTGCAGGCATCGACCGAAGTTTCTTCACCGTCGATGGTGACGGTCATATTGGCCGGATCGACAGACACGTTGCCACCACCAAAATCTGCACCGATCCAGTCGACCATACCTTCGTAATGGTTCGCCCAGCCCTCTTGGAAGAGCCCCATCTTGGAGAATTTCGGTTTGGGGTCCGCAACGATGATCTTGGCCGTCGGATTATTCTGCTTGAGCTGGTAGGCGATCATCGAGATCCGCTCGTAGGGTCCGGGCGGGCAGCGGTACGGGTTCGGGGGCGCGACCATCGCGAAAACGCCACCTTCGGGCAGGTTCATGATCTGGCTTTTCAGCAGTTCCGTCTGCGATCCCGCCTTGTAAGCATGAGGCATCGCGTTCTGATACGCGAGGGACCAGCCTTTGACAGCGCCGTCAACAAAGTCGATACCGGGGCTGAGGATCAGCTTGTCATAAGGCAGCGTGGCACCACCGGCGAGGCTGACGGTCTTGCTGTCACGGTCCACATCAACGGCCCAGTCGTGCACCACGTTGATGCCGTAGGCGGCAGCGAGGTTGCCATAGGTATGGCCCAGATCGTCCATCTCCTTGAACCCACCAAGGTACAGGTTCGAGAAATAGCAGGTGAAGTAGGTGCGCGACGGTTCAACCAGCGTGACGTCGATGGCCCCCTTGCTGTCCTTTGCGATATAACGCGCGGCAGTCGCACCGCCCGATCCGCCCCCAATCACGACAACGCGGGGTTTGCCGTGCCCGTCGGCCAGCAGTGCTGGCGCGCTTATACTGGCCGCAGCGGCGGCAGAGGTGCCTAGAAATGTTCGTCTGTTCAATGTCATTTTCTCTCTCTCCCTGTCAAAAATCAGTCTTCAAGTCGGGCGAAATACGCCGCGAGGGCCGCGATCTCTTCATCGCCCAGCCGACCAGCCATCATTTGCATGACCGGATGGTTGCGTTGCTTGTTCTTGTAGGCGTGCATTGCCAGAACGAAATCTTCTTCGGGCCAAAGTGTAATCGACGGAATACCGTCATCACTACCCGATGACTGATGGCACGTGGTGCATTCACCGCTAAGGTATTCGCCATATTCAGGATCACCGACCAGCGCGAGGATTGTCGGATCAAGGTCGTGGCTGAGGCTGGTCGCTGTAGGGTCCGCCTCGGGGATATCAGCCGGGTTGTCTGAGAATGTACGCAGATAGGCGATCAGGTTGGCGCGGTCGTCGGCGTCCTTGATCCCCCGGAAACTCATCCTTGTGGCAGAAGCCATTGAGCGTGGATTTTCAAGAAACACATCCAGTGTGTCAGCATGCCATTCCAGCCCGCCTGCCCCGGCCCGCTGGAAGCTCTTGGAATAGCGGAAATCATCGTAGCTTGCGGCGGGACGTCCAAAGAGCCCGTTCAAATGCGGGCCGATGCGGTGTTCCGCACCCTTGCCGATCTGGTGGCAACCGCTGCATTTCTGAAAGACTTTTTCGCCCGCCTGCACGTCTCCTGTATCGGCAGCAGCCACCCCCGCCAGAAAGGCGGAGGCAGCAACCGACAGGGAGAACAGCGCCGCCCGGATCATCGCTTACTCGCTCGCGGAGCGCAGATAGGCGATGACAGCGGCAATATCATCTTCTTTCTTCAGGCCACCGAAACCCATCTTGGTTCCTTTCAGGTAGCCTTTGGGCTTGGCAAGGAAGGCGCTCATGGATTCATCGTCCCAGACGCGGCCTTCTTCTGCAGCGGCATTGAAGACCAAGGAATACTTGAAGTCTTCCACGGCACCAAAGGTACGTCCCATGACGCCATTGAGCTGCGGACCGGAGCGGTTCTTGGCGCCCTCACCGATCTGGTGACAGGACTTGCACTTGCGGAACACCTTCTCGCCCGCAGCGGCAAGCTCGGGATCAACGGCAACGGCTGCGGTTTCAACGACTTCGGCTTCCGGCTCGGCTGCCTGCTCAGTCGCGGCAACCTCAACAGTCCCTTCAGAGTGGCCCTGCATCGCGCCATCGGCACCTTCGTCCGCTTCCTCGGGTGTCACGTCAACAACAGAGGCGCGCATGGTGATCTTCACCTCGTCCTTGCAGTTTTCCATGCAAGGCTCACCGGACCAGATCGTATATTCGGTCTCGGCCCGGTCATCGATGATGAAGCCGTCCTTGTTGTACATCTCAAAGTCCGCGAAATTCTCGTGGCTGAGTTCAAAATCATCATCCACCAGATCGTTGGAATAAAGGATGTAGGCGGTGATCGCGTAGACATCATCGGGGCTGAGCGTCTGTGCCGCGCCAAAGGGCATAGAGCGGTTTACATAGTCCCAGACGGTCGACAGATGCGGCCAGTAGGAACCAACTGTTTTTACAGGGTCCTTGTCGCCCAGCGTGTCAAAACCACCTGCCAGAACCGGCCAGTTGTCGACGCCTTCGGCAAAATCACCGTGACACACAGCGCATTGCTCGGCGAAGACTTCCTCGCCCGTGAATACGTCGCCCCGTCCTTCGGGAATGCCACGACCATCCGGCAACACGTCCTTGTTCCAGGCCGCGACCTCTTCGGGCAGGGCCGGACGGCCCAGGCCAAATTTCTCTTCGGCCAATGCGGGGCTCCCCAGCACCAGCGCTGCTGCGGTAACCTTAAGAAACTTCGACATTTTCCGCCTCACCGTTTGTTTTGACATGCCATGTCTGGATGCAATTGTTGTGATAGATCGAGTTCTCGCCGCGCACTTCGCGCAGTTGCGCCTTGGTCGGCTGAACGTATCCTGTTTCGTCCATGGCGCGGGCTTGCAAGAGCATCTCTTCGCCGTCCCACTCCGTATCGAGATAGAAGCGCGTCAGCGCCTTGGTGTCGCCCTGACGGCCCAATCGGGCGGTTTCCCACGTCATGCCGCCGTCCTTTGAGACGTCAACACGGGTGATCTGGCCGTGGCCTGACCACGCAAGACCAGAGATCACCATCGGGCCGGGGCCGTGGGTGATTGGCGATTGCGGGCTGGGCGACGTGATGACGGACTTTGCGTCCATCACCCAGGTCCACTTGCGTGCTATGCCGTCTGCCAGAACGTCCGTATACTTGGACGTCTCTTCGCGGCTCTCAACAGCCATATCGGTCACTTCGATGCGGCGCAGCCACTTGACCCACATGTTGCCTTCCCAACCCGGAACGACGAGGCGTACTGGATACCCGTGCTCTTTACGCAAAGCCTCGCCGTTGGCCTTGAATGCAACGAGCACATCATCCAACGCCTTTTCCATCGGGATGGACCGACCGTTGGAGGACGCATCCGCGCCCTCAACGTAGACCCATTTGTCTTTCAGATCGCCAGCAGCGCCCAGTCCCGCCTCGTTCAGCAGAGTGCGCAGGGACACGCCAGTGTATTCCATGTTGTGGATCATGCCATGGGTGAACTGCACGCCGTTCAGCTGCGCGCCCGCCCATTCCATGCCGGTATTGGCCGCGCATTCGCAGAAATAGACGTGGTTTTCGCGAGGAAAACGCTCCAGATCAGCGTAGGTAAATACCAATTCCTGATCCACCAGACCATTGATCATCAGACGATAGTCAGGCTTCGACAGCTCGATGGCGCCGGAGTGATGGCGTTCGAACGCGCAGCCCTGCGGGGTGATGGTCCCGTCCAGCGCGTGGATCGGCGTGAAGTTAATAGACGAGATCGGGTCCGCCGTCAGCCACGGCACGTTGCGGCGCACCACATCGTCTTCGTATTTGATCGGCAAGCCGTAAGGCGTTTCATCCACGCCCTCACCCAGCGACGACGCCCAGTCCTGCAATTCTGTAATCAGCGGGTCGGGTTCCGCAGCAACAGCCGCGCCTGCGGCGACCGAACCGGCCACGGCGGCAGCGCTGCCTTTCAGGAACGCCCGCCGCGACGGTGCTTTGAGTGCATCATCCATAAACTTCATCTCCGTTTCTTGCTGCCTCAGGCCCGCTGCTCAGGGGCGGATGTAGGCAAATCCGTTTTCTTGCAATTCGATCAGGCGCACGACGCCAGAGGGTACGACGCCAGCCTCTTCCAAAAGTACGATGTCCTTACCGGCCTTTTCGCTCATCTTCTTGAGGGTGTTCCCACAAGCCGCGAATGACAGGTTCTCCATTTCCAGCGACATCGCTGAAATCCGGTCCTCGACCGGGCTTTTCCCAGCGACGAACATATTCAGCCCCGGTCCGTAGGCCACGAGTTCAACCGTGACCTCGTCGCCCTTGCTTTCATAGTACTTCGTGACATTGGTGACGTTGTTAAGCGCCATGTTCATCACCTTGGGATCGTTTTCATCCACGTGGATGGCCACGTGATGCATTTTACCTTCCGCGAAGGCGGCAGACGCCGCAAAGATAGCTGCTGCAGTGGCAATGCCCTTGATGTATGTCATGGCGTTTTCTCCTCAGGTTCCGGTGACTTTGACGCTGTTGTTCTCTCCGACCGAGACGGTGCCCATCTTGGCAATGTGGCTTTCCACCACATCCCAGATCTGGGGGCCTTCGGTGTCTTCGTTCACGCTGGCCCAGCCTGCGATCATGTAGGCGCGTGCGGGGTCAATCGGTTCACCCGTTTTGAGCAAGGTCATGTCGCTGATGCGGCTGCCCTGAGGTTTGCTCACGTCGATGGTGTAGCCAAGTCCGCCCGTGCGAACCATGTCGCCGCCCTGCTGGTAATAGGGGTCGGGGTTAAAGATGTTATCGGCCACGTCTTCGAGTACGACCTTCAGGAATTCGCCTGTCATTTCAGTCCGGTACGCCTTACCGTAAGTCATGGACGTCACGTTCCAGATGTCCTCGCGGGTAATGTCCTGACCAGGGATCAGGGACGGGCCCCAACGCACACCGGGGCTCAGCGCGATCTCCGCGTCACGCTCAGACAGAAGCGCATCACAGATCAGGTCGTCCCAGGTGCCGTTTAAGTTGCCACGGCGGTACAGCAGGCTGTCGGTCCGGCCGATGACTTCGCTCATTTCCGCCTCATAGGGCGCGCGCTGTTCATCGATCAGGCCCGCTACTTCAGGGTCGGGCGTGATCACATCCGAGAAGATCGGGATCAGCTTGTGACGGTAGCCCATCATGCGGCCATCGCGGATATCAAGATCGACACGGCTGACGAATTTTCCGTTGGAGCCGGACGGCACGATGATCGTCTCGCCAGACAGGGCCGGCTCTGGCAGCGCATCATGGGTGTGGCCCGACAGGATCACGTCGATACCCGACACAACGGTCGCCATCTTCTTGTCCACGTCAAAGCCATTGTGGCTCAGCACAACGACGCATTCCGCGCCCGCTGCACGGACCTCATCGACCATGGCCTGCATGTTCTCATCCCGGATGCCAAAGGCATATTCGGGGAACATCCAGCCGGGGTTGGCGATCGGCATGTAGGGGAACGCCTGACCGATCACGGCGATCTTGGTGCCGCCACGTTCAAACATCTTGTAGGGTGGGAACAGCTCTGTTGGTTCGTCCCATTCGGCGTCAAAGATGTTCTGGCCAAGGGCTGCGAAGGGCAGGCTTTCAACCAACTCCGCCACGCGGTCAGAGCCCAGCGTGAATTCCCAATGGAACGTCATCGCATCAGGGTTCAGCGCGTTCATCACGTTGACCATGTCCTGACCCTGCGTCTGGTAACAGGTGTAAGAGCCGTGCCATGTGTCGCCACCATCGAGCAGAATGGCGTCGGGACGGTCCGCGCGGATGGAATTGATGACAGTCGCCACACGGTCCAGTCCGCCAACACGGCCATATTCCTGCGCAAGTGCGGAGAAATCGCCGGAGCTGAGTGCGTAGTGGCTGGGGCTGCCATCGTCGATGCCATAGAGCTTGCGGAAATCGGCACCCGTAACATGAGGTACCTTGCCCTTGTTGCCGCCTACCCCAAGGTTCACCGAAGGCTCCCGGAAGTAGATCGGCTTGAGCTGAGCATGGATGTCCGTGATATGGATCAGGGAGACATTGCCAAAGGTCTCAAACTGCAAGAGCTGGTCCTGCGTCAGTTTCTGCTGAGCTGCAAGTCGCGCCCACTGGCCAAACCCGGACGTCCCGTAAAGGGCGGATGCCGCCATACCGACCTGAAGAAAATCGCGCCGCGAAATCATAAGTGCTCCTGCTTCTCAAGACATATGCGCATATTTGAATTTAATGCGCCAAAAAAAGCCCCACCCGATAAACGGACGGGGCTTTCGTTCTGATTTAGTTACGGACAGATGGTCCTTCGACGCTCAGGCCGTTGCCGCGCGAAGCGACATAGAGCTCAAGAGCAACGAACTCAGGCGAACCGGGCTTGAAGGTCTCGGCACGTGTGTCACGTACACAACCTTTGAAACGGGCATGCACCGTGTTCAGCTTGGTGTTCTTCAAGCGATACGTTGGGAAGCCGTTGATCTGACCTTGGGAAAGATGGTCCGCACGGATCATCATGCCATAGCTGTCCTCGTGGCAGTTGGCACAGGACAGTTCCAGCTGGCCAAAACGGGTGTAGTAAATCTCTTTACCCTTTTCCCATGTGGACTGAGCAGGACCGTCGATAGCCACGTTCACAGGCATGCCGCGTGACACAGAAGAGATCAGACCCACCATGGCCGCCATGCTGCCACCGGTGTACTTCCACTTCTCCGCACCCATGCGGGTTTCCCGGCAATCGTTGATCTGCGCTTCAAGCGTACGAACTTCGCCTGCGGCTTCGTTCCACTTCGGATACACCGCGCGGACGCCCTTCAGCGATTCCACATCGTTGTGGCAGGACGAACAGGACTTGCCCTCGGAACCATCTGCGGCGTTCCATGCTTCGGCTGCTGCCTCAACAAAGATCATCGCGGGGTTGTCGAAGTCGTCCATCTGGACAGCCTGAGTTTCATCCGACCGGAAGCGCCAACCCGAATAGATCGTATCGACGTTTTCCATGTGCGCGGGCGCAGCAGTTTCCGTGACGATTTCGATCTCTTCGTTGATGACCAGATTGTCGTCGTCCGGATCAGCCCATGCCGCTGTCGTCAGCCCTGCGGCTGCGACGATCGCCAGTGCGCTTGTAAGTTTTTTAGTTGTATTCATTGTACCTCCCTGACGCGCACGTCTTATCCGACAGTAATTGACTTGGACTCTTCATAGACAGAGCCATCGTCATCGTACCACTTGAACGTGAACTCGCCCGCTTCCGGAACGAGCGAGTCGAACTGGAAGTAAGGGTTGGTCGAGATCGCGGGCTCAAGCGTGATGTCGATGATGTTCTGACCATTAAAGTCTGCCGTGAAACGGTTAATGATCGAGCGCGGGATGATGCTGCCATCATCGTTTTTGCGCTGACCACTTTCCATCTTGTGGCTGATCAGGGTCTTGATCGTGATTGTTTCGCCAGCAGCCGCTTTCTTTGGGACTTTGACGCGGGGTTTTACACCAGATGCCATGTTTTCTCTCCTCGTCTCAGATTAGCCGCCGCAGCCGCCGATGGTGACTTTTACGTTCGCAGATGCCTTCTGGAAGGTACCGTCTTCCATCTGGGCAATCGCGACCACGTTCTGCGTTCCGGCAAGGCGGATACGCGTGGAAGCGGCATTGGTTGGGTTCAGCGGACCAAACTTGATAGTCGCTACTTTCGGGGTCGGGTTTCCGTCCGCAAAGAGCGCAACCATGGTCGCACCGGGTGCGGCCACTTCGATTGGCACAGTGTTACCGTTTTCGGCAATCTCGGGCGCGGTCAGCGTGATCGCACCTTCTGCCGTGTCGGCACCGCCAGTGATTTTCGCAATTTCGTCGTCCGTCATCGAGGCAAAGGCCGGCAGCGCGCCAAGTGCGGCGGTCAGTGCAGTGCCTGAGCTGATAACGAGCATATTACGCCGTGTCAGTTCCATCATAATCTCCTATTGCTCAACGCTATTCGTCTTTGAGCGTCATCAGATACGCCACGACATCTTCGACCTGTTGGGCCGTCAGCAGTGGCTCGACCTCCCCCTCATGGGCCTTGCCTGTGTAGGCGTTGCCAAGGCGGATAAAGCCTTCGGTCTTGTAGAACGAGGGCATCATTGTACCTTCGAACATCAGCTTGGCGTTGGCCACGATCCCGCGCAGCTCAGCCTCGGACCAGCGGTCAGCCGCGCCATCAAGCGCCGGACCGATCTCGCCCTGAAAGGCAAGGTACTCTAGCGAGGAGATCTGGTGACAAGCGATGCAGTTGCCTGCGCCCTTGTTCATTATCTCTTCGCCCGCCTTCGGATCGCCAGGCGCTCCGGTCAGCGAAGCGGATACCGCACCGTCTTCGTATTTCACTTGTGTCGGAGCGATTGTCTCCGCCGCAACTGCTGTCGCCAGCAACGCGGCGACTGCCGCCCCTGTAACCAGGTTTTTCATGAGGCCTCCCTTAGGTTTTTTAGTACACTACTGCACACAATCCGATTCACGCAATAACAAATTCAAGTAAGTGAATTTTTAGATTTGTTTGCAGGTGCAGCAAAAAGGTCAACCTTTCTGCTCTTCGAACTTCCTTGCGTGATATTTTTGAAAAGGCTCATCGCCTTCATAGCCCTTTTCTATCACCCAATTCAGCATGTTGAAGGTCGTGTGGCGGCCAAAGGCCCCCGGCATGTTGACCACCGCCGCCTGCGTTGCCGTCACCTCGTCTCCCACTTCCTCGGGGAAAAAATAAATGTTCGGCGTGAACAGGGCACCCCATCTTTTGACCATATCTTTCTCTGGCAGAGCGGTCCCGTCAAAGTCCGTGACCTCGACATCGCCGAACATGTTGATCTGCACGACAAAGAAATTGTCCTCGATGAATTGCGCTATCTCGGGAACAACAAAAACCTCTTCGTGCATCTTCTTGCAATAGATGCAGCCACGCTGCTCAACGATGATCATCAGGCGTTTGCCTTCAGCATTCGCCTCGGCCAGATCCTCACCAAGGTCTTTGAAGGTGTCGCGCATCCAGGGTGCTTTGTGCAGCCCGTCGTCGCCCAATTCAGCCGCCTGAAGCTGAAAGGCAAATAGAAAAGCAGTCAGAATGGTCAGTAACCGTCTCATGATCCGTTCCTCCGAAGCGTTAGCCAATGCTGCTGAACCACGGAATGTGCTCCAGCATCCACTGAGCGATATAATTGATCGAATTGGTGGCGATAAGCACGCCAAAAAGAATAAGCAGCAGACCCATCAGTTTTTCAATCAGCGGCAGGTGTCTGCGGAACCGCTGCATGAAACGCATGAACGGACCAATGAATAGGGCGGCGATCACAAAAGGCAGCGTCATACCCATACCGTAGACAAACAACAGCCACGCGCCCTGCCCTGCTGTCTCTTGCCCGGCCGCGGTAAACAGAATCGCAGCCAGCACCGGCCCGACACAGGGTGTCCACCCGAAGGCAAAGGCAAGCCCGATCACGAAAGCGCCAATATAGGTCACATTCGATGTGGCCCCCGCGTCAGTGCGGAACTGGCGATACAGGATGCCGATGCGGATCACCCCCAGAAAATGCAGCCCCATGGCAATAATGATCGCCGCCGCGACCCAGCGCAGGATATCGAAATACTCGCGCACCATCTGGCCAAAGATGCTGGCCGTGGCCCCCAAGCCCATGAATACGGTGATCACACCAAGAGCAAAACAAATGGACGAAATCACGGCGCGACGGCGCACGGCACCGGTAACCTCGGCCTCTGCCGTGATCTGGTTCATGCCGACGCCCGCAAGATAACTGAGGTAGAACGGTACAATCGGCAGGATACAGGGAGACAGAAAGGACAAAAGGCCCGCGATCAACGCACCTGCGAAACTCACGTCAAACATCAGCGAAGACCCTCTTGCCTTGATAAATTCAAATATTATGATATGTTGCCAGCGTATACCCGTCAATCGGAGCCTGTCATGGCGCGCATCATGGCCCTAGTTCTGGCAATAGTTTCAGTATTGCCACTCAGTGCATCGGCAGAGACTTATCTGCTGATGGCCGAAGAGACCGGTTGCATTTGGTGCGAACGCTGGAACAAGGAAATCTCGCACATCTATCCGAAAACTTCGGAAGGTGCAGCAGCGCCCCTGAGCCGTTATGACCTGCATAGCGACAAACCAGATGTGGAGTTTGCACGCCGCGTTCACTTTACACCGACATTCATTCTGGTGCGGGATGGAAAAGAAGTGGGCCGTATCGAAGGTTATCCCGGCGAGGATTTTTTCTGGGGGCTGCTGGGAATGATGATGGAACGCGCGAAAATTCCTTTGGAGGAAACGGGGTAAGACGTTATGACACTTGATGTGACAAGTGAACCTGACAACTATCAGCAGACTTCATCGCGTCTGCCTGTATTCGACGTGAATATGTGCGCCGATGACATGCAAAAAATGATGGAAAATGCGCAGGCCGCCTCGAATTTCCTCAAGGCTATCAGCCACGAAGGTCGGTTGATGATCCTGTGCCATCTGGCATCGGGCGAAAAGTCAGTGACAGAGCTGGAAGACCTGCTTTCGGCACGACAAGCCGCCGTATCCCAACAGCTAACCCGCTTGCGCCTTGAAGGGCTGGTGAAACCTCGCCGAGATGGCAAAGCAATCTACTACAGCTTGACAGATGATCGCCCACGGCAAATCATGGAAGTGGTCTACGACCTGTTCTGCAGGGAAGACTGACCGGATTCCTCGCCAGTTTCCGGTGCGAGGGAGGGTACCTGAATGTTTGACTTGCTTGGAGAAGCAAACGCTGCCGCACTGGTCGGATTGATCGGCGGTCTGGCCCTTGGTCTTGCAGCGCGGATCGGTCGATTTTGCACATTGGGTGCCATCGAAGACCTGCTCTATTCCTCAGATGACCGGCGTATGCGGATGTGGGGTCTGGCAATCGGGACCGCAATAATCGGCACCCACATCGCCATGGACTTCGGTCTGCTCCATGCCGCGGACACCGCCTATTTGGACCGGGTGTGGAACCCTCTGGGGTCTATTGTGGGTGGCTTGCTGTTTGGCTATGGCATGGCGCTGAGCGGCAATTGCGGCTATGGCGCGCTTGCACGGCTGGGCGGTGGCGATCTTAGGTCGCTCATGATCGTGATCGTGATGGGGCTGTCCGCCTATTTCGTCATGTCCGGACCGTTGGCCTATGCTCGTGTCTGGCTTTTCCCTGTTGAAGAATCCGCAAGCACCCCGCAGGGCTTCAGCCAATATGCCGAAGCGGCCTTTGGCGTTGGTCCGATCGTCACCGGGATCGTGGTCGGCAGTTTGATCCTGCTTTTGTCAGCAGCAAACAGGTCAATGCTACGCTCTCCTGCGCATCTGTTCTGGGGTGTGGTGGTAGGACTGGCCGTGGTTTCTGGATGGGTCGGCACCGCATGGATCGCGGCCACCGGGTTCGAAGCAGAACCGATCCAGACACATACCTTTGCGGCCCCGATTGGTGATACAATCTTTTATTCCATGACCGCGTCGGGCAACGCGCTGTCCTTCAGCGTAGGCTCGGTTGTTGGCGTCTTGTTGGGCGCTTGTCTTGGATCCTACTCAAAGGGGCACTTCCGTTGGGAAGCCTGCGACGATCCCCGTGAATTGCGCCGCCAGATCCTTGGGGCCGCTATCATGGGTCCCGGTGCCATCCTAGCGGTGGGGTGCAGCGTCGGCCAGGGCATCTCGGCATTTTCGGTTCTGGCGTTCAGCGCGCCGGTCACCTTCATCGCGATATTTGCCGGGGCCGCCTTTGGGTTGCGCCAGTTGATCACGGGATTTGTCCCGGCAGAATAGGCCAGCGAGGGCACCCTGCCCCATTTGAGACATCGTGGCAATCTGTTGCCATATTTGCCGATACGAAGTGATTCTTAACAGCCGATTCACCACGAGTCGGCGTGCCTCAGACGGGTCAGACGCCTGTTTCTGCCGGAAATTTTCCCAATATGCGCAACAATGATGCCTCTAGGCTCATACTGTTATCAGAAAGGGGCTGAAACAGATTGTTTCTGCAAACTTACACCAAATATGGCAAAAAAATGGTACACCTGCGTCAAGAAAACTGCGACAGCGCCAGATGCGCCTCATTCCTTTCGCAATTGCGTCCAGAAAATGACGCAGCGTTCCTTGTGAGGTAGATCAAAAGTCCTGTAGTGGAAGAGCGTTAGTATTGCTGCCGACGCTTCCTCCTCCAAGACACGGCACAGGAACGGTTACCGCCAAGGCGACAGTCAAAAGCGGATTGTATGAGTTTACTTGACCCTGGGGGGTTATGATGAAGGACAATGCAACGGATACCGCCGATTTCGGTGTATTCCCATTTGGCCAGAGTACGGCATATGCCGATACATCGGCATCAGGGATGGCGGGCCTAAGCCAAGTCTGGGACGCTGCATTGGCGCGCAAAAATGGGCCAGTGTACCTGTACCGGCATCTGGGCAAGCGGCTGATCGACATCGCTTTTGTCCTGCTGACACTGCCTTTTTCCCTGACGATCATCGCAATCTGCGCGCTGGCACTGTGGATCGAAGGCGGCAACCCCTTCTACACGCAGCCGCGTCTGGGCAAACGGGGCAAGCAGTTCTCTATCTTGAAATTGCGCACAATGGTGCGCGACGCGGATGAAGTGCTGGAAACCTATTTGGTAAGCGATCCTGAAATGCGCCGCGAATGGGACGAGATGCAGAAGCTGCGCAACGATCCCCGCATCACCCGCGTTGGTCATTTTCTGCGGATGACATCGATGGACGAGTTGCCCCAGCTTTTCAATGTGCTCAAGGGCGATATGAGCCTTGTGGGCCCTCGCCCCATGATGCCAGATCAACTGAGCATGTACGGCGATGCAACCGCCTATGAGGCACTCAAGCCTGGCATCACCGGACTTTGGCAGGTCTCGGCACGGAACAATGCGCGCTTTACCTATCGCCGCGAAGTGGACGCTGCCTATGAGCGGTCCCTGAGGTTGGGCATGGATGTGACAATTCTTTTCAAGACAATCGGCGTGGTTCTGCGCCCGACCGGGCACTGATCATGGCCCAGGTTTTCAGGTTCACCCCAAGAGGTGTAAATATGAGTTATGGCCAAAAATGGATCGGAGGAAACGATGCGTGACACTTATTTCGCCGACGACCTCCAGACAGACCTGAATGAAGGCAGCCTGCGCGCGTCAAACGCTGGAATGCGTCACAGTATTCGTCCACGCCGCGCCGTAGCTGTGCGTCCGGATCAGGCAGCGCCCAAACCTGTGGTCGAGGCCGAAGCGCAGGATAGCCAGCTCACTCCATACGAGAGCCGCTATCAGCCGCAGCCCGACATGCCCCGTTGGCATGAGCTGGCCATGGTTGAGGCTGGTACCCGCCGCAGCGCGCCCACCGCACTGCCGGTCGTCGATGCAGAGCGCGACAGCACCTCTGTCCGCGCCTTTGATCTGCTGCGCACCCGTTTGCGCCAGACAACGCAGGAACACGGCTGGACCAATATTGCAATCACCGCGCCCACATCGAGCTGTGGCAACACCTTCACGGCCGTTAATCTTGCGCTCAGCCTGTCGCGGATTTCCGGATCGCGCACGGCTTTGATGGACTTTAATTTGCGCAACCCAGGCATTGCACAGGCATTTGAAATGCCCCCCCGCGGTTCCATGCAGGATTTCCTTGCAGGTCACGCCGCCATCGGCGATCACATGGTCAAGATCAGCGATACGCTCGCTTTGGGTCTGAATAATGCTGCTGACCACAACTCCGCCGAAACGTTGCAGGCCGCCGAGACAGCTCATACGCTGGAACGCATGCGTGCGGCGCTCCAGCCCGAGCTGGTGATCTACGACATGCCCCCGATGCTGGCATATGACGATGTATCTGCATTCCTGCCACAACTGGATGGCGTTCTGCTGGTATCGGACGGAACACAGACCATGGCGCGTGAATTGATGGAGTGTGAGCGGATCCTTGAAGGTCAGGTGCCGCTTCTGGGCGTCGTCTTGAACCGTGCGCGGGCCAATTCGATTTCCCGATATGCCTGATCACGGCGCTGAGGCTGCGTTGCGACAGCCCGTCCTCTCCGCTTTCTCGGGCGTTTGCCCTATAATAGTCCTATTGTTCTGATTGAACGGTGTTAACCTTGGGCGGCTTAGCGCTGATCCGGGACAATTTGAGTTGAGATGGGCAGGACATATGGGTCCGATCTATTCACTGGCTGACTTTCTGGACATGCTTCGCCGCCGGGTGGGGCTGATCTCGACTGTCGTGATCGCAGGCTGTTTTGTGTCGGTTTTCTGGGCTCTTTCAGTGCCGCATCTCTATCGATCCTCCGAAGTTATCCAGATCGAGCAACCCAAGATCTCGGACGATCTGGCCCGGTCCACTGTCGAAGGCTCTGCGGCGCGGCGGTTGCAGCTGATCGAACAGCAACTGATGGCACGCGGGAACCTGGTTGATCTGATTAACGAATTTGGCCTTTACGATAATCTGCCTGCACTGCTTCTGTCTGAAAAGGTCGACCTCCTGCGCGAGTCGGTCTCCATCACCGGCGTTGCGGCGGTCCGCGAAGGCTTTGCAGATGATGGTGCGATCGCTGTGTTGACGATCAGTGCCGAAATGGACAGCCCCGAAAAGGCCCGCGATGTCGCCCACGCTCTTGCCGATGCCACCCGTGCGCTGGCGGCCTCGCAACGCCAGGAACAGACTCGCGGAACGCTTGAGTTCTTCCAAAATCAAGAAGCAGCGCTGACGGCCGAAGTAGCCAAACTTGAGGCAGACTTTGCCGCTTTCCGATCCGAGAATGATATTTCCATTGAAGGCAGCCTCGAATTCCGGCGTTCTGAACTGGGCAGCCTGAATGACGCATTGCTGGAGCTGGACCGCGAAATCATCTCGGCGGAACTTGGCCTTGAGAACCTTGACCGCAGCGGCAGCATCCGTGCAGCCACGATTGAACGCCAAGAAGAAGAACTGACCCGGTTGCTTGATAGCCTCAAGACCCAGCGTCAGCTTTTGCAGGACCGCCGCGCCGCGCTCAGCGCCAGCATCGAAACCACGCCAGAGGTCCAGCGCACGCTGGCCGACTTCGAACGTCGCCGCAGCCAATTGCGTGATCAATTGGACGTCATTTCAGCCCGGCGCAGCGAGGCTGAAGTCGGCTTTACGATGGAACGCGCCGCCCGTGGCGAGCGTTTCATCACGCTTGAAGAGGCCCAGCTGGCCGATTATCCGGTCAGCATGAGCCGCAAGAGCAGGGTCATCATGGGTGCTGTGGCCTTCGGCGTCATCGCATTAGCGTTGGCTTTTTTGCTGGAACTCCGGCGCCCCGTTCTTCGGACAGCGCGTCAGATGCAGCGCGAAACAGGCTTGCTGCCTGTTGTTTCGATACCAGAAACCTCACCGGCGAAAGAACGCAAAGGGCTGGCACGGCTTTGGCAGGACCGTCGCGAAGCAGGCCGGCAGGGTCGTTCTGCCCGGCTGGCGCGCAATCCTGACGCGCGATAAGATCAGCCGGTCGCCAGGATCATCGCCTGGATACCATCGCGGTGCAGCCACACCGCAGCGCCTCCGGCCACAACGGCCAGCAAGGCGAACAGCATATCATGCCGCGCGTCCCACACGTGATGTGCACGCGCCAGCCAGATCAGCACAAAATGCGCAAGCACCATAGACAGGCTCATCCCCACAACGGCCCCGATCAGCCCGGCATAAAACGCCCCGACAAGCAGCAGACCTACCTGAAGGCTTGAGCGGATTGCGTTGTAGACAAAAAAGCGCCGTGAATCTCCGGCAGCGAGCGCGGCCTGATCATAGGTCATGCCGATCACCTGAGGGATCAGCCCGACAGACAGCACCACCACGATTGCGCCGGAACTGAGGTAGCGGGCATCATAGAGCACCTCAACCAGCCAAGGCCCGGCAAAAGCCATCAAGATCAGCAAGCCCGTCAAACCGCTGCTTAATCCGTATCGCAAACGCTGGACGCGTGCAGGTGCCGCCCCTTCACGGTAGACCGGGATCATCACACGGCTGGTGACGTTTTGGCCCAGCAGCAAGGGAAAACTCGCCAGAAAAAAGCCGATGTTGTAGATGCCAAGGTTTTCGAGCGTCAGGAACTTGCCCAGAATTGCCTTGTCGCCCTGACTGGCAAAGAACCAGAACACGGTGGACAGGAATATCCATTTCCCGAAGGTGATCAATTCATTGAACGCAGGCCGTTCCAGACGGAACCGGTTGCGCTCTCCGGGCAGGAAGAAATGAGTCAGCATCAACTTGGCCGCTACCCCGGCAACGCCGCCGATCGCCAAGGCCGCCACGGATTTCAACGCGATGGCAAGCAGGATCATGATCACGATACCGATCACCTGGCTGAGCAAATCCAGGGCAGTCAGCCGCCCCATCAGCAAATGCCGATGCGCGGTTTCGATGCGCGTCGGATTGAAGCCCGCAATCAGCAGGGAAAGCGCCGCGATGGGCAGGTATTGCGCAAGCTCCGGCTGGTCATAGAACGCAGCGATGGGATAGGCCAGCAGGCAGGCGACGATCCAAAGCAGCGCGCCACGGATCACCTGAATGGTCCAGGCGGTGTTCAGGAAATCGGGGTCATCCCCCCGCTTGGATTGGGCGATAGACGGGGCAATTCCCACGTCGGAGAAAAGCGTCAGCCCCACGGTCACAACGCCGACCAAAGCCATCAGGCCAAAGGCTTCGGGGAACAGCAGCCGGGTCAGGATCAGGTTCGATGCCAGACGGATCGCCTGGCTTGCGCCGTATCCCAGCACGATCCACGAGGCGGACCGCGCGACCCGCGCCATCAGGCGATTGCCACCCAGGAATTGGGAGATGCGTGTCACCACGTCGATTTCGCCTCACTTCTGCCGCGTAGTCCTGATAGAACACAGATGCTTACGCGTCCATGGGTGGTCTTGTGGACGCATCTTTCTGTTTCGGGAAACACGCCTTGAAGATTGCCTATATCCTCAACACCTATCCCCAACCCTCCCAAAGCTTCATCCGCCGCGAGATCCGCGCGCTGGAAGCGCAGGGTCATGAGGTATTGCGCTTTGCCATGCGCCGCGCCGAGGTGCCTTTGGTAGATGCGCAGGATCGCGCGGAGGAAGAAAAGACGGAATACGTGCTGGCCGAAGGCAAGGCGGCCTTGGCCGCAGCCCTGGGACGGGCGGTGCGCCGCGACATGACCGAGGTGCGCGAGGCGCTGAAAGAAGCAATGGCGATGGGAGCAGTGTCGGAAACAGGCCGCTTGCGGCATCTGATCTATCTGGCCGAGGCCGCCTATGTAGCAGAGCGTTGCAGAGCAGAGAGCGTCAGCCATGCGCATGCGCATTTCGGGACAAATGCCGCCACCGTGGCGATGCTGTCACATTTATTAGGCGGGCCGAAATTCTCCTTCACGGTTCATGGCCCTGAAGAATTCGACGCGCCCCGCGCGCTGGCCTTGGGCCGCAAGATTCACCATTCGGATTTCACCGTCGCCATCAGCCAGTTCGGCCGCTCACAATTGTGCCGATGGGCCGACCCGGCGGATTGGGAGCGGATCAAGGTCGTCCATTGCGGCATTGAGCCGGAAAAATTCATCGATCCCGCACCGCTGCCAAAAGGTCCACGCCGCGTGGTGGCGATTGGACGGTTGGTGGAGCAAAAGGGTCAGCTTGCCTTGATCCGCGCCATGGCCGAAACCACTGAGCCTGTGCATCTGACGTTGATCGGCGATGGCGAGATGCGCGGAGATATTGAACGGCTGATCGCTGAGCTTGGGCTTGCAAAGCGCGTGACACTGACCGGTTGGGTCGATGAGGCGCGCATCAGGGCTGAACTGGAAGCGGCGCATGCTTTGGTGATGCCAAGTTTCGCCGAAGGTCTGCCGATGGTGGTCATGGAAGCCATGGCCGCAGCGCGCCCTGTCATTGCGACCTATATCGCCGGAACGCCGGAATTGGTGCAGAACGGGCAGACCGGTTGGATGGTTTCCGCAGGCGACGTGGCGGCTTTGGCCGCAGCGATGGACAGTGTCGCGCAAACCCCGTTGACGAAGTTGTCCAAGATGGGAATGGCCGCGCGCGCGCGCGTGCTGGCGCGCCATGATGTAGAGGTTGAAGCCGAAAAGCTGGCCAGTTGGATGCGCTAATGGCGGCGCCTACGGTTCGGCACCATTTTCGATGAAGAGTTCTAGCCTCTAGCGGCCCCGGACCCAGCGGTTATCGCTGCGCAGCACCGGCAGACGGATTGTCAGGCGTACCAATGCAAAAGCGACAAAGGCGACCGGATCGCGCAAGGCGCGGCGCCAGACGGGTTCGGTCCTGTCGTGGTTATCATCGTTCGCCATCAACGCGGGATAGCGCGTTTCGATCTCTGCCACGCCAATATCCTGCCGTCTGCGCACCTGCACCAGCCGCCTGAACCCCTCGATCATCGGCCAGTCGTATGTCGCAGGCACCGACAGCCGTTCTTCGGGAGAAAAGTTCAGTCGCGCGAATGTGTCGTCCGAGATGATGTCGGGCCAGTTGCCCCAACGCGCGCGCCCTGCCCGGTTCATCGCAAAAACGCCGAAACCGGGCACACCATGAACCATGAAAGGCGTGGTCAGCCAAAAACGCGTGTAATGACGGGTCAATGCGTCGTCGTTGCTGACGGTGACATTCGGCCGTCCACTGGCATAGCGCGGTGCGTCGACAGAAAGGACAGCAGCAATCTCGGCAACCAAGGGTGGTGACACCAGCACATCGGCATCCAGATAGATCAGAACCTCGCCCTTCGCAGCCATTTCGCCCGCGTTCCATGCGTTCAGTTTGCCGCCTTCGGCGAGGTCCAGCACCGTCCAGCCCCAACCCTTTGAAAGAGCGTGGGGCCGGTACCCATCGGCAATCTCAATGGTAGTATCCGTGCAGCCATTGGCGATGATCACGACCTCCACCTCCCCCTCTGCCGGATCAGAGGCCAGCAAGGCATCCAGACATACAGGCAGATAATCAGCCTCGTTATGGGCCGGGATCAGGACAGAGGTGATCACTGGAAGGCCACCAGTGCGTCCCAGCGGGGATTATCATCATCCAGATGACGCAATGCCCCCCATGAGCCCCATTTGGTGGGCGCATAAACATCCGAATAGGCATTGAAAAGCTGACCGCTCATGGCCTTCCACCCTTTTAACAACGTCTCATAGAGACTGCCCATTTCAGCAGAATAATTGAAATGATGCATGAACGCGGTGAGTTCCTGATCCTCAACCTGCGAGCCAATGCCCACCAGATGCGTGCCGCCTTCGTACATGATCAGGTCAAGCCCGTTCGCCCGTGCGACAGCCGCGTGATAAGGCCAGACCCGTCCCAGCAAATCACTGAGCGTATCCGCCGGATCGCCACTGACGGCACCATCCATCAATTCCCGCCCCGCCAGTTCTGACGCCAAATCATACCTGTGCGCTGCGATGTATTCAGCCTCGGCCTGCCCGCTCAACCCTTCGGCTTGTGCGGTCGCCTTGGCTTGCGCTTCACTTTCAGTCAGCCATGCCCGGACCATTGGTCCACGTTCCTCTATCCCCAAAATGCCGCCAAAGTAGCCCGTGACCGCATAGGCATCGAAAGCCTTCACCGGGGGAGGCAGCCCTTCCTTTACAGCCAGCGGTGCTGTCAGTGCCTCGATCTCCAGCCCCAGCCAGCCGGTCTGGCTTGAGATCACGTTGACCAGCCGCCCTCCAGGCGCCCCTTCAAAAACCTCTGACCAAATCCGCGCCACTTCCGCCGCACGAAGGCCGTAGAACTGCATCCACTTGTCCTTTTCCCCCCACCGGTCCATCGCTGCCGCATCGGCCCATCGGGCCTGTTCGAATTGCCAGTTCCAGACCTCATTCGAGAATTCGGCATAGACGGTAAGCGTGGGATCAAGTCGATCCCGAACAATTTCTGCAAAGGCGCGGACAAAGGCATCATCGGCCAGATGCGGCACATTGAACCAAACGTCTTTCTCCAGCTCATTTGCCAGATCAATCATCACTTCGATGGGCACGCCAGAAGCATAGGTCACATCGTCCGGCTTTGACCGGTCCACCCATTCGGACAGGTCAGAATTGTTCGTCTCCATCCAGTCCATAAACCGCAGCGCGCGGAATTGACCGATGCGGCCCGTCCATACGGGATTGAACTGCGCCCCACGATCAAAGCGGCCTATGTTGTCCTCCTTGACCACCGTAATGTTTCTTGGTGGATCAGTGGTGTTGATCCGCTGAATGCGCACGTCAACACTGCCCGGACCGGGGGCATAGTCAAACGACACCTCGCCCCGGCCATAGCGCACGTTGTCCGCACGGCCTGACACTTCGATCACACCTTTGCCGTCAAAGCGCAGCTTGTAGCGCCCCTTGAGCGAAACTGCCGCTTCCGGCATGTCCGTCATAATCAGCGTGCCGATGCTGCTGAGTGACCTTGGCATCCGCAGCGGCCAGCCGTCCGCGTCCAGAAAACCACCGGCTTCAAGTTCGTCATATTCCATACCTCCCCATTGACCTGGTTTGTG
The DNA here is from genome assembly GCF_010667575.1 of Sulfitobacter sediminilitoris. Taxonomy (GTDB): domain Bacteria; phylum Pseudomonadota; class Alphaproteobacteria; order Rhodobacterales; family Rhodobacteraceae; genus Sulfitobacter; species Sulfitobacter sediminilitoris. The sequence goes on from NZ_JAABNT010000001.1 coordinate 456,665, forward strand.
CCCGATCCAGCGCCGCGCGGTTTTCATCAGATCAAGGAATGGTAGCTGCGGGCTCCAGTCCGTGACGGCAGCCAGACCGATGGCGACAGCATTGCTGCCCGCTACGGCACCGTCTGGCACCTGCACCAGATCGGGAACCGGGCTGGTCGGTGGACCGGTGGGGGCGGCCGGCGCCATGCTGGCGCGCGCTGGCTGCGTTGGGGCAGTTGGTGTGGGGCTGACCCCCTCGTAGGCCTGTACCGCCGCCCATGCGATGCGTTGGAAAACACGCGCCAGATCTTCGTCCGGGGTCTCAAATGATTTGCCGAAACTGTCCTTGAAATCGCGCGGCAGGCCCAGCGGGTCAAGCCCGGTAAGGGTGGCGTATTGCACCATGGTGACAAAGTAGTGGCCCGCGTCGTTGAGGTGGATGTCATCGTCGAACAGGTCTGAAATGCCGCTCAAAGCCGGGACCTTGCCCGCCGCTATTTCATCAGACAACAGCGCCAGCGCCTGCCCGGCTGGGATCAATGATACATTGGCCGCGACAGAGCGACTGCCTGCCGCCACCTCGGATACGATCCCTTCCCACACAGGCAGGTCCTGATCCAGCCGGGCGCGCCACGGGATATCGGCCTTATCGTCGTATTCGACGGTCTGCCCAGTGCCGCTTTTCAGGCTGTGCCATGTTTCTTGAACATAGATATGGACCTCAGGATTTGCAGCGCTGGCAAGACCAGCAAAAGCCTGGGCGAAGACATCTGTTTCCGACCACGTAACGTGGTTCGCCAACGGGATTGCTTCTGTCAGGATCAGATGGGTCACACCACCTTCGGGCAAAATAATGCGGGCATCGACGCCTTCCGCAGTGTCGGATTCGTTCCAGTTATACCGGAGCGGCGCACCGTTGATGATCTGGGCCTGAACGCGGGCGTCACCGGTGCCGGCCAGCAAAGCTTGCTCGAGCATCGTCGGCCCCGTGGTCCCAAACAGGCTGTGGCCCACCATCAGGACGGAAAAGACGGAAGCCAGCCCGGTCATACCGCGACGCCTGTTTCGGGGTGACGCTGCACCACGTTCCAAACGATACGCTGCATCAACGCGGCCACCTCTGGCGAGGGTGCTCTGGCAGGTGTCCCATCTGCGCGATCAAGCTGTCGCGGCAGTCCTACGGGCGAGCGGTGATAGAGCACGGCATAATGGGTGAGCGCCACCAGATAGGCCCCCAGATCATTGAAATGGATCGTGTCCGGCGTGCCGTCCTCGCGCTTGGCAAAAAGGTCATGGACCTCTGACACCTCAGCTATGCCGCCTTGTTCTTCTACTGCCCGGACAAAAGCAGCTTTGACCTGCCCTGCCGGGATCAGATGGATGGGCGCATCGCCGCTCAGCAACGCAGGATATTTGATCTTGTCCTGCCAGTATTTTCGCAAATCCCGGTCGATCCGGTACAGCCATCCGTTGCCGTCGTCGGTATGATGCCATGTTTCATAAAGGTAGATGCGGGTATCGGGGTTCGCCCCCCACGCAAGCCCGGCCCAGCGGGCAAGGTATTCGGCACTGTCATGGTACCGGATAGCATCCGCAATCTCGACCATTTCGGTCAACACGACACAGTCATATTCGCCTGACCCCAAGGCCTCTTTCGCGGGGCGGAACCGGGGGTGAGCGTTCTCCTGATCGAAGCCGTTGATCGCAAGATTAGGCTCCCAGTGTTCTTTCAGGGACGTGCCCCAGCCCAGCTGGCTGTCATAGCGATGTCCCTCACCTGCCAACTGCGCCAGCATTGCCGGTATATCGCGGCCCACGAGTGAATGGCCCAGATGATAGACGTTCAATGCACCGGATGGCTTGGACAGCGGCGTGGCATAGAGCGCCTCAGCTGCCGCGATCTGCTGCCGACGCGTGATCACGCGGTAGGCCCCATAAGCCCCCGCGAGGGCCAAAACACCAAGAACGGCGCGACGGGTGAAAGGTGGCATCGGATCAGGCTCCTTTGAGCGCAACCTGACGTGTTGTGACGGCCGTGACAAGGTGGCCATCCACCGCATCAAACCGGCCCGGCAGGCGGTCGCCTGCTGCAAAAGGCCCTGCTGGCCTGACGAAAGTTGCCGTGAACCGTTGGGCCGTCAGGTCAAGCGTGACGTCCATGTGATCAAAGCCAAAGAGCATCCGTGATGCTGGGTATTGCGCCTTGTAGGCGGCCTCTTTCGCGGAGAAAATCAGTTTCGCCAGCCGCGCCTGCTCTGGTCCGGCAATCCGTGCGATTTCCGCGTATGAACAAATGGTCGAAAGCAGGCCAGGCGTCAGATCGGTGTTCGGTTCAATATCCAATCCAATAAGCAGTGGCGCATCGGTGACAGCCGCCGCACAGAGCGTGTCGCTGTGCGAGATGCTGCCTTGAATACCCGCAGGCCAGACAGGTGCGCGGTCTTCGGTGGCGGGGATGGATCTGGCATCCAGCCCAAGCCCCGCCATGGCTGCCCGTGCTGCCGCACGTCCGGCAGCGAATTCATTCCTGCGGGCTGGAAAGGCGCGGGTCAGATGGGCGTCTTCTCCCGCCATAGGCTCAGGCTGCCGGACACGGGGGTCCGTTACCGCAATAGACACAGGGCCGTCAAAGAGCGTGGAAATAACCGCTTGGGCCTGGTCCAACCTGTCCGGGCTGCCCAACTGCATCACGCACCTGCCCTACTGCGTCCGGCACGCATCGCCCGACGTTTGGACATGGTTTCGGTCTTGGCCGGTGCAGGCTCTGGCGCTGGCGTCGGTTTGGTTTCGGACTTACCGCCGATCTTGTCGATATGCGCGGCCAGTGTTGCAAGTGTTGGGAAACGGAAGATATCGGTGATCGACAGCCTGTCCGCACCCAGCGCCGCGCGGATATCGCGGTGCGCTTGCACAGCCAGAAGGGAATGTCCGCCCAGCACAAAGAAGTTGTCCTCTCTCCGGATATCGGCGACGCCCAGCAGCGCCGTCCAGACCTGAGTGATGGCCACCTCGGCCCCGCTTGCCGCAGCGGCGGGTGCCGACGTGGTTGTGGACTGGCGCGGTTTCGGTGCAGGCAGCGCTTTGCGGTCGATTTTTTTGTTCGGCGTAAGCGGCATGGTGTCCAGCGTGACGAAGGCGCTGGGGACCATGATCGCGGGCAAGTCCTGAGCTAGTTTTCCTTTGACTGCCTCTTCGTTCACGGGTCCGCTGGCCGTGACATAGCCGACAAGTTGCGCCCCGCCGCTGGTCTCTCGGGCAATGACAACAGCTTGGCTAACGCCCGGTTGCTCTGCCAAACGGGCTTCGATCTCGCCCAGTTCGATCCGATGCCCGCGTATCTTGACCTGCGCATCGGCACGTTCTGAGAAGTGCAGAACGCCCTGCGCATCCCACGCCGCCAAATCGCCGGTGCGGTAGAGCTTGCCATGGCCGAATGGATTGTCGACGAAGCGCTCCGCCGTCATCGCGTCGCGCTGCCAATAACCCAGGGTGACACCGTCACCGCCGATCCACAATTCACCTTCTATACCAATAGGTTGTGGGCGCATGTTAGCACCAAGGACAAAGACCTGCGTATTCGCAATCGGCGTGCCGATGGGTGCAGTCGCAGCTTCGCTATCCGTAACCATCAGCGTGGTTGACCAAATCGTTGTTTCGGTCGGGCCATACATGTTCTGGATCGTGGCCCCGGAGCACGATTGCAGCCCTTTGACCAATGAGCCCGGCAACGCCTCACCCCCGATCATCAGGTGCTTGATGCGGCCCAGTGCCATGCGGGCCTCGTCATTGCTGACCAGCATCTGCGCCATGGAGGGCGTGCATTGCAGATGGGTAACGCCATGCCGTATGATCTGCGCCGCGAGAGAGAAGTCGTCTGCATCCAGCGCGCCGTCCGCGTTGGACAGCTTGAGCACTTCTGCAAGTGGCTTTAGCCCTTCCATGACAAGTGCGGGATCAATGCCATAGTCGATCAGGCAGGCGATTTCATCCACCCCGATGCGTTTGAGTTCCTCCACTCGCGCCACACCATCGGCCACGGTGCCAAAAAGGCCGCTGTCGTTGAAGTAGCGCTGAAATGCAAATTCAAGGATCGCGTCAAGTTCTTCGTCCGACAGGCCCTCAAGGTTCAGATCAAAAGCGTTGGTCGTCCCCTCGGGCCGTTTGAAGGCCGGGAAGGCCCAAGCGTATTGCTTGATCAGCGCAGCGGCCGCGCGCAGGTAATCCTTCATCGGGCCACGGGCAATCGCTTCAGCGTGTTCCCGGGTATCGGAAAGAAAGCTGTGCAGCATCAATGTGACGGTGAAATCCGCGGGATCATGGCCCGCATCGCGCAGGGCCTGATGGTAGATCTTGATCTTGTCAGCAACCTCATCAATCGACTGGCCCAAGAGATGTGTCAGAACATTCGCACCGATCTCGCCCGCTTCTTTCCAGGTTTGCGGGTTCCCGGCGGTGGTGACCCATACCGGCAATTCCCTTGATACCGGACGCGGCTGTGTGATGACCGCGTGCATCGTGCCATCCTGTTTGGGGAACTCGACCGGTTCGCCCCGCCACAGTGCGCGCAATTGGTCGATGGCAGCATACATTGCAGGCTTATTGGCCGGCGGCGTGTTCTCTGGTCGCAGGACGAAGTCATCGGGCTGCCAGCCAGATGCGATGGCCAGCCCGACCCGACCGTTGGTCAGGTTGTCGATAACCGCCCATTCCTCGGCAATCCGGGCAGGATGATGAAGCGGTGCCACGCATGACCCTGCCCTGACAGCAAGGTTCTGTGTCACGGCGGCGACTGCAGCACCGGTCACGGATGGGTTGGGATAGGGACCGCCGAAAGCGTGAAAGTGCCGCTCAGGCGTCCAGACCGCGTTGAAACCATGGGCATCGGCGAATTTCGCGCCCTTCAGCAACAGTTCATATTTTTTGGGACCAACGCCATCGTCGTTACCCCAGTACATCAGGTTGAAATCCATCTTGCGATCAGAAATCGCGATCGGACCATTCGACACCAGCGTGCGGCTTTCATCACCCGCCAGCACCACCTTGAAGCCACGTGCAAGCGTCCAGAACAGCTCAAGCACCGAGATGTCAAAACTGAGAGAGGTGACCGCAAGCCAGACGGCACCGGCCTCATAGTCAATCCGGTCGTCCATCCCGGCAAAGAAGTTCGCAACATTGCCGTGGCTGACCATGACGCCCTTGGGCGTCCCGGTAGAGCCGGACGTATATATAAGATAGGCCAGATCGTCGGCGGTCGCGGTGGGCGACGGATTGTCCTCCGGTGCCGATTGCAGGGCGGGATCGCTGTCAATCAGGACGACCTGCGCATCGTGCCGGGGCAACTGGCCTGCCAATCCGCTTTGCGTCACGATCAGCGGTGCTGCACTGTCTGCAATGTAGTGAGAAATGCGATCGGTGGGGTACGTGGGGTCAAGCGGCACGTAGGCGCCACCAGCCTTCAGTATACCTAGCGCACCGACCAACAGGTCAACGCCACGCGAAGTGTATAGACCGACGGGCGTGCCAGCTGTCGCGCCGCGTTCACGCAACAGGTGCGCCAGCTTGTTAGCACGGGAGTTGAGCGCGGCGTAGCTGAGTGTTTCACCCTCAAAAACAACGGCTTCTGCGTCGGGCGTGGCCGCCACCTGAGCCTCGAATGCCGCATGGATTGTGATGCGGTCATAGTCCCGGTCCGTTTCGTTCCACGTCTCAAGTTGACGCTGCTCTTCAGCGGCAGGCAATGCAATGACTTCCTCACAGGTGCGCGCGTTCCCAAGGGCGGCGAAAGCGGCTTCAAATCGCGCTGCAAGCAGGTCCGCGCCCTCGTCACTCACGCGGGTCGCGTCATGGGTCATGCGCACTCTACCATCGGAGAGGCACAGCGTGACCGCAGCGCCTACAACCGCCTGATCCGAGAATGACAGCGCAACGGCAGGTGTGCCAGTGTCTTCAATTGCGGGATCGCGCAGCGGCAGATCAAGGGCAAACCCACCCTTTTCCCCGGCACGGTCCAGTTGCCGAGAAACTTGGTCCTGCACATTCGCAAGAGGATCGGCCCTCTGAGCGGTCAGTGTTAGCGGGATCCAGGACGCGACGAGAGGATGCGCGGCATTTACAGGCAGGGCCATCATGCCCGCCTCAGCATTGGCGCTGCGGAGCAGCACAAGGCCCGCAGCAGTGGCAAGCGCAGATGAGGGAGTATCGGACGGGCAGACCAAAGCGCGGTCTCTCAAGTCGGCAGCGACAGTCGCCGCGCTGACAAGCGGCACATCAATCGGCGTGAAATCCGCCAACACGCTCCGCCAATGAGCCTCATCCTTGACATTGAGCTCTGCGAGATCGGGCTTGGCAATCTGGTCTCCGACGCGAATGCTTTTCGTCAGATCGACGGCATCTCCGTTCAGCGCCGTGAGGCCGCGCAGGGTGACCGGCACTGTCGCCGTGCCAATCGTCACTTCGTTCGCTTTAACATCAAGCACTTCACCTGCCGGGTTGGCAGGTCGGTCGCACAGGGCAAGGTCGCCCACTCGCAGGAACGATCCGTCCAGACCAAGTTTAGGGGTCGTCAGCGGGTTCCAGTACGTCCCGAAATCAAGGCCCCGAACAAGTGCGGACAGCACATTGGCAGGCTGCGAGAAATCCAGCAGGCCCATGTTTTCGGGCCGCTTGTCCCTTGAGAAATAGCTGCGCTCGTCAAGATCCTGAGCCGACCGCTCCAACGTACCGGACTCCAGCTGCGCCAACACACTGGCAAAGCTCTCCATGCCAGCGGCGTAGCACTTGGAATTCAGGCTAAAGGCCGTCTCATCCGGTGCAATGTCGACCATTCGCTGTTCCAGCAGGTCGCCTTCGTCCACCCCGCCTTCGATCACGTGCCAGCTGACACCGTGGGTCCTTTCCCCATTGATGATGGCCCAAGCGGGCGTGTTCAGCCCGGCGTAGCGGGGCAACGGACCATCGTGAAAGTTGATCGCCCCCTTGGCAGGCAGCGCCAGCACGTCATCAGGGATCATCCGCAGGTTGGCGATACTGAGCAACCAATCCACATGCACAGCCGTACTCAGCAGCTGACGCGGGTCTGAATGCACGGCGATCCCCTGCCCCTCGGCCCAGTCGCGCACCGTGTCATCCCGTGAGACAACAGCCACGACGTTGTGACCGCCTGCGCGGATCATGTCGCCGCAGGCAATTGTCAGGGATTCGTCACCCATCAGAACAACGGTAAAGCCGCTTGGATTAAATGTGGCGGTCATGATTTTTCCTCCGATACAGGACGGCGGGAGAGTTGCTGCGGGCGCTCAAGCGACAGGCCAAGGCCAAAGCGCATGAGGTCGCGATAAAAGCCGCGAGGATCTTGGCGGGGGCGCCCGGTCAGCGCACATCGCGTGGTGTGGATGGCACCCCCTGCAAGTTTGGCAAGAAAGGCAGCTGCGGCGTATAGGCGCCCGTGATTCTTCACGAAATAATGACGGCGGGACGCGTACCAGTAGGCTGGGATACGCTCCCACGTTTTCATCCCGGTTGAGACGGATCCAATGTGGACGACGCGTGCGTGCGGCAGATACCAGCATTCCCAGCCAGCATTCGCGCCGCGCTTGCAAAGGTCTGTTTCTTCGAAATAGAGAAAAAAGGTCTCGTCAAAATGGCCGATCTCTTCCAGCATCTTGCCCCGGATCAGCACACTTGCCCCTGCAACCCAATCAACGCGTGCAGTTTCGGTCGGCAGGTCGGGGGCCACGACAGAGCGCCGCAGCAAGCGCGTGATCGGACCAAACCGTGCGGCCCCCTCGAACTCGCCCGCGATGGAAGTGAACCGGAAGGCGGTCGTGTGATCAAGGTTGTCTTCGCCGCGCACATGGCTGCCTGCAAACCCGGCCTTCGGCGTGTCCCGCAAATGCTGCAAAAGTCGGGGCAAACAGCCCTTGTCCGGGAAAGCGTCAGAGTTCAGCAAATAGAAATAGTCAGGCGCGCTGCCATCGGACATGCCAGCGGCAAATCCGATATTGTTTCCCGCGCCAAAGCCGCCGTTGGTGTCTGACAGGATCAGACGCACGCGGTTGTTTTGGTCCCATCCGCGTTCTGAAATCTCGCGCGTCAGGATCCCGGCAGAACCGTAGCCAGAGGCGTTATCCACGATGACGAGTTCCGCATTCATCCCTTCCATGTCGGCAAGCGCGGCCTGCGCCGCGCGCAAGGTCATCTGCGGCGTGCGGTAATTGAGGATGATCACCAGGATGCGGGGGCTGTTGGTAAGCTCTGTCATTCGGCTGCAGTCGCCTGGTGCCAGACGTCGTCCTTGTCTTGAAGTGCCGCTGCGATGACCTCACGCAGCTCCTGCGCCAGCGTGGTGACATTCGGGGCCAACACCATGCTCACGTGATCGCCAGGCACTTCGATCACTTCCATATGGGGCGCGTATTTGCGCCAATCGTTGTCCTCTAACACGTACTCACGTTCGGAACTGACCCATTTATCTGCTGTGACTTTCCAATGCTTATCAAGCGGTGGCCGGAACAATGTCATCGGCCCGTCCCACATCGGCGTATCATACTTCGCGACCCCTTCGAGGAATCCCGCCTGCACCTTAAGATCGTTGAACTCGGCACTGCCGCCGGTGTCTTGCGGTGGCACGCCTGCGCGCTTGTGTTTTTCCCACGCCCAGCGCGCCTTGGCCCATTCGGCGAAATACGCGGGCCCCTTGGTGCGGATTTCGGCCAGCTTGATCAGGGCCTTATCGGGACGCGTAAGACTGGGTCGCACCGGCAAAGGCGTATCAAGCAGGGCCAGCACGCCGACCTCCTGACCCATGGCGCGCAGTTGTTGCGTCATCTCGTAGGCCGTGACGCCGCCACCGGAATACCCCGCCAGCAAATATGGGCCTTCGGGCTGCACGCGCCGTATCTCGTCCAGATAATCACGCGCAGCGTCGGTCATGTCGTTATGGGGTGGCGTGTCGCCGATCAGGCCACGGGCCTGCACGCCAAACACCCGACGTTCTTGCGCGATGGGCATCGCAAGATGCCGCAGGTTCAATACGTTCCCGAACATGCCCGCCACGATAAAGAGCGGTGCCGCTTCCTTGTGATCGCTTTGGTTCAGCGGCACGAGGAATTCGAACTTCTCTGCCGGAGCAGACGCACTCTCGGCAGCGCCAGTTGTCCCTGTGTCGCCGGTTTCAGCCGCGATCAGAGCAGCGCATTTGGCAATGGTCGGGGCCTCGAACAAAACAGAGATCGGAAACTCGACCTTGAATTCGCGCTTCACCTGCGCAAACAGCCGCACAGCAATCAGGGAATGGCCGCCCAGGTCAAAGAAGCTGTCTTCAACGCCTACGGGACTGACGCCCAAGAGGTTTTCCCAGATTTCGGCCAGACGTTCTTCGATCCCGTTGCGAGGGGCCACATATGAGCCGTCAAGGTCTGGTCGTTCGAAGCTTTGGCCCGCAGTGGTTTGCTCTTGCAGGGGCGCATTGGCTTGGGCGATCAGATCATTCAGCGGCAAGGAAGACACCATGATCTGCGGTCGCTTCAAGCTCAAAGCGCGGCGCAACGCAGCAGGCCCTTCATGGGCACGGATGCCTTGGGATACCATATAGGCAAGGCGTTCTTCGGCAGGGCTCAGATGTTGTTCTTCCCGGTCTTCGTCCGCAAATCGAACCTCTGCTGCAGAGAGCGGCGCGATGTCAAAACCGTCTTCCAGCCGCTTCATTGCGAATTCGTTGACCTCGACCAGAACCTTGCCGGATGGATCACAGATCGTGACGTCGAACCGGGCAAAGTCATCACCGCCCTGCCCGTCAGACAGCCGCACCCAAGACTGGACTTCGGCGGGCAACGGTGCGTGGACCCGGATCAGACCGTATGAGACCGGTACCCACAGATGGCGGGCGTCATACCCCAGCGCCAGACCGATGGCCCAGCCTGTTGCAAGGTCCATGAGACCGGCATGCAGCAGGTGGCCGTCAAGAAGGTCACCGCGCACATCATCGGGCAAGGCGAGGCGGGCAATCCCTTCGCCTGCCCCCATCGCCGTTTCCCGCAACACATGCCAGCGCGGGCCGAAATCAAGGTGCGCTTCCTGAGGGGACCGCAGGCGGTCGGCGGCATCGGCCCGCTCGACGCGGTCGCACCGGGCGCGGATCGCATCCAGATCAATCGATGCTGCACGCGTCTCGGTGATTGGTCCTAGATGCGCCTGAGCGTGCAGCTGCCAGCCAGGACGGCCCTGAAGGGTGCAATCACTGCGCAACTCAACGGCAAAGCTCTCGCCTTCGGGGCGCAGCGTGACCTGCATCTCTCGTGCTGCGCGGTCATCCACCGGCATAGCGCGCAAAAAATAGAGGTCGCGGATGTCAAAGCCGGACAGGCCCTGCGCCATCGCCGTTTCGGCCAACATCTCGATGAAACCGGTGCCGGGCAGGATCGCCTGCCCGTCTTTTGTGCGGTGTTGATCCAGCAACCAGTTCTCAGTACGGAGCGGCGCAGTAAACACCGGGTCACCAGATGCATCCGCCCCCGTGGTCTTGATAACAGCCGCGTCGATGGGTCGAGCGGGCAGCACATCGCTGGCCCCGCCGCCCAATGCGTCAGCCGCCATGCCAACATCAGCCCAAACGCCCCAGTTGACGGCAACCACACGGGTCTTTGCATTTCGACGTGCGGCGGCGAAGGCATTGAGCCAAGCATTGGCGGCAACGTAATCCGTCTGACCGGCGGCCCGCGTCGCGGTGGAGGTGGACGAAAACAGGACCAGTAATTCAAGCGTACCATCGGGCAGCAACTGATCCAAAACCCGCAGGCCCTGCACCTTGGGCGTCAGCACCGCATCCATTTGCGCGTCTGTCTTGGCCAGCAAAGGCGCATCGTCCAGCACCCCAGCGGCGTGGATGACGCCAGTAAGGCTACCGTGACGGGTGTTCAAATCTTCGATCACGCGGCGCATCTGCGCAGGATTGGCAACATCGGCATGGGCAACTTCGATCTGGCCGCCCCTTGCCTGCGTTAGTTCTTCCAAACGCAGGACGGCCCGCATCCGCCGTGCTGTGCGGTCGGTTGTGCCATGGTGCTTTAAGTAGCCGCTCCATGCGGTACCTTCCGGCATGGCCTCGCGGCTCAGCAAAACCACGGTGGCCTTGTGCTGCCGCAGGATGTCGGCGGCCAGCGTTTGCCCAATACCACCAAAGCCGCCGGTAATCAGGTAGGTACCGTCATCGCGGAAGCTGTCGGCTTCCTCTGGCTTGAGCGGCAGCGCACGGTAGCCCAATTCGAAGCGTTTCTCGCCCCGATACGCGGCAATCGTGTTGGCAGGGCTCGCCAGCATGTCTTCAAGCAAGCGGTCTGACAGCCGGTCCTTCTCGGTATCAACTGGCACGGCTTTGCTAAACCAGCTCTTCTTGAGCGGCGTGGGCGGCTCCTGTGGTTCGATGTCAATCTGCGCGGCCGTCACACCGGGCATTTCGCGAGCAAAGACACCCACCGGACCAGAGATCAACGCCTCTTCAGGGTGCGGCACAGCCTCATCACGGACCTGCGCGGCACCGGCGGTGAAGGCGCTTATGTGCAGTGGTTTTTCAAGCCCCGCCTCGGTTAGCGCCTGGGCAAGCCATGTCAGACTCCAGAAACCCTGTTCGATGTTGCGGTCAAAGACCGAAGACCCCGGTCTGGGTTCAACATGATCATCGGTCAGCCAAAAATGTCCAATCCGGTCCGGCATTAAATCGCGTTCTTTGAGTGACGCGATCAACTGATCGTAAACTTGGCGCCCCTGTTCTGCGGCAAGCGTGTATCTGTAGTCATCCAACTGCGCAAAAGCATCCCCTGCCTGAACGCCGATGACCGTATGGCCCGCGTCGCGCAGACGCTGTTGAACAGGTGCCGCCAGCCCCGCATCATCCGCAAAAATCAGCCAGGTCAGCGGGGTATCCCCAAGCTCGACCGTGACGTCTATGTCAGTGTCGGCAAAGCGGGGACGCCACGCGGGAACAGACCCCCAGTCTTCGATATCGTCCAGCCGGGTCAGCGTTTGACGTGGTGCCGATACAGCGGCAGTTCCCGGCTCGATAAAGTATCTGGCACGCTGGAACTGGTAGGTCGGCAGTATCACGCGGTTGCGTTTAGCCTCGCCCCAGATCTGGGACCAGTCAGCCTCAACCCCGCAAGCCCAAAAACGGCCAATAACCGAAACAAAGTACATGTCATCCGCGATCTCATGATCGGGATGGCGCAGGGTAGAAATCACTTGGCCCGGGGCGACGCCCGCATTCGTCTGGGCAAGCGCGGACAGAGCTTTGCCAGGCCCAACCTCCAGATAGACACGCTTGCGCGGCGTACTCAGCGTAGTAATGCAATCAGCAAAGTGCACGGTATTGCGCAATTGACCGACCCAATAGTCAGGGCTGGTCGCCTGTTCTGCCGTCAATGGCTGGCCAGACCGGTTCGAGATCACCTGTCCGGTCGGGGCCTTGAGATCCAGCTTGCTGAGGAAATCGCGGTAGTGGGCAAGGATGGGTTCCAGCATGCGCGAATGCGCTGCGATGTCGATGGCGATGCGTTGGTATTCAAGGCCTGCGCCGTCAAGGCGGACCTTCATCGCGTCAAGCGCCGCTTGCGGGCCCGAAACAGCGATCAGTTCAGGCGCGTTGATCGAGGCGATATCAAGGTCGGCCCCCAACAGTGGCTCAATCGCTGACAGAGGAGCGGAAATCGAAAGCATCCCACCTGCGGGCACTTCATCAAAGAGACGGCCGCGCAACAGGACAAGATCAATCAGGTTTTCAAACGACATCACGCCGGCAAGGCATGCAGCTACGTTTTCGCCCATGGAGTGGCCGACCATCGCGGCGGGCTGAACACCCCATGACATCCACAGTTTGGCCAAGGCATATTCAACGATGGCGATCAGGGGAAGCTGGACAGAAGGCTTTTTCAGCGTCTCCGTCGCTTCATCCATCTTCTCGGCCTCTGGGAGCCAGAGTGCGCGGATATCATAGTCGAGCTGTGGTGCGAGATGCGCCAGCCCGCGATCCATATACTCAGCAAATTCCGGTTCGGTCTCGTAAAGGTCGCGTGCCATGCCCGCGTATTGCGCACCGCCTCCGGGGAACATGAAGACGACCTCTGGGCTGTCGCCCAAGGCCTCATGGCTAAACACCCGGCGCGTATCGTTCTGCTCCAGCAGGTTTGCCGCTTCCTCGTGAGTCTCCGCAACAACGATCCGTCGTTTTTCGAACGCACGGCGGCCACTCTTGAGGGTGTGGGCGACGTCCGCAAGCGGCTGTTCGGGATGGGAGCGCAGATGAGCGGCCAGTGCTGACGTGTTGGCATCAAGCGCGGCCTTGGACACCCCCGAAATGCACAACACATGGAAGGGCCAATCGCTTTCCTCGGATGCCGCACGTTCGGGCGCCTCTTCAAGGATCATATGCGCATTGGTGCCACCCACCCCCAGCGCGTTCACCGCGGCCCGACGGGGCGTCTCTTGTGTCGTCCATTCCGTCAGGCTGTCGTTCACGCGAAAGGGCGACCCGTCAAAGGGGATCGCCGGATTGGGCGCCTCATATCCCAGTGACGGTGGGATCTGCTTGTTATGAAGCGCCAGCGAAGCCTTGGCGAGGCCCGCAACACCCGCAGCAGTGTCCAGATGACCGATGTTGGTTTTTACCGAGCCGATGCGGCAGAAATCGGTGGCGTCGGTTTCGGCCCGGTAGGCTTCGGTCAGCGCGGCAACTTCTATCGGATCACCAAGGTATGTGCCGGTGCCATGGCATTCGACCATCCCGATCGATTGCGCGGCCACACCTGCCGCATCCAGCGCCTTTGCGATGGCCTGGGTCTGACCATCCACGGACGGGGCAAGATAACCCGCTTTGGCCGCACCATCATTGTTGACAGCAGAACCTTTGATGACCGCCCAGATGTGGTCGCCGTCTGCAATTGCATCGGACAGGCGGCGCAGGGCAACGGCCCCTGCCCCTGATCCAAAGACCGTGCCTTGGGCGCGATGGTCAAAGGCGTGGCAATGACCGTCAGGTGACAAAATCTCGTTTTCCTTGAACTCGTACCCGCGGCCATGGGGCAATTCGATCGTCACACCGCCTGCCAGCGCCATATCGATCTCGCCCGCACGCAAGGCCTGACAAGCGTAGTGGATCGCGACCAAGGATGTGGAACAGGCCGTCTGCAGATTGATGGATGGGCCATGCAAATCGAACACATGGCTCACGCGGGTCGACAGGAAGTCCTTGTCGTTGCCCGTGTGGCGCAGCAAGAACATGCCGACGTCGTCCACCAGATCAGGGTTCGAGCAGATGTTGAAATAGAAGTAGCTCCCCATGCCGCAGCCCGCATAGACCCCGATGGGACCGGTAATTGTCTCAGGCGGATGGCCCGCCTGTTCCATGGCTTCCCATGCCACCTCAAGAAACTTGCGGTGTTGGGGGTCCAGAATGGCGGCGTCCTTGGGCGAAAAACCAAAGAAATCCGCGTCGAATGTATCAAAGCCATCAAGAACGGCGGCGGCAGGCACGTAGTTTTTGCGCGCGATATTTTCTGGGGATTCTCCTGCGTCCAGAAGTTCTTGTTCAGACAGACGGCGAATGGACTCAACCCCGTCGCGCAGGTTGGCCCAATAGGCTTCAACCCCGTCAGCACCGGGCAGGTTGACGCCCATGCCAACAATTGCAATGTCGTCCAGAATGGGACGGTCGGCTGAGGTGTTCATCTTACAAATCATCCCATCACCCGATTTGCACCGAGCATGAGTCCCCATTGGTTAGTTAAGTACTGCCGAGCAGGGCTACAGGGCAAATTTGGCATTTTTGTGCCATTTCGCCGGTCGAAGACTGAAAACACTGCATTTTAGCAAAAGTATGAGGATTCTTTTCAGGGGAATATCATATCAATATTCTCATCAAAGGGGGATTATTGACGCAGCGTTAACAATCGCGCCACATTCTGCAAGGCTGCACCCCGCGTATCCCTTTGGTGGCGCACCGGGGTCTAAAGGACGGTCCGCTTGTCTCGTGGTTTACCATTACCCCCGATTGCCGCACCTGAAAGCGCGAATTTCGGGTGGCCGGTGACACGTGGCATACGTTTTTCCGCATGCCCCAGAACAGCCCCAGCTGTGAGCCAAGTCAGCGGCGTGAGCGTTGCGTTCAAAAGCATATCCATCATGGTGATGCCCAGGATCAGGCAAAGCGGCGCGACATACGGCGATACGTCCGCGTCTCTGTTGCGGCGCACGTAAATCCACATCAGCAGCAGGGGCAGCGCCAACAAACCCATCTCGCAGATGTAGCCAAGCCAACCAAACGTCCCAAAGATAATGATCCAGCGACCATCGGGGATACTCAAAATCTCGCCAGTCTCCGGGTGCCGGATCAGGCTTCGCCCCCAACCACCCCAGCCAAAAAGCGGCTTTTCCGCTGCACGGGCAAGCAGTTGTTCTTCATTGTTAAAGCGGTAGCCAAGCGATTGTGCGCGCTCCGGGCTGATCGCTTCGGCCTGCGCAAGAATTGCTTCCAGCGGCACCAGTTGAAAGTTGCGCAGCATTGGATAGGCCACGGCGATAAACGCGAACAGGGCAGCCAGCCTGATTTGCCAACGGATCGGGGCAAAAAGGATGATCGGGGTCAGCACGGCGCCATAGGCCAGCGACGCGAGGCTTTTACACAAAACCAGAAGCACACCAAGATAAGCGGTCAATAGAAACACGCGCCAGCGTTCCAAGGGTGGCGCACTGCGTGTCAGAGCGGCTGCCGCCAGCAAGCCAGTACAAACAAACAGCGCCAGCCAAAGACCGTGCGGCAGGAACACAATTGGCCTGAAGCCCCCCGCACGCATCATCTGTTCAAATGAGTGCTGGAAGAACCCGTAGACCCAGACGTTCATCTGCGGGCTCAGGCGGATCTCAATAAGCGAGGGCACGGAATAAATCAGCGCGCCCACCATCAGTGCGAGAAGTATTTCGCGCAGCCCGTCCTCTGAGGACAGAAACTGCCGCGCCAGCAAGAACGGAACCAATGTCAGCACCTGTGCAATCAGGACAGAACCAATGTCGCGTACAGACTGGCCCGGCAATTGATCCACCATGAACAGGATCGGATCGGCATTGCGCAGAATTTCAAATATGATCGGGTCTGTGTTGGTGAGTGTTGTGGGTACGGCACAGAGGATCAATCCGAATACCAATAGCCGTGCAACGCGCGAGTCCGGCAACAGGTTGACCTTCTGGCGCATGGCAAAAAGCATGATCAGAAGCACGCTAAGGTTCGGGATAGAAATCTTGTCCATCGCAGGCACCAACGGCAGGTTGAACTCCGTCAGGGGCGGCAGGAAGAGATATCCGCCCAATATCGACCAGATCAACGCCCGCTCCACCTTCTGTGTTCGAAACAGGACAAGGCAGACGACGGGCCAGATCGCCAGCATCAGATATGCAATTGGGTTGCCCATGAGGTTCCTGTGATTACCCGCGTGCCGCAAAAATTAGCACTTGGCCCGACGCCTGTCATCCCGGTAGATTGCGCACAGGCGACCGGGGGCCATCCGTAATGAACTGTTAGAGCATTGTAATTGTTGAATTTTCTTACTCATATTCCAAACAAGCGTAGCCAATTGGCAACAAAGAGCATGGGGTGGACGCATTGAAATTCGGTCCGATTTCCAGCGCGGTTGAGGTCAATGTCCCCACACGCGATGCATTGTTTCGCGCACTCAAAGACCGGCTGCGCGCTGGCACCGGGTTTGCGCTAGCTACACTAAACCTCGATCACCTGACCAAGCTGTCCCATGATCCAGCCTTTTTGCGCGCCTACCGCGCCCACGACTTGGTCGTGGCGGACGGCAGGCCCGTGGTCTGGTTGTCGAAAATTGCGGGTCAACCGCTCGAACTGATGCCGGGCTCTGATCTGGTCGTACCGCTGTGCGAGACCTGCGCCGAACTGGGCGCGCCGGTGGCACTGGTCGGTAGTTCTGATGAAGCCCTTGCCGGAGCCAAAGAGGCGCTGACAGCGCGGGTGCCCGGTTTGAAGGTGTGCTATACCCACGCGCCGCCATACGGCTTTGATCCCACGGGTAATGCCGCGGATCAAATCTTCGCAGACTTGACAGAAAGCGGCGCGCGCCTTTGCTTTATTGCCTTGGGCGCGCCAAAGCAGGAAATCTTTGCGGCCCGCGGTCGCACGCAGGCGCCAGACGTGGGGTTTGCATCAATCGGGGCGGGTCTGGATTTTCTGTCAGGCCATCAGGTGCGTGCCCCACGGATCATGCGGATGCTGGCGATGGAGTGGTTTTGGCGTGCACTGCAAAGCCCCGCACGCATGGTGCCACGGTATGCCAAGTGCTTTGCCATCCTGCCAGGTCTTACAATTCAGGCCTTGCGGCAGCGATAGCTGAAGGTCTCGGTTAGCAAACACTCCGAAAGACCCGGTCTGATCTACTTATATTCAATGATCCGCGTTTTGCGGCCCCGTATTCGGCTGAGATGAAAGCTGAGGGCGCCCAGCGCTTCGGGGAATTTGCCCAACACGGTGAAAAAAGCCCATTGAAAAGACTTGTGCCGCGACAGGCGGAGCATCTGCAACCCATAGATGGCGCACAGCAGCAAGGCCCACGGCGATACGAAAAGGGTGCAGCACAGAATGCCAAGGGGCAGTGCGGCCCCCCAAAGCAGAGCGCGACGTGTCTCTGCCACCCAGTGCCGTTCAGGCGGTGCGCCATGCAAGAACGCCCCCTCTGCAAATGCATGGCCTGCGCGTCTGCTGCGCTGCCACCACTGCCCAAAGCGTGTCAGGGCGGCGTCATGCCATGTCATCTCGGCGTCCAGCCGCCAAACCGTCCATCCTGCTTGCCGCAGCCGCAGGCAAAGTTCCGGCTCTTCGCCTGCGATCAGCGTCTCGCGGTAGCCCCCCACTTCACGAAGGGCGCTCAGCCGCATCAATGCATCCCCGCCACAGGCCTTGGCCTGTCCCACGGGGGTGTCCCATTCATCGTCGACAAGCGCGTTGTAAAGCGATGCTTCCGGATGCCTCTCGCGTCTGCGACCGCAGGCAACAGCTGCCTTGGGGTTCTCATCCAGAAACGCTTTGGCCGTCTCCAACCAGCCGTCCCGCAACACGCAATCCCCGTCAAGAAGTTGAACGTACTCGGCACCGGCATCCAGTGCCGCAAGCCCGGCATTGCGCGCCCGCGCAGCGGTGAAGGGCTGGGTCATGTCGAGGGGGATCACCTGCGCCCCTGCGCTTTCAGCCGCAGCAACTGAACCATCGGTGGAACCGGAGTCGACATAGACAATCTGGCCAACACGCCCCTGCAATGCCTCAAGACAAGCCACGAGGCGCGCCCCTTCATTGCGGCCGATGACAACAGCGGCGATACTCACGCGGCAGCTTCCTCAAGATAGGCGGCATAGCGCTCTGAGCTGATCAGAAACCCCGCACGCACCAGCAATTCAACCCGGTTCCAGCGCCGTGCATCAAGCGAAAATAGCGACACATCGGGTGCCTTGGACAGGACCGCAGCGCGCGCCGCGTCTTCGCCATGCGCCAGATCGCCAGAGGCGAGCGAGGCAGCGTCCCGCGCGGCGGCGTTGCCCGCGAATTTATAGTGTTTGATGACGCCGGTGATATCAGCGCAGTGCACGCCCATGGACAGGTGCGGGTGTGGTGCGGGCGTTACCTCAGCACCATTGAAAATCAGGGGATGTTTGGTCAGACAGCAGTCTTCTCCAAATACCTTTCCACGCACGCCACCGAAGTAGAACTGTATCGCCTTGGAGGGGATCGTGTTCCCTGAAAGCAATGCCGCAAAGGGGATGTCCGGGCTGTGGTAGTCAAGTTTGCGCACGGCGCTGATGTCGAAATAGGCGAATTCATCCAATGCGTTCACATAGCTTAGGCTCGATACGGCGTTCAGGGGTGCCTTGGGAAACATCTCAAGCATCTGACAGACCAGCGCCGTCGCGCCCTGTCCCTCAAGATAGCTGATCAATCCCAGCAAACCGATCCGCTGGCGGCCTTCAAAATCAAACACCTCGTCCATGTCGACGTAAAGACACCACCGATCCTTGCCGTAGGTCTGCGCAGGGTACTGGCGCAATAAATCCTCGTAACCTGCCAGCGGCAGGGTGGATTGATCAAGGATCGTTCCCGGCTCTGACTTGATCCGGTTGATCGTTTCGTCGGTCGAACCATTGTCAATGAATGCGAAATGCCGAATGCCCAAGGCGCGGTAATGGTCAAAAAACGCATCCATATAATAGCTGCCGTTGCGAACCAGTACGATGGCCAGCACATCGCCTTCGGGGATAACGCCCGTAGGTCCGTGCAGATGCCGCAGCGACCGGGCAAAAAGTGCGCGGCGGCGACGCTCAGCCGCACGCTGCCAGAGGCGGCGCAGAATATGGGCGGGGCTTTTCATGATGGATCGGATACGCCAGAATGCAGGTCCGGTCCACTATTCCGCTCCGGCCCGATGTTCTTTCCAGCGCAGGTAGGCATTTGCGCCCCAGGTTGCAAAAGGTTGTGGCGGCAATGGTTTGGGCGCTGCCTCGGCTTCGAAATAGGCGGTAATGTCTGAGGTTTTGCCCAGCGTGATCTCGGCGGCGGCGATGCCAGTCAGGGTACCGCGTGCCGTACCAAGGCCGTTTTGGACGCAGGCCGCCGTCACGCCGTCCTCAATATCGGTTGTAACGCTGACGCTGTTGAGCGTGAGGCACAGATGCCCGGCCCACGCATATTGCATTTCGATGTCTTTGAGTGTCGGGAAGCGTTCCGCAAACTTGCGTTTATGGACACTGGCGGCGCGTCTCATGGCGCGCGGCGCTGCCTGCATGTCCGGATGAACAGTCGCGCAGGTGCGGGTGATGATCCGGTTGCCACCCTGCGCACCATCAATCCGGCGCATGGTTGTGCCCATCGGATCAGAGGGCGTGATCCCCCACCTGTCAGCCCCGCCAAGGGCAGACAGGTGTTCCTGTTTCAGTTCGGGGGTCATCGACGCGTAAAGAAAAAGCTGGATGAGTTTCCCACGCGCGATGCCGAAGCTTTCCAGATGGCCGTTCGTGGCCAGTACAAGGCGCGGCGCTGTGATCTGTGCGGCAGGCGTCGTGACCTTCCAGTCACCGCCTGCCTTTTCAAACCGGACAACCGGGCTTTGTTCGGCTATCCGCACCCCTGCCCGGCGCAGCCCATCGGCAATGCCCTGCACATAACCCGCTGGCTGCAACATCAAAGTGCCGGGCGTGTATAGCCCAGACCGGTAGTGGGTGCTGCCGGTCATCTCACGCATGGCTTGCGCATCGAGCATTTCAGACGGCTCACCAAGGCCGTGCAGATGGGCGGCGTAGCTTCGGTTGTGCGCATCACCTGCATCAGTGGCCGCCCCGTTCACCTTTCCCGCCGGGTCAGCGTAGGCTGGATTAATCTGGTATTCTGCCACGGCCCCTGTCGCGAAGGCGATGGCCTGACGGTTCAGCCCTATCAGCGCACGATCATCCCCCGTGCCTGCGTAATCATCGGATGCCAGATCATGCGGCAGGTCGATCATGAAACCGGAATTGCGGCCCGCTGATCCTTCGCCAATACGCAGGGCGTCAAGCACCGTGATCTTTAATGCCGGATCAAACTGGGTCAGCCGCCGCGCAGCAGAGAGACCGGCAAATCCTGCACCGATGATCACCACATCCGCGGTCGAGGCGCCTTCCAGCGGTTCTGTCTGTGGATAGCCACCAAGGATCTCAGCCCAGGCGGCGGGCGTTCCAAACCGGGGTGTGCGCGCGGCGCGGTACATTACAGACCAAGGCGTGACTTGAGGGCATCAAGCCCCTCGGTCAGCGCCTCATGCGCACCTGCATGGGCCATGTGCGATTTAAGGCTGGCATTCAGCCCCCCTTCCGTCGCAAGGCCCTTGAGAAGCGTGTCGAAATCAGCCCCTGTTTCGATCATCTCGCGCAGGAAGGCGGCAAAAACGCCTGCCACATAGGTTTCAGCGCCTTTTGGATCGCCAGTCTGTTCGGCAAGCCATTTGCTGCCGGTCTGCATCATTGCGATCAGCGGTGCAGAAAGGGCGGAGCCACCGAAATGCGCGTTGAGCGCCTTCTCCGAGGCGACAGGCAGAATGGTGTCACTATCCCCGAAGAGCTGTTCAAGCGCCGCAGATGCAGGAAAGACGGGAAGCATGGAACCGCCCATGGCAATTGCACTGAGGGGGATGGTTACCGCGATGTCCGCCGCCGGCGCGCAGTAGGAGCGCAGATCGGCCAGAGCAACATCCGCCATGACCGAAATCACCGACTGATCCGCGCGAAACGGCAGATCTGAAAGCACGCTTTGTGCGACGTCAGCCATAAGGCACAGAAACACCATATCCGTGCCAGCGACGACATCAGCATTGTCTGCCACGTGGACCTCTGGCACCTCATGGGCCAGATGCGCTGCCTTTTCGGCATTGCGGACAGAGACGATTATTTCATGCCCCCGTCCTGCAAGTCCGCGCACCATCGCGGCGGCGATTTCGCCGGTGCCAATGAAACCGACGCGCATCAGGACACACCTTCATCCGCGTCATCCGCCAGATCCAGCCAGATGGTCTTGAGCTGGGTGTACTGATCATGTGCATGAACGCCATTGTCCCGCCCGCCAAAGCCCGACTGCTTGTAGCCGCCGAACGGCGTGGCGATATCCCCCTCGCCGTAGCTGTTCACGGTGACCGTACCCGCCCTTAGCATCCTTGCGCCACGGATGGCGCGTTTGGCATTGCTGGTAAAAAGCGACGCGCAAAGGCCATATTCGGTGTCATTCGCAACCGCGATGGCTTGGTCGAAGGAGGCGACCTCGATCACGCTGAGGATGGGGCCAAAGATTTCCTCACGGGCAAGGCGATGGGCGTTGTCGGGGATCTCAAATACTGTTGCCTCGACGAACGCACCGCTGTGCGCATCTCCCCCAGCGACTGGTTTAGGTGCATCCTGCAAGTAACTGGATACCTTGTCGAAATGCGCTTTCGATACCATAGCGCCCAACCGCGTTTCCGGGTCCAGTGGATCGCCTAGCGGCCATTCCCGGATATGTGCGGTGATCTTGTTGATCAGCGGTCCTTTGATCGCCTTATGAACGATCAGTCGGCTGATCGCCGAGCAGTTTTCGCCCATGTTCCAAAATGCACCATTTACGATATGCGCCGCCACCCGATCGAGGTTTTCCGCGTCGTCCATCACGATGCAGGGGTTCTTGCCCCCCATCTCAAGCACGACTTCCTTGGCGTTGCTTTCGCCTGCGTAGGTCAGGAACCGTTTTCCGGTCTCTGTCGAGCCGGTGAAACTGACCATATCCACATCCATGTGCCGCCCGATGGGTTCTCCTACGTCGGGGCCCAGACCGGGGATCACGTTGAGAACACCACGCGGCACCCCGGCCTCATGCGCCAGTTCCGCCACACGCAATGCAGTCAGCGAGGTTTCCTCCGCAGGCTTGACGACGACTGAACACCCGGCCGCCAGTGCCGGGCCGATCTTCCACGCGAGCATCAAAAGCGGAAAGTTCCACGGCAGCACAAGGCCAACGACTCCGATAGGTTCGCGCACGACCATCGCGATGTGATCATCAGACGCGGGCGCCACCTGATCATACATCTTATCAATGGCTTCCGCGTGCCACTTGATGCAGTGGATTGTCTCAGGGAGGTCAACGGTTTCGCAATCAAAGATGGTTTTGCCGCTGTCGAGGCTCTCCATCACGGCGAGTTCGCGGGCGTTGCGCGTCAGCAGCTTGGCAAAACGTATCAGCACGTCCTTACGGTCACTTGGATGCATCCGGGACCACCGCCCATCCTCAAAGGCCTCGCGCGCTTTGGCTACAGCAAAATCCACGTCCTCTGCTCCGCACGACGCCACGTCTGCCAGCTTTTCTCCGGTCGCGGGGTTCACTGTCTCGAAGGTTTTGCCGGACGCAGCAGGGCGATAGCCGCCATCAACAAACGCATTCGTGGCAAAGCTCATGTCCGAGGCAAGGGCCGCGTATTCTTCTCGTGTCAGCAATCCCATACCCCTACCCCTTTTCGATCTCTGCAATGGTGGACTTGAGCACGCGGATCACCTGTTCCAGCGCACGTTTGTCATCTTTGTTCAGCGGCTTCAGGGGCGGCATCATGCCCCCCACATCAATGCCCGCCATCGTGGTGCCATGCTTGACGCATTGCACGAATTTGCCGCCCTGTTCCAACACACGCATCAGCGGCATCATCGCTGACATGATCCTGCGCCCCTTGGCGAAATCACCTTTAACCGCGCAGGCCTGATAAAGCGCAACATGTTCACGCGGCAGGAAGTTCGAGCCTGCACATACCCAGCTGCGTGCGCCCCAGGCAAAGAACTCAAGCGCCTGGTCGTCCATACCGCAGGACATCTGGATGTGCGGATAATCACGCGCCAGCAGATGCACGCGGTTGATATCGCCCGAGCTTTCCTTGATCGCGCAGATGTTTCGCGAGCGCCCCGCGCGGTCGAGGAATTCCTCTCCCATGTTCACGCCCATGCGCCCCGGATAGTTATAAAGCATCACCGGCAGGTTTGCTGCACGGTCGATGGCCAGCGCGTTCAGCGCATTTTCGCGTTCCGTTGGCACCGCATAGGGCGGCGTGGCCAACAAGATGGCATCGGCCCCCATTTCCCGCGCACCGGATGCCAATGCAATGGAATCGGGTGTGCGCATGGTCCCGGTGCCAACGATCAGCGGCAGACGCCCCTTGATGCGCTCCGACGTGAATCGCGCCAACGCCAGCCGCTCTTCCACGGTCTGCGCGTAATTTTCACCGGTTGAGCCCCCGGAGATGATGCCATGCACGCCCGCTTCAATCAGGTGCTCAACCTGATCGGCCAAAGCATCGTGGTTAAAGGCACCATTCGGACCAAGTGGGGTGACGATGGGCGTGTAAATGCCCTCAAACTGGAAAATCGGTGTCATTTCATCCTCATGCGGGCTTCGCCTTGCCAAGAGGCAGATCAAGCCCCCGCGGCATGACGAATTGTTCAATATTGTCGCGTGACAGGTTCCAATGCTGGATGGCCAAATCGGCGGCAGTGTTGGCATCGCCTGCTTCGATCGCGGCGATGATCGCGTCGTGTTGCTGGCTGGCCTTATCAAGGTTCTCAGCTGTCTTGGCGTCACGGGGTCGGAAAAAGGTCATGGATATCCGCGCGTGATCGATAAGCAATCGCTGAAAACTTGGCAGCAGATAGACGTTGTCAGCCATTTGGCCGGTGACCTCATGGAAATGATTGTTGGCAAGTGCGCGGGCGGCAATATCGCCGCTGCGCAGGGTGCCCTTGAACCGGTCCTGCGCATCTTTCAGCACGGCGATTTGCAGATCGGTCGCGTTCTCTGCCGCAAGTCGCAGGATCGCTCCGTAGATCATTGGTGCTGCCAGAAAAAAATCCCGCAGGGTGGTATGGCTCATCTCGGCGACCCGCGCGCCGCGATTTTCGCGGATCTCGACGTATCCTTCGCCTGCCAGCTGGCGCAGAACGTCGCGCAGCGGAGTCCGGGACATCTGCCATTGTTCGCTCAGCGTCGCCTCATCCAGATCCGCCCCGGGAGCCAGCGCCTGCGTCAGGATCGCATGGCGCAGATGATCAAGGACTTCCGCCTTTGTGGTTTTGCCAGACTGGGCCAATGATGCTTTCCCCTCTCATCCATTTGCGGATGAGTCGAGACATCTTTAACACTTTATACAATTTGTGTACAATTAAGATTGTCTAGGCGCTGCGGTCGGCATCCTTCCCCGGTGGGACCACTGCATTGGCAGCGTCGCGCAATTCCGGGGTGTATAGGGTCTGGGTCGCACGGCCCGCATTCTTTGACGCATAAAGTGCGACATCTGCATCAGACAGCAGATCCTCAAGCGTCGGGGTATCTCCGCTTTGAATCCAGACAGTGCCGATGCTGGCGGAAATCCGGCAATCACTCCCCTGATACGGCATGGGTTCCTCGAGCCTCTCAATGATGCGCTTGCCCACGCGGCGCAGGATGTCTTCGGAGCGGACATCCGGCAGGACGACGGTAAACTCATCCCCGCCGACGCGGGCAACAAGATCCTGTGCGCGGGTTTCATCCACCATGATCCGCGCGACGGTTTGCAGCACATGATCCCCCGCAGCGTGACCCAAGGTGTCATTCACTGTTTTTAAGTAATCAAGATCGATATGCATGACTGCAAAGGACGACCGCGCCTCAATCAGCCGGTTCAGAACTGTGTTCAACGCACGTCGGTTTTTCAATCCGGTCAACGTGTCGGTATAGGCTTGCTCTTCAGCGGCAATCTTCGCCCCCTGAAGGCGGGTATTCAGCCGATAGGACGCTTCCATCGCAGCGGTTTTGGCCTCGACGAGATACAGCATTTCAATGGCGAGATCAGTTGCGGCAAAATCCGCGTTGGTCAGGGCAAAGTCACGCACCCCATCGACGATGGAGATGCCAAACCTGAGGTTCACGATGATCTGGTCGGTGTCGCCGCCAGCTTGCACCATGATCCCCTTCAGCGCGGTATGCGGGGCATCGCGTAGCTTCAGGTGCAGCTTCTGCGGCGCAATTCCTCGGAAATCGCGCATTGATAGGATGGCGTGGGGGCGTTTGACCTCAAAAAGATCAAGAAACTGCTTGCCCTTCAGTTCTTGCCCGGGACGCATTTTCACAAGCGTCGGGCCAGGATGAGTTATCCGTCCCGAAGCATCCATAACCAGATGCATTGGGCAAAGCACATCAAGCGCCTGGGTATCAGTCAACGGGTTCATCCGGCACATGCACCAAGATCAAAATCGCGACCTTCGGTAAAGTCATTCTCCACCAAACGGATTGAGACGACCTCCTGACCGCAGGCCTGTCCGGTGTGTTCTAACAAAGCCAACGCACCGTAATCATCTGCCATGGCGCGCAGTACGCCCATCATTACATGGCCGTATCCCGGCAAGGATGCATCACAGAGCAGGCTGAAATGTCGATTGGTGTGCGAGCGGAGCTTGATCTTGGGTAGCCGAAGTTCCGCCACCGCGAGCTGGACCCGTTCATCAAGGTCATCCAGTGAATGCAGGAAATCCACGAAATCTATCCCGCCAAACCGCAGCAACCGCCGGACTGCCTCGAAGTTGGAGTTCGAGACAATGAAGGTGCCAATATCCTCCATAACCTCTGACCTGCTCCGCTCCAGCACGGCGGACGCAGCATCAAGCAGCCGCGCTGTATAGCCATCCTCGTACCGCATCATGCCTTCGAATTCAGTGAATTCGAATCCGGCTTTGCGCGTAACCTGCCCCCAGGTATCCGGCCCGTAGGTATAGTCACGAAAAGCTGAATGCTACGATTGATAAGCCCGTGCATGGCTGAAGTCTCCGGTTCACCCCAACACCGCAGCATCATGGGAACAGGTTAAGATCCGGCCAATAATTCAGGTTTTACATACTTTCACTTTGGCCCCTTCGCAAAAGAAGCCGCACATGTCCCGTCAGAAATCTGTCGGCGCGCCACCCTCCGATTTGCGGCGTGCGACGAAATCGGCAAGCTCATCCCGGATGGCATCGTCAAGCGCCGGTGGTTCAAAGCTGGTGATGATCTCTTTGAACATGTGGTGCGCGCGTTCAGCCGTCCAGATGCCACCGGCGACCTCCCATCCTTCGTAGTTGCGCCAGTCTGACAGGAAGGGCTGATAAAAGGCCGTGGTGTAGCGATCTTGCGTATGTTGGATGCCAAAGAAGTGGCCAGCGTTACCGACCGATTTGATGGCGTCCAGCGCGATTTCATCAGGGCCAGTGGCGCAAATCTCCGGCTCCATGTACCGCTGGATTTGTTGCAGCACTTCACAATCCATGATGAACTTTTCTGGGCTCGCAATCAGCCCGCCCTCCAGCCAGCCTGCGGCATGGTAGACCATATTGGTGCCAGACTGGACCGCAGCCCAAAGCGAATTGGATGTTTCCCACATTGCCTGACCATCGGGCACATTTGCGGCACAGACCCCCGAAGACCGCAGCGGCAGGTTGTAGAACCGGGCCATCTGGCCGGTCATCTGGGTGGCGCGCATATATTCGGGCGTCCCAAAGGCAGGCGCGCCTGATTTCATATCCACGTTCGAGGTAAATGTGCCAATCGCCACCGGACAGCCGGGTCGGATGATCTGGGCCAGCACCACGGCACAGAGCGCTTCTGCAAGCGACTGCGCCACGGCCCCTGACATCGTCACCGGCGCCATGGCACCGGCCAGCGTAAAGGGCGTAACCACCAGCCCCTGCCCGCGCCGCGCCAGCCGCATCCAGCCGTCCATCATCGGAAAGTCATGCTTGAGCGGCGAGGTCGAGTTGATGTTCGTGTACATATGTGGCTTGGCGTCAAACTCGTCATGGCTTAGCCCACCCGCGATACGGACCATTTCCATCACGTCCTCGACCCGCTCCGCCCCCAGCGAATAGGCGTGCATCACCTTGTCGGTCAGCGTCAGCTTGTCAAAAAGCACATCAAGGTGCCGTACAGAGGCATGTACATCCACCGGTTCCACCGGATAGCCGCCAGCAAAATGGATGCAGTTGAAGTACTGTGTCAGCTTCAGCAGGTTCTGGCACATCTCTCGTGTGCCGGGGACTTTCTTGCCAATCGCCATGTCCCAGTAATTCGGCGGGGAGGAGACATTGCCAAACAGCAGGTTCTTGCCACCCACAGTGATCTTACGGTCCGGGTTTCTGGGATGCAGCGTAAACTCGGAAGGCGCCTTGCCGATCCACTCCATCACGAAATCCCGGCCCATGCGGACGTTTTCGCCGTCAACGGTACAACCGGCCTTGCGCAGGATATCCAGCGCCTCGTTGTTGAGAAACTCAATGCCGATCTCTTCGAGGATCCGCATGGCACCATCGTGGATGGCTTCCACGCCTTCGGGGCCTAGGGGCTCTGTCGGTCGGTCGATGTTGACGGGTGGCTTCCACGGCATCTGTTCGATCACCGCCGTGCCGCGCCGGTCCTTCGCGCCCGCCCGCCCGCCGCCACGTGTCCTGCGTCTGCTGGTTGCCTCAGCCATCGTCATGTCCTCCAGAATTCATTTCAGAAGGCCCCAAGGCAAACAGGCCAGCCTTTCCGTTCGCGACTGCCGGTGTCGCTTTTAACTTGCCGGACGGGGTTCTGCCGCATTGCGCGTCGCAAGCCATGAGGGAAGATGTCCGATATCCGGCAGGATGGCATCCGCCAGCCCGGCCAGCTGATCTTGGGTGGCCGGGCCGGTCAGCACACCAATGGTAGTCATCCCCGCCGCACGGCCTGCTTGCAGATCATGGGTACTGTCGCCGACCATAACGACCTGATCGGGCATCAGCCCAACATGGGCAGCAAAGGCCAAAAGCTGACCCGGTGCCGGTTTGCCTCCGAACCCTGAATCGTAGCCTGCGATGAAATCAAACATCTCCGTGACCCCTGCCTGCGCAAGATGCGCACGCGCCGGGGACTCCGCATCATTGGTCGCCAAGCCAAGGCGCAGACCTTGTGCGCGAAATTCGCTCAACAGCGGAGCAAGCGGCACGGCTGGCCGCTGCGGCGCGCGTTCCGCTTCCTCATTCAGCACCTCAAGCAGCGCGGCCGGGGAAAGATGCGGGACATGCGGAAGCAACGCATCGGCTACTTCTTTGGCCGTTCCAGCGATCACAACGCTGGTGGGCGCGAATTTCTCCCGGATCATATCAAATTCAATCGTGTTCCCGATGCGCGTCGCTGTCGCCATGTCACCCGCGCTCAGCCTGAGCAGAAAAGCTTTCGCCCAAGCTTCCCATGTGGCGGCAAAATCGAAAAGTGTGCCGTCCTTGTCAAAGCACAGGCCTTTGATGTCCATCATGTCCAGCTTACCTGCTCTCCCCCGGGCAGGGCCGCGCGCGCAAGCATGATCCGTTCGTATGGAAGTGAATGATCATCGCAGAACGAGACCACCCATGCATCATCCATCATCAGGAAATCCAGCACTGCACCCAGAAAAACCGGATCGGCGGCCCGTTCTTTCAAATCGGCCTCTGACGCGCCGGTGCTGCCCAGAAAAACCGGCAACAGATCATCATGCGCTGCGAGCCACGCAAGCGCCTGCAAGGCAAGTGTTTCGGCGGTTTCTTGCGTATAACTCATGGTGTTCTTTCGCTTTTAAAGGGTTCTGGAAACGCTTTATTAACCAATACGCTCAAAGACTGAGCCATGGAATGTGAATATTTGGTTTCATGGGAAGGTCGGCCGCGTGCAGGGTAAAATCCTCATTGTAGATGCGATTGCCACCAACCGCATCGTGCTGAAGGTAAAGCTGAAAAAGGCCTATTATGGCGTGGAACAGGCCGCGTCCATGGCAGAGGCATTGTCATCCTGTCGCGCTGAGGTGCCTGATCTGGTGATCGCCGCACTGTCGCTGCCCGATGGCGGCGCGGCAGAGCTATGCATGGCATTTAAGAATAATCCACTTACTGAACATGTGCCAATTATTGCCATTGGCTGCCAGCCTGAGCCGGAGGAGCGGATGACCACGCTGGAGGCCGGTGTGCATGATGTGCTGCATCAACCGGTCGACGAAACCTTGCTCCTGGGCCGTGTGCGCAGCCTGATCCGCGCACATAATGCTGCAGCAGAATGGCAAATGCGTGAAGACACCTGTCGTGCGTTGGGATTGGCAGAACCCGCCACCGGATTTGAAGAGCAGGCTCACTGTGTGCTTGTGAGCGAGGACAAACCGCTGCTTCAGTCCTACGCCATGCAATTGCGTCCCGTGCTTCGTGCCAAACTGACCCTCGCCTCAGCCGCCGCACTGATGCAGCAGGTTGCCGAGGAAAAGGTGCCCGACGTCTTTGTGCTGGTCCTGCCTGAGGATGTGACTGCCGCAATGGAGGACCTGCGCGTCATCTCAACTTTGCGCGCTGCGGCCAAGGCACGCCATACTGGCGTGATTGTCCTGCAAAAGGTTCCCAACCCTGCTCTGGGGGCCAATGCCCTGGATCTGGGCGCGGATGATCTGATGACCGATGGTTTTGATCCGGCGGAATTGGCCTTGCGGATCAAAGCCGTGATCCGACGCAAACGCATGGGAGAACATCTGCGTGCGACGGTGCGCACCGGACTGCAGGCCACAGTGTTTGATCCGCTTACCGGTCTTTACAATCGTCGTTATGCCATGCCCCATCTGGGCCGGATCGCCGCACATGCCCGGTCAACCGGACGCAGCTTTGCGGTGATGGCGGCGGACCTCGACCACTTCAAAAGAATAAACGATATCTATGGCCACGCCTCCGGTGATGCGGTCTTGGTCGAAGTCGGTCATCGGTTACGTCGCGCCCTTCGCAGCACGGACATGGTGGCGCGCATCGGCGGAGAGGAATTTATGGTCATTATGCCCGGCACCAACCTGCCAGAGGCGCAGAAGGCCGCATTGCGGATTTGTCAGGATATCTCATCGACCCCGTTCGTGGTGCCCGGCAGCCACGCGCCGATTACAGTGACCGTCAGCATTGGCATGTCCATCGGCAGCAGCGAAGACCCCGGCGATGCAGATCCTGAAGAAGAAGGGCGCGCTTTGTTGGATCAGGCTGACCGCGCACTTTATGCAGCTAAGGGCAGAGGCAGGAATCAAGTGAAACTTGGGCGTCCTGCAGCCTGATTCGCTCTTTGAAATGGGCTTTTGAGTTGTAATTTGATCGCACATGGCCCTTGTAAGCATCTGAAATTAAACACACCAATCCACTTCAGGATACTTTTACGCAAATTTACTCTACTAAAAGTTGCAGCTCCCGCACAGACAGACTAGCTTTGCGAAATGGATCATGACCGGCCCATCTTTGGCATCGCTCTGATGCTTGGCTTTTGCATCGTTGCCCCGATCGGCGACGCGGTAGCCAAGTTGCTGGGCACCTCCGTACCGATTGGTGAGGTTGTGCTGGTCCGCTTTGGTTTGCAGGCGCTGATGTTGTTCCCTCTCGTTTGGATATCGGGCCGCATTTGGCGGATGCGGGGACGCATTGTCTGGCTTACACTCCTGCGTACGTTGCTGCATATCATCGGCATCGCTGCGATGTTCACCGCACTGCGGTATCTGCCGCTGGCCGATGCTATCGCAATCGCGTTTGTCATGCCCTTCTTCATGTTGTTACTGGGCCGTTTTGTCCTGCACGAGGAAGTGGGGCTGCGCCGGCTGGTCGCTTGTCTGGTCGGCTTTTTTGGCACCTTGCTGGTCATTCAACCAAGTTTCGCCACCGTAGGCTGGCCCGCTCTGTTGCCTGTTTTCGTGGCCATCAATTTCTCAGTCTTTATGCTGATCACCCGGCAAATTGCCAAGGAAACAGACCCTATCGGGCTTCAGGCGGTCAGTGGCGTGATGGCGGTTGCGTTGATCTTGCCGTTATTGTTGCTGGGCAGTCTGTGGAAGTTGAAGCCGCTCGAAATGATCGCACCGGATGCCAAGGAATGGACATTGCTGATGGCCATCGGTGTCTTGGGCACGGTTGCACATCTGCTGATGACCTGGGCGCTACGTTTTGCGCCTTCCGCGACCTTGGCGCCGATGCAATATCTTGAGATTCCGTTTGCAACGATCCTTGGCCTTGTCATTTTTCAGGATCTTCCCGATCCATTGGCCACAGCAGGCATTGCCGTCATCATGGCGGCGGGGCTTTACATCATCATGCGCGAAAGGGCCACCGCGCAACATCTGGCTGCAAAAACCGCTGAACCAGCACCGGCATAAGGCGGCGCGGCAAAATCAGTAACATCTCAGGCCCGTCCATTTCCAACGAAACCCGGCCCAATGCTCTGTTTGATGTCCCTATTCGTGATGATGGTGAAAATGAAAGGCCCTCAATTGGCCAGTTAAGGCCGGCGCTGCGCCCTGTGACGGCCCCCATCGGAAACAGTGATACAAGCTCTCCTGCCTCCAGGGGCAGCTCTATATGAGGTGGTGCCAGGCACACGACCTCCTGCGGGCCCAACAACACGCAAGGACGGTCAGGAAAGGTGACTAGTGTGTGGAATACGGCAAGCTGGTGGTCAATCCGTCCCCCCAGAAACCCGATCCCCAGAACCACAGGCGCGGCAATTCGCGTCAGCGCCTTTTCGAAATCGGTGCTGGTTTGTTCGGCAACCCGGAAATGTCGTTCAGACGGAATTTCTGCCAGAATATCAGGAGTTACGGAGTCGAAGTCTCCAATCAAGGCGGCAATGTCTGCCCCATGTGACAACGCCAGCGTCGCACCGCTGTCGGCGGCCACGCAAGTGGGCGCGAGCATTAACGATTTTTGCAGGTCCTGCGGCGTAGCCTCCCCCGCACCGACAAGCGTTACCGGAGACGTGCTGTGAACAATCGGATCAATCATGGTCAATTACTGCGCTTTTCGGAAACAGATCACAATCTCGCCACGAAATGATACGGTGGTTGGCACAGATTCGGGCCGGTTTGGTCTTGGATATCGTGGTAAACGGTAGCTTGCAAAATCGCAGAGGACGAGCATCCGATGATGAATAATAATAAAATTCTTACGGTATCTTACGGGACATTTTCCTGCACGCTTGAAGGGTTTGACGATTCCTTTGGCACGATGAAGGCGATTGCGGAGTATTTCCGCGATCTGGCCGCCGATGACCGCTATTTTGGGGCAGAACCACCCCAGCCTGACGCAGAAATGCTCGCCCGGATTGCCGAAAAAGAAGTGTCCCGCCGTGTTCAGGCACGCGAACAGGATGGCAGGATCGTATTGAGCGCGCTTGAGGATCAGACCGACACCCCAGCGCCGGTGGCGCAGACAGTGGCGGCAGCAGCCGTCGCGGCAGCACCCGAAATTGTCGCGCAGGAAGATACCGCCGCGCAGCCACATGAAGTTGCACCCGCTATAGCTGAAACCGAGGAGGCAGTGGCCGAAACGGATGCTGCCGATGTCGCACAGATCGAAACTGAAGACGCTGAGATTGAAACAACGCCTGTTGATATCGCCTCGACGCTCGACGTGGCTGAAGAACCTTTTGCGCAAGACATCATCCCAGATGACATCAAGTCGATGATTTCCGTTGAAGAATCGGAAGACGAGTCAACCGTTACCGCCGCCATCGAGTCCGACCTCGCCCGAGAAGAAATCGCCGAGTTCGCCGAAGATGTTTTTGTCGAACCCACGGCGGAGGAGGACGAGATTGATATCGTTCCCGGCCAACCGGACGCCGATGTCGAGGCATTTTTTGCCGAAAGCGCCGCTCAAACCGAAACGATCGATGAAGACGAAGACGAAAACGACGCTGTGGCCGAAGACGTTGCACCGGCACAAGACGCCCCTGCCCCCGATAGCATCGCCGCAAAACTCCAGCGTATCCGTGCTGTGGTGGCGCAGCACGAGGAAGACGACGTTGACGAGGACTTCCTCGAAGACGAACACGCCGACACCTCGGCTGATGCAAAATCGTCTGACCTAATCTCTGAGGCGCGTGCCGAAATCGAGGACGCGCTTAGCGCCGACGATGAGTTTGAAGCTGTGTCTGCTCAATCCTCAGAAGTTGAAGAAGAAGCTGATGAGGTGAGCGACATCCTCAGCCGTTTGCAGAGCTTGGAAGACGACGACGCCTTCATCGAAGACAAAATGATCACCGAGGATGACGACGACGATGCATCCGAAGATACAAGCACTGAAGACACGGTCAGCAATCTCTTTGATGAGGACGAAAGCACGCTGGACGTCGATGCGGAAGCATCAGAAGCGGCATCGATTGAAGAGAGCAGCACGTCCGAGCCGGAGACCGTTTCTGAAAAAGCCGACACAGGAAAGCCCCGGACCCGCGCCCGCGTGATCAAAGTAAAGCGCGCCGACCTCGAAGCTGCCATCCAAA
This sequence comes from Sulfitobacter sediminilitoris, assembly GCF_010667575.1. Taxonomy (GTDB): domain Bacteria; phylum Pseudomonadota; class Alphaproteobacteria; order Rhodobacterales; family Rhodobacteraceae; genus Sulfitobacter; species Sulfitobacter sediminilitoris. The sequence continues at coordinate 490,485 of NZ_JAABNT010000001.1, forward strand.
AAGGTGATTTGGAAGAATACGATGATGAGGACGACGGCGACGAAGATGCTGCCGCAGCGTCCCTTAGCGCCCTTGATGAACTGGCACCGGCAAAACGTCCGACAACAACGCTGTCACCCGAAGCCGAGGCTGACCTTGCGCGCGAACTGGCCGAGCTTGAAGCCGACATTGAGGCAGGCGACGATGAAGTGGTGGCAGAAACCACCGCTGATGACGCAGAAGACGAAGCGGAATCAGAAGAAGTCCCCACCAGTGCAGCCCGCTCGCGGTTGCCGTCGATCGACGGTGCCGGAAGCTCGGATGTGAACCGCCTGCTGGCCGAGACCGATCATCAGATGGATGAGCCCGAAAGTGCAACGCGTCGCGACGCGTTTGCCCATTTGCGCGCAGCTGTCGCCGCCAAAAAGGCCGACTCGACGATTGAGGATGATGACGCGCCAAAAGGCGTCGTTGCCTACCGCGAAGACCTTGCTGAAGTGGTCCGCCCAAGGCGTCCCGTCGCAGCCGCGTCCCGCACAGAACGGCCCGAAGAGGCCCGTCCCGCGCCCCTGAAATTGGTTGCAGAGCAACGTATCGACATTGAAAAGCCCAAGGCATCCGGACCTGTGCGGCCCCGCCGTGTCGCGGCAATGGCTGATGCCACCGCCGACGGGTCGGAAGGCGATAGCTTTGCCGACTTCGCTGCTGACGTGGGCGCGACAACCCTGCCCCAGCTTTTGGAAGCCGCAGCAGCCTATCTGTCTTTCGTCGAGGGCCGCGACCAATTCTCGCGTCCGCAGCTGATGACCAAGGTGCGTCAGGCAGGCGGCGACAAAGGCTTTAGCCGCGAAGAAGGGTTGCGCTCTTTCGGGCAGCTCCTTCGCGCTGGTAAGATCGAAAAGATCAAAGGTGGTCGGTTCACCGTTTCCGATGACATCGGTTTCCGCCCAGATCAGCGCGCGGCAGGCTAGACCCGGCGCATAAAATCCAGAAGGCGGCACTCAAAAGGTGCCGCCTTTTTTGTTTTTCGGAATGAAAGAGCCCGTGAGCCGAGAGGACATGGAATGCGCCCCAGAAGCGCGGCCAGCCGCCTTAAGACTTTGGAGTGCTATTGTAGAAAGCGGCGCGAAGTCCCGGAATTTGCCTACTCTTCTGCGTCAGGATCAGCCTGCCCGATCCCTTTGAAGATCGATTTGAAAGGTAGAACCCACAAGACGCCCAACCCTACATAGATCAACAATTCCAAAAGGATCGAGGGTCGCTCAAACATCTCGACCACGTTCACCGCAACCACCACGTAAAGTGGCATTGCGATCAGCAATACTGCCAGCGACCAACGTTTGCGTGCCTTGTAGCTCAGTGCCATGTGCCCTCCGATATTCAGTCCGCGAACGGATCGGTCACCAGAATGGTATCCTCCCGCTCGGGTGACGTGGAAAGTAGCGCGACGGGGCAGCTGATCAACTCTTCCACCCGGCGGACATATTTAATGGCTTCCGCGGGAAGATCAGCCCAAGACCGCGCCCCTTCCGTAGACTGCGACCAGCCTGGCATTTCCTCGTAGATGGGCGTGCAGCGGGCCTGTTGATCGGCCGCAATCGGCAGATACTCCAGACGTTCGCCGTCCAGCTCATACCCCACGCAGATTTTCAATGTCTCGAAACCGTCCAAAACATCAAGCTTGGTAAAGGCAATGCCATTCACACCAGAGGTCGCGCAGGTCTGACGCACAAGGACCGCATCAAACCAACCGCAGCGGCGTTTGCGCCCGGTGACCGTGCCAAACTCATGCCCGCGTTCACCCAAACGCTGACCGTCCGCATCGTCCAGTTCGGCCGGAAACGGCCCTTCGCCCACGCGGGTCGTATAGGCTTTGACAATTCCAAGAACGAAATCAATGGACCCCGGTCCGATTCCTGTGCCCGTTGCCGCCTGCCCCGCGATCACATTGGACGAGGTCACGAAAGGATAGGTGCCAAAGTCGATGTCCAGCAACGCGCCCTGCGCCCCTTCGAACAGGATCCGTTTGCCCGCCTTGCGCTTTTCATTCAGCACCTTCCAGACGGGGGCGGCGTATTCCAGCACCGCAGGTGCAATCTCGCGCAGCATTGCAAGCAATGCGTCCCGGTCCACTGGCTCAAGTCCCAGCCCCCGGCGCAGCGCATCGTGATGGATCAACGCACGATCCACGCGCAGCTCAAGCGTGGCATCGTCAGCCAGATCAGCGACCCGTACCGACCGACGGCCGACTTTGTCCTCGTAGGCAGGGCCAATGCCGCGCCCGGTTGTTCCGATCTTGGCCACTGAATTTTGCGACTCGCGTGCGCGGTCCAGTTCGCCATGGATGGGCAGGATCAGCGGCGTGTTTTCGGCAATCATCAGTGTCTCGGGCGTGATCGTGACGCCCTGCCCGCGCAATTGGGCGATTTCCTGCACCAGATGCCAGGGATCCAGAACCACGCCGTTGCCGATCACACTTAACTTGCCGCCGCGCACGATACCCGATGGCAGAAGGCTCAGCTTGAACACCTCGCCATCGATCACCAGCGTGTGGCCCGCATTATGGCCACCCTGAAAACGCGCGATCACATCCGCGCGCTCAGACAGCCAATCGACGATCTTGCCTTTCCCTTCGTCTCCCCACTGGGCACCGACAACAACGACATTGGCCATGATGATCTATCCTTTGAGAAACTCCGCACCCCTCATAGCGACATGGACAGGGCGGCGAAACTGGAAAACGCGCCGTTGCTCTTTTTTGCTAAATCTGTGTGAACCTAGCGGCGCAGAACCAACCAAAAATGCAGTTGAGGTTTCGCGCCCAGTCATATGCACCCCATGCCGGAGCAAGGCCGCTTGGCCATGCATCAGCCGGGTTATTTCAGCTTGGAAAGCTTGTTCTGCAATTCTGCCAATTGCTGCTTGATCGCGTCCAGGTCTTCCCCCTTCTCGGGTTCCTGCTCTGGTTCTGGTTCAGCGCCTGCTTTCGGCCCCCCGGGGGCCCAGCCCCCGGTCATGGCCTTCATGAAGGCTTCTTGCTGCGCCTGCATCGCTTCCATGCCGGGCATCTTGGCCATCGGGTTCATCGATGACATGTTTTCCATCATCTTGGCCTGACCATCGCGGAGCATGTCAAAAGACGCGCGCAGGAACTGCGGCACCACAGACACATTGCCGGACATATAGCTTCGCACCAGATCGTTCAGCACATCGACCGGCAGAACGGATTCACCCCGGCTTTCGTGTTCTGCAATGATCTGAAGAAGATACTGGCGAGTCAGATCATCACCGGACTTGAGGTCAACGATCTGGACCTCGCGCCCGTCGCGGATGAAACCTGCAATATCTTCAAGCGTCACATAATCGCTTGTCTCTGTGTTATAGAGCCGCCGCGACGCGTAGCGCTTGATCAGCAAGGGTTTGGTCTTTTCCGACACGATGTTCCTCCCCGAAGATGTGCTGCATTGCAGCTTAGGCGCATGGATGAAGAAAGGAAAGTGCCTGTGACGTTGGATAAAGCGCCTTGGCTGCAAACGGCTCCACCCGCGCACTCATCGGTGCGTCCAGATTGTCTGTCAGAACTTTCATAATAAAGGGAACTTGCAGCATCGAAAATGCGAAAGCCGGAGGATCAATCGACGCGTGTTACCGCGGCCGCAAATAGAAAAAAGGCGGGCTCAGGGAAGCCCGCCTTTGTATCACGTCTTTCAGGGAGGAAGGTACGTGAGCTGATAACCGAGGGTTCGGTTTATTTCACTGTTGCTTTCTTCGCAGCAGTTGTTGCTTCGTTTGTGGCCTTCTTGACGGCTGCAGCTGTTTCTTCCTGCATGTCCTTGCCGGCTGCCATCATCAGCTCAACAGTGTCCATCTGGACCTTCTTGGCGACCTCGGCGAAAGCGGCCATGTGCTCGGCTGCTGTTTCAGCGTAGGCAGATGCGAACTCTGTCATTGCTTTTGTGTAATCAGCGGGCTCGGCCTTTGCTTTGGCAAGCTGCTCAAGCTTCGCGACTGTTTCTTTTGTCCACTTGGAAGAGATGTCCGCGGACTGCTCAACCGCGTTCAATGCGACGTGGGACAGTTTCTCGTTCAGGGTGGCGGTTGTCTTGAACGCGCCTTCCATTGCGGAACCGTCGATTGGGAAAGAACCCATTACGTCTTTGAACATTGCGGTCATGTCTGGTGTCTTGCTCATTGTATTAATCCTTTGTTTAGCGTTTCGCGGGGCATCCCCCACGCATTTCTGCGTCTGCAAAGAACATACATGCTGCAGCGCGGCATTTCAACCTTTTTCTGCGCCGCAGCATTATTTAATTTACCTAGGGTAAAACACCATCAAAATCAGCCATTTGCCTTTTTCGCAACATACTCTCCGGGCGCATCGCCCAGTATTTTGCGCCCGTCATCCCCCGGATTGCGTGCTGGAATCATCTTGCCAGAACGCTTGCTCAGCCACTTTTCCCATCGTGGCCACCAGGACCCTTCGGTAAACTCGGCCCCCTCCAGCCAATCCTTGTAATCAAGGCTCATGTCAGCGTTCGTGTAATGCCCGTACTTGCCTTTGGACGGCGGATTCACGATGCCAGCGATGTGGCCGGACTGGGTCATGATAAACGTCTTATCCTTGGACCCCATCATCTGAATGCCCCGGTAGCTGTCCTTCCATGGCGCGATATGGTCCGTCTCGCAGGCCACGGCGCACAAGGGCACATCAACCTCGTCCAGCACCAGATGATGCCCCAGAAGGTCATAACCACCCTCGGCCAGTTGGTTGCCCTGACACAGCCCACGCAGGTACTGCATCGCCATCTTTTCCGGCAGGTTGGCGCCATCGCCATTCCAATAGAGCAGATCAAACGCCGGAGGGGTCTCGCCCATCATATAGTGTTTGACGGCGGGCCCATAAACCAGATCGTTTGACCGCAGGAAAGAGAACGTCCGCGCCATGATGATCGAGGGCAGTATCCCTTTGTCTTTCGTCTCGGCCTCAATCCCGTCTATGAAGTCATCGGTCAGGAAGGGTTGGAATTCACCCTGATCCGAGAAATCGGTCAATGCAGTAAAGAAGGTGGCTGACTTGATCGATTTGTCGCCTTTCTGTTTCAAAAGGGACAAGGTGAGCGACAAGGTCGTTCCTGCAATGCAATAACCGACCGCATTTATCTGCTTTTCACCGGTGATCGCTTTGACTTCGCGGATGGCGGCCAGATAGCCGTCCTCGACATAATCCTCCATGCCGACATCGCGGTACGTCTCATCCGGGTTGACCCAGGACACCATAAACAGCGTATAGCCCTGATCTGTCACCCATTTCACAAAGCTGTTCTGCGCCTTGAGATCCAGAATGTAGAATTTGTTGATCCACGGCGGGAAGACCAGCAATGGCGTCTTGTGCACCTTCTCGGTCGTCGGCGTGTACTGGATCAATTCGAACATCCGATTGCGATAGACCACCTTGCCCGGCGTCGTCGCGATATTGCCGCCAAGCTGGAATGCCTTTTCGTCCGCCAGACGGACAATCAATTCCCCCTTGTTGGCCTCCAGATCGGCGATCAGATTCTCCAGCCCCTTGATCAGGCTTTCCCCTTCTGTCTCGACCGCGCGTTCGAGTGCATCGGGGTTTGTCGCTAGAAAGTTTGTCGGTGACATAAGATCGATGATCTGACGGCTGAAATAGGCCAGCCGTTGTTTCTCATGCGGCTCCATGTCGGTGATCGCCTCAACCGCCTGCTCAATCGCATGGGAGTTAATCAGATACTGATGTTTGACAAAGTTAAAGTACGGGTTGGAATCCCAAAGAGGGTTTGCAAAACGCCGATCCTCGACCTTGCGATCTTCATCCGCACCTGCGGCGCTCTTTGCCAGCGCCTGATGCGCTTCAACAAAATGGCTCACGGTCTTGGCCCACAAGCCCATCTGCTGTTCCATCAACTTGGCGGGATTGTTGATGGCCTCGGTCAGATAGGATTGTGCTGCTTTCGCAAAGAGTTGTTGATTCGGTCCATCAAGTGCTTTCTGATGGGTCTGGCGATTGGCCATCACCTTGCCCAAACGCTCTGTAAGCTCTTCGACTTTCTTAAGATTATCTGCCATTTGATTCATGGATGCCGGTTTCGTGGCGTCATGATCCGTGGTTTCAGTTGTCATCTTAGTCTTTTGCTCCTATCTTCGCACTTGCAGCATAACGTCGCCCTTTTCAGGGGCAGGAGCGACGCAATGCCCAGAATCGGGCCACCAAAGGAGACCCCAGATGCGCTATATGGCAACCTACGACCTTATGGAAACCGTTAGGAATACCAACCAATGGCTTGGCGCATCCGCGCTTGCCATGGCATCCTATCCTGCTTTTGCAATGTTTCCAAACCCTGCGTTGGCCTGGATGGCCGCTTGGGGCGAAGTGACCGAGCGCACGTTCTCGCGGATGGTGATGAAACCGGACTGGAACATCCCGCCATTCGTGGGATCGAACGGACAGGACCGGATCGTCGTTGAAGAGGTCGTGATGCAGCGCGACTTTGGCGATCTGCTGCATTTCCGCGTTCAGGGCCGCACAGTGCCCAAGCGCCGGGTACTGCTGGTAGCACCTATGTCAGGTCACTACGCCACGCTGCTGCGATCAACGGTCATCAGCTTGCTGCCCGACTGCGACGTATTCATCACCGACTGGCACAACGCGCGCGACATTCCGGTCAGCGCGGGCAAGTTCGACGTCGAAGACTACACCCTATATCTTGTTGATTTCCTTCGAGAACTGGGCCCACACACTCACGTGATCGCGGTCTGCCAGCCCGCTCCACTGGCCCTTGCCGCCACGGCCTATCTGGCTGAGGAAGACCCAGCGGCGCAGCCCCGTTCATTGACCCTGATCGGCGGTCCAATCGACCCCAGTGCCGCCCCGACAGAAGTCACCGACTTTGGCCATTCTGTCACCATGGGTCAGCTTGAAGAACTGATGATCCAGCGTGTCGGCTTCAAATACGCAGGGGTGGGTCGCATGGTCTATCCCGGCCTGTTGCAGCTGAACTCGTTCATCTCGATGAATGCCGAGACGCATTTCAACGCCTTCAAAGATCAGATCAGCAGAGTTGCCAGCGGCGATGCGCACGAACATGACAAGCACAACAAATTCTATGACGAATATCTGGCTGTCATGGATATGCCTGCGGAATTCTACCTTTCAACGGTCGATCGCATTTTCAAAACAGGTGAGATCGCGTCGAATTCATTCACCGTGAAGGGGAAGAAAGTCGACATCGGCAAGATCACGACCGTTGCGGTCAAGACCGTCGAAGGCTCCAAGGACGATATTTCGGCCCCCGGTCAGTGCATTGCAGCATTGAATCTGTGCACCGGTCTGCCCGATGACAAGAAGGCCAGCCATGTCGAAGAGGGCGCAGGCCACTATGGCATCTTCGCTGGCAAGAGCTGGCGCAACAACATCCGTCCTTTGGTGCTCGACTTCATCGACGACAATGAAGAACAAACGCCTCCTGGTCACCGCAAGCGGGGCAAGCCGGTCAATGACCCTGCAAACATGAACGTAGCTGTCTGACCGATGTGTGACGCGCCCTTTCGCTGCGCCTGTGGTGCAGTAAAGGGCGTTCTACACCATGCGACGTCAGACGGCGGAAACCATGTCGTGTGTTTTTGCGACTCCTGCCGCGCTGGCGCTTTGTACTGCGGTGAAAATGACCCGGCCCCTGAAGGGCTGGCTCTTTTCCAAACGACCCCGGACAATATTACGTTTTCTCAGGGGCAAGATCTGATCGCGCCCTTTGCCTTCGTTCCACGAAACCTTTTGCGCTGGAAAGCAACCTGTTGTGGTTCCTTCCTTTTTTCCACGCCCCGCAACCCCAAACTCGCCCGTGTTGGCCTGTACATTAATCGGCCCGAAGACCCTTCGGTTATTGGGCCGGTCAAATCACGTGCTTTTGTGCCCCAACCCGGCGGCAAAAAGGCCAAGCACGAGAACCTGCCCGCGCTGCTGCGCGTCTTTGGACGCATCCTTGCCGCGCGAATATCCGGGCGGTGGCGCAACACAGCACTGTTCGACCCGCAAAGCGGTCAACCCATCGCCCCTGTCGTTTTGGTTTCCAAAAAAGACAAGAAAGCTCTGCTTGCGGCCCAATCCTAGGCCTACTGCAGGACCAGCGGCTGGCGCATCCAACTGCGCAACGCCGCCGTTGTCGCATCAGGTTGCTCAAGCGTTGGCAGATGGCCTGAACTCTCAAGCACAACAAGTTCTGCGTAGGGAATGAGTTCAGCCATGAAAGTATGCCGCTTGACCGGGCAAAGCTGGTCATGTTCCCCACACAGGATCAGCGCAGGCGTCCGGCATTTGCGCAAAACGGCCTGTTGATCCTTGCGCCGCTGCAATGCACGCGACTGACGGATAAAGACATCAGGCCCAAGCGCCTCGGCCATATCCACGACCAGATCGAGCACTTCAGCACGGTGCGGCCCCGGCGCCAGATAATTCGGCTTCATCTCCTCACGCATCACTTCCAAAAGACGGCCAGAACGCGCTTTGACGATCTGTGGCTCCCGGTCGGCTGCAATCGCGGGGGTTTCGGCCAGCGGGTTAGTACACATCAGCGCGATCCGGGTTATGCGGTCCGGTGCACGGCGCAGCAGTTCCATGGCAACGATGCCGCCCATCGCAAGACCCGCCAAGGCAAACCGCGCTGGCAGAAGATCAAGTAGAGTGGACGCAATTTCCTCGATCCGCTCACCTTGCGTGATCGGGGCGACCATGACCGCCATATCGGCAGAAAGTTCCGCAATCTGGGGGCCGAACAACCGCGCATCGCACATCATGCCGGGCAACAGCACCAATGGTTCAGCCATCAGCCACTACCTATTGAAAACACATACATTTCGGTACCCCACCCCACCTTGCGTCAGCCCTCTATATCACGGCTTTGACGCGCTTCAATATCACGTGGGGGTATCGGATAGGTCAATCCACGAAACGCCGGGAAATCCCGGTACCGCGCCTGTCTTTGCGCAGGGGTTTCGTCCGGCTCCTTGCCGCGGCGCAGCAGGGTGCCGCGCGGTGCAATATAGCTTGAGATGGTGCGCCAGGGGTCAGGCCGCCAGACCAGATTTAGGGCGGCTAGTTTGGGGAAAAACCACATCTCTGAATATGGCAGATGATCATGCAACCACCACGCCAGATCACGCCAGTCGCGGCCCTGTGCGTATTGATCAGCGAACCACGGGATGACGATGGATGCGCCAGCAATGGCGTCCTCCCCTGTCCCGCGATCCCAGATGTGACATTCGAGCGGATGCGTATTGCGCGCACAATTCAGTTTGTTTTCATTGCCATAGCGGTTCAATTCCGGCGACCGGTAGCCAGAGCGCACAGCAACGCGGCCAAAGGTTTCCTCAAGCGGGTCCATCAGAGCGACACAGAAAGCGCGCCCGTTTTCCAACACCAGATCAGGATTCTCAGGCATGTTGGGCCGCCCGTGAAAGCCGCTGATCTCGGAATACATGAAATCCCGCATGAAGTAGTATTTCGACAGACGTTGGCGGCCAAAGGTCTCAAGGCTCCACATGCTGGCCGGTTTGCGCATCAGCCGTATCCGTTCCAGCGGAAAGCCCCTGCGTCGCTCAGCGGTGAGAAAGGGTTGTGGGCCACTTCCCAGATATGACCTTCGGGATCGGCGAAATACCCATGATGCCCGCCCCAGAAGACATCAGCCGCCGGTTTGAGGATTTTGCCACCCGCCGCATCGACACGGGCAAGGATGCGGGCCACATCCTCTTTCTCGCGCACGTTGTGGCCGAGGGTCATTGCACCAAACCCCAAGTTCTCCGCGTCCACTCCGATGTCTTCGGCCAGTTTGTCCAGCGGATAGAGCCCGAGCGTCTGACCAATCAGATCATAGGCAATCACGCCATCCTGCGTTTCAACCCGGGTCCACCCAAGCGCGTCGTAAAAGGCCGCCTGCGCCGCTGCGTCCCGCACCCCCAGCGTGATCAGTGAAATGCGCTGCTCCATCACAGGCCCTTCACCCAATCCAGCATCCGGTCTACGGTCACGTCATTCTGGCTTGGCGACATGATATCGCCCGCGATGATGTGGGATGCCGGATCATCCTCAGGCCCGAGCACCGGATTAATGACCGTTGTGTCGCCCCCCCACCGTTCTGCGACAGCTTCGGTCGCATCTGCGCGCACCACCTGATCGGCTTGGGTGAACAGGAACAGGGCCGGGATATCGGCCTGCTCAAGCTCCAGCCTGACGGCCTTTTGCACCAATGCCGCCACCGGCAGCGCCGCAACAAGCGGGTACCGCGTCGTCCAGAACTTGGCCTGATCTGCATTTGCGGGCTCAAAGCTATGCTCTCGCCCGGCCACCAAAGGGGCCCAATAGCGCGCGCCGGGCAAGGTCATGATGGGGGCGGCGGGATTGTTGATGCCGAAATTGGGCGAGGCAAAGACGATGCCCGCCACATCCTGCGACAAATCCGGGTCCATCGCTACGGCTGCGGCCAGAGTACCACCTGTCGACACCGATATGATCAGCACCCGTTTGCCAATTTTCCGCGCCGCGGCCAGCCCTTCGGCGACATCCCCCATCCAGTCGGCAACGCCTGCCTGCGCCAAAGCATCCCCACCCCGTCCGTGACCGGTAAGCCGCGTATAGATCAGATTTGCGCCCAGTGCCTCTGCCACCAGATCAGGCACCGGGCGGATTTCCATGGATGTGGCCGAAAACCCGTGCAGATAGAGAACCGCCCAATCCGTCTCTGCCTCGGGCGCGCCTGCCCAGATCACCTGTTTCTCAACACCCGGCGTGATGTCGTCAAAGCGTGCTTCCTGCGCCGCGAAATAAGCGCTGACGCCGTCATTCAGGACCGTATCGTCAAAGGAGGTCGCCAGATCGCTGTCTTCATATGGGCCAAGAAAGTAGAGCGACAGGGCAATGACCGCGACAAACCCAAAGGCGTACCCTGTTCTTTTAAAACGATTACTCATGCGATTCCCCCATCACGTCGCTTAGCGCCTCAAGGATCAGCCCCAGACAGGGGCCATCCGAAAACCGGTGATCGGCATCCTTGATCAATCGCAGTTGCATGTCAGGCCCTGTCGCATGTTCCAGCAAACGCACCGCCGTTGCCACGCTGACAGCTGTGTCCGCGGTGCCTTGCAAGAACCGAACGGGGAACGGCAAATGCAACGGGGCGCGCAGCACCAGTTGCGCGCGCCCATCGTCGATCAGCCGTTGGGTGATAATGTAGGGTTCCATATAGTCTGACGGCAGTTCGACCTGGCCTTCTTGGGCCAGGGTTTGCTTTTGGGCATCTGTAAAACTCGCCATATAGCCGTCTTCGGTAAAGTCGGGTGCCGCGGCAATTGTGACCAGCCCGGCAATGCGTTCGGGCTGTGTGCGCGCCAGCAAGAGCGCCTGCCAGCCGCCCATGGAGGACCCCACCGGAATGATCGGCCCGTCGGTCAGGGCTGTGACCGCTGCAACGGTGTCTTCTGCCCAATCGCCAATGCAACCATCTGTGAATTCACCTGACGACTCACCATGGCCGGAATAGTCGAATCGCAGGAATGCCCGCCCCTGGTTTTGCGCCCACTCCTCCAAAAAGACCGCCTTTGTGCCCTCCATATCGGATTTCAGGCCACCCAGGAAAACGATGCAGGGGCCGCGCCCCTTTGTCTGGTGATAGGCAAGCCTGCGCCCTTGTTTTGTTGAAAGAAACTGCGTCTCGCCCATGGGTCCCCCTGCGGTTTTGGCGATCATGCGCCCAAGCTCGGATCAGCACAACCGCCAGATTTTTAGGTGACTATATTGTCACGTAACTAATTAATCACCTATAAGAAAATCATGGACGCAGTTTTCAAAGCCCTGGCCGATCCGGCCCGTCGCACCCTTCTGGATGCCTTGCGCCGCAAGGACGGTCAGACATTGCAAGAGTTGACAGAACTGCTGGAAATGACCCGCTTTGGCGTGATGAAGCATCTTGGCGTGCTTGAAGATGCTGGGCTGGTCGTGACCCACAAAAAGGGGCGGTTCAAATACCACTATCTGAACGCCGTCCCCCTGCAACAAACCATAGATCGCTGGATTGAGCCGATGCGCGCAAAACCAGCGGCCCGAGCAGTGTTGAACCTCAAATCAACCCTCGAAAGGACCAATTCTATGACCAAACCTGATTTCATGATGCAAACATTCATCCGCTGCACGCAGGACGCCTTGTGGGATGCCTTAAGCAATCCTGACAGCATGGCAGCATACCATTTTGCCTGTGACGTGGCAGAAGGCCGTGCGGAGGAAGGCCAGACCATTCGTTTCATTCTGCCAGACGGCAACCCAATGCTAAGCCAGCAAGTCACCAAGGTGGAGCCGAAATCCCGCATCGAAACAACGTTTGAGCCGCATTTCTTTGGGCCGGAGGCACCGTCCTCCCGGATGGTCTATCTGATTGAACCGCAGGGCCCTGCCTGCAAGCTGACCATTGAACACTACGACATCCCCGATGGCCAGGAAGGCGTGGCGGAAGGCTGGGCCCGGTTGGCGGCATCGCTCAAGTCTTGGCTGGAAACCGGTAAGGGCATGAAATCAGCGATGCAATGGGCTTGATCATGGAGAGCTTACCCACCGAACTGGGCGTTCTGACCTGCCTTATCGTTCTCGCAGCGTCAATGTGGATCCCCTACATTGTCGGCGTGAACACTGCTCCCGAAGGGTCCTTGCCCACCGATGCACCGGACGGTTTTATCCGCATCGCCAATCCGTCGCTTCAGCGACCCTGGGTGCAGCGGGCATGGCGCGCGCACCTGAATCTGCTGGAACAGGGCGTCCCGTTTGCCATTCTTGTGTTGCTGGTGGATCGGGTAGACGGTTTCAGCGCGCTAACCTACTGGACCGCGATCGCGTTCTTCTGGCTCCGCCTCGCCCATGCGGTGGGCTACATCACCGCAGGCGCAAAACTGCCACTTCGACCACTCATTTTTCTGGGTGGCTGGATATGCTGTTTGATTATGGGATACGCGGTTTTCGCCGCGCGGATGACTTAGCCGCTGACGTAAACAGACGTTTTGGGCCGGTAAAAGACCTTCTGGTCATGCAGCCGACCCAGCAATTCCTCGCCTTTGCGCTGATCCTCTTCAACGACACGGATCGATTCCATATCGGCCGGGTTGTCATCTGCCAGCGCGCGACGCATGCGGCACAACTCGCGACCCCGCGCACGCAGGGCTTCTTCGATCAAATCCACATCGCTGATAGAAAGCTGGAAGTTCCGGTTGTAGCTTGACATGGCGCGTATCCCCCAAATAGCCACTACAGTGCGGCACAAGAACGTCTATGTCGTAAATAATCGCTTATCCGTCGCAGTCAACGTATATCTATGTATACAATTGATACGTCACACAGCATCTTCCACTTCAGGCAGGCCATATGCGACCCAAGCAGCCGCAAACGCCATTGCCGCAAAGACCACCAATGTCGCCTGCGCACCCAGCAAAGCAGCTCCACCGCCAACAACGCCTGCAATCAGCAAGAGCGTGCCGATCACCGTGTTACTGACAGCAGCATAAGCGGCGCGCTCATCCTCCTTCGCCAGATCAACAAGATAGGTTGATCGGGCCTGACGTACGCCGTGATACGCGATCATCAGGATAAACAGAACCACCGGCATGACCCAGTAGATCGTCGCAAAACCAATTGCCCAAGCCCCGACGGCAAGGCCCATGGATGCAGCCCCCAAAAGACCAGACAACATCAGCACCTGACGGCTGGATTGGTCAGACAATCGCCCCCAGACATAGGAGCTGACGAATGATGCGGCAGCGGACGCCAGTACCAGCGCCCCCAACTGGCTGAGCGTCCCTTCCTTTGCGAGGACCACCAGATAGGGGGGTGCGAGCGCGGTAGATACCAGCAACCCACGCGCAATGATGAAGCGTTGCAGAGGCCCGTTGCCCTTCAACACGCCAAAGCTGGCGCGTGTTCCGGCTTCCGGATCGCTGTCTTTCTCCTGCATGGTCAGAAACAACAGCGCTGCGGCGATCCAAAGCCCTGCCGCCAGAGCAATCGCCGCGACAACAACCTCGCAGCTTTGTGCAAGACCGGATATCAAGAGGCCTGCAAAGATCAATACGCCAACCGAAGAAACAGACCCCGCAAGCCCTGTGACCGATCCGCGCTGTGCCTTCTCGACGGTTTTACCCAGAATGTCCTTGTAGGAGACCGAGCAGGCCGCACGACAAAGCGCCAGCCCCGCAAGTGCTGCGCATATGGCAAGGCCAGCTGCCGCACCTTCCAACGTGAGCGCGGCCAAAACGATAAGCGCCGCAGATATGCCCTGCCCCGCGCTGCCCAGCACCCACATCCATTTCCGCTGATTGAGCCTTTGCAAAACGCTGGCCAGCGGCATTTGCGGCAGCAGCGCCCCCGCCTCGCGAATGGGTACCAGCGCACCAGCATAGACAGCTGGCGCACCAAGCGAGGTCAGAAGCCATGCCAACACAAGTTTTGGATCAATCAGACCGTCGGCAATCTTGGTCATCGACAAGGATGCGATGTGCCGCAACCCATTTCGAGCGGCTGTCTTGTCGGGCCTTGCGTCTGCACCTGAAATAGCTGCAAAGGCAGTCTGTGATGGAGTGTTCTGCATGGATTTCCGTGCCTTTAAGTACTGTCCAGAACGCACAGGTCTCACATAGGTTCCCAAAACCTTTCCCCGGAAGCGGTCCGGCCAGAACTGCATCCCGACGCAAGCCTTGCGCGGGCAAGAAGACCTGCTAAGGAATTCAGATGCGTCCCCCGTCTCCTGATCCACTACTTATCCCGGTCTTCTCGCTTGGCAATTTCGTCATCGGCGTCGCAGGGTTTTCAATCATCGGCATTCTGGAGCCCTTGGGAGACGAACTTGGCCGCTCCGCAGCCAATGCAGGCCAACTGCTCACAGTCTACGCACTGGCGTACGCGGTCCTATCCCCTTTGATGGTTGCGATCAGTGGCCAGATCGGACGCAGGCGCGTTCTGACGGCGTCGATTGCCTTGGTCTGTCTTGCCGCCGCGATCTCGGCTCTTGCCCCCAGCTTCGCTGTTCTCAGCCTTGGCCGCGTGATAGCCGCAGCAGGCGCTGGTATCTTTACACCTGTCGCGGCGGCGGTTGCGGCGGCTCTCTACCCCGAAGAAAAGCGCGCCAAGGTACTTGCAGCAGTGTTTTTCGGCCTGACGATTTCGCAAGTCATCGGCGTGCCTGCGGGCAGCTGGATTGCCTACAGCTTTGGCTGGCGTTGGGCATTCTGGATCGTTGTGGTGCTTTGCTTTCCGCTGATCTGGCTGATCTGGCGGCGCGTCCCGGCGGGGCTCAAGTTTCAACCGGTCAGAATGATCGATCTGGGTCAGGTTATCGTGCAGGGACGGATGATGCTGGCTGTGATGTTCACGGCCAGTTTTCTGGGTGCTACTTACGTCCTGTACACCTACATCGCGCCCCTTCTAAGCCTGAACATGGGCTTTGGGCGGGACGGCATCGCCTTTATCTTGCTGATCTTCGGGATCGGTGCGGTATGCGGCAACCTGATGGGCGGCTATCTGGCAGACCAATTTGGTTGGAAGGTTACACTGGCAGGCCTTTGCCTGTGTCAAATGATCCTGATGCCATTCTATTCGCTGCTTCCGGTCAGCACACTAGCCCTTACGCTGGTCTCCTTCTTTTGGGCGCTGTTCGGCTGGGCCTTTATGGCTGGACAGCAAATGCGGCTGATCAATCTGGCTGGACCACAGGCGCCCGTGGTGCTGGCTCTTAACGCCGCAGCGATCTATATCGGGGCCGCCGCTGGCTCGGCCTTGGGCGGGTTGATCATTGCAGGACTTGGCATCTCTGCCCTTGGCCTTTGTGCTGGCCTTGCCGCCGCCTTTGCCCTTTTGCACCTGTTGCTTTCAACACGTCTTTCTCCGGTTCACGCGCCAACCTCTTGACGCCTGCATAATCCGGCGTCACAAGGCCCCCAGACATAAACCCGCAACCGGGCGTCTCGTGGGCGCCAAACTGACGAGGAGCGCCGATATGGCCCAGATCTCTCTCACTCTTCCCGATGGCAATGCAAGATCCTACGACGCAGGTATCACTGCGGGCGAGGTTGCTGCCGACATTTCAAAATCGCTTGGCAAGAAAGCCATCAGCGCCACCGTGAACGGCGCGCATTACGATCTGGCATGGCCGATCGAGGCGGATGCAGACATCGCTATCCACACCATGGCCGATGAAGAGCAAGCGAATGAGCTGATCCGCCATGACTTCGCCCACATCATGGCTCGTGCCGTGCAGGAAATCTGGCCCGACACCAAGGTCACCATCGGCCCGGTGATCAAGGACGGCTGGTACTACGATTTCGACCGCGAAGACCCCTTCACCCCAGAAGACCTCGGCCTGATCGAGAAAAAGATGAAGGAAATCATCAACAAGCGTGACCCCGTCCGCACCGAGGTCTGGGACCGCGCCCGCGCGATCAAGCATTACGAGGATAATGGAGAGCCCTACAAGGTCGAACTGATCGACGCGATCCCCGGAGATGAGCCGCTGCGCATGTACTGGCACGGCGACTGGCAGGACCTGTGTCGTGGCCCGCACCTGCAACACACCGGCCAAGTGCCCGGCGATGCTTTCAAGCTGATGTCCATCGCGGGCGCCTATTGGCGAGGCGACAGTGACCGCGCAATGCTGCAACGCATTTATGGCGTAGCCTTCACCGGCAAGGAAAAGCTGCGCGCGCATCTCAACATGCTTGAAGAAGCCGCCAAGCGTGACCACCGCAAACTGGGCCGCGAAATGGATCTCTTTCACATGCAGGAAGAGGCACCAGGGCAGATTTTCTGGCACGCAAACGGCTGGATGATCTACACTCAGCTACAAGACTACATGCGCCGCCAACAGCGCAAAGGCGGCTATGTCGAGGTGAACACACCGCAGGTAGTGGACCGCAAGCTTTGGGAGGCGTCGGGCCACTGGGAAAAGTATCAAGAGCACATGTTCATCGTCGAAGTGGACGAAGAGCACGCGCGCGAGAAATCCGTTAACGCGCTCAAGCCGATGAACTGCCCCTGCCACGTGCAGATTTTCAATCAGGGTCTCAAATCCTACCGCGACCTGCCCCTGCGCATGGCCGAATTCGGCTCTTGTAACAGGTACGAGCCGTCAGGCGCGCTGCACGGGATCATGCGCGTTCGGGGCTTTACCCAGGACGATGGTCACATCTTCTGCCGCGAAGACCAGATCGAAAGCGAAACACTGACCTATATCGAGTTCCTCTCAGGGATCTATCGCGATCTGGGGTTTGAGAATTTCAAGGTCAAATTCTCTGACCGCCCTGAAACCCGTGCCGGTTCGGACGAGGTCTGGGACAAGGCCGAAGAGGCGCTGCTTTCAGCAACCCGCAAAGCCGGCATCGAACCTGAGATGAACCCCGGCGAAGGCGCGTTCTATGGGCCGAAACTTGAGTTCGTGCTGACAGACGCCATCGGCCGCGACTGGCAATGCGGCACGCATCAGGTTGACTTCGTGTTGCCTGAACGCCTCGACGCCACCTACATCGGTGCCGATGGCGGCAAGCACCGCCCCGTCATGCTGCATCGTGCGACATTGGGGTCATTCGAACGGTTCATCGGCATCTTGATCGAAGAACATGCCGGCAAGCTGCCGTTCTGGCTCGCTCCGCGTCAGGTCGTCGTGGCCTCCATCACCTCTGAGGCGGACGATTATGTTCTGGAAGTGGTCGATACCCTCAAGAAAGCTGGCGTGCGCGCCGAAGCGGACATGCGCAATGAAAAGATCAACTACAAGGTGCGCGAGCATTCTGTCGGCAAGGTCCCTGTCATCCTCGCCGTGGGTGCCAGGGAAGTTGAGGACAAGACCGTCTCGGTCCGCCGCCTTGGTGAAAAACAAACCAGCGTGCAGCCGCTTGCAGAAGTAGCTGTAACATTGGGCAAGGAAGCGACACCGCCCGACCTGCGGGCGTGATCGACCTGTAACATTTCCCGCGCCGGGCATTGGGCTTTTCCGTACCGGCGCGGGATAAATGTAACAAAACCCGGCAAAATCCGGCTGCTTTCCATAGGTTTTGTGAGATTTCTCACGTAATTCCTGACAGGATCGTGACACACTCCCTCGTGACTGGCGTCAAACTGCCGCAGGTGTTTAAGTCCTGTCATTAACCCGTTCACACAGAACCACGGAAAGGAACTCAATATGTCCAACGTCATGAAGTCTGTTGCCATCGCCGGTGCAGTTGCCGCCGCAATGACCGCGCAAAGCACTACAACAGCTGAGGCCGCGGCCAAGGAAAAATGCTACGGTGTATCGCTTGCTGGTGAAAACGACTGCGCGGCAGGCCCCGGCACCACATGCGCGGGCACGTCTACCGTTGATTATCAGGGCAACGCCTGGACACTGGTTGATGCTGGAACCTGCGAAGAAATCGATCTGCCTCAGATGGCGGACGGCACAGAGCGCAAAGGCTCTCTTGAAGAGCTTGACCGCGATCTGCCAGCTTAAGCCCTATCGCATCCGGCGCGCGTGTCCCGCCTGATGCGACCCGAATGACCCGGACCGGAAGGCACTACCATGCTCGATACGTCCCATTGCTTTGATCGGCTGCCGCACGCCGTTGGTGTAGGCTACAAACCCCAGCATTTCGAAGCCCTTCGAGAAGACCCCGGCCCGGTCCGTTGGATCGAGGTACATGCTGAGAATTACATGGGCGACGGTGGCCGTCCTCTGGCACAGCTTGCAGCGTTGTCCGAAACCTTTGCGATTTCCGTCCACGGTGTTGGCCTCTCCATCGGCGGAGAGGGTCCTCTCGATCCCGACCATGTGGCCCGGCTGAAAAAACTCTGCGATTGGATTACCCCGGCAAGTTTTTCAGAGCACCTTGCGTGGTCAACCCATGGGGCGGAGTTCATGAACGATCTGCTTCCCATGCCCTACACAGACCAGACACTGGACCGGGTCGCCGCGCATATCAATCAGGTCCAAGACGCTCTTGGCCGCCAGATGCTGCTCGAAAACCCCTCAAGCTACCTGATGTTTGCTGAAAGCACCTTGTCCGAAACCGACTTTTTGGATGCACTTACCCAGCGAACGGGCTGCGGTCTCTTGCTGGATGTGAACAATGTGTTCATTTCATCCACGAACCTGGGGATGAGTGCGCAAGACTACATTGATGCCTACCCAACCGATAAAGTGGGCGAGATTCATGTCGGCGGCCACGACCAAGATATGGATGATCACGGTGCGCCGCTCCTGATCGACAGCCATGGCAGACCTGTTGTTGATCCGGTCTGGGCGCTGCTTGACTATACTCTTCGCAAAACCGGTCCGGCGCCCGTGTTGGTTGAGTGGGACACCGATGTTCCGGACTGGCCAATCCTGCGAGAAGAAGCAGCGCGCGCCGCGCGGGCTCTGTCTACGCTTGATAAACAAGCGTTGGCATCGTGACAGACCAAACCGCATTTCGCGCCGGTTTGCTGGATCCAACGATCCCTGTACCCGACGGGCTTCAGGACGCACATCAAAACCCGGCGGGCAAGCGATACGCGGTTTACCGCAACAACGTGACGGTATCTTTGATCGAGGCGATGAAAACCGCCTTCCCACTGGTTGCCAAGCTGATCGGGATGCAAAACTTTGACAGGCTTGCCCCGCTTTATGTCCGTGATCATCCACCCACATCGCCATTGATTATGTTTTATGGCGCTGATTTTCCTGTGTTTTTGGAAGGCTTTGAACCGCTGGCGCATATCGGTTACCTGCCTGATGCGGCCCGTCTGGACCTCGCCTTGCGTCATGCATATCACGCCGCAGACGCACCTGTCTTCGATGCCTCACCGCTACAAACCTTAAGCGATGAGGCGTTGGTAGATGCGACTTTCACGCTTGCTCCAGCCACGCGCCTGTTGCGTTCGAAATGGCCCATTTATGATATTTGGCGCTTCAATCAGATAAAGGACGCTGACAAACCACGCAGTGTTGCGCAGGACATTTTGATCACCCGGCCAGAATTTGACCCTGCGCCACACGCCCTGCCCCCCGGAGCGATGACCTGGCTGATCGCTCTAGGCGAAGGACACACCCTTGGCGCGGCCCATGACAAAGCATCGACCGAACACGCAGATTTCGATCTGGCGGCAAGCCTGACATTGGCTCTCAGCGCGCAGGCATTCGCCGAAATTCATCACAAGGAATTGAAATGACAGTACTCAGGACGCTCCATGCCGCAATTTTTGATCGATTGGACCGGGCAGACTGGCTGCTCGCGACGCTGGCAAGGTTTCTCTTTGCCGCGATCCTGATGATCTATTTCCTGAATTCTGGCCTTACCAAGCTGGGCGACGGCCTATCCGGCATCTGGACACCGTCCGTTGGGGCCTATGCACAGATTTTCCCAAAGGCACTTGAGGCCGCAGGCTACGACACCGATGCGCTTGGTCTGTTTCATTACGTCGTCGTCATGGCCGGGACGTGGGCCGAATTTCTGCTGCCTGCCATGATCGTTCTGGGCATTTTGACGCGATTGGCCGCATTGGGGATGATCGGATTTGTCGTCGTACAATCCCTGACAGACGTCTACGGCCACGGACAGACGGGCGAGATTGGTGCGTGGTTTGACCGCTTTCCTGACGCGATCATTCTTGATCAACGAACGCTCTGGGTCTTCTTGCTGCTGGTGATCGTCGTCAAAGGTGCGGGACCGCTGTCTTTTGATCGGGCCTTGAAGCCGGGTACAATGTAAACGTTCCTGACGCGTGTCGATACGGCACAGCTTTGCTACACCTCTAGCTTAAAGCATTGCTTTAACTTGACGCTCTATCTCACTGTTCCAGGACAGGAAAAGAGTATTGTCCACAGAGATCAACGGGCGCTTCATCAACGCGGGATGGGCCTTTAGCAACTTCAAGGCATCTTGGTTACGCTCCTCCTCGTCCAACCCCCGCCACGTGGTCGAGCGCGTATTGATCAGGGCATCGCCAAACTGCACCAGCGCCTGTTCGAGGACGGCATCCGGCACACCATCCACACGCACGTCCCGCAATTCGGCGTCTGGCAGCGCCTTCATGGCCTTGCGGCATGTGTCACAATTCTTCAGCCCGTACAGTTCCATTTCTGCCCCCCTCTTTTTCCCGCGCTCAAGATAAGTTTCGCACGCATTCCTTGATTTTTTCATGGACCGCGCAATCTTCATAGGTTGAGCGATGGCAAATTGCCAGAGCTGCAGAAGAGCCCGTCAGTGGCGGGTAAGGGAAAGACAAAGGAGGCACGGAAAACATGCCAACAGGCACCGTGAAGTGGTTTAACACCACAAAAGGATACGGATTTATCGCACCAGAAGGAGGCGGCAACGACGTGTTTGTTCACATTTCAGCCGTCGAACGCTCCGGGCTGACGGGGCTGGCCGACGACCAGAAGGTGAGTTTTGAGCTGACCGAGGGGCGTGACGGTCGTCAGATGGCGTCGGATATTACGCTGTTGTAAGACCAAACTCCCGGCTTCACAGAGCCGGGCAGATAAACGAACTCTCTGTAAAGCCGCAAGTCTCTGCAGCACAGTCAGCGCGGCTTCTTTTTTCTTTTTCGTATCGCGACCCGGTTTGCGGGCTGCTCATTAACGTGGTGGTCTGTAAGAGCAAGGTATATGCCCCCCTGAGCCGGGTCCATTTCTCTTTCTAGAAGAAGAAGCCGGGCCTGACAGCCCGAGACTTCATCTTCACTGAAGTGCCAGCTCAATACTCGGCGCACCCCTTCACGCCGGGCCGACAGGTCGGACGCGCGGAGCGGCGGTAGGTCTTGCGTTTAACCACCCGCTTCGGTGTCTGCAGCATCTGCTGGTAGGTGACACGTTCAGTCGGTCGGCCACAGCTGATGCTACCCGAAATCGTGACCGGCTGCAGCCCCTGGGTACAGTAGTTCGCCGTTGTCGGCACCCGGTAGACCTTTGTCTCAGGCACATAGGGCTTGGTCTCTTTCACCGGCTTTTTGGTCTCGGTGTCCTTTTTGCTAAAGTCCTTCTCCTCCGGGGGGCCGTCGCGGTTCTCAAAGATGATGATTGTGGGTTCTTCGTCATCCGGCTCCTCAGTCACCGGATCACCGTCGGTCACGTCCTCCTCGGGCGGATCCTCGGTTACCGGGTCTCCGGAGGTGACGTCCTCTTCGGGCGGATCCTCGGTCACCGAATCCTCGTTCGTCACGTCCTCCTCGGGCGGCGAAGTGGGCGTATCGCTCTCGGAGCCGGAGATGGCCAATGCCGACACGGGCAGCGTCAGGGAGAGGATCAGGGCGAGAATAGCGGGTAGTTGGGTCTTGATGCGCATGGCGTTCCATCGCTTTGATTTATTGACTGCTCGTTGCCGCAACCTTGCCCCCGGGATTGCTTGCAGTCTAGCTTTTTCACGGGGCAAAGCAGTTTTACAGGACCAGATGATGCAGGTTTCCCACCCGGCACTACTAGTTCTGGGGCTATAACAGACGCGCGGGGAGGCTCTGGTAGCCATGGAAGCGGATGCGGCCGCCCGGGATGCGCTGATTTGAAAACTCGTAATCCGGATAGCGCCTGAGAAAATGCTCAATGGCGATACGCCCCTCCATTCGCGCAAGGGTAAGGCCGACACAAACATGCGGGCCACCGGCAAAGGCGAGGTGACGGTTCGGCTGGCGCGAGATGTCGAACTGCGTTGGGTTCTCGAAAACCTCCGGATCCCGGTTGGCGGCACCGATGCACAGATGCAGATTACTGCCGGTAGGAATCCTGTGACCGCCGATCTCGACCTCCACCGTGGTCTCGCGGTTGCCGAACTGGTTGGGAGAGCGGAAGCGGAGGACCTCCTCGACGGCCTTGTCGATCAAGGTCAGGTCGTTGAGAAGACGGGATTTTTGATCAGGATAATCATGCAAGAGCGCAAGGCCGTTGCCGATCAGGTTTGTCGTCGTCTCATGGCCTGCGTTCAGGATGAAGATACAGTTATGGATCAACTCGATCTCGGACAGCTGGCCGTTGGAATCCCCGGCAATCAGACGGGTCAACACGTCCGTATCGGGATCGCCGGGGTCAGCCCTGCGGCGGGCGATAAGGTCTTGCAAATACACCTTGAATTCGGAAACGGCCGCATGTCCCTTGGCAAGCTGCGCCTCCGTCAGCGTCGGTTCCAGCGCGCCGAGGATGGCGAGGGACCAGTCGCGCAGGGGACCGCGCTCGGACGTCGGGATATCAAGCAGGTTGCCGATGATCTGGATCGGAATGACGCTGGCGAAATCCTCGATCAGATCGGGCTCCTGCGGCATCCGGTCCAGCAGGTCGTCCACTGTCGCGATCAGCCCCGGCTCCATGCTGGCAAGCGCACGGGGGGTCAGGGCGCTGGTCATGATGCGGCGCACGCGGGTGTGCAGCGGCGGGTCGTTGAACACAAGACTGGTGGTGTGGTGTTCATAAAGCGGCGTACCGGGGCCGAACTTGGGCGCAAAGGCCTGTTTCTTGTCCGAGATATAGGTCGTCGTGTCGCGGTAGATCGCGTTCAGATCCGCATGCCGACAAATGAGATATGAGCCGTCAGGCTGCGGCGTGACGGGGCTGTCCCTCAGCAGGCTGTCATAATGCGGGAACGGGTTTTCAACGAAACCGGCGGGGGGATGGGCAAGGTCAAACATGGGGCTGAGTTTCGGCGTTCTGAGCGCCGTGTCAATCGGGCTGGTCAGGTAACCCACGGGCTACGCTAAGGTACTGTTAGTAATTGTTAAATTTATGTTCTATGGGCGTGCGGTGCGCCGGGGGAGCCATGCAAGTGCCTATCTGCGCCAAAGCAGAGGCGCGGTGTCGGGTCACCGCACGCAGGCGTTGGCCCACCCTACCCCATGCAGTCGCGGCAGCGGGGGATGGCGGGATCGGCCTGCAGACGGGCGGGCGCGACCTCTTCCCCGCAATCGGTGCAATAGCCCCATTCGCCCTCCTCGATCCGCTTGAGGGCGGCGAGGATGCGCTGCCGCTCGGCGGCGCGGCGGCGGACCTGGGCCTGGGCCATGGCCTGGTTCTGCAGCGCGTCCATCCGGGTGAGCCGGCCCGTCGATTGCTGGTCGAGCGTCACGGGGCGGGTGGCGTCATGGGCGGCGGCATCCTCGGCATCGAGGGCGTCGAGACGGGATTGGAGGGTGGCGTGGGGGTCCATGGGGTGACGTTGGGCGCGGTTTGCGCCTGCGTCAAGTGGAGGCCCCGACGGGCAGCGCCCGACCTGAGGGCGTTTTGGTCGGGATGTGTGGCAGAGGGACGGTGCGGAGTATGGGACGGGTGAGCTTGGGGGTGACTGTGCAAAAGCGCCCGTCAAACCGAAGGTTTGCCTTCGGCAAAACGGGGAGGTCGGGCGGGGCCGAGCGGGACAGGTGAAGAGGTGGTGCGGGGTTCATTTCATATTTCGTTAACCATGACCGGCTTACCCTGCCTCATGTCGAATTACATCCGGCCCCGGCGTCCCGGCGCTTGTTTATTCCTGACCATAACGCTCGCGCAGCGTGGTTCAACGACCTTGATTGACCGGATCGACAGCTTGCGGCGGTCGGTGCGGGCGTCGATGGCATCGCGGCCCTTTCAAATTGATGCTTGGGTGGTCTTGCCGGATCACATGCATTGCGTTTGGACGTTGCCGGACGGCGATGACGCCTATGCGGCGCGAGTGCAGTCGATCAAGGCGCGTTTTTCGCGGGATATGCCAGAAGGGTTTCGCCGGGCGAGCCATGTGGCCCGGCGCGAGAAAGGCATTTGGCAGCGTCGGTTTTGGGAGCATCATATTCGAGACACTGCTGATTACGAAAACCATATCGCGTATTGTTGGCACAATCCGGTGAAACATGAGCTGGTCGAGCGCGTAGAAGATTGGCCCTATTCGTCATGGCATCGGGATCACGCGTAGGGTGAAAGCCTACCGTGCAAGCCAAGAATTCCTCATTTTCATCGGTATTTCACATGCCTCAGCAACAACCTCTTGAATCCGATCTATGTCATCATCGCTAGGATCGAGAAGAACGGAAACAGCCGCCCTAGCCACTCCCGCTTCTGTCATTCGATAATCTTGGCAATCTCCAAAATACACGGCCATGGTCGAGGTTATTAGGCGATGCAGTCTAAGTTCTCTCACAGCCGGATGGGCGGAACGTAGATGTACAGGATCAGGCCGATTTTCAGTAAGAAAAACCAGTATCGCTTCCGCTTCGAAGGAAATTCCAAGCCGAGAAGCAGTGAAGTTCATCCATATCCGTTTGGAGTGCTTTGATGAAAATCTCCAAATAAAAAAGCCAATTGTGGTCAACAGAAGCAATCCGGACAGCAGGAAAGTCGTTAAGAGCCAAAATTTCCATTTGGCAATGTCATTTTCGACTCCGAAAACGTCGACGATACCGAAAAGATTGAATAATTGAATTCCTGAAACGACCCAAAGTACAATTGCAATCTGGGCCGGGCGAGCGAAGCTCTCTACTGCTCCCCAAATTCGCTCTAGCAAATTATTCAAAGTTTACCCAATAACTCCCTCAAACTCCCGCCACTCCCCCTTGCTCATGCCGGAGGTCTCCTGCGTCACCACCTCACCCTTCACAATCCGCCGAATACAATCAATAGCTGTGGCCGACAGGTTCGCTCCCCCCAGACGATAATCCTCGAATGCGCCGTAAGCCGCAGGCACCCAGTCGGCGACGATCTTGCAGATTTCCTCGGCGTAGACGCGGATTTCGTATTGGGCGTGGGCGTCGGCGCGCAGGCGGAGGAAGTGGAAGAGGTTGTGCAGGTCCACCTTCCAGTACCATTGGGTGTAGATATTGGCGGGCAGGTTCATGCGGGCAAGCTCGCGGGCGAGGCCGTCCTGGCCGTCCTGGGAGATCATTTCCTCGTAGTGGTCGTAGGCGCGGGTCGAGTCCGCCTTGAGGTATTCGAGGACGCGCGCGGCTTCCTCCCCTTCGAGCAACCCGCCCCGGCCCTGGTTGTTGACGGTCGACTGCGCGTTGATGTGTTCGGGCGCGGGAATGTAGAACTCGCGGTCGAGGATGGAGTAGCGGGCGGAGTATTCGTTGACGTTGGCGGTGCGGTGGCGGATCCACTGGCGGGCGACGAAGACGGGAAGTTTGACGTGCAGCTTGATCTCGCACATCTCAAACGGGGTCGAGTGCCAGTGGCGCATCAGGTAGCGGATGAGGCCTGTGTCGTTCTGCACGGATTTGGTGCCTTTGCCATAGGAGACGCGGGCGGCCTGGCAGATGGCGGCATCATCGCCCATGTAGTCGATAACACGGACAAAGCCGTGGTCGAGGACGTCATGCGCCTTGTAGAGATGCGCCTCCATCCCCGGAACGGTGGCCCGCAGCGTGGGCTGTGGCGTGCTGCGCAGTTCTTCGATTTCGGCGGTCTGTTCAGGGGAAAGGGGCATGGGCAGCAGTCCTTGGTCAGCAACATGGATTCGCGGACCACTATATCTGGGTGAAGGGCCTGCAGGAACAGCGATATGCAGTATTGTTTTTTGGGCACCCTTGGGCAGTTATTTCCACTTGCCCGCCCGCGAGCGTTGACAAGCGCACCCCTTTGCCGGGAATGTTGGCAAAAAGCAAATGAGTAGGCAGGCGATCATGAAAATCAATGCAGCAGGGCTGTTGCTTTGCACGTTCTTGGTGGGGTGCGGCAGTGGCGAAGCGCCCTTTGGCAACGATGCGACAGACCCCGATACCGGCGTAGAGGGTGATGACGGCACGATCACCAGCGATCGGACCATCCCGCCCGGCACCGCCTCCCCTTCCCCGGACGAGACGATCTTCCGCAAGGAAGCGCTGGACGGGGCCAGCGGCAACGGCTTTGCCGAAGGGGTCCGGTATAATTCCGCTGATGACACCTTCTTTGTCGACAACCTGCCTTTCGATGGTAGCACCGACGCCCCCTACATTCGCGGCGTGGCTGTCGGCAGTCTGGGCGATTACGCGGTCTACGAGGCCGTCGACCAGTATCCCGACTCTCTGAACGGCTCCCCGATCAATCAGTTCCGCCACCGCGCGATTTATGGCGTCAGCCAATCGGGCCAGACCGAATTCGCGATCATCCGGACCGGCGACTATGTTGGCTATGGCTTTGGCGGGTTTGTTTACGAGCGCAACGGCACGGTCAATCTGCCGACAACCGGTCAGGCGCTTTACAACGGCAAAGGCGCGGGCCTGCGGGACTACGTCAACCTTGGCGGGCTGGAATACAGCACCGCGGATGTTCAGATCGCACTGGATTTCGATGATTTCAACGCGGACACAGGCCGTTACGAGGGCGCGGTCGACGGTTTCCTGTTCAACCGCCGTGTCTTCGATCTTGCAGGCAACGAGATTACGAACGATATCATCGGCCGCCTGAACGAGGGCAATAACGCCTCGCTCACAGCGATCCCGACAGCAGTCTTTACCATCTCCACCAATGCGCTGGACGGTAATGGCGAGATCGTGGGCGAATTGACGTCCCGTTTTGCCAACGATGCGGGTCAGGCTGTGGAATACGAGGAAGGCCAGTACTACGGCATCATTTCGGGCGAAAACGCGGATGAGATCGTGGGTATCATCGTAACCGAAAGTTCGGTTGATCCCTCAGCAGAGACAGTCCGCGACACCACAGGGTTTACGATTTATCGACAAGCCAGCGACTAATGCGCTTTTGGCGTTTCACAAGGATTTCGGCGGTTGCGTTCTGTATTAGCTGCGCTCTGAGCGCAGATGCGCAAGTTGCCCTTGATCCAAATGAACTACGTCAGGCGGCAGTTGTGGCGTTGCAGACCGGCGATGCGCCGA
This sequence comes from Sulfitobacter sediminilitoris, assembly GCF_010667575.1. Classification (GTDB taxonomy): domain Bacteria; phylum Pseudomonadota; class Alphaproteobacteria; order Rhodobacterales; family Rhodobacteraceae; genus Sulfitobacter; species Sulfitobacter sediminilitoris. The sequence goes on from NZ_JAABNT010000001.1 coordinate 518,278, forward strand.
CTGCGCGACGTTATGCCGAAGCATTGGTGGCACGCGATCCCGCTGACCTGAACGCTAATTTGATCCTTGCCCGCGCGGCGCGCGATATGGGGGATATCCCCCCTGCCCGCACGGCGGCCCGGACCGCATGGCAACTGGCAGATACGGACGCAGAGCGATATTCGGCGGCGCTGATCACGGCCCAAATCCTTTCAACCGAAGGCAAACGCACCCGCGCGCAGCTGTGGTTGCGCCGCGCAGCGCAGAACGCCCCGAACGATCTGCTGCGCGAACGCGCCAAACGGGACTTTCGCTATGTCAAACGGCGCAATCCCTGGAAGACCGATCTGACGTTCACTTTCGCCCCGAATTCAAACATCAACAACGGCAGTGCTCGGGATACGTCGCGGCTGAACTACGCAATTTCCGAACTGCTGTTTGGCGAGCCCATTGAATACGAGCTGAACGACGAGGCTCAGGCCATTGCAGGCATCGAGATTGGCGGATCGGTTCGCACGCGCTACCGTTTTGCCCAGACGCCCACTACGGCGCATGACGCCAAGCTGTCGCTCAGCTACCGCACGTTCTCGATCACCGATGATCTGGACGATGATGGCATCAAGGGCTCCGACTTTGCCTTTGGATCACTGGCCTTTGGCTATGGCTACCGCCGTCTGAACCTTGACAGGAAGGGCGAATTTGCGCTGGACGTCGAGGGGGGCCAAACTTGGTACGGCGGGTCGCGCTATGCCTCTTATCTGCGCTCTCAGGCACAGCAGACATGGCGGACAAGCGCGCAGAGGCAATTCCGCTTTGGCGGAGAGCTTGAGCGTCAGTGGGGGCAGGCGACGCCCGATCTGGACACAGTGGGCCTTTCGGCAAGCATCACGCAGGGCTATGCCTCTGGCAACACCGGTTTTTTCGGCCTCTTTGCAACAACCACCCAGTCGCCAAACCCCGGATCAGAATATACCGAAGTGATGCTACGCACCGGGATCGCGCTTAGAAAGCCAATTGTGGGGGCCGCAGTACAATTTGGCCTGGGTGCAAGTTGGCGCGACTATGACTTCAGCCGGGATTCCCGCGATGGACGGCGGGATACACGTATCTTTGCGGATGTCACTGCCACGTTCAAAGACATCGACTATTACGGCTTCAATCCTACCGTGACGCTTTCCGCCTCAAGCACAGATAGCAACATTGGGCTTTACGATGTGAACCGGGTCGGGCTGAACATCGGGATCAAATCGGCCTTTTAAGCGGACACTCCCCGCCACCCTGCTGAATTTTCTGCAAGCGGCTGGCATCCCGGCAGCGCCATGCTAGGTTCGGGATCAGACCTGCAATCAAAGGAGCCGGCCAATGCCCATCAAATATCTGCACACTATGGTACGAGTGAAAGACCTCGACAAATCCATCGCGTTTTACAAGCTGCTGGGACTGAAGGAACGGCGCCGGATGGATCATGAGGGCGGCCGATTTACGCTGGTATTCCTCTGCCCACCAGACATGGACGACGGCCACGCGGATGTTGAGCTTACCTACAACTGGGACGGCGATGACGATTTGCCGTCAGACAGCCGTCACTTTGGCCATTTGGCCTATACGGTCGATAATATCTACGAAATGTGTCAGCACCTGATGGACAACGGTGTGACCATCAACCGTCCGCCGCGTGATGGACGCATGGCCTTTGTGCGCAGCCCTGACAACATCTCGGTCGAACTCCTGCAAGAGGGCGATGCCCTGGAGCCCGCCGAGCCATGGGCAAGCATGGAAAACACAGGGCATTGGTAAGAACCGCCACAGCGCTGACACTGGCGCTGGCTGCTCCTGCGGGGGCGGCTGAATGTCGGTTGGCGCTGCTGCTTGGGCTGGACATCTCCAGTTCTGTCGATGCGGCGGAAGATGCGTTGCAGCGTGGCGGGATGGCTGCCGCGCTGACATCCGAGCCGGTTCAGAACGCGTTTTTTGCGTCTCCAACACCCGTTGCTCTTGGGGTTTTCGAATGGTCAGGGCGGTACAACCAAGAGATCATTCTTGATTGGACGATGATCGAGGACCGTGCCGATCTGATGGCAGCTGCCGATGCCATCGCGCAAAGTGACCGCAGCTATAATGAATTCCCTACTGCGATGGGCGAAGCACTGATCTTTGCGGAAGCAATGTTGCGGCGCGGCCCCGACTGTTGGCAGCGCACAATCGATATTGCGGGTGATGGCGAAAACAACGAGGGGCCGGGACCACAGGCGATCTATGCGTCTCATCCCTTGTTCAAAGAGATCACAGTCAACGGATTGGTCGTGGTCAATGCCGCCGATTTTCAGACACCGCACCGTCTGACCCAGTTCTATGGGCAGGAAGTGCTGCACGGACAGGGCGCCTTTATGATCGAGGCCAATGGCTTTGATGATTATGAGCGTGCCATGCGCGAAAAACTGGAACGGGAATTGAGCGTGGCCGTGATGGGCGCAGCACCGATCAAGAAGGGGTCGCAGGGATGATCCGAATGGCACTTCTGATCGTGGTGTTGAGCCTGCCGGGTGCCGCTTGGGCCAATTGCAGACTGGCGCTTTTGCTGGCCCTGGACGTGTCCAGTTCTGTTGATCCGTCAGAGGACGCCTTGCAGCGTGGTGGCGTTGTCGCAGCGTTAACCGCACCCGAAGTGGTTGCGGCGTTCTTTGCCACAGATCAGCCAGTGGCGCTGGCTGTCTACGAATGGTCCGGTCGCTATCAGCAGGATGTCTTGCTGGACTGGACACTGATCGACAGTCAGCGGGCCCTGATTGAGGCGGCTGAGACAGTTGCCGCGACCAAGCGCGGACATTCCGACTATCCAACGGCTATGGGCTATTCGCTTGGGCACGGTGCACGGTTGTTCGAGACCGCGCCGGTCTGCACACGCAAGACGCTGGACATGGCCGGTGACGGTCAGAACAACGAAGGATTTGGGCCGCAGGATGCCTATAGGGCTTTTCCCTTCGATGACATCACGGTCAACGGATTGGTGGTAAATGCTGCAGATTTTGAAGGAGAGCTGGGTCTGATTGCATTCTACCGGGCCGAAGTGTTGCATGGGCCCGGCGCATTTTTGGAGATCGCCAATGGCTTTGCCGATTACGAGCGCGCCATGCGGCGCAAGCTGGAGCGCGAGTTAATGCCAGCAGTGATTGGCGCGCGGCCCGGCCCGAAAGACCCCAAGGGATGATCCGGCAGGCGGCATTGGCGCTGCTATTGCTGGTCTCTGCCGCGCCTGCCTTGGCTGAGTGTCGGCAGGCGCTGGCGCTTGGGCTGGATGTTTCGGGTTCCGTGGATGCACGCGAATATCGGTTGCAAATGGGCGGTGTTGCGCAAGCCTTGGACAGCTCGGAGGTGCGAGAGAAACTCATGGCGATGCCTTCGGCACCTGTGCACCTGATGGTGTTCGAATGGTCCGGCCCCGGCGATCAGGCGATTGTCGTGCCATGGACGGCGATTGATAGCGAGACCACGCTCAACGCAGTCATCGCAAACCTGCGTCAGACCGAACGGCGCGATGCCAGCCCCGGCACAGCACTTGGTGTCGCGATGAGCGAAGGCGAGCGGTACTTGCGGCAGCAGGCGGCGTGCTGGAAACGGACATTGGACATTTCTGGCGATGGCAAATCCAACCTTGGCCCCCGCCCCCGCGATGTAAAGGAGCGCATCGCGCAAAGCGGCATTACCATCAACGCGCTTGTGATCGGCGTGGACAACCCCAGCAGCGGCGACATCCGCCAGTCCGAGATCGGAGAGCTGTCGTCCTACTTCGACGCCGAAGTCATTGTCGGGCCAGACGCTTTCGTTCAAACCGCAATCGGATTTGCCGATTACGCCCGCGCGATGAAAGAAAAGCTGATCCGCGAACTGGATGGTCTGGTTTTTTCACAGCTGTAACACTCGTCCGTTACCTTGTTGCCTGTCACGCAAACGTGCCTGTCTCGTGATCATGCAACTTGTTATGTCGTCCCAGATGAACCGCTGCAGGATACCACCCCCATGCGCCCATTGAACCGCCGCTCTTTTGTCATCTTGACCACAGCGATCTTTGCGGCTGGTCTGACCCGCCCTCTTGCCGCGGGCACATCGCGGGTTTCAACTGATCGGGCCGGACGCGCCATTCAGGGCTATGACACCCGTGCCTATTGGACCGTGAATGCCGCGCAGGATGGGTCAGACGATCACACGGTCACCTGGAACGGTGCGCTCTGGCGCTTTGCCAATCAAAACGACGCTGACCAGTTTGCAAGCGCACCTGAAAGCTTTGCCCCGCAATTTGGCGGTTTCTGTGCGCGGGCAATGTCGCTGGGGAAGGTGGTCGACGGAGACCCAGAAGTCTGGCGGATTTTCGAGGGGCGGCTTTATCTTTTCGCACGCCCTGCGGGCGGCAAGATGTTCGACAAGGGAGAGGCGGAAATCATCGTAAAGGCGGAACAGTTTTGGCAGACGCTTTACTGATACATCTTGTGATGTGATCGCATAATGAATTATCGGATTTCAGCGCAACGAAGCAGATCACCAGTCCGGCTGCTGTGCGCCACAAAGCATCAGTAGATATATCTGATCTGATCGGCCCAATACCTCTCCATCCGCTTGAGAGAGACTGTGATCTCACTGATCCCATCTTCACCCAGCACGCCCTTGTCCCTAAGGCCGTCGGCTTGGCGTGCAAATAGCTCTGCCACGACTTTGCGGATGTGTCTGCCCTTTTCGGTCAGGCGTACCCGGACAGACCGGCGGTCAATCTCGCAGCGCTGGTGATGCATGTATCCCATCTCCACCAGCTTCTTGAGGTTATAACTGACGTTGCTGCCCTGATAATATCCGCGGCTTTTCAATTCGCCGGCGGTCGCTTCATGGTCACCGATATTGAACAGCAAAAGCGCCTGAACCGCATTGATTTCCAGCACGCCGACCCGCTCAAATTCATCTTTGATCACATCAAGCAAGAGCCGGTGAAGCCGTTCAACCAACGACAGTGCATCAAGGTAGCCAACCATGAAGTCTTTGTTAAGCAGGCTTGTTCCGACAGGGTCTTGAATGCTCATGTAAGTTCTCCGACTCAATTGTTGAGCCAGAAACTGAAGAATAAAACAGAATATTTCGTTAAACCGAAAGGGCTGCGGGACGCCCTTTAGACCTGTGGTGAATAGAGCGTTCGAATGTCGGCGATCACTTCGGAGAAATTGGCAGGCGCGTCGGTCTGGCCGGTCACCCATTGGTAAAGATCATGATCGTTTTCATTCAGAAGCGCGTCATACAGCGTGAGGTCTGCGTCAGTCATCGCCTCCAGCCGTGCGCCCGCATAGGCCGAAAGGATCAGGTCCATCTCCTTGATCCCCCGCCGTATGGAACGCATGTGCAGCCGCTTGATTTTGTGTTCGCGCAACTCAGACATTAGCAGGCTCATCCATCAGTTTGCGCAACCGTTTCTCCAAGCGCCCCATGGCCTCGGCATTGCTCAGCATTTCAGTTCGTAGCATCCGCATTTCCGCCATTACGGCTTGCATATCAGCACTCACTTCAGTGCCTTCGCCGGGCTCATCAAGCCCCTCACCTTCACCGTTTATCAGCCACATCATTGAGACATTCAGCAAGCCCGCCAGCATCGACAGCCGGTTCGCGCGCGGTTCTGACAAATCGTTCTCCCAGGCGCGCAGCGTTGCCAGACGCACGCCCAACCGCTTTGCAAGCATCGCCTCGGTCATGCCCGCGTTATCGCGCGCTGCGGCGACGCGGTCCCCGAATGTTGCGGCATCAGGGCCGTACCAGTCTGTTTCAGAATCCATCGTAACAACTCCGTCGTTGTATCAGGACCAATGACGCTTGATCGGTGCGAAGGCGGCCCCTATGAGTACGGTTGAACACATAACCGCCAGAGGCCCCTCATGGAATTGCTCTCAGCGACGCTTGACCGCGTCAAACCGTCTCCCACCATCGCTGTAACAACAAAGGCGGCGGAATTGAAGGCCGCCGGTCGGGATGTGATCGGCCTTGGTGCAGGAGAGCCGGATTTTGACACCCCCCAGAACATCAAGGATGCTGCAATTGCCGCGATAAACGCGGGCAAGACCAAATACACTGCAGTGGATGGCATTCCAGAGCTGAAACAGGCGATTTGTGCGAAATTTCAACGTGATAATGGTTTGATCTACACCCCCAGCCAGGTCAGCGTGGGCACAGGTGGTAAACAAATCCTTTACAATGCGCTGATGGCCACACTGAACCCCGGAGAAGAGGTGGTGATCCCCGCCCCCTATTGGGTAAGCTACCCCGATATGGTGCTGCTGGCTGGCGGCACCCCGGTCATCGCACCTGCAACACTGGAGGATGACTTCAAACTGACGCCCGAAGCGCTTGAGGCAGCGATTACGCCAAAAACCAAATGGCTGATCTTCAACTCTCCGTCCAACCCGACGGGTGCAGGCTATAGCCGGGCGGAACTCAAGCAGTTGACCGATGTGCTGATGCGTCATCCCCACGTCTGGGTGATGACCGACGACATGTATGAACACCTTGCCTATGACGACTTTGAATTCTGCACCCCCGCCGAGGTAGAACCCGATCTTTATGACCGCACTCTGACCGTCAACGGCGTGTCCAAGGCCTATGCCATGACCGGCTGGCGCATCGGATACGCGGCCGGACCAGAAAAACTGATCGGAGCGATGCGCAAGATCCAGTCGCAATCAACGTCAAACCCCTGCAGCATCAGCCAGTGGGCTGCTGTTGAGGCGTTGAATGGCACGCAGGACTATCTTGGTCCAAACAATGAAATTTTCGTACGCCGCCGCAATCTCGTTGTTTCTATGCTGAACCAGATTGACGGCATCGTGTGCCCAACACCCGAAGGGGCGTTCTACGTCTATCCTTCGATCGCAGGGCTTATTGGCAAGACCTCTGCTGCTGGGACAATCATCAAAGACGATGAAACCTTCGCCACGGCCTTGCTGGAAGAAAGCGGCGTTGCGGTTGTCTTTGGGGCCGCTTTCGGACTTTCCCCAAACTTCCGGGTCAGTTACGCTACATCAGATGAGGCCCTTAAGGAGGCCTGCACACGCATTCAGACCTTTTGTGCGGGGCTGACTTAACGGGAGAAGGAATATGGCGGCAGAGCTGCCTGAATATTACTTCAGGGTGCGCGAGAACGGAGCAGCCGTTTTTCGCGTCGATACCGAGAACAGGCAACGCCGGATCGAAATGGATCAGATCGCTGTCGTGAACATCAAGAACGGCGAGATCAAGCCGCATGGCGATCGCACCCTGACCGAAGAAGACCGCGAAACGATCCAAAGCTGGATGGAGGCAAGGGTTCAGGTCCTCGCACATCGCGACATCGACGATATTTTTCGCACCGTCGATCATATGAACCTCACAACCCAATGGGCTCAATCCCGCGCCAGTGACGCACAGCTTGAGGCCGTGACCGATCAGTTGCTTCTGGCAATGCACGATCTGCGCAGCACGCTTGTGCGAAAGAAGGCTGATCGCATTCGAAAGAACTGATCGTCGCCTGTCCGACTTTGCGACGGGCGCAAAGCCACGTTCATAGACAAAATTTGGCGGAATTGCCGTTCAGGACTGATGCGCCGGGGCCGAGGGCACCTGTTTCAGGGTCACGCCCCAAAAGCGCGCGTTGAGCAGCACTGCGGCAAAGCCGAGGCCAGTCACAAGTCCTGCCCAAACGCCGATACCGCCCCATCCCATAACAAAGCCCATCAGATAAGAGCACGGAATACCGACCACCCAATAGCTAAAGCCTGCCATCCACATCGGGATGGCCGTATCCTGCACGCCACGCAGCAGCCCAAGCGCAATCGCCTGCGCCCCGTCTACCAGCTGAAACAGCGCAGCCATGGTCAGAAGCCCCACGCCAATCGCAAGAAATTCAAGCCGCGGAGGTTCGTCTTTCTGCATAAAGATCGAAATCAGTGCCTCCGGCCAGATCACGAAACCAAGGATCGTCACTGCGGCAAAAGCCACTGATAAAACCGTGACCGTGACCGCCCCCCGGGCCATATGGGCAGGGTCGCGACGACCAAGGGCATTTCCGGCCCGGATGGTCGCCACATTGCTGAGCCCCAGATGCACCATGAAAGTGATTGAGGCGAGTTGTACCGCGATCCCATGGGCAGCAAGCGTGATTGTCCCAAGCCAACCCATCATCATCGCTGACGCCGCAAAAAGGCCGACCTCGCTGAGCGCGGTCAGTCCAATCGGGACACCCAGCCGGAAGACCCGCGCCAGCATTTGCGCATCCAGACGCCAAATCCGCACGAACAACTGATGCTGCGGAACGGAAAAAAAGGATATAGAGGGCCACCCCGATCAGAGAGACCACATGCGTCGTGACAGACGCAAGGGCGGCGCCGACCACGCCCAGTTCCGGCGCCCCCCAGTTGCCAAATATAAACGCGTAGTTGGCCAGCGCATTGATCACCGCCGCAACAAGCGTGATCCACAAGACAACCTGCGTACGTTCAAGTGCTGCCAGATATGACTTAAGCACCATCACCAACAGCGCTGGCAAGATGCCCCAGCCTGCCACCGCCAAATACCGACCCGCCGCATCCGAGACGGCTTCCCCCTGCCCCAAAAGCCGCAGGATCGGCTCTGCGAACACCAGAATTGGCAGCGCGAGCAGGCCAAAACCCAGCGACAGCCACAGACCCATGCGCGTGGCACGCCTGATACCGGTCTCATCCTTTTCGGCGGCGAAAGACGCGACCATCGGCATCACGGCCCATGCAAAGCCGGAGCCGAAAATGAACAGTACGAAAAAGTAGGTGCTGGCCAGCGTGACAGCCGCCAGTGCCTCGACTGAATACCAGCCGACCATGACCGTGTCGGTCACCCCGATTGCCACCTGTCCAAGGTGCCCACCAATCAGCGGCAATCCCAACGTCAGAATCGCCCGCACGTGGGCGCCGTATGTCATCTGAGCCTGCATGGCCCCAGCCTTACGTCGGGGCCAAAGCAAGGGGAACAGATTTCAGACCCTGCCCAGATGTGTTTCCTTGAATCCCGATCCGTATTTCAAACCAAAGCCAAGGGCCCGGTCCAGCCCGATGTGGGCAACCCAGATCAACGCCAACTGCCAGATAATCACATTGCCGATGATAAATGCGGCCCCGCCCAAGACGCTTGGTCCAAAATAACTGTGCCCAAGATTGTAAAGGAGTGCGCCCAGACGCGGCCCACGAAGATAGCCCAGCATCATCAGATCCGGACTGAGGATAAGCAAGGCAAACAGCATCCAGCTTCCGCCCAGATACCCAAAACAGAGGAGCGCTGCGATGACAACCGCCAGTCCTTCGAGGCGCAGGATAAGTGCAATAGGGTTGAAGACCGGCGATGCTGATCTGGTTTCGGTAAGAGACATCATTCCGTTTCCTTTTTCAATATTCTGAGGTCAGTATGCGCTGCGCCTGACCTGAAAGAAATTGTTTAAATGTGTATAGTCAGGTAACAACATTTGATGAGCATGACGTCCCTGACCCACATCCCCGCGTTTCACGCGGTCATGACCAAAGGCAGCCTGAGCGCCGCTGCGCGCCATCTTCGGCTGGCGCAGCCAACGGTGCGGCGGCATGTCGAAGCGCTTGAAGATGAACTGGGTGTCACGCTCTTTACGCGCGCGGCCAATGGGCTCACGCCGACAGCAATGGCAGAAACGCTTTTGCCATTCGCTGTTTCCACTTTGGAAGAGGCCGCAGCCCTGAATCGCGCGGCCTCCGCCCGCGCAGACGTGCTGGAAGGTGTCGTGCGGCTGACTGCCAGCCGGGTTGCCGCCACACATGTTCTGCCCCCTGCCCTTGCCGAGATCGGACGGCAGGCCCCCGGCCTGCGATTTGAACTTGCCGCGACCGATGTGGCTGAGAACCTCGTCCAGCGTGCCGCTGACATCGCCCTGCGTTTTACACCTCCACAGCAACAGGCACTTGTGGCTGCGCGGCTGGCTGATGTGGAGATCGGTTTCTTTGCCGCCCCCCGACTTGATTTGCCAGCGGACCTGACAGACCTGACCGGCGTTCCCTTCATCGCCGACGACCGCGAGGCGCAGATGCTGCCCCGGCTGGCAGAGATGGGTCTATCGCTGCCGCGCAACGTGGTGATGCGCTGTGACGATCCGCTGGCGCAGATCGCATATGTTCAGGCCGGGCTGGGCGTCGGGGTCTGTCAGGTCAAGCTGGCCCAGCGGTTGGGTCTGGTCCGGGTCTTGCCCGATCTGTCCTATCCCATGCCTGCCTGGCTGGTCGTGCACGAGGACCAAGCACAGGTCGCCCGGATCAGACATGTTTTCGACCACCTCAAAAAGACGTTAGGTCACTGGATGTGAGGCCGCTTGCCTGATCGCGGCGCAACGGTCAGTCTGACGAACAGACCGCAACGTCGCCTTTGCGCGGACAGGGTGATTCAATTTGAAAGCCACGAAAGGATGACCGTATGGATGCGCCAAGAACACAGACCGTCGATCTGAATGGCAAGCCCTTCTTTGTTCGGCACTGGGGCGACGAACGCCTGCCCAAACTGCTGCTTTTGCACGGCTTTCCTGAATACGGCGGCGCGTGGAGTGAACTGGCGCCCCTGCTGTCCGCGCGGTTTCACTGTATCGCCCCGGACCAGCGTGGGTTCGGCCAAAGCTGGGCACCGCAGGATGTGTCCGAATACACTGGATCCAAACTGGTTGCCGATATGGCCGCGCTGATCGGGGATGAACCGATCAACGTGTTGGGTCACGACTGGGGCGCAGCGGTGGCCTATGGCCTTGCGATGTTCCGCCCTGACCTTGTGAAGCGGCTGATCATCATGAACGGCGTGCACCCCGTGCCATTCCAACGGGCATTGGCGACTGGCGGGCCGCAGACCGCTGCATCGCAATACATTCACTACCTGCGCGCCGAAGGCTCCGAAGACAGGCTGGCAGCAGGCGGGTTTGCCAAGCTGACGGCGCTATTCTCAGCCCATATGGACCTGAGCTGGATGGATGAGGAGACGCGGGCGAGATATGTCGCCGAATGGTCAAGACCGGGGCGCATGCGCGGGATGATCAACTGGTACCGCGCATCGCCGCTGATCGTGGGCAAGCCGGGTGAAGCCCTGAGAGACTTGCCCGAATTGCCAGTCGAGAAGTTGCGGGTGCGCTGTCCACACCTTCTGATCTGGGGCGCGGATGATACGGCTCTCTTGCCCGAAGCGACCGAAGGGCTGGAAGATTTTGCTCCCGATCTCACTCGCGTGCAGATTGCTGGTGCGGATCACTGGCTGCATCACCAAAAGCCGCAGGAGGTGGCGCAGGCTATTCTGGACTGGCTACCCTCTGACTAAGGGGCGCTGGAGAGGTAAACATCAAGCCTTTGAACGCTTAACGATGGCCCCAATCATCAGGGTCGTCGTTGTTTCCAGGACTCAGCCCAATAATGTCACCATCGGTTGAACAACCAAGCCCCAGCACAGTGCGGTTTGCGTAGGCGAAATAGGCCGTGACCTGATTGATTTCGAGGATCTCGCCATCGTTCCATCCGGCCATGCGCAGCGCTTCGACATCTATCTCGGCCATGTCTGCGGGCGCGCGTGTCAACCGTTCCGCGTAGCGCATCGCGGCGTGTTCCCGTGCATCAAGGGGTGTCGCCGCAATGTCACGCGCCTCAATGCCCACGCGGATTGCATCAGCGTGCGCATCATCGCGCAGCAACCTCTTCATACCGGCAAAGTGATGCTCAACGCAGTAAGAGCAATCATTCAGCGAAGACACCCAGACGCCCAGAACCTCAAGAAACCACTTGGGAATTTCGTTGTCCTTATGGTGCAGCACGTATTTGTAGATCGCCATATGCCCCTCCATCGTGTGGGGCCGCAGCGAATGCATCATCATGATGTTATCCACATTGTTGTCTGGGCCGGTAACGCGTTGATAGAGGTCGCGCAATTTTCCAGTGGCGGCCTCGAACGGGATGGTGCTGATCCAGGGCATGTGTCACTTTCGTTAAGAGTCGTCTCAAAGCCTCCTAGCAGAGAACCGACAGGGCCGCACTTTTGGTTTAGAACGCAGAATGCTTATGTTGAGAACGGCTGACGGTTAATAGCGCCGACAGATAACCGGGACGATTGCAGATGGGCTGGATCACGACGCTCAAATCGAGAACACGACAAACGCTTGACCGTATTCGGGACCGCGTGCCCTTTGGCCTGCGGTCGGTGCTTGGGCTGTTGTTGATCGCCGGAGGCCTGCTTGGCTTTCTGCCCATACTGGGCTTCTGGATGATCCCCCTTGGCATTGCTGTAATTGCGATTGACCTTGCACAGATCTGGAAATCAATCAGACGTCACCGCTGACAACGCCAACCCGAGGTTTGCTCTGTCGCCTTAACAAGCAGCCTCAAACCCAGAACCGATCACTTCCGACTTCGTGTGAAAACCATCTTTTGATTGTGCAGATCTTGCGTGGCCCCAGTCCATGCATAAGCCAGCAAAGCCGGGTTGCGCGCCCCCACGGTGATGCGGTGCAGATGATCCGGTGGATTAAAGATCATCGATCCCGGCACATAGACCCCCTGATGATTTTCCGAGACCGCCCCTGACAGGCAGACATAGCTTTCCGTGATCCCCTGGTGGGCATGGGCGGGATAGGTGCAATTGGGGGCAAACAGCACCACGCCAAGGATAATTTCCTCGCTTATAATAGGACCGTTCGTGCCAGCCAGTTCAGCATAGGCGTAGCTGTTCTGCAGGCCTTTGGGCACCTTTTCATATCCCCATTGCCAGCTCAGATGCTGTTCAACCGCATCAAGCGCACGCACGGTGGGGGCCAGCACGCCCTGACGCCCCTCATCCAGCGCACGTCGGAGGTGGGCCGTCACGGGCTTGTGTGCAGGGGGCTGGGGCCGCACGAAGGCATTGCCGCGGAGCAGACGGGCGATCGCCTCCCGGACTTTGCGCTGGTGGCCCGCGATGCGGTTGCTGCCACCTGCAGGCAAGTAGCGATACAGTTCTTCAAACTCCTGCAGCAGATACTTCCAGTTCGGCTCAACTTGGAGGCGGGGCAGCGTATCAAGGCTCTCGCTGATCTTTTGGGCAGCACCTGAGGCGGGGTTTGTCATGCAAGCGTGCTTTCGTTGGCTGTGGACGCGCAGAATATGACCTGTGGCGCAAAAGGAAAGCGTGGCTTTGCGGATCATGCGCCCTTCCCCCTTGCCCGGCGCTCTGGCATAGTATGATCCAACCAAAAAGCGAGCCAGAGCAGCCCATGAACGACCTTCTTTCCGGACAGGAACAGACCGACTACGATGCATCCTCGATCGAGGTGCTGGAGGGACTGGAACCCGTCCGCAAGCGTCCCGGCATGTACATCGGCGGCACAGACGAACGCGCATTGCACCATCTGGTGGCCGAGGTGCTGGACAACTCTATGGACGAGGCGGTGGCAGGACACGCCACGCGCATCGAGGTGGAATTGCACGAGGACTATGCCGTCACCGTGCGTGACAACGGGCGCGGCATCCCGATTGATCCGCACCCGAAGTTTCCCGACAAATCCGCGCTTGAGGTGATCCTTTGTACCCTGCACGCAGGCGGCAAGTTCTCAGGCAAGGCCTATCAGACCTCTGGCGGTCTGCACGGGGTTGGTGCCTCTGTCGTGAACGCCCTGTCCGACAGCATGGTCGTGCAGGTCGCCCGCAACAAGGAGCTGTTCGAACAACGGTTCTCGCGCGGCATTCCGCTGGGCCCGATTGAAAAAGTGGGTGCGGCCCCGAACCGGCGCGGCACAACGGTGACCTTTCACGCGGACGAACAGATTTTCGGCTCCCACCGTTTCAAACCCGCACGGCTTTTCAATTCTATCCGGTCCAAGGCATATCTGTTCTCTGGCGTGGAAATCCGTTGGAAATCAGCCATTTCAGATGGGGAAACCCCACAGGAAGCGACCTTTCACTTCCCCGGTGGCCTGTCGGACTACCTGAAAGAAACGCTGGGCAAGGCCACCACCTACGCCGAAGCCGCCTTTTCCGGCACCGTGGATTTCCGCGAAAAATTCGGCGAGGCGGGCAAGGTCGAATGGGCGATCAACTGGACGCCATCACGGGACGGCTTCATCCAGTCCTACTGTAACACCGTCCCCACGCCTGAGGGCGGCACCCATGTGGCGGGTTTCTGGGCCGCGATCCTGAAGGGGATCAAGGCCTACGGCGAGTTGGCGAACAACAAAAAGGCCGCGCAGATCACCCGCGAAGACCTGATGTCAGGGGGCTGCGCTCTGGTGTCCTGCTTCATCGCGGACCCGGCCTTTGTTGGGCAGACCAAGGATCGCCTCAGCACGGAATCCGCACACAAGATGACCGAAGGGGCGGTGCGCGATCACTTCGACAACTGGCTGGCGGCGGATACCAAATCCGCCGGTGCCATCCTCGATTTCCTCGTCTTGCGTGCCGAGGAACGGATGCGCAGACGGCAGGAAAAGGAGACGGCGCGCAAGTCCGCCACCAAGAAACTGCGCCTGCCCGGCAAGCTGACTGATTGCACCAGCAAGGACCGCGAGGGCACGGAGCTTTTCATCGTCGAGGGAGATTCGGCGGGCGGCTCCGGCAAGGGGGCGCGGAACCGCAACACGCAGGCGCTCTTGCCACTGAAAGGTAAAATCCTGAACGTGCTGGGGGCTGCGTCAAACAAGCTGACCACGAACGCCGAGATCAGCGATCTCTGCGAGGCGCTTGGCGTCGGGATGGGGACGAAATTCAACCTTGACGATCTGCGGTACGAGAAGATCATCATCATGACGGACGCCGACGTGGACGGGGCGCATATCGCGTCCCTGCTGATGACCTTCTTCTTTACCCAGATGCGCCCGCTGATCGACCATGGGCACCTCTACCTCGCCTGCCCGCCGCTTTATCGCCTGACCCAGGGCGCCAAGCGCATCTATGTGGCTGACGATGCGGAAAAGAACTACTGGCTGGAAAAGGGCCTTGGCGGCAAGGGCAAGATCGACTTGCAACGCTTCAAGGGTCTGGGCGAGATGGACGCGAAGGACCTCAAAGAGACCACGATGGACCCCGCGACGCGGAAACTGATCCGCGTGTCCGTGGACGAGGACGTGCCCGGCGAGACCGGCGATCTGGTGGAGCGGCTGATGGGCAAGAAGCCGGAGCTGCGGTTCCAGTATATTCAGGAGAACGCGCGGTTTGCGGACGTGGCGGAGTTGGATGTTTGAGTAGTGACGCTAAGGCTAGATTTAGCATCCTGAAATTTGTCCCAATTGTTTTGAAGGAACGAGAGGGCGAACGTCTGACTGCAAGACAGATCGCAGAAATCGTCATGCAGAAGTTCCCGGTCGCTGTTGAGAACAAGCGCCGCAACAGTCAGGCAGTCCGGACACCGCTCGACAGCGATGATGCGATGATGCGATGATTTCGCAAATTGTTGCCGAGATCGGTAGTCAAAGGCATGCGATATTGAGTAAAGAGCCAAGAATTCGCACTTTGGACGAAAGACCTAGGAAATTCTTTTACTCTGAAAACTCAGATTTGGACGAGGTATCAGCGGACGCAGCTGCCAACCTAATCCTCCCTAAACTAGATAATCACCAACCATCAAAGCTGTCCGAACATGATCTATACCCGTTGTTCAGCAAATACCTACTAGAAGAACTGGGCGTTTACCCGAAACGCATTGACGAGAGAAAATCAAACAACACGCGAGGTGCTGGAGGCAATAGATGGCTGTTCCCGGACATCGTAGGTATGGAAGATTTAAGTCGAAATTGGGATCGTGAAATCGTTGATTTCGCAAAAGAGTACTCTGACAAGAAGACGAAACTTTGGTCTTTCGAAATCAAGCTAAAGCTGAACGGATCGAATGTTCGAGAGCCTTTCTTTCAAGCGGTCAGCAATTCGACATGGTCTAATACTGGCTATCTTGTAGCACAGGAGATTCAAGGCGAACAAACGGTAGAAGAACTAAGAATTCTCTGCGGCCTTCACGGAATTGGCGTGATCCAATTCAATTCAAGCGATCCATCAGAAAGTCAGATTCTGATCCCCGCCAGAGAACGGCAAGATGTTGATTGGCATACTATGAACCGATTGGTTGAACAAAACTCAGACTTTCTTCAGTTCGTTCGATTAGTTCGACAATTTTACCAGACCGGCGACCCACGTCAGACGGAATGGGATGCAATCTAGCCATTGCGTCGCACGCCCTACTCCTGCACCGCCTCCAAAAACGCCACCAGATCCGCCACCGGTCTGCTCGTCATGATCGGCTGGCCCGTCTCGGCCTTCATCGGCACGTCCTCGCCGTCAAAGAACTGACCGTAGACCGGCATGGGAGAGCCGTGGGCGACCAGCGGGTCGCGCCCGTCGATGCGCATGACCACGCGGGAGGTGGGGAACACGCCTTCGTGGCGCGATGTCAGGGTGCGCAGGTTCGGCGGTTGCAGGATCAGCGCGGGTGCCAGCGGGCCGCCGCCGCGGGCCTCTTCCCCATGGCAGACCGCGCAGTGCGTATCGTAAAGCTCCGACCCGATCTGCGCGTCCTGCGCCTGCGCCGCACCGGTCATAAGACAAAGCGCCGAGATGGCCGTAAGTATCTGTTTCATAGGATATTCCCTCCTGATTTGCCTTCATCCTAGATTGAGCAGATCTTCGCCGCCCTGATCAGGATCAAATTGTTTAAAAAATAGCTGTGACAGCGGCAGACCACCATGGGTGATTAACCTTTGGCGTGCAAAAGAAGGCTCTCCGCCGCCGCCCGTCACGGCTTGCAACATCGTCCCGGCGCCGTAGGGTAGGATCAACCGACCCAAGCGAGGCACCATGACCCCAGAAACCGCTCAATCCATTCTTGACGATGCCTTCGCCCCCTGGGTCCGTGCGCTTCAGCCCCGGATTACGGAAATTGGGCCTGATCGGACGGTGATGGAAATCCCCATTACCGAGGAGATCAATCGCATCGGCGGGATCGTTTCTGGCCAGGCACTGGCGGCACTGGCGGATACCGCCATGGTGTTTGCCTGCTTCGGGCATCTCGACGCGGTGGAGCCGGTGGGCACGGTGACGCTTGATACGCAGTTCCTGCGCCCCGCAACCGGCGACAGCGTTCGTGCCGAAGCGGAGGTCACTCGGGCCGGCAAGGCGATGGTCTTTGCCCGCGCCACCCTGATCGCGGAGCCATCCGGCAAGCCGGTTGCGCTGGCCACGGCGACCTTTGCGCGGTGAGGTCCTGATGCGGCTGTGCCTTGCGTTACTGGCAGTGCTGATGATCACCGCCTGCGGCCGCCCGCTGACGGAAAACGAACGCGCCTTTCTGGGCACGATCCACGGCGACACCCTTGATCTGGATGCGGTGCGCCTGCACGACGGTGCGCCGACGCGTGCGGTCACCTTTCGCCGCAAACCCCGACCCCGCACCACCTGTCGACAGCTGATCCTGCCACCCCCGGAAGATGAAATCGTGACCACCAAACCCGCCGCCGTGGCGCTGTGGAACACGGTCCTGTTCGACAAGGACTGGTTTCTTGAAGATTACCTGCCGGAGTATCCCGATACGGTGGGCATCATCGCGGCAATGCTCTTTGCCCATGAAATCACCCATATCTGGCAGTGGCAGAACCGCGCCACCACGGGCTATTCCCCGCTGCTGGCCGCCTCTGAACATGGCGGCGGGGCGGACCCCTATCTGTTCGACGTAAATGCAGACCGAAAGTTCGCAGATTTCGGGTTCGAGCAGCAAGGCTCCATCGTGGAGGAATACGTCTGTTGCCGTGCGCTGGCGCCGCAGGGACCGCGGACATCGCGGCTGCATGCGCTTATTGCTCAGGTCATGCCGGTCGCCCCGCTGCCACGGTCACGCGAGTGGGACGTGCGGCTGCCTTGGGACGGGGTAGAGCTACGGGGCATCTGCGGCTGAGCTGGTCAGGCATGGCACCGGCGCACTCCGCGTCTACCGCTGAATGCTCTCCATATAGGCCAGCAAACCGGCGAGCGCCCGTGGGGTCGGGGTCAGCACGCCATCCACCTCCAACGGCACAAGATCGTCCGCCATGGCCCCGCCGAACTGCGGCATGACGCGGGCCAGATGGCCGCCTTGGGGATCACCGTAGATATAGCTGAGTGCCCGCGCGGTCGGGAATGTCCCGCCATTACGACGCGCCAGAAGTGTCAGATCCGTCGGTTTGGGCGAGAGGCCTGCGCTCAGTGGTCCCTCCCCTCGCCCATCCCGTCCGTGACACGAGGTACAATTGGCGGCGAAAAATGCGGCACCCTCCTCCGGTTCCGGCATAGACGCCGGCGCACAGGCAACCAGCAAAGTCAGGGTCAGCGCCGACCCAAGTGAAATGGCTATTGCCCGCATTGCGCCCTCTCCAATCGACCCAACGGTATGGGTATCTTGCATGCTCGTACGACTCTCGCCATGATCCAGATCAAAGTTGCTCCCGAAAGGCAAGACATGGCTCATTACGCGTTGATCATGCTGCTTGCGGGCATCGGCATTCCCATCCTTGCTGCGATGAATGCCGCCCTGGGGCGTCATGTCGGATCCCCCGCTGCGGCAGCGGCGGTGCTCTTCGTCGTGGCTTTCCTGACGTGCCTTGCGGTGGCCATGGCCACTGGCCCACACCCCTTGTCACGCTTCGCCACGGCACCGAAGCACCTGTTCATGGGCGGACTTTTCGTGGCCCTCTACGTCCTGTCCGTCACCTTCATCGCGCCCAGCTTTGGCGTGGGCAACGCGGTGTTCTTCGTCCTGCTCGGCCAGCTAATCTCGACCGCCGCGATTGATCATTTCGGCTTGTTCGGTGCCCAGGTATCCCCGCTGGGTTTGATACGCGCCGGCGGTATTGGGCTGATGGCTGCCGGCGTTTGGTTGACCCAGCAAGCCTAAGAGGCCAGCGCCTTCATCTGATCCCAGACCGCATCCGCGACCTCAACCGGATCGGCGGGCTGCTTACTCTGACCGGGCATGCGCGCGCCCTCATCAGTGTTGGCATGTTCTTTCAACGCTTCCAGCCGCGCGGCAAAGTCAGGCGAGGCGGAGGGATCAATCACGATGTAATATTGCCCCAGATCATGCGGCGGCCCCTCGGGAGCCTTCAGCGGCTTGACGTCTTTCGACAGAACCCCGCCGGTCATCCCCGCCGCCAGCAATTCCGCCATCAGACCAAAGCCCCACCCCTTGTAGCCGCCCATAGACACAAGCGACCCCTGAAGGGCTGCGTCAGGATCGGTTGTCGGATTGCCCTCGGCATCCACGGCCCAGCCTTCGGGAATGCTCTGGCCCGCAGCCTTGGCCATGGTGATCTTGCCCAAGGCGACGGTTGTGGTTGACTGGTCGAATTGCATAGCGATGCCGCCCTTGCCATCCGGTACGGAGAACGCGATGGGATTGGTGCCGATTACGCGCGTCTTGCCACCGGGGGCCGCGACGATGGGTGAGGCATTGGTGAAACCGATACCGATAAAGCCGGACCGGGCAATCTGTTCGGTGAAATATCCCAACGACGTGCAGGTGTGCGCGTGGCCCACGGCAAGGCTGGCAATGCCGGATTGGCGCGCAGCATCCAGTGCCACGGGCAAACCGTATGCAAAAGCGGGTTGGGCAAACCCGAAATGAGCATCCACAGACACCACGGCACCGCGCGGCGTGGACACGGTTGGCGTGACATCCCCTTTGACACGACCTGATTTCAGTTGTTGGCAATAGCTTTCAACGTAGTAGAGCCCACAAATCTTGTTCCCGACAGATTCTGCTGCTGCGACCGCCCGCGCAACCTCTGCCGCAGGAAACGCGTCAGCACCGTGGGAAAGCAAAGCGGCCTGAACGGTCTCTTCGATATCTTTAAGAGAAACCTGAACCATATGCGCGCCTTTCCTTCACCAGCCAAACGGCGGAACTCCACTCTGACCAAAGGCGGGGACTTGCGTCAAGCGACATATCGCTCAGGCGGTGGTCATCTTGCCGGCATCCAGCCTGATCTGACGATCCATGCGTGCAGCCAGTTCAAGGTTATGCGTTGCAATCAGGGCCGAGAGGCCGCTGCCGCGCACAAGTTCCATGAGCGCCGCAAACACCTGATCCGAGGTTGCCGGGTCAAGGTTGCCCGTCGGCTCATCCGCCAGCAAAAGTCGCGGCGTGTTGGCCAGCGCCCGGCAAAACGCCACGCGCTGCTGCTCTCCCCCTGAGAGGGCAGCCGGGCGATGATCTGCACGCGAGGCAATGCCGACTGTCTCCAGCAGATCACGCGCACGGGCCTCGGCCGCCTTGCGTGCCGCGCCGTTGGCAAGTTGCGGCAGCACGATGTTCTCAAGCGCGGTGAATTCGGGCAGAAGGTGGTGGAACTGGTAGATAAAACCCACATCGTTGCGACGAATGCGGGTGCGACGGCGATCGTGAAGCCCTGTCATGTCCTGACCCGCGATCTGCACCTGCCCGTGATCCGCCGTATCCAACAGCCCGGCGATATGCAACAAAGTGGACTTGCCTGCCCCGGACGGGGCGACAAGGGCCACGATTTCACCCTTTGCAACCTCAAGATCGACACCGCGCAACACCTGCACTTCGTTCGGTCGACCCAGGTTATAAGTCTTGCTGATGCCTGTCAGTTTCAGCGCCGCATCACTCATATCGCAGCGCCTCTACCGGGTTCATGCGCGCGGCCCGGCGCGCCGGAAAGATCGTGACGATGAATGACAGACCCAATGACAACGCCACGGCTGACAGGACGTCTTTCAGGTTCAGCTCGGCTGGCAGGAAATAAATGCCCCGGATCGAGGCATCCCATGCAGTGCCGCCGGAAAGGTAATTCACGAAGCCGAAAATCTGATCCACGTAGATGGCAAAGAGACACCCAAGGATCACCCCCATCGCGGTACCGATGATACCCGTGAAGGCCCCGCAGATGAAAAACACCCGCAGAATAGAGCCTTCCGTCAGGCCCATTGTCCGCAGGATGCCAATATCGCGCCCCTTGTTCTTGACCAGCATGATCAGCCCCGAGACGATGTTCATCGCCGCGATCAGGACCAGCACCGACAGGATCACGAACATGACCCGGTCCTCGATATCAAGTGCATTCAGGAACGCCCCCGAGGCATCGCGCCAAGTCCAGATCTGCCCCCGTTCTCCAGCCGCCTGAAGCAAAGGCAAAGCCATCTCATCCACGCGTTCAGGCTCTTCCACCATCACCTCAAGTTCGTCCGCGACACCCTCTCGATTGAAGAAAGATTGCGCTTCGGCCAGCGGCAGATAGACCCGCGTGCGGTCAATGTCGTACCGCCCGGCGGCAAAGATATAGACCACTTCATAGGCGTTCACGCGCGGACTGGTGCCAAAGGCGGTCTTCACCCCGTTGGGAGAGATCAGCTTGATCCGGTCGCCCACGTTGACCCCAAGCGACCGCGCCACCCCGATGCCCAGCGCGATACCTTCCTCGAACCGGTCAATATCGCCCTGCGCCTGATCTGAACTGGCAATCCGTGGAATGGTCTTGAGGTTTTCCGGCGCGATGCCGTAAACCTCGACCCCCGCGTTGGACTGCCGGTTGTTGGCCATCACCTGCTGACGCACCAAGGGGGCGACACGGGTCACGCCGGGTACGGCGGCAACCTGTGCGGCCAGCGCCTCGTAATCGGCAATGGTCCGGTCGATCTGCCCGTTCGGTGCCACCTCGCCCAATTGGTAGACCGTCACATGTGCGTTGGCGCCCAGAATGGTATCCACGAACTCCGCCCGAAAGCCCGAACGGACCGAGAGCGTCGCAATCAGCGCAAAGACCGCCACCGTAATGCCGATCAGGCTGATCCATGTCATCACGCTGACCCCGCCCTCAGCCCGGCGGGCACGCAGATACCGCCATGCGATCATCCACTCAAAAGGGGCAAAAGGCGCGGTGCGGGCCATGGGTCAGATATAGGTATGGAAGCTGCGGTTCGCCATCATCTCGACATGCTGGCCGTGCTTGTGACCTGCATAAATGTCACGAATGCGCTCCACAGCCTGCTCTGGCGGCATTTCTTCGCTTTCACCCGTACGGCGCGAGGTCAGTTCGACCACACCGTTCTTCAGGCCGCGCGGGCCCACGGTAATCCGCCACGGCAGACCGATCAGGTCCATGGTGGCAAATTTGCCGCCCGCGCGCTCATTACGATCATCATAAAGCGGTTCAAGCCCAAGTGCGGTCAGCGATGCATAAAGCGCCTCGCAGGCAGCGTCTGCTTCTGCGTCGCCCTGCTTGAGGTTGACGATACCAGCGTGGAAGGGTGTCACCCCTTCAGGCCAGATGATGCCGTTGTCATCGTGGCTTGCCTCGATGATCGCACCCAACAGACGGCTCACTCCGATGCCGTGGCTACCCATGTGCACGGGCACGTTCTTGCCGTCAGGGCCTTGCACGGTAGCCCCCATAGCCTCGGAATACTTTGTCCCAAAGTAAAAGATCTGCCCCACTTCGATGCCCCGCGCCGTGCGGCGCCGCTCTTCGGGTACCTCACCGAACAAGGCTTCATCATGCGTCTCATCCGTGCGTGCGTATTTCGAGGTGAACTCTTCCATGATGGCCGCGCATTGCTCCACGCTATCATAGTCGATCTCGCGGTCCCCAAAGGTCAGGTCTGTCACCGCGCTGTCATAAAACACCTCCGACTCGCCCGTGTCGGCCAGCACAAGGAATTCGTGCGTGTCATCGCCACCAATGGGGCCGCTGTCCGCGCGCATCGGGATCGCCCGAAGGCCCATCCGTTCGTAGGTACGCAGGTAGCTGACCAGATGGCGGTTATAAGCGTGCAAAGCGTCTTCTTTCGTCAAATCAAAGTTGTAGCCGTCCTTCATCAAAAACTCGCGTCCCCGCATCACGCCAAAACGCGGGCGGATTTCGTCGCGGAATTTCCACTGGATCTGGTACATAGTCAGCGGCAGGTCCTTGTAGCTGCTGACGTGGGCGCGGAAGATATCCGTAATCAGTTCTTCTGCCGTGGGAGTGAACAGCATGTCGCGCCCACCACGGTCCTTGATCCGCAGCATTTCCTCACCGTAAGCGTCATAGCGTCCGCTTTCGCGCCACAGGTCCGCAGACTGGATCGTGGGCATCAGCATCGCGTGATGGCCTGCGCGCGCCTGCTCTTCATGGACGATATTCTCAATCTTGCGCAGCACCTTGAAGCCCAGTGGCAACCACGAATAGATGCCTGCCGAAGACTGCTTGATCATACCCGCGCGCAGCATCAAACGATGGCTGACAATCTGCGCCTCAGAGGGGTTTTCCTTCAGCACAGGCAGAAAATAACGGCTCAGACGCATGGCAGCACTCCTTGAGGCTCAAATCACATTCCGGTTTGCCTAATTCAAAGCCACGCCCGACACAATTGCCTTCTCTTTTTGGCGACAAATCCCGCAGGGCTTGGGGCAGAGCCCCAACAATAAGATCGAATGCGGGCTTGCCCGCTCCTTCAGGTCACGGTCCGCCGGGCAAGCGCAATGGCCACCTTCGTCGCCAGTGCCATATCCTGCACCGATATCCACTCAAGCGGCCCGTGAATCTCCTGCATGCCGGTAAAGACGTTGGGGCACGGGACCCCCATCTCTGTCAGCCGAGACCCGTCCGTGCCACCTCTGATCGGAATCGATACTGGCTCCAGCCCCACGTCCGTCACGGCGGCGCGCACCAGGTCAACGGGTGTCATGTCCTTTTCCAGCCAATAGCGCATGTTGCGGTATTGGGGTGTGATATCGCACTTGATCTGCGCCCGCAGCTCGGTGGCCGCGACTGTTTCGCAGACTTGCCGCAGCAGCGCGCCTTTCGCCTCCAACCCCTCCATTTCGAAATCACGGATGATCAGGGTGATCTCTGCCTCCGACGATCCGCCCATGATCTCTGAGACATGAATGAACCCTTCGGTCCCTTCCGTGGTGTCCGGGGTCATGGTCACTTGGGGCAGCATCATCACGATTTTCGAGGTCAAATGCAGCGCGTTGACCATCTTGTCCTTGGCAAAGCCGGGATGCGCCGACACGCCGGTAACGGTGACCGTTGCCCCGTCCGCCGAAAATGTCTCGAACTCGATCTCACCGGGTTTGCCGCCGTCGAAGGTATAGGCAAAGTCCGCCTTCAGATCGTCTGGCAGACGCGGGTCCACGCCGCGCCCGATTTCCTCATCCGGGGTAAAGGCCAGCCGAATAGGGCCATGCCTGATATCAGGGTTCTGCAAAAGGTACCGCGCCGCTGTCATGGCAATCGCCACCCCGGCCTTGTCGTCCCCTCCCAACAGCGTTGTACCGCTGGCCGTGATGATGTCCTCGCCAACTTTCTGCGCAAGATAGGGCGAGTTCTCAGGCGACAGCTTCAACTCCGGCGCATCCGCAAAGGTGATATCCCCGCCATTGTAGCCGCGATGCACGACCGGTTTCACACCTGTAGCGTTGAACTGCGGGGCCGTGTCGACATGGGCGCACCACCCCATCGTTGGCCCTTCGGCGGTGCCGGGGATCGTGGCAAGTACGACACCGAAATCCGTCAGAGTAACGTCTTGCGCGCCCATCTCTTGAAGCTCTTGCACCAGTAGGCGCGACATATCCAACTGTATATCCGTGCTGGGAGACGTCGCTGATCGCGCATCGCTTTGGCTGTCGATGGCGGCATAGCGCACAAGGCGGTCTTGCAGTTCGTCGTCGAATTCCGTGCGCATGCCGGTGCTCCTTTTGCCCCGATCTGCTGCTTTCAGACATGCGCTGTCAAGGTGCCTGATCGTCCACAAGCATGTGGACCGCCATCTGCTGCATCAACGCGATGTAGCGATCTTGCGTCCAGCCGCAGGTCACGCAAAGCTGTTCCCACGCAGGCACGGAAAGAAGCGTCCAAAGCGCATCGGTCGCTTCTTTCTCTGTCATTTGTGACGTCAGCACCCCATCGCCAGCGAGCGCGGCTACGGCCGCTGCGCATCCTTCGCGCACGGCCTGCATCCGGTCAGACCATGCGTCAGCTGCCTCGGCGTCACTGGCTTGGAGCGCCATCAGGGCTTTGGCGATACCATAGATCTTGGGGATGTAGTTGCCCCAGACCACCACCCATTCGTGCAACCGCGCCCTGCCGGTTGGTGCCGCACGGCTGGCCGCAAGTTTGCCCTCGATATCATAGACCTCATCCAGATATCGCGTGGTTGCGACAAGCAGTTCGGCCCTGTTGGGGAAGTGCAGGTACAGGGCTTGCCGACTGATTTTGGCGGCTTTGGCGATGTCCGACATCCGTACAGCACTTGCACCGCCGTCCTCCAACAGCTCCCAAGTGGTTTTCAGAATACGATCGCGGGTTGGATTTTTCTTACTTGACATGATGTCAACATGACGATTATTGACACCATGTCAACTTTACACGGTGTAAAGGCAGAAATGGAGATTAAGATGAGAACAATTGTATTCGGTGCCACTGGCACAATCGGGACCCTGGCCGTCGAACAACTGTTGGCCGAAGGGCATGATGTGACGGCGTTCGCGCGCAGCCCCGAAAAGCTGGCGATCTCGCACCCGCAGCTGACCTTGCAGACCGGCGACGCATTGAACGAAGACGATGTTGCCAAGGCCATTGACGGGCATGAGGCCGTGATCGTGACACTGGGCGCGGGCATGTCGCGTAAAAGCATGGTGCGCTCTGAGGGCACGATGAACGTGATACGGGGGATGCAGAAGCACGGCGTTTCACGGTTGATCTGCCAATCGACGCTCGGCGCGCATGAAAGCTGGGACAATCTGAACTTCTTCTGGAAGCGCATCATGTTTGGCGCGTTACTGCGTCCCGTGTTCAAGGACCACGAACTACAAGAACAGCTTGTCCGCGCCAGCGGCTTGAACTGGACCATCGTCCGCCCAGGTGCCTTTTCCGACGGTCCCGCCACAGGAACCTACAAGGAAGCATTCGGTCCGTCAGAGCGCAACCTGACCCTCAAAATCACCCGGGCAGACATTGCCAGCTTCCTTGCACGCCAACTGAATGACCTGCGCTATGCCGGGCGTGCTGTCGCAATCTCCAACTGACTAATCGAAAGGACATCGATATGACCATACCATTCACCGTATGGGGTCTTTTAACCCTCAGCATGGCAACCGGCCTTGTGGCAGGGGTCTTCCTGACTTTCTCGGACTTCGTGATGAAATCATTGCGGGCCACTGAACCGGCCGGGGGCACCGAAGCGATGCAGATCATCAACCGCGAAGTTTACCGGTCCATCTTCATGGTGCTTCTGATCGGGATGATCCCGGTTTCCGGGGCTGTGGCAGGATTTGCGATTGTATTTGTCAATGGGCCGGTAGCCACCTGGCTGACCGCGGCGGGCGCACTCTACATCATCGGTGTCTTTGTTGTCTCAGCAGGCGGCAACATTCCTATGAACAAGCGGCTTGAAGCCATGCCTCAAGCGGGTGCCGCGGCGCAGGCCTATTGGCCAGATTACGTCAGGGGTTGGGTACGCTGGAACCACGTCCGATGGGTCACGGCGTTGGGGGCCTCGATCTGCTACGCGGTCAGCGCGGTTCTGATTGCAGGGGGTGCGTGATCGAAGTTTTCACACCCCTCCCCTTGAAACCATCCACCGGTTGCGCAATGTCAGAAGGACGCGCAACCGGAGTTTCACATGGCCCTCCCGATACGAGATCAACTGAAGTACTGGGGAGTAGCCGCCGCAGTCTTCCTTGTGGCCCTATGGTTTTTGGGCGATGTGCTGGTGCCGTTCCTGCTGGGTGGCGCTATTGCCTATTTCCTGGATCCGGTCGCTGACAAGCTGGAAAGCATGGGTTGCAGTCGGGCGTTGGCCACTTTGCTGATCACAATCATCGCGATACTGACCTTTGTTTTGGTTGCCCTTCTGGTGATCCCAACCCTTGTGAACCAAACTGCCAGCCTGATCGAGACAGCACCACAGCTCTTTAAGAATTTCACCAACTTCCTGACTGAACGCTTCCCGGCCCTGCTTGACGAAGGGTCGACATTGCGCACTTCGCTGAACTCCATCGGGGCGACCATTCAGGAACGTGGGGGCGAACTTCTCGAAACGGCGCTTTCTTCTTTCGCTTCCATCATCAACGTTTTGCTGCTGTTTGTCGTGGTGCCAGTGGTGTCGGTCTATTTGCTGCTGGACTGGGACCGCATGATTGCCTCCATCGACCGGCTGCTGCCCCGCGATCACGCACCGGTCATACGCGACCTTGCCAAAGACATCGATGCAACCCTGTCGTCCTTTGTACGCGGCATGGGCACTGTCTGCCTGATCCTTGGGTCCTATTACGCCATCGCGCTGATGCTTGTCGGTCTTCAGTTTGGCCTTGTGGTCGGGTTTGTTGCGGGCGTCCTGACCTTTATCCCTTATCTGGGCGCGCTCATCGGCGGCGCATTGGCGATTGGTCTGGCGCTTTTTCAGTTCTGGGGGGATTGGGTCTCTATCGGGCTGGTCGCAGGTATCTTCGGGCTGGGTCAGGTCATTGAAGGCAACGTGCTTACCCCCAAACTTGTCGGCAGTTCGGTGGGACTGCACCCTGTCTGGTTGATCCTCGCTCTGTCGGTATTTGGCACGCTTTTCGGCTTTGTCGGGATGCTTGTGGCTGTTCCACTGGCGGCGGCCATCGGCGTATTGGCCCGCTTCGCGGTCGATCAATATCAGCAAAGCTTGCTGTACCGTGGCACCGGCCGCCACGAACACGCCGAGGCGGACGACGCGTAAATGGCCCAGCAACTTGGCCTAGATCTGCCCAGCCGCACCGCGCTGGGGCGGGATGCGTTTTTTGTAAGCCCGTCAAACGCCGTAGCACTGGCGATGATCGACGCCTGGCATGACTGGGCGGGTGACAAGCTGGTGCTGACCGGTCCGGAGGGTGCGGGCAAGACGCATCTGACCCATGTCTGGGCAGAGATGTCGGGTGCACGTATCATAAGCGCCAGGGAGCTACGGCAAGAGGACGTCCCAGAGTTGGCGCAAGGGCCAGTCGCGGTTGAGGACGTGCCCGATATTGCGGGAAATTCAGAGGCCGAGACAGCGCTGTTTCATTTGCATAACCTTGCGCTCTCCGAAGAGCATCACCTGTTGTTCACCGGCACCGGCCCCGTGACACAATGGGGTCTGCGCCTCCCCGATCTTGTGAGCCGTCTGCAGGGGACAACCGCTGCACAATTGGACGCTCCGGACGACTCTTTGCTGTCGGCGTTGCTGGTCAAACTATTGGCCGACCGCCAGTTGACGCCAAAACCAGACCTGATCCGCTATCTGTTGGGCCGCATGGACCGTTCCTTTGCAGCAGCGATTGATCTGGTGGAACGGCTTGATGCCGCCAGTCTGGCCCTTAAGCGGCCCATCACGCGTCACCTTGCCGTGCAGGTGCTGGACAAGGACGCCCCCGGCGCGTGATACTGGGCCTGCGGCGCAACTGTCGCAATTCTTTGACACTTCTGCACAATAAGGTCGCCATGACCCAAACCGATTTTCTCAAGGGTGATTTCCCTCCCGCCATCGACCTGCCCGATCTGGACATCAGCGGCCCAGGCCGGTTCTACAACCGCGAACTCAGCTGGCTTGGCTTCAACTGGCGGGTGCTGGAAGAGGCCGAGAACCCCCGCGTCCCCCTGCTGGAACGGCTGCGCTTTCTGTCGATATCCGCCGACAACCTTGATGAATTCTACACGGTCCGCGTCGCAGGCCTGCGCGAACTGGCCCATGCGGGCAACACCACACCCGCCGCCGACGGCCTTTCGCCCGCCGAACAGCTGGTTTTGATTAACGAAAACGCCCGAAGCCTGATGATGACCCAACAGCGGGTGCTGGTCGATCTGATGGCCGAGATGGACGAACAGAATATCTACCTTGAGCGGATCGCAGACCTCAGCAATGAAGATCTCAGTTATCTCAAGGAAGTGTTTCTCAATCAGGTCTTCGCGGTTCTGTCACCGCTGGCGATTGACCCTGCGCATCCCTTCCCGTTCATCCCCAACACCGGCTACGCACTGGCGCTTCAATTGGAACGCAGCAGTGACAAGCGCCCGCTGCAGGCCCTGTTGCCAATTCCTGCGCAGATCGACCGTTTTGTAGCGCTTCCGGCACCCGAAGGCACTTTGCGCTACCTGCCGCTGGAGGACCTGCTGGTCATCCACATCCCCGACCTCTTCCCCGGTTACAAACTTAAATCACACTTTGAATTCCGCGTGCTGCGGGATAGTGATCTGGAAGTCGAGGACGAGGCCGAAGACCTCGTGCGCGAGTTCGAAGTCGCGCTGAAGCGCCGCCGCCGGGGTGAAGTCGTACGCCTGACCCATTCCGCTGGCGCACCGGAAAAGCTCAAAGCGGTGATCATGGCGGAGCTGGGCGTGCTGGAGCGCGATGTGATCGAGATCGCTGGCATGATCGGGGTCGATGACCTGTCAGAACTTGTCACCGACGCCCGGCCCGACCTGTTATGGCCCCAATTCACCCCACGGATCCCAGAACGCGTTACCGACCACGACGGGGATATGTTTGCCGCGATCAGGCAAAAAGACATGCTGCTGCATCATCCTTATGAGACGTTCGACATGGTCGTCCGCTTTCTGGCGCAGGCCGCACGCGACCCCGATGTCGTGGCGATCAAACAAACGCTTTATCGCACCTCACGCGACAGCCCGATTGTTGAAGCACTCTGCGAAGCTGCCGAAGACGGCAAATCGGTCACGGCACTGGTTGAACTGAAGGCACGGTTTGATGAAGCGGCGAATATCCGTCAGTCGCGCAGGCTGGAACGCGCAGGCGCCCATGTCGTGTATGGTTTCATCGACCTGAAAACGCACGCAAAAATCTCAACCGTGGTACGCCGCGAGGGAAACCAACTGGTAACCTACACGCATTACGGTACAGGCAACTATCACCCCATCACAGCACGTATCTACACCGATCTGTCGTTGTTTACCTGCGATGCCAAACTAGGACGGGATGCGACCAAGGTGTTCAACTACCTGTCTGGCTACGCCCAGCCCGACAGCCTTGATAACCTCGCGATTTCACCGACCACGCTCAAGCCGCGCCTGCTGGAAATGATTGCCGCCGAAGCAGCGCATGCAAAGGCAGGGGAACCGGCGGTGATCTGGGCCAAGATGAACTCGCTTATCGACGCAGAGGTCATCGACGCGCTGTACGCGGCCTCTCAGGCTGGCGTGAAGATCAGCCTTGTCATTCGCGGCATTTGTGGTTTGCGCCCCGGTATCAAGGGGCTGTCCGAAAACATCCGCGTCAAATCCATCGTGGGCCGTTTCCTTGAACACTCGCGCATCGTCTGTTTCGGCAACGGCTACGGGCTGCCACACAAGAAGGCCCGCGTGTTCATCTCTTCGGCTGACTGGATGGGCCGCAATCTGAACCGGCGCGTAGAGACTTTGGTTGAGATTGAGAACGCCACCGTGAAAGCGCAAATCGTGAGCCAGATCATGGCGGCAAACCTTGCCGACGTGGCGCAAAGCTGGATCATGGCAGCCGATGGCAGCTTTTCCCGGCCAGCCTACCAGGAAGGGCAATTCACCTTTAATTGCCACCGCTTCTTTATGGAAAACCCCTCTCTCTCCGGGCGTGGCTCTGCGGGGGCGTCAGATGTGCCCAAGCTGACCCATACTGAGGATTGAGACGGTTCTCCATCCGCTCTGCCGCCCGGTTAATCATTGACCCTGTCCACCGGGTGACCCATCTTGCCGCCTAATCAAGCGACGGGGATGCGCATGAACGACCAGACCGAGATGACCCGCCCGGCTGTTCCCGAAACAGGCGTGGCCGATCTGGGGCTTTTTGGCAAACCTCTGTTCGAAGACCCCAGCGCACGCGCCCTCGCGCGGGTCGGTGTGGTGGATGTCGGGTCAAACTCCGTCCGGTTGGTAGTCTTTGACGGGGCTGCACGGTCGCCTGCGTATTTCTACAACGAAAAGATCATGTGCGCCTTGGGGGCTGGCATGGCCGAAACAGGCCATCTGTCGCCCGAAGGGCGGACACGTGCGCTGTCTGCCATGCGGCGATTCAAAAAGCTGGCCGATGGGATGGGGCTGACAGAACTGTCCGTCGTAGCAACGGCTGCGGTCCGCGACGCCAGCGACGGCCGCGCCTTCTGTGATGACGTTATGCGCGAAACTGGCCTGCGCATCTGGGTCATCGACGGCGAAGAGGAAGCACGCCTGTCGGCACAGGGCGTTCTCTTGGGCTGGCCCGGGGCGTATGGTCTGGTCTGCGACATTGGTGGCTCGTCCATGGAACTGGCAGAAATCTCCGGCGGGCGCGTCGGCCGCCGCGTGACCTCGCAACTTGGACCCCTCAAGCTTCGCGAGATGAAAGGCGGCGCCAAGGCACGCAATGCCCACATCAAGGAGATCATGCAGGGCCTCAAGGAAACCATGGGCGCACAACGCGACCGCTTGTTTCTGGTTGGCGGGTCCTGGCGGGCAATTGCGCGGATCGACATGGTGCGGCGTGGCTATCCCCTGCACGTTCTGCACGAGTACCGCATGACGCCACGCGCCGTCTCTGCTACGGTAAAATTCATCAAGAACACAGACCTTGAAGAATTGCGCGCCATATCCGGCGTATCCTCCAGCCGGATGGCGCTGGTGCCCTTTGCCGCCGAAGTGCTGAGCCGTCTGGTCAAGACTTTCAAGCCCAAGGACATCGCCCTTTCCAGTTACGGCATCCGCGAAGGCATGCTGTACGAGCAAATGCCCCAACGCCTGCGCGACCGCGATCCGCTGATCGAGGCCTGCCGCTTTGCCGAGGCCAAGGATGCGCGGATGCCGGGCTTTGGCAAGATCCTCTATGATTTCATCCTGCCGCTCTACAAATCGGCCTCCGGGCCGCGCAAGCGTCTGGTGAAGGCAGCCTGCCTGCTCCATGACGTCAGCTGGCGAGCCCATCCTGACTACCGGGCCGAAGTTTGTTTTGACAACGCCACCCGCGCCAATCTGGGCGGCCTCAAGCATTCCGAACGGGTCTTTCTGGGGCTGGCATTGCTGCACCGCTATTCCAACAAACGGGAAAACCGTCGGTTCGAGGATCTCTACGATATGATCGACAAGAAGGCGCGCGCCGAAGCTGAAGTTCTGGGCAAGGCCATGCGTTTCGGCGCGATGCTCTGGATGACCCCGGACGAAGACCGCGGTGAATTGCGGTGGTTCTCGAAAAAGAAAATTCTTCAGCTCAGGTTGACGCAGGACATGCTGCCGCTCTTTGGCGAAGTGGCAGAAGCGCGTCTGAACTCACTTGCGGCCTCTCTGGGGGCCGAGGTTGAGATCAAGACGGTGAAGTCAAAGAAGCAAGGCTGAAAGACGTGAGGACAGCCGACTAGGCGCACATGACACCCGCGCAGAAGTGACACCGGCTCAGATCTCTGCATAGACCTCAAGCAGATTACCGTCGGGATCGCGAAAGAACAGCGTCCTGTGGCCAAAATCGCGGTCCGCTGGCTGCGACACGATATCAATACGCTTTTCCGACAGTTCCGCCGCGCAGGCATCTACCGCTTCGACGGGCACCCGGAATGCAAGCTGCAGCGCCGCTGTCCCATGAGGGATGGGCGGATCGTCTTTGGTCAGGCCCGGCGATGAAAGCGACAAAATCGTATTGCCAATGCGATACTCAAACCAGTTCTCGGACAGGCTGCGCTCCAGCTCAAATCCAAGAACACCCTCATAGAATGCGCGCATTGCACCCATGTCGCGCGTGATGATTACAGTGTAATCCACCGCGCGGATGGCGTTGAACGCAGACGACATCAAAGCTCGATCTGCGGTGCAGGCTTTGTCGGCGTATCCGGCGGGGTCAGTGGATGATCCGGTTTGCGCCTGATGATGATGTCACCGTTCGGCAGCACCTCGGGCGGTTGGTAGGCGCTCCAATCCTCAATCTCTTCAAGAAGCTCGCCCAGCTTTGGGCCCATTTCTTTGGCAAACTGCCGCAACGCCGGCCCCATCTCATCGGCAAATCCCTGAAACTCCTCAATGGCCGGCTCCATCTCTTTCAAAATGCCTTCCATGAACATCTGCGCCCCCCGCTCCATCAGGGACAACCCGGGCTCATCAGCATCCTCTGCCTGCGCCACAGGGGCCGCAAGCCAGAGCGCGACAACAAAAGGTAACGTTCGTTTCATACTGCAAATATAGGTCAATCCGACGCCAATTACGAGCGGTCATCGAAATCGAGCGTCACCGGAAAGTGGTCGGAGGCGGTAACCAGAGCATCGCGCAATTCCGGGTTCTGCCAGCATTGCGGATCGTCCAAGGGGTGCCAGATCCGCCATTTCGCACCTTTTGCGCGGATATCGTCCGTCACCATGATATAGTCCAGAAGCGCTTGCAGAAAACGCTTTTCCGGCCTGATCCAGAACCGTGCCGTCGTAGGCTGAGCGCCCAACCGACGGCTGAGTGCCTGACGTGCATGCGGATCGAAAAGCCCCGCACCGTCGTCTTGCCCCATCACGATCTCGACCGAAGAGCGGCCAAAAAGGCTTTCGAATTCATCAAGCCCCGGACCGTCATTCAGATCACCCAGAACGATCAGCGGTGTGCCCTCTGCCAGATGCGTTTCAATCCGTGCGCGCAACCAGACCGCCTGCGCCAACTGCTTGCGCCGGTTGGCAATGTTCAGCGTCAGCATTTCGGCGGAACTGCCAGCGCCATGCGGTGCCTTGGATTTCAGGTGCGCGCCGATCATGCGGAAATCAAAGCCGTTCGCTGTCTGAAGCGCAATCTCAAGCGGCGGCTTGGAAAAGACCACCCTGTCTTCAGTCGCGTCAATGTCGAGGTCGATCAGCAGGGTACCGTCAAATCGCGGCGCACCGGTGGCCCCTTCCTGACCGGAAAACACGCCCTTCGGATCATGTTCTGCGACCATCACATAAGGGTCGTACAGCAGAGCGATTTCCTGTTCTGTATCGTTGGAAAACCCCATAACAACTTCGCGCGTGCGCAAATTGAAATGGTTCGCAAAATTAGTCAGCGCCCGGATAGTCGCGTTCGTTTTGCTTTGATCCGGGGCTTCGATGACCATGATGGCATCGGCATCCATCGCCTGAAACACAACGCCAAGCGCGGCTGTTTGCTGTGCCCGCGTCACGTTATACCGCGACGACCAACCGTTGTCGTTAAAAAGCTCATCATGGTTATTGAACAGCGCGGAAAACCATTCGACGTTATAGGTCGCGATCCGCATCAGGCAGCCTTTCCCGAAAGCGTCTCCCACGCCCGGTTGATGTCGATCATGCGTTTCTCGGCCATGCGCACCGCTTCCTCAGGCAGGCCACGTGCGATCAATGCATCGGGATGGTTGTCTCTCACCAGCTTGCGCCACGCCACGCGCGCTTCTTCCAGCGTGGCATTCGGCGCAATGCCAAGAACGGTATGGGGCAAGGGCGATGTGTCAGGCACAAACCGCGCCTTGAGAGAGGCAAAATCATTATCCGACATGCCAAAAATCCGCGCCACATCCTCCAGAAACGCATCTTCGTTCGGATGATATTTCCCATCCGCCATGGCGATGTGGAACAACCCCTCCATCAGATCGCTCAGCATGTCCGGCTGGCCCTGAAACATCGTAGCAATGCGTTTGGCGTAATCGTCGTAACCGGCCACGTCCTGCCGGGCGAGGTTAAACACCCGCGCCGCCCCGTCAGTGTCACCTTCGGCGATCTGGAACACCTCCCGAAAGGCCGTCACCTCGTCCCGCGTCACCAGCCCGTCTGCCTTGGCCATCTTCGCACCCAGCGCGATCACGGCGATGGTAAAGGCGACCGACCGCTCCGGCGGGCTGCGCAACCGGTCAAAGACGGCTGCCAGCCCCTCGCCTGAGGTCAGCGCGGAAAGCGCCTCGGTGATGCGGGTCCAGATCGACATGGGCGAACCCTAGCTGAGCCTGCGCGGGAAGTCAGGGCGCTTGAAGCGTTTTCTGCATCAAAATCAAGTCAAGCCATTGCCCTGCCTTGCGTCCAACCTCCGGCATATGCCCGGTCTGGCGAAACCCCAATGCGCGGTGAAATGCGACCGCCGCCGGATTGGCCGAACTGATCCCGGCGACCATGACATGATGCCCCTGCGCGGCTGCGGCTGCCACAGCGTGGGTCATCAACTGACGGCCATATCCCCTGCCCTGCGCGGATGGCCCCAGAATGATCGTGTGCTCGACTGTCGCGGCATAACCTGGACCTGCACGAAACGGACCATAGGTCACGAACCCCAGATCACAGTCGCCCTCCTCATCAATCACCCAGAAAGCGTCTGACCTCTCTTGAATCAACTGGCGTGTCGCGCTGACAGTTTTTTCTTCGGTCGTGAACGTCGCAAGCGAATCGCGGATCATATCATTCCAAAGCGCCGCGATGCGCTCTGCATCCGAAACTGTCGCGGGCCTGATCATCAGTAAAGCGCCTTTGCCACCCCTGCCACGGTGAACTGAGCCTCCAGTCCGGCGGCTCCTGCTTCGAATTGAACGCGGGGATCATTCAAGTGGCTCGCAAGCATCGATTGCAGATCGGCAGCCCGAGGGTGCCGGACCGTCAGCCGGTCTAGCCGTGCACCCTGTTGCGTAAGCAAGGGGGCGGGATGCACGTCACCCTCCCACTCAATCAACGCGGGCGCGCAGTTGTCAAAGGGAAGCACCCCATCGGCCGGAACGGCCATACGCCACCGCAGATCACCACGCTGCAGGGACACCGGCGCGCCAAATCCGTCAGGCAAAGAAGCCAGCGTCGCATCCAGGTCCGCGCAGCGGCAGATCCAGTTTGTCAGCCGCGGCGAACCGGAAAAACGATCAAGGTCAAACCAGCGCGGACGGTCAGGTGTCGGCGCAGCCGGATTGACCGCAATCGCCTCAAGATAAAGCCCATCTTCCAACCCCAGCAGCGTGTTGTGGGTGTGAAAGACTGCATGCTCCCCACCTTGCTGCAAAGGAACGCCTAACGCAGACTGAACATGAGCCGTTGCCTCGGCCAAAGTCCCGGCACTTACCGCGATATGGTCCAACTCCATCTGCGACATGTCTTTTCCTTACAGATCAGGTTACCGCCAAGAGATAAGGGAAGGCGCGTGGCCTTCCCCCTTTTTCAGCGCCGCGCCTCGCGGATCAGTTTAAGGATATCCTCTGCCGCCGCAGGTATGTTCGTGCCGGGCCCAAAGATCGCCTTGACCCCTGCATCATAGAGGAACTGATAATCCTGCTGGGGAATGACGCCCCCGCAAATGACAAGGATGTCTTCGGCTCCCGCCTCTTTGAGCGCCTTGACCAACTGCGGTGCCAATGTCTTGTGGCCCGCCGCCTGCGATGAAATGCCGATCACATGGACGTCGTTGTCTACCGCGTCCTGTGCGGCCTCTGCTGGTGTCTGGAACAGCGGGCCGACATCAACATCGAAACCGATATCGGCAAAGGCGGTCGCAATCACCTTGGCCCCCCGGTCGTGACCATCCTGACCCATCTTGACGACCAACATCCGGGGGCGACGGCCCTCTTCTTCGGCGAATTGCTCAACCGATTTCTGGATTGCGGCAAAACCTTCGTCGCCTTCATATGCAGCACCATACACCCCGGCGAGGGTTTTTACCTCTGCCCGGTGGCGGCCGAATTCTTCTTCCATTGCCATGCTAATCTCTCCCACGGTGGCGCGTGCGCGTGCGGCGTCCACGGCCCCTTCCAACAGGTTGCCGCCCTCTTTCGTCCGGCGCGTCAATTCATCCAGCGCAGCTTTGCACGCGGCGTCATCACGGCTTGCGCGGATGGTTTCCAGCCGCTTGATCTGGCTCTCCCTCACCGCGACGTTGTCGACATCAAGAATATCGATCGGATCTTCCTTGTCGCGCCGGTACTTATTCACCCCGACGATGACCTCTGTGCCCCGGTCGATGTTGGCCTGACGCTGGGCCGCCGCTTCTTCAATACGCAGCTTCGGCATGCCAGTGGCAACAGCCTTGGTCATGCCGCCCAACTCCTCGACCTCCTCGATCAGTTTCCAGGCTTCTTCAGCCAGATCATGGGTCAGCTTTTCGACATAATACGAACCCGCCAACGGATCGACGACGTTGGTCACGCCGGTTTCTTCCTGCAAAATCAATTGCGTATTACGTGCGATGCGGGCCGAATTCTCGGTTGGCAGCGCGATCGCCTCATCCAGCGCGTTGGTATGGAGCGACTGAGTGCCGCCCAGAACCGCCGCCATCGCCTCGTATGCGGTGCGCACCACGTTGTTGTAAGGATCCTGTTCCTGAAGGCTCACTCCCGACGTCTGGCAGTGGGTCCGCAGCATCGACGACTTGGGGTTCTTTGGATTGAACTCAGCCATGATGCGATGCCACAGCAGACGCGCGGCACGCAACTTGGCGGCTTCCATGAAGAAATTCATGCCGATTGCAAAAAAGAAGCTCAAACGCCCTGCAAACTTGTCCACGTCCATGCCCCGCTCAATGGCGGCACGCACATACTCGCGACCATCGGCCAAAGTGAACGCCAACTCCTGCACCAGGTTCGCCCCCGCTTCCTGCATGTGATAGCCGGAGATCGAGATCGAGTTGAACTTGGGCATCTCGTTCGAGGTATATTCGATGATATCCGCAATGATCCGCATCGACGGCTCTGGCGGATAAATGTACGTGTTGCGGACCATGAATTCTTTCAGAATATCGTTCTGAATCGTGCCCGACAGTACGGCGCGGTCATGCCCCTGCTCTTCGCCAGCGACAATAAAGTTCGCAAGGATCGGGATCACGGCACCATTCATCGTCATGGAAACCGACACCTTGTCGAGCGGGATACCGTCGAACAGGATTTTCATGTCCTCGACACTGTCAATCGCCACGCCGGCCTTGCCCACGTCGCCCTCAACACGGGGGTGATCGCTGTCGTAGCCCCGGTGTGTCGCCAGATCAAAGGCGACTGAGACCCCCTGCTGACCGGCGGCCAGGTTCTTGCGGTAAAAGGCGTTGGATTCTTCGGCGGTCGAAAAACCCGCATATTGCCGGATTGTCCACGGCCGGCCCGCGTACATCGTTGCTTTCACGCCTCGCGTGAAGGGCGCCTCTCCGGGCATGGAGCCCAAATGATCGACACCGTCCAGATCGGACGCATCATAGACCGGCTGTACGTCGATCCCTTCCAGCGTCTTCCATGTCAGATCATCAAGACTGCGGCCGCGCAGTTCGGCCTCAGCGGTGCTGCGCCATTTGTCCTTCGTCATATCCTTGTCCTTTTGTCATTGCACCCGTTGGCAGACTTGTGTCCGCTCTTGTCAGGTGCGCGTCCTCTGTCAGTGTCGCCAGACCATCCGCCCCGGCAGTAAGCCAATGCAGATCATCCGCGTAATTCTCGCGCAGGCGTGCGATTTGTTCGTCCGTGAAGGGCTGCCAACGCCCTACCCCGTCCGGCAATTGATTGGAATCTGCGCCATGCTGCGCCAGTGTTGCGCGCAAGGCGGGCAGATCCTGAGATCGGTTCAGCCAACGCAGCCTATCATCCCGTGGCGCGTCTCGCCCAAGGGCTGCATGCAAGACCACGTCGGGACGACCTGCATGCGCCTCAAACGGCAGAACCTTAATCTCGGCCCCTGGCGCAGCGCAGGCCAGGTCAGTAATGACATCGCGCCACGTCCGGCGGCCTTCCGAAATCGCGGCAAAGCGTGCAGCTGAAGGCACAGGATGCCCCCGCGAGACCGCGAGAGCCGAAGCTGAGGCCCAAAACAGTTCGGGGCTACGGATCGACAGCACAATGCGCCGCAACCGTCCACCAAAAGCCGCCGAAATTCTTGCCACGCGTTCCCCCGCGCCGGGATACAACCGCTCAAACCTCAGGTTCTGGGCGCAATTGCCAAGCAGGTTTTCATCACTCACCAGCAGTTCCTGCACGCCACGTAACTGCGCCTGCTGACTAAACATCCGAATGCGCCCTTCGGCCCGTTGCGCCACATTGCGACCTTTTTGGCCGAGAACAGAACGAAACAATCCGGGAAATACCGACTTCCGGCAGCGCTGCGGCCCCCAATACCCAACATTTTGCCCAACCAGATCGTCCACATGATCGCGCATGTAATGCTGAAAAGTGGTTGTCGCGGTGCGGTGAACCCCAAGGTGCAAGATGACGTCCATAAGCCTTTGGCCCAGCCTTTTCCAAGGGGCCGCCCCGTTCGGCCATGATGCGAGGATCACCTCTTTCATGCCAGAAAACCCCTTGCTGTGCGCTTAATGCGCACCTGAGACGATTTAGCCATCGCATTTGGCCAAATCACGCTTATATCTGAGACAACAGGAGAAGACATGAAACGCCTTATACCTATTGTAATTGCTGGATTAATTGCCTCCAGTGGGGTGGCACAGGAGACAGACGTGGTTGAACTCGAAACTCTCTTTGTGGCTGCAGATATGGCTGATTTAAGCGAATTTCGCTGGAAAAAGCGCCCCGTATTGGTCTTTGCAGACAGCGAGGACGACCCGGCGTATATCGAACAGCTTGAACTGCTGGGCCAGCGTCCCGAAGCGCTGCTGGAGCGCGATGTGATCGTATTGACCGACACCGACCCCGAAGCCCGTTCTCCGCTCAGGCTCAAGATGCGGCCACGCGGCTTCATGCTGGTGCTGGTTGGCAAGGACGGCGGCGTAAAGCTGCGCAAACCATTCCCTTGGGACGTTCGCGAGATCACGCGCAGCATCGACAAGATGCCGATGCGCAAACGCGAGATCAGAGAAGAAAAAGAAGCCGCCCGCGAGCGATAATAGCCGCGGGAGGCTCTGCGCCGACCAGCTGTCTTTGGACCACAACAGGTGCCCCAGCTTATGCAAAGAAGCCCGGTCATCACGCGTGCGCCGATTTCACTGTTCTATCCATGCGTATCCCATCCTGAAGCGTCCACACAGCATTTGATGACGCCGACAGACAATTGCCGACGTCAGTCTTGCACCATGTATCTATGGACACATCCGGGGACATTGCGCTCTATTCGAACTCCATGATCACGTCATCCACCGCCAGGCTGTCGCCCGCTTCTGCGTTGACCTTTGACACGACACCCTTTTTCTCAGCGCGCAGGATGTTCTCCATCTTCATCGCCTCGATGGTGCAAAGCGCCTGACCTTCCTGCACTTCGTCGCCCACGGCCACATCCATTTTCACCACCAGACCCGGCATCGGGCAAAGCAGCATCTTGGAGGTGTCCGGGGGTACTTTTTCGGGCATCTTGCGTGCCAGTTCCGCCTGTCGCGGGGTGCGCACATGTACCTTCAGATCAGCGCCACGGGTACGGATGCGGAAGCCGCCGGATATCTTGCCGACCTTCATCACCAACGGCGCATCCGCCACGGTCATCTGGGCAAGTTTGTCGCCCGGCGTCCAATCGCCCGAGACGCGCATATCACTGCCGTCCTCGAACCGAACCGTCGCGCCGGTCTGATCCGCTTTGATCGTCACATCAAAGGAATGCCCCTGAAGCGTCACGTTCCAGTCAGCGCCAACCTTGCGCTCGTGATTGTCCATCCGGCCAGATACGCGCGCACGGCGAATTTCGGCTACCCTGTGCATTGCCGCTGTCGCCGCCGCAATCCGGCGCAACTCGGCTTCGGCCAGTTCGACCCCCTCAAATCCATCGGGATACTGCTCTTCGATAAAGGCGGTCGTCATGTCGCCGTTGATAAAGATCGGATGATCCATAACGGCAGAAAGGAACGGCAGGTTATGCCCGATGCCTTCGACCTCAAAGCTGTCGAGCGCCACGCGCATTTGCTCAATGGCCTCCGCACGCGTAGGAGCCCAAGTGCACAGCTTGGCGATCATCGGGTCGTAGTACATGCTGATCTCGCCGCCCTCGTAGACGCCGGTGTCGTTGCGCACCGCCATCATGGCCTCAGGCGCATCATCCTGCCATTTGCCATTGTCCAGAAGCGGGCCTGCCGCCACTTCCTGCGGCGGGCGGTAGCGGGTCAAACGGCCAATTGATGGCAAAAAGCCACGGTAAGGGTCTTCGGCATAAAGTCGGTTTTCAATGGCCCAGCCGTTAAGTTTTACGTCCGACTGCTTGATCGTCAGCTTCTCGCCATTGGCCACGCGGATCATCTGTTCGACCAGATCGACACCAGTGATCAGCTCCGTCACGGGGTGTTCCACCTGCAAACGCGTGTTCATCTCAAGGAAATAGAAGTTCTTGTTGCCGTCCACGATGAACTCAACCGTGCCTGCTGAGGTGTATCCAACCGCCTGGGCCAGCGCGACAGCCTGCTCACCCATCTCCTTGCGGGTCGCTTCATCAAGGAAGGGGCTTGGTGCTTCCTCCACCACTTTCTGGTTGCGGCGCTGGATCGAACATTCACGCTCGCCCAGATAGATGCCATTGCCATGCGCGTCGCACAGTACCTGAATTTCGATGTGCCGCGGCTGCGTGACGAACTTTTCAATGAAAATACGGTCATCACCAAAGGAATTCGCCGCCTCGTTCTTAGACGACTGGAAGCCCACGCGCGCCTCATCATCGGACCACGCGATCCGCATGCCTTTGCCGCCGCCCCCGGCAGACGCCTTAAGCATTACCGGATAACCGATCTCGTTGGAAATCTTGACCGCTTCTTCGGCGTCCTCGATCAGCCCCATGTAGCCCGGCACTGTCGAAACGCCGGCCTCCTGAGCGATCTTCTTTGAGGTGATCTTGTCCCCCATCTTTTCAATCGCGCCCTTAGGCGGGCCGACAAAGGCCACACCGGCCTTCTCAAGCGCCTCGGCGAATTTGGAATTCTCGGACAGGAAGCCATAACCCGGATGCACCGCCTCTGCGCCGCTTTCCTTGATCGCCGCCATCACCTTGTCGATCACGATATAGGACTGGTTCGCAGGGGGTGGGCCGATATGGATCGCCTCATCCGCCATCTGGACATGCAACGCCTGAGCGTCGGCATCTGAATAGATAGCAACGGACTGAATGCCCATCTTGCGCGCGGTCTTGATAACACGGCAGGCGATTTCGCCCCGGTTGGCGATCAGGATTTTCTTGAACATGGGATGTCCTTCTGGGTCTTGTGAGAAACGCAAACACCCCGCAACGGCAGACGCCGTGCGGGGTGTGATGAACGGGGACGACGCGGCTCAAAGCCGCGCACGCCGAACGTGGTTTTAGTTACATCTGCCGGGGTAGAGTTGGCAGTAGGCGACATTGCCCGCAGCACCGATGGCTGCACCTTGAGCAAGGCTGCCGCTGGTGATCGCGGCAGCACCTGCGCCGACGGCCGCGCCACCCAACGCTTGTTCGCCAAGCGTGTCACCACAGGCTGCAAGCCCTGCACAGGCGATGAGGGCAAATGAAATGGTCTTGATGGACATGTTGCTGTTCCTTGTCTGCTCTTGCTTGCTAGACCAACGCGGGAACACAGCTGAGGTTCCACGCCGGGTGCAAGCGCATGGGTCGCGCCCCCCTTTTGGTGAAACCCGAAAAAATGGGGCAGTACAAACAGTGCGGTGTTGTACTGCCCCTGAGGGGAAGGGGTATGGTTTAGGTGTGTCAAAGACGGCTCCTGGGGGGAATCGCATTCAACATCTGCGACCGTGGCGGATGCAGACAGCACCGCCAAGGGACCACACCAATTGCGGGAAAAATCGGCTAACGCCCGCTTATTCATGGATTTTGAAGGCAAGATCACGCCGATCCCTCGTCAAAGGCTTCGGGAAACGACGCACGGGCGCGCGCCTCATCAATCACGAGGAGAGCTTCATAGTCTTCAGGGTCAAACGGATCACTTGCAGGCAGAACCTCGCGCCCAAAAAGCCATGATAAACGGCCCGCATCCAGATTGCCGCGCTCGAACGGCTGATCGCCAAAATGCTCCCAAAGTGCCTTCATAAAGGCCGCATCGGCGCGGCGGTCCGGTGGACGACGATCAGAGCGCCGCTCGCGCCGTATGATCGGCGTGACGCCCTTTGGATTGGGGCGGCGAATGGTGAATTGGAAATCGGTGCCGGGCAAACGGCCCGGAAACCCGCGATGTTTCAGCATATAGGCTGGCATCAGGCACCCTCCCCGATATGAAAGGGGGCGCGGGGAGTGCGGGTTGGGACAGGCACAATCGCCTGCCCCGGAATGCGCTTACTTGTACTTACCGGTGTACGCTGGCTCGACCGAGATGGGCTCGGGCTCAACCACGACATACTCTTCTTCTGTCTGGCCGGATGTGCATGCGGCAACAGCGGCGACGAAACCGATGGCTGCCAAGAATTTGATGCTCTTTGACATCTATGTCTCCTGTCTATGTGAGTGGGGCGCGCATTATATGACTGCCTCACACGCCCCGTTTCTGAGGTAAGGGATACTTGGGTATTCCTTGCCCGCACCATAAAAC
Organism: Sulfitobacter sediminilitoris; assembly: GCF_010667575.1. Taxonomy (GTDB): domain Bacteria; phylum Pseudomonadota; class Alphaproteobacteria; order Rhodobacterales; family Rhodobacteraceae; genus Sulfitobacter; species Sulfitobacter sediminilitoris. The sequence continues at coordinate 561,584 of NZ_JAABNT010000001.1, forward strand.
AATCGGTGCCGAAAAAATACTGAAGGTTCGGCAATCGGCAGACTTGTGACGCCAAAGCCTCAATCAACTGATCACATGAGCATTCACGCGCAAGATGTTGTGGCTGCATCACAAACCCTCCCAGATACAGACATTATCTACCGGCCTGTATGCCTCAAAAAACTGCGTGGCATTGGGGTCTGCTGTTCCAAATTCTGTGGCTCGATCCGAAAGCGATATGACAATCACATCGCCACTCAGTGCGTATTGGTCGATGTAGGACAGGGCCAAAACATCACACAGATGCGACATGTCAAAAGCAGCAGTCTCATAGTCGACCGCTCCACCGTCCCGCGTGATTTCAGGTGCGATAAAGCGAAACCGCAGCCACGTTTCAGTGCCGATCTCATCTACCAGCACCTCTTGCAATTCCACAGGCTGGCCAGACGGCACATCGATTGCCAGCGCGGGGCTGGCTGCAAAAATGACCGCAGCAAGAAGGCTCTTCACAGGGCCTCCTCCTCGGACGTATCAAAGTCGGCTGGCGAGATAATCTCAATCAGTTCCAGATCGTCGGAATGGCGTACTTCACGGTGCTTGATCCCCGGTGGCTGGAGCACGCAGGACCCTGCGCGCAAGATATGCTCGCCCTGCCCTTCGTATTCGAAGACAACCCAGCCTTGGGTGATGTAAACCATCTGGAAGTCAAGATCATGCGAATGCCAGACTGCTGGACTTTCCATGCCCGGCACCGCACGGATCACATGCGCACCGTACTTGCCTTTTGTGGCGTCTTTGATGCCAAGGTCACGGTATTCGAAAAACGGGCGAATGCCCGCGCCTTCAAACTTCCCGTCATCTGCATGGGCGATCGTAAATGCCTGATTTTTCCAAAGCTTCATGCCGCACCCCCCTTGAGGGCTGCGACAAAAGTCAGTGGTCGCGTAGCGCCTCGATCAACTCTTCTTTGTCCATGTCCGAACGTCCGTCGATATCCAATTCCTGCGCCCGTTCGTATAGGTCGTCCTTGGTCCATTCCTCGTAAGGTGGCTGTTTGCCACCCTTCTTGCTGGGCGCCTGATTGTCGTTGGCCTGCGCATTGGCAATGCGTGCGGCCTTTTCCTTCGATGCGCCATCCTCGCGCAGGCTTTCGTAGGTCTCGTCGTCCTTGATGCTGGGTCCGTGGTCCGATGTCATGTCGTTCTCCTTTCCCGGAGAACAACGCAGCAGGCGCAATTGTTCCGTCAGCGCGGCGGATTGCGCCGTCCTGACCGGTGGACTGGCCGCCCACGATCGGCACCAGCACCTCAGACACAAAACACAACATCACCGTTCTCACAGCGGAATGTTATCGTGCTTCTTCCACGGCATCTCTTTCTTTTTATGCCGCAGAGATGCAAACGCTCGCGCAATCCGCTTGCGCGTCGTGCGTGGCTGGATCACCTCGTCGATAAAGCCGCGCTCAGCCGCGACAAAGGGATTGGCAAACCGCTCCTCGTAGTGTGCGGTGTGTTCGGCAATCTTCTCGGGATCGTTGCGGTCAGCGCGGTGGATGATCTCCACCGCCCCTTTTGCGCCCATCACGGCGACCTCGGCCGTAGGCCAGGCATAGTTGAAATCGGCCTGCAGATGCTTGGACGCCATCACTACGTAAGCACCGCCGTAGGTTTTGCGGGTGGCGACCGTCACCATCGGCACCGTCGCTTCACCATAGGCAAACAGCAGCTTGGCACCGTGCTTGATGACGCCGCCGTATTCCTGTGTCGTGCCGGGCAGGAAGCCCGGAACATCCACCAGTGTCAGAATCGGGATCTCAAAGGCATCACAGAACCGCACGAACCGCGCAGCCTTGCGGCTGCTGTCGATGTCCAGCACGCCCGCCAACACCATCGGCTGATTGGCGACCACACCCACCGTGCGCCCCTCAAGACGCATGAAACCGGTGATGATGTTCTTGGCGAAATCTTCCTGAATCTCGTAAAAATCACCCTCGTCCGCCAGCTTGAGAATGAGTTCCTTCATGTCATACGGTGTATTCGCATTTTCCGGCACCAGCGTGTCGAGCGACGGTTCAATCCGCTCCGGATCATCAAAGAACGGGCGCACAGGCGGGGCCTGACGGTTATTAGACGGTAGAAAATCCACCAGGCGGCGCACTTCCGCAAGCGCCTCAACGTCATTCTCAAACGCCGCATCCGCGACTGAGGATTTCTTGGTGTGCGTGCTTGCCCCACCCAACTCCTCGGCCGTCACCTGCTCATTGGTCACGGTCTTGACCACTTCGGGGCCAGTCACGAACATGTAAGAGCTGTCTTTGACCATAAAGATAAAATCAGTCATCGCAGGGGAATACACCGCACCGCCCGCACATGGCCCCATGATCACGCTGATCTGCGGGATCACGCCGGACGCCATGATGTTGCGCTGGAACACCTCGCCGTAGCCTGCAAGGCTGTCGACGCCTTCCTGAATACGCGCACCACCGGAATCGTTGATGCCAATCACCGGTGCGCCGTTCTGCATCGCCATATCCATGATCTTGCAGATCTTCTTGGCGTGGGTTTCGGACACCGACCCGCCCAGAACCGTAAAGTCCTGACTGAAGACGTAGACAAGCCGACCATTGATCGTGCCCCAGCCCGTGACAACACCATCGCCCGCAGGCTTTTGCTTTTCCATTCCGAAATCGGTGCAGCGGTGCGTGACGAACATGTCGAACTCTTCGAAGGATCCTTCGTCCAGCAACAGATCGACCCGTTCCCGCGCGGTCAGTTTTCCGCGTCCGTGCTGCGCGTCAATCCGCGCCTGACCGCCGCCCATACGGGCCGTCTGACGCCGCTCTTCGAGCTGTTCGAGAATATCTTTCATGGCAAACCCCTGCTAAACATTTGGCACATAATAGAGACCACAAAGGGTCTGTGAAAAGAGCCATTGTGAATATTTGCAAATCTTATGCAGATATGTTCGAGCAAATTGAAAATTTGCAAATATCACGATGTATGCTCGACAACCTACACATGCCGGATTACTTGCATTTGCATGAATGCGACTTCAGCCCCTGCTCCCTCAATTCGGTTCCTCGACCGCAGCACGCCGCCACACGTCTCGACACTGATATTACTTGCGGGTCTGTCAGCGCTGGTCATGAACATTTTTCTGCCAAGCCTCCCGCAAATGGCAGAATATTTCGGCACGTCCTACGCGGTGATGCAGCTGTCGGTCCCCTTGTATTTGCTGTTCAGCGCAGTGATGCAGCTTTTCATCGGCCCGATATCAGACAACCTTGGTCGGCGTCCGGTGATGATAGCCGGGCTTTTGCTGTTTATGGTCGCGACCCTGGGCTGCATCTATGCGCCGAACACTGCGGTCTTCTTGACCTTCCGCATCCTGCAAGCGGTCATTGCCACGGCAATGGTGCTCAGCCGCGCAGTGCTGCGTGATCTATACACGCAGGATCAGGCGGCCTCCAAGATCGGCTACGTGACAATGGGCATGGCGTTGGTACCGATGATTGCTCCCGCCGTGGGCGGGTCAATTGAACAGTTTGGCGACTGGCACCTGACATTCTGGCTGATGTTCTCAATTGCGGCCGCCATTCTTCTGCTGGTGATCCGCGACATGGGCGAAACAGCGGTCGCAAGCAACAACTCCATCCTCGGCCAGTTTCGCGAATACCCCGAACTTCTGCGTTCGCCGCGGTTCTGGGGCTATGCGATGGCCGCTGCTTTCTGTTCGGGCGCCTTCTTTGCCTATCTTGGCGGTGCGCCCTTCGTGGGATCGGTGGTCTTCGGCCTCGATCCCTTCTGGCTTGGCATCTATTTCGGCGCTCCTGCCGTGGGATATTTCTGTGGCAACTGGCTGACCGGTCTTTTCGCCCAGCGCTTTGGCGTCAACAACATGGTGATGTGGGGGTGTCTGGCCAATGCGACGGGCGGCACCCTGTCTCTGCTCATCTTTCTGGCAGGCTATGGAACGGCCGAATCATTCTTTGGCATGATGACGCTGATCGGCCTTGGCAATGGCCTGTGCATTCCCAACGCCACCGCCGGGATGCTTTCGGTCCGCCCTCATCTGGCCGGCACCGCATCCGGTCTTGGCGGCGCAATCATGATTGGCGGCGGCTCTGGCCTTGCTGTTCTGGCGGGGCTCCTGCTGACGCCCGAAACCGGGGCCTATCCGCTGATCCTGATCATGCAGTTGACGGCGATCGCCGGGGTCTTTTCAATTTTGGTGGTCATCCGACGCGAGCGCACGCTTCAACTGCGCGCCTGATCACCGCCCCCTTGAACGCCCCCCTTTGCAAAGCTAGGGTCCAGCCAGCTGCAAAGCTGCAAAGGGCGTGCCGATGGCCAGTCAAAAACTCTATGCCGGGGCCAAACTGCGCGAGTTGCGCACGAAGCTTGATCTGACCCAAAAGGATTTTGCCGCGCGGCTGGGCGTTTCTCTGCCCTATCTCAACCAGATGGAAAACAACAACCGCCCCGTCTCCACAACGGTGGTACTGGGCCTCGCGTCTGAATTCGGCCTCGACGTCACCGAACTCAGCGCAGGCGACGGGGAACGCCTTGTCAGCGACATGCGCGAAGCCTTGGCCGATCCGGTCTTTCAGGGCAAGATGCCGCCCCTTGCAGACATCCGCCTTGCGGCGTCCAACGCACCGGGCCTTGCGCGCGCCTTTCTGGACCTGCACCAGAACTACCGCCAGACCCACGAACGCCTCGCCTCTCTGGACGAGGCGCTGGGACGCGAAGATGCCCGCGCAGCACCCTCCCCTTGGGAGGAAGTCCGGGATTTCTTTCACTATTGCGATAACTACATCGACGCCGTTGACCGCGCCGCCGAACATTTCGCCACCCGTCACAACGCCGAGACATCCATGCGCTCCGTCGCGATTGCCGCGCTGCAAGAGACAGGCGTTTCCGTCTCCTTCTCGGACGCAGATACGCTGCGCCGCTATGACCCCGAAGCCCGCACGCTGTCGATCTCGTCGTTGGCCACGCCAGAGACCCAGACGTTCCAGCTGTTGTTGCAACTCGCCCTGATCAGCCAGAATACGTTACTCGAAGCGACCCTCGATCTTGCCCGTTTCACCACAGAAAGTGCGCGTGACATCGCCAAGATCGGTCTGGCCAATTATTTCGCAGGCGCAGCCCTGCTGCCCTACAAGAGGTTCCATCAGGCGGCGCAAGACTGCCGCCACGATCTGGAAGTGCTCTCCAGCCGCTTCGGCGCCTCCATTGAACAAGTGGCCCACCGGCTGTCGACCTTGCAGCGCCCCGGTGCCAAAGGCGTGCCTTTCTTTTTTGTCCGTGTCGATCAGGCCGGCACGATCACGAAGCGCCACTCGGCGACCCGCTTGCAATTTGCCCGCTTTGGCGGCGCATGCCCCCTGTGGAACGTGCACCGCGCATTCGAAACACCGGGCCGCTTCCTGCGACAACTGGCCGAAACCCCTGACGGAGTCCGCTATATCAGTCTGGCACGCGACATCAGCAAACCAGCGGGCCGCTACGGGGCACCCGTGCGGCGCTATGCCATTGCGCTGGGATGCGAGATGCGGCACGCGGATCAATTGGTCTATGCAGATGGTCTCGATCTGACCCGCGACAGCGCTTTTGAACCCATCGGGATTTCCTGCCGGATTTGCGAGCGCAAAAGCTGTCATCAACGTGCCGTACCCCCATTGGAGCGTCAGCTCAAAGTGGACCCGGACCGCCGTGATGTCTTGCCCTACCGTGTGGAATGATCAGCGCCTAGCCGCACGCCACCCCGACGCCCGAGCCTGCGCCTCAGAGCAGAACCAGCGTTCCCCTTTCTCCGGCCTGATCCCCGTGCGCTCGTAAAATTCTTGCCCCGGCATGTGATAAATCCGTGCGCCCTGCGCATTGATATTACCCTTGATGCGGCATTCGGGGTCCGGTGCGTCCCGCCCCAGTGTCCGCGTCAGCCGGTAGCGCGCAGGCGATTGCAGGGCAAACCCATGAATGCCCCTCTCCGCAACAAGGGCCGCCTTTTCATCCAGGTCATAGTCCATGGAATACTTGCGATAGGCATAGGCCAACCCCTCGCGAACCAAAACGCGCCCAATGTCCTGACCGCCTGCAAAACAACGCGCCCATAGCGGTCCCGATCCACCGGCTCACAACGCGCCGGCACCCCGTCGAACCGGTCCTGCACCTGCCGCATGACCCAATCCCCGCAGCCCCAGTTCTGTCCTGTCAGCGTGGTGCAGGGCTGATCACGCTCAGGTGCATCGATCCCGTGCAACCGGATACGTGTATCGCCCACATCTATCGTGTCTCCGTCCACGACCCTCACTTTACCCGCAACGTCAGCCGCGAAAGCGACTGATCCCCAGATCAGACCAAGGACAACGCTCGCGCAGATTCTTAACATTTGATTAATCTGGACGGTGAAAGCGCCCCGATCAACCGCCTTCGTCAAGAACCGTTAACAAAGCTCACCGCTGTGACGTTTTCCACTCTGGATGCACCCAAGGTTCATCGTTCGCCCTTGCCAATGGATCAAGCCCAAGCAGATGATCCGAGACCTTCTCTCCCACCATGATTGACGGCGCATTCAGGTTACCATTGGTGATGCGCGGAAAGATCGAACTGTCCGCCACGCGGAGCCCCTCTACGCCGATCACACGCGCTTCGGGATCGACTACAGCGTTGCGGTCATCCGCCCTGCCCATCCGGCAGGTACCACAGGGATGATAGGCGCTTTCTGCGTGCTCACGAATAGCGTCATCCAGTTCCGCGTCGGTCTGAAAGGCCTCCCCGGGCTGGATCTCGTGCTTCACGAAAGGCTGGAATGCATCTTGCGCAAAAATCTCCCGTGTCAGCCGGATACAGGTGCGGAACTCGTCCCAATCCTCCGGATGCGACATGTAATTGAACCGGATCACCGGATCATCCGCCGGGTTGGCTGACCGTAGCGTCACCGCCCCGCGTGATCGCGACCGCATCGGTCCGGTATGCGCCTGAAAACCATGCCCCTCCGCCGCCGCCTGTCCGTCGTAGCGCACCGCAAGCGGCAGAAAATGAAATTGGATGTCAGGGTAAGGAATGCCTGCCTTTGACCGAATAAAACCGGCACTCTCAAACTGGTTTGACGCACCCATCCCGCGCTTGAGAAACAGCCACTGCGCCCCGATTGCCGCCTTCGACAGCAGGTTCCAATGCTTGTAAAGCGTGATCGGCTGCGACGCCGCCATCTGAATGTACATCTCCAGATGGTCCTGCAGGTTCGCGCCCACACCGGGGCGATCTGCGACAATCTCGATCCCATGTTCCGCCAAATGGGCACCGGGCCCGATGCCCGACAGCATCAGGAGCTTGGGCGAATTGATCGAGGATGCCGCGAGCACCACCTCCCGCTCCGCCTCGATCACCTCGCGCCGCCCCTTGCGCAAGACCTCGACCCCGGTCGCCCGCCCCTCCGATATCACGACCCGCTGCGCAAAGGCCCGCACGATCTGAACATTTCCCGTCCTCTGCGCGGGCCGCAGATAGGCATTCGCCGCGGACCAGCGCCGCCCTTGCCAGACGGTCTGCTCCATCGGGCCAAAGCCTTCCTGCTTTTCCCCGTTGTAATCATCGGTGACCTGATATCCCGCCTGCCGTCCCGCCTCGACAAAGGCCCGGTAGAGCGGATTGGCCCGTGGCCCACGGCTGACATGCAGCGGCCCGTCGCTGCCGCGCCAGGACGAATCGCCGCCATGACCGCTGTCGTGCCAGCTCTCCATCCGTTTGAAGTACGGAAGGACATCGGCGTAGGCCCACCCCCGTGCGCCCTGTTCGTCCCAATGATCGAAATCCATCGCGTGCCCGCGCACATAGACCATCCCGTTGATCGAGGACGACCCTCCGATGACCTTGCCCCGCGGACAGGCCAGCCTGCGCCCGCCCAGATGCGGCTCCGGCTCGGACTTGTAGCCCCAGTCATACATCCGCATGTTCATCGGATAGCTCAACGCCGCGGGCATCTGGATGAAAGGTCCCGCGTCCGTGCCGCCATGTTCGATCACGATCACCTTGCGGCCCGCCTGCGCCAGCCGGTAAGCCATCGCACAGCCCGCGCTGCCTGCCCCGACAATGATAAATTCCGCCTTCATCTCACCTGTCCTTCGTGATTCCGCGCCGGGTCAAGGATGCGCCTTGGCGCACCGGGCTTGCCCGGCCTGTCCTTGACGCGGCGGGGAATCGCATCCCAAAATTGACGCGGTGTCTTGAGCCACAGACTGTGGCCTCAAGCACCTCTCAGCAAATGCCCCAAACCCTCAAAACCCCAGCTGGTACAACTCCTTGGGGCTCACCTCTCATCCGGCACCAGACATGTTGTGCGCGTCAGCGCCCCTTTGGATCACGCCCCTCTCAAAAGGGCGCCTCGACATCGTCCATACGCACGAACACCGACTTCAGCTGGCTGTAATGTTCGATCGCCGCCTTGGAATTCTCGCGCCCGACACCGGAATTCTTCGACCCGCCAAAAGGGGCCTCCACCGGCGCATCGTTATAGGTGTTGATGTAACAGGTGCCCGCCTCGAACCCGGCCGCCACGCGGTGCCCGCGCGCCAGATCGCGCGTAAAGACCCCCGCCGCCAGACCGAATTCGGTATCATTGGCCCGCGCCATGACCTCGGCCTCGTCCTCGAAATCCAGCACCGCCATCACCGGGCCGAAGATCTCCTCGCGCGCGATCACCATGTCATCGGTCACATCGGCAAAGACGGTGGGCTCCAGGTAATAGCCCTCGCGGTCCAGCCGCCTGCCCCCGGTCACCAGCCGCGCACCTTCCGCCTTCCCCTTCTCGATGTAGCCCAGCACGATATTCATCTGCCGCTCGGACACCATCGGGCCAAAGCTGGTCTCGGGGTCCATCGGATCGCCGATAACCGCGTTGCCCAACCGCTCGCTCAACCGCTCTAGGAAAATCTCCTTGATGTCACGATGCACGAACACCCGCGTCCCGTTGGAGCACACCTGACCAGAGCTGTAGAAATTGCCGAGGATCGCACCGCCAACGGCGTTTTCGATGTCCGCGTCCTCGAAGAGGATCAAAGGTGACTTGCCCCCCAGTTCCATCGTTACGTGCTTGATGCCTTCAGCAGCGGCAGCATAGACCTTGCGCCCCGTCGGCACCGATCCCGTCAGCGACACCTTGTCGACACGCGGATCCGTGACCAGCGCGGATCCCACATCGCCCATGCCCTGCACTACGTTGTAAAGCCCGGCAGGCAACCCCGCCTCATGCAGGATTTCCGCAACTTTCAACGCACAAAGCGGTGTCGTTTCCGAAGGTTTGAAGATCATCGCATTGCCACAGGCAAGCGCCGGAGCGCCCTTCCAGCAGGCGATCTGCGTGGGGTAATTCCACGCACCAATCCCCACGCAAACCCCAAGAGGTTCGCGCCGCGTATAGACCCAGTTCTCGCCCAGCTGGATATGTTCGCCGGTCAGCGTGGCGGCCATGCCACCGAAGTATTCCAGCGCATCCGCACCCGAGGTCGCATCGACGACAGAGGTTTCCTGATAGGGTTTACCGGTGTCCCATGTCTCAAGCACGCTCAGATCGTGATTGCGCTCTCGCATCATGTCCGCCGCCCGGCGCAGAACGCGCCCGCGTTCCGTACCGGTCATCGCCGCCCAGCTTTTCTGAGCGCGCTTGGCGGCCGTCAGGGCGCGGTCGATGATCGCCGGCGTGGCGGCGTGCAGGGTGGCGATGGTCTCTCCCGTGGCGGGATAGATCACCTCGAAGGGCGTGCCATCGGTGTCCTCTACGTAGGCACCATCGATGAAATGGCTGGCGGCGGGTTGGGTGTCGTAGCTCATTTGGTTTTTATGCCTCCGGCGGGAATTGTATTGGAAAGATGAAGCGGGGTCTCACTCCCCGCGCGGAAAGCGTTTGCTTTCCTCCAGCACGTTCAGGTCCATGTGATTGCGCATGTATTGTTCGGATGCCTTGCGCAGCGGTTGGTAATCCCAGGGGTAATAGCCCCCCTCGCGCAGGGCTTCGTAGACCAGCCATCGACGGGCCTGCGACTTGCGCACATCCGCGTCATAGGCCGCCAAGTCCCATCGCGCCTCCGATTTGGCGCGCAGGGACGTTACCGTGCCCCGATGGTCGGGATGGTCTGCCAGGTTGGTCAACTCGTGCGGGTCCGCCTCCAGATCGAAAAGCTGGTCGGGATCCAGGGCGCAGCGATTGTATTTCCACTTGCCATAGCGCAGCGATACCATCGGCGCAAAGGAGGCCTCGGCCGCGTATTCCATGGCGACAGGCTCCGTGCGCTCCCGCCCCTGCCCCATCGGCACCAGCGATTGCCCCGTCGTCCAGGGGGTGACCTCATCCATGCTGACCCCGGCCAGATCACACAGGGTCGGGCAGACATCGATATTGCTGACCGGTGTCGTTTGCAGCCCCGCCTCCATCTGCGGCGCCGCAATCATCATGGGCACACGGGAGGAGCCGTCGAAGAACGACATCTTGAACCACAGTCCACGCTCTCCCAGCATATCCCCGTGGTCCGACACGAAGAGGATGATCGCCTCCTGCCGCGTGTCCTCAAGCGTCTGCAAGATCTCACCGATCTTGTCATCAAGATAGCTGATGTTGGCAAAATAGGCCCGCCGCGACCGGCGAATGTGGTCTTCGGTGATGTCGAAACTGCGCCAGTCGTTGGCATCGAAGATACGCTTGGAATGCGGATCGTGATCCTCGTACGCCATGGCAGGTATCTCCGGCAGCAGATGCTCGCAGTCCTCGTACAGATCCCAGTACTTCTTGCGCGCCACATAGGGATCATGCGGATGGGTAAAGCTGACCGTCAGGGACCATGGCCGGGCGCCCGCCCCCCGTGACAGATCGTATATCTTGCGCGTGGCGTTGTAGGCGACCTCGTCGTCGTATTCCATCTGGTTCGACGTCTCGGCCACCCCTGCGCCTGTCACCGACCCCATGTTGTGATACCACCAGTCGATGCGCTCGCCGGGCTTGCGATAATCCGGTGTCCAGCCGAAATCCGCCGGATAGATATCCGTGGTCAGGCGTTCCTCGAACCCGTGCAACTGGTCAGGCCCGACAAAATGCATCTTGCCTGACAAGCAGGTATGGTACCCCGCCCGCCGCAGGTGATGCGCGTAGGTCGGGATCGACGAGCAGAACTCGGCTGCGTTGTCGTAGACCCCCGTCGCCGATGGCAACTGGCCCGACATGAATGCCGCCCGCCCCGGCGCGCAGAGCGGCGACGCGGTGTAGCAATTTGCAAACCGGGTCGACCGTTCCGCCAGCGCCTTCAGGTTGGGCGCATGCAACCAATCCGCCGGACCATCGGGAAAGAGTGTGCCGTTCAGCTGATCCACCATCAGGATCAGGATATTCGGTTTGGTCATCGCGCGGCTTCCAACAACAGGTGAAGGGTGGAAAGCGCACTTGCCCGTGCCGCCGACGCAGTGCCGCGCTCGGACAGTGCGGCCCGCAGGTAGAGCCCGTCGATCAGCGCGGCCAGCGTTTCGGCATCCGCCTCGGCGTTCTTGCTGATCGGGCGCAACGCATGGGTCAGGTTTGACCGCAGCCGCCGCTGGTAAAGCCGCAGCAATCGGCCCGTCTCGGCATTCGTCGGGGCGGCGGCATAAAGCGTCATCCAGGCGTTGACCGTGGCAGGCGCGAAACAGGTCTCGTCAAAGCTGGCGATGATGATCGCCGCCGCACGGTCTCGCGGGCTGCGTGCTTCGGCCAGCCGGGCGCGCACCTCGGCCCCGTACTCGCCAAGGATATGGCGCATGGCAGCCAGAAATATCTGGTCCTTGCCCCCAAAATAGTGATGCGCCAGCGCCGTGGACATGCCAGCGCGCTTGGCGATCTGACCCACGGTCACATCCAGCGAATGCGCCGCCCCGATCTCGGCAATGGTGGCCTGCACCAGCGCTGAGCGGCGGATGGGTTCCATTCCAACCTTGGGCATGGGGATTCGGTCCTTGAGCGGTTACCGAGGCAGGGTAGTTCGCTCTTTATTGACGCGTCAATCAATAAAAATGATCACAGTTTCGTCGCGTTCGACACCGGTGTGATCTGGCGTTTCAGCGTCGCTTCCCGCCAGGTGATGAAGGTTACCGAACTCAGGATCACGAAACCGCCGATGATCACCCAGATGTCCACCGGTTCGGCGAACGCTATTGCACCAAGTGCCGTGGCCCAGACAAGCTGCAGGAAGGTCACCGGTTGCGTCACCGTCACCGGGGCCGCGGCAAAGGCCAGCGTCATCGTGTAATGTCCCGAGGTCGCGAAAATCGCCACGGTAAAAAGGATTCCGACCTCCTGCCACGTCGGCATGATCCAGACCGGCAGGGCAAATGGCGCCAGACCAATCGTGACAAAGACCGACAGCATTCCGACGACGACGCCCGGCTTGATCTCATCCGCCAGCACCTTGGCCAAAAGGTAGGATCCGGCAAAAACAACTGCCGCGACCAGCATCGCCAGATGGCCCATGCTGACCTCCCGGAATCCGGGACGCAGGATAATCGCGGCCCCGGCAAGCCCCATCATCACCGCCACGATACGCCTCAGCGCCAGCTTTTCGCCCAGGAATATCGCCGCGCCGATGGTCACGTAGATAGGTGCGAGATAGTTCATCGCCGTCACTTCCGCGATCGGAATGCGCGTCATGGCAAAGAACCAAAGGATCACGCCCAGCGCATGACAGAAGCCCCGCAATCCAAACATGGACCACTGCCGCCGCGTGATATGCGCCGCACGCAGCGCGCCAAGCGACGGCAGCAAAAAGACCAGACCAAGGGAATACCGTAGAAATGCCGCCTCGGCCGCGGGCAGGCGCGGCCCCATGTATTTAACCAGCGCCGTCACCATGATGAAACACACACCCGTGACGAACATCCAGAAGATACCCACAAGCGGGCGGGAGGGCGCAGAAATGTCCATGCCTCTTTAGTGAGCGCAGCACCGCCGAAGGGCAAGATCACGTCATCAAAAGTTTTGCAGCAATGCCCCACATCGTAAGCGCGATGATCCCGTCAAGAACCTGCCAACTGACCGGTTTGGCAAAAAACGGCGTGACCAGACGCGCCCCGAACCCCAGCGTGAAAAAGAACACCACGCTGGCCAGCACAGCCCCCGCGCCAAAGGCCAGCCGGTCCGGATACTGGGCGGAAATCGACCCGATCAAAACAACCGTGTCCAAATAGACATGCGGGTTCAGCCACGTCAGCGCCAACAGGGTCAAGATCGCCTTTGACAGGCTTTGGGTGGCTGCACCGCCCGTGTCCAACACCGCACCCCCGCGCCATGCTGATCGCGCATTCAGCCAACCATACCAGATCAGAAACGCGGCCCCACCATAACGCATCACCGTCTCGAACCATGGCACCGCCTTTGCCAGTGCGCCGAATCCCGCGACACCCGCAGCAATCAGGATTGCATCAGACAACCCACAGGTCAGGCAAACCCAGAACACATGCTCGCGCCGCAACCCCTGACGCAGCACAAAGGCGTTCTGCGCCCCAATGGCAAGGATCAGCGTGAGGCTCAGCAAGAAGCCCGGTAGAAAAGAAGAAAGCATCGCAAAAAGTCCAAACCAAGATCAGCGTTTGACTAAGCGCACTGGCAACATTACGCAAATTAAAGATGATTATCCAACATTAGGATATTTAATGCAGATAGACCCCACTCATCTCGCGGCACTATCTTCGATCCTGCGACTGGGCAGTTTCGACGCGGCGGCCGGTGCGTTGCACGTGACCCCTTCCGCCATCTCGCAACGTCTAAAGGCGCTCGAAGAACAGGTCGGCGCGACGCTGGTCTTGCGCAGCCAGCCCTGCCAACCAACCCCGCTCGGCGCCCGACTGGCCAAACACGCCGAAGACGTGGCCCTGCTGGAAGCACAGGCATTGGGCGATATCGCCCGGTCTGGTGCGGCCCCTGCCCGGCTGACGCTTGCGGTGCCCGCCGACAGTCTGGCGACATGGCTGATCCCGGCTTTCGCCGATGCACCGGAGATGCTGTATGATTTGCGCATCGACGATCAGGACACTGCCGATGACTGGCTTAAGCGTGGCGCGGTCAGCGCGGCGGTCACCGGACATGATCGCACGGTACCGGGCTGTGATCTGCACCCCCTTGGCGCGCAGCGCTATGTGGCCACCGCCAGCCCTGATTTCATGCAGCGACACTTTTCAAACGGCGTCACGGCAGAGAGCCTTGCCAAGGCACCAATGCTGACCTTCACACTTAAGGATCGGCTTCAGTCCCGCTGGATCATGCAAAAGACTGGCCAGGCTCTTCATCCACCAAGCCATCAAATGCCCTCCACCCACGCCTTTGTGGATGCAACGCTGATGGGGCTGGCGTGGGGCATGAACCCTGAAAGCCTTGTCCGGGAACATCTGGCCCAGGGCCAGCTGATCGCCCTTGATGCAAACGAACCTATGGATGTCCCGCTTTATTGGCAGGTCACGCGTGCAATGGCAGGCGCATTGACACCGCTGACAGATGCGATAGTGCGGAACGGGAAAAAACATCTCCACCCTATCGGCGGATAATCTCCCACAAATTCACACATATAAGTGATCCGGTCGATCGCATCTGGCGTAACCCTTTTACGCTTCCTACATGGGTAGGAACACGCAAGGAAAAGAACATGGCCGACACTTGTCAAACGCTGGAAGTCAGCAAAGAAGATTTCGCGGTAATCGAGGCCGCATTGCATACGCAATCCAAGATCCTCCATGTGCAGGCCAGCGCGGGAGGCCGCGCCGCGCGCGACCGTCTGAACGACACCAAGCGCGTCCTTGCAACGCTTGCGCAGCAAAAACCGGTTGACCAGAACGGCAGGCGCTGCGTCCGGTCGCGCTGGTTTGGTATGGCGCGCATTTTCGGCTGATCCAGTCCCCCTCCTACCGGGTCACCAAAATAAAAGCCGTCCCTCTCCGGGACGGCTTTTTTAATCGGTGCTATCGGGTCTCTCAGCGTCGGTTGGCAGGCCTGCCGTCAGCCCTCTTCGTCCAATTGTGCCATGACCTCGTCAGAGGCTTCAAAGTTGGTCGTAACGCGCTGCACATCGTCGTCGTCTTCCAGCGCATCAACCAGCTTCATCAGCTTTTTCATGCCCTCAAGGTCCATCTCTGTCGTTGTGGTCGGCTTCCAGACCAGTTTGGTCGACTCAGATTCACCCAGCTCCGCCTCAAGCGCCGTCGCCACATCATTCAGATCGGTATCCGCACACCAGATCACGTGCCCCTCTTCGGAGCTTTCCACGTCTTCGGCCCCGGCTTCAATCGCTGCCATCATCACCGTGTCGGCGTCACCCACTTCCGCCGGATAGGTCACTTCACCCTTACGGTCGAACATGAAGCCAACGCTGCCGGTCTCACCCAGATTGCCGCCGTTTTTGGTAAAGGTCGACCGCACGGTCGACGCGGTGCGGTTGCGGTTGTCGGTCATCGTCTCGACAATCACCGCCACGCCATTCGGGCCATAGCCCTCATAGCGGATCTCTTCGTAATCATCCCCCTCACCCGCGATGGACTTCTTGATCGCCCGTTCGATGTTGTCCTTGGGCATCGAGGCCGCCTTGGCTTCCTTCACTGCAAGGCGCAGACGCGGGTTCTTGTCCGGGTCGGGGTCGCCCATTTTGGCCGCAACAGTGATTTCCTTGCTGAACTTGGAAAACAGCTTCGCGCGGATCTTGTCCTGACGCCCCTTGCGGTGCTGGATATTTGCCCATTTGGAGTGGCCGGCCATTGGTGAACCTCATCTGCGTATCTACGTTCGCGCCTCTATAGGGCAGCACTGCTTGGCCGACAAGCCGCTGGCATTCTCCCCTTGCCCTGTCTTGCCAATCCCAACATGGTGCAGGCATGAGCACCGATCAAATTATCCTGTTTGCCCTCTTCGGGGCTGTCTTTGGCCTGCTTCTTTGGGGCCGGTTCCGCTATGATATCGTGGCCTTTTCCGCGCTCATGGTCGGCGTCGTGCTGGGGGTCGTGCCATCCAAGGATGCGTTCAGCGGGTTTGGACACCCCGCCACCCTTGTCGTGGCGCTGGTGCTCGTGGTCTCGGCCGGTCTGGTGCGCTCGGGCGCTGTGCTGCTGATCACCCGGACGCTGGTCGATGCGTCGCGATCCCTTGGCGCGCATATCGCACTGATGGGGGCCGTGGGTGGCATCCTGTCAGCCTTCATGAACAACGTGGCGGCCCTTGCGCTTCTGATGCCCGTCGACATTCAGACCGCACGCAAGGCGGGACGTGGTCCCGGCCTCAGCCTGATGCCGCTCAGCTTTGCCACCATCCTTGGCGGCATGGTCACGCTGATCGGCACACCGCCCAACATCATCATCGCCTCGATCCGGCAGGAATCCTTGGGCGAACCTTTTCGCATGTTCGATTTTGCCCCTGTCGGCGGGGTCGCGGCCATCGCCGGTCTGATCTTTGTGGCCCTGATTGGCTGGCGGCTGATCCCGGCACGCGACGATGCAATCATCAGCCCCGAAGACATCTCTCAATATATTGCCGAACTGGTCGTGCCCGAAGGCAGCAAGCATATCGGCAAAAGGCTCGCTGAACTGATCCCGGTGGCCGATACCGCAGACGTGGCGATCCTTGGCCTGATCCGGGATGGCAAACGCCGCTACGGTCAGGCGCGCAATGTCTCCCTTCATTCAGGGGATGCGCTGGTGCTTGAGGCAACGCCGGACGCGCTTGACGAATTCCGCAGCACACTGGATCTGGCGCTGGCCGACAGCCAGCGCGAAGAGCAGCTGAAAGCAGGCGGTGAAGGTGTTGAAATCATTGAGGTCGTAGTGCCGGAAGAATCGCGCCTGAACGGTCGCACCACCCAATCGGTCGGCCTTGCATGGCGGCGACGCACCATCCTGCTTGGCATCTCGCGCCGGGGCCGCAAAATCACCGATCACCTGCGCACGACCACGCTTGAGGCAGGTGATATCCTGTTGTTGCTGGTCCCGCGTGACACCGCCGCTGATGTGACCGACTGGCTTGGCGTTCTCCCGCTTGCTGATCGCGGGCTGGCTGTCACCGAAAATACCAAGGTCTGGCTCGCCATTGGCCTCTTCGGTGCCGCCGTGATGGCCGCAAGCATCGGCCTGATCTATCTGCCAGTGGCCCTTGGCCTTGTTGTCATCGCCTATGTGCTTGCCAAGATCGTGCCCCTCTCGGAACTCTACACCCACATCGAATGGCCCGTGGTCGTTCTGCTTGGCTCCATGATCCCCCTGGGGGCCGCACTCGAAACCTCTGGTGGCACGGAACTCATTGCAGGTGCGCTGGTGTCCCTGACCGACGGGCTCGCCCCATGGATCGTCCTGACCGTGCTGATGGTGGTGACGATGACGCTGTCGGACGTGCTCAACAACACCGCCACAACCATTGTCGCCGCCCCGGTCGGCATCCAGATGGCGCAAACTCTGGGCGTATCACCCGATCCTTTCCTGATGGCTGTCGCCGTTGCCGCCTCGTCGGCCTTCCTCACGCCCATCGGGCACAAGAATAACACCCTGATCCTTGGTCCGGGCGGCTATTCCTTCGGGGATTACTGGCGCATGGGGCTCCCGTTGGAGATCATCGTGGTCGCCGTCTCCATCCCCGCCATTCTGGTGTTCTGGCCCCTTTAGCAGGGTCGCAAGAGCCGCGCGTCAGGTCTAACGCCGCGACGGCAGCCACCGTCGTAAATGAATTGTATTGGAAAGATGAAGGGACTGTCCGTCTTCATCTTTCCAATACAATTCAAAAAAGGCCCGCCACCTGCACATCGGCCCGAGGCAGTTGCGCCGCGCCCTGCTACCCCCAGATCAGCGGTATGGTCAGACTGGCGAGGATCGACATTGAGAAATTCAACGGAATGCCGATGCGCATGAAGTCGGTGAAGCGATATCCGCCGGGGCCATAAACCAGCGTGTTCGTCTGATAACCGATAGGCGTGGCAAAGGCGCAGGAGGCGGCGATCATCACCGCCACCACCAGCGGGCGCGGGTCCATGCCCAGCGCGGCGGCCAGTGAAATCGCAATCGGCGTCATGATTACCGCGACAGCGTTGTTCGATACGATCTCGGTCAGGATCGTGGTCAGCAGGAAAACGCAGAAAATAACAACCGTCAGCGGCAGCGTGCCCAGCGTCGGCGCTATCGCGTCCACCAGCAGCGTGATCGCGCCCGAATTCTGCAAGCCCGCCCCAACGGCCAGCATGGAAAAGATCAACGCCAGCAAGCGGCCATCCACAAAAGAAAACGCCTCTTCGGCATCGATGCAGCCCGTGACCAGCACCAGCGCAACAGCAATCACCGCCAACAGCAGGATGGGGGCCACATTGAAAGCGGCAAGTATCACGATGCCGGCAAGCGCCGCAATCGCAATCGGCGCATGACCCCGACGGTAGGCGCGCGCCGACGGGTGGCTGACGTCAACCATCTCCATATCCGCCGCCAGCCGCTGGATATCCTCGGCCGCCCCTTCCAGCAGCAACGTGTCGCCCACCTTGACGATCAGATCGTCCAACTGCCGCCCGATGTTCTGATTGCGCCGGTGCACCGCCAGTGGATAAACCCCATAGCGCCGCCGCAGGCGCATCGACCCCAGTGACCGGCCCACCATCCGACAGCCGGGGGTGATCAACACCTCGACGGTCGTCGTCTCAACCGAAGACAACTGATCGACACGCTTGAGTTCCTTGTTGTTTTGCAGACTGAGCAGCTCGGTCATCTCGGTGCGCAGCACCACCCGGTCCCCGATCTGCAATTCAACTCCTGCAAGGTTCCGGCGCAGCGACTGATCCCCGCGGATCACGTCGATCAACCGGACGCCTTCGCGCTTGAACAATTGTACGTTCAGTACCTCGCGCCCAATCAGGTTGGACTCCGGCGGAATCACCGCTTCTGTAAAGAATTTCATCTTTGAACGGTCGGACAGCATCGCCGCCATGCTGTCACGATCCGGCAGCAGGTGCCGTCCAAAAACCAGCATATACGTCAACCCCCAGGCACAAACGACAAGGCCGATGGGCAGAATTTCAAAAATTCCGAAGGGCTCCAGCCCCTGCGCGCGCGCCACGCCGTCCACCAGCAGGTTTGTCGATGTACCGATCAGGGTGAGCGAGCCGCCCATAATCGCGGCATAAGACAATGGGATCAGCAACTTGGACGCCTTTGTGCCCAGCGTCTTGCTCAGCTGAACCACTACCGGGATCATCACCACCACCACCGGTGTGTTGTTCATGATAGCACTGGCCCCCATGACCGACAGGATGACGCCCGCCACGGCCATTCTGGGGTTGGTCCGCGCGTAGCGCTCAGCCATTTGCGTCAGCACATCCAACGCCCCAGTGCGCACAAGCGCGCCCATCACGATGAACATCGCCGCAATGGTCCAGGGGGCGGAATTGGACAGCACCAAGCGTGCGTCCTCGTAGGGCAGCACACCGGTAGCCAGCAGAACCGCCGCGCCGGCCAGGGCCACAACCTCGGTCGGGAAATATTCGCGCAGGAACAGGATGAACATCACCACCACAACAGAGATCGCAAGGATCGCGCTGCCGGTCTGGGAGAGAGTGATAAGTTCCATGGATCAGAGCCTTGGCGCGAGGGCGGTATGTGCGGTCAATTCTCGCCCATCGCAGGCGCGTCTGCAAGCGTGGGACGCGGTTGCACCAAGTACATGCCGACAAACATCGCACCCAGCGCAATCCAGATGGCCGAGGCATAGGCCTCGCCCAGAATGATCCGTGCCCAGATCAGACCAAAACCGGTCACCAGATAGCTGACCTGCACCGTGAATACTGCCCCTGCGCGCCCCGCGAGCCAGACATAGGTGGCATAAACGAACACATGCACCACCGACGCCGAAATCAACGCAAGCTGCGGTACCGGCAGCGGCCACTGCGGCGCGATATACTGGCCCGACACAAACGCCACAGGTGCCATCACCAGCGCGCCCATCAGCGATGCCCCCAGCATCACCGGAAACGGCCCCAACCCTTCGGTGCCCCATTTGGCGATGTAGTTTCCCTCGAACGCATAAAACAGCGCGGTGACCAGATAGACACCCGCCCAGAACCCCGGAATTGGCTGTCCCAGATCCACTGCCGGCGCGATAATCATCAGCACGCCAACCAGTCCGAACCCCAAACCGATGATCCGCCGCCAGACAAGATTGTCGTTGCCCAGCATCAGCGCGATGACGAACGCAAACATCGGTATCATGCTCAGCAGCAGCGACATGATGCCCGACGGCAGGTGCACCGCCGCCTGATAAGACAGCGAATTGGGCAGGATCGTCCCGATCATCGCTAAAATCAGATAAAGTCGCAGCGCACGACCATTCAGCGGCAGGCGCAGCTTGCGGACCGCGCAAATGCCCGCCATCAACGCGGCCCCGATCACCAATTGCCAGAACACCAGTCCGAAATGACCATAGCCAGTGCTGACCGCGATCTTGGTCATCGGCTGGGTGGCGCCCCACCCGGCCCCCATCAGCACCAGACAGAATGTGAAAAACGCGATCTCGCGCGATGTCATGGGGCGCTGGCCCGAAGCAAACCACCCTCGCGCACAGGGACAATCCGGGTGGCCCGACCCGTCTTGTCATCGGTCTCAAGATAAACGCCGGACAGGGTCGCCTCGTTATTGGCAGGGGTGAACCGTTCTTTCGGCATCCCGGTAATGAAGCGGCGCATCGGCTCGGTCTTTTCCATGCCGATCACCGAATGATAATCACCGCACATGCCCGCATCGGTCAGATACCCGGTGCCCCCCGGCAGGATCATCGCGTCCGAGGTCGGCACATGGGTATGGGTGCCGACGACAAGGCTTGCCCGCCCGTCACACCAATGTCCGGTGGCCATCTTCTCGGACGTGGCCTCGCAATGGATGTCCACGATGATCGCCTGCGCCAGACCGCCCAGCGGATGCGTCTTCAGCACCGTATCGAGGGCCGAAAACGGATCGTCGAAGGGACGTTTCATAAAGACCTGGCCCAGGGCCTGCGTGACCAGCACCTTCTTGCCATTGCGTGCCTTGAACAGCTGCGCGCCCTTGCCCGGTGCAGTTTTGGAGAAATTCAGCGGGCGCACGATACGCGGCTCTTGCGCGATGTAGCTCAGCATGTCCTTTTGATCGAAGGCGTGATCACCCAGTGTCAGACAATCAGCCCCCGCATCCAAAAGAACCTTCGCATGCGCCCCGGACAGGCCCATGCCACCGGTCGCGTTTTCACCGTTCACAACGACGAAGTCGAGCTTCCAGTTCTCGCGCAGACGCGGCAGATTTTCGGTAATGGCCCGCCTGCCCGCGCGGCCCATGACGTCACCAAGAAACAGTATTTTCATGGCGCGACAGGTAGGCCGGAAGTGCCGCGCAGGCAAGAACGATTATCGCGCACGCACTCACCGCACCTCTATGACTCCCGCCTCTGTCACGATCAGGTCAACCGGCTGATCGGTCTCCTCCAGCGGCAGGTCTGATTGTTCCTGTCCGGCAAAGGCAAAGCCGATGGCCAGCGTGGACCGCTTGGCGCGCAGCATCTCAAGGGTGCGGTCATAGAAACCGCCACCATACCCCAACCGCCCGCCTTTCCGGTTGAAGGCCAGCAAGGGTACGATCAGGATTTCCGGCTCAAACAGATCAAGTTCCGCCGGGATCGCGGCGCCAAAGGCACCCGGCACCATCACCGTCTCGGGCGTCCAGCGCGCGAAGGTCAGCGGTTGGTCCGCGGCCTCGATCACCGGCACGCCAACCGGCCCATAAGCGGCAGCCTCGGCCATCGCCGGTCTTGGGTCGATCTCGGTCCGGATGGGCATGTACCCCGACAGCGGCACACCGCGATAGCCGGCCAACACCTCGCTCAGGTATCCCGCCTGCGCGGCATTCGCCTTCTCAAACAAGGGTTTGCGCCGGGCAAAGGCCGCCTTGCGCGCCGCTGCCTTGACCTCAGCCAGATCGCTCACAGCAGGACGACCGCCGCCAGTCCCAGAAAGGCGAAGAAGCCCACAACGTCTGTCACCGTGGTCACAAACGCACCGGATGCCAGCGCAGGGTCAACGCCGATACGCTCCAGAATGATCGGGATGCCGGTGCCGGCCAACCCCGCTACCACCATGTTCACCACCATGGCCACCGCGATCACATAGCCCAGCGCCGGGGACCCGAACCAGACCACACC
The DNA here is from genome assembly GCF_010667575.1 of Sulfitobacter sediminilitoris. Taxonomy (GTDB): domain Bacteria; phylum Pseudomonadota; class Alphaproteobacteria; order Rhodobacterales; family Rhodobacteraceae; genus Sulfitobacter; species Sulfitobacter sediminilitoris. Next base: position 583,751 of record NZ_JAABNT010000001.1, read on the forward strand.
GACAATTCCCATCACCACGGCAAAAATCGCACCATTAATCAGCCCCACCAGACATTCGCGCCGGATCACGCGCCATACGTTCGAGCCGGTAAGGTCCTTGGTCGCAATCGCCCGCACCGCCACTGTCAGGCTTTGCGTGCCCGCATTGCCGCCCATGGAGGCCACGATGGGCATCAGGACCGCAAGGGCCACGATCTGCGCAATCGCGGCTTCAAACTGTGAGATCACCATCGACGCCGCAATCGCCGTGACAAGGTTCACGGCCAGCCACGGAAGGCGCTGTTTGGTGGTTTCCGTCACCCGGTCCGAAAGCGAGCCTTCGCCCACACCCGCCAGACGCAGGATGTCTTCCTCGTGCTCTTCGTCAAGAACGGCCATGGCATCATCAATTGTAATCACACCGATCAGCCGCCCCTCGTCATCCACCACAGGGGCCGAAATCAGGTGATACTGGTTAAAGGCGTAGGCGACCTCGCCCTCGTCCTGCGCGGCTGGAATGATCCGAAAGGTGTCTTCCAGCAATTCCTTGAGCGGCGTGGTCCGTTTGGAGCGCATGAGCTTGCCGAGCGTAACGTTCCCCACCGGGTGAAAGCGCGGGTCCACCATGACGATGTGATAGAATTGATCCGGCAGGTCCTCCTCCGGCGTCGCGCGCAGATGGTCGATGGCCTGCCCCACGGTCCAGTGTTCAGGTGCCGCCACAACCTCGCGCTGCATCAGGCGTCCGGCGGAATACTCCGGCCAGCTCAGCGCCTGCTCGACGGCGGCGCGGTCAGATTCTTCAAGCGCGCCAAGGATGACTTCCTGCTGGGTGTCCTCAAGATCCTCGATAAGGTCGACGACATCGTCACTGTCGAGTTCGCGCACCGCCTGGCTCAGAACCTGCGGGGTCAGAATGGCGATCACTTCCTCGCGGATTGAATCGTCCAGTTCGGACAGGATTTCACCGTCGAACTCCCGATCATAAAGCCGGATCAGCTTGGTGCGTTCAAACGGGTTGATCTGTTCCAAAAGGTCCGCGATGTCCGCCGCGTGCAACGGCTCCATCAACTCGATCAGGCGCTCGCGGTCGTCAATCTCAACAGCGTAAAGAACCGATGCGACAGTTTTCGGCTCCAGCTTATAGGCCTGTGCGCTGTCCTCTTCCGGGGAGGCCTGCTCAACGACTTCAACTTGATCTGACATAAGCGATCTCCCCAATTTTTTGCGACCATAGGCAAGCGCCCCTGAAGACACAATGGCCTCAGCCTGCGATCCGCAAGCGCGGATTCGCTGCTTTTTTCGTATGATTTCAGTTAGCTCATTTGTCGAGAAAGTCAGCGGCATTGCCACTGCCATCCTGCTTCTGCTTCGTCTACACCTTGAGCTGAAACTGAACTAGGGTCTGAGCATGACTGACGACAAAATCCTTGTGGGGCCCACCCTCACTTTCAGTGGCAATCCAATGACCGCCCCCTGGCAAGAGGTGGTGCGGATTGACACCGAAGGCGCGGTCCTTTTGCAGGGTAACCGGATTGCCAAGGTAGATAAGGCAGTGATCCTGCTCGACCGATACCCCGAAGCAGAAGCCATCAGTTACCGCGCCGATCACCTGATCTGTCCGGGCTTCGTCGATGCCCACGCGCATTATCCCCAGACCGCCATCATCGCCTCATGGGGCAAGCGCCTGATTGACTGGCTGAACGATTACACCTTTCCCGAGGAAATGCGGCTGCAAAATCCCGACTATGCCCGCATCATCGCCGACCGCTACCTTGATCTGACACTTGCCCACGGGACAACAACCGTCACATCCTATTGCACGATCCATCCGCACAGCGTTGACGCGCTGTTCGAGGCGGCGGCGAGGCGCAACCAGCGCATCGTGGCAGGCAAGACCTGCATGGACCGCAATGCGCCCGAAGGCCTGCGCGACACGGCGCAATCGGCCTATGACGACAGCAAGGCGCTGATTGACCGCTGGCACGGCAAGGGCCGCGCGACCTATGCCATCACGCCGCGGTTTTCTCCGACGTCCACACCTGAACAGCTGTCCGCGCTCGGCGCACTTTGGGCAGAGAATCCCGATTGCCTGATGCAGACCCATCTGAGCGAACAGACGGATGAGATAGCCTGGGTGCGGTCGCTTTACCCCGAGGCCCGCGATTATCTGGATACCTACGAGGCGCATGGGCTGATCGGGGACCGGGCGCTTTATGGTCACGCCATCCACCTTGAGCCGCGCGAGATTGACCGGATCGCCGAATGCGGTGCAGCGCTGGTGCATTGTCCGACCTCGAACACCTTTATCGGATCAGGTCTGTTCGACATGGCAGGGCTGCGCGCGCGCGGCATTCCGATTGGGCTGGCCACGGACACCGGTGGCGGATCATCCTTTTCGATGCTGCGGACGATGGCGGCGGCCTACGAGATCGGGCAGTTGCGCGACACGCCTCTGCATGCAGCGGAGCTTATGTGGCTGGCCACCGCAGGCTCCGCGCGGACGCTGCACCTTGAGGACCGCATCGGGTCTTTGGCCGAGGGGTTGGAAGCGGATCTGGTGGTCCTCGATCTGGCATCGACCCCGGCCATTGCCCAGCGGGCGGGCGAAGCGAAAGATCATTGGGAGATGGTTTTTGCCACGATCATGATGGGCGATGACCGGGCCGTTCGCGATGTCTGGATCAACGGTGAGCGCGCCGGTGAACGGAGCGAAGCAAAGGACGCCATCTAGGGCAGACAGTATTCACAACAGGTGCCCGCCGTCGCCGCTTGAGCGTTACCTGTCCCCGCGGGGACAGGCATTTACCAATAATTAATCCTTTTAATTCAAATCTTGCCTGCCGAACTTCAACTACCGCGGTAAATGAAAAGTTAACAAAATCGGGCTTACCCGACTTACATCAACGCTTGCGCCAGTTGGTTCTGCCGGGCGATCTGCGCCCCCAGATCAATCGTCTGGATGTGCCCGTCACGCACCACCTGACGACCTTCGACGAAAAGGTCACGCACGGTGCGGGGCCCGGCCAGCAAGAGCGCGGCAACATCCCAGCTGCCTGCGGCCTCTATCCCGCTGACATCCCAGATTGCGATATCCGCGCGTTTGCCCACCGCGAGCCGTCCGCAATCGGGACGGCCCAGAATGTCCGCCCCGCCACGGGTGGCAATCTCCAGCGCCTCGCGCGCGCTCATCGCATCTGCGCCTTGGGCGACGCGTTGCAGCAGCATCGCCATCCGTGCCTCTGCCACCAGATTGCCTGTATCGTTGCTGGCCGATCCGTCCACGCCAAGGCCAACCGGCACGCCCGCATCCCGCATTGCCCGCAGCGGCGCGATGCCAGAGCCGAGGCGGCAATTTGAGCAGGGGCAATGAGCCACGCCGGTGCCGGTTTCGGCAAAGAGCGCGATCTCGGACGCGTCCAGCTTGACGCAATGGGCATGCCAGACGTCCGGGCCGACCCAGCCGAGGTCCTGGGCATACTGGCCCGGTCGGCAGCCGAAATTGGCAAGGCTGTAGTCAATATCCTCCTGGTTCTCGGCCAGATGGGTGTGCAGCATCACCCCTTTGTCGCGGGCCAGCAGGGCGGCCTCGCGCATCAAGTCGGTGCTGACCGAAAAGGGGGAACAAGGCGCGATACCGACCCTGCACATGGATCCCTCCGCCGCATCGTGAAAGGCGTCGACGACGCGGATACAATCGGCAAGGATCGCGTCCTCATCCTCCACCAAATCGTCTGTTGGCAGTCCTCCGGCGCTTTGCCCGATGCTCATCGCGCCACGGGTTGGGTGAAAGCGAAGGCCCAGTTCGGCAGCGGCGTGGATGGTATCCTCAAGCCGGGTGCCGTTGGGATACAGATACAGATGGTCGGAACTGAGCGTGCAGCCCGACAACGCCAGTTCAGCCAGCCCGATTTGCGCAGAGACTTGGAAATGCTCGGGCGTCATCCGCGCCCAGATCGGGTAGAGCGTCTGTAACCAACCGAACAGCAGTGCATCCTGACCAGCGGGTACCGCGCGGGTCAGCGACTGATACAGATGGTGATGGGTGTTCACCAGACCCGGAGTCACGACGCAGCCCGTTGCAAGCACCTCTTCGCCATTACTGTGCAGGTCATGTCCGATCTCGGTGATGATGCCGCCCGACAGCCGCAGGTCGGCGCCGCTGAGCTCGCGACGGTCATCATCCATCGTGACAACAACATCAGCATTTCGGATCAGGTAGTCGGTCATGTTATGGCACCTTTTTTCTGCGCCCATCTCAGAACACGGAGGTGCCAGCAGGCGGAAAATGGGGAAAGAGCCTGCGTCATAGCACGCTATCGCGTGTGCAGGTCTGCGGTCAATAATTCTTGAGGATCGCAAGTGCCTGTGCGTGGATTTCCACATTCGCCGCCGCGATGGCGCGACCGCCAAGGTGCGCGGGGCCGCCCTGCCAGTCTGTCACGATGCCGCCTGCGGCCTGCACCACGGCAATCGGGGCCTGAATGTCGTAGGCCGCCAGCCCCGCTTCGATCACGAGGTCGATTTGTCCGGCGGCAAGCATGGCGTAGGCATAGCAATCCATGCCGTAGCGCGTCAAACGCGCCTGCGAGGCCACCGCGTGAAAGCCCTCCTGTTCTGCTGCATCGCCGACTTCGGGAAAGGTGGTAAAGGCAATCGCCTCGGCCAAATCGCGTGGTGCAAGGGTTGCCAGTGTCGATTGCGCGTGTGGTCCCTGCAGTATGGCGCCGTCGGGCGCCCCTTCGAACCGTTCGCCGATATAGGGTTGGTCGATGATGCCGTAGAACGGGCCGCGCTCATCTGAAAGTGCAATCAGCACGCCCCATGTCGGTGTGCCGCTGATAAAGCCGCGGGTGCCGTCAATCGGGTCAAGGACCCATGTCAGGCCCGATGTGCCCTCCTTGGTGCCGAATTCCTCGCCCAGAATGCCGTCATCGGGACGCTCGCGTGCCAGAATATCGCGCATCGCCCGCTCTGCGGCGCGGTCTGCCTCGGTGACCGGATCAAATCCGCTGTCCAGCTTGTTGTCCGCGCCAAGGGACATGCTGCGAAAATACGGCAAGATGGCCGTGCGCGCTGCATCGGCCATCAGGTGCGCCACACGGCGCACATCAGGATCAAAAGATTGGTCAGACATTGGTTATGGCAGCGCGGTTCCGCAAGGAACCGCTGAAGCTCTTCAGGCTACGTCGCTCAGCACGCGCGCCAGTTCGAACAAGCGGCGGCGCTGATCTTCGGGAATTGAGTAGTAAGAACGGATGAGGTCCATTGCTTCTTTGTCGCCCATCAGGTTGTCAGGTACGTTCTTGACCGCGTCTTTAACACTGTCCTCGCCGTGTTCGAGCCCCTCGAAGAAAAATGAAACATCCACGCCAAGGGCCTCGGCAATGTCCCACAAACGCGAGGCGCTGACGCGATTGGCGCCCGTCTCATATTTCTGGATCTGTTGAAACTTTATTCCAACAAGCTCAGCAAGACGCTGCTGTGTCATGCCGGTAAGCCAACGCCGTTGTCGTATCCTTTGTCCGACATGAACATCTACCCGGTGAGGCATATTATTTCTTTTCCTTAATCTCGCCAATTTTGACGATTTGGTGTTACACGCGCCCCTCAGCATCCCGCAAGTAAGAGCCTAGTTGACGTAGGATCACTCTACAAGAGCCGCAACTAGAAACAATTTTTTTCAGTCCGCCCTTCTACGATGTTCTTACAACCAAGTCTCATCTCAGGGTTAAAAATGCAAATTTCTTAACGGATTGCGTGACGCTAATCCTTAGGATCGCACCCAATCCCTGTCGAAATCCTGCACTGCCGAGATCAATCCTGCATTGTTTCTATTTATATGCACTCTACGATGAGTGGAAGACACTTAAAGAGAAATGCTGCATTTTTTCTCAGCACGCTTGGAACTGATGCACTGATTGGTCATTTTCTCCTGACCTCGGTCGATTTCGTGCAAGTCGTCACGAAAGAATCATCCAGCCTTCAGGCGAAGTGTTTGAACACCGGAAAATGCGTTGCGCAGCAAATCGACCAGAGTGTCTCGAACCTCATCCGTTCCATCTTTGGCGCCGTACAGGTTGATCTGCTGCAACGGCAGCGCAGGCAAGGCGCCGCCGTGGTCAAGCACTTCCAGGTAGGGCGGTTGCGTGCCTTCGATCATGGCGTTCACAGCCAGATCCGCGCTCACGGCGGCCTCGATTGTACGGTCGCTTTCGGTGTCGACACTCATTTCCCACGGAATACCCATTTCGTCCAAGGCGGCAACGATATGTGGGCGAAAAACGCAGTAGCGGCAGAACGCCAATGGCAAGGGGCGCTGGCGCCACGCCGCACCACCGGGCGCGCCAAGCCAAACCAACGGCTTGGTTGCCAAGGTTTCACCACCCTGATCCACCCCGATTTCGGTCGTGACGATCACATCGCATTCCCCTTTGGCGAATTGCTCTTTCAGGGTGCGGGTATAGGAGGCCTCAAGCTGCACCTTCACACGTGGGAATGCGGCGTGAAACTGTTTCAGTACTTGTGGAACAGCGGGATAGACCACGTCATGTGGCACACCCAGCGTGATCTCGCCCTCGAAGGCGTGGTCAGTCAGACGGGTTATGACCTCATCATTCAGGGCAATCATCCGGCGGGCATAAACCAAAAGCTGCTCTCCTGACGCAGTCAACGCGATTGTCCGGCCTGACCGATCAAGAAGCGGCAGCCCCAACATTTCTTCCAGTCGCTTGAGCTGCATCGATACAGCCGATTGCGTCAGATGCAGGAAGCCCGCAGCGCGGGTAACCCCGCCTGAGTCCGCTACAGCCACAAAAGAGCGGAGCGTCGTGATGTCCAAATTTCTCATATATCAGATTCCGTGATGTATCATTTCACAAACATTCGTTTTCATTATTGACGCAATGCAGCGATATATCAAGCATCAAGATAATAAAACGAAATACATCACAGAAATTGAAGGTGAACCATGTCCGATCTCTCTTTGCACCGCGCGCACGCCGTATCTGGCAACCGCCCCCGTCCTTCGGCGTTTGGCTGGCTTATGACCGCCATGGATGTCTGGCGCAGCCGCCAGCAGCTCAACAGCCTTGAGCCTCATATGCTCGAAGATATCGGCATCGCCGCAAAAAACGCCAAATCAGAGGCAAGTCGCCCAATTTGGGACGTTCCCGCGCATTGGTTGAAATAAAAGGACATTCTGCGGCATCCAACCGCAGGAGAGTCCTTGAAAACCCACCATAGAATTCCGATATTTGACGCAATGCCGTGCGAACAGAGCATTGGTAGGTAACCCTATTAGCCAATTGGAGGTCTTTTAATGGCTGACGTGAATACAATCCGGGGCGTAGCCGGAGCCCGCGCCGCCGAGATTGATGCGGGCCTACGCGCCCACATGAATAAAGTCTACGGCACCATGTCCGTGGGTATGCTGATCACTTTTGCCGCAGCCTGGGCCATCTCTGGCCTTGCGGTAACAACCGACCCTTCCGCTGCTTCAGCGCAGATCGGCCCTGACAAATATCTGACCGGCATCGGGTATGCGCTTTATGCGTCACCGCTGAAGTGGGTTGTGATGTTTGCGCCCCTGCTGTTCGTCTTTGGCCTTGGTGCCGCGATCAACCGGATGTCGGCAGCGACAGCTCAAACAGTATTTTACCTGTTTGCGGCGGTGATGGGTGTGTCCATCAGTTCCATCTTTCTGGTCTTCACCGGATATTCGATTGCGCAGATCTTTCTGATCACCTCGATCGCCTTCGCGGGCCTGTCCCTTTGGGGCTACACAACGAAGAAGGACATCTCTGGTTGGGGCACATTCCTGATCATGGGCGTGATTGGCCTGATCGTTGCGTCCATCGTGAACATCTTCCTCCAGTCCGGCGCGTTGATGTTTGCGATTTCGTCCATCGGTGTGCTGATCTTTGCCGGTCTGACCGCCTATGACACGCAGCGGATCAAGTCGGAGTACGTGGCACATGCCGCGCATGGCGACAGCGACTGGCTGGGCAAGGCTGCCATTATGGGCGCGCTGAGCCTGTATCTGAACTTTATCAACATGTTCATGATGCTGCTGCAGCTTTTCGGTCAGCGCGAGTAATCGCCGCTACCACCTGAAAAATCGCAAAGCCCGCCAGATTTTCTGGCGGGCTTTTTGCTGCGCTATTCGGCTTCTTCAAGGCGCTCCGCACGGGCTGCCAGCTTGGCCGCAAGGTTCAGGCCGACACCCGGTCGCGACCAGGGGCAGACAGTGATACAGATCGCGCAGCCGTGGGTTTCGTTGAAGAACGGCAGGCATTTGTCGAAATCGACATACCATTTCTCAGCGCCTCGGACGGTTTGTTTGTCCGGTGCGATGGCGATAGGCGGGCAGGCATCTTCGCAGATACGGCAGTTCTGGCAAAACCCTTCGATCCCGTGGTCCTGTTGCGGGGTCACTGCAAAGGGCGCATCCGTCAGCACCGCAGACAGGCGAAACGACGCGCCGAAGTCTGGGTTGATGACAGAGCCGTGTTTGCCTAGCTCTCCAAAGCCACAGGCGAGCGCGGGCGGGATCATCGCAACTGCGCCCGTCATGGGGCCGGTGAGCGGCTGGGCATCCCAGCCTTGCTGTCTGATCCATTCCGCAACACGCATCGCAGCAACAGCAGCCCTCTGGTATTGAGCGACAACCTCTAACCCCGCAGCTGCCTTGGGCGCTTTGGCGATCTCGTCATACTCATGCTGGACCCCAAGCATGACGATGCGCTTTTGTGGCACGTGACGCCCTGAATAGACCCAGTCCGGCGACATCTCGGCAACGCCGACCATGTCGCATAGGCCCTGATCTATGAACTGGTTCAGGCCCGCGGCCCATGTCTCTTGCGAAAGGGCGGCAGGGGTTTCGGCCACCTGCGGCAAGTCAAAATCGGTCGCCACCGTGCGCGCCGCGCGGGCTTGGGCAAAGGCAGGTTCTTTGGCGGACTGGATATAGAAATAGCGCTGCATCTCCCCATGGGGGATATCGTCTGGCTCCGGTGCCCAATAGACCATGTCAGGCCGCCTGAACGCGCTTTCCCCCAGTCCGTTGATGGTGTTCCCACTGATGGCGGGAACGTGGGCCATCTGGGCAGGATCAGGGTCAAATGGGCGGTAAGGATTTTTGCGGGCCATGATCCCAGGCTACGCTACGCAAGGGATATCACAAAGACCGAAGGCACTCCGATGCTTGAACTCAGACCAAACTGCGAAATGTCCGACAAAGACCTGCCGCAGGAGGCCAAGGAGGCGCGTATCTGTATCTATGAATGCACTTTTTTCGCAGAGCGCGTGGATAATGTGCTGAAAAATGTCTGCCCGTATTGCGCAAGAGTTTCCTGCCGCGTCCGATCCGGCCCGGAACAGACCGCAGGCCCGGCGTTAGCAGACAACATCAGTTGCCAGGCACCACGCGCCGCCGTCTGAAGTACGATCTGGACACTATCAAAGCGCTTGTGGCCGCCACCAAGGACGTCCCGCCAGAGCAACGGTGATCCGTATTAGGGCCTGTGGACAATCATCTTGATGCGACGAGGGTCGCTGCCAAGTTCCAGGAAGCGGTGTAGCTACAGTCCGTTTTGTCGTATCTTGTGGCTATCCCTCTGAACTCTTTGATCTTTGCGAA
>NZ_JAABNT010000010.1 GCF_010667575.1 Sulfitobacter sediminilitoris
ACTTGCGCCGCTAAAACCCAGGATCTGCTACTCAACTCAATCGCGAGAACGAGCGTGTGATCATATGAAATAGAATTCAGCGTGTCGGACGAATGTGTCATTATCAGATCTCCTCTTTTTGGCATGATACAGCCTATCAGTTCTGCGCCACTCACCATGGGATCTGTTTGTGCAGCTTCGAAGGCGCCGCTGGCCCTGATGGAAATCCGCTGGAGAGGTCCCTGATCAACCTGGCGCGCTTGTGGGGCGCATTGAATCAGACGGGGTGTTCTGGGTCTTGGACTGATCGTCTCGCATCATGGTTTTGCCATTCCCAATTCCTTGTTCTTTTTCTTAGCTCAGAGCCGCGTGATAGGGATGGTATGATCTGCCATGCGCCATCAAAGCCCAGACGACCCGCGCGGTTTTGTTTGCCAGAGCGACGGAGACTAGGCGTGCTGGCTTTTTCTCCAGCATGCCCCTGACCCAGGCGGTCATCGGCGTATCCTTTCTCCTGGAATGTCGGATAACAGCTGTCGCGCCGATCACAAGAAGTCTGCGCAGATACCGGTCACCCTGTTTTGATATGCCACCCAACCGAACCTTATCACCGCTAGAGTTCTGCCTGGGCACCAGCCCCAACCAGGCCGCAAACTGCCGACCCGATCGGAAAGCATGGATATCGCTCACGGTGGCCACGAGCGCGGGCGCTGTAATAACACCGATACCAGGGATGGCGGCCAGACGCTGGCTCGTTTCATTACGCCTGTGCCAGTTGTCCAACTCCTTTTCCAACGTGCGCAATTCGGTGTCCAACTCCTCCAGGCGGCGCACCAACACGGACAGGGCGATCTGGGCCATCTCTGGTACAGCAGGATCGGGGTCTGCCTCATTAAACACGCGCGCGATCAGCTTCATCAGATTGCGTATACCGGGATTGGTCACAAGCCCGAGCTCCGCAAGATGTGCGCGCAGAGCATTTGCAGCCATCGTGCGTTGACGCACGATCAATGACCGCGTGCGGTGGAGCATCAGGAGGCTTTGCTGTTCGGGCGACTTAACCGGCACAAACCGCATCGAGGGGCGGGATACCGCTTCGCAGATCGCTTCCCCATCGGCGGCGTCGGTCTTGGATCGCTTGATGTATGCCCTCACAGAAGCAGGCGGCATTAACTTGACCTCATGGCCGAGTGCCGCAAGTTCGAGTGCCCAATGATGCGCGGTAGCACAGGCCTCGATCCCGATCAGGCACGACGGCAACTTGGCAAAGAATGGAAGCAACTTGCGGCGTTTGAACCGGCGGGTCAGGACAACCTCGCACGTTTCATCAACTCCATGAATCTGGAAAACGCTCTTCGCAATGTCGAGGCCGATTGTACTAACTATCATGTGGACGCTCCTTCATCTGATATGGCGACGTTAACAACACCACCATATGGCACATCGATGCCGGGTTGAGGGGGCGTCCACCTCATCATCCTGTTCAGGAGGATCAGTTTATGCCCAATCCACTTTCTGTTGATATTCGCGCCCGTTTTGAACGTCTCTTTGCCGAGGGTCTGTCAGGCCGGGAGATTGGCCGCCGCCTTATGATTTCAGCGGCATCTGCCTCTCGGCTGTCGCAGCGGCTGAGGCAGGGGCGATGCCTGACGCCTGCCAAGAACCCGCGGAACACCGGACATGGTCGGCTAGCCCCGTACCATGGCTTCCTGATCGAGTTGATCCGCCAGGACCCGGACATCACGCTTAAGGAACTGCAAGGCGCACTTGCAGATGCGCATGACGTTACCGCGTCTGTTTCCGGCATTGATCAGGCGCTCAAGCGGCTGGGTTACACGTACAAAAAGAGCCTCATTGCGGATGAGCGCAAACGCGCAAGGGTAAGGGTAAGGCGCGCCCGCGCCGATTGGTTTGACCATCGCGTCCCGGCGATCAGCACGATGCCTGAACGTGTTGTCTTCCTTAATGAAACATCCGTCAAAACCAACCTTACGCGAACAAGAGGGCGGTCCCTGCGCGGCACCCGGCTGACAGCATCCGCGCCGTTTGGATCGTGGGGTACCCAGACCCTGATTGCCCGGCTGGCGGCCTCCGATCTGGTCGCGCCTTGGGTGATCAAAGGGGCAATGGATGGTGAAGCCTTTGAAGCCTATGTCCGAAACGTCTTTGCACCGGAATTACAGCCCGGCACGGTCGTTATTTGCGACAACCTTGCCACACACTACAATAAAGCGGCGGCAGCGGTGTTGCGAGATGTAGGCTGCTGGTTTCTTTACCTGCCGCCATACTCTCCCGACCTCAACCCCATTGAGGTGGCCTTCTCAAAGCTCAAGGCACACCTGCGAAGAATTGGAGCCAGAACATTCGATCAGATGTTCGACGCTCTTACTGAAATCTGCGGTCTCTTCACACCAGAAGAATGCTGGAACTTCTTCTGTCAGGCTGGATATGCCCCAAGTTAAAGGCGAGACGCTATAAGAATTCTATTCTTACGGACTGTGGTTCAGTAGCTGCCCGCCGCCCGGGAAGGGGGGCGGGCCGTCGTAGTCCTGTCAGTGGTAAAGATTTACCTTTGACTGCATAGCGAACCCATCCTGCAGGGTACCGCGAACGAAGTCGACCATTGCGCGTGCGACCTTGAACGCGTCGCGGGGTGAGAAAGACTTCTGAAGGGTCTGCATGGTTTCATCCTCAGTTTGTGTGCCATCACTGGCCTTACCGATACGTTATGGCATGTGAGTCTGTGATCGTCTGTGAACCGGGTTACACAAGCGCAATTTCTTTCAAAGACGGACACGAACGGGAGAGGCTCAGCTTGCAGATTTGCTCGCGCTCTGACCGCAATCGATCATCGGGCGCGTCCGGCCCTTTGAGAGGCGCCGTGAGCAGAGGACGCGGCGCAGCGTCCGAGAGCGCGTCCGCCAGCAAACGCTCGGTATCGCCGTCTTAAGTCCTGATAACGCAGCACACAGGAGGTACCGATATTCCACGTTATCAGCCGTTCATAGGGAAGCTGCGATGCCAAGTTGAAGGTGGCTTGTGAGGCGATGCAGAAAGCGTTTGCGTTGATGCCTTAACGATATTTGGATAGAGCGCCTCTGATTTCGCACACGCAAATATCGGCCTAGAGGACAAGCCAGACCAGTCGTGCTCGACATCATGGATGATCTTCAAAGCCGTGGTCACCTGTACGTCCAATGCGGGAAACTGTCAGATCACATCTGAACCACTACGACGCAAAGCACAGCCGATCGGTTCCCTTCTTCAGGCAAAGCTTAGAAAAATGTTTGAATTTCCTCCTGATCGCGAGGGTTATTCGATGGCTTCCATTAGCTGCACGGCGGCCTTTTCGTTTTGGCCGATTCTCAAGTTGACTTGTTTGATAGTGGTCTGCAGCGTCTTGATGGTGGCCTTTTGTTTGGCTATTTCCGCACTTATATCCTTTATATAGGTGTCGCGATCACGCTCCACCCTCTTGATTTTTTTAGAGAAATCGGCATCGAGGTCGTAAGTTACCGCATCGGACCAGCTTTTGCCGTCCCAGACCTGCGTGAAAGTCATCGCCCAGAACGAGGGTGACGTCATCTTGTCGAAACTGTCGTTGACGATCCAGATTGCCTCGAGTGAGGTGTCTTTAAGCCCAACCAACATTTTGCGCGCGGCATCAATATGGCCATCGCGGATTTTCTTTTTCACATCCTTAGTCAAGTCTTTGTTGATCTTCTTCAACGCATCGCCGCTGGCCTTGCTGGCCTTGTAGCCAGTTTGCGCGAGCTTGGTGAGCGAACGGGTCAGATTAACCAACGTTGCCGCCGTGTCTACAGCGGTTGAGACTTTCTTGATCCCTTTCTTCGCCGCTTTGATCTCGGAGATCATTCCTGCTGAAACTTTTTTGATCTCGCCGACAATCCTCGTCAAGTTCGTGCAATTGTATTCCAGACGCTTAATGTCCGCCTCGAAATCGCTGCGCACAACGATCAGATCATTTCGGGCCAGGTTGAGCTCCAATATGGTCTTGTCCACATGTTTTCGTTCTGCATCAGTCACCGGCATATAGACCATGTCGCCTGCCTGCAGCTGTTCGGGCTTGCTACGTCTCTTGCGCAGGTTGGCGTTCTCTTTCGCCATCCATATTTGTTTCCAGTTCTTGTACTTGTGCTTGCTCGCAAGAGCATCAAGCGTGTCGTTTTTCTTGAGTTTGTAGTAGCGCTTTGAATTGGCCATCGATTCTTCCCCCCGTATAGACTTATCACGGCGTTCCTAAGTGGAGCGCCGTTTCTTCAATCTTGCTGGTGTTTTTAATCTCTTTGGCATCTGCTCCTTTGATCGGTCGTATGGCGCAGGAACTGAACCCGATTTCTAGGTTCGACGGCGGGGTTGAACTGGGTTGTGGGTGTTTGACTGAAGTGGTCCCACCTTTTTGGACAGCTTAGCGGCTGATCTAAGGTGTATCCGGGTTGGTTTTCGTGCCGCCAATTTCTCTTCTCGACCGGCCCAGTATGCCTCCTTCGGCGTTCTGCGCTCAAGGGAAGAATGGGGCCGCTCGGTGTTGTAGAATGTCATCCAGTTGTTGATTACCTGCCGGGCCTGGAAGCCGTCTTTGATTTCCTCAAGGTAGACCGCCTCCTGCTTCAGGGATCGCCACAGGCGCTCGATGAAGATGTTGTCGAGATACCTGCCGCGCCCGTCCATTGAGATGCGCACCCCGGCCTCGGTCAGCGTTGTGATCCAGGCCGATCCGGTTAACTGGCTGCCTTGATCCGTATTCATGATCTCAGGCGGCCGTGTTTGGCTATGGCCTCGTTCAATGCGTCGACACAAAAGTCGGTGTGCATGGTGTTGGACAGTCGCCAGCTCAACACCTTAGGGGACCAGCTGTTCATGTTTACCAGCTATCATGCTGGATTCGTGAGGTGAATCCTCATTCTGATTTGTACAACAAAGCCGACCTGACCCATAGTTGGTCTGAATTCCCTTCCCATGCTATCGTTAATCGCCAGGGTAAAGCTTCACATTTCAACCCGTTCTCACACGCCTATTGCCGGAAAGCGAGGCCTCATGTCCGACATCCAACGCAATGCGACAGCACAAGGGGGCAGCAGCGGCTGTGGCTGCGATCCGGCCGACCTTGTCCCTGACCTAACCGGTACGCGTTCCGTCCCGCCTTTCGTCGCGACGGGAGTGCGGATGCTTTCCTTTCCCGTCACCGCCTCCTTTGCCAAACTGGGCGCCCTTTGTGACAGGTATCTAAACAACCCCGATCCGGGCGCGCCTGATTGGCGGCCTTTAACATCGATGATCTACGTGCAAGTCCTGCAGTACGACCGGCTCGTGTCAGAATCCTATGCTCAATTCGGTTTTATCCGGCAAAACGAACTGATTTTTCAAATCCCGATCATTTCACCCTTCAAGACGACAGAACCGAAGCTGGGATTTTTTTCGCCGTACCTCGTGGTCGACAACCCTATGTCATTGACCGTAGGACGAGAGGTTTTTGGATTTGCAAAAACCTTCGGCAACTTTCAGGTCAGTAACAGCGACATCAGTGTAAGCAACTGGCTGACACCAACGCAGGATGCCGATGCCACACTGGCTGAGCATCCATTGCTCCGCCAACCGGCCTTTACCCGCAGCCCCGCCTTTCTCACACAGGAGCCTGAGGTCACCTGGCCCCTTGGGCCGGTTAAGAGGCTGTTTCGTCAAGAGGACGGTCGCGGCATGGACGTTGACGACGAAGAGCCACCATTTGAGTTGGATGAAGTCGCCTGGCGACATCTTTTCGACAGCACAGCAACGCCCATTATCTTCACCGAGGTCGCTGTTGAGACACTGAAACAGATCGACAGCACCACGGTGTTGGCGCCCGCCCCGGAACAAGCTGCTTATCAAGCGCGCATTTCCGCGATATCGCAAACAACGGCCCTCGCGGGTGCTGGGATGGTTGCTGCAGGCCCGCTGACAATCCACCGTTACGATCCGCTCGATATGATCGACAGCTTTGGCATGCCAACGGTGTTCGGCAAGGTGCCTGTCTGGCACCCCTATTGGATCGACCTGGATTTTCGGATTGCTGACACGAAGCTGCTGACCTGCCACTGCTAAAACGGTCGGCGAACGATAACGGCCGGAACAGACATTCCCCAGATAGCACCGCCTCTGCTGTGCTGAAGCAACGTTTCCCCCCGATTAAACTCCTCAAGCGTAACCGACGCTCTAGACCTCTCTGAAAAATTCCGTCGCTTCGTCATTCCCGTATCCATTCATTCCTATTGGACACACTTTAGCACGCTGCCCAGTTTTTACAGGACCACTTCAGTTTCGCTTGAAATGAACCACAAGCGCATAGAATTGAACAGGAATTGATGGCTGTGCTGAACACCTAGTATCCTTACTTCTGGATCTCCGGCAAACAAGGGGCGGTTCATTCAGACAGATCTTGGTCAGTCCCTTTCCTATCAAAGAGTGATGAACGAAAAGGTAGCCGTTAGAGGTGACAGCCAAATACGGCGGTTCGCCAGATGGTTGTGGCTGATTCTTATTGAGCAATTTGGGGTCCCAGTTGCCCGCCCGAGGTTAAGCTTTCTAAGTAGAAATCAAGCGCGCTGCAGACACCAATCGTTTGGTTTGCTACTCTTGGCTACTATCAAATGTTGGAGACCAGAGCGCATGTATCTGACCCGCACTGACGAAGGAGCAAACCTCAATCGGTTCTACCGGATGGATATCCTTCAAGGGCTTTTTGGAAACTGGGCGTTGGAACGTGAATGGGGACGAATAGGAAGTTCCGGGCAAGTCCGCACGGATTGGTTTGACAATGAAGCGGAAGCCAAACAGGCCCGCTTTGATCATCACATGAAAAAGGCCAAGCGCGGGTACCAGTAGGGGCCCCATGGGACCAAGCCGACAGCTGTCCGCGCAGCATTTTTGATAGAGCCAGACCTTTTTGAATAAGACTGAATTGCCGTCGTCTTGACGTGAGCGCGAATGTTAGGGCACCCTTCCCGGATGGGGCCGACGGCAAACAACTGCGTGTTCGCCCAAAATCTACTGGGAGAAATGACGATGCCGAAGAAGATCTGGAAGTCAGCCATGGCTATTGTGGCGCTCGCAGTTTCGGGCGCAATCACGCCTGCGATCGCCAGCGCGGAATCCTCCATTGTGATTGGTCTGCAGCAGGAACCAACGTCGCTTGATCCGACTTCCGACGCGACGGCGTCGATCGACGGTATGCTGGCACAGAACGTCTATGAATCACTCACCACAGTAAACCAAGCAGGCGAGGTGCTGCCGCAGCTTGCTGAGAGCTGGACGGTTTCAGATGATGGGCTGAATTACACTTTCACACTGGTCAAGGGCGCCACCTATCATGATGGCACGGCCTTCGATGCCCAGGATGTCGTCTTCAGTTTTGACCGTGCGATGGCAGAAGACTCCGTCAATCCGTCCAAGGGGCTCTTCAAGTCAATCGAAAGCGTCTCAGCAGTTGATTCTGGCACAGTCGAGATCAAGCTGTCAAAGAAGGATGCTTTCTTTCTTTTCAACATGGCCCAAGGCGATGCCTCCATCGTCGCATCAGAGAGCTATGAGACCAACAATGCCACGCCCGTAGGCACCGGGCCGTTCAAATATGACAGCTGGACCCGGGGCGACAAACTGGTCCTTGCAAAGAATGCCAACCATCGGAATGCAGGGTCCGTTGCGCTGGACCGGGTTGAGTTCAAGTTCATTTCAGACGCTGCCGCCGCCTCGGCTGCGCTTCTTTCTGAAGAGATCGATGCCTTCCCGGGGTTCCCCGCGCCGGAATTGCTGCCGCAGTTCGAGGCCGACCCCCGTTTCAATGTTGTCGTTGGTTCTACGGAAGGTGAGGTGATCCTGGCAATGAACAATTCCAAGCCGCCTTTCAACGATGTGCGGGTCAGGCGGGCGATCAACCATGCCTTTGACCGGGATGAGATCATCGACGGTGCGATGTACGGTCAGGCCGTGCCCATCGGCAGCTTCTACCCGCCGCATGGGCCGGCTTATGTGGATCTGACCAGCACGTACCCCCACGATACTGAGCAGGCAAAGGCGCTTTTCGAAGAGGCCGGCGTGGCGGGCAGCACCATGACACTGCGCGTGCCGCCGTTTCCCTACGCAACGCGTTCGGCTGAGATCATTCAGGCCCAGCTTGCCGAGGCAGGGATCGACGCGAAGGTAGAGAATGTCGAGTGGGGCTTCTGGATCGACGAGATCTACAAGAAGCAGAATTACGACATGACTATCATCGCCCATACTTCGCCTAACGATCTGGGTAATTTCGCGCGTGGGCCAAAGTATTTCTATGGCTATGATGATGCGGATTATAACGATCTGTGGAACCGGATCAGCAGTGAGGTGGACCCGGAGGCGCGCAACGCGCTGCTGCAGGAGGCCCAGCAATACCTGACTGGTCAGGCCGTGCACGGCTTCCTGTTCCAGCTGCCACAGCTTGGCGTCTACAAGACCGGTGTCGATGGCTTTTGGCCCTCGCGCGCAGTTCTGTTCCAGCCGCTGGCGGGTGTGACCATGAACTGACTGGATCGCCTGCGCGCCGACCCGGTCGGCGCGCAGGTTCTCCGCCATGGGCTATTTTCTCCTCCGACGTACCATCAGTTTCATCGTGACGCTGTTTGTGGTTTCCGCAGTTGTGTTTGCGGTCATGAACATTCTGCCGGGTGATCCTGCGCTGACCATCCTGGGCTTGGACGCGACCGACGATGCGCTGGCCGCCCTGCGTGAAGAGCTGGCGCTGAATGATCCGGTGATCACGCGCTATGGGCAGTGGGTCTGGGGCGCGCTCCGGGGCGATTTCGGGGTCAGCCACTCCTTTCGTGTGCCCGTGTCTGAGCTTGTGGTCGAACGACTGCCCCTGACCATATCGCTTGCGATTTCCGGTATGGTGGTGACGGTTATCCTCGCGCTTGTGCTGGGGATCGGCGCGGCAGCGCACCACCGCAAGGCCGGGGACTGGGGAGTGATGTTTCTCAGCCAGCTTGGCATCGCGGTTCCCGCGTTCTGGCTTTCGATCCTGCTTGTGCTTCTCTTTGCGGTCAAACTGCGCTGGCTGCCTCCCGGCGGTTTTCCCGGCTGGTCTGAGCCTTTGGGTGCGATACGGGCTCTCATCCTGCCGACGGTTGCACTGGCCTTGGTACAGGCCGCCGTGCTTGCGCGGGTCACGCGATCCTCCGCGCTCGAGGTGATGCGACTGGATTATATCCGCACCGCGCGGGCCATGGGGTTTTCCCGCCAAAGGGTCCTTTGGCGGCACGTTCTGCCCAATGCCCTGATCCCCATCGTGACCATCGTCGGGCTGCAATTCGCGGCACTGGTGACCGGGACCATCGTGATCGAGAATGTCTTTTATCTGCCGGGACTGGGCCGGCTGATCTTTCAATCCATTGCGAACCGCGATTTGCCCTCGGTTCAGGCCCTTGTGATGCTCTTTGCAGCCATCGTGGTCACGGCTAATTTCATTGTTGATCTCCTTTATCTCGCGATCGATCCGCGCCTGAAGGCCCGTTCATGACGCGCCTGCCCGTGAACCTGATGATCGGTGCGGTGCTTGTCGGCCTGGTGGTGGCTACGGCGGCGCTCTCTCTGGTCTGGACACCGTACGATCACACCTTGCTCAACATCCGGGACAAGTTCGCGCCCGCCTCGCCAGTGCACTGGTTGGGCACTGATCAGCTTGGCCGGGACGTCTTTTCGCAACTGATGGCCGCGGCGCGCAACTCGGTCGCGGTTGCGTTAACGGCGGTCTTCATCGGTGGCTCAATCGGTGTTTCGCTGGGGCTTCTGGCCTCTGCCATTGGCGGGCTTGTCGAAGACATCGTGATGCGCCTGGCAGACATCAGCTTTGCTTTTCCGGCGCTTCTTTTCGCAATCATGCTGGCCGCGGTCTTCGGACCCTCCCTGACCGTCGCGGTCGTGGCCATCGCCTTTATCAACATACCCGTCTTTGCCCGCGTCGCCCGCGCCTCGGCCAACCAGATCTGGACGCGGGAATATGTTTTTGCTGCGCGCGCAGCCGGTATGGGGCGTTTTGCGATCACGCGCGATCATGTCCTTCCCAACATTGCCGCACCGGTCATCGTGCAGGCAACGATTGAATTTGCCATTGCCATTCTGGCCGAGGCGGCCCTTAGCTATCTGGGACTGGGCGCGCAACCGCCCGCGCCCTCATGGGGTCGGATGCTGTCGGAGGCGCAGACGCTGATGTACCTTGCACCGCAGCTGGCGATCTATCCCGGCCTCTGCATTGTCGTGGCGGTTCTGGGGTTCAGCCTTCTGGGCGATGGTCTGCGCGATGTCACCGATCCACGGCTGGTGCGCGAGCGATGATCAAGGCCAGCAAACTCAGCGTTTCTCTTGGCGCGGGACAGGCCGTTCGGGATGTCTCGCTCTTGGTGCGGCCCGGAGATCGCATAGGTGTCGTGGGCGAGTCGGGGTGCGGCAAGACGATGCTGGGCCTTGCGATGATCGGCATGACGCCCGCCGCGGCAAAGGTAAGCGGAAGCCTAAGGCTGGACAATGCCGAGATGGTTGGGGCGGACGAGAAAAGCTGGCAGGTCCAGCGCGCCCGCCGCGTCGCCATGGTTTTCCAGGAACCCATGGCCGCGCTTAATCCAATCAAGAGGGTGGGTGACACGGTCATGGAACCACTGATCATCCACATGGGCCTCAGCCGTGCCCAGGCCCGTGAATGCGCCCTTTCCCTATTTGAAGAGGTCGGTATCCCGGACCCGGAGGCCCGCTTCAGGCAGTTCCCGCACGAGATTTCCGGCGGGCAGCGGCAAAGGGTTCTAATTGCGCTCGCGCTGACCTGTGATCCGGGCCTGTTGATTGCAGACGAACCGACAACCGCGCTTGACGCGAACGTAGCCCTGAGGATCACCGAACTGCTGGCCCGGCTGGCCCGCGACCGGACGATGGCCTTGCTTTTTATTTCGCACGATTTGGCCGCCGTGGCGCGGTCGACGGAAGACATGCTTGTGATGTACGGGGGCGATATCGTTGAACGGGGCAAAACGGCTGCGGTTCTGTCCGACCCACGTCATCCTTACACGCAGGGTCTCCTATCCGCCCGGCCGCGTCCCGAAAACGTGCGGGAAACCGATGGCCGGCGCAAGCGGCTGCCGACGATACCGGGTGCAGTGCCGCCTTTGGCCGACCTGCCCGCCGGATGCCGCTTTGCCGGGCGCTGCCCCGTTGAAATGTCCCAATGCGCAACCGTAAGGCCCGCCGAGCGCGAGGGAACGATTTGCCACCAGCTGGAGGCCGCGACATGACCCTGTTGGCGGTGGAGAATGTGACAAAACGCTACCGACTGCCCCGCCGGGCGTTGCTGAAACCGCCCGCAGTCCTGACCGCCGTCGATGCGGCCAGCTTCACCCTGGAACGGGGGCAGACACTGGGGATTGTAGGCGAATCCGGTTCGGGCAAGTCGACCCTTGCTCGTATGGTCATGGCCTTTGAGAAACCCGACGCGGGCCGCGTCCTTTTCGAAGGGAACGACCTTGCGGCACTTTCCCCAAACACGCTGCGCAGCCTGCGCCCGCACTTCCAGCTGGTCTTCCAAGATCCTTATGGCAGCTTGAATCCCCGCCGGACCGTGGGGTGGTCCATTGCCGAACCCCTGCGCGCCACGGGGCAGGCGGAACGGCACAGGGTTTCCGAGGCTCTGGACCAGGTGGGTCTGCGTCCAGCCGATGCGGAGAAGTATCCGCATGAGTTTTCCGGCGGGCAGCGGCAGCGCGTGGCCATTGCCCGGGCCATCGTGACGCGCCCATCGCTCCTTGTTGCGGACGAGGCGGTCTCGGCGCTCGACATGTCCGTGCAGGCCCAGATCCTCAACCTGCTCATGGATCTGCAGGATGAGCTGGGGCTTGCAATTCTGTTCATAAGCCATGATCTCTCAGTGGTGGGCAGCATTTGCGACAGCATTATCGTGATGAAACACGGCAAGATCGTCGAATACGGTGCTGCCGAACAGATCATGCGCGCGCCCGAGAAGGGATATACGCGTTCACTCATGACAGCCGCCGGATTGATATGACCCGAATAATCCATCTGACCGATCTTCACATCTCTCATCCCGACGTCGGCGACGCTGCCCTCAAGACGGACACGACAGACACACTGCGTCGCGCAGTTGCGGCCATCAACGCGATGGACCCCCTGCCGGATCTGGTAGTGGCGAGCGGCGATTTGACCAACACCGGCGCTGCCTCGTCCTATGGACTCCTTCAGGAGATCTTGGCGGATCTGGCGCCGCCCGTCGTGCTGGCCTTGGGCAATCATGACAAGCGCACACCCTTCGCGGAGGTCTTTGCGACAGGGACGGGCGACGCTCCTTTCATGCACGAGAGGATCCTTGGCAATCTACATGTCATCACGCTCGATACCCTTGTTCCGGGCCACGTGGCCGGGCGCTTGGATCCAGGTCAGATTGCCTTTCTCGATACCGCGTTGGAGCGGGAACCGGACCTGCCCAAGCTGGTCGTGGCCCATCACCCGCCGCGCATGGATGACCGTACCCTTCCCTGGGCCAGCCTGGATGAGCAAAGCTCTGACCGGTTCGGTGAAACGATAGCGGGGCGGGGGGTCATCGGGGTGCTGTCGGGTCATGTTCATCTCGACCAGGTTCACCATTGGCACGGGGTGCCCGTCATCACCTGCATGGGTCTCAACTCTACCGTCGATATCCTTGAGCAACGCGACATGCGCATCGTCGAAGGGACAAGCATGGGGCTTTGTGTTCTGCGGCCCTCGGGACTTTCGGTTTCCTTCGTGCCGCTGACACCCGAGCGCCGCCAGCTTGGTCTGCTGGAAGAGGCGCGCCTGCGCGCGTTCAAGTGAGGCATTGGGAATGAAAAAGGATCTTCGCCGCCGTCTCGAACTGCCCGGGGTACAGAACGTCCGGGATCTGGGCGGTTATCAAGCCAGAAACGGGCTTGTCACCCGATGGCGGCGCCTGCTGAGGGGCGACGGGCTGCACCGTCTGACCCCCGAAGGAATGGAGTTGCTGAATTCCGAAGGTCTGACTTCTGTAATCGACTTGCGCTCGCAGGCTGAACTTGAAGAGGAGCCGAACCCCTATGTGGATCAGGGTCCGGTCGGCTTTTACCACAAACCAATCTACGATGACCTTGCGCCCGCGCTGATGGCGACCGGGCAGGGGGCTGACGATGACGACCCGCTTGTGCATTTCTATCTGTCTGCCCTGATTGACCGGGCAGAGGCGATGCGGGACATTCTGGCGACCATTGCCTCAGCTCCCAAGGGTGCCATTCTTTTTCATTGCACCGCAGGCAAGGACCGCACGGGCCTGGTCGCCGCGCTTCTGCTGGAGGCAGCCGGGGTGGACCGGCAAACCATCCTCGCCGACTATTCTCTGACCCGAGAATTCATTGCCGATCTGGTCAAGGAGCTGTTGGAACGCACCCGCGAAAGCGGTGGCGACGCGGAGCGGCACGCCCAGTTCTTGGCTTGCGCACCACTGACGATGGCCACGACGCTTGAGCAAATCGATCGGCGTCACGGTTCTGTTTCTGCATATCTCACGGATATCGGACTCGAACTCGGAGATCTGTCAGCCCTGCGCGATCGTCTTCTTGCCGACTGATACACACATTTCTGTTTTGCGTGAGTATCCTTGGCGGTCTTCAAATCTGAATATCCAACCAGCATTGCCGTAAGAGATCGCGAAAAAAGATCCGCTGGTGTGCTGTCATCAACGTCGAACACCATTGCGCCCAGCCGGAATTGCCCTCACTGCGCCGCCTGTCTCGCTGCATCAGGCAGCTTCGTCCGCGGTGCAGACCGGGTTAAAACGAAATCAACAATAAAGGAAAGTCTCATCAGTCGCATCATATTGGCGCTACGTCGGCCTCGAGTCAGTTTGTTCTTACAGAGTACGCCGCGCTTGTTCGAAACGTTAAGCGCCTGTACCGTCGTAAAATGGGTTGGGTTAGGCGGGGTGCCGAGACGATGTCCACGATACCATTCAACATCGCGCGGGGAGCAGCCAGTTCGCTGCAGATGAGCCCGCCTTTTGCGTTCAATGATGTCACGATGTCGGTTTTTCCGTTGCGTGCGAGTCTGCCGACACTGGAAGCCTTCTGCCGTAATTACCTCAACCATGCGCCGAACCTCGTGCAGTTCAGCCCCTTTGTGCCTTTTGTCTACCTGGTCATCCTTGACTACGGTCGCATGTCGCTTGAAGCGGCAAACATGGGATGGGTGTCCCAGCGCGAAGTCGCATTTGGCATCCCGTTACGCTGGCTCAACGCCCAGGACGGTGGGCTGCAGTTCCATGACTGGGCGTTCACCTCTCCGTTCATTTTCGTCGACAACGAAATGTCGATGAGCACGGGACGCGAGGTCTACGGCTGGCCGAAACTGCTTTCCCGTCTTGACCCCTCCGTCAGCGAATGGGTGCGCGATCCGCATGGGTCGCGGCGCGTGTTCCAGGTCAGCACGCAGCAGGCCAATGAAGCGTTTGTTGGCGAAACTCAGGAATACCGCAGTTTTGTATCGGTCTATCAGCATCGGACCGCCGGACTTCTGGATGTCCCGCCGAACCTTGACGCGCTGATCAAGCCCCTCAGCCAGATGTCTCAATCCCTGACAGGACTGTCCCGACTGAGCGTTGATCTGGCCCGCACCTTTACGGGGATGGCCAGTGACGGCATCACCGGATCATCGGTGATGCCCAACCTGCTAGACATGAAAACGTTCAAAGAACAGCTGGATCCAGAACGGTTGCGCAACTGGAGAGACCCCAAGAGCTGGATTCCGGGGCTGAAGGACGTACTGTGGTCCCTGTTTCCCAGGGCCTATGCAAATACTATAAATTTCAAACAGTTCCGTGATGCACGCGATCCATTTGCAACCTGCTATCAGGCCGTAACATCCGCCAAAATGCCCGTGACGAATGTCAAGGCGGGAGGTTTTCTCGGGCCGCAGAACATGTTGCTGGGCCAGCTGGACGGAGGCTTCAGGATCGACGTGCATCATCTGGCCGGTCTGCCGATCGTCCAATCGCTGGGGTTGGAAGTGTCGGAAGAGCGCGAAATCGGTGGTGCCCGGGTTTCTTCACTGGCGCCCGTCAGCCCATTCTGGCTTCAGGTAGATATGACATATGGGCTGGCTGATACCTTGATTTGGCGTTCACGCTCCGGGGCCTGGCATGAGACCAAAGAACTCTCGGACATTCGTAAGGAAGCACAAAACAAGGCCGCCGCAGCAACACCCGCGGCTGTCGCCGAACCTGAAACGCCTGCCCAAGAAATACCGCCAAGCCCCGAGGAAGTGCCCGCACCCAAGTCTATCCATTCCGCAATCGGAGACAGGAAACCGATTGGGGACGCCGACCTCGAAGACAACATGCGCCTTGACTACATACAGGCGATCAATTTCTTCAATACAGCCCGCGGCGGCAGCGAGGCGATCGGCGGCGCGTTCTACATGCCCGATGCATCTGTTCGGGTCCTTCCGCTGAAAGCGGACCCGGCGGCGCTGCAGGCTTTCGTGAGCAACTACCTGCATGTTCAGGGTCACATGCGTTTCAAAGCCTGGGGCGATTTCGTGTATCTCGTGATCTGTGATTTCGACCAGGTCAACTCCGAAGTCAATGCCATCGCAAAGCGGCGCGCCCGCGAGGTGAACATGATGGTCCCGGTCAAGGCCTATGACTGGTACGCGGACGATGCCTTCCCTGAGAAACACCGCGACGAGACCAAGTTCGAGGATGCAAATATGCGCGCGCTGCGTGGTGAAAAGCATCTCGTGACCACCGGTTTTGTTTCTGCGTTTTCCTATGTGGATGATGCGGCGACAGCGATCACGGCGAGCGAGGTGTCAGGTATTCCCTCGATGGGATCACGGATCTTGTCCCCGTCGAATGATTGGGTCTCTGCCGATCCCAGCAAGAAGGAAGCGCATCACGACCTGCTCACCACCAGCGCACAGGTTCTGCCCGCATTGATGGCCGGGGCCGAGGCGCAAGAGCGGGATTTGATACGGCTTCACACGCATGCCCCGAAGCAGCGCGATGTGCCCGAGACCCAGCGCGAGAGCGTCGGTCGTTGGATTCGGTTATTGGCAGACGATCTGGAAGAGAAGAGCAGGCAATCCGTGATCGCTGGGACTGACCGACCTGAGGCCTATTCAGACAACGAACCTGACGATCCGTTTGAAGATAATGGCAAGCCAACGGCTCTCGGGGATCTCCTTGGCGATGATCCTTTGCCTTTCAATGTTGGTCAGGGCTTTGCTCTGCAAATTCTGGGTGGAGAGCTGCCGCTCAATCAATTTGCGCTCAAGCAGTTTCGCGATAGCCGCCACACGACAGCCGCCTGCTATCAAGGCCTGGTCACGCGACAGCACCGGATCAACAAGCTACGCGACATGCGCGAGATCCAAATGCCCATACATATTTCGATCACCGATTACCCGACGCAGCCCATCTGCAAGGTGCTCGGTCTGATCCCAAAATTCACCTATCCCGGCAAGGATCGGCTCGTGAATGTGTTCGAGGCGATCCGGCCACTTTCCCTGCATGCCGACGTTCACCGCGGTTCAGGTTCCACGCTCTACGAACGGGTCGGCAGCCCGGAATGGAAGAAAGTGGATACGTTCGGCGAGATATTTGGCTGGCGCTATGCGAGACAGGGAGAGGCGGAGCAGCTTGTCGAGCAAGCAGCCACGGGCCTGCTGCAAGACGACATCGAGCTTTGCTATTGCCTCAAGGACGACGGAATGTCCCCGCCGATCATGGTACAGTCCGGTCTTGTGGGGGCGGAATACGTTTCCGGCGAATTCGCGCGCCAACTCAAGACGAGTGACATCAGCAACCTCATGATAAAGGGGCGTTTCATGGGGGATGAGGTTGGAATGGTCACCGATCCCTTACTGTTATTCAGTCAGACTTCAGATGCCATGCTGGATATTTCTGCGTGGATTTCCGAAATGCGCCTCGCCCGAAAGGAAACCCGGATGTCTCAGGCAAGGGCCGCGGGAAAGATAGAATGGATCAGCCCGGCAACAGTTCTGGATTCCGTCTTGTCACAGCAATGGGGGCATGCACCCGGATCGGAAAGGCACAAATACTGCAAACCCGATTTCTGCGTACCAAGGTCAACGGTGCCGACTCCTTTTGCGAAGCTTCTGTTCCCGTCGTCGGAACTTCAGCATGGTTTCTGGCCTCATAGCATCCAGCGTTCGCGATATCAGGAGCAGCGCCGTCATACTGAAATGTTGGGTTTGAAATCCGAACTCTGGCATACACTGCGGAGTCTGGCGCAATCGTCCATGCGCACCAAATCTGCCAGTTCCTGGACAGTTGAAGATTATGATGTGCACGCCTTCGTCGACACGCAGATTGAAAGGATGCGCAACGCACTCACCGAGGCAGAGCGCGCGGCCGTTTCTGCGTTCACACGCCAAGAAGCCGGCCTGGACGAAGAGGCGCTCGGGGACATCGCCAGATTCATAGAAGCCTTGGCCAAAGCCCTGCTTCCCGAACCGTTCCGCGAAGAAAACACGCGCGAAGAATTTGCGAAGCTTTCTGACTATAGTTTCGAGCGTCAGGCGGCATGTTCCTTTGACCTGTGGGACCTGCGCGAGGCATTGAAACGGCTCCAGTCGATTCTTACGCAGGAAGGCATCCTTGACCATCGTGCGGCCGAGAATTTCAATTGGGCGTTTTTCGATCTGATAGAGCGGACGTCGCGCAACTTTGAAAAGGTGAGCGAATTCGAGGTGGCTCAAAGTGATTTTTCCAGTCGAAACGAGCTCATGAATCCCCAAGGGCTCATGCGCGCTCGACTGGCAAAGATAATGACCGGAGGCGTGCTGCCGGATGAGGACTTCATCTAAGTCAGTATCGCTCAATCTTTCGGCTGCTGCAGAAATTCGTTCAAGAGAGGCGCAGGAGCGATAGGCGTTTTGCGGTCGTTGCGAATTTGACCCGGGATTGGCCGACAGTAGCTCAGGTGCCACCGCATCAGAAGGTCCCTTGCTTGCTGAAGCAGTCTGGGCCACGCTGCTGGTATGAAACTCAAGCTGCATCACATCAATCTATGCTCGAGCAATGTACCCGAGATGGACCGCTTTTACCGCGAGGTTCTTACGTTGGGGGATGAAGACCCTGCAGAATTACCGCCCTTGAACAGAGAAAAGGGGTTGGTCGGTGACGTTTCTTTTGTGACTGACGGCGATATCCAGATGCATCTGACGCCGCGTGACGTTTTGAATTCATTTCGGTCCGGCCAGGTCGTTAACCCGCTCGAACGCGGTCATATTGCGTACCGCACAGATGATATCGCGGCCTTCATGGCCCATTTAGATGCCCAGGGCATACCTTACTCAGACTGGGGCAGTAATGCTGTGAAGGGATGGCATCAGGTGTTTTTCTATGATCCCGAAGGAAATGTGATTGAAGTTCATCAACTTGTAGCTGTTGAGTGACGCTACGGGTGGTGTCGATTGGTTCAGGAGCGCTGCGTATGCATCTGCGCGCTCAGGTCAAATTGAATCAAACTGCCTAAGTACATGAAAAATACCTACCATAGATTGCGTGAGGAGGGCGCGGCCCTTCGTTCCTTGGCGAAAGGCCTGTTACCATGGGCCGCGGCGATTGTGGTTTTGCTGATGCTACCACACGTTTTTGCGGCAAACTCGACGATCACCATTATGAACCAAATGGCGATCACCATCATTTTTGCTCTTTCTTATAATATGTTGCTGGGTCAGGCAGGCATGCTCAGTTTTGGTCATGCGATTTATTTAGGTTTTGGCGGGTTCATTTGCATTCACGTGATGAACTATCTACAGGCGGCGGGTGTCCCGATACCGCTTCCCTTTCTGCCTTTGTTTGCCGGTTTGTTTTCTATGGGTATGGCAATGCTGATCGGGTCTTTTTCGACCCGCCGGTCAGGCACCGTGTTCGCGATGATATCGCTAGGCGTGGTCGAACTGGTCACATCCTATTCGATCATTGGGTATTCGTTTTTCCGTGGCGGCGGGGTCGGCGGCGACAGGACACTCGGTGTACCGTTTTTCGGCATAGAGTTCCTGCGCCAGATCGAAGTCTATTATCTGATCTCGTTCTGGTTGGTTGCCTCTGTCAGTCTAATGTATTTGTTCACCCAGACGCCCATGGGACGGATGGCCAATGCCGTACGAGACAATCCCGAACGCGCGGAATTTCTGGGCTATTCAGCGCGGTGGGTCCGATTTTTCTCGTTTTGCGCTGCGGGATTTTTCGCCGGTGTGGCCGGAGGATTGTTTGCTATCAACTATGAACTGGCCTCCGCTGAAAACCTCAGCGTGCAAGCGTCAGGTGCAATACTGATGATTGCGTTTCTGGGAGGGATAGGGGTTTTTTGGGGGCCAATCCTCGGGGCGGTCTTGTTCACATTACTTCAAACTGTACTTAGCCTACATACAGATCTGTGGCAGCTCTATGTCGGGGCGATGTTTCTGGTCACAGTGATGTTTTTCCCGTCAGGTCTGGCTGGTGTTCTGATGATGCATGTATCTGTAATCCGGCAGAACGGATTGTATGGATTGCTTGGTCCGTATTTCAGAACCGTAGGGCCTGCCGCGATCGGGATTTTGGGCGTTTGCGCCTTGGTTGAGTTGGTATTTCACAGCCGTCATCTTGCGCGCGGGGGGCAAGAAATGACCTTGTTCTGGATCACGTTTCAAACCGTCCATCCGGCCCCCTGGTTAATTGCGGCTGGGGTGGCAACCGCCGGGATTTGGATCAGCAAACGCAATGCGCCTCAACTGTCGAAGGTTTGGCAACCTCACATCATTAACCCGTAACAAAACGTGTGCAGCGTGAGTCGAGTAGCAATAAAGAGCTTGAGCTAAAAAATTCAACATAAGACGGATCCCAAATGTATCAACAATGTTGACACGCATACGCCTCATGTTTATATCTTGGGCTCAAGATGAGGATGAGAGATGCGCGTGATTGTGAAAAAATGGGGCAACAGTGCCTCTGTTCGGATACCTGCAGCCATTATGCAGGCGGCGAAGCTGTCGCTCGACACACCAGTCGATGTACGCGAAGAGAACGGGCGTATCATCATCGAACCGGATCAATCGCCAGAGTTCTTGTTGGATGATCTGTTGGATGGCATCACCAGCGAAAACACTCATGAAGCGATCGAGACGGGCGGACCATTGGGCCAAGAAGCGCTCTGATATGGCCTACATTCCAGAGGCCGGTGACATTGTCTGGCTGCAGTTCAATCCGCAAGCCGGACACGAGCAAGCCGGACACCGACCAGCACTCGTCTTGAGTCCAGCAAAGTACAACAAGATTGGCTTGATGCTTTGCTGTCCGATGACAACCAAGATAAAGGGCTATCCGTTCGAAGTGGTTATCCAAGGGTCGCAAACCAACGCGGCGCTTGCCGATCAGGTCAAGAGCTTGGATTGGAAAGTTAGAAAAGCAAAGCGAAAGGGCCAGGTTACCTCATCGGAGCTTGCAGAAGTGCGCGCCAAGTCCGTGGCGCTGATTCAGGGTTGAGCCCTGCTTGTAAGCAAGCAGCGCAGTCCCAAGTACTCAGGGCGAAAATGTATATATTTCAATAAATTCAATATCTTAATAAGTCACCTGTAATCTTCCTTATGTTAAATACCTACTTAGGGTCACAGACCTGCTAGAATACAGCAAGAACTTGGAATGGGCGTTGACTACTTTACAGCAAGGACGCTTGGTCGCTGACCGGACGACGCGATTGAACAACTTTTTCTCAACTACGACCTCGCCCGCATTGCACATCTTGGATGCGTCATACTGCGCGCGCGGCTGGTAGCGCAGAGGCTTTACAGGCTTTCAAACCACGTCCCAACGCCTCAGAAGCCAATACCATTGCTGCGGATTTGCCATTATTTGTGAAGATAGGCTTTGATTAAATGCACGGGTCATTTTCACAGCGTCTGTGTGTTCAATCGGGGCTTCGAAGATCACGTCAAAGGTGTTCCCGTCCTCACGACGAATACCATAGGCAAGTATCATGGGCAGATCGTATTTCAATGCCAATTGGGCTGCTGAAAGGGATGTGAGCGCGTCATAGCCGAGAAAGGGAATCCAGACACCCTCAGAGTACTTCTCATCCATAAGGATAGAGATGATGCCCCCTTCACGCAGATGCAGAACAAGTGCGCGCGTTCCGACGTGGCCGGTTGCGAGGATCGGTTTTCCCCCAGCTTGAATGCCATTGAATATGCGGCGCTCGTAACGACGGTTCTTGTTTGGACGATAGACCGCACCGCTTTCCATCCCGTGCATTTTGATTGCCGCGCGGATCGCTTCCCACTGACCGAAATGCCCCGAGATAATAATCGCGCCCTTGCCAGCCGCGTTTGCTGCCTTCAGGGCTTCAAGACCCGGGCCTGCCGCTTTGAACTTGTGGTGCTGCTTTTGAAATTCGGCATCATAGTAAATCTCGAAACGCGTGCGCCCCATCTGTCGGCCCATGTCTTGACCAAGCTTCCTGCGCAGGCTGGGTTCCATCTGTGGAAAGACCCTCTTTGCCTCGCGGTCAAATCGGTTTCTTGCCGGCCGGAACCAACGTACGATCAATCCCAAAGTTGTTCCTAGACCGCGGGATCGTGCATCAAACGTCCGCCAGCGAAAAACAGTCAGCGCAGACCACAAGGGAAAATATCTTGCGTGATGAAGGAGCGATTTCAGAGAGGTTGAAAGCATCATTCCGCATGGAGAGGTTCGTCGTGAATGCCAATCGCAATCAAAGTGGGCAATTTACTTGAGTACAAATAGCCTCATCACTTGATCGCGATTTCTGGCACATGCCTCAGGGCAACAGCATGCCGCGTATCATGTAGAAGAACATCGCGGAGAGGGTGGCCGCGACCGGAACCGTGATGATCCAAGCAGCTGCAATCCGAAAAAGAAGGTTGCGCTTCACAAGCTCCACACGATGCACGCGGCCCAGATCTCGCCTTTCCTGTTTACCAAGCAGACGATCACTTGCAGCTTGAGCTTTCATGTTGCGCAGCATCTCTCCCTTCATTGCCACATCGGCAGCCTCGAACCGCGCCAGAAAGTCGTCGACAGCCTCCGGATCATGGTTGATGTGGTGCTCGCGGATCTGGTCGAGCATGCGTGCATAGCTCGACTTGATGTATTCACGCAGAAAACCAACGCCAAAGACACCGCCGACCGCGATGTGGGTCGAGCTGACGGGCAGGCCCAATTGCGAGGCAATGATAACGGTGATCGCGGCCGCCAGCGCAATGCAGAATGCACGCATCTTATCCAGTTCGGTGATCTCGCTGCCCACGGTCCGAATCAACTTTGGCCCATAAAGCGCGAGGCCAAGAGAAATCCCGATCGCACCGACCGCCATGACCCAAAGGGGAATGGAGGCCTTTGCAATGACGCCGCCACCAACGATGGCCTCGTTGATACCGGCGAGCGGGCCAACCGCGTTCGCCACGTCATTGGCGCCATGTGCAAAACTCAGGAGGGCGGCGGCAAAGATCAGCGGTATCGTGAATAGATCGTTAACGCTTCCCTTGTGGTTTTCCATCTTGGCTGTTCTGCGGACAATAAAGTGCTGCAAAATGAGGTACACAGCAACAGCCACGCCAAGCCCGATAAGGAGCGCGACCGGAAAGGAGACGGTCACGATCTTCTTGACGCCCTTGAGCATGAGGTACGTGGTGAAAGCCCAGGCCATGATCGCGACAAGAACTGGCACCATGCGATTGGCCGCAGTCAGCACATCCTTCTTGTACGTAATGGTGCGCTTGATGATGTAGAGAAAAACAGCGGCAATCAGCCCGCCCAGCACCGGTGAGATCACCCAGCTTGCAACGATTTGGCCCACGACGGACCAGTCTGCAATACCCCAGCCTGCTGCCGCGACCCCTGCCCCCAGCACGCCACCAACGATGGAATGTGTGGTGGACACCGGTGCGCCAACGATGGTTGCGAAATTGAGCCAGACCGCCGCCGCCAGAAGTGCCGCGATCATCAGCCAGATGAACGTATCGCGATCTGCGACAAGGTCAGGATCGATGATCCCGCTCTTGATCGTGCCAACAACATCGCCGCCGGCGATCATCGCACCGCCTGCTTCGAAGAATGCAGCGATAAAAATCGCGCCGGTCAGCGTAATGGCATGGGACCCGACAGCCGGGCCGACATTGTTGGCGACGTCGTTTGCGCCGATATTCATCGCCATGTAGCCGCCGATCATGGCCGCGGCTACCAAGAGGATACCGTCGATACCCCCATCGGTCCGAACGATTGTAAAAAGCATGATCCCCACAATAAAGATCAGCGCGGTCCCAAAGCGGAACAGTTCATCGCGATTTCGTTGAGCGGCAGATTCGACGTTCTCGGTTCGTAGCAAGTTCAGGTCCCCCCAGTATTAGTGCGCAATCGACGGGAGCGATCATCAGGTGCCTTGCAAGATTCGAAATGATGCAGATCAAGGACAGCATATTCAGGGATCCATACGTCTCAAAAGTGCAACGCCGTTTGCATAGATCGACAGATCATGGGAAAGAAGGATCAAGAGCGCGGATGACCCGGTATTATCTCCCCGTCACGATTGCCGTACTTATCCTGGCCTTCTGGTTCAGCCCAGACGCGCAGGAAATTGCCGCCGGGGTCGCAATTTTCCTGTTCGGCATGTTGATGCTCGAAGATGGCTTCAAGCTGCTGGGTGGTGGGACGCTGGAAAGTCTCCTGGAGAGGGCGACAGATTCAACCCCGCGCGCGATCAGCTTTGGGGTCATTGCGACGACTCTTCTGCAGTCAAGCTCACTTGTCTCCATCATCACAATATCCTTCCTCAGCGCGGGACTGATCTCTTTGATTGGCGGTATAGGGATCATCTTTGGCGCGAACATCGGAACGACAACCGGTGCCTGGTTGGTCGCGGGCCTCGGACTCAAGGTTAACATAGCGGCCTATGCGATGCCGATGATCGCGCTCAGCATCGTGCTTGTCTTTCAGAAATCCAAGCCGTTGCGCGGCGTCGGATATGTGCTGGCGGGCCTCGGCTTCCTGTTCCTTGGCATCCATCACATGAAAGAAGGGTTTGACGCGTTCAAGGATCAGATCGATCTGACGCGCTTTGCTCTTACTGGGCTCATCGGCCTGATCGTCTATTCCCTCATCGGCACGATTGCGACCGTCGTTATGCAATCAAGCCATGCGACCATGGTCCTGATCCTGACAGCGCTCTCTGCCGGACAGATCAGTTACGAAAACGCGCTGGCATTAGCGATTGGCGCCAACATCGGAACGACAATCACTGCGATCATCGGCTCGCTTGGCGCGAACTTCCAGGGCAAGCGGTTGGCGCTGGCTCATCTCATCTTCAATATCATTACTGCTGGTGTGGCTTTGATCTTGATCGGACAACTGCGCGCCGCTGTTGACGGGATCAGCGCGACGGTGGGGATTGCCCCGGATGACTACGCGATGAAGCTCGCCGTCTTTCACACGATCTTCAATGTACTTGGTGTTGCGCTCATGTTGCCCTTCCTGAAAGTACTCGTTGCCCTGCTTGAGCGCCGTATTCCCGAACCCCTGCCCGATGTCAGCCGTCCCCGCTACCTGAACGAAGCTATCGACGAGTTTCCCCAAACGCTGGAGACCGCATTGCGTAAAGAGGTGCTCCATCTCTACGAGAATGCCGCCAAGCTGATCCTTCATGGTCTGAACCTGCACCGAGATGAAATCTTTTCGACAGATGACATTGCAGGGGCAGTTCGAAAAAGCCGATCGCCACTCGAACTCGACATCGACGAGGCTTATGAAGCGCGGGTTAAGACGCTCTATTCGGCCATCGTCGAATTTGCCACGCGTGCTGGAGACAAGGAACTTCCCGCAGAGACCGCCGAACGTGTCTACGCATTGCGCGACGTTGCGGGCGACATCGTGAAAGCGGTTAAGTCGATCAAGCACCTGCGCAAAAACATCCTCCGGTATACGACACGGCCTCAGGGCGCGGTGACCGAGCTTTACGATAACCTGCGCACTGAGATTGCGAGGATTTCGGTCGAAATCAGGAAACTGGAGCTTACCGAGCCCGAGAACCGGAGTGCTCTGTGGCTTGATCAGGAACGCGCCCAGATCGAGGATGCATCCCGGTCGACCACAGATCGTGTCGATATGCTTATCCGCAGTGGACAGTTGAGCGCGACTGCTGCGACGTCCTTCATGAATGATTCAACCTATGCGTATAGCGCCATGCGCGATTTGATCGAAGCGGCTCGTCGCTACTACATCGAACGCGACAGCTCGATGGCCGAAGTTGAACGCCTCCTGTCGCTCGACGAAGAAGAACTCGAAGACACCAGGGCCGATCAGGGCACGCGACACGCCACGAAATTTTCAAAGGGCGCCGTTAAGGAAACGTCATGAAGCGCCCCTCATGTTACATCCCAGGACAAGAATTGGAGAAGCGCAGATGGGTCTGAAAAAGCTTGCCGCGAAAGTCATCGAATACAATGAACGGCTGGAAAGTGGAAAGGCGAGCAAGATCACGCCAAGCCACATTGAGAAGGTCTTGGAAAAGCTCGAGAGTAAAACGGAAGAGCTTGAGGCCAATATCGCAACTGCACGGTCAGCGGATAAGAAAGCCCGCTTAGAGAAGAAACTTGGCGTGGCCCGCGCACATGTTGAACGTGCCGAATGGTTGTTGAAGGAAATCAGCTAGCAACTACAAGCGGTCCGGGTAAAGATGGTTTGTGTGGGCTCGCGGTGAAGGGCAATTTCGTTAGGGTTATTTTGTCTGTCTCAGAGCTCTTGTTCCACCAGTTTTGCCCGGAAGACTTCTTTAGGAGTTGATACCGAAAACACTTTCATGGCGTTCAGTTGAGACGGATTTCTGAGGCGAACATTGACCCGAACCGGTTCCACCGGTCGCGGACCGTTTCGTGGCTGACATCAATCCCGCATTCGTGCAGCAGGTCTTCGACGCTCCAAAGCGAAAGTGGGAGCCGGATGTACACATCATCGCCAGGCGGATGATCTCGGAGCTGGTGTTGAAGTATTTGAAGGAGGCAGGTTTGATCATAGCGAAACGCTACGCACCCGCCCCGCTCCTCGCATTAGAAGTAAATCTGACAAAATCATCTTCGCCAACCATGATAGTTTTCAATTTGCGGTCCAATGGCGTCGCTCCGCTCTTGCGGGAGAAGGGATGCAAAAGAGGCTGGGTCGACCTCGATTAAGAGTAAAGCCCCGCCACACGGGCACGCAGTTTGATCAGTGACAGAACGGTGTCGATGGTCGGTGTGGGCGTCTCTGTCACACCGCCAAGTTCCTGCACCGACCCCAGAAGCGCGTCGATCTCCATCTGCCGCCCCGCATCAAGGTCCTGCAGCATCGAGGTGCGGTGTGCCCCCACCGCGGCACCCCCGTCAATGCGGCGTTCGACATCGATGGGGAACTTTACCCCCAGCGTCTCGGCGACCTGCTGCGCCTCCAGCATCATCTTCCGCGCAACCTCTCGTGTCCCAAGATCGGTGCAGAGCACGTCCAGTGTTGCATGTGTGAGGGCCGAAATGGGGTTGAATGACATGTTCCCCCATAGCTTTACCCAAATTTCATCTCGCAGCCGGGGGCGCACGGGCGCCCTCAGGCCTGCGGCCCCCAGGGCCTTGGAGAGGGCCAGCACCCGTTCAGACTTAGACCCGTCGGGTTCGCCCAGGGAAAAGCGGTTCCCCTCGATGTGCTTGACGACGCCCGGTTCGGTGACCTCCGCAGCCGGATAGACGACACAGCCCAGCACCCGGTCCGGGCCGAATCCGTTCCACTGGGCATCGCCCGGGTCGACGGTTTCCAGTCGGGTCCCCTCCAGTGGGCCGCCGATCTTGTGAAAGTACCACCAGGGCACACCGTTCACGCCCGAGACGATGGTTGTCTCCGGTCCAATCAGCGGCTGCATCTTGCCAACCACCGGAGGCACGGAATGGGCTTTGAGCGTGACGATGACGTAATCCTGAATACCCAGTTCTGCTGGGTCTTCCGCCGCCTTAACTGAAAAGGTCTTTGTCTCATCGCCTTCGATAAGGCTGAGACCGTTCTTCTTGATTGCTGCGAGATGGGGGCCCCGCGCAACAAGGCTCACCTCCGCGCCCGCCTCGGCCAACTTCGCGCCCAAATAGCCACCGATCGCGCCCGCGCCGAATATGCAGATTTTCATGTGCCTAGGTTTCCTCTGCCAGTCCCAGCTTCTCGGCCAGGCCGATCCGCTGCAGTTTGCCGGTTGCACCCTTGGGGATCTCTTCCAGGATCACAACCTTGCGCGGCACCTTGAAGTCCGCCAGCCGCTCGCCTGCGAAGGTGCGGATTTCCGCTTCCGTGGCTGTCTGACCCTCTTTCAGAACCACAGCCACAGCCACCTCTTCACCAAGCTTGGGGTGCGGCAGCGCGAAGGTCACGACCTGTGCGATGGCGGGGTGCTCAGAAATTAACCCATCAACCTCCAGCGGGCTAACCTTCTCTCCGCCGCGGTTGATGATCTCCTTCAGACGGCCGGTGAGGGTCAAATAGCCCTCGGCGTCGAAGGTGCCCTGATCGCCCGTGCGGAACCACCGGCGGCCCTCCGCTTCGAAGAAGTTCATGGCATTTGCCTCCGGGTTGCCCTCGTAGCCCAGTGTCACGTTGGGGCCAGAGATTACCACCTCGCCCAGACCCTCGACCAACCGGTTCTCGACCTCGTGCGCGGTCCGTACCAGCGGCCCCGCCTCCACACCCACGGCACCGGGCTTCTGCGCGCGGGGCGGCAAAGGGTTTGATGTCATCTGGTGGGTCGCTTCGGTCATGCCGTAGGCCTCGATCACGGGGGCGCCGAATACATCGGCCAAGGCCTCCATCACCGGTCCCGGCAGAGATGCGGAGGAGGAGCGCAGGAAACGCAGCGGTACCTCCGCAATGGTCTCAGCATTCCTTTTCGCGCGGGCGAGGATGGTCTGGTGCATGGTTGGCACAGCGGTGTACCAGGTTGGCTGCGCCTCTTCCAACCAACCAAAGAATTTCATGGCGTTGAAACCCGGTGCGCACCAGACCGACCCGCCGCTGGCGAGCGATGAGGAGACGGCCGCGATCAGACCATGAATATGGAAAAGCGGCATCACGTTCATGCATCGGTCATCCGGGGTGAGCGCCAGTGAAGTGCCGATGTTCAGCGCCGAGGCGGCGAGATTCGACTGCAAGAGCGGCACGATCTTGGGCCGCGACGTGGTGCCCGAGGTGTGTAGGATTAGTGCCACGTCATCCGGCCCGGGCGCCCCGCGGTCCGCCTCTCCAGCAGCCTCTTCAACTGTCAGGGTAAAGACACCCGCGGGCTGTTTCGGATCAAAGGCAAGGCGTATGATCGACAGGTCCAGCCCCTTTGCGGCAGCATGCGCCGGACCGGTCTCACCGTCGGCCAGGATGATTGCCTTCGCCTTGAGGTCCTTGAGGTAGAAGGAAAACTCATCCTCCTTGTAACCAGGGTTCAGCGGGCAGGTTGTTGCGACCCCTGCCACGGTGACAAAGGCTGCGGCCATTTCGGGCCCGTTGGGCAGGACGATTGCCACCCGGTCGCCGCGACCTATACCAGCGGCGTGGAGAGCATCGGCCACCTGCGCGGCCTGCGCGCCAAGGCCGCCAAAGCTCAGCCACGCGCGCCCCGTTGCCCCGATCGCAGGCGCGCTTTTGTCCTGCGCTGCAATCAATTCGGCCAATGTCTGTTTCATATTTATTTCCCCCTGATCATTTGTCCCGACTGGCTCCATTGCGCCAGGCGCCTGAGGCGCAATCCTTTTCAACAGGTCGACTCCCGGCAACTAAGTCAGACACAGATGGTTTGGGTGCCTGGCAAATTGCTTCGGAGAATGCGACAGGACTTACTCACCGCCGCGTTCAAGCAAATTTGCTCTGACAAGGCCAGTAAGCTTTTTGCCTCTCATCCCCCCAGTCGGATTTTACTGCAATCGCATCAGCAAACCAGCCATCAGACGCGCCCGCTCTACCAGGCTGTCCACCTGAATATGTTCGTTGAGCGTGTGCAGCCCTGCCCCACGTACCCCTAGCGAATCCAACGTCGGG
Source organism: Sulfitobacter sediminilitoris (assembly GCF_010667575.1). Lineage (GTDB taxonomy): Bacteria > Pseudomonadota > Alphaproteobacteria > Rhodobacterales > Rhodobacteraceae > Sulfitobacter > Sulfitobacter sediminilitoris. The sequence continues at coordinate 29,102 of NZ_JAABNT010000010.1, forward strand.
ATGCCCATTGCACCGGTGAAATTGCCATCCGACCCACCGCCCTGACTGCGGCCCGTCATCTCGAACCCCAGCTCCGATGCGATACTCTTTGCGATCTCGAATATCTTTGCCGTGCCAGGGGTATCCGGCTTCCAGACGGGGCGGGTCACACCGCGCGTCACTTCAAAGGTGACGCCATCCCGTTCACTTTGCAAGGCCAGCATCCGGGCCACACCTTCGTCGAGATCCTCTTGTTTTTTGGCCATGCTCAGCGCCTCGGCGTCACAAGACGATGAGACACAGTTCACCCATTGGCCCGCATGGATTACACCGACGCTGAAAGTGCAGTCCGGGCCAGTCATGTCCTCGATCTCGATGATGCGGCGCGCCATGGCTGCGATGGCGGATTTACCATCCGACAGCCGCGCCCCCGCGTGGCTGGGTGCGCCGACCGTACGCAGGTTAAACCGCGCGATGGCGTAACGCCCAATGGTCACGCCACCGTCGTCGTGGCCAGGCTCTGGCACCAGCACATAGGCGTGACGTGCTGCTTCCGCCTCGATCAGGTCGCGGGTCGAGGGCGTGCCGACTTCTTCGTCGGGGGTAAACAGCACCGTAACAGGCAGCGGTGTTTCGAGCCCCGCGCGCATCAGCTGGCGGATCGCCTCGAGGCTGATGTAATTGCCCCCTTTCATGTCCATCAGGCCCGGCCCATAGCAGAGGTTGCCCTCGCGGCGGAACGGCAGCACCTCGAGCGTGCCGATCGGATGCACCGTGTCCATATGGCCCGCAATCAGGATGCCGGGCACACGACCTTGATCGGGATGCGGGAGCCGCGCCCGCACCGATCCGCCAAAGCCCATGCGGCCGGGGAGCCGCTCGACCTTGGCGCCCAATGTGGCCAGATCGAAGGCAGCGATATCCATCATGCGGTTTACAGCTGCCGCATCATGGGTCGGGCTTTCGCACTCAATCCAGGGGCGCAGACCGGCCAACATGTCTTCGGTATCAAAAGGCAATTGCAACGGATTCATCTCATTCTCTCCTCAGGCAGTCAGACGCCGCTCAACGATGCGCGCCATGATCGACGCGCCCATCGGCAGATTTGGGGTATCAAGGGTGAAAGCCAGATCGTGCAGCCCCGCGGTGGCCGCGTGGCCCACCCGGGAATAGGCGGCGCCTGGCACGACCTGCGGTATATCGGCGAAATCTTCAGGCCCGGTCGCGGGCTCATCCGTGCCGCAACGGTCTTCAAAGCCCAGTTCCGGATGTGCGTGTCGGTCCTTGAAAATTTCGGTCAGCGCGTCGGTATGCGCCTCGATGACCGGCGGAAGGGTCATGGAGTTCTCCTGAACTAATCAGCCATCTCGGCAAAGGGGCGAAAGTTCGCAAAATCCCAGTGGCGCCCAGGGGCGGCGGCAATAAGTGCCTTGGTGTAGTCCTGCTTAGGTGCGCCGAGCACCTGTGCTGCGGGGCCGTATTCAACAACCTGCCCGTACTGCATTACCAGCACATCGTCGCAAATCTGTGCCGCGACGCCCAGATCATGGGTGATAAAGAGAATCCCCAGTCCAAGCCGTTCCTGCAGCTCGGCCAGCAGATCAAGCACTTGCGCTTGAACGGATACATCGAGCGCGCTCACTGCCTCATCTGCAACCAGCACATCGGGATCCATCGCCAGCGCGCGTGCGATTGCGATGCGCTGACGCTGCCCACCAGAGAACTGATGTGGGAAACGGTCTACTGCGCTTGCCGGCAGCCCCACCAGCTCCAACAGCTCGCGCGCGCGCGCCAGTGCCTCGTGACGCGGCGTGCCAAAATTCAGCGGCCCCTCGATGATTGACTGCCCCACTTCGATACGTGGATTAAGCGAGCGCATCGGATCCTGAAATACGATCTGGATATCCTTGCGGTGGGGCTTCAGCTCTTTCTGCGACATGGTAGCGATGTCTGTGCCGTCCACCATGACCTTGCCCGAGGTTGGATCAATCAGCCGCATGATACAGCGCGCCACTGTTGTTTTGCCAGAGCCGCTTTCTCCGACAATCCCCAACGTGCGCCCTTTGTTGAGATGAATGCTTACGTCCTGGGCTGCCTTCACCTCGCGGCCCCGGCTGAACCACCCTCCGCCGCCGTAGGTCTTGTTGAGATCCTGCGTCGCCAGCACAATATTGTCTGAGGTCTGCGCCCGCGCCAATCGCGGCACCTGGCTGGGCACTGATTGCAACAGATCGCGGGTGTAGTCGGTTTGCGGGTGGCGCAGCAGGTTGTCGACGCTTTGTGTCTCCATCACCTCGCCCAGCTTCAACACGGTCACGTCATCTGCAATCTCGCTGACGACGCCCATATCATGGGTGATGAACAACACCGCCGCGCCTTGATCCTCGCGCAGCTCACGAATAAGACTGAGGATCTGTGCCTGTGTCGTAACATCCAGCGCCGTCGTCGGCTCATCCGCGATCAACAACTGGGGGCGCATCACCAGCGCCATTGCGATCATGATCCGCTGGCGCTGCCCGCCAGACAGCTGGTGCGGAAAACTGCGGTACATCTTATCCACGTCGGGCAGGTGTACCGCTTCCATCATCTCTTTCGCGCGTTTGGCGCGGGCGGATTTGGACATGCTGGAATGAAACTCCAGCACCTCCTCGATCTGTTGGCCCACCCGTGCCACAGGGTTCAGCGCGGTCATTGGCTCCTGAAAGATCATCGACATCGACACCGCTCGCAACTCACGCATGCGCGATGCAGATGCCTTCAACATGTCCTCGCCCTTGAGGTTGATCGTTCCGGAAATAGGTTTCAGCACCGGCGGCAGCAAACCCATTGCCGCCAGCGCGGTCAGCGATTTGCCAGAGCCGCTTTCGCCCACCAGACACATGGTCTGGCCGGGCTCTATGCTCAGGTTCAGACCCTTGACCACCTGTTTGTCATGCTCACCATTCAGTGCAATGCGTAGATCGTTGATTTCTAGAAGGCTCATCTTTCGATCCCCCGCTTTGCCATGCGTGGATCCAGCGCGTCGCGTACCGCATCCCCCAAAAGATTGATCGACAGGATCGCCACCGACACCACGAGACCGGGCCACAGCACGATGCCGGGATTGATTTGGAAGTAGATGCGGCCCTCAGCCATAATGTTCCCCCAACTTGGGGTTTCTGGGTTTATCCCCGCACCAAGAAAGCTGAGGATCGCCTCGGTTAAGATTGCGCTGGCGCAAATGTAAGTTCCCTGAATGATCAGTGGTGCCAGCGTGTTGGGCACAAGGTGCCGGCGCATGATCAGCCAGGTTGGCGTGCCTGCCGCGATCGCGGCCTCAACATAAGGTTCCTCGCGGGCCGACAGCACCAGCGAACGCACCAGACGCACAACCCGGGGCACCTCGGGTATGGTGATCGCCACCAGCACAGTCCACAGGCTCGCCCCCCAAAGCGAAACGATCGCGATGGCCAGGAGGATCGACGGGATCGCCATCAGACCGTCAACCATGCGCATCAGAACCGCGTCGACCCAGCGGATATAGCCCGCAAACAAGCCCAAAAGCAGGCCAAAGAGCACTGCGCAAATCGCCGCCAGCACCCCCACAACCAGAGAGATCTGCCCGCCGGTAATGATCCGCGAAAACAGATCCCGCCCAAAGGCATCCGTACCCAACCAGAATGTATCGCTTGGCGGCTTCAGGCGCACCGCAGGCTGCAGCCGCACCGGATCATGCGGCACCACCCAGGGCGCGAACAGCGCCGACAGCGCGATCAAGGCCAGAACGACTGTGGCGATAAACACCAGCGGGCTGGAAAAGACGATCTCACGCACCCGCGACAGCGCCGAGGGGCGGTCGGGCGGGGCAATATTTGCAACAGTCTGATCGGTCATGCGTAACGGATCCTCGGGTCAAGCAGTACATAGGCGATATCGATCAACAGGTTGATCACGACGTAGATGAGCGAGGCCAACAGGATCACAGCCTGAATGACCGGGTAATCCCGGCTCAGCACCGCATCAACGGTCAGCCGCCCCAGTCCAGGCAGGTTAAAAACACTTTCAGTTACGACAACCCCCGAGATGATCAGCGCGAACCCGATTCCGATGACCGTGATGATTGGCACCGAACAGTTGCGCAACGCGTGGCGCATGAGCACCTTGCGCTCTGGCAGACCCTTGGCGCGGGCCGTGCGCACGTAATCGTCCCCCAGAATTTCCAGCATTGAAGTGCGCGTGATACGCGCAATCAACGCGATATAAAGCAGCGTCAACGTGAAGGTTGGTAATGCAATTCGATGGAAGAATTGCCCCACCCCTTCGCCAAGTGGCTTGAACCCCTGCACCGGGAACCATCCCAGCTGCATCGAAAAGGCCGAAATCATCAGATAGCCAATCACAAAGACGGGCACGGAAAACCCCAACACCGACAAAAGCATCACGAAGCGGTCAATAAGCGTGCCCTGCTTCCACGCGGCAATCACGCCGAGCGGCACAGCGATCAGCACAGACAGGATGATTGTGGTCAGTGCCAGGCTGATCGTCGGTTCCATCCGGTCGGCAATCAGCTCCAGTACGGGTTTGCCAGACAAGATCGAAGTACCAAAATCGCCCTGCAACAATTGCCCGATCCAGGAAAAGAACTGCACGAACAAGGGCTCGTTCAGGCCAAGAGACTCGCGGATTGCGTCAAGTTGGTCGGGCGTAGCGGTGTCACCCGCGATGATGGCCGCCGGATCGCCCGGTGTCAGCCGCAATAGCAGGAACACAAAAAGAGCCACGAAACCCATCACCGGGATCGCGGCCAGAATACGCTGCACGATATAGAGGACCATCTGCCGGGCCTTTCACATGAAAAGAATACCGGCCCCGCACTTTATGCACGGGGCCGGAGGGCGCATTAGTTCTTCGAGATATTCCAGAACAATGGCGCTGGCGCGTCAAGCACGCCTTCAATGTTGTTGGACCAGGCGCTTGGCACAAAGTACTGGCCGATCGGCGCATACACCCCTTGTTCATAGGCGATCTTCTGGATCTCCTCTGCAAGGCTCTGCTGCTCTTCGAGCGTTGGCGCAGTGGCATAGGCCGTGCGCAGTTCTTCGAGCTTCGGCACATCGGGCCAGCCGAACCAGCCACCATCTGGGCCCTTGCCGTTGACCATGTTGTTGACCAGCGGGTTGAAGACGTCAGCCCCCACCCAGTTGGTCATGAACATGTGCCAGCCCCCATCAGCAATCGACGCCTGACTTGCGCGCTTGCCCACAAGCGTCTGCCAGTCCATGGCCTGCAGATCCACGACAAAGCCCGCGTCCCGCATGGCCTGTGCCACGACCACCGGCTGCGTGCGCAGCGTGCCCACATCGGTTGGGTGCATTATCACGATGGGAGTGCCGTCGTATCCGGCATCTGCCAGCAGCGCTTTAGCTTTCTCCATTCCGTTGCCTTTTACAAGCGTTTCGGACCCTACATCGGACGCCAGCGGGGTGTTGCACACGAACATCGCACCACAGAGGTTATAAAGCTCAGGGTTGCCGACGAGCGCATCCAGAACGTCCTTTTGGTTGACCGAGGCAATCGCCGCCTGGCGGATGCGCACGTCATCCATCGGTGCGTTCAGCGTGTTGGGCCGCATGATCGTCTGCATCCCAAGTGCATTGAGGTTTTTGACCGTGACATCCGGGTTCGCCTCAAGAATTGGCAGAAGATCGGATGGTGGGCTCTCCCAATAGTCGATCTCTCCGGCTTGCAGTGCGTTGAACGCCGTCTGGTCATCAGGCATCACAACCCATTCGACGCGATCCACCTTGACCACCTTGCCACCTGCGGCAAAGCTTGCTGGCTCGCTGCGTGGCACATAATCCTCGTTCTTTTCGTAGACCGCGCGCACACCCGGCTGATACTCATCAGCGACCCATTTGAACGGGCCGGATCCGATCTGCTCGGGGATCGCTTCGGTCGAAGGCGTTTCGGCCAGACGCTTAGGCATAATGAAAGGAACGTTCGACGATGGTTTGGCCAGACTGTCAATCACAAGGCCATAGGGCTGCTTGAGGTTGATCACGAACTCATTCGGCGATCCGCCCTGATCCATGCTGTCGACGAAGGACATCAAGACCTGCCCCATGCCGTCGCGTTCGCCCCAGCGCGCAATCGACGCGGCCACATCCGCGCCTGTCACCGGTGCGCCGTCGTGGAACATCAGCCCGTCGCGCAGCGTGAAAGTATATGTCAGCCCGTCTTCTGACACCGTATGAGTGTCCACCATCTGCGGCTGCGGCGCTAGGTTTTCGTCCAGTGCATAGAGCGTGTCAAAAATCATGTAGCCGTGGTTGCGGCTCATGTAGGCGGTGGTCAAAATCGGGTCCAGCACCCGCAAATCCGAGTGTTTCACTGCGCGCAGGGTCTGCGCATCGGCCATCCCGGCCATCATTGCAAGGCTCGCTACGGTTGCGGCAAACATCGTGCCGCGCAGCAGACCGGTCAGACCCTTAGGCTTTAGTTTCATGTTTAACGGAAAATTCATTGGAGACTCCCTTGAGTGTTGAATGGTGATGCGCCGGGCTGAAACACCCCTTTTGTTGCGCGTGCGTCTAGTGTGTCGTTTCGGCTCTCCTTGTTTCTGTTGAATCGGGGTCGAACTCTGCGCCCAGCGGCTCCAGCCGCATGCCGCGCGCAAGATTGGTAAACGGCAAACTTGCTGGGCTCACCGGCATCGGGCCCGGGGCGGTGCAGGTCAGTATTGTCTCGGCAATGGCGTCGAAATCGGCGCGAAAATGCACGGAGCTTTTGTTGACCAGTATCGCCTCACTCTCAGGCTCGATCCCGACAAAGCGGTACATTTCACGGTCTGCCATCTGTGCTTTGTGGCTGGTCACCACAATCCGCACATTCCCTATCGACAGACAGGCCGATGGTCCCAAATCCAACGGCGCGCCACCATAAAACGGTCCGCTGGCGATAAACTTTCCGTCTGAAAGCGCCTCAACAACAAACCGCCCCTCGAAAGGCGCATCACCAGGGATTTTAGAGTGGCCGCCCAGCGAAATCTCGATTTTGCCCCCCTGCCCCGCTGCATGAGCCGCCGCCGCCGCCGCCGGATCAACCATGATTCCGAGCGCACCCGAGGCGCCGTGCCGCACCATCGCGCGCAGCATGCCAGTTGTGTTGCTGTCGCCCCCCGCGCCGGGGTTGTCCTGCGTATCCGCGATGATCACAGGCTTGCGCGCATTGCGCGCAAGCCGCATCGCCTCGATCACCCCTGCATCGGGGTCAAAACTCTTGCCCGCCAGCGCAGGCTCTGCGTCCAGCACTGCACGCTCGATCGTATCCGCCGCACCATTTGCTGCACTCTGGGTCTCACCGTAGCAGACCACAGTTGGCCCGCAGCCGGGAAAATCTGCCGCAGGGAACCCGAAAAAGAAAGACGTGCTGGCCACTTCTCCCCTCTCCGTACGGGCAACCAGATCATAGAGCCCCTGCCCCGGTTCTGACCGTGTGCTCTGCCAGGCGATCGGCACCAGAAACGGCAGACGGCGAAACGCTTTGGCAAAGGGCGCACCGCGCGCCATGACCGCATCCAATTGCTGCGCGGCGCGCCTGCCCGTTTCGGCCATGTCTACATGCGGATAGGTACGGAACCCCACCAGCACATCCGCCGCCTCGACCATTTCGGAGGTGATATTGCCATGCAGATCAAGTGCGGCCGCAATCGGTACAGCAGGCCCTACCGCCGCGCGTAGCCGCGACAGTAGCCTGCCCTCGCCATCTTCCTCATGTTCTGCCACCATCGCGCCGTGCAGATCCAAAAAAATCCCGTCCAGCGTCCCTGCGGCGACAATGCCCGAAATAATATCATCCGTGATACTTTCGTAGGCGGTTTTGCAGACATGCGCCGAGGGAATTGCTCCTGCCCAGAGGATCGGCACCATGTTCCAGTCCGCCGATTCGCCAAAGGCGACCGCACCGCCAATCCCAAGATTGATATCGCGTCCTCGCGTTATAAGCGCGTCGCCGCGGGCCAGCGGCATATAGCCCCCGCCCTGCACAAAATCATCCATCCGCGCTTTCGTGGGCGCAAAGGTGTTTGTTTCATGCAGAAATCCCGCCAGCGCCACGCGCTTTACCATGTCATTTTCCCATTTCGGCAGCAGACGCGGCAGGTTTCCATACCTGCACATTGCCCCACCATAAAATATTGCAATGCAATACGGCAGCATCGTATAGAAATCGTAGGGTGTTCGTTGACGTTTAGTCAATGGCTCTCGGCCGAAGGGGACCCCATGACAAGAAACACGACACGGGCCGAACCCGGCAAGCGGAACCTGAGCGAAGCAGACCGCGCGGGCGCACTTTTCGTGCAGTCGGTCGAAAAGGCGATGTCGGTCCTTGCTGCCTTTCACCATGCCGACGGCCCGCTCACCCTCTCAGACATTGCAGCCCGCTCCGGCATTGACCGAAGCGCGGCGCAGCGCATGGTCCACACCCTGCGTGCGCTCAACTACATCGAACGCGACGTAGACGGTCACGGCTTCCGCCCCGGTCTGCGCATTCTCGATCATACGCTTGATTATCTGCGCCTTAATCCTGTGGTGCGTGAGGCCATGCCGGTGCTCCAGGAATTGCGTTCCGAGGCGCGCGAGCGGATCGATCTGTCGCTGTTTGACGATCTGCGCGTCATTTATGCCATCCGCCTTCAGACCAAGCGCCAGACCTTCAATGCCTCGATTGTTGGGCACAGCGTCCCTGTTTTTTGCAGTGCAGGCGGCTGGGCAATCCTGTCACACCTGCGAGAGAGCCATGCGCGCGAAATTCTCAACCGGTCCGACCGCCGTCCTTTCACACCCCATACAATCACAGAAGTAGAGGACACCATGGCACAGGTTGCGTTGACCCGCGAAAACGGCTTCGCGCTTGCCACGAGCCAGATCCTGTCGAGCGAAATCGCCATGGGTTTTCCCATCCTTGACCGCACCGGGGCGCCCGTCGCCGCCATCCACATCGCAGGCTCGCTGTCCGAATGGAAACCCGAAGCCTTCTCGGCACGCATGGCTCCGCTCGGATTGCAGGCCGCACGCACGCTCTCGAAATACTGAAAAGGCTTTTATCATGAACACGATTTCACTCTCGGGCCTCCGTGCGCCTGCCAGCATCTCAATTGATACCTGGGGCCTCGCCCACATCCGCGCGCAAAACACGCCAGACGCTTTCTTTGTTCAGGGCCTGAACGCCGCGCGCGACCGGCTTTGGCAGATTGATCTCTGGCGCAAGCGTGGTCTCGGACTGCTTGCGGCTGATTTCGGACCCGGCTACCTGATGCAGGACCGCGCCGCGCGCCTGTTTCTGTACCGAGGAGAGATGGCGCCCGAATGGGCAGCTTATGGTGACGACGCCAAAGAGATCTGCACAGCCTTCGCTGCGGGCATCAATGCCGGCGTCGATCTTACGCGCACGGGTGTCTGGCCCCTGCCCCCCGAATTTGCACACTTCAGCACAGCACCTGCAGAATGGGCCCCCGAGGACGTCGTGCGCATTCGCACCCATTGTCTCGCCCGTAACGCCCTTTCCGAACACGCCCGCGCGCAGGTCCATGCCCTTGCCGATGCTGAGGTCGACCTGCTGCGCCAATCCCTGACCCCCCCTTTGAGCACTACAGACCCGTCGGTCCCCCTGCCCCCGGATGCGCTAGCGGTCTACGAACTGGCGACCGCTCCCGTCACCTTTTCGCCCGAACGTCTGAATGCGCCCCTCAAGGATGCCTCGCTCTGGTCAACCATCGACGCGGCCAAACAGGTGTGCCGTACGGCGGCAATGGAAGGGTCGAACAACTGGGCCATCGCACCAACGCAGACCACCACGGGACGCGCCATTATGGCAAGTGATCCGCACCGCGCCCATGCGGCCCCGTCCCTGCGCTATATGATTCACCTCAGTGCCCCCGGCCTAGACCTTATCGGTGCGGGAGAGCCTTCGTCCCCCGGCATCATGGCGGGACACAACGGTACCGCAGCTTTCAGCCTCACGATCTTTTGCGCTGATCAGGAAGACGTGATGGTCTACGAGACCGCCGCTGACGATCCCCTGCACTACCGCTATGGCGATGGGGCAGAGACGATGAGCGAAATCACCGAAACCTTTGCGGTCAAGGACCACCCGGACCAGAGCCTGCCCCTACACTTCACCCGTCACGGCCCGGTGATCTATAACCAAGACACGACCGCCTTGGCCATTCGCACTGTCTTTACCGATCCCGGTACTTCGCCCTACATGGCCAGCCTCAAATCCATGCGCGCAACCACAATGCCCGATTTTCGCGCCGCACTCACCACTTGGGGTGCGCCCTCTGTCAACATGGTCTACGCGGACACCGCGGGCGACATTTGCTGGCAAAGCGCGGCCTACGTCCCAAAACGCACAGGCTGGCATGGACTTGTGCCCGTCAGCGGCGCGGGCGGCTATGAATGGGATGGCTATCTAACCGCCACAGACCTGCCTGCACTCGAAAACCCCGACACGGGCTTTGTCCATTCCGCCAACAATATGAACCTGCCCGCCAGCTGGGACCATGATGCAATCCCAGTCGGATTTGAATGGTTCGAGGACGGTCGCGCCAACCGTATCGCCCATGTGATCGCGCAGGGCGGCGCAGGCGATATCGCGGCGAACTGCCGATTGCAAAACGACACGCATTCTGCCCTTGCATTGGATCTCGTCGCCCTACTGCCCGGCGGCACCCCAGCGCAGGAACTGTTGCGCGGTTGGGACGGCATGGCTGACACCGCTTCTGCCCCGACCCTGCTCTACGAGATCTGGCTGACAGAACATCTGCGCCCTGCCCTGTTGAGCCGCGTGGCCCCCGACGCAAAACTGCGGCGCCTGCTCGCCCCTGGCAGCGTGCCGACCTTGGTACGACTGATGCAAGGTCAGCACCCGAATCTTGCAGAACTCGCCGGGCTGGAAACCGAAAAGGCGCGCAATGCATTGCTGACCGAGACGCTGCAAGCCGCCTTCGACGATGCCTGCGCGCGCTTCGATGTCGATCCCGGCAGCTGGCGCTGGGGTGATCTTCACAAGGGCTGGTTCGGCCATGCAGTCTCGCCTGACTATCACGTTGGACCGATCGAGACCGGCGGCAGCGGCACCACCGTGATGATGGGCTACTACGAGGGCGCGGATTACCGGGTGCGCATCGGGGCATCCGTCCGCATGGTCGTGGATGTGGGCGCATGGGACAACAGCGTCTGGATCAATGTGCCGGGCCAATCAGGTGTTCCTGGTCATCCCCATTATGACGATCTCATGCCGCTCTGGGCCTGCGGCGACTATGTACCGATGCTCTATAGCACACAGGCCGTCGACGCCGAGACAGAGACGGTGATTAATCTAATCCCTGCGGCGGTTTAGACCGCACCACTGGGCAATGAACAACGCCAGTACCTTCGTCGTGTCGCGCATGGATTCCAAGTTTACACGCTCATCGAAACCGTGGATGTTTTCCGCCCGCGGCCCGATGCAAAACGCTGGGATACCGTAATAAAGTCCGTAGAACCGCGTATCTGTTAGCGCGGTCATCTTATTTTCAGGAATCTTCGCGTCCGTTTCGAAAACTGTGCCATAGGCGTCCTGCATCACCTGCAACGCTGGATCCGCGTCTGGGCCCAGAACATATCCTTCGGCCTGAAACCCGTTCCAGATCACTTCAGGCGGGCTGTTGGACAAAAATGGATGATTGCGCGCCGCAGCAGCCACACAGGTTTCGATCTCGGCGCGGGCTTGCGCAAGATCCTGACCGGGCAGTACGCCAATGCGACAATCAATATCGCACCACGCAGGCACGCTTGATGCCCAATCACCACCTGCAATCTTCCCGGCGTTAAAGTTCAGTGGGTGCTCAACGTCGCGGTAAACCGGATCTTCTGCCGCCCGCGCGTTCCATTCCGCTTCCAGCACTTTTAGCTCTTCAATCATGTCATAGCCCGCAAGGATTGCATTCGAACCCTCGCCCGCGACAGACACATGCACGGGTTTGCCCCGCACCCGAAGCCGGAACCATAGGGCCCCGACCTGTGCGCGGTTGATGCTCAGATCTGACGGTTCGGGCAACACCGCTACATCTGCGCGATATCCCCGTTGCAGGGTCGAAAGCGCCCCAAGGCCAGTGCTCTCCTCCTCGATAACGGACTGGAAATGCACAGTCGCTGCAGGCTCTAAACCGCTGTCCAGGATCGCATCGAGCGCAAATAACGCGGCCACTGTTCCAGCCTTCATATCCCCCGCACCGCGCCCGTACATCCAGCCGTCATGGATCACCGGATCGAACGGCGGGTGGCGCCACATCTCTGCCGGACCGGTTGGTACGACATCCAAATGCCCCTGCAGGATCAGCGACCGCCCCTGCGTAACCTCAGGCCGCAAGCTGCCCACCACGCTGCGCGCCCGCGAAAAATCCCCGTCAATCGGCCCGAAACCCGGCAGACTCTCCAGATCCCCTAGCGCAATGGTCCAGTCATCCACGCTATAGCCGCGCGCACGAAGCGCCGCGGCCATGAAATCCTGCGCCGCGGCTTCTTCAAAGCGCAAGCTGGGGATCGCGACGAAGTCAGCGAGGAAGTTGGTTTGATCGGCAAAAGTATTATCAATTTGACGAAGAATTCGTTCCCGCAGATCTGCAGGAACGGGATGTGTTGCGCTCTCATGTGCCATGGTTCAACCTATTTTGCCTGGGTGCAGCTTTGAGTAGGGCCTTTCGTCGGTCAAGCCAATTGCAGAAAGATCGCCACAAATGCGATCCTTCTGCGCACCGCCGATTGTTCTTGAGGATCTCGTTAAGAGCGCAGATATCCCCTCCCGACGGCATCGCAATCTGCTGATTGGACGTGTGTTGACGCCATCACGAAACGATCAGCCATCCTTCGGAACCGGCCTGCTCGCCTCGAACCATCCTGTCCTGAAAAAGCCCTTCGATCCCTTTGTTGCGCTCTTCAATAGGATAGGGAAGGTCAGTTGTTGAATTGCACAGCTGGCAAATTGGCTAGATTGGCCGGGAATGCGTGGAAGTGCATTTCCTCAGCGCCTCCCATCATCGTTGGAACGCCGGACGGCGCAGGCGTTCGAGCACCTTCCAAGCCAATCATGATGTTCTCTTCGATAACCAACCATTGCTGATCGTGGTAATTCACGATGCGCATGTCGGCGGGTAAAGCGTTTAGGTCAATTTCTTCATCATCCACCCAAATACTATCAAGCGATGCATCAAAATCCTCGATCCGCGCCATCATGGGAGCGTTTGTTGTTCCAACACCGACAAACCGAAACTCATCGGATTGATCACCGCCATATGCGTGAAATCCCTGATGTCCCCACCCTGGGTTATTATCGAGGTGCATGACAAATGTGTCTTCGCCATCCCCGCCGTATAGATGATATTGGCCATAGGAAGTTTTCCTGGCTTCCAAATAGTCGTCTCCTTGATTGCCGGATAGTCGTCCGCCATTGCCGTGGGAAATGAGTTCGTCATCGCCGCCCCATCCGGCCAACCTATCAGCCCCTCCATTTCCAACTATTGTATCATCGCCTCGCCCGCCAATAATGTGCTCAGCCGCAGACGTACCAAGATGATAATCATCATTGTCTGTCAGACTGATCGTGATCGGCACCAAGCCGATCTCGGCGGAGGATAAGGCAGGGCTACCTTCATTGATCACCACACGTCCGATCTCTTGCGCATTTAAGCTTATGGTCGAGTAGGTGCCTGCGTCGTCAGTAACGGTCTCAACGGTCACATCCGGGTCAGGGAAAACAGCGACATCGTATTCGACGAGTAGTTGATCCTCGGATGCATTGTAGTCGGTAATGTCGGCCCCAGGATTGGCCGTCGAATTGCCCATAACTATGGTGTTGCTTTCGTCTTCTTCCGAACCGGTAAGTGCCGCGTTGCCTTCATTTCCACCGATATCGTTGCCACTGCGACCGTCGGTGGTTTCGTTATTACCCAAGTGGTCGGAAACTACGTCGCTCACTTCAGCATCCTCTGTCTGACCCTCAACATCTGTCCCCATGACAGCCACCAGTTGATCCGATGTCCGCTCCACTTCTAAGGAATCGCCTTCTGAATATTCGTCGTGTTCCGCAGATCCAGAAAAAAGGTTGAACAGAAAACTGATGCCTAACATCCCGAAAAGTGCTGCTTCGGTACCCATTTTATCTCTCAGTAGTTGCTGAACCTGCTTTGTTGAGGCCGACCTCACGCGCCGCACAGTGTGCGGATTTATTTCAAAATTGGAATTTTCATGTCTTTTTTGCGGCAAGCAATATCGATCTTGGAAACAGTCGGGTTTGATCAGCGGGAATGTACTGCTCGTCGAACTAATTCGGCATGTCGCGCCCGTTCGTATTCCTTCTCGTTATGGACATGATTCGGAGTAACCCAGCAAAGGGTGGCGTCCGGCGGAATCGAACCAGTCTCAGTTGCCGGCGAAGAGCCTGAACCTACCCGGAACAAAGTTGGCGCCATTCAGCGCGAGCAACGGCGCAGTTGAGCTTGAAGTTGGGTCATGAGTGTAGGCTTCTTTTTGAATTGAACAGGCTGTAAATTTCCTATTTACCAGCAACGCTGCATCGCTCTTTCAATTTGTCGGATCGACAGGTTTGAATTCTCGGCGCGACTGTTCAGCCAGCGGCAGGTTTCCTGCCTGCGGGCGTTCCCGCTAACTTTCATTGCTGCCCTATATAAATGGAGCTTATCGGTCACCAGAATATGCGGGCGACCGTGACAGTTCATTGATTTCTTGAGGACTTTCAACGCGGCTTTGCGATCCCGGCGTTTGGTCATTTGGCTTTCAGGGACCTCGCCTTCGTGGGCCACTGCCCGTCAGAGATAATGCGTCTTGCCTTTGATCTTCAGGAAAACCTCATCCAGATGCCACTGTCAGTTCGAGTATCCGCGCACCCGGGTGACCCAGTGTCGCCAGCTCACTGTTGCAACCATCGGGCCGAACCGGTTTCACCAGAGCCGAACTGTCTCACGGCTAATGTTGATCCCGCGCCCAGGTAGCAGGCCCTCTGCATTCCGGGGCGAAAACGGAAACCTGACGTACAACATCACTGCAAGGCGGATGATTATGAGACAACTTTGAAAGTACGTGAAAGGGTCACTTTTCTCATGAGTGAACGCTAAGAGCGTGCGCTTCCCGCCTAGAGTAGGTTCGCTCGGACAGTGCCAAGATCAAACATGCCCCCCGCCCTGCCTGACGCGGGCCAAGGCACAGGCAATCCGTTAAATCCGTTCCCAGATAATGCTGCGCGACCGAGCAAAACGCAGAAATTCTCTGGGGCCGTCGACTGGCCTTTGCGTCTTTCCTTGTCCTAGAGGCCATTCCGATTCAGAATAGGCAGGCAGAAAGCGGGCTTTGGTCATGGTCAAATTCGCCTCATACGTCCTAGTTGTCTCCCTCGCAATCTTCGGCCTCGCGACCGCGGCCGAAGCGCGCCGCGTTGCGCTGGTAATCGGCAATTCCGACTACTCCCATGCCACCATGCTGCCCAACCCGGCCAATGACGCGCGCGACATCGCAACAGCCTTCACGAGCCTAGACTACCAGGTGGAACTGGTCGAGGACGCCACCCGCGCCGATCTATTGGACGCGCTGCGCGGCTTTCGCACGCGCAGCATTGGGGCGGAACACGCGATCATCTATTACGCCGGCCACGGGGTTGAGATTGACCGTCAGAATTTCGTCATCCCGGTCGATGCCGAGCTAAAGGCGGATATCGACGTCGAATATGAGGCCGTCCCGCTTCAACTTCTGGTCGCCGCCACCTCAGGCGCGCGGGGTCTGCAACTGGTGGTGCTCGATGCGTGCCGGGACAATCCCTTTCTGGCCCAGATGACCCGCACGCTCTCCACCCGGTCCATCGGGCGCGGCCTCGCCATCTACGAGCCCGAAGGCAATTCGCTGGTGGCCTATTCGGCGCGCGAGGGTACCGTCGCCCTAGACGGCACCGGCGAGAACAGCCCTTATGCGATGGCCTTCCTGTCGGCGTTGCAAAGGCCCGGTCTGGAGATCGGCCACTTCTTCCGGCAGGTGCGCGACGCAGTCATTCGCCAGACGAATGGCCAGCAGGAGCCGTTCCTTTATGGCTCGCTCAGTGCGGACCCGGTGTTCTTTCAGCTCCAGGGCACGCCCGCCGCTCCAGAACCGCAAAACACTGCGCCTTCGCGGCAAGGAACCGGTGCCTCCGCCGACACACTGCTCGCCATCGATCTCGCCTTCTGGCAAAGCATCAAAGACAGCGATCAGCGTTCCGATTTTGAGGATTACCTGAGCCGCTTTCCAGCGGGTCAGTTTTTGCCGCTTGCCCAACGCAGGCTCGCTGCATTGAAAGCACCTGAGAAACCCCTCCGCTCCGCCATAAAGGAAACGGCGACCGTACCACCTGCTACCACTTCCGAACCCGAAGCAAACCAGGACCCTGCCCAACAGAACCTGCGCCTGTCGCGCAGCGACGCACGAGACCTGCAAGCGCGGCTCAACATCCTGAACTACGGTGCAGGTGTTGAGGACGGAATCGTAGGACGGCGCACATTGCAGGCCGTAGCGGATTACAAATCCGCTCGCGCCATGGCGAATGAAACCCTGATCGACGCCGCGCTGATGGCCAGGATCACGTCCGAGATACCAGAGGCCCAGCTCGCCGCGCACCGCAAGGGGGCGCCGAAACCAAAAAAACAGACCAACGCCGCCCCCCGGAAAAAGACCAAACCCGCCCCACCAGAGGGCAGTTTCGCGGGCTATGTAGGCCGATCCTACTGCCGCTCGAAGAATGGTAAGACGCTGAATGGCCGCAACCTCTCCGACCGGCCGATCTGGTGCATCACCGTGCTGTCCCTCAACAGCGCGCAAATCCGATACCGCGTCTCCCAGCGTCAGCAAGCGGGCTTACCGCTCAATACCTCAGTCTTCACACGCAGCCGAACCGGAACGCGCACCTACGGGCCTGTGACGCTGGTGTCATCCGGCTCGGGCTCACTAACCGCGAACGGCGCAACCTTCGTGGCATCGCAAATCTTCAGATAGCACGGGCGCCGAGGTCTGACTGCTGTCCGTGCTTTCAGACGGACTCAAACCAGTTTCCGTTTTCCGCCAAATACCGAAACTCATACCCAACAAAGCTGAGGCTACTCTGAGCCCACATTCCCCTAGTAACCCGACGTTTTCGCGCCTTTAACAGCCACTAACGCAGGACGGCTAGAACGAAATCGCGCTCAATATCTTAAACGGGCTGGGCGTAGACGCACCAATCTAGGTGGACCCGGTGTTGGCAACAGGCTTCACGTACACGCATGGTGCCGGTTGCGAGAATTTTTCTTCGCTGACCATCCCAACGACGCTGAGTATGACCCAGACGATGTTCGACTATACTGGCCGGAGCTTTTTGGGCACGATCAGCGTAGGCGCGACCTTCGATTTCCTTTCCTACGACCCTCTCGGCATCAGCATGTTGACCATTTTCGGGATCGACGTGGCAGAGATGGTTGACCCGACCGATCCCTTCGTTGTCGGGATGACCTTTGTCTCAGGCGGGTTTCAGAGCACGTTGAGTATCGATGCAATCACCGTCAATACGAGACCAACCGGCCCAGTACCTCTACCGGCGGCCCTGCAGCTTCTTCTAGTCACTCTGGGCGGTTTGGGTCTAGCAGCCCGCCGTCGCAAGGTCGCCTGATACATCCATAGCTTCTACCTGGTATCGCGCGGGCGGCTTTGACCGGCCGTTTTCGTTTGTTGGCTTAGATCAGCTGCTATCGCCTATCTGGGGAATGCGAGGTTAAACGATCCCGCCCGCCGCGCGGTACCGCGCAACCGCGTCGGAATCCTCAGACCGTATGTCATCCTTCAGTTCCGGAATGCCCCAAGTCGTGGGGGACCCGGCAGGATCAAAGCTTTCCTTCACGGTGATTGGCACACCGTGCAGCCACACCTTGCTCTCCCCTCTGGCCGCTTCCGCGTCGCAGCCCGTGCCTCGGCCATCGCCCCTTCGCGGTCCTGCCAGACCAGGACGTTGAACTTGGGGTTCACCGCATCGACCCGTGCGGAATGCGTCTCAAGCTGTTCGACGGCGGTTGTCTTGCCTTCGAGGATGGTGGCGGTGATTTCAATGGCGCTCAGCATGGATCACCCTGCAGCCAGCGGCAGACGCCGTTCCAGTACGCGCGCCATGACAGAGGCCCCCACGGGCAAGACTTCAGGATCAAGGAAAAACCCCGGATTGTGCAGCGGCACCGTGCCGGAATGACCCACCACGATATAGGCACCCGGCACTGCCTTGAGCATATCGGCGAAATCCTCTGATCCGGTGGCGGGCTCAATCCCGTCGCTCACGTTCTCGGTTCCGACGATATCCGCCGCCGCCTCAAGATAGGCATCAGAGAGGTCGGCATCATTGACCAGCACGTCAAAGATGTTGCGCAAATCGATGCCGATCTCGACGCCGTAGGCTTTGGCAAAACCATCGCAAAGCGCGGTCATCCGCTCGGCCGCCATCTCGTAGACCTCGTCCTTGAAATACCGGATGGTGCCGGCCAGTATCGCGGTGTCCGGCACAACGTTATAGGCGGAACCTGCGTGGATCTGGGTGACCGAGATCACACAGCTGTCAAGCGGTGCGACGTTGCGCGAGACGATAGTCTGGATCTGCGCGACCAAAGCCGAGGCGATTACCACCGGATCGCGGGACTGTTGCGGCATCGCCGCATGGCTGCCCTTGCCCTGCACCTTGATGTCAAAGAACGACGCTCCCGCCATCGCTTTGCCTTTGCAAATGCCCAGCTTGCCCGGCGCGCCATTGGGAAAATTGTGCATTCCGTAAACCTCGTCACAGGGGAACTTGTCGAACAGCCCTTCGGCCAGCATACCCCGCGCACCGCCTAATCCTTCTTCGGCGGGCTGAAAAATCAGCACGGCGGTGCCATCAAAATCCCGCGTCTTGGCCAGGTGTTTCGCGGCACCCAGCAACATGGTGGTATGGCCGTCGTGGCCACAGGCATGCATCACGCCCGGGTTCTTGGACGAATAGGGAAGATTCGTCTCCTCGTGGATCGGCAGCGCATCCATGTCGGCGCGCAGGCCCACGCGGCGGCCGCTGTCGCTCTTGCCCTTGATGAGTGCGACTACACCGGTTTTCGCAATTCCCTCATGCACTTCGTCCACGCCGTAGGCGCGCAGTTTTTCGGCGACAACCTTGGCCGTCCGCGCCTCAGTGAACCCGATTTCGGGATGTTCGTGCAAGTCTTTGAAGATCTCGGTCAGCTCTTCTGTAGCAGCGTCAATAACGGGTAGAATTCCCATGGAGTTTCTCCTTGATTGAAATACGTCGATCGGCCTAATCCGACTTCGACGTTCGTGCCGGGCGTTGCCTCAAGCAGCAGCTGGGTGCAGGCATGCGCGGGATTGGAATAGACTTCGCTTGTGGGCCCTTGCTCGACCCCGACACCGTTTTGCATGTTCAATAGCCGAACCGGCTACCCCCGTCAGGGCTCTGAGACGAAAAAATGCAGCATTTGAGGCCCCTATTGTGTCGCACGGACTGGACCTCGCATATTGCGAATATCCAGAGTGATCGTTGTTGAGTCAAATGTTGCAGGTATACTGGATACAGAAAACTTCACCTTGGGGAAGATACGATGACAGACGCATCACTTTGGCAGATGGCAGCATCCGACCTAGCTCAGAAAATCGCCGCTGGTGAAATTTCGGCCCGCGACGCGGTTGCCGCAAACATTGCCCGTATGCATGACCGTAACCCGGCGATGAACGCGGTGGTTGACGATTTGTCCGAAGAAGCGATGGTCGAGGCGGCACGGCTGGACGAGGTCTTTGCGGCATCCGGGCCTGTCGGTCCGCTGCACGGCATTCCAGTCACGATCAAAGAAAACATTGACCAGAAGGGACATGCCACCCCCAACGGCATTGCCGCCCTCAAAGATCTGATCGCGCCGGCCGACAGCCCCTTTGTTACCAACCTCAAAAACGCGGGCGCCGTGGTCATCGGGCGGACAAACACGCCTGAATTTTCCTTTCGCGGCACCACCGACAACCCGCTGCATGGGCGCACGTTCAACCCGTGGAATGACTGGGCCAGCGCCGGTGGCTCTTCGGGCGGTGCGTCGTCGGCGGTGATGTCAGGCATGGGGGCCATCGCCCACGGCAATGACATCGGCGGCTCTTTGCGTTTTCCTGCGACCTGTACAGGGGCCGCGACCGTGAAACCTGGGCTGGGCCGCACGCCCGCCTACAACCCTTCTCAAACCGCAGAACGCGGCATGCTGGCCCAGATCACATCCGTTCAGGGCGTGATCTGCCGCGAGGTCCGAGACGTGCGGCTGGCAATGCAAAGCGCCATTGCCTACAGCCCGCAAGACCCATGGCAGGTGCCGATGCCTTGGAACGGGCCCGCAATGGACAGTCCGATCAAGGTTGGCTTCACCACCAACTCCTATGGCTTTGACATGGACCCGGCTGTCCTCGCAGCACTCACCACCGCGCGCGATGCACTGCAGGATGCCGGATATGTCGTCGAGGAAATCGAAACGCCCAACATGTTCGAGATCGGGCGTGAGGCCACGCGCACGCTTTTCGGTGAAACCTCCGCCCTGATGGGCGAGCTGATGCAATCTTACGGCAGCGCAGACTTTAATACCTACTGGGCGCATTGCCTTGGGATCGCCCCGCCCTACCAAGGTGACGAATTGCTGGCTGCATACGCACGCCGCGCGGGCTACGTGCGGCAATGGCTCGAACTGCTGGCAGATTATCCGCTAGTGCTGACCCCGTTCCTGCTGACGCCAACCTATGCCCACGCCCGCGATTACGAAGGGCGCGAAGGGGCCGAAGACATCATGCTCAAGGGGTTTTACTCTTTCGCGATGAATTTTATGGGTCTGCCAGCGGGAAATGTCCCTGCCAATTATAACGATGGCCTGCCCGTGGGAGTACAGATCGTCGGACGGCGCTTCCGCGAGGATATGATCCTTGATGCCTGCGATGCGGTGGAAAGCCGCGCAGGCGTGATGGCGAAACGCCTGTTCGAGCGCGGTTAGTCAAACGGGTTTTCGACCTTGGGCCAATACTTCCCGTCCCGCTTGGTGTAGGGGATATTGGCGTAATCCGGCGTGATTGCGCCCGGCCCGTTGATGTACAGAACCTCGGACGCGATAGGCGCGAACCCAGCGTGAAAATGCTGCGATGATTTTACGATAACGGCGCGCATCTGCGACAGGTCCAACCCCAGCTCGGTAAAGGCCACAGGGTGAAAGGCCTGCGTGCGCTTGCCACTCAGCACCATGTGCACACCATCCGCTTCAAGCCAGACACCGGTGCCCATCGGCATCTTGGTCTCTCCCATCCACTGATACATATCCTCGCGCACCCCGCGCACTGTGACCACCAGATCGACAGGATCGCCCGAGGTCACATCGATCTTGCCGCCGAGCCGCACTTTCATCGTCCCGCCGACGCCCACGTCCTGACACATCCGCACCAGCACCGGGTCCCAGAAGATGCCCAGGGCGATATCCGTCATGCCACGTTCCAGCACTTCGCGCAGAACAAAGGTGCTGTCCGCTGGCGCGCCGCCGCCCGCGTTGTCGGCAAAATCCGCCACAACGACCGGCGTGGCATTGGCTGCTGCCACGTGGTCCAAAGCCTCCGATATGGTCGGCCAATCCGGCAGCAACTGATCCCGCAGCCCCCAAAGCCTTGCCGAAAACTCGCGCGCCACGCTTTCGGCCTTGGCGGCATCCCCATCGGCGATGACAAGCATCCGGGAGCCTACACGCGCACAGTCGCCCCATGGAAATCCATGCACCAACGAGACAGACAAAATCCCGTCCAGCCCCTCCTGCGCCGTCATGCTGTCAACGAACGCGCGCATGGGCGGGCGCGTCGTATGATACATTGTGATCATGCGACAATCATGGTCGCGCATCACCGGCTTGATCTTGCCCGCTGCCGTATCTGCGGCCAGCGTGAACAACTCGCGCGCACGGTCCGGCGTGTCAGTGTGCGGATATTCCTTGTAACAGATGATCAGGTCGGCAGCTGTCATCATGGCGTCGGTCAGATGGCTGTGCGGGTCGATCTCAAGCCCGATCACGGCCCCCTGCCCCAGAATGTCCCGCGCATGGGTCAACAGATCGCCTTCGCAATCGTCATAGCCTTCGGCGATCATCGCCCCATGCATTGACAGCAACAAAATGTCGGGCCGCACGTCCCTGACTGCGGCAAGGATCTCGTCGCGGTAGGCTTCATAGGTCGCGCGGATCGTCGGGCCCGCAGGCTGGGCAAAGGCAGACAGGCTTTCGCTGACCGCCCATCCGCGTTCTTCGGCCATGCGCCACCACTCGTGCAAAGGTGCCGAAAACAGGTTCGGCTCCTCCTGCGTGGCCTGCCGCGACACGTAAGTATCCTCAAAGGCCAGGTGTCCCGTCGGGATTGGAGAGAATGAATTTGTCTCAGTCGCCAGACCGGCAATCAGAACTTTCATGACAGCGCCTCGTGGATATTCCGGTATCCGCAGTAAACAGGACAAGCCGCGCCAGGTCCAAGCCGAAAAATGCCGACCTTTCTATTGCCATTGATTTGGCTCAATAGCACCGCTGCGGCTGCTGATATTCTCTGGCAATCTCATCAGATGAAAGGAGAGAGTGCCATGTCATATCAGGATTATCTGCCGTCCAACTGGGTCAAGAACCGCCAGTCTGACGAGCATCCGCTGGTGTCCCTGCGCAAAGAAGTCGACAGTCTTTTCGACGATTTCGGCAGCGGATTCTTTGGCGGCAACAAAGAAGTCAGCGTTCGGTCAAATGTGAGCGAGACCGACAAGGAGTTCTGCGTCACCGCCGAACTTCCGGGCATGACCGAAGAAGACGTCGATGTCTCCGTCACTGGCGACCGCATCATCATCAAGGGCGAAAAGAAGTCCGAGAAAGAAGAACGCAGCGAAGAAAAAGGGCGCGAGTTTCATCGGATTGAACGTAGCTCCGGCATGTTCCAACGCGTGATGACTCTTCCGTTTGCCATCGACGCTGACAAGGTCGAGGCGGTCGTAAAGGACGGTGTCCTTACGGTCACGATCCCAAAGCCGCCGGAAGTTGTAGAGAACACCAAAAAGATCAAGGTCGCCCACGCCAAATGAGCTATTGCGGCATGGCTCTGTAGGAGGCATCTGATATGGTGCGGGGCTGTTCTGAATCGGTCCCGCAACACTTTGATGAACGCCTGAAATAAGTGGACCTTCAGATGACGGACGATATCGCAACATCTAATGCGCCCCCTGCCTATCCCCAACGACCCACAGCACTGGCCGTACAGAAATGGCGGCGGGGCCTGACCATTACCGGCGTGGTCATGATCGCGATTGGCGTGCTTGCCATCATCATGCCTGTGGTCAGTTCGTTCGCTGTCACGCTCCTGATCGGCGCTGTGCTGACCTTCATCGGGTTGCTGTCGGTTCTTTTTGCCCTCGCGTTTCGCGGATCGGCCGTGTTTGCCATAGCACTTGTCAGCGGGCTTTTTCCGCTGTTGATCGGTCTTTACCTGTTGTTCTTTCCAACGGCAGGCCTGATTGCGCTGACAACGCTGCTGGCGCTGATCTTTCTGCTGACCGGGATCACTCAAGTGATATTTGCCCTTGACCTGCGCGGGACGGGAGGCTGGCTTTGGGCGCTGCTATCCGGGCTGATCAGTGTGGTATTGGCATTGCTGATCTTTGCCGCCCTGCCCGAAGTATCGCGGGTGCTTCTGGGTCTGCTGCTTGGGATTGACCTGATCTCGACCGGTATTGCCGCCTTGTTTATTGGTCGCGCCACGCGATCGATTTAGGCCGCTTTCCAAACCAGCTTGAAAAAGAACGGATGCGCATCGCCATCATTGTCCGTCAGATTCAGTAGAAAATTGCCGCGTCAGCTCAGATCATCGGTCAGGTCAACCGCCCTTCCCTGCCGCCAGCAGCGCATAGGCACGCCGTGCCAGTACGCGTTCCTCATCCGTGGGCAACATCATCACCGGCAAGCGGCTGTCAGCCGTTGTCAGGAACGGACCGCCGCTGGTGTTGGCCGCAGCATCAAGTTTGGCCCCCAGCCATCCCAATTCTTCTACCAGCCGTGCCCGCAAGGCCGGGATGTATTTCCCCATGCCCCCGGTCAACACGACCACGTCCACCCCGCCAAGGGCTGCGGCCAGCGATCCAAAATAGCAGCGGCACTGGTAGACAAAGAAATCCACCGCCTCGGCCGCCTCAACCCGGTCACTGGCCAGCAGATCATTCATCTCGTCGCTGATCCCGGACACGCCCAGCAAACCCGACTTTGTATAAAGCAGATCGCGCACTGCCTCAGGGGAATAGCCCCGGTCCAACAGAAGGTGCAGCACCACGCCGGGATCAAGCGCGCCCGACCTATGCCCCATCGGCAATCCGTCCAGCGCCGTCATCCCCATCGTGGTGGCCATGCTCTGCCCGCCTTGCATCGCACACATGCTGACCCCGTGCCCAAGGTGCGCCACGATCACACGTTTACCGGCGAGGTCCGGATAGGACCGTTCCAGCTTGTGCGCGATGTAATCATAGGACAATCCGTGGAATCCATAGCGGATCACCCCATGATCGCTCAGATCGCGGGGCAGGCCAAATATCTGCGCATGACGGGGCTGAGTGCGATGAAACGCGGTGTCAAAGCAGACGACCTGCGGGATGCCGGGATAATGTTCCTGCAAACGACGGATCGGACGCAGATTGTGAGGCTGGTGACTGGGGGCGAGCGTCTCAAGCGCGCTCAACTTCGCGATGACATCATCCGTGACCAACACAGGTGCCGCGTGATCCGCCCCACCATGCACGATGCGATGCGAAAACGCGCAAATCGTGCCAAGGTCGGTCAGATCATCAAGCCGCTCAAACATATGGCTCAACGCTTCGGGATGCGCCCGGTCAGGACTTGAGGGCGCACCCAGATCGGTCTCAGTCTGCGTGCCCGCAATAGGGTCGCGCGCCGTCAGGATCATGCCGTTGGGCAGACCGCGAATGCCGAAACTTCGGATCTGCAACGGCCCATCCTTGACCAGCTTGTAAACCGCGCAACGCAAACTTGAAGACCCGGCATTAAAGGTCACTACCAGTTTGTCATACATGGGTTGTTCTCCTAGCACTGCTTTGGGCCACTGCAGATCATCGCTGACAATGTTCATCAGGCTGACAAAACTGCGGATTTTATATTAGAAATAACGCTTGCATGGAGGAGGTTGAATGGGAAGCCACTACTAACACTTGAGATCGCATAGCATCCGGCTGCATGAATGCCCCATTTCACCCGCGATCGATATCAATTCAGCGCGACCGTTCCGCCTGTTGAGATCACGGCAATCCCCACGACGATCAGCATGGCGCCTGCCATGCCGATATTGATCATGCGCTGCGTGCGGTGGCTCAGGTTCAATTCATGCAGCTTGACCCCCGCCCCCAGCCAGATCAGGTGTACGGGTATCCAGATCGCGTTGAACAGGATCAGCTTGGTAATGATCTCCCAACCGGGGTGGTCGGACATAAATGCAAATCCCGAAAACAGCGTCGTCGCGACCACATAGGCCTTGGGGTTGATGAATTGCATCGCAAAGCCGTTTAAGAACCCCAGCGGGGTTTCTGCTGCGATAAACCCAACCTTGGATCCGGCACTTGCCACGCGCCACGCCAGATAGGTCAGGTATGCGACGGAGGCGAACAACAGCACCGCGCGCAGCCATGGCACGGCAAGGATCACGGCGGCGATCCCGGTGATCACCATCACCATCGTGACAAATCCACCCAGACACAGCCCCGCCATGAACCCCAGCCCCGCGCGAAAGCCGTAGGCCGCACCGATCCCCGCCGTGGTCAAAACCCCCGGCCCCGGTGTGATCAACAAAAAGAAAACAGCGAAGGCGAATTCAATCATGCCTGCGCCGCTTCATAAATGCGCGCATTCCGGCGCCGGGGTCAGAACCGTCCCATCCTGAAGGTGCTGCAACAGATTATCCACGGTCAACGCCCCCATGGCCCCGCGCGTTTCAACCGTGGCACTGCCGACATGGGGCAAGAGCACCGTGTTGGGCAGATCGCGCAGCGCCTGCGGCACGCGCGGTTCATCCTCGAACACATCAAGGCCGGCCCACCCCAGCGTGCCGGTTTCCAGCGCGGTGATCAGCGCGGCCTCATCCACCACGGACCCGCGACTGACGTTGATCAGCCTGCCCTGCGGGCCCAAAGCCTCCAACACATTCGCGTTCACGATGTGATGAGTCGACGGGCCACCGGGCGTAATGCAGATCAGCACATCCGCGTCCCGCGCCATTGCAGTCAGATCATCGTAATACCGATAGGGCACATCCTTCCTTGTCCGCGTGTGATACAAGATCGTCGGGTTCCACGGCGCCAGCTTGTCTGCAATCGCCTGCCCGATCCGGCCCAACCCCAGAATGCCCACGGTCTGATTGTCCGCCGTGCGCGTCAGCGGCGGGTTGCCGCCCGCCTCCCATGCGCCGGAGCGAACATGAGCATCATCGCGCAGCAGTTCGCGGTAGCAGGCCAGCAACAGCATGACTGCTGTTGTCGCAACCTCTTTGTTCAGCACATTCGGAGTGTGCGTGACGATGATCCCCCGCCGCGCCGCCTCCTCCGCATCCACAGCATCATAGCCCACGCCATAGCCGCTGATCAGCTTGAGGTTTGGCAATGACGCCATCAGCTCTGGTTTGATGCCATCCGCCCCGTTTGTAATCACATAGCTGATCTTTTGAGGATCAAAGTCATCCAACTGGCGGATGGTGAACGCCTGCTCCAACCGATCCCGCATCGTGGCGGTGATGCCCCCGATCTGCAGCAGTTCAGGCATCCTGATCGACCTTTTGCCGCTGCGTTCCCAGACCGTCGATATGCAGTTCCATCAAATCGCCCTTTTTCAAATACACCGGCGCGGGTTTCATCCCCATCGCCACACCGGGCGGGGTGCCGGTGCTGATCACATCACCGGGGTGCAGCGTGAAAAGATGGCTCAGGTGTTCGATGATCTCGGCGACCGAGAATATCATCGTGCCCGTGTTCCCCGTCTGCATCCGCGTGCCGTTCACGTCCAGATGCATTGACAGGTTCTGTGGGTCCGGCACTTCGTCCCGCGTCACCAGCCACGGGCCGGTCGGCCCGTAGGTGTCGCAGGATTTTCCCTTGGTCCACTGGCCGGTAAGGTTGTTCTGAAAGTGCCGCTCCGACACATCATTCACGATGCAATACCCCGCAACATGATCGAGCGCATCCTTGGCATCAACGTATTTCGCCGCCTTGCCGATCACCACGCCCAGTTCCAGTTCCCAGTCTGTCTGCGTCGATCCGCGCGGCATCACCACGTCATCATTGGGTCCCACGATGGCAGAATTCGCCTTGAAGAACAGGATTGGGTGTTTCGGAATCGGCATCCCGGATTCCTCGGCATTGTCGGAATAATTGAGCCCGATGCACATGAACTTGCCGATACTTCCAACCCAGGGACCCAGACGCGGAGTGCCTTCAACCAGCGGCAGGTTCTCAGGATCAATCGCGCGCAACGTCGCAAGCTGCGCGTCATCCAGCACAGCCCCTGTAATGTCGCGCACATGATTCGACAAATCGCGAAGGTTTCCATTGCCATCCAGCATACCGGGTTTCTCGGCCCCCACCGGACCGTATCGCAGCAGTATCATTCGGCTATTGTCCTCTAGTGATTGTCGCGCGGCATGAACTGACGTGCGATGTCTTTGAACTTGTCGGCCCCCTCAAGGGTCATCCCGTGATCCAGTCGCCCGACCTTTTCGCGGAAAATCTCTTGCCACGGCGATTGGCTGGCGGGCATGTCATAGCCCCCGTTGGCGGCCAGTTGCGTGGCCCGCTCGTTCAACTCGTCTAGCGGCACCAGAATGTCTGCGGTCCCCTTGCCCAGATCGATGCGCACCCGGTCGCCGGTTTGCAAAAGGGCCAGCCCCCCGCCATCCGCCGCCTCGGGCGAGGCATTGAGGATCGAGGGCGAGCCAGAGGTGCCAGATTGCCGCCCGTCGCCAACGCAGGGCAGTGCCTCGACCCCCTTCTTGATCAGGTAGGATGGCGGACGCATGTTCACGACCTCCGCCGCGCCGGGGTATCCTTTGGGCCCTGCCCCGCGCATGAACAAAACGCAATCTTCGTCGATATTTTCCGACGGATCATCGATGCGGTGATGGAAATCCTCCGGCCCGTCAAAAACCACCGCGCGGCCTTCAAACGCATCCGGGTCATCGGGGTTAGACAGGTATTTCTGCCTGAACGCGGGCGAGATTACGGAGGTTTTCATGATCGCACTTTCAAAGAGGTTGCCCGAAAGGTTGATGAACCCCGCATGTTCCTTCATTGGATCGCTTGCGGGTTTGATCACAGCCGTATTATTTGACCGAACGCTTTCGCAATTCGCTCCCATGCTCTGACCATTCGCAGTCACGGCACCCGGATGCGGCAGCAACCCACCCGCGATCAATTCCCCCACCACCGCAGGCACCCCGCCCGCGTGCTGATAATCCTCGCCTAAATACTCCCCCGCCGGCTGCATGTTCACCAAGAGCGGAACGTGATGGCCGATCTTCTGCCAGTCGTCATTGTCCAGCGGAACGCCCAGATGTCGCGCGATACCATTGAGGTGAATGGGCGCATTGGTCGACCCACCGATGGCGGAGTTGATGACGATGGCATTCTCAAAGGCTTCCCGCGTCATGATGTCGGAGGGCCGCAGGTCTTCCCAGACCATGTCCACGATCCGCTTGCCCGTCTCATAGCTGATCTGCCCCCGCTCCCGGTAGGGCGCCGGAATTGCCGCCGCACCGGGCAGTTGCATCCCCAGCGCTTCGGCCAGCGAGTTCATCGTCGTGGCCGTCCCCATCGTGTTGCAGTACCCGACGGAGGGGGCGGAGGCCGCTGCGATCTCCATGAACTCATCGGTATTAATATTGCCCGCTGCCAGTTGCTCCCGCGCCTTCCAGATCACCGTTCCTGACCCGGCCCGTTCGCCCTTCCACCAGCCGTTCAGCATCGGCCCGACAGACAGCGCAATCGCCGGGATGTTCACCGTCGCGGCGGCCATCAACAGCGCAGGTGTGGTCTTGTCACAGCCGATGTTCAGAACCACGCCGTCGATAGGATATCCAAAAAGCGTCTCTACCAAGGACAAATAGGCCAGGTTTCGGTCCAGCGATGCGGTGGGCCGCTTGCCCGTCTCCTGAATCGGATGCACAGGAATTTCAATCGCCGTTCCGCCAGCCGCGATGATCCCGTCGCGCACCCGCTTGGTCAGTTCCAGATGATGCCGGTTGCAGGGGCTGAGGTCGCTCCCTGTCTGCGCGATCCCGATGATCGGCTTGCCGGATTGCAACTCTTCCCGCGTCAGCCCGTAGTTCAGATAACGTTCCAGGTAGAGCGCGGTCATCTCCAGATTGTCAGGGTTCATGAACCATTGGCGCGAGCGCAGGTCGTCCTTTGTGATCTTCTTTGTCATTGGCCTGACCAGCCTCCGTCGATGATATGTGTGTGCCCGGTGGTAAAGGCGCTTTCGTCACTGGCTAGGTAGACAACCAGCGCCGCGATCTCTTCGGGTGCTGCCACCCGTCCCATCGGCTGCCGCGACACGAATTGCTGCAGTGCTTCGTCATAACTCCCCAGCTTTTCGCCAAGTGCCTTGACCCTGTCATGCCAGCTTGGCGATTCCACCGTGCCGGGGCAGATGCAGTTACAGCGTATGCCCTGGGTGACGTAATCCACCGCCACCGATTTCGTCAGCCCCACGACTGCCGCTTTCGTCGTGCCGTACACAAACCGGTTTGGCGCACCGATCACCGACCCCACGGCAGAGGACATGTTGATGATTGACCCCCCTCCCCGCACCAGCATTCCGGGCAATGCCGCACGGATCGTGCGCACCATCGAACGCAGGTTCAGGTCCATCGCAAAGTCGATCTCATCATCGGTCGCGTCGAGTATTGTCCCGTGATGCACAAACCCCGCGCAGTTGAACAGGACATCCGGGCGGGCGCGTTCAACATGGGATTTAACACTGGCATCGTCGCGCACGTCCAGCTTGGCAATCTCGATGGCGCCGTCACTTTCGTTTTTCAATGTCTCAAGAAGATCGGTGTTCACATCCGTGGCAAAGACAGTCGCGCCCTCACGCGCCATTGCCAGCGCACTGGCACGCCCAATCCCCTGCGCGGCTGCCGTCACCAGCACCCGCTTGTCTGCAAGCCTCTGTCCCGTCACGTATATTTTCCCCCATCCGCTCAGAAACGCCGCGGGATGCGTTTGGCCATAGCCAGAAAAATCGCATCCCACGCAAAGCCAGACTGGCCCTTTCATTCTTAATCGTTAGCGTATGTCACAGCTTTTGATTTGACCATAACCACCCGCTTGAAGACAGGAAAATTGCCATGCACGATCCCGCAAGAGCCACCTCCACAGGAGCCACACAACCATGACCAAGATCCTTATCCTCGGCGGTGGTGGCATGATCGGGCAGAAACTGGCCCGGCGCATCCTTGACGAAAATATCTTTCCCGGCGCGGACCTCACCCTGTTCGACCGTGCATTCCCCGAAGGCGGCGTGCCTGCCAAATCCATCACCGGCAACATCACGGACCGCGACACCGCCCGGCACCTTGCCGCCCATCATCCTGACGTGATCTTTCACCTTGCCGCCATCGTCTCTGGTCAGGCCGAAGCCGAGTTTGAGCTGGGCTGGGACGTCAACATGATGGCCACATGGCACCTGCTGAATGCGCTTAAGGCAGAGCATGAGAAATCGGGCCGCACCTACCGCCCAAAGCTTGTGTTCACTTCATCCATCGCGGTTTTCGGGGCCCCCTACCCCGACAAGATCGGCGATAACTTCCTGTCGGCCCCCCAAACCAGCTACGGCGCGCAAAAGGCCACCTGCGAGCTGATGGTCAGCGATTTCAGCCGCAAGGGCTTCATCGACGGGCTGTCCCTGCGCCTGCCGACGATCTGCGTGCGTCCCGGCAAACCCAACGCTGCCGCCTCCGGCTTTTTCTCGGGCATCATCCGCGAACCCCTGAACGGGATGGAGGCGATCCTGCCGGTCCCCGACACCGTGCGCCACTGGCACGCCAGCCCCCGCGCCGCGGCCCGGTTCCTGACCCACGCCGCGACGCTTGACACCGATTTGCTCGCAGGTCGCCGTGCACTGAACCTGCCGGGCTTCAGTTGCACCGTGGCCGAACAGATCGAAGCGCTGCGCCGCGCGGCCGGACAGAAAGCGGTCGATCTGATCAAGCCGGTCCCGGACCCCGCGATCATGGCCATTGTCGACGGCTGGCCAAGAGATTTCGCACCGGACCGCGCTATCGCACTAGGCTTTGAGGCGGAAAAGAACTTTGATGAGATCATCGCGGTCTACATGGAAGATGACCTGAACACCTGACACCTCTGCGCGTTGTCTACATCGGTGAAACCATTGTGAGCGCTGCAGAACGCGCGCCATCTGTTGGACGGGGACCTTGGCGTGCCACCAATCCTCGATCCTTTGATCGTTCTCTCAGACTCAGTTGCGTGTAGACGGCTCCCATGGCACAATCTCTTCATTAGATAACCCATTGGTTTCTAATAGGATTCGCACTTCAAGGTAGCGTGCGCCGAGTAACGGAAGTCATCAAAGTGGATACCCTTGCAAACAAGGTAGCAGGCCTTCTGCTATGCGTAATCACAGCGCTCGTTGTTTGTAAGGAGTGGGGCCTTGCGGACTGGACGCAGTCGGTCAAACCGGTGCTCACACTGGCTCTTGTTTCGATCTTTGTTGTTCAAGTGCGGTGGTCGCGTAAAGCCTTCATCGCCGTGGCCTTGCTCATAAGCATCGCATTAGCCGTAACAGATTCTGATTGGCTCGGGATTGTGGTCCGTGGTCTTGAAACGGCAGCTTTTATCGGAGCGTTCTTTGCCGCTTTGTCTACACTTCGAAATGTTGCTGAGACCTCCCCCGCAATCCAGCGGGCCGGTAGGTTTCTGGCGGGCCAACCACCAGGCAGGCGCTATGCTGCACTTACTGGTGGCGGTCAGGCATTCGCTTTGTTGCTCAACTATGGGTCTCTCCAGTTACTCGGAGCGCTGGCAACTGCCAACGCAAAGACAGAGCCTAACGAAGAAATCCGCGAACACCGTATGCGGCGGATGCTGCTCGCAGTGCAGCGTGCTTTTGTTTCGACCTTACCTTGGTCGCCCCTTTCTTTCGCCATGGCAATTACCATCAGCGTCATACCGGATACCAGCTGGGCCCAGGCTTTGCTTCCTGGATTGGTGTCATCATGCCTACTGGCGGGCATCGGTTGGGGACTTGATACGGTGTTCAAGCCCCGTTTGACTGTGACACCAGTACGGACAAAGCCGGAGGGCACATGGGCAACAATGCTGCCGCTGGCCTTCTTGCTGGTTGTTCTCGTCCTTGGCGTGGTGAGCTTGAATAGTCTGACAAACGTACGGATTGTTGGGATTGTCGCCGTTCTGGTACCCTGTATTGCAATGGCCTGGCTGCTTATTCAGCATTGGACGGATCGGCCGTTCGCCACAGCGGGATCCCGCCTCAAAACCTATGTGCTGCGGGAACTGCCCGGTTATCGTGGAGAACTGACATTGTTAATGATGGCGGGTTTCATCGGAACGACGGGTTCGCACCTCTTTGGGCCGCTGGTGCAAGCAGCCGGCTTTGATCCATCTTCGATACCGGCCTGGATGATACTGGTCTCATTCGTCTGGATTATTCCCCTGGCAGGGCAGATCGGCATGAACCCGATTCTGGCCGTCACGCTCACTGCTCCGCTCATTCCGGGTGCAGCCGACCTTGGGGTACAGCCCACCGCGATTGTGGTCGCAATCACGTCAGGATGGGCTTTGAGCGGCGCGAGTTCGCCGTTCACTGCGACGACACTCCTGATTGGATCCTTTGCCAACATTACCGCACACCGTGTTGGGCTGGTGTGGAATGGTGCTTATACCCTGATCTGTGGTTGTGCTTTGTCGCTTTGGGTCGTGATATTTGCCTTTGCGTTTTGAGCGCTTCAGGCGTCAGACATAGGGCAAATACCTCATCCCAGTGCCAACAAGATGCCCGTCCCGCCGTCCCAAGACTCTATCGGGGCGACGTATCGAACACGCAAATGGGGGGCTGTTTTGGTGAACTTCTGATCTGTGCGAGAGGCCTAGCTTCGCGCCTTACCCAGATGAAGGCCCGCATCTACCAGCAACAGTTCCCCGGTCACATGCCGGGAAGCGTCAGAGAGGAAGAAGAGTGCCGTCTCGGCTATGTCATCCGGGCCGGACGCTACGGCCAGCGGGGTTGCAGCCTCAATGCCGCGAAGCGTTTTCTCAAATGCATCCTCGTCCATGGTATCCTTGAACCAGCGCGTACCAATAAAACCTGGGCAGATTGCGTTCACTCTGATAGCCGGGGCCAACGCTCTGGCCAGTGAAAGTGTCATCGTGTTGAGCGCACCTTTCGAGGCAGCATAGGCAACAGATGATCCGATGCCTTTTACCCCGGCAATCGAAGAGGTGTTGAGTACCGTGCTGGCCCTTCCGGTCTGCTTGTACGCCGCCTCAAGCAAAACCTTGGCAGCTTGCAGCATCAGATAGGATCCAACCACATTCACTTCGTAGATATCGAGGAAATCATCTTTTGTGAGCGCGTTCAGATCAGCATGGTCCCGCGCATGCCGCGTGATACCAGCATTGTTGGCTAGAATATCCAGCTTGCCCCACGGCCCTGCCGCATCAACAAGCGCCTGACACCCCTCTTGATCCGCCACGTTTGCCTGCACCACGACTACTTTCGCTCCGGCTGTCCGACATTGATCAGCAGCTTCCTCAGCTTCAACAGAAGAACGGGAATAGTTGATGATGACGTCTGCACCGCGTTCAGCCAACTTGATCGCGATTGAACGCCCCAAACCTGTCGCAGACCCGGTAACTAAGGCCACGCGCCCTTCCAAATCATCCATTTTTGCACCCTTTCAAATTCTCTCATAACCACTCTGCCTCCTTTCTGAAGACATGAGCAAAGAGTCTTTTCAGAGAGGTTTGATCCGAGGAAGTGGACGGATGTGGGAATTTCATAGTTTGACAGCGTCCGATCGACAGACGGACCGGAACAATTGCCGCTACATGCTGGACCGGGTCGCGACAAACTCTATTTTGATGTGAGAGCCGCAATCAGCGCGTCAATCATATCAGACGCGGAATGTTTCAACGGATCTTTCAATCTGTCTGAAAGACCAAACATGAGAACCAATCCCAATACCGCCGAATGGATGGCAAATGCTTCCTGGCGCACAGCAACGGGTTCATTGCTAAGCTTGTCGGCAAGAACGGCATACATCCTGTCAGTCACGGGATGTACCTTCTCCAGCAGCTTGACAGAATGAGGCTCCGAAGCGCTTGGCGGAATCGTCTGTGGCAAGAGGTACATCATCCGAAATCGGTCAAGATCATCAAGGTGAAAAGCCGCGATAGCTCTGACGAACGAATCAATTGCCTCATCGCGTGAGGATGAACGGGAGACCGATTGCACCGCGATGTCGGCCTCCGCCTCCAGCCAAGGCAGAAACAATGCAGCCAAAAGGTCGTGCTTCGTTGAATACCAGTATAGCACCGCTTGTTTTGTTCGCCCCAGACGACGGGCAATCGCATCGAAGGAAACCGCTGCCAGCCCGTCCGATGCGAGAAGTTCGCGGGCAATTATCAGAATCTGATCCTTGGTGTTTTTCCCAGACATCTACATAATCCTTGACGACTTACCATTGGTAAGCTATCTCACTTACCAATGGTAAGTAAAGCGTGATCTAACGTTAAGACGTTCAAAGGAACGGAACAAAAATGGTCGAATTGAATTTAGAAAACCCTGTCTTTATCACCTATCTGATCGCATCGGCTATCATGGTGCTCAAAGTCATGGGGCAAGGCTGGATAACTGTATACCGCATGTTGAAAGTCGGTGCGGGCTACGCAAGCCCCGAGGACCTACAACGAGGTATGATTAACACCTCCCCCGATCCATCGCAGCTTGAAGTTGACGAATACGTCGACCGCTCCCGGCGGATGCACAGAAATGACTTGGAGAATATTCCCGCATTCTGGATCGCTGGCCTACTTTTCGTCGCTGTCAATCCTGCACTCTGGCTTGCACAAGTATTGATGTACGGATTTGTAGCAGCGCGGCTCGGACATTTCTGGGCATATGCCACGAAGCAGACCCATGAGATCAGAGCAACCTTTTATTCAATAGGGTCTATGATCGTGATTTACATGGCGTGCCACGCTCTACTGGCCGTTCTCGCATGAACAATCGACCCACGACTGATTCGCCTGCAAAAAAGACCTTTATCCGTTTTCTCGATCCCGCTCCGCAGCAAACGGCGAAACTGTCCCGAATGTAAGGAATGGTCGCCACCCAGAGAACGGTTGGTTCGGTAGGAGGATTACGAGTGGGAACTGATGTCCGGGCTCTCAGGAAGCCGAGCCGCACTACCTTCACCGACAACCACTCGACACCCGATCCGAGCTGAGGACCGGCTTGCTTGGCTGCTCGTGACGCATTCAGACACAAGAAGACGACGATGCAATCTGGGAACGGCACGCCCGCCCACTTGGGGAACATTTCTCTTCATCGTTTTGCTCATGGTGCTCCATCTTGTTCCAGGGTTGGAGGTTCCGACAAACCAAGCGCGGTTCAACTTTGCAATAAACCGGTTGGCCTTCTGATCTGGCGGTGTAATCTCGCCCCCAAAGGGGAGCCCACATGACCATTTACAAAAGCCAGTTTCCAGATGTCGCGCTGAGCGACAAAACTGTCACGCAGCGCATATTCGAAGGCATCGATCCAGAGATGACGATCCTGATCGACGGGCCGACGGGGCGCAAGGTGACCGGTGCGCAGTTCATGGGCGGGGTCAAGTCGCTCGCTGGCGGGCTTGAGGAGCGCGGATGGGGGGCGGACAAGGTGTTAGCACTCATGGCGCCGAACATTCCGGAGTATTGCGTGGTCTTCCATGCCTCGGCCTGGGCCGGTGGTACGATTACCACGATCAACCCGACCTACACTGCGCATGAGGTCAATCACCAGCTCAAGGATGCTGCGGCCGATGTGCTGGTGACAATCGCGATGTTTGCGGAAACCGCGAAAGAAGCCATCAAAGGCACCAAGGTCAAGGAGATCGTCATCATCGGCGATGCACCCGAGGGAATGATCCCCCTTACGGATGTCATGGGCCCGCCCCTGGCTGAACAGGCGCCGGTCAATGTGGCTGAGCATGTGGTGGCGCTGCCCTATTCCTCTGGCACCACGGGGTTGCCCAAGGGCGTGATGCTGACCCACCGCAATCTGGTGGTGAACATCGATCAGTCGCTTGGCCCGGCGGACGTCACACCGCAGGAAATGACGGTGGCCTTCCTGCCGTTCTTCCACATCTACGG
The DNA here is from genome assembly GCF_010667575.1 of Sulfitobacter sediminilitoris. Taxonomy (GTDB): domain Bacteria; phylum Pseudomonadota; class Alphaproteobacteria; order Rhodobacterales; family Rhodobacteraceae; genus Sulfitobacter; species Sulfitobacter sediminilitoris. Next base: position 65,603 of record NZ_JAABNT010000010.1, read on the forward strand.
CCTGCAGGTCCTGCAGAACATCTACCTCGCCGCAGGCGGTGGCCTTGTTACCATGCCGCGCTTCGATCTGGAGATGTTCCTGAACCTTGTGACCGAGTATAAGACGCCGCGGCTGTGGATCGTGCCGCCGGTTGCGCTGGCGCTGACGATGCATCCACTTGTCCAGAAATATGATCTGTCTTTCCTTGAGCAAGTCAACTCAGCCGCCGCCCCCCTGGGCGCGGACGTGGCCGAGGCCATGGGCAAGCGTCTGGGCACAAGCGCGACACAGGGCTACGGCATGACGGAGCTTTCCCCGGTCAGCCACATTTCTCCCAACGGCAAGGGCAAAGCCGGTGCATCCGGCGTAGCGCTGCCCAGCACCGAAAGCCGGATCGTTGACCCGGAGACGCTCATGGACGTGTCGCCGGGAGAAGACGGAGAACTTTGGGTGCGCGGGCCACAGGTGATGAAAGGGTATCTGAACAACGCCAAGGCCACCGCTGAGACGATTGTCGAGGACGGATGGCTGCGCACCGGCGATATCGCGCATTTCGACAGTGACGGCTATCTCTTCATCACCGACCGCCTGAAGGAGCTGATCAAGTACAAGGGATTCCAGGTCGCACCTGCTGAACTGGAAGCGGAACTGGTCACCCACCCTTCGATTGCCGATGCCGCCGTGATCGGCATTCCCGATGACGAGGCGGGCGAACTGCCCAAGGCTTTCATTGTCGCGACACAGGGACAGGCCGCGCCCAGCCTGGAGGATATTCAGGATTACCTCAAAGACCGGTTGGCGCATTACAAACAGGTGCGTCTGCTGGAAGTGGTTGATGAGATCCCGAAATCTGCTTCGGGCAAGATCCTCCGAAGAATGCTTCGGGACCAAGGGAGCGCCTGAGCGCGCGTCCCTCCCTGCATCGATAGACACACCTGAACAGGAAACCAGATGGATGCATCAGCACTGCCAAGGCACTATGACATTGATGTGCCGAACATAGCACGGCGTGCTGTCATCGGTGTCACTGCATGACGGCGCAGAACCGCGCGATCTTGTTGATGATCGGGGCGATCTTCTGCTTTTCCATTATGGATGCGACGGTCAAGGCTGTCGCGCCCAGCATTGGCGTATTGCCAGCGCTTTGGGCGCGCTATGCTGGTCAAATGGTGCTGGTCGTCCTGCTTGTCCTGCCGCGAATACGGCAAGTGATGCGAACACAATATCCGACCCTCCAGTTCCTGCGCTCGATTCTGCTGATGAGCGCCACAGCCTTCTTCTTTACCGGGCTTAGTCTGATCCCACTGACCGACGCCGCCGCCCTCATGGCGACGAACCCAGTGCTGATCACGCTGGGTGCCGCCCTGTTTCTAGGAGAGCGCCTTGGCGTGCGCCGGGTGGCCGGGATCGCGGCGGCACTGATCGGGGCGATGATCATCATTCGTCCCGGCAGCGATGTCTTCAGCCCCGCCGCGCTATTCCCGCTTGCGGCTGCGGGATGCTATTCGGGCTATGCGCTGCTGACGCGGCGGGTGGGGGCGGATGAGGACGTCTGGACGTCGCTATTCTACACCGGGCTGGTCGGCACGGTTATCCTGACAATTGCTGTACCCTTTCAATGGCAGACACCGGATCTCTTTGGCCTGTCCCTGATGGTCGTAATCGCATTGGCAGGGACCATAGGACAGCTTGCCCTGATCCTTGCATTCTCAAAGGGCGAAGCCGCCATGCTGGCCCCCTATTCCTATGTTGGCCTCGCCTTTGCCGCCTTTTGGGGCTTTGTCTTCTTTGCCGAAATCCCTGATTTCTGGACAGTCTTCGGCAGCGTCGTGATCGCGGGCGCGGGCATTTATGTCTGGCACCGCGAAACATATGGCAAACGCTAAAAGGGCGTTGTCGGCTAGAAGTCCGGCTTGCGCCGCCCTGTCTTGATCCGCAGCACTTCGGTCAGCCGCCGCAGCAGAGCAACCAGAACGTTGCCAAATGTGATCGGCACCACAACGACCAATCCGTGGCCTTTGATGTAACCCGGGTTGCAGGCCTTGAAGAAGACCACATCAGGCCGATCATCCCGTGTGTTCAGTTTGCGCTCCCCTTGCGTTTCGATCGTGATCCACCCCACCTCGCGCACCAGCGGATCGTCCGGCATCACAGCCGGATCGGCAAAGCTCTCTGCCAGTTCGATGGCGATGGCCTCGTCCTGTGCCGTGTGATCCTGCGAGGGGGACGGGAAAAGCACCGGAAAATACTTACAGAACAGGTGGTAGCTTGAGGTGTGCACCAGCGTTCCAAGGTAATAGATTGGTGTCCTCGGGTGCCTCAGCTTCTCAGCGATGGCCCGCTGGATACCAAAGCCATAGGTCGCCCCCCGCCCCCGGTAGTCCGGTAACAGACCCGCCTCGGCCCGCAGAACCAACGCCTCGCGCCCCGCGACGGTCCTGCGATAGCGATGCACCGCGCAATACCCAATGATATCCTCACCGGCCGAAACAAAAAGCTGGATGACCGTGGTCTCCGCAGGCGGTTCGATCACGTGGCTGACAAACTGATCATAGGTCACGCCCGAAAAGATCCGGCAATGCACGGCATAGAGCTTGCGCGCCAAGGTGTCCTGCGCACTTTTGCCAAGCCGGGACGGGACCACGAGGCGATAGCTGGCTACTCCGGGTCCCGGCACGACCGGGCTATCGGCTCCGGTCATGCGCGGGCTCCCTTCCATCAACGCACACCATCGCCGACAGGGCCCAGCAAGGCAATCAGCCTGACACGGCCGAACACAGGCTATGCAAGACGATCCGCAGGATCACCCCAAAACGTCCTTCACCGCATGTGCGAGTTTTCCGGCAACCTCGTCAGCTTCGGCATGCGTCAGGCAGAACGGTGGCGCAAAGCCCAGAATGTCGCCCTGCGGCATGGCGCGGGAAATCACGCTATGCTTCAACAGCGCTTCGTTCACCTTTGGGCCGATCTTGCGTGACGGGTCAAAGAACTGGCGTTTCTCCCTGTCCTCAACAAATTCCACGGCGCACAAAAGCCCCTCACCCCGAACCTCGCCCACATGGGCATGTTCCCCAACCGCCGCTTGCAGCGCAGACTTGAAATACGCGCCCACGTCACGCGCATTGTCGATCAGGCCCAGACTGTCGATCAGCTTGAGGTTCGCAACCCCGGCTGCCGCCCCAATGGGATGTGCCGAGTAGGTCCAGCCATGGCCGATGGGACCGTTTTCATCTGTGCCCTGTTCCAGCACCTTCCAAACCTTGTCTCCGATGATGGAGCCCGAAAGCGGCGCATAGGCCGAGGTCAGGCCCTTGGCAATGGTGATGATATCCGGCCTCATGCCATAGTGATCTGATCCGAACATGCTGCCAAGGCGCCCAAAACCTGTCACCACCTCGTCTGCGATCAGCAGGATGTCATGGCGGTCCAGAACCTCCTGAATCGCGGGCCAGTAGCCATCGGGCGGTGGCACAAGGCCCCCTGTGCCAAGCGCAGGTTCGCCGATAAAGGCCGCAATGGTGTCGGCCCCTTCCCGTTCGATCAGTGCTTCCAGTTCGGCCACACAATGGGCGACGAAATCCGCCTCTGACTGATCAACGTCCGCGCGACGATAGTAATAGGGGGCCTCGGTATGTAGAACCTGCGCCAAGGGCAGGTCAAACTTCTTGTGAAACAACTCAAGCCCGGTCAGCGATCCTGTCATCAGTCCTGAGCCGTGATAGCCGCGCCAGCGTGAGATGATCTTCTTTTTTTCTGGGCGTCCAAGGATGTTGTTGTAGTACCACACCAGCTTGATGTTGGTTTCATTCGCATCTGATCCACTAAGCCCGAAATAGACCTTGGACATATGCGCTGGCGCGCGATCAAGGACCATCTTGGCAAGGGTGATCGACGCCTCTGTCCCGTGGCCGACATAGGCGTGGTAATAGGCCAGCTCGCGCGCCTGATCGGCGATAGCTTCCGCGATCTCCTGCCGACCGTAGCCGACATTGACGCAATAAAGCCCGGCAAAGGCATCTAGCAGTCGGTTACCGTCGCGGTCCTCGATATGGCAGCCGCTGCCGCCGGTGATGATCCGGCTAGGCAGATCGCCCCGGGCAAAATCGGCAAGATGGGTGGAGGGATGGAAAAAATTTTCGCGGTCCCAGGCGTCGAGTTGGTCGTTCTTGAGCATGGCTCACCTCTTGTCACAGGCGGCGCGCCGCCGTTGTCGTTGATAGGGAGCCTTGCTGCGCGCAAACCGAAGCAGAAATATCGGCCTGTCGAACGGGAAAGCTCCGCCCAACCCAGGCAGCAGCGCGCAATGCCTTTATTGCCGGGTCGAAGCAAAGGTAAATCGTTTCGCCTGCCGGCGCTAGGGGCAGATGTGCCTTCCGCTGCAATCAAAGGAAGAGCGTGAGATCAGCGGCTCAATCTTAATGCGCAAGGCGCAAAGGGCATACCTGCACAAATTGTCGTTTTCCTGATCTTAATCAATCCATCTTCGGCCGCCGCTCCTTACCATCCAAAGTATCGCAAGAGGGGGAACGGCATGAACGGTGCGATATTCTATGCGACGAAATATGGTAGTACCGGACAATATGCGCATTGGATCGGTATTGCCACACATCTGCCGGTGTATAACATCGCAAAGGAAACGCCGGATCTGTCGGCCTACGACTTTCTCGTTCTCGGATGCCCCGTGTTGTACAATAGGCTGATGTTTCACACATGGGCCAAGCAACACGCCGCATTGATCAAGACCAGGCCGACCATTCTGTTCACAGTGTCGGGCGCCGGTCCTGGCAACAAACTTGACGATTGGATTGCAAACAGCCTGCCCACAGACATCATACTGCATGTGCGTCATTTCGCGCTGCGGGGCAGGCAGGATCCTGCAAAGCTGACCTTTTTCGACCGAACCATGCTGATCATCGCTGGTCTGCTGAACCGAGACAGGGTCGCCGCCCGAGATGAGATGCATGGATTCGACTACATGGACAAGTCAAGCATAGCGCCAATTGTCGAGATGATTGAGAGCCTGAAATAACCGGTAAATTCCCATAACGACAGCGGAGGTCTGGGGCGGCTGACGCGCTACGGTTTCCTTGTCCAAAATCGCACATCAAGAGGTATCTTATCCGGCGCGTGATATGCAGCACATCAGGTAAGACACACGAGCGTTCATCGAATTTTCGCAGCGGCCCGATAAAATCTATATCAGGCGCTGGGTGATCAACAAGAAATCGCAGCATGGTTACTTAAGACGCCTGACACTGCGTCAAAAGAGGGGTATCAAACCACTTAAATTATTGACACATTTCAATAAATTATTGAAGCTTCTCATATTATAGCTCTGCGAAGTGTGTTTATCCTGGAATCGCTTGATGCCATTTTTTCGAATTGCCGCCGCGTCCCTGGCTTTGGCAGCCACATCTTCCTGCGTTGATATCGCCTGGACGACCGACAAGAAGCATGTCGTGCTGTTTGATGAAGGCGGCTGGATCCAATGGTACGACGATCAGGTCAAAGACCTGACTGCACGCGGCATACGACCTGAACTGCGCGGCAGACATTGCTCTGCCGCGACGATGCTTTTGGGCGTGCCGGGCGTTTGCGTACATCCAAAGGCAGAATTCGGGTTTCATGGCTGCATTCCCGTTCTCCCGGGCGAGACCAAAGAGATGGGCGATAACCAGATGAGAAAGCATTACAACCCTGCCTTAAGAGCATGGTACGACAAGAATGCGCGCCACCTTCAATTCACCACGAAGAAGCTGACCGGCCAGCAATTGCACGACATGTTCGGATACGACCTGTGCGAAACGGTGGGGCGGTGAATTTGCACCATACTATCCAAAGCGATCGAAACTGGCAGATGGTGCAGGTGCATTGGAAACCGCCAGTCGACAGGTTTCCACAAGGTTAGTCCGCAATCAGGCAACCTGCCCCTTGACCCCGCCCCCCTGCCCGTTATCCACTGCTGGGATGCTCGCCTATATCATTCAACGTGTCGCCCAGTCCGCCCTTGTCCTGCTGATCGTGGGGCTGGTGGCGTTTTCCATGTTCCGTTTCGTAGGCGATCCCATCGACAACATGCTGGGGCAGGAACGTACCCAGGCAGACATCGAACGCTTGCGCACGCAGCTGGGCCTCGATCAGCCGTTTCCGGTGCAATACGTGAAATTCCTGACCGGCGCCGTGCAGGGCAACTTTGGCGTCAGCTACCGGCAGGGCCGCCCCGTCTCTGATATCCTGATGGAACGTGCGCCCGCGACACTGGAACTCGCCGCTGTCTCCGGCTTCCTCGCCATCGCGATCGGCATCGGATTGGGGGTCTTTACCGCGATCCGGCGGGACGGATTTGCCGCTAACACCATCATGTCGCTGTCATTGATAGGCGTCTCTCTGCCCACCTTCCTCATCGGTATCTTATTGATTTACCTGTTTTCTGTGGAGTTAGGGTGGCTCCCCAGCTTTGGGCGGGGCGATACCGTCCGAATAGGGGGCTGGACCACCGGTTTCCTGACCGAATCCGGCCTCAAGGCCCTGATCCTGCCGTCCATCACCCTTGGTCTCTACCAGATGACCCTGATCATGCGGCTGGTGCGATCCGAAATGCTTGAGGTCCTGCGTCAGGACTATATCCGCTTTGCCCGCGCGCGCGGATTGCGCGACCGTGCGGTGAATTTCCGCCATGCGCTAAAGAACACGCTGGTGCCCGTCATCACCGTCACTGGCCTGCAACTGGGTAGCATCATCGCCTTCGCGATCATCACCGAAACCGTGTTCCAATGGCCCGGTGTGGGCCTGCTCTTTATCAATGCGATCCAGTTCGTCGATATCCCCGTGATGGCCGCCTACCTGATGCTGATCTCCGTCATGTTCGTGGGCATCAACTTGATCGTGGACCTTCTGTATTTCTCCATCGACCCCCGCCTGCGCGCGGACCGGACAAAGGCGCACTGACATGACCGAAATGCCCCTGCCCCCCGACGCGCCCATTGCCGTCAAAGACCCTTCCCGGCTCAGCCTCGCACTGCAATCGGACTTTATCTACACCTTCAAGCACTCGCCCGTCGCAATCGTTTCCTTCGTCGTGGTCGTGCTGATGGTGCTGGCAGCAATCTTTGCCCCCCTCATCGCGCCCTATAACCCCTTCGATCCTGCGTCGCTGGACCTGATGAACGGGTTTTCCAGACCGATGGAGCCCAACGCCTTTACCGGAGACACCTTCTGGCTCGGCACCGACGATCAGGGGCGCGACGTGTTCTCGACCATCCTTTACGGCATGCGCATTTCGCTGTTTGTGGGTGCGGCGGCGGTGCTTTTCGCAATGGTCCTCGGCATCACGCTGGGTCTTTTGGCAGGCTACCTTGGCGGCTGGACCGAAACCATCATCATGCGCGTGGCTGATGTACAGCTCACCTTCCCCGCGATCCTTGTCGCCATGCTGATCTTCGGCGTGGCCAAGGGCATCACGCCGGTCGAATACCGCGACCAGATGGCGATCTGGGTGCTGATCATCGCGATTGGCCTATCTGACTGGGTACAGTTCGCCCGCGTGGTGCGGGGTGCCACGCTGGTGGAGAAGAACAAGGAATACGTACAGGCCGCCCGGCTAATCGGGCGGACAAGCCCGTCAATCATGCTCAAACACATTCTGCCCAACGTGCTGTCCCCGGTGCTGGTGATCGCGACGATCTCACTGGCGCTGGCGATCATCGCTGAGGCCACGTTGAGCTTCCTCGGTGTCGGCGCCCCTCCCACACAACCCTCACTCGGGACGCTCATCCGCATTGGCCAAGGGTTCCTGTTCTCCGGCGAGTGGTGGATCTTGCTATTCCCTGCGGTGACGCTATTGGCGCTGGCGCTATCGGTGAACCTGCTGGGCGACTGGCTGCGTGATGCGCTGAATCCGAGGCTCCGCTAGTGCTTCAGCCTATCCAACACACTACCCGGCGCCAGCGCGCCGTGCCCTGCTAAGAATACAAAGTAGCCAATGACCCAATCCGTCCTCTCCATCCGCGACCTTACCGTCGAAATCCCAACGCGCCATGGCATCCTGCGCCCTGTCGACGGTGTCTCCTATGATATTGCACCGGGTGAGATCCTCGGCGTCGTCGGTGAATCCGGCGCGGGCAAATCCATGGCGGGCAACGCCGTGATCGGCCTGCTCAGCCCCCCTGCCCGCATCGCCAAGGGCGAAATCCACGTGAACGGCAAACGCATCGACCACCTCAAGGGCGATGCCATGCGCCGCCTGCGCGGCAAGGAAATCGGCATGGTCTTTCAGGACCCGCTGACCTCTCTCAATCCGCTCCTGCGCATCGGCGACCAATTGACCGAGACCATCCTTGCCCACCTCGACGTCAGCCGGTCAGAGGCCGAGAAAAGGGCCGTTGCGGCACTTGATGAAGTCGGCATCCCCGGTGCCGCCGAACGCATCACTTCCTACCCGCACGAATTCTCAGGCGGGATGCGCCAGCGCGTGGTGATCGCGCTCGCCCTGTGTGCCGAACCCAGCCTGATCATCGCGGATGAACCGACCACGGCCCTCGACGTCTCGGTCCAAGCCCAGATCATCGCGCTCCTGAAGAGCCTCTGCAAGGAACGCGGCACTGCCGTCATGCTGATCACCCACGATATGGGCGTGATTGCCGAAGCCGCGGACCGCGTCGCGGTCATGTATGCGGGCAAACTGGCCGAATTGGGCAGTGTTAGAGACGTTCTGACCACGCCGCGTCATCCTTACACGGACGGCCTGATGGGCTCGACCCCCCTCGCTTCTCGCGGCAAGAAACGGTTGCACCAGATCCCCGGTGCCATGCCACGCCTCGACAATCTGCCCGACGGCTGTGCCTTCCATCCACGCTGTCCCTTCGCGCAGGACACCTGCCGCGCCGACCCCGCACCGAAACTCAGCGACGGGAACGGCGCCGCCTGCTGGTTCCCGCTCTCTCATGCGGAGGCAGTCGCCTGATGGCCCTTGTTTCTGTCGCCAACCTCACCCGTATCTTTGACGTCTCCAAGCCCTGGCTGAATCGCTTGATCGAGCGGCGCAAAAAGGCATATCTGACCGCTGTCAGCGATGTGTCTTTCGAGATCGAGGAAAAGACCGTTTATTCGCTGGTCGGCGAATCGGGATCCGGCAAATCAACCATCGGCAAGATGCTTGTGGGCCTCCAGCGGCCCACTTCTGGTTCGGTGAAGATCCGCGACGTGGATCTTGCCCGCGAAACCGATGCTGCCAAGATTGACGCGGTCCGCGCCGATATCCAGATGATCTTTCAGGATCCCTTCGCCTCTTTGAACCCCCGCTGGCGTGTGCGCGACATCATCGTCGAACCCGTCGCCGCACGCGGTGGCGAAACCAAAGGCTTGGCTGAAAAACTGCTCGAACAGGTGGGCCTGTCTGCCCGTGACGCCGGCAAGTTCCCCCACGAATTCTCCGGCGGCCAGCGCCAGCGCATCTGTATCGCTCGCGCCTTGGCGTCAGAGCCACGGTTGATCGTCTGTGACGAGCCAACCAGCGCCTTGGACGTGTCGGTTCAGGCCCAGGTGCTGAACCTGATGAGCGATCTAAAGGACGACCTGGGGCTGACCTATCTCTTCATCAGCCATGACCTGACGGTGGTGCAGCATATCTCCGACCGTGTTGGCGTGCTCTACCTCGGGCGGCTGGTCGAAGAAGCAGCACCTGATGAGCTGTTTGACGACCCCAAGCACCCCTACACCCAGATGTTGCTCGAAGCGGCGCCCAAGCTGGGCGAGTTTGGCCGCGATGTGCCGCCGCCCAAGGGCGAAATCCCGGACCCGATCAATCCGCCGACGGGTTGCGCCTATCATCCCCGTTGTCCGCTGGCGGCCGACATCTGCAAGGCAGAGCGGCCACAGATGCGGGAACTGCGGGAGGCAAAGGTTGCCTGCCATATGGCGAAGTAGGCTCTAACAAGGCCGAAATGCCGATTAGCAAGGCCCGTTACGCCTTGTTCTGAGAACTCAGGATCACATGAAAATGGCAGGCTGGTACCTTAGTACCACTTCGCCACAGGCGGCAGGCTCATCAGCACGGCCTCCGGGTCATGGCCGGTTTCCAACCCGAACTTCGTGCCCCGATCATAGACAAGGTTGTACTCCGCATAGAGCCCGCGATGACGTAGTTGCGTTTCCTTGTCCTCATCTGTCCAGTCCTGCACGCGGCGCTTGTCGACCAAGGGAACGAACGCAGGCAGGAACGCGGCGCCGACATCGCGGGTCAGCGCAAAATCCGCCTCCCAATCGTCTGTGTTGCGGTCGTCATAAAAGATCCCCCCTACCCCGCGCGCGCGTTTGCGGTGCGGAATGTAGAAATACTCGTCCGCCCAGGCCTTGAGTTCATCATAGAGCGTCTCTCCATGCGGATCGCAGGCGCGCTTCATCTCAGCATGAAAATGTGCGGTATCCTCGTCATATTCGATGCAGGGGTTCAGATCGGCCCCGCCCCCGAACCACCAGGCATGCGGCGTCCAGAACATGCGCGTGTTCATATGCACGGCAGGGACATGCGGATTCTGCATGTGTGCTACCAAAGAGATTCCCGATGCCCAGAAGCGCGGATCGTCCGCCATGCCCGGGATGCCCTTGCGCGCGGCCATCGCCATTTGCGCGCGTTCTCCCAGCGTGCCGTAGACGGTAGAAATGTTCACGCCGACTTTTTCGAACACGCGGCCACCGCGCATCACGCTCATCTCGCCGCCACCGGCGTCTGATCCATCCTCGGCCGTGCGGGAGGTCTTGCGCACCTCCACCCGGCCTGCGGGCGCATCTGTTTCATGCCGGTCTTCCAGCGCGTGAAAGGCTGCAACGATATCGTCACGCAACTGACGGAACCACGCGGCGGCCTGCGCTTTTTCGGTCTCAAAAGTCTCTGTCATTGAAGTGTGTTCTCGATTCTGTTCCAGCGGCAACCTAGCGTTTGCTCATGTCAGATAAAAGTGACAACGGGTGCTTTGTTCTTAATGCAACTCAGCACATCGAACTGGCGTTTAACGGGACCACAGGAAACCAGACAGGACAAAAATGCATTAGTCACTGCATTTGCGCTGAATGGGGTCTTTTGATCAGCATGAGGAGGTAAAAATCTCCAATGAGGCAGCGTATCGACCCCTTTCCCGCGGTTTTCCGACGAGCAATCCGAAATTGCCAAGAGACAGGAGGCGCAATCCTAGCAGCATTTGCACCTTAAAACAAAAGGCTCGCGTGGCGGCAACCACAGGGGCCATCATGTCAAAAGTCGGTTTTGAAACTGTCCGTCTTGTCACTTCTGACAATACTCCGCAGTGCCGGGCGTTAGACAAACCGGATGCGAAAAAGTGGCGGACTTCTAGTCCGGCCAGTTACAGCACATATGCTCCGGTCCTTGGTGCAGTTTTACTCCGACGTTGACAGACCGGCCAAGGGCGTCATCTTCGTATCGCAAGCGGGTTTAACGCGGAGATTTGTGCCCCACCCGGCTCACCTGTTGCGTCAGGCTCTGTGTCCGGGAGGAGTCATTTTTAGGGAAAGTTCTGATTAACGGAACAGGCTCAAGATATTCTGTGGTGCCTGGTTCGCAATCGAAAGGGACTGTGTCGCCAGCTGCTGCTGGACCTGATAGGCCTGCAAACGCGCTGCTTCTTGTTCCATGTCCGCATCCACCATCGAGCTGACACCGGAATCGATGGTGTCTGTCAGGCTTTCTACGAACTGCATCTGACCGTCGAGCGAGTTTTCGGTAACGCCTAGCGAGGTTGCCGCAGAGATGGCGTTCTGAAGTTCGACTTCGGCGGTGACCAAATCGGCCGCAACGTTTCCGGATGTTGTCAGGTCAATAGCCGACAACGCGTCCTGGATCGCCTGCAGATTAACAGAGTTGAATGACATTGTCGTTGTTCCAAACGTGCCGCCTGCACGGGAAATGCCCGTTACAACGGTCACAGCGGCGGCTGCACCGCTGACAAGGTCGTCACCGTTAAAAGTTGCCTGATCAATCGCGGCCTGCATGTTTTCAGCCAAAGCATCGAGTTCTGACTGAACAGCGGCTTTGTCGACACCATCGCTTTGCGCAAAGGCGATACGCTCGACCATCTGTTGTGCCAGATCACTGACCGTCTCGGCACCAAGGCGGGCTGTCGCGACAGAGTTCTTCGTCGCGGTCATGCCTTCATTGATGGCCTTGAACATGCCGCTGTCGCCCTTCATCGTCTCAGAGATGGCAAAGTAGGCAGCATTGTCTTTACCGGAGCTGATTTGCAGGCCAGAGGACACACGGTTTTGGGTTTCGTTCAGGCCACGGTTAACGTCTTTAAGCGTTGCAAGGGCCACCATTGCGGAATTATTGGTGAGAATGGACGACATACTGCTCTCCTTATTTCTCAAGTATTTTCAGTCTTCTGACCGAAGGGCTTCTTTGAGCCACGATCTGGGTACCGTCGAAATGGGAAAAAATTTGGGCAAATAGTAGACATCTTTAAGTGAATGACACACCGGCTGAGGCCGGTGGCATCATTTGGCGGAATGTAATTCCAGGTACTGCATGATGATGTCGTCGGTCACATTGCCCGAGGTGGTCGAGAAGTACCCACGCGCCCAGAACCGCCTGCCCCAGTAGCGCTTGCGCAATTCGGGGTACTCCATCTGGATGCGACGCGACGACCGTCCCTTGATCCGCTGCATGACATCCGAAAGCGACAGCTTTGGCAGGATCGACAGGAACATATGGACGTGATCCCGGGCCAGCACGCCATGCACGATGTGAACGCCCAATTCGTCACAGGTCTGCCGGATGATCTGCCTGAGCCGTTCACGCATCGGACCCTGTAGCACAGCGTACCGGTATTTCGTGACCCAAACGACGTGGAACCTATGGTAAAATCGCGTGTGCGCGGATGACGAGTAGCGCATGATCTCTCCTCCTGAATGTTGAAACCATACCACCTCCGCGGGTTTCAACATTCAGGAGGAGAGATCATCAACAAAGACGCTGAAGCGGACCGGCTGGAAGCCGGTAGTTTATCTCCAATAGATTGAAAATCAATGCTTTTTGGCTCCAAAAGAACATTGATTGGTCGCCCATTGGGAAGGCTACCAGCGCCACAAAACACAAGCTTGTGGCCGTCGGGACAGTGCGATAGCGGCTTTGTGCACCGATGTTGCTTGTGCCAAGAGAGGCCCAGGGCCTGATGCCTTGTCTCTTAGCCCACTGAATGCCAAAGGCCCCCGCAGTTGTGCGAGGGCCTTACTGGATGGGTATTGCGGTTGAGAAGCCGGGGGGCCCTGATTATGCCGCCAGTCTTTTCGCAGATTTGTTCTGATCTGCGGTGCCATGCTGAGTGCCAAAGCAGGCTTGCGCCACATACTCTGGGATTTCCGGATAGGCCTTTTGGCTGCTGCCAGAGATGTATCCAAGTTTGAGCAGGTTCAGCTTTGCCTTGCTGGGCAGTGCTGAAAGGGTCTGTGTATCAGGGAAAAGACTCTCGCACTCCAAACCATTGGCAAACATCACCTCATGGTTTTCCAGAAGGATATGATGATATGTCACTGACGTCAGTTCGTGCCGTTGTTTGATGGTCGTGCCATTCACTAGGTACTTTGCCGGAACAAATGCTTCGTCTGCGCCGAAATGGAGTTCGATCTTCCACCCTGTCACAAGGATCAGGTGGTCCGGTGACACAAGCAGGTCATCGTGCGGGTAGCCAAAGCCAAGAGCGCCCTTGGAAATATGGATTGGCGCAAGATGTTTGCTGTCCGGACCGAACTTTATATGGCTCTGGCTTTTCCAGATGATCCGCTGATCCGCAGCATCCAGTGTCCTGACCAGATCACCCACCTCAAGCGTTTCGACCGGGCGTTCGCCAGCAGGTGTTGCGATCAACGATCCCTCTGAAAGACAGGCAACTTCGGCGAAATCGCAAGTTCCTTTGACCGTGCTGTCTGCCAGTTGGGCCGCACCGTCATAGAGCGAATATGTCCGTGTCGTTGCAATTGTCGGAAACTCGTCCGCACCAACGATAACGTTATGACAGTTGGACGATTGAAAGATCGTGTATTCGCCGGTGGTCTCGTGGTCCTTGTAAAGGTCGTTGACCGGTGCAAGGCCACTGGCAATCACTGTGCCATCGTGGGCAATAACCTCCCATGACGGATCCGTTAAGTCTGTATCGCCGGTGGCATGCTGCGCACGAAGCCGGAACTGGTCCGAAGACGTTCCCATCGATCGCACACCTCTGATTTTAATAGAAAGTTCGCCGCTTAAGTTGTCTTCGATCTGCTCGAAGGAGGCAAACGTCGCGATTTGAAGTCCTGAAAACTGGAGCTCTACCATGATTATTATGATTTCTACTTACACCTGATCGCTCATTCTGCCTGAAACGAACGGTGTATTGACCTGTGAGCACCTCTTCTGAGGCTCAAGGGCGGTGTTTGACATCCTGTTTTCGGACACCAAACAAGAAGAAAACTTCTTTCGGTTACTCTATCGGATACATTCTTGATCCAATAGTCCAGTACAGTTCTTGTACTCTCTAAACCGACTTCAACCAAGCTATCTTGGCAGAATTGTGTCGGAGGTGTGGATAAACAGCGACAAGGCGTTCAAAGGTCAAACCCGCATACACTATAATGTCCATGACTTGGCTGACGTGCCCGGCGCTGGGATTTCCGGCAAAGGCAAGTCTGCCCCCTGCCGTGCCGACAGCCATTCGGTGATCTGTGCCAGCATTGCTAACACGCAAAACTTTTGCACTGGCGGGAAACAGTTACAAAATTTCTAAATGATTGTAGCCAATAGTCAAAATTTCGCCATACTTCACGGTCAGGTTGTTTTCAGAAACGTGTTTGGATCGGTGGATTCCATCGAAAACTCTGGAGCGAAAGATGAAAATCCTGGCAGTCGACGACGACGCAATCATTCTTAAGTTGCTCGATCAGATCATTCTGGCGCTGGGTGGTCACGAGTTGACCATGGCGGAATCCGGTGCCGAGGCGTTGGATGTGATTGCTCAGAACGAAGGCGCTCCCTTCGATTGTTTTATGTTTGATATCCAAATGCCCAACATGGATGGCATCGAACTGGTCAAGCGGGTGCGGTCGATTGATGACTATTTCGACACGCCTGTGCTGATGCTGACGGCGATGTCGGACAAGCGGTACATTGACCGTGCCTTTGCGTTCGGCGCGACCGATTACGTGACGAAACCATTCGAGGTCTCGGAACTGGAGACTCGTCTGAACCTGTTGCAAACGCTTGCCCAGAAACGCCAGCCTCATGCCAAGAAGATCTTTGCGGCGCAGGCCTTGGGCGACGGCGGTTTGCCCGCTGAACAGCCACAGTTTGAGCTTTATGAACCGATCTCAATCTACGATGTTGAGAATGTCATCGACCACACCGCATTCGAGAATTACCTTGCACAGCTTTCAAGAAGTTCGCTCTTCGGTTCGACACTCTTTGCTTTTGCGATCCGTGGCGCAGACAGGTTTTTCGAGACCCTCAGCCCCTTCGAATTTTGCAGCCTGATTTCAGATGCGGCCGAAGTCATTTCTGATACGATGCATGGCCACCAGTTCTTGATGTCCTACGCCGGTAACGGAATATTTGTGTGTGTCACCGAAAGCGGCTGGCGCCCCGAGATGGACAGACTGACCGATCATGTGAACCTCGCCTTTGTTCGGACCGAGCTTTACAACAACAGCGGTGACCGGCTTGATGTGCGTGTTGTTACGGGAGACGCGGTTCGGCTGGTCTGGAAATCGGGCAACTCACTTTATTCAGCACTGGCCGAAGCACACAACAGCGCCGAAGAAGCAGCAATCCGCAAAGAGCGTGAGCGCGGCAGTATCTGGATGACCCAGAACAGCGCCTGACCACCCGACCCTCAGAACCTTTTTAAACGTGCACATTTCGGATGGCACGATGTTTTGGTTTTGGCATCCTCTCAAATGACCGGGTGGCTGAGCGGCCTTGATACCTCAAGATCTGCCTAAGCGGTTTCTTTGGCCTTTTCATGACTTGACCCCCTGCTCCATAAATCTTGTTGAGAAAGAGCAGTCTAAAGGCCTGTATATACTTAGATTAACCCAGCTTTAATCAGATTAATCTTTGCCTTCCCATGAATTTATGCTTGGGTCAAAAAAAATAATAAATCTATTGGGCAGGACCATGACTTATTCTTACGCGGCCGCAAGGAGCGCGCCCCTTCTGGAATGGGAGGACGAACGCCTGTTGATCGAGAATTGGCAGTTGCGACAGGATGCCAATGCCCTTGAGGCTTTGGTGCTTTCGCATGCGCGGATCGTCCACTACTGGGCCAGGAAACTGAGCCGGGACAAGGTCGAACAAGAAGAGCTTGTGTCTGAAGGTATCATCGGGTTGATCCGCGCTGCTGACTTGTTTGATGTCACCCGCGAGGTTCGGTTTTCGACATATGCGCGTTGGTGGGTCAAGAACAGTGTCCTGACAGCGCTTGACCGTCTTCGATCTGTTGTTGAGACCCCGGCGAATGCGCGCAAGTCCGCACCCCAGCAAATCAACCGATCAATTGATGACGAGGACAACTTTGAAGGGCTGGTGTCGGATGATCCGACGCCCGAAGAACACATGATTGCGAAATCTTCTCGTGATGCGATGCGCCGTCGGATCACGGACGCAATGACCGGGTTGAACGATATTGACCGCGAGGTGCTGACCTGCCGCAGTCTCAAACAACCCCCCGACACGATCAGTGATCTGGCGAACCGGTTGGGTATGAATACCAGTAAATTGCGGCAGCTTGAGCGTCGTGCGATGGCGCGGCTTAAATACGAACTGATCGCCCGTGGCGTCATGACAAGCAGGGTTTGAGAACGAATGAACCTGCTTTTTCCAATGACCCCGAATTCGACGACCGCGCAGGCTGCGGCACCACAGGGCGGCGGCAAGGCTCCGGATGGATTTGCCTTGCTGATGCGTGCCATTGTGAAAGGCCCGGCAGCTATGATGTCTGTCGTGTCTGAAGGTCAGACGCCAATCAACAACAACAGCGGGGCGCAATTGCTGGCGTCGCTTTCAGGTTCTGGTGAAGAG
The DNA here is from genome assembly GCF_010667575.1 of Sulfitobacter sediminilitoris. Classification (GTDB taxonomy): domain Bacteria; phylum Pseudomonadota; class Alphaproteobacteria; order Rhodobacterales; family Rhodobacteraceae; genus Sulfitobacter; species Sulfitobacter sediminilitoris. The sequence continues at coordinate 82,642 of NZ_JAABNT010000010.1, forward strand.
AGATCGACACTGGCAGCCGTGCAACCAACCGAAGCCACGGATGAACTTCTTGCTTCTGGTGATGCTTTGGGTGTGGTTGATCCCGGCACTGTTACCGGAGTTCCGGCAGCGGTCCTGCCCGCGCCTGCGCCGACGGATGGCAAAGGAGTTGTCGCTGCGGGTTCAGTATTGAGTGCCGTGGTAAAAACAGTGGCTGAACAGCTTGTTCCGTCAGCGCCAGCGGATAAAGGGCCGCCACAGTTTCAGAACGGCGGCCCGGCTGTTCAACCTGCGACTGCGCTTGCCAGCAATGGCGGGCAGTCGGTCGTCACTTTTGGCCCCTCGCCCACGGTACAGGTATCGCAACCTTCGGCCGCCATTTCAGTTCAGCCTGACGGGTTGCAAAATGTTGAGCCAACAGCAGGCATTTTGACGTCGGGACGAAGAGAGGCCAGCGCGCAGAACACGGGCGGTACATCACCAATGATGCCAAGTGCTGAAACGGCAGATCAGAATGTAGCTAAACTGGTCACTACTGAAGTGAAGCAAACGCCTGTACCGGCGGACAAGCCTGCCCAGACGGCTTCCGTCAAGACAGAAATGCCGCCAGTTCCTTCGGCATCAACCGGACCTTCACCCGCTCAGCAAGGTGTTCCAGATAGTCCGGTGAAAACCGCACAGACAGCGGCCACTATAGTTGTACCTGATGTGGCGGTGGATGTGGCTGGCGCTGATCCGCGCCGGACAAATCTGAAATCACGCTTGGCACAGATTAAAACCGAAACCGCTGCGCTCTCCCCTGCTGCCTCGTCAAAAAGTGCGGTCGTACCTTTGGCCACTCAGGCAGAGCAAGAGACACTGCCATTGGCTGATCAGACAAGACCAGAGACGGTGAAGGTGTCAGAGGGTGTCAGACCCACTTTTCTAACAGATCAGCCGGGCACCAAAGCAGCCGCACCTGTCGGCGCACCGGTTCATGAACATCTGCAGGATGTCCCTGCCGCACGCCCTGTTGACACGTCGCCGCCGCACCGCGCGGAAAACTCTGCTGTGGCCTCTGCATCAAGGGCAGAAGACGCAGGTCCGAAAGCAGCCCCCAAACCATTTGCGGACGCCCTTATTTCACAAATCAAATCGGTTGACGTCAGCCAGAACAGGACCGTCGTAAACTTGCACCCGCGCGGTCTGGGTACGATCGAAGTTGAAGTGATTGGCGAAAAAGATCTGGCGTCCAAGGTCGTTGTTCGGGTTGAAAACCCTGCGGTTCTGCAGGCGCTGCGCGATGAACGCCAACTGCTGGCCCACACCATTGGCGTGGCAGACAGCAGCGTTCTTGAGTTCCGAGACAACGAAACCGGGACACAATCTGATGGCGGACAGGATCAGGGCGCAAAATCTGGCGGTGTCTTTGACGGCTCCGGCACGGAAGAGGCGCACCGCGAGCGCCGCGATATCGTTGATCACGGTCAGCTAGATATTCTCACCTAGGAAGGCACCAGATCATGTTGACCACCCCGGCCCTGCTGAACAATGTGAATACCGCCAATCAGGCAAGCAGCAACGACTCCCTGTCGCAGCTGGGGGATGACTACAACAAGTTCCTCACCTTGCTGACCGCCCAGATATCAAACCAGGATCCGCTTGCACCTGTCGACAGCACTCAGTTCGTCGCGCAACTGGCCCAGTTGTCACAGGTTGAACAGGCGGTTCAGACAAATCAACGGATTGAAATGCTGACCAATCAGGTTGCCGGGTTGATGAACCTGAGCGGCACTGATCTGATCGGACGAGACGTCAAGACAAGTTCGAATGTTGTCTGGCTGGAAGACGGAGGCATCAACTCCACCTATGCGGTTGCGGATGGCGCGGTGAAGGTTGAGGCCAAGATTACAGATCCTCTGGGGCGCGTCGTGCGCACGATACAGGGTCTGTCATCTGAACCGTTTGAGGAGTTCCCGCTGGTGTGGGATGGAAAAGACGATGCAGGCCAGCCTCAACTTGAAGGCAAGTACACCGTGCAACTGTTCGCGACGGATGAAAAAGGTGAGCCGATTGGCGCAGAGGTGTCGCGCACAGCCGAGGTGAAAGAGGTCATTTTCCAGAATGGCGAGATTTTATTTACCCTGACAGGGGATGAAATTGTATCGTCCGTAACCGTGCTTTCGGCCAGCTGAGATTTCAATCGCGCAGACTGAGATTTGATTTATACGTGTTGATCCGCGCTGTCCTGATCACCGGAAAGTCCACGTACAGCTTGCGCACGATCTGAGCGGCGAGTTTTTTCCTGCGTTCTTCTGCGTCCATCGGAGCTGCAAGGCTCAGGTCGGTTTCGGCCAGTTCAGCAATCGCAGTGACAGTGGCGTCGCGCAGCCTGGCGCGGCCAACCGAACCATTGATGGCCTCAAAGGCTGCTGACCCCATCACGTAGACATCGATGTCAAAGACAAGGTGCAAAGTGCTTCTGGGCTGCAAAAGCTGCATGGTGAATTTGCCTAACGGCATTTTGAAAAGATGCTCTGGCTTGGTTTCCGCAACTGTCCCTTCGGGAACGGGGGCATCGGTCGGGCGCATGAAACGCTCGCCAAAATATCCCAGTGCGCCGGCACCGGCGACGAAAACACCGATGATCAGGAGTTTGATCATCAGAACCTCGTTTCAGTAGGGTAAGAGAATTTCAAGAATGTCCTGACCGGGCCGCGCGGTCTGCACGACGGAAATCTGCCCGCGACCCCCGTACGAGATACGCGCTTCGGCGACCTTGTCGTAATCGATGGTGTTGTCCACATCGATGTCAGATTCGCGGATGATGCCAGCGATGCGCAACTCACGCAGTTCTGCGTTCACTTTCACCTCCTGACGGCCCGCAATGACGAAATTACCGTTCGGCAATTCCTGAATGATCAGCGCAGCGACGCGCAGTCGGATGCTTTCGTTGCGCCGAATGCTGCCCGCGCCTGCGGCTTCAGAACTGCTTTCCAGCCCAATTGCGGTACCGCTGTCGGTTGAAAAATCCAGATTGAAAAAGTCCGGGTCGGCCACTGTCTGCTTGGCATCGCGGCTGCGTTCGGTAGCGTTTTGCAGCTGTGCGCGGTCGTTAATGTCGATCAGGACTGTGACAAGATCGCCGACGTTCTGCGCGCGCCGGTCCCGGAAAAAGCTAGTGGTCTCAGATGACCAAAGGCTTGAGGCTTCCGCGCGTTTGGGCGCAGGTTTCGGTTCAACCATTGGCATCGGCACACTGATGCGGTTGACCTCGTTCATGGCGGCAGGGTCAAGGACCAGATCACTGACTTGCGGATTGCGTACATCGGCCAGTTCGGAACAGCCCGCGATTGCAAAAAACGCGAGCCCAAGGGCTGCAGCGGTGCGTTGAGCGCGCGCTATCATTGCTCTACCTCGACAATACCTTCTGCGGTTGCGACGGCGGAAATCGCCTTGTTGCTGGACAGGTTCACAACCCGCAACGTTTGTCCCGCGTGCGCATCTGCCATCGCCCGGCCCGTCGCAGAAAGCGACAGCCCACCGTGGGTCAGCAGGATTTTGACCTTGTCACCGCGTTCGATGATCCGCGGCGGGATCACGGATTGTCTGGGTACGGGCCTGCCGGCAACCAACATGCGGCGGACCTGCTGCCCGACCAGATCATCCACATCCTGAATGGCAAAGACACCAAGCCGCTGAATGGGAAGTTCGATCATCATAATGTCGCTGTCCTGTACGATTTCATCGGGCAGCAACCGGCGTGCGGGAACCGGGACTTTGACCGTCATCACGGCAAGGCCCCAGACACGGTGTGTTTCACCATATTCAGAGATGATGTTGGCGATGAATTGGCCGGTCTTTGGATCAATCCAGAATTCCTGAATGAATGTGCCTTCGCGCAAAACGCCATCGGCCAGTCGCACGTCAATGCGCCCGTTCGTGGGGATGATCTGCTCCAGTTCTTCAAGCGCACGTTCTTCAATCAGGTCCGTCACCTTTTCGACGCTGGCCATCGCGGGTGGCGCGGCAAGGATCGAAGCGGTCAGAAGCGCGCTCAGGAAACCGGTCAACAAAGCGTGGCGCATATTCATCTCAATGCCTCACTACTTGATCTGGTTGGTGGTGGTCATGATCTGGTCTGCGGTCTCGATCGCCTTGGAATTCATCTCATACGCCCGCTGGGCCGAAATCAGATCCGTGATCTGTTGAATGATGTTCACGTTCGAATTCTCAAGGTACCCTTGGCGGGTGATGCCCACGCCGGGAGAACCCGGCGTCGCTTCGACCGGTTCACCGGACGCGCCTGTGGCTTCCATCAGGTTGTCCCCGACGGGTTTCAAACCAGCTTCGTTCAGGAATGTCGCAAAGGTCAGCTGGCCCAGCTCCACCGGGTTGGGATCGTTTTCGATATAGGCCATGACGACGCCAAACTGATTGACCTCAACTTGCCGGGTCAGCTCTGGCACGACGATGGCGGGCTCGATCTCGTAGCCGTTCAGGGTAACCATCTGACCTTCGGCGCTTAGTTGGAAATTGCCGTCGCGGGTATAGGCCTGAGACCCATCCGGGCGGTTCACTACAAAATATCCACGCCCGTCGATGGCCAGGTTCATCTGGTTCTCTGTCTGGATCAGACCGCCTTGGGTGTTGTGCCGGATGACACCCGCCGCCTGAACGCCCAAACCAATGTCGGTGCCCACTGGCCGTGCCGTACCCTCTTCGGAGGTCAGCGTGCCCGCGTTGTGCACGCTTTGATAAATCAGGTCCTGAAAGGCCGCACGGCCGCTCTTGAATCCTGTCGTGTTCGCGTTGGCGATGTTGTTCGCGATCACGTCGACGTTTGTCTGTTGCGCCAACATACCTGTTGCTGCAATGCCAAGTGCCTTCATCTCATGCTCCTACCGCCAGATCAGCCGCTACGACCCAGCCGCTGAATCACGGTTTTTGTCAGGTCGTCGTCCTGGTTCATCAATTTGATTGAATTTTCATATGCGCGCTGAATGTCGATCAGGCGGGTCATTTCCAGAACTGCTTCGACATTGCTGTTTTCGACAAAGCCCTGTTTGACCTTGGGATCGGTTGCCTGTTGTGGGGCGGCGGCATTGTCTGGGAGATGATACATGCCGCCGCCCAGGGACAGCATTGCTGCCCCGTGCTCGATTGTTACTACGCCGATGGTGCCCAGCACGGCGCCGGTCCGGTCGGTTATGGTGCCGCCGGTGGTTATGGTTATGTCCTGCCCGACATCGTCAGGCAGGGTGATTGGTCCGCCACCCGCATCCAGCAGTGGCTGACCGCTTGCTGTCTTAAGCTGGCCGTCAACATCCAGGATCAGACGGCCATGACGGCTGTAGCCTGCTCCGCCGCCATCAAGTTGAAAGGACATCCAGCCGTCCCCGCCCAAAGCGATGTCAAACGGATTGCCTGTTGGGACCAGCGTTCCTGCATTCAGATCAAGATATGTGCCGCGATCCTGAACATAGCTGATGTCACGGGTGGTCGAGCTGTCCTCAATCGATTCAAGGAGCGGGTTGATTGACTTGAAACCCGCCGTAGAGGCGTTGGCAAGGTTGTGCGCGGTCATGTTCAAGCTGCGCTCAAGCGCCGTCGCTTGTGACAGGGACACATAGCTGATGTTGCTCATTAAGGCCTCCATCGGCGGAGCAGGTGCCGGAGGTGTTTGGGTCAGATGGCAGTCTGTTGCAAAAACAAATTTTCATATCTACAAGGATAAGGCAAGTTATATTGTCTTTAACCAAGAATAAAATTGAGCATGCAAACCATATCACTCTTTATCGCGGCGACAGTTCTTGCATTTGCGGGAATCGATGCAGGCGCGGCAACAAAAGAAGAGGCCGTGACCGCCCCTGTCGCGCGCACCTCCGCCCGAGCAGGCGGATGGCGTGGCGACCTTGATTTGCAGCACTGGTCGACCGGTACTTTTCATCGTGATCTGGTCGAGACAATTCAGAACCTGAGCGCTGCGCATGGATCAGAGCGGATTGGCGTCATGCTTGATGCCGCAGAGCTCTACCTGACACACATGCTGCTCTACGAAACATCTTCGACGCTTGCCGGGATCAATCCGACCCTTCCTGACCATACGAGGCGCTATGTTGCGTTAAGCCATGCGCAGACCTTGCTGGGCGGCGAGGCGGTTTCTTCGTTTGATGCCTCGCCGCTGGCAGATCCGGACCGGCCTGACAGTGCTTTCTGGCGTGCTCTTCAGGCGATCGCTGTCGGGGATGTCGGGATGCTGAACGATAACATCGAGGCCAGCTTTACTGGTCTTGGCCTGCAATCCCGCGCGGTTCTGCGCGCCATGCTTCCTGTCTTTATCGAAGCTGCGATTGAAACAGAACACTTTAGATATGCTGAGGCAGCGCTGAAGCTGATGTATGAACTGCCGGATCTGGATTATTCACCGACAGGCTATTTTCTGAGAGGCCGTCAAGAAGAGAGGCAGGGCAACAATTCTTCTGCGCTTACGGCATATTTTGAAGCCGCAAAAGGATGGGATCAGTACGCGGCCCGCGCACGGCTTGCCGTCGCAGATATGTCCTTGAGCGATGGCACTGATGGGGCGCTTCTGGCGGCACAAAGCATTTTGGCCGACGGACTTGAGGCGTGGCGTGGGGGCCAGCACGAGGTGGAGATCCTCAAGCGCCTTGCGCGGGTTCTTTCTGCACGCCGGGACGATGTCGCAGGCCTTCTCACACTTGGAAAACTGATCGCGCGGTTTCCTGCTGCGAAGGAAGCCGAGGTTGCAAAAGCTGAGGTACAAAAGTTGTTGGAGCAACTTTATAGCAAAGGCGGCGAAGGGCAGTATGCGCTGGCCGACTGGATGAAGGCGCATCTGAAATTTCTGCCTTTCTTTCGCACCTTGCCAGACTTTGCCCGCCACACAGAAACCTTTGCCGACTACCTTCTGGCGCTTGGTGCCACCGACCTTGCCGCAAAGGAGTTTCAGCGCGCAATCCGGCTTTTGCAGGAAGTGGAGAGCGCCGCATCAGAGACAGCGCTGCAAGATTTGTTTCGTCTTAACTTAAAGCTGGCAACCGCACAGATGCGCGGGGGTCTCCCGCAAGACGCACGCACCACCCTTGAGCTGATGGATGTGGCGCCCGGCCCGCAGAACGCGCAAGATCACGCCACGATCAAGGCGTCTGTGCTCGCCGAACTGGGCGACAGGCAGGCGCTACTGGATACGGTGGTTCCGACACCATCTTCTGATCATCAGCGTAGAATGGCGATGGCATTGGCCGAAGAGGGTCAATGGGATAAATCGCGCGACATTCTGGCGGAGTTCTGGGCCCAGCAGCCAAGCGCGTTTTCGGTGCAGGATGCCACGCATCTGCTGATCGCGGCGAACAGATCCAACGACGCGCAGACCCGAGACAGGGTCATCCGGGCCTTTCCGGGACTGACAAATAACAAAACATTAGTTGAACTGGCTGAAAGTTTGAGTGCCGAAGTACCAACCCTTCTATTACTGAGCCACGATCAGGCCGCCGCGCGTCTGGACAAGCTGGACGAGGCTTTTGAAAGCATCAAAAATTCCGGAATATCACCCTGAAAACTTGATGAGAAAAATACTACACCAAGTTCAAAAACAAAAATAATTCATTGAACTTTAACCTTCCTTAAAACCCATCTGTGTATGTCTATCGGTGAGGCAGAAAAAAACAATAAAGGTGGTACAATGAGCATCTCAAGCGCGCTTCAGATAGGTGTGAGCGGTCTTCAGGCCAACTCGAAGATTGTTGGAAGCATTTCTGAGAACATCGCGAACGCAAATACCGTCGGATATCGACGCGGGTTTGCGCATATGGTCACGACAACGGCATCGGGCGTAAATGGTGATGGCGTCCTGTCAGTCGCTGCGGTGGGCCAACTGGACATGTCCACTGCGGGCGGCCTGATCTCCACGAATTCAGCGACCGATATGGCGATTGGCGGCAACGGGTTTTTCGCCGTTTCGATGAATCCGAACGAAACTGTTTCTACGAACTATCTGCTGACGCGCGCGGGATCTTTCCTGCCGGATGCAAACGGCGATCTGCGCAATGCCGCCGGATACTATCTTGCGGGTTTCCCTTTTGGGCTGGACGGAACAATCGGATCTGTTGACCGCAGCTCGTTTGATCAGATGGAAACCGTGAACATCGGCAATTTTAATATTTCCGCCGGTGTCTCGACAGAAATCTCTGCCTTCGGCAACCTGCCGTCGCAAGATACCGGCATCGCAACACCCGGCGCGCCCTTTGCTACCTCTTCAGAGTATTTTACCCCTCTCGGCGAAAGCCAGAGAATTTCCTTTTCCTGGGCTCCCACCACGACGGCCAACATGTGGGATTTGTCGATCTCGGATCAGAACGGCGACCCACTTGGAACGGTATCAGTTGAATTCAATGACTCAGGACCAGAGGCCGGCTCGCCACTTGCCTATACCGGCGCTGCATCTGTGGCCACGGCACCTGCGGACTTTGTGTTTGACCCCCTGACCGGCGCTGCAACGATCACCCTGAACAACGGGACCGTGCCGCAGGTCCTTGATATCAATCTTGGCGCGCCAAACTCCTTCGATGGGATCACGCAGTTTGCCGGGGACTTCAGCCTATCGTTCGACCGCGACGGCTCAAGCGTGGGAGAGCTGGTGCGCAGCGAGATTTCCGAAGACGGCACACTCTTTGGCGTTTTTGACAACGGGATGCGGCGGGCGCTGTATCAGATTCCTGTCGCCATCGTGGACAATCCCAATGGACTTATCGAAGCCAAGGGCAACGCCTACAAGCTATCTGGTGAGAGTGGCTCGTTCTCAGCGCTTGAGGCCAAATCTTCAACAGTTGGTTCGATCAACGCTGGTGCTCTAGAGTCCGCCAACGTGGATATCGCGCAAGAGATGACCGAATTAATCAAGGCGCAACGCGCGTTTTCAACGAACGCCAAAATCATCACAACCGCAGACGAACTGATGGAAGAAACAACCAGATTGAAGCGCTAGGTTTGGTATCGCCGGAGCAATAGATGAGTCTGACTGGAGCCCTTAATTCAGCGACGTCGGGTTTGCGGACAACGCAGACCCTGTCGCGCGTGGCGGCTGACAATGTCTCCAACGCGCTAAACCCGGGATATGTGCGGCGTCGCGCTTTGCTGGTGACACCAGGCACCCACCAAAGCGGTGCAATGGTGAGTGAGATCCGCCGCGAGGTAAACGCGTCCCTGCAACGGATGTCGCGACACGAAACCGGCAAGATGGCGCGCTATCAAGTGGTTCAGGAAGGTTTACGCAGCTACACCGCATACCTTGGCCAACCCGGCGACGGGTCTTCACCCGCTGACAAGTTCAGCGCATTTCAGAACAGCCTGACGACGCTTGTGAACATGCCATCATCAAACGGGGCGCAATCGGGGGCGGTTCTGGCGGCCGAAGACCTTGCGCTTTCGATCCGCAATGCTGCACAGACTCTTGGGACCACGGCCACGGAAGTGGACATGGAAATACGCTACGAAGTCGCGGATCTGAACCAGGCGCTTTATCAAATGCGCGAGCTGAACATCCAGCGGCGTGATTTTCGTCCGGGGACGCTGGAATCCGCACAATACGATGAACAAATCGATCTTGTACTCGATCAGATCTCGGGCATCGTAGACATTCGGTCTACCGTGTCATCCAATGGATCGGTCAGCATCTATACCCGGGGCGGGGCCGCTCTTATTGAAGGGGATCAGGTCCAGGATGTGACCTTTAATCAGGGCGATGGCACGCTGATGGCCGGTATGCAGGACATCACACCGTTCAAGGACGGAGTCCGTGGCCTTCAACAAGGCAGCCTTGTGGGTTTGTCTGAGTTGAAGCGCGAGGTGATCCCGCGGTTCAAGCTGCAACTGGACGAATACGCGCGCGGCCTGATTGAAACCTTTGAAAACGCTGATGCGACCGTCACAGCAGGACAACCCGGTCTGTTTACGGACAATGGTATGGCGTTCAACCCTGCAAACCTTGACGGGTTGGCCGCGCGGCTTCAGGTCAACGACCAGATATCGCTGCAGGGTGATGCCGAGGTTTGGCGCATCCGGGACGGCCTTGGTGCCGCCGCACCGGGCGATGTCGCGGATTCAGCGCAAATTTCAGCCTTTGTCGCGGCATTGAACAACCCGCTTGGTGCTGCCGTCGATACTGGCATTCCGGTCACCGTCACATTGCGCGATTTTGGCGCTGAGATGGTGACAAGTCAGGCCAGCGAACGCGCCCGCGCCGAGAACGACTTTAATGCCGCAAGCTCTGCTGCAGAGGTGGTTCTGGCCGCACGGCGCAACACGGAAGGCGTGAACATCGACGATGAAATGCAACAATTGTTGCTGATTGAACAAAGCTATGCGGCAAACTCCCGGATCCTGACCACGGTATCCGAGATGATTGACACGCTGATCGCTTCATTCTGAGGGTCGCACTATGGTTTGGAACGTCGCCAGCACTTCTTCGTATCAGTTCAATCTGTTCAGTCGCCAGAACGTGCAGCGCACTTCGCTTGAGCTTCAGCGCGCTGGACAAGAGGTGTCGACCGGGCGCAAGGCGGATATCTATGCCGATCTGGGACCGCGATCCACATCTGTCATGCGCTTGAGGGCAAGCGAGGCGGACAATCAGACATTCATGCAGTCGAACGATGTCTTGGGCAACAAGCTGCAAGCAATGCTGACCACAATCGATTCTGCCCGCGATCGTTTGCAGGGCGTGTTGCAGACAGCAATTGCAAATGTGGCCACCCCTCAGAACGGAGCCGCGGTTTTGCAGGATCAGGCAAAGTCCGCGCTTGAGAGCGTGATTTCCACACTTAACACAAGCTTTAACGGCGATCACCTGTTTGCGGGTCTGCAATCTGATACCCCGCCGCTGGTTCGCTGGTCCGAGATCAATGCGACCACTGGTCTGTCACCAGAGGATGCGATGACCTCAATCTTTGGAGGTGGACCTGTGGATGCCGCAAGTGCCACGGCGATAGCGGATCAGATCGATCAGGCCTTTGCGTCAAACGACACCGGCAACCCTGCCCGCAATTACGAGGCCACCTTCTATAATGGATCACCGGAACTGGATGGCGGCGGTCAGCCGACCAAGCAGGTGAATGCATGGGTGAACAACGGCCAGGAAGTTGTTTATGGCGCGCGGGCAAATGACGAACCCTTCCGCGAGGCGATCAAGGGACTTGCGATGCTGGCTGTCACGGATGTGAGCCAAATGGACGAGGCCGCTTACAGCACATGGATGAACCGTGTGGTCGACGCGCTAAGCAGTGCCCAGGAAGGCATGCTGGGTGTTTCTGCCCGCGTTGGTTTCAACCAGCAGGTTGTGGAAACCACACAATCGCAGCTGACTGACCTGTCACTGGTCAGGCGCACGCAAATATCTGACTACGAAAGCGTCGACCCCTACGAGGCAATCACCCGCATGCAAAGTCTGGAAACACAGCTTCAGGCAAGCTACCAAGTTTCATCAAGGCTGTCAGGTCTGTCCATCCTCAACTTCCTGCGCTGATCAACCCGCCTCGGACATCGGCTCCGGCACGCTCAGCTTGTAGCCGCGACCGTGTACCGTCTCGATATACTGCCAGCCACATTCAGATGCGGATGCGAATTTCTTGCGCAGTTTGCAGATGTAGACATCAATCACCTTGTCAAAGGGCTGATCTATGCTGGCACCATAAACGGCGTCATAGATCGCGTCCTTTGAGATCACCTTGTTGGAATTCAGCGCGAGGTGCTGAAACACAGAGTGTTCGCGCTTGGACAGCTTGATCCGGTTGCCGGATACCACCGGGTCACGCCCGTCAAAATATGCGGTCAGCTCTCCCAGAACGACACTATCTGCGGCGTGTCCACACAGCCTGCGAATGATCGAGTTTGTCCGTGACAAAAGCTCGGTACCCCGGATAGGGCTGACGATCACATCGTCGGCACCGAGGTTCAGAAGTTCGGAAGTATCCTGTGCATTGCGGAAATTCCGCAGCACGATAACCGGATTGGCGCAACCTGCATTGCGGATTGCACGTATATGGTCGCGTACATCTTCGCTTTCGCCCAGAAACACAGAGTAAATTTCCTGCCCCGGCTGCCGCAAAGCGCCCAAGCCCGATTGAAAGAATTCTGCCGTAACGAACTGGGCTTCAATGCCGACGCTGCGGAGCTCTGACGCCAATCCTTTGCGCCGCTCTTCCTGCTGTTCGAAGACATACACACGCATAATTTGCCAACCCTGCCCAATTCTTTCTATCCTTGAGTGTTAGCAAGGAAAGATTATGCAATCAATCCTTAATTATTCTTTAATTTTGATGTTTGCCATGAATTAATAACTGATGTACAAAAACAGAGTAAACTGTACTTTAACTTTCGGATCCTGATGATGTTTGGACGATGGATTGATCTGAGCGCCTTGCGATGGCTCCACAGTCTGAAATTGGCTGTATTGACCTGTGCTGTCTTGGGGCTTGCAGTGCCTGCGACGGCAGAGGTGCGGATCAAGGACATCGCAAACTTTGAAGGCGTGCGCGAAAACCACCTGATCGGCTACGGTCTAGTTGTTGGCCTGCTTGGGACCGGCGACAAGCTCAGCTCAAGCCCGTTCACCCGCGAATCCATTCGCGGCATGCTGGAACGCCTTGGCGTCGCAAATCTGGAAGGCGACACACTCAAGACAAAAAACACGGCTGCTGTGATGGTCACGGCCAAACTCCCTCCCTTCGCGCGACGCGGCTCACCGATCGATATCACTGTGTCATCTTTGGGCGATGCGACCAGCCTGCGGGGCGGTACGCTTCTGGTCACGCCCCTGACCGGGGCTGATGGCGCGGTCTATGCGGTTGCGCAAGGCGCGGTTGCCACGTCAGGTTACAATGTCGAAGGCAACGCGGCTTCGGTTGTCGAGGGTGTGGCGACCATCGCAAAGATAGAGAACGGGGCAATCGTGGAACGCGAGGTCGATTTCGATCTCTACCAGATGAACAGTGTCCGCATCGCCTTGCGGACGCCTGATTTCACAACGGCAGCACGGATGCGTGACGCGATTGTGGCCAAGCTGGGGCCGCGTTCGGCAGAGGTGCTGGATTCAGGCACTGTCGAGGTCTGGATCGGGGACAAGGGCGATGTCCCCGGCACCATTACTGCCGTCGAAAATCTGACGCTCACGCCTGATAGCATCGCACGTGTTGTGGTGGACGAAAAATCAGGCACCATTGTCATGGGGGCGGACGTCCGTATCGCGCAGGTCGCCATCAGCCAGGGTGGCCTGACCGTGCGCGTGAAAGAGAACTATCAGGTCAGCCAGCCCGGTCCAATCAGTGTTGGCGGAGATACAACCGTGATCTCCGGCAGCCCGATCAACATCGGCGGCACCACCGTCGTTGTGCCAGAGACCGAAATTGAGATCGAGGAAATCGACGGCAGTTTTACCATCCTGCGCGGTGACGTGAGCCTTCAGGAACTGGTGGACGGGTTGAACGCCATCGGTGTGGGCGCGCGGCAGACCATCGCGATCCTTCAGGCCATCAAGGCCGCCGGTGCTTTGCATGCAGATCTGGAGATCATCTGATGACAAACCCTGTCGACCTTTTCAGGCAAGCCCCCCTGCCCCTGCAGGAGAAGGGCAGTCTTGACGCCGCCAAGTCCGTCGAAACGGCCCGTGATTTCGAAGCGGTCTTTCTGACCCAGTTTGTAGACCAGATGATGAAAACGACGGGCGACACCGCTTTTGGCGGAGAAAAGCAGGCCGAGATGTGGCGGTCGTTCATGTCCGAAGCCGTGGCAAAGCATCTGGTGGAACAGGGTGGCCTTGGGCTGACAGGTCACGTTGAAAAGATGATCAACGCCTATGTGCAGACACCGACAAAAGGTCAGGAGCCATGATCCCACGCAAGAAATTCCGCTTTGGCGAACGGGACGCCAGCAAACCTTCGGCGCAAATTCAGCTGACAGCGGAGGACGAACAGAACCTTGACGCCTATGTCATCAAGATCAAAGAGACCGTTACGATCCTCCGCAAGGAAATGAACGCGATCAAGGAAGGGGAGCTTGAGGCGGTCAGCAACCTTTTTGACGAAAAATCCAGAGTGCTGAAATGGCTCGAACTGCGCACACCGCTGGTTGAGCCATTTCTGAACCACGAATTCGCGCAAAAATTGAATATCAAAGGCCATTTGATCGAGTTGCGAAAATATATTGAAGAAGATGGTGCCATGTTGTCACGCATGGCTGTCGCCGCTCGGACGGTCTTGCGCGAGATCGAAAAAATAAACAATCGCAATACCTTGGGTGGTGTATACGGTAAGTCAGGCGAAAAGATCGGTAACGCTTCGGGCGGCAGGATCAACGTGGACGAAGAACTCTGATCGCTTTTTTCCGAAAACTCTATTTTCTTTAACCTGCCTTTAACCTCAGCAGCTACTTAGCCCCTGATGGCCGCAGAGCCACATTCAGTCAGAAGCCTGAAGAAATAAGAGAAACGAGGAGAGCATTAAATGGCGTCCATTCTCACCAATAGTTCCGCAATGGTGGCCCTTGCCACCCTGAATGATATTAACCGTGGTCTGAACGAGACCCAGAACCGTGTTTCCAGCGGCCTCGCAATTCGTTCCGGTAAAGAAAACGCCGCCTACTTCGCCATCTCTGAGACGATGAAGGGCGACAGCGGCATGTTCAAGGCCATCAACGAAGGCATGACAGCAACAAAGAATTCTGTTGCTACAGCCCGCCTTGGTGCCGAAACAGTCAGCGATCTGGCACAGCAGATAGTCGAGCGTATCGCCTTTGCTCAAAGCAACGGTATCGACAAAGACGCTGTTCAGACAGAACTCGATGCTCTTGTCAACAACATGCAATCTGCGATTGACCAGGCGACATTCAACGGTGATGATCTTGTAAGCGGTGCCGCCGCATCCGTGAGCGTTGTGACAGGAATTTCTCGCGCAGGCCCAACATTCGCAACAACAACGATCTCATTCACTTCAGTTGACCTACAAACTATTCAGACAAATCTTGCAGCCATTGATCTGGTAGCGTCAATTGACCTTGAGGCCGATCTGGTCACCGCCGAAGCCGAGCTTCAGAACGCCATTGCGGCGGCGACATCGCTTGGTGTGACTGAAAACACCCTCGAAGGTCAGATGCAGTTCCTCGACAGCCTGACCGATACACTGGATTCCGGCGTCAGCTCCATGGTGGATGCGGACATGGAAGAAGAAGCGGCACGCCTGCAGGCCTATCAAGTCCAGCAGCAGCTCGCGACGCAGTCCTTGTCCATTGCGAACCAGTCTCCACAGAACATCCTGAGCCTGTTCCGTTAATTCGAAGCAAGGCTGAGATAACCAGGTAGGTTTGCCCTGCGAACGTAATCCAAACCGGGCGGAGTTATGACGACCCCCTCCCTGAATTCAGCCGGTCATCTGCAAAGATGGCCGGTTTTCTATTGCACCGGGGCTTCGAGCGCCGCCCGTTCAGCTGCCTCGAAGAACTCTTTCAGAGGATCCTCGATCCCCGCTTCCAGCACCATACGGTACATTTCGGCAAAGCTTTGGCTTGCCGGTATCATTTCTCCACGCTGCTGCGACAGGAACGGACTGGCCGCGTGGAAAAAACGGACGGCCTCGTCGGTACGCGGATCAGACCCTTCTTTATACGCCCCCAGCCGGATCAGATCTTCCATATCAGCATAACGTCCCAAAGCCTTGCGTGCGGCCTTCGTGATCTCAAACTCCTCAGGGGAATGACAGCCCGGCAGCATCCGCGACAACGACCGCTGCAGATCAATCGCCGGGAACCGCCCCTGTTCGGCAATCCGGCGGTCTAACACCAAATGGCCATCGACGATGCCACGCACCGCATCCGCGATCGGTTCGTTCATATCGTCACCATCCACCAGCACCGTATAAAGGCTGGTGATGTCGCCCTCCCCTTCCCGGCCCGGCCCGGCGCGCTCAAGCAGATGCGGCAATTCGCTGAATACGGACGGCGGGTATCCCCGAAGCGTCGGCGGCTCGCCCCGCGCCAGACCAATTTCGCGCTGCGCCATCGCAAACCGAGTCACGCTGTCCAAAAGCAACAGCACCTGCTTGCCTTGGGTTTTGAAATACTCCGCAATCGTCGTCGTGGTCAGCGCCGCCTGCTTGCGCAACAGCGGTGCCTCATCACCGGTCGACACAACGACAACGGCTCGCGCCATCCCTTCGGTGCCCAGATCTTCCTTGATGAACTGCTGCACCTCGCGCCCACGTTCACCGATCAGGCCGATGACGATCACGTCGGCGTCCGTGTTGCGCGCCAGCATCGCCATAAGCGTGGACTTGCCCACGCCCGATCCGGCAAAAACACCCATGCGCTGACCCTGACAGATGGGTGTAAAGACATCGACGCACTTGATCTGCGTCTCCAGCTTTGCCCCCACCTGCTTGCGCTCAAAGGCACCCGGAGGATGCGCCTTGACCGAGGATTTCCTGCGCGGCCGTGGCAGGCGCGAATACTCTGACAACGGTCTGCCAAGGGCGTCGACAACCGTCCCGATCCAACTCTCGTCGGGGAAAACCATGTCATCCAGCTCAAGCAGCTCGACCGGATCACCCACAGCGACGCCTTCCCAGTTGCCAAACGGCAAAAGGCACAGGTCTGACCCCTGCGCGCCAACCACCTCACCGTCAATAAAGCCCTTGCGCCCCTGCACCCGGCAGCGGCTGCCGATCCCGGCAACGGCCTCAAGCCCGTTCACGGTCAGGGTCAATCCGACGATGGCGCGGACGCTGCCAACGGTCTTTGCGCTGGAGGATGAATAGATGGTATCCTGCAAATCTAAAAACGTTGACATCAGGATTTAAACCTTCCTTAATCTTGCTATTCTTGCTATTCTTGCTATATACCAAGAATAAATAATGAGTCCATGATGAACACAGAACCAACATCAATCTTTGACCTCGCCCCCAAGCGCCTGCAGTGGCTCGCCACCCGGCAAAAGGTCGTGTCCGAGAACATCGCAAACGCCGATGTGACCGAATACCGGGCCAAGGATATCGAGAGTTTCGCCAGCTACCTCGACGACGCGCGGGGCTCTGGTGGTTTGCCGGATGCGGACGTGACCGAAGCCGAGGTGAACTGGGGTGAGGACATGTCAGGCAACAACGTGGTGTTGGAAGAGCAAATCATGGAAGCAAATGCGACCGCTGGCCAATTCAGGATTGCGGCAAGTCTCTACCGCAAGGCGCATGAGATGCTGCACACCGTGGCCGGCCGCCGCTAAGCCCAAGGAAACTGACGAATGGACCCTCTCAGCAGTATCAGCACAACAGCAGCCAGCGGGATGCGGGCGCAGGCCGAGCGTTTGCGTATCGTGTCAGAGAACGTAGCGAACTCAAGCTCGACCGCGCAGGAGCCGGGCGGTGACCCTTACCAGCGCAAGACGATCTCTTTCGACTCCTCCACTGACGAACGTACCGGGGCCGCCATTGTGACCGCAGGCGATATCGACCGCGACAAAGCCCCTTTCACCCTTCGTTTTGACCCTTCGCATCCTGCCGCGGATGAGAACGGCTACATCAAGCTGCCAAACGTGAACCCCCTGATCGAAATGAGCAACATGCGCGAGGCGTCCCGCAGCTATGAGGCAAACCTATCAATGGTCGAAAATGCGCGCGATATGCGTCGTCAGCTTGTCGATATGTTGCGGTAAGGGACTGATATGACTGATTTCTCTGCCATCCGGTCTTCCTATGTGCAGGCTGCCTATTCCAAGGCGGCTGAAAACAAACCTGCCGCGGCCGATGTCAAACCAGCAGGCCCCGATTTTTCGACAATGGTCGCCAATGCCGCGCAAGAGGCCGTCGAAACGGTTCGTACCGGTGACACGATGGCGATTGCCGGTCTGAACGGTCAGGCCGGGTTGCAGCAGGTGGTCGAGGCGACCATGGCGATGGAAAGCACGGTTCAAGTGTCCGTCGCCCTGCGCGACAAGCTGGTCGAAGCCTATCAGGACGTCATGAGAATGCCGATCTAGGCCGCGGCAACTCTTTTCAGCAAGCAGGGACACCGCATGGACCCGGTCACCACATACGAACTGATCCGCCAGACCATCATGGCAACGCTGATATCCTCGGCGCCCGTTCTGATTGTTGCCCTTGGCGTGGGTCTTGTGATCGCGTTCTTCCAGGCGTTGACGCAGATCCAGGAAATGACCCTGACCTTCGTGCCCAAGATCGCGGCAATCTTTGTGACGCTAGCCCTGTCTTTGCCGTTTATCTTCTCAACCCTGACCCAGCTGTCAGATCGCGTCTTTGACCTGATCTCCAGTGGCGGGATCTAGAATGAAGCGCGCGCGCATGATCCTGGTTGGCTTGGGTATCCTCTATCTGACTCTGACCGCCGACGCGGCAGGGTCAGAGAACTGGGCCGGGTTTTATCTTCCAAGCACATCGCCCGCACACCGAACCGCTCCCGGCGGCGCAGACATCTGCCTGCGGGCCATCCTTGAGGCGCAAGATCGGCATGGCATCCCTGACAATCTGCTGCTCGCGATCGGCATTCAGGAAGCGGGCCGTCAGGTCAACGGCAAGCTGACCGTTTGGCCATGGACTGCCAATTCAGATGGTCGGGGCGCGTTCTTTGACAGCAAGGATGCCTTGGAAGACTGGGTGCGCAAGACGCAATCAACCGGCAAACGGTCCATCGACGTAGGCTGTATGCAGGTGAACCAGAAATGGCACGCGCATCACTTTGCATCCCTTTCAGAGGCAACCGATCCAACGGCAAACGTTGATTACGCCGCCCGCTTTCTGCGCAGACTGCACGCTGAGACCGGCGATTGGTGGGAGGCGGCAGGCCGCTATCATTCCTCGACCAAAGAGTTCAAGGACATCTACCTGAGGAAACTGGCGCAGAACCAGCGGCTCGCCAATGCCAGTTTTGCGCAGCTGGCCGACCTGCAAGGGCAGGCACCGATACGCGCGCAATCAACGCGCAAGCAGCCCGGCATCCATTGGAGTTCTGACATGACCGGTAGCGGTGCGCAGGTCATGCGCAGGGTCGTGTCAATCTATTCCGCAACCCCGTTGCAACCGATCCTGCCCAACTACGTCGAGGCGAACTGAACATGGCGACGCCGGACACCAATATCACAGGCCGCCCTGTCTTTAGCTTTGCCAAGCTGGGGCACAGCAACCGTGACATCGGTTTTGCGATTGGAATGGTCCTAATTCTGGCCATGCTTTTTGTGCCTTTGCCCCCGTTCTTTCTTGATCTGGGGCTTGCGATATCGCTGTCACTGTCGGTGCTGATCCTGATGGTGGCGCTCTGGATCGGTGCCCCGCTAGAGTTCAACTCTTTCCCGACCCTGTTGCTGGTCGTCACGATGTTGCGGCTTGCGCTCAACGTCTCGTCCACACGCCTGATCCTGAGTAACGGCCACGAAGGACCTGCGGCTGCGGGCAATGTGATCGAAGGATTTGCCCGGTTCATCGTCGGCGGGGACTTCGTGATCGGGATCATCGTTTTCACGATCCTCGTTATCATCAACTTTATCGTCATCACCAAGGGTTCGACCCGGATTGCCGAAGTTGCCGCGCGCTTCTCTCTGGACGCGATGCCCGGCAAACAGATGGCGATCGACGCCGACCTTGCCGCCGGGGTGATCAACGAGCTAGAAGCCAAGACCCGCCGCAAGACCGTGGAAGAAGAAAGCTCTTTCTTCGGCGCGATGGACGGTGCCTCCAAGTTCGTGCGTGGCGATGCGGTAGCCGGTCTGATCATCGTGCTGATCAACGTCTTCGGCGGCATCCTGATCGGCATGATGAGCCATGACCTGAGCGTCGGGCAGGCGATGAACAACTACACGGTGCTGACCATCGGTGACGGTCTGGTCACCCAGATTCCCGCGCTGATCGTGTCGCTGGCCGCCGGGCTGCTGGTGACCAAGGGTGGCACGCACGGCGCCGCGAACGAGGCGGTGCTGGGCCAGCTCAGCAACTTCCCCAAGGCGCTTTACATGGCTGCAGCGCTGATGTTCGCCATCGGTTGGCTGCCTGGCTTCCCGCTGATGATCTTCATGCCGCTGTCGGCGGGCATGGCTGCCTTCGGCTACTTCATGCAGAAGCAGGCTGCGGAGCGCCTGGCCGACGAAAAACACGAGGCCGATGCCGCGATTGCAAAAGACGAAGTGCAAGGTGATCCCGTCGCCGATATGTTGCGTGTCGATGACGTGCGCCTTGATCTGGGCACGGCGCTTGTGCCGATGATCACCTCTGTCGATGCCGCCCTGCCCGGCAAGGTCAAAAGCCTGCGGTCCCTCTTTATTCAGGATTTCGGATTTGTCCTGCCCGGAGTGCGCATCAAGGATGATGCCGACTTGCCCGCCACCACCTATGCCATTTCACTGCAGGGGGTTGAGGCCGCGCGGGGCGAGATTGAACCGATGATGATGATGGTCATCAACCCCACGGGCGAAGACATCGACCTGCCCGGCAAGCGTACCCGCGAGCCCACATTCGGGCTTGAAGCGATCTGGGTGGATGAGGCCCGCGCCTCCGAAGCGGAATTGCTGGGCATGACGGTCGTCGATCCTGAAAGCGTCATCACGACCCACCTGACCGAGGTGATCAAGGAGCATATGCCGGAAATCCTGACCTATGCCGCGACACAGGAACTGATCGAAGGGCAGGACAAGGATTACCAGAAGCTGCTGGCCGACAGTTCCAACAACAGCCCCGCCGTGATGCTTCAACATGTCCTTCAGGCGCTTCTGGCCGAGCGGGTTTCCATCCGCAACTTGCCCAAGATCATCGAAGCGGTGGCCGAAGCCAGCGCCAATACCAAGAACATCCGTGCCGTGATCGAACACGCACGTGGCAAGCTGTCCAAGCAGATTTGCCAGTCGCTGAAAGACGCACAGGGCTATGTCCCCGTGATCAACCTGTCGGGCGAATGGGAAAGTGAGCTGACATCCTCGATCTCCAGCTCCAATGGGGAGGAAACCTTCCTCATGTCACCCTCCCGCGTGCAAGAGTTCGTGCTGGCGATGCGCAAGGAAATCCAGAAGTTCTCATCTGCTGATGAATGGCCCGCCATCCTCGTGACACCACAGGCCCGACCCTATGTCCGCTCAATCCTTGAGCGGGTCAGCCCGATGACACAGGTCATTTCGCACAACGAGGTGCACCGCAAAGCATCGCTGCGGACGGTCGGCACAGTGGGGCAGTGACCCATGTCGCTTGAGACCTATGTCAGCACGCTGTTCTTTTCCTACCTCGTGGTCTTTGCGCGGCTGGGATCGGCTCTGATCTTCATGCCGTCTTTTGGTGAGGTGCAGATACCCATCCGGGCGCGGCTGTCCTTCGCGCTGGTGATGTGCGCCGCTCTATTGCCCGCGACACCGGTACAGGCGGCAATGCCCTCAGATCCCATTGCCCTTGTGCTGCTTCTGGGAGCCGAGGTGACGATTGGTCTGTGGATCGGACTTACCGCACGGATCCTGCTGGCCGCCCTGCAATTTGCGGGCTTTCAGGCCGGGCAAGTTTCCGGCCTTGCCAACGCCTTTGGTCCTTCTTTCGGATCGTTCGAAGGGGCCACGATGGTCGCAACCCTGATGATGATCAGCGCGGTTGCGATGATCTTTATCACCGACACCCACCACATCATCCTGCGCGCGCTCATGTCCAGCTACATGATCTTTCCCCCCGGTGAGGTCATGCTGGCCGATATGACAAACCAGATTCTGCAGGCCGGATCGCAAAGCCTTTATATCGGGACGGCCATTGCGGCACCCTTTTTTGTCATGGGCGTGGTTCTGAACCTAGGTATGGGTCTGGCAAACCGGATGATGCCCCAATTGCCGGTTTTCTTTGTCGCCGCCTCATTGCTGATTGGCGCGGGATTGTTGATCTTGGCTGTGTCCATGCCTGCCGTGCTTGATTTCTTTATCGACCGGTTCAGCGAATGGCTTGTGGGCTTCAGGTTCTGACATGGCAGAGAACAACGACAGCACGGAAAAAGCCCTAGAACCGACTGAGAAACGGCTTAAAGATGCCCGCCGAAAGGGTGATGTTCCCTCCTCCAAGGAAACCGGGAACATGGTCGTGGTCATCGCCCTTCTGGGCATCATTGCCTTTGTCCTGCCGTTTCAGACGCCTCGTGTGGTCGATGCTCTGTCCAGCCTGATCGAACAGGCCAGCACAATGACGGTTGCCACGGGTGCGCCGGGGCTGGTGCGACTGGGTCAAATCACCAGTGAATTCACCCTGAACCTGGTCTGGGGTATCGCCCCGCTGTTCGGCGTCTTGCTGTTGGGTGCGGTGATCGGTGCGATCGTTCAGGGCGAAACCGTAATTGCCTTCGAACGGATCAAGCCGAAGCTGTCCAAGATCTCCCCTGCCGAGGGTCTCAAGCGTCTGTTCTCGGCAAATTCACTGGTCGAATTCCTGAAAAGCATCGTCAAGGTGTTCGCCATCGGGTTCCTGGCGATCTGGTTCACCAATCAGGCGGTGCGTGACATCTGGAACACCTCCGGATTCGTACCCGAATACCTGCCCGGCTACCTTGTCGAAGCGGCCAAGAAACTTCTGATGGCCGCCGCCATCCTGCTGCTCCCCGTCGCCATTGCCGACATTCTGTGGCGCCGCTTTGACTGGCGCAAAAAGCAGCGGATGAGCCAGAAAGACCTGAAGGACGAAATCAAGGAAAGCGAAGGATCCCCGGAAATCCGCAACAAACGTGCCCGCCGTCGGCGCGAGTTGTCCCAGCAGCGCACCATCGCGGTCGTTCCGATTGCTGATGTGATCCTGACCAACCCGACCCACTATTCCGTAGCACTGAAATACGATCCAGCGCGGGACATGGCACCGGTCTGTATCGCCAAGGGTGCTGATATGGTCGCCCTGCGCATCCGCGAGATCGCCTTCGAACACGATATCCCGATTGTCGAGAACAAGCCGCTGGCACGCCTTCTGTATGATACGGTCGAGGTTGATCAGGCCGTGCCCGTCGAGCATTGGGAGATCGTGGCCGAGATCATCAGCTTTGTCTTTGACCTCAAGAAGAACATTCGGCGCAAACCTCCTGAGGGCTCTGTGCTGCAAACGTCGCTTCAGTAAACTCAGGAAGGGCTATTTCAGTCTGATCCCGTTCAGGTCCTGATCGCCGGGCAGTTGAGACCGCTCAAGAATGATCTTGGAAATCGCCCGCGCCCGAACATCCGACACCTTTGCAAGAATGGGCGCCGCCGCGCGTGGATTCATCTCGCCCAGGATCATGATCGTTGTCTCGATGTCCAGATCATCGATGATCCTCGCCGCATCTGCGGGTTTCATGTTCTTGTAGAATTCGATCAGGCGGTTCAAATCCTCGGTCTGCGATGCCTCAACCCGGGCCAACAATTCCTCGATTGATGTCTGAAGTTCTGTCAGTGACGCTTTTTCGATCTCCAGGCGCTCCATCGCCAGCGCCAGCTCTGACTTTCGCTGTTCAATCTCCTGTTTTTGAAGCTCGACAAGCTCCCGCTCGCGATTCAAAGACCTCAAAACCTCTTCGGGCGCGTCATAATTGTCGGTCTTCTCCGGCAGGTCTTCGACCAAAGGTGGAATGTCGTCAGCTGGCTCCGGGGAGGCCTTGTCTCCGCTGCCGGCAGCAGCCAGAACAACAATCTGGTCATTAACAGGACCGGTGCCCTGAAACATCGGCAGTTCCGGAAACGACATCGCCGCCTTGGCAAACAAGGTCAGCCCCAAACCGCCAACAATCAACTTCCCACTTAGCATGTTACGCACGGATCAGACCCTCGCCGTATCGGCTGAATCAAAGAATGCGCGGACCAATTCCTTCTTGTCACGCACCCTGCGAAGACCGGGGATTTCGGGCGCCGGTGGCGCCGCCCGACGCGACGAAAACGCCGCTTCTTCGGGCGCGGACGCCGGGGCCGCCTGTGGTTGTGGTGCCTCTTCGGCAACTTCGATGTTCCTGCGCATCTCCGCCACAGAGGTTTGCGACTTATCAACAGCAGAAGAAAACTCATCGACCAGCGGCTCAAGCTCCCGAAGCGTTGCCATCAGCAACCGAACCTTGCGAGAGACCAGATAGCCGTAGGTGATGCTGCCGATCAAAAGCACAATGATTACACCGTCAATTATCGCTGCCATCTTCTTCCAGCTCCTCTTTCTTTGAAATCTTCTCGGTAATCTGAACGGCGACAAAGCCGTTATTTCGTTTGCCCAGTGACACTTTGAACATCGGCTCATCCGCGCCGACAAGCGTCGCCTGCTCTCCCTCCTCGATACCAAAATCAATGGTATCGCCGGGTTGCCATGACATGATCTTTTGAATGGGGATCGCCTCTTCGGCCAAAACAACCTCAAGATCCATGTGCGCGCGTTCGATCTGGCCACTGATCAAATCGTGCCATGTCCGCTGGTCTTCACCCCGGTTGCCAAAATAGATCTTGCTCAGGGCGGGCCGGATCGGTTCCAGCGCGTCATAAGGGATCACAACCTCCAGAATGCCAACATGCCCCGCCATCGCGACCGAGAATTTCATCCGGGCGCACAAGCTGGCATTCTTGACGATGCCGGCACTATCGGGATCGGTTTCCACCCGGTCCAACAACAATTCAGCTGAGCCAACAACAGACAGCGCCCGCTGTAACTCCGCAAGGATCGCAGCCGCGACCCGTTCGCCAAAGCCAAGCTCGATCGCTGTGAATTCGCCAGTTTCATCTTCTTTGAGCTGCTTTGCGCTGCCCCCCAGCATCAGTTCCGTTGCCGTCAGCAAAAGCGTCCGGTCGATGACTAACAGAATCTCGCCTTCGAACGGCACGCCCGTACTGACAGCCAGCAAGACAGGTGACGGAAGGGTTTCGATGATCTGGCCCATCGGCACATAGTCCAGTGACATCAGCGACGACTCGCAGATGGCGCGGGTCAGATCAGGAAGCGAGACAGACAGATTTTCAACCAGCCGCTCACCGATGATGTCAAGCATCGGAAGCCGGTCAAAGGTGAAGTCTGACAGCCGGATGATCTCATCGATCAGGCTGGCGCCCTCTGACTCAATCTCACTTTCTGACAGCACCTCACTCACCGGTACATCTCCTACTGCACGATCAAGTCGTTGATCAGGATTTCCTGCGGCAGATCACTGCCCACTGCCGCCCGCGCGCGTTTCAAAAGCTCTCCCTTGATGTAGAGAATCCCCGCCATGCCACGCACATCGGCTTCGGACAGACCCCGCAGGTATCCGTTGAACAGGTCCCGCATGAACGGTTCACGTTCCTCCATCAGCGCACCCGATCCCTCGTCGGGCCGATAGGCCACCACCAGGTTGATCTTCAGAAACGCCGTTTTCTCGAACCCCTGCGCATCAAAGCTCTGGATGTTCGTCGTCATGTCCCCGAAGTTAAGCAAACCGGTGTCAAGCACGTCACCTTTGTCGCCACCGTACTCATCCTCTTTTGCCTGCAGGGCATATGCCTTCTCGGCATCATGGCCAGCCTTGGCCAGAGGGTCCGTGATATCGGTCCGCAACGTGGTCTTTTTCTCTCCACCATGACCATCATCCTTGGCCTCTGCGTGATCGTCATCCTTGGCCTCTGCGTGATCGTCGCCCTGACCATCGCCGTGGTCTTCCTCTTCGCTCTTGTAATCAGGCGCATAGGCTTCGGCATCCTGCATGTAGGCCATGCGCGCCAGAAAGAATCCGCCGCCAAGCGACAACAGGCACATCAACGCCGCAGCCAAAAGAAGCTTGCGTGACCCGCGCGGCTTTGCACCGGCGTCCTCGTCAGTTGCTGCCTCTTTTGCCTTCGCCTTCGGTTTCTTGGCCATGGCTGTCTCGATATCTCCTACGCAAGAATAATCATCGCGTTCTTCATTGATTACAAGTTTATATTTCTATCTATACTTGCTCTTAACCTTCCTTTAATGATGTATAGTACAAAAGACAATCCACGGAGTGCTCTGTGCAAGGATTATTTGAAAATCTAAGTGCCTTGGGACGGCAAAGGCTGATGGTCCTTGGCGGGACCGCCATTGCCGTGATCGCCGTCATGCTTTTAGGTCTGGGGACTTTGTCCCGGCCAGACTACGCACCGATCTATTCCAACCTGTCGGTGACATCCGCCAGTTCGATTGAGGCAACGCTGGCGAACGCCGGCTTTAACGTCACGGTCTCCGAAGACGGATCTTCGGTCTCGGTCCCCCGCGCGGATGCGGCCCGTGCGCGAATGGTCTTGGCGGAAAGCGGTGTATCAATCGACGGCGATCCAGGCTGGGAGCTTTTCGACGAGAAAAGCGGCCTTGCGATGAATTCCTTCCTGCAAAAGATCAATCGCACCCGCGCCATGGAAGGAGAGCTTGCCCGCTCCATCCAGACACTCGACGGCATCTCAACCGCGCGCGTGCACCTTGTCCTGCCAGACCGGGAACCTTTCTCGCGCGAGGCCCCTGCCCCACGCGCCTCCATCATCATCCGCCCCGAACCGGGTCGCGCAGTCAACCGCAAGCAGGCCATTGCCGTGCGGAACCTTGTCGCCTCGGCGGTGGCAGAGCTTGATTTGTCACGCGTGACCGTTCTTTCCGCGAACGGTGAGACCATTCTGGCCGAAGGGGCCGATGGCGAAGGCCAGGGCACCATGCAAACGGCCAAGTCCAATATCGAGGACCGGCTATCGCGGGAAATCGAGAGCATCCTGACGGCGCGTGTGGGCGCCGGGAACGCCCGCGTCCGGGTCAACGTTGAACTCAGCACCCAGCGCGAAGTGATCATCGAACAAAGCTTTGACCCCGATCAGCAGGTGGTGCGCTCTACTGAAACCAAGTCCGAAAACCAAAGCGGCAACGAAGGTGGTGGCAATGTCGGGGTCGAGAACAACATTCCCGCTGCCCTTACCGATGGTGAAGCCGGTGCGACGAACACCCGTTCGGAAACGGACGAAGTCGTCCAGTACGAAATCGGCAATACCCGCCGTGAAATCGTGCGCGAGGCAGGCGAGGTCCGCAGGCTGACCGTCGCCGTGCTGATCAACGGGATCTACAACGTCGACGGCTCTGACGTCGCCTATGCCGAACGCACACCAGACGAGCTTGCAAGGCTCGAAGAACTGGTAAAATCCGCCGTCGGATTTGAAGAGGCACGCGGCGACAGCGTTTCAGTCGATAGCATGCGCTTCATGGATTACTCCATGGATCTGGGGGATCCGCTCAGAATGTCGATGATGGATCGGCTCAGCGAAAGCATCGTCCCGATCCTGCGCGGCGTGCTTGCCCTGCTGATCGTTGGTCTGGCGCTGATCCTTGGTGTCCGGCCTGTCCTGAACCGCCTTGCCGAACCTGAACAACTGCCCCCGCCAGAGGACAGCAATGCTCCTGACCTGGCCGCCGCCGCTCAGGACAACCCTGACCGCGCAGAAGGTCAGGATGGCCCCAGAATGCTGCCCAACGCGCAGACTCTCAGTGGGGTCGATGGTCAGGACCCGCTACCCAGCAAAGTCGGGATCATTGAGTCCGATTATGGTGATGACGTGCCCGAATATGTCACCAAGCAAGGCATTCGCGGCAATCTGCACAAAAAGAAAATCGACAGGATCCAGCGCCTTGCCGATGAAAAACCGGACGAGGTGCTGCGTGTCCTCAGATCCTGGCTCAAGACCGAGGCTGAGGCATGATCGACCTCTTTCAGCGCAACTTTGACACCGATGCCAAACGGTCTGTCCACGGAGACGCCAGCGCCGCGGCAGAGGCAATTGCCGATCTCAAGGCCCAATTGGAAGCCGCCCGCCAAGAAGGGTTCGACGCAGGCCGCACCATCGGGAAACAGGACGCCAAAGCAGAGTTCGACGCCGCCGAGACCGAACGCCTGAAACTGGAACGCGAGGCCATTCGTACACAACTCGAGGCACTTGCCGCATCTGACACCCAGCTCCGCCTTGATACCGAGCGCGACATCATCGAGCTGTTCTCGGGCATTGCCGAACGTCTGGTGCCCGAACTTCTGGACACCTACGGCGTCGATCTGGCCATCGCGCGGATCCGTCAAAGCGTCCAGCAATCGCGCACCGATCCGGTTCTGATTGTTCGCGCCTGCCCGGACGTGATTGCCGTTCTACAGAACGAGGCGCCCGATTGGCTCAGCAACGCGTCGCGCAACACACAGATTGATTTACAGGCCGATCCGTCCATGAACCGCGGGGCCGCGCAGGTGCGCTGGAAGGGCGGACGGTTGGACTATGACATCCAGGCTGCAAGCCTTGCCATGCTCAAGGGATTGGCCAAGGCCGCAGAAGACTACGAAAAAGCCACTCAGAAAGCAGGGTAAATGTTGGAAAACGAACAAGAGACTACCCCCGACGAAAAGCCAGAAAACGCTCAGGGCGACGCCGCTCAATCCAAAGCGAAGCCAAAGGAAATTGCCAAGGGTGAGGCCAAGGACGGCGGAAAGAGCCTTGATGCGATCTTTGGCGTCAAGCTGGAGGTTCGTGTGGTTCTGGGACGCAACCGGATGCCTATTTCGGAACTCCTGAACCTGACCAAAGGCTCTGTGATCGAACTGGACCGCCGGGTGGGCGAACCGGTTGATCTGATGATCAACGACCGCATGGTCGCGCGTGGCGATCTGGTGCGGGTACAGGGCGATATGCTGGGCGTTGCTCTGCGTGAAATCGTCAAAGATTTCGTGTCCGAAACCTGAAATGATCACCCGTCCCCTGCCCTATTTCTGTCGTTCAGCGGCGCTTGTCAGCGTTGCCCTGCTGGTGATCATCGCCGGCAGCGGCGCCGCTTTGGCGCAGGAGACAGAGATTGGCGGGTTGATCCGCGATTTGTCCTCGCAACTGGGCGGTGTCACCCCCGGCAGTGATCAGGGGGCCAGCCTATCCGGTCGGTTGATCCAGCTTTTCGCGGTGCTGACCGCGCTCAGCGTGGCCCCGGGATTGCTGGTCGTGATGACCAGCTTCACCCGCTTTGTCATCGTCTTTTCCATGCTGCGCCTGGCACTGGGCCTGAACCAGACACCGCCCAACATCGTGCTGAATGCCATGGCGCTTTTCATGACCTTCTTTGTCATGCAACCCGTGTTCGAAGATGCTTTTGACGGCGGTGTGCGGCCGCTGGTCGCCAATGCAATCACCGAAGAACAGGCCATGATGGCCATTGCCGAACCCTTCCGCGAATTCATGATGGTCAATGTGCGCGACAAGGACCTTCAGCTGTTTCAGGACATATCCGGCGAAACAGCCACACCCGCGGATGACCCCGATGCCCCACCCAGCTGGCGCACCCTGATCCCGGCCTTCATGATCTCAGAACTACGGTCGGCCTTTACCATCGGCTTCCTGATTTATCTGCCCTTTGTCGCCATCGACCTGATCGTCGCCTCTGTCCTGATGAGCGCGGGCATGATGATGTTACCGCCCGTATTGGTGTCCCTCCCCTTCAAGGTGATCTTCTTTGTTCTCATCGACGGGTGGTACATGCTGGCCGGGTCCCTGATCGGGTCATATCTGGGTGGATAATACGCCTGATCATGAAGAAAGATATGTTATTCAAGGATAGTTTAATTTATCCTTAAGCTAACCCGAAACGCCCAAAGCCCGGAATCGCCGTCAGATGAACCAGTTCGTCCCCTTCCGCAAACACCGTCGCATGTCAGGCGCGCAGAAATCCGCGATCCTGTTCCTGTGTCTGGGCGAAGAACGCGGCGGGGCGCTGATGCAGCAGCTTGATGTGTCAGAGATCCGCAACATCACCACGGCCATCTCAACGATGGGCGAGATTGACGCGAGCATCGTCGAGGAAATCCTGCTCGAATTCGACGAGAAGATCAGCCACGACGGGGGCGTTGTCGGCTCCATCGAAGCGGCGCGAGGTCTGTTGAAAGAGTTCCTGCCTGAAGAACGCGTGGCCGAAATCCTTGATGAGATCGGCAGCAACACTGTCGGCAATGTCTGGAAAGACCTTTCGGAACTGGACGCAAAACAGTTGGTCGAGTTCCTGTCAAAAGAACACAATCAAACCGTTGCTGTCATCCTGACCCGGATCCGGCCCGAAGCAGCGGCCAAGGTGCTGCCCATGCTGGGGGCCGACCGCGCCCCGGACGTGATCGAGCGGATCATGCAAATGGACAACCTGCCCACCGATACCATTCAGAACATCGAAACCACGCTGCGCGAAAACGTTCTGGCCAAGGCCGGGCGCAGCGCCGAGGCGCGTATCGAAGGGCAGCTTGTATCGATTTTCAATAAACTCGACGAAGACCTGTTCAGCAAGATCTCGAAAGAGCTGGAACAGCGACAGCCGGTTCAGTTCAAAGCCATCCAGCAAAAAATGTTCGTCTTTGACGACATGGTGAAATTCAAGGAAAACATGCTGGGCAAGATCATGCGTGAAGTCAGCGGGAACACCCTGCCGCTTGCCCTGCGCGGCGCAAAGAAAGAAGTCCGGGAATACTTCCTGGCCTCCCTGCCCTCGCGATCCCGCGGAATGTTGCAGGAAGAGATGGAATCCATGGGGCCTGTCAAGGCCCGCGATGTGAAAGACGCCCAATCACAACTGGTCGAAGCGGCATTGCGATTGATCGCTGATGGAACGGTGGAACTGCCGGAAACCGGCGAAGACATGCTCGAAGACATGTCGGACTAAAAGCATCTTAGCGGTAAAGCTGCGAAGCCGAGAAATTGATCGTGGCCACATCCAGTGTGATGGGCACGAACTGCGCGCCAAAACTGGCAGACTGCAAGATGCTTACAGCGATATTATTCGAAGCAAACCCTTGCGGATTAATCACATCAGAAATCGCCGTATAGCGGGTGATCAACCGCTCACGCTCTGCCGGGTCGGCCAGATCGGCCAGATCAAATTTTTCTTCAAACAGCTTTTTCTGCACATCAAGGTCCAGACCTGAAATCTCCTTGGGCAAATTCAGCGCCACCTGAAAGAAATTGGTCAGTTTCTTGTCCTTCAACACATCGAACCAACTGTCGATGGTTTCCGCTTTCTCGCGAAATTCCAGTACTGTGCCCACTGTGCTGTTCTGTTCATCGTTTTGATTGATGAACTGCCGGTCATAGAACCGGTCCACAACAGCATTCTGAAACGTCAGACCGTTGAAATTCGGAACCTGCGCGCCCTCTTCGGTCGTAAATCCCAAGGAAAGGTGCAGTTCCCGAAACCGTTGATCCGTCAGACGGTTCAACAGGGACGTTTCCTCGACCGGGTCACTTTCCAACACCTTGCGCATCAGGCCCTTACCGAAGATCTGGTCTTCCAGGTCAAAGGCGCGCATCACAAAGCTATAGACTTCGAAATCCTCGATCAGCTCTTTTGGGGTCGTGATCTGGCCAATGCGTTCGCGAAATGCTTGTTCCGCACGCTGATTGGTCGGCTCATCGCGCATCAATGCAATCTGCCGATCGCGCGTCGCATCTATCAATCGCAATGCAGTCGGACTGCCAAGACCATTGATGCTGATCATCGTCCCAACCTACTCTGCCGCCGTCTTGGCGTATTTGTCTTCCAGCATCTCAAACAGCCGGGCCTCGTATTCGATCAGCGGACGCAGCGCGCGCATCGCCTTATAGAAATCTGCCGTGGACACATGATGGGCAGCATCGAAAATGTGCTGCGCAACCTCATCATGGAAAACAGGAACCATCTGTCCCAGCTTCTTTTGAATGATCGGCACCAGCTTTGCGCGTATCGCAGGGTCAAGCAACGAAGCCTGGATGAAAAAATACACCTCTTTTACAGGTGTGCGCGCCTCATCCTCTTTCAGCAGGTCTGCTTCGCGAACAATATCTGCATGGGTCTCAATCACCAGCATCTGGCGCCGGTCAGAATTACGCACAACGCAGCCGTTGATCAGAAGACGCTCATTCGGTTTCAGTGTCAGTTGTAATCCCATATCCGATCACTCCGGTGCTGCGCTAAGGGCCCGTCCGCCAAGGCCATCAATAATACTTCGGTTGACGTCGATCAGCGGGCGAACCGTCTTGCCACCCGCCATGACGCTTTGCGTATGGCTTTCAACCCAGACAGCCAAGGACACGAGCCCGGCACGCAGATTTGGGTTCAGCGCGTTGTCTTTTTCCAGCAGGTCCATTTTGAACGTGGCCCAGATCATCTGGTTTTTCCAAAGCGTGTGCCGCAAACCGTCAGCCAGCAATTGCAAACGATCAATACGACGCTCTGTCGTATCAAAGGCCTCGAATTGCTGCTCTAGTTCTGAAGTCACTTGCGCAAGGATGCGACGCTCAATCTCGCGTGGCGCTTCCGTGTGCGAGATCGTCCGCTTGTACGCGGCTACGCTCATTCCTGTCACCTTTTGTTTTTTTTCTGCCTCAACGGTAACTGTAGCGATGCGGAGTTAAGGGAAATTTAACATTTGGAAATTTTACTGAGATTCGGGCCGTTTAGGGCATCGACGACCCCGATTATTGCAGCGATGTCACAACCAGAGAAAAGCCCACGTACCGGATGGTTCGTGGGCTCTACCATATATTGTGATTAGTTCTACGCGCTGCCACTAGGGCCGCCGGATCGTTGCGATTCTACTGAACAAGCGCTTCTCTTTGCCAAGACAGCTGCTTATCCCGAGTCTGCTGCGACACAACATGTCCTTCAGGCGCTACGCCAACCGGATTTTCCGTCTGATGTGGCACAGCCAGCTTAACAAGGATGTCACCGATTGCCTGACCCAGCGTCTCAGCAGAATAATCCTTGGCCTGATTCATTGCTGCGGACTCAATGTAGATGACGGTATCATCGCTGACTTCGATCTCGAATTCCTCAAAGAGCACATCGGCAAGTGACGCACCCGGCATCACCTCTTCTCCCGCGATACAGGCGCAGGCGGTCATGCCTTCGTGATCCAGCTTCGAGGTGAAGCACACGGTCGGAACGGACAATAGGGACGACAGCATGCGCGCAACCGGAGAATGATTTGAGCCCTCGCAAATCTCCATTTGATGGCTCCAAACATGCTCCAGGACAGTTTGAGTCTTCACCACTTCACCTCCGTTAACTTTTCAACTCAAAGTTACTCAATTCGACGGACTCTTTGAACCGAAAATTTGTTAATTTTTCTACGCTTTTTTGGGCATTTACTCAGCGTTAACCATTTTCGGCAGGCGAAAGTTAACATTCGAAAGGTTGCAAAAATCCGCTTTTGTCGTTGATTTTCTGATGTCTAGATATGGTAGCTATTGTTCATCACATAACTAGTAATGGTGCCGACGCCCAGATTTGGAACACAACTACCAACACATGAATTTTACATTTAAATATTTGCATCATTGGAATAAATATGTTCATCGCAGAATCACCGGCAGATTGTGGTTTTTCTGGCAGTCTGAGCATCAAGCAGCAACAATCAGCCTTCGACGCCACTGTCCTGGGTTTCGGTCAAAAGCAGATAGCCCGATGACCTGACCGTCGATACCGAAATCTCTGATCCGAATGCCTGAGAGAACTTCTTGCGGATCTTGGCGACATGAACGTCGAACTTGCGGTCGCCATACTGCCAGGGTCGTCCGTCTATCGCCTGGCTCAGATCGTCCCGCGTAACGATCTCTCCTTGATGGCGGTAAAGAATTCCAAGAATCTGTGCTTCAACGGTGGTCAGTTGCGCACGATCAGCAAGATATGCTTCGGTTTCCCACTCTACATTCAGGTTTTGCAGGTTGTCTTGATCCAGTGGATGACCAAGGCGCACTGCCACCCGCGCCGCAAGTTCATGCAAGGGGCACGGCCATTCAACAACATCGTCCGCACCAGCAAAAAATGCATCGGTGCCACAAATGCATTCGCGGTCCCGGATAACAATAACGATGGGCTTTTTGTCCAGCGAATTCAGTGACTGGATAGCTTCGATTTTGCCATTGCAGTCATCAGCAATATGAACAAAAACAACACCTTTTGTGGCTTGGTCGATGCCATTTTCCGCGATTTTCTGGAACGTCGAAATTGTCTCGAACTTGTGCTTGAGGACAATAAGAAACAGGTAAGTCAATGGATGCGCAACTGAGGGGTCGTTCGTCACCAGCAAAGATGACGTCCCTATCTGTTCTCTAAACATTGTCTTGGCCACTCCCGCCCGCACACAGCATCAAGTTGCCTTACGAAATCATCTTCCCGGCCTGGCGACCCATCCATCGGTTCAAGCCAGGTCACGATCCGGAAGTCCATTCTTCGAGAAAAATTTGAGCCAACACAAGAAAAAATCGAAAATTTTACGAATGATTAACTTCAATACTTAGGTACTGCTCATAATGGATGCAGAAAGCGCCTGAAAACCTGAAATATAGGTTATCACTATGAAAAGTTCCAATGGCGCTCAGGCGACCCGACAACAAGCGATCGCCGCCGCGCACCGACTCTCTTCACTCGTCCAGCTCACTCAGCACGACCAGTTCCTGCATGAGACGATGCAATATGCGACAGATGTGATCGCCCGTTCGGGACTTCTTTCAGACGCGTTGCAGATGCAAACGCACGCCAGCCCCAGAGATGCCAAGCGACACTTTCAATAAACGAACATCAGCCCAAATCATCGGCGAAAAAGTGCAAATGCATCAATTGGACACCGCAACTTTCCGCCGATGGCAGCACAGCGCTCTGAATTTTCTTGCGACACAAAGAGAGAATCCCGTCTAAGCTGGTTAATAAAGATAACTCGAAGTTGAAAGTTCTTCAAATGAGACAAATATTCTCAAACGGTCCTTGACTTGGATACTGCAACTGCCAAATACATCTTAAAAATTGGAAGAACGGATTTCTTCAACCAGGGCGGGTAACACAAGGAATGATCGGTGACTAACAAGATTAATGCGACACAGCCGACCAACGCCTTGGTGCAGGTCCTTTCCTGTTTCGCAGCTCGCGAGAATGCTACCGTCGAGGACGTTGTGGCACTCGCGAAACAACTGAAGGCCGTGTTGGGAGACGCAGCAAACAAAGACGTACCCCGAAGTCTGGTTTCAACTGCAGACCTAAGTACCCAGATCGCTGTTCCGGCGGTGCCACTTGATCAGTCAGTCACGGACGAGGCAGTCACCTGCCTATGCTGTGGCAAGTCCTTCACAATGCTCAAGCGGCATCTGAAGGCAGAGCATGGATTGACCGAAGAACAGTACCGTGTTCGCTTTGATCTGCCAGAGGATCATCCATTGGTTGCGCCGAACTATTCCATCCGCAAGGCAGAATACGCAAAGCGTATTGGGCTGGGCAAATACACCCGCGATGACGTGGCAACACAAAACAGCTTGCCCTCTGCCTAAAAGCATCTCCCGGCGCCTTGGAAATGCCTCAATTCAGCCGCTGTTAATCCTCTTTTAACCTTGATACCTGCCCCTAACCGCGGAGTAGCAGAAGCACTGCCGCCGATAACGATCGATCCATTCGACGTGTTGAGGCAGAGTATATGGCAGCGACAACGCAGCCCAAGATTTTCAAGAAGATCGAAGTCATCGAAGGTGGTGGACACCACGGCGGTGGCTGGAAGGTAGCCTACGCTGACTTCATGACGGCGATGATGGCATTTTTCCTTCTGATGTGGATTCTTGCGAGTTCTGACGAACAGAAACTGCGCGGGATTGCGGAATACTTTACCAACGCAACCTTGCCCGGCGGCAGCGGTGTTCTGGATGGCGCAACGCTGGGTCCCCCCGGCACATTGACCGCATCCAGCGGCAGTATCGTTGCGCGTGGCTCTCAACTGGGGGCGATGGATGACCCCTCCCCCACTCAATGGGAAGTGAGGGATGTCACGGAGACATCTAATCCGGATGAAAAGGTGCTCGGCAACAAGCAGGGCGACCACGAAAATCCTGCGTCTGCTGATGCTTCGGAAAAGATTCAAAAGGCCGGCCCTGACGGTGACAGCGGAACCGCAAGTGGACAGTCCGCCGAAATCGACATCAAGGCAGAGCATCCCATCGACGACATGAAGTTCAAGGAACTGCAGAACGATATCCTGCAGGCGATGCAGCAGAACCCCGATCTTGATCCGCTGGTTGAGAATGTCATTTTCGAACAAACGCCCGAAGGTCTGCACATCCAGATCATTGATCAGGAAGGCAAACCAATGTTCCACAGTGGCCGCGCCGAAATGGCCGGTGCCACCGAAACACTGATTGGCAACCTTGGCAAATCACTGTCCCAGTTGCCCAACCGCATTATCCTGTCCGGCCACACGGACGCGGTGCCCTTCGCGAATAATGATACCTACGACAACTGGGATTTGTCGTCTGACCGCGCAAACGCAACACGCCGGGTGTTCGAGGCATCAGGCGTGGACCGCAACCGCATCATCCGGGTGTCCGGCATGGCTGATACACAGCTTCTAAAGCCCGAAAACCCCGAAGATCCCTCTAACCGACGCATCTCGATCATGGTGCAGTACCGAACGGAAGATCAGGCTGACGCTCCTGTCCAAAAGGCAGACGCCGAACCGCACGGAAAAGGGACCCACGACGATCACGTGTCACCGTCAAAGCAAACCGGTACGGACCACACCGACCCTTTGTTGCAAGAGACAAAGCATGCGGCGGATCATACCACGCCGACGCCCAGTCCGCTTGATGATCAGGTCTTTGAAAACCTGCGCAATGCGCTGCGCTAATATTGTGCAGCCAATACAGCTAGCTTGGGTTTACGCACGCTCACAAATCTTGGACGGCGGGCCTGCTCGGCGGACCTGCGCAGGAATTCGGGCAGAAGCGGGCTCAATTCGCCGGTGGACTTCCGATCCACAGCAGGAGCAGGGGCAGGTGTGCTGTGCTGTACGGGTTTTGGGGCGGACACCGGCGCGGCCGGAACCCTTGGCTTCAGCCCAAGAACCAGCGCCGGATCCAGCCCTTCTTCCAACGCGTAAGTGTAGTTCACGGCATAATCGATGGCCTCGTCCAGTACCGTCGGATCAGACGCTACCAGTGCCATCAACCGCCGCTCATCCGAGTATCGAAAAGACCGCGTTTCAAATCCCGGCACCTGCGGAACAAAACAGATGTCCCGCGCCGCAAGCCGAAGGACATCCATGATCCGTTCAGCAATGTGTGGCCGCTCGTCCCGGCGGAACACCACCATGTTACAGTCACCATCCCGCATCAGGCATGCGGCCAGACAAATCTCATCCGGCCAGCTGGCAAAGGCATGCCGAACATCTTCGGCATCAATAAGGACGATCAATGCACTTTGCGAGTTTGTCATGCGGGGCAGCTCCGGCATCATAAGAAGAGACACGGTTAATCATCTATTTGTTTAAATTTAGTTGTCAACTGTATTTGTATTGCAGAGTTTATACTTACAACCGGATAACTCTTCTTGATATTTAGAATAAATCATAAGTATAGTCAGAAAAAACCAGAAGAGCAGGCAAAGAAATGACGATTATTATCGGCTTTATCGTTGTGTTGGGCATGGTCTTTGGCGGATACATGCTGTCTGGCGGCGACATGGGCATCATCATGCATGCTCTCCCCTTCGAAGGGATGATGATCGGCGGCGCGGCTTTGGGATCCTTCATCGCCGCGAATTCCTTTGGCAATCTTCTTGGTGCCGGCAAAGCGATGGTCAAGGCATTCAAAGGCCCCAAGTGGAAAAGCGCAGACTACATTGATCTGCTGAACCTGATGTTCACGCTGGCCAAGATGTATCAGCAGGACGGCATGCTGTCTTTGGATGAACATATTGAAAACCCGAAAGAAAGCAGCATCTTCTCGCAATATCCAAAGCTTCAGAAGGACCACTTTGCCGTGGACCTGATCACAGACAGTTTCCGGATGCTGGCGCTTCAGTTCGATGACCCCTATCAGACCGAAGATGTGATCAACCGCAAGCTCAAGAAACACCATCACGAGGCGCTCACCGCCCCTCACGGGCTGACCACTGTCTCTGATGCCCTGCCTGCCATCGGGATTGTTGCAGCGGTTTTGGGCGTGATCAAGACCATGGCCTCCATCGACAAGCCACCCGCCGTGCTGGGTGCTATGATCGGTGGCGCGCTTGTGGGTACGTTTCTGGGTGTTTTCCTCGCGTACTGCTTTGTCTCGCCTCTCGCGAACCGGCTTGAGGCGATCGAGGAGCAGGACGGCATGTATTACTCGGTGATCCGGGATATCTTTATCGCCATTCTGCACAACCACTCACCTGCGATCTGCACCGAAATCGGACGCGGCAACATCCCGACATCGCTGCAGCCCAGCTTTTACGAGATGGAAGAAGCCCGTCAAAGCATGCCACAGGCCGCTTGACCCATGGCAGTCCGTGATCGTCTCAAGGCGTTACGCCTGATGGAGCGGATCACACGCCACCAGATGGAGGCCATCGGTGCGGAGCTTTCCGCGCTGCGGGCCGAGCAGGCAGAACTTGAAACGCAGAAAGACCGGCTCAAGGCTGTTTCCATTCAGGAAGCCAGGACCAGCACGGACGACACACGGCCCTATCTGCCCGCCTATCTGCAATCGGTTGAAACCCAGCAATCGCACTGGACAGAAGAACAGGACAAGATCGAGGAAAAGGCCGTTCTTGCCGAAGCAAGGCTGATGAACGCATTCCGGGAGGTCAAGACGAGAGAAGTCGTCCTGGGCCGGGTAGAGCAGGAAGTGGAGCAGGAAAAACAGCGCGCGGAAATCGCACAGATGGATGATGCGGGCCGCGCGTTGTTCGTGCTTGGCCGAAACGCGCAGACCGCTAAGCCTTAACAGGCCTGCTCAGGCGGCTGCGGACCAGCCCTTTGCCCAGATCTTGCGCAGATCGTCAGCCAGCGTCGTCGGATCGAACGGTTTTCCAACCACATCCAGATCCATCGGATGCACCAGCAAACTATCCCCGCCATCCATCAACCGTGCGGTCAAATAGACAGCCGGAACATTCTCGTACCCCGGTATCTTGCGGATTTCGACAAGGGTTTCTGGTCCCGTCAGTCCCGGCATCTGCACGTCGCTCAGGATCAGCTGCGGCGCAAAAGCCTCGATGACATCAAGCGCCTTCTCGCCCCGATCGACCTGCTCGATGGTAAAGCCGCCAATAAGTTCCAGCGCCATTCCCGTGATCTGCAAGATCTCCGGATCGTCTTCCAGATGCAAAATTTTCGTCAGCTCTGTCATCTTGTTCTCATGCTCCTGCTCAATTTACCTGCCCTCTTACTTGCTACGCTCTGCGGCGTCCCCGCCCGCCTCCGCCGCTTGAAAACTTCGACACCACGCCGCGTCCGCTTTGGGCTTCTTCCATGCGCGACACGATCAGCACCATCGGCCACTCCGGCGGCAGTTTGCTGTTTGACTTGGGGTAAAGCGCCATTGTGGCGCCGTCATTCATTGATCCGAACTGCGCAAGCAGATCGACGTTTGCCCAGCCCGAGTGCGCAAAAGCCTGCGCGCTCTCATCAAAGGTTTCTATGCCCTGCTTTTTCAACCAGGTCTGGAGTGCCGCGTCCCCGGTGATCGCTGCAACCGCTGGGGTGCCGGCTTGATCCATCAGATCGCTGCATGCCGCCAACCAGTCCTGCATCAGTGTGGTCGACGCCATGTTGCGTTTGGTGATGGTATTTGCGGGATCAGCGGCCTGACTGAACTCGATCACGCAAACATCGCGGTCATCCATGCTGTCTGCTTTGATAAGATCGCTCAGAACGCCGCGCTGCCCTGCCCCAAGCCATGTCATCGCAGAAGAATTCCCAACGACACCGCGGCCCTTGGCCAGCTGCTTTACCGTAACCTGCGCAACCTCGGACTTTGCCTCAAGGCCCGATTTGCGGCTCAGGTCCAGCAGGCGGTGAACAACCTCTTGGACTGGCGTCTCTGGCGCGTCCGCAAGCGAAAGCGCAGCCCCGTTGGAGAATGCGACCGGCAGGTCGCTTTCCTCGGCGATACGTGGGATCGGAATAACTTTCTCACCATCTACCATTGGCAGATCCACAAAGAATTCTGTGCCAACGCCTTCTTTGCTGACGAAAGACACCCGGCCCTGATGGTGTTCGACAATCAGTTTTACGATCGAAAGCCCAAGCCCAGTCCCGCCCTTCGACCGGGTGTCAGAACTGTCAGCCTGCGTAAATTTCTCAAAGATCGTGGGCTGCGCCTTTTCGGGGATACCATCACCAAAGTCCCGGATGGTGATGCGCAGACGATCGGCCTTGCGCGACAGCCCGACCTCGATCTTGGTGCCTGTCTTGGAAAACTTCGCCGCGTTTGAAATTAGGTTGTCCATCACCTGCGTCAGGCGCGCCGGGTCGCCATATGTCATATAGCTTTCATCTTCGGGCTGCGGAAGCCGGTCGATGCTGACATTGAATTTCTCGGCGTAGAAGGCATTGGATTGCAACGCGTCGGTCACAAGCTGATCAATGTCGAACAACTGCATCTGGAAATCCATCTTGCCGGATTCAATCTTTTCCAGATCAAGGATATCGTTGATCAGTACCACAAGGCGGTCACAGCTGGTCGCTGCCATGTCGACAACGCCACCCATCTTCTCGGGCATCTCGCCTACGGCGCCGGACATGGCCAGCCCCAGCGCGCCTTTGATTGAGGTCAGCGGCGTGCGCAGCTCGTGGCTGACGGTAGCGATAAATTCGTTCTTGGCCCGTTCGATGATCTTGCGCTCTGACACGTCACGGTAAATGGCGATGAGACGCGGTTCATCCTGTTCTGGCTGCACGTATTCGAGGCTGATTTCATAGGTGACGTCGTTCTTGCCCGCTGCCTCCCAAGTGATGCGCCGCTGTGGACCCATCTCGATAGCCTCGCAACGCATTTTCAGGGTTTGCAGATCTTTCTCCATAATGAAATCCCCGGCCTTCTTGCCTTTCCAGGTGCCTCCAACCCGGTCTTCAAAAAGGGTCTGCACCGCAGCGGTGTTGGCGTAGGTAATTTCAAGGCTGACGGGGCGCATCACCACGATCTGATCTTGGATCAGCTCAAGCGTGTCATTAAAGCGGGTCTCGGACACGCCTTTGCGTGTACTGGTCACATCGGACGCGACGATGGCAATCTCGCTCAGCTTGCGCGAGGTGCCGGTGACGGGAATGAACGTGCTTTGGACCCACGCGCTCTTGCCGTCCTGTTTGGTCAACTGCAATGCACCCTGCCACGGCACACCGGCGTTCATCGCGGCCATGATCTCGCCCTCCAGCATCTGCCGGTTGGTTTCCTTCATGATCTCGGCCAGTGGCGTGTTCATCAGGCTGTTGCGGCTGCGCTTGAGCGCCGTAACGAACTGTTCGTTCATATGTGAGATGATGCCGTCTTTGGTCAGCATGCAGAACACCGTGTGATCCTCAATCGCATTGCGATAAAACTGCTTTGAGCGCACCTCTGACTGCAGGACGTTCTTGCGCGCCTCGGCAAGGCTGGCATTGCGGAGCAGCGCATATCCCAACAGCACGAGCGACAGAAGGATTAGCGCTGAAAGCCCGATCACAGGCCATTTGTACGCAAGATAAATCCGCGTTGCCGCCTGCCGGAGATAGTTCTCATAAGGCCGCGCACGCAAAGAGATCAGCAACTCATGCACCGCCTGATAGTTCTGCGGCGCTTGCCAGAGAACACCGTTTGCCGCCTGGGATTCAACGTTGCTTGGAGTGACATTGAGCAAGGTTTCAATCAACAGCGCAAGGGCATCCTCGGGTACGTCAGGCATCGCCGCCATCACCCAGTCAGGATACAGCGGCGTGCTGGCCCAGAACGGATAGCCCTCGTGCACAATTGGTTGGATCGGACGAAAGTCATCAAGCGATATCGCGCCTTGCTGGGCAAGGTATTCCAGTACCCCTGCACGGATCACTCCGACGTCGACAAGGTCATTCTGCACAGCATAGACGACCTCGCGCTGGTTGCCGCCGGAAAACAGCACATCAGCAGCCATGTCGTCTGGGCTGAGGCGGTATTTGCGGAACTCTTGCAGGGCCAGTTGCCAGCCCGTCAATTCGTTCGCAGTGACGCCCATAATCCTTTCGCCAGCGATGTCATTAAACTGGCGGATGCCGCTGTCATTTCGAACAAAAACAACCGCGCCTGTGCGGTCATAAGTCGTCCCGTCCCACATGTGGGCTACGGAAAGCAACGCGCGCACGCCCTCCTCTACCTCTGCCACGACGAAAGCGGCGGGGTCGCCCAAAAGCAAGTCAATATTGCCTTCGCCCAAACCGCTGATCAGCGACGTATCGGTATGCGGTTCAATCTTGAAGCGATACGGAAGGTTCTGGGCAGATGCCGCACGATTGAGAAGCCCTTGGGTCGGCGTCCATGCTTCCAGCGCACGGGTGGCCCCTTCGGTGGCAAGTATACCCAAGGTCAACTGTTTGATGGGCTGTGGGCTTGTCTCCTGTGCACGCGAGGGTGTGGCCAGGACAGACAGCGCCGTAAGGATCAAGGCCAAGACAAAGCCCTGACCGATGCGGAACACAGATGACATGGGGGTAAACACGGCGCTCAGACCGCATCCAGGCTTGCTTCGATCTGATCAAGCAATGCTGCCAAGTGGGCCTCAACAACCTCGGTGTTGAGGGGTTTCGCGCCTTCTTGGGCGTTCAGGATCTCTTGTTCAAGCTGGGCTGCTTTCGCGCCGACGTCGTTAAAGCCAAACGCGCCTGCTTGACCATGCAGCTTGTGCGCGTGCTGACATATTGTCTCGACAACGGCTTCAACGTCGACGTCTTCCTCATAGAGTTCATCCATCAGGCTATCGAGTTCTGCGACCCGGCCCTTCAGTGTTTCAATGAACTCCAGCTTGAGTCTTGCAAGCCCTGCCTGGAGCAGCTGTAGCTTGTCGTTCTGTAGCGCCTGCTGCGATGTCATACCTGCCTCGTCTGCTTTCTTTTTCTCACATACGTAGGACAAAGCGGGGTGGGATTTTGTGACGAAGTCTCTTGTGGACTTCTTCGGGATCCGGATGTGCCTGCCGTTTGAACCTGTATGCCCGCCCGTCGCCTTTTGGTGGCTGTTTGTGCGGTTTTCTTTTTTGCTCGTGTTTCTTTTTTTTTCTGTCGTAGCGCTTTACCTGATCTAGGTGTCTCCCCCCTTGCGATCAGGTTTGGCGCTTGTCAGTAGTTTAGTGATTTGTCGTAGGTTGCCATTCATAAACAGATACCGAAGTGCTTTCGGCAAAAGCGTTGAGTATCGTGCAGTCTGCTGGAAAGCCTGAGACAGCTTTGAATGCGGCCGGTTCAGATTGGAATCGCGGTCCACTTTCAGCCGTGTCAGCATGCTTTCGGTGAACTGCTCTTGGCCTTGCTGGCCTGATCTGACCAGTGCCAGTTCGCGTGCCTGAACCGGGTCCTCAATGATTTCCGCG
Source organism: Sulfitobacter sediminilitoris (assembly GCF_010667575.1). Classification (GTDB taxonomy): domain Bacteria; phylum Pseudomonadota; class Alphaproteobacteria; order Rhodobacterales; family Rhodobacteraceae; genus Sulfitobacter; species Sulfitobacter sediminilitoris. The sequence goes on from NZ_JAABNT010000010.1 coordinate 125,895, forward strand.
ATGCGGACCCGCTTCATCAGCTCCACAACGTCGAAAGGTTTGAAGATGTAATCGGTGGCGCCAGCCGAGAACGCCGATGCGATAAGCTCTTCTTCTCTGGCGACTGTGATCATCATGATCGGTGTCTTCTCGTATTCCTTGAACTGACGCACCGTCCGGCACAGCTTGATGCCGTCGATATCAGGTATCCGCAAATCAAGCATGAGACAGTCGAAGGGGGTTTGGCGCAATTTGAGATGCTGGAGGGCTTCATTCCCACTCCGCGCGCAAACCAAGTCTTCGTACCCGCAACCGATCAGGATGTTGCTCAGCAAATCCAGCGCGATAGGATCGTCATCAACGAGAAGAAACTTCATTCTTTCAACATCAGCCCGATGGCTGATCCACTTTCTGTGCTGCGTGCCCTGTGGACAGACAGGAAAGGTATCTCGCCTTCTGGCGGAGAGCCCCACGTGAGAGAAGCGGGGGACGCATTAATGCTGTACCAATATTGCTCACATGTAAATGTGGCCAAAGTTGGACGTGCGCAACAAAATACAAAAAAGCCACACTTTGTCGGCCCTGTGGAAACATTGAGCGCGCCCGATAAGGGGGCTATATTGCGGGCGGTGTACAACTAATATATTGATAATATGGCATTTTTCAAGTTGTCAGCTGACAATTTCCTGATTTCACGGCCCGCAACATCGGCAGAATGCTGAAATTCCCTGACATGGCGACTTTGATCAGGTGGCGCAGGTAGGCGCCGGGACTGCGGATGCTTTCCATCTTCTCCAAAATGCACAGAATGACAACGGCTGTCGCCTCTGCGCCCATGGTTTTCTTTGCCTGATGCATCACCGGCTGGTCGATCCCTACCATCGGTGCCAGACGGTCAGATATCGAAATGATATCGCGCCAAGAGCGGACAATGTTAGGAAAGAACCCCTTGTACGCCTGACAACGTTCGATCACTTCAGCGAGTGAAATCATCTTTCCATTCTCAGCATCAAAGCGTTCAGCATGTGCCGCCATCTGAGTGTCTGTCCCTTCAGGGTCTAAATCATATTTAAGTTCATTCTGTATGTGCCGCTCATTCTGGTTGTCACTGGTGCTCAGTTCGTTTGCTTCAGGGGCTGATGTGGGATGGTTATCCACAAGGTCGGTCAGGTCTTGATGGGCCTTCATCAGCGCCTCTTCCTCCGGCTTCCTGCGTGCAAGCCTCGCGATGTGGTCCGTCAACGGGCTTTGGCCCTGAAGGTCGATCACAGCGGCGCGCAAGCAAAGCACGCGGTCCCGCAGGGCAAGGAGCTGGTCACGTTTTGCGCGGGCGCGTTGTGCGAGGGTGGTCAGATCGGTGTGCATGGCGGCCAGAGGAGCGAGATCAAAGCCATAGGCAATCGCGACCCCTGCCCCGACGTGCCGTGCATAGCGCTTGCGGTTCGGGCTGTCTTGCCGGCTGACAATGCCAGACTGCACCAGTTTGGTCAGATGGCGCCTCAGCGTGCTTTCCGGCATCCCGGACAGGCGGTCAGACAATGTCTTGTTGGATGGGAAAACGACCGCTGCGAGGCCGCGCGGAATATGCCGCGTGGGCAAGAACGTCAGCAACGCCTTGAGCACGGACAATGTGCGGTGTGACAGATCGAATTCACCTGCCGTGTCAGTCAGGGATTTGAGGAGTTCCCATTTGTCCGGACCTTCCTGGGGCGATGGGTTTTGAACAGCCTCTACTGGCCGCCCAAATTGGATTTGGGACGCGTGTTTCATGTAAATTTCACGAAAGACAACAGTTTCCTGCCCCCTGCCCTACAGGCAGAGTTGACACAGACGAATCATTGGGGCTATCTCAAAGGTGCAAAGAGTGAGAATGGCCTTCTGGGATGTATCCTGGGGGGCTTTTCTTTTGCCGCCTTGTTGTCGTGCCTCCTTGTTGTTTTATTTCCTCACCTCTCACGAACGCTCTTTTTGCCAGCGGTCGTGGATTTCTTGCAGCAGGGTTTCGGCGTGGTCGTTCAACCACGTGTCAAACCCCTCTGACGCGCGGGCGGTCACGTTGAGTGTGACGCCCTTTTTCGTGCTGCGGATGTCTGCGATTGCCTTGCCATCCGTGCTGCGCAGGGTGCGCGGCTTGTCCGGGGCAGGGGCCTTGGATTTTGGGGCGGCCTTGCCGGTGGCGCGGGCAAAGACGGCGTCGAACCGGGCATCGGAATCGAGGCCGGAAAAATCCGGTGAGCGCGTAAAGGTGTTGGCACGGCTTTTCGCCGCCGGATCTTCGAACAGCTTGGACAGGGCCAGCCAGCGGTCGCGCCCGATGCCCGGGGCGGAACCGATCAGGCGCAGGAAATCGAGGCTGAAGCTTTCGCCCACCTTGAGCATCCGGCTGAGCATTGGCAGATCGATCGACAGGGCGTCCGCGATTGTCTGCCGTTCATATCCCGCATCTTTGAGCTGTGCGGCGAAACTGGCCTTTTCGATGAAAGACAGGTCCTGCCGCGAGGTGTTTTCCTGGCCTTGCGCCATCACCAGCGCATGATCGTCCAACTGACGTACCATCGCCTTGACCGGCTGACCCAATGCCTTGAGCGCGGCAAGGCGGCGGCGGCCATAAACAATCTCGAACCGGCCCGGTTTCTTGGGGTGGGGCCGCAACAGGACAGGAACCTGTTGGCCATACGTCGACAGGCTTTCCTGAAGCTGTCGCTGGGCCACAGGATCGGTGCCAAGACGGTCCTCAAACCCTGCATCTTCGATCAGTGCTGCGTCGATCTCCTGTACCGCGCTTTCCTGAAGTTTGGTCAGAGAGGATTGCAGCGCACCCACGGCACCACGGGGGGCTTTCACGGGTTTGGGGCGGGCAGGGGCGCTCGATGTGCCCGGTCCGGGTGAAAGAATACCTTTACGCGCCATCAGCGCCCCCATGCTTTTTGGATAAGCGTTTCGATCTCATCATTCACAAGATTGAGTGAATCCATCGCACGGTCGTAGGTGTTGCGGTGGAATTGTGAGCGGTCGACCTCATAGATTGTCTGATGCGTCAGACCGGCATCGGAAATGGCAGTGGATTTCAGCATGGATGCCACCATGACCTCATCTCCGAAAAGCTGTCGAAGGAAGGCAAGCACCTGCTGCTGGGGGCCATCGTTGGGTTCGTACCGGTTGATGAGGAACCGTAGGAAGTCAAAATCCATGCTTGCGCCAGCGTTAGAGACAACATCAAGCAGATCGGCGCTCATTTGCAGGAACTGCGACATCGAGGCGACGTCGAGCATGTTGGGCACCACGGTGATCAGGATGCCGGTGGAGGCACAGAGCGCGGACATGGTCAGATAGCCCAGTTGCGGCGGACAATCGAAGATCACCAGATCATAGTCGGCCTCGACCTCCTGAATGGCGGTTGCCAGCCGGGCGAAAAACGGGGGCGGCGTGTTGTTGATCAGCGCTTGCGGGGTTTCATGTTCAAATTCCTGCAGCATCAGCCCGCCGGGGGCGAGGTCGATCCCGGTAAAGAATGTCTTTTGGATGATATCCGAGAGGGGCAGGGGGTCTTCGTAGCGGATCGCGTCATAGATCGTGCCGGAATCAAGGAAATCATACTCCGGACGGTAGCCGAACAGCGTGGTGAGCGATGCCTGCGGGTCAACATCAATGCAAAGCACCCGGTATCCCTTGAGGGCCAGGCGCTGCGCGGCGTGGATCGCGCTGGTGGTCTTGCCTGAACCGCCCTTGAAGTTGAGAAAGGACAGCACCTGCAGCTTGTCGCCCTCGCGACGTCCGCGCAGATAGGTGCCCTTGGTCTTGGCGCTGGCCTCAAGGATCTTGCGGATTTCAGCGAGGTTTTCGGCGGAATAGTGTCTGCGTCCGCCCGGTGTCATGTGGACATCGGGGATCTTTCCGTCAAAATGTAGCTTGCGCAGGAAACTGGTGGATATGTTGAGCAGATCGGCTGCTTCACCCGCGGAAAACAGGCGCAGTTCCTTGCGGGCATCGGGCGCGAACACTGTGTGCATGTGGTGCTCAAGTGCGGCGGATAAGGTTTCCGCGTTCGCACGAATACGTGCGTTGATGGTGACGTCACTTGCCACAACTGCCCTCTTTCATAGTAACGCTTTGGTTCGGTAGCGCCTTCTTTACCGTTTCTTACGCCAAGAGAAGCCTTTTGTGCAACAGATTTCAAGTTTCAGGTGTTTTGGGCTCAAACGCAACATCTTGTGGTCGGTGGCTCTCAGGCCGCAAAAGACTTATTAATGCACTGATATTCTTATATATCAGTAAAACCGACCCTATCGGCAAGCGAATAACCCTGACCATTGAATAGACTCTATTTCGACGTGTTAGTGACTAATGTTGAAGAGAATCGCTTTGACGTTTGACTCGACTCAGGTGGTTGACTAAGTTGAGTAAACTAAGTTGGAGTTCGCAATGAAAACCGTCAATATGCATGAAGCAAAGACACATTTGTCAAAGCTGGTTGAAGCCGCCACGCATGGTGAGCCGTTTGTCATCGCGAAAGCGGGCAAGCCGCTGGTCAAGGTCGTGATGGTGGAAAGCGAAGCGCCAAGGCGCACGGGGTTCCTGAAAGGTCAGGTCGATATGCCGGAAGACTTTGACGATATGTTCGCCGATGACATCCGCCATATGTTCGAAGGGCAGGGGGGGTGAACCTGCTGCTGGATACGCATCTGTTGCTTTGGCTGGCAGCGCGGGATGACATGATGTCGCCAAAGGCGGATGCCCTGATCAAGGATATGGACAACACCCTGTGGTTCAGCGTGGCCAGCCTGTGGGAAGTGACGATTAAGAAATCTTTGAACCGTCCTGATTTTCAGACCGATGCTTCCGTGCTTCGGGCCGGACTGCTGAGCAATGATTACCGGGAACTGGCAATAGAGGGGCGCCATTGTCTGGCTCTGGCCTCTTTGCCGCCGCTGCATGGTGATCCGTTTGACCGGATGCTGCTGGCGCAGGCGATGGGGGAGGGGATGCAACTGGTGACCGTCGATCAGAAACTTGCCGCTTACGAAGGCCCCCTGATCAAGGTCTGAAGGATTTATTGCTGCTGTACCTTCGTCAAATTGTGAACAAATTCAATCGATAAAAGGGCCTTGGCTTCGTACAGGAGTACAGATGCCAATAGATCTGAGCACATCGGTGGCCCCCATGCCGATTGCAGGTATTGTCAGGATTGGTCAAGCGCCCCTATGAATTTGTGAGGCCAGCGGGCTAGAGCATTTGATTGCATGCCTTTCGCGAGATTGGTGCGCGTCTTCTGCCTACGCCGCCGCGATATTCCTCTTTCATTCAAAATAGTTAGCGCAATTCCTGCGATCGCTCTCATATTATTGGTTTTTGACGACGACGCACGTTTACAATGTTTTCAGTCCAACGGCGTTCGCGGTCAACACTGGGTTCGTAGCGGGTGTCGATGAACCAATTATGGTGGACCCTAAATCGGTTCCAGTTTACGTAGAAGCGTATCCTGCCTCGCAAAAGTAATTCCAGCATTCGTCTGGCGTGTATAGCTCGCAGATTTCGCTGAGGGCGTGGAAGAGGGCGTTAAAGGATCGCGCTCCGATACGGCGCAGAAGGGCTTTCAGTTTGGAGAACGCCATTTCGATCGGGTTAAGGTCCGGACTGTAGGGTGGCAAGAAGAGGAACCAGCAGCCGTGGGCGCGCAGGGCCGCCTCGGCTTCTTTGTTCCGATGGGTGGCAAGGTTATCGAGGATCACAACGGTGCCTGGCTCGATCTCGGGGATCAGAACGTCGCGGATGTAGGCGACAAATGCGGGGCCGTCCATCGCCCCGTTGATCACCCAAGGCGTGACCAGATCGGAGGCCGCCAGCCCGGCAATCAGGGTCTGGGTACCCCACGATCCAAACGGCGCGGATGCTGTCAGCCGGGTGCCGCGCAGGGACCGCCCTCTTGTTCGCGTCAGGTTGGTTTTGACGGATGTTTCATCAAGGAAGACAACACGTTCAGGCATCGTGCTGATCGCCGGGACGCGATGGTCAAACCAATCGGCGCGGGCGCGCCTTACCCTTACCCTTGCGCGTTTGCGCTCATCCGCAATGAGGCTCTTTTTTTGTACATGTAACCCAGCCGCTTGAGCGCCTGATCAATGCCGGAAACAGACGCGGTAACGTCATGCGCATCTGCAAGTGCGCCTTGCAGTTCCTTAAGCGTGATGTCCGGGTCCTGGCGGATCAACTCGATCAGGAAGCCATGGTACGGGGCCAGCCGACCATGTCCGGTGTTCCGCGGGTTCTTGGCGGGCGTCAGGCATCGCCCCTGCCTCAGCCGCTGCGACAGCCGAGAGGCAGATGCCGCTGAAATCATAAGGCGGCGGCCAATCTCCCGGCCTGACAGACCCTCGGCAAAGAGACGTTCAAAACGGGCGCGAATATCAACAGAAAGCGGGTTGGGCATAAACTGATCCTCCTGAACAGGATGAATCAGAAAACTGCCCAGCTGTGAATCCCCTTTGATTCAATCAAAACTGGAACCGCTCTAAGAAGGGATTTGTCGCTTTTCCGATGTCCGTATTCGAGCTTGATCTGACGCCTGGTGCGTTCCGCACGCTGGCAGAATTGTGCCGCATGGCGAACCGTGAGGGCCAGTGCTGGCCTTCCCTGGCGCAGCTTGGCGACCGCTTGGGCCGGTCCTGTGCCGCCGTGTCCGGGTATATCCCGGAACTGAGCGAAGAAGGCCTGATCGAGACTGAAACGCAGAAGATGGCCAATGGCTATAATTACCGTCTGCGGTACCGCGTGGTTTTCTGGGCCGCATGGCGTAAGCAATTGAGCCAGAACACTGAACGCAGTGTTAAGCCTACTGAACGCCCGTTAAGAACTCAAAATTATAATCATAGAAACCAGAGTCCCGCCAAGGCGGTGATGGATGATTTAGTTTTGGCATGGAAGCGATGCGTTGGTCGTGTCCCCTATCCTGCTTTCGACACCTGGCCTACTGACGATTTGCTGAAGAACTCTCGCGCCGTTGAGGCCCAGCCACAGATTATATCCGCGGATATAATTCAGTCCTTCACAGAGTTTCTTGAAGAAAAGGGGGTTTCAGGCGCCGCGCTTTCGCCAGCTGCCAGACAGTGGCTTGGGGCAAGTTTCAGCGATTCAGAACAGGTGAGCGCCTTTCTTGGCGCGCTTGAGAAAATTTGGAGGCCGCATTGGGCCAATCCCCCTTCCCTGCTTCAACTGAAACGTCTCGCCAAGAGCCTGCCACCGCAAAACAGCGCGGCAGCACGGGCGAAACGGCTTGCGTCCTACCTCAAACGCTGGGAAGCCCACTCTCAAAGCTTGTTCTTGGCGTCTGGTCGCGCCAAAGTGGCGGAATAACACTATATCCGCGGATATAATTCATGGCATACGGGCAATTCGAACAGTTTATCCGCAACCTTGGGCGCGTGATGGGACAGGTCAACACCAAGCTTCAGCGCGATCTGACGATGCGCAGTCGCGTCTCTCGCCGGTTCTCCATGACAGAGGTAGCCGAGTTTCTGTCGGTCGACGCGACCTACCTGACGCGGATCGACAAGGACGAGCCGGCCTTCCCGGAAGGTCAGCGCACAGGGCGCGAGCGCAGCTTTTCACCGTCCGAGATCATGCAGATCCGGGGTATTCTGGCCAGCCGTCCCGGTGCCAGGCGAGAGCATCTGTATTGGCGGCAGGCGGATGATCCGGTCAAGGTGATCACCTTTGGCGCGCAAAAGGGCGGCACGGGCAAATCCCTCACCGCCGCCCATTTCGCGCAATATCTGTCGCTGTTCTACGGTCTGCGTGTGGGCATCATTGATGCGGACCCGCAGGCGACCGCCAGTCTGTATTTCGCTGATGCGGAGCTGCCGCTTTTTTCCCCGGATACGGCAACACTGGCCGAATTCATGGGCGTGGACGACCCCGGCAGCACCGAGCTGACAAAGCGCACCTCAGAGGAAATCGATGCGATCTGGCGCCCTACCCCATGGCCTGGCACCCGATTGATCCCCGGTGGCGCGAACATCCAGAATGGTGACATCAGCCTGTTTTTCCTGTCACAGGGTGCGCGCATCCCCGTCTACCGTGTGCTGCGCGACGCGATCAACACATGGGCTGACGCCCACCCGTCCCAGATCAAGGCGACGGATCTGCGTGGCACCGACGGCAGCTTTGATACAAAGAAGTTTGAGAGCGCTCTTAACGAAACGCTCGATGTGATCGTGATTGATCAACAACCCTCGCTGACACTGATGCAATTGAACGGTTTGGTGGCGGCGGATTCGGTGGTGATCCCGCAGACAATGAAGGGTTTCGATCTGGCAACGCTGTCGACCTATGTGGGCAACATCGGGGAATATCTGGATTTCATCATGAGCTTTGAATCTGATCTAGAAATAGGGGCGGGGGAACACATCGTGCTGCCGACAATCGTGCAGGAGCAGAACAATCAGGACCTTGACCAGATCCTTGATCTCTACAAACGCTCCCCGCGAGAGATCAGTCAGGTCTGGTATAACCGGTCCGATGCCATCGCCAATGCGTCGGAGGAGTACAAGAGCATCTACGAATACCTGCCGCCCCGTACCCGGCGCACCAGTGCAAAGGCCTTCATGACCAACGCCAACGCGGTCAATGATATGCTGGTCACCCGCTGCCTGCCGCACCTGCCGCCGCGCGGCTTCGCGCAGGCCTTTATTGACGAAAGGTGGAACTGATGGCGCGTAAACGCAAACTTGACGCAGGCGGGGTTACTCCAGCGCCAGAGGCCCCTGCTGAGGACGGTCCAGCGATGGGCGGCATGTGGGGCGGCACGGCAATGAACATGCTCAAGCATCGGCTCTCTGAGACGCGTGAGAGTATCGCCAAGGGTGTGATGAGTGGCACGCTGGCGCTGGAACTGCCAACACGCCAGATCATTGATCAGGCGGGCACGGACCGTGTTGGGGACTGGAAGAACGATCCGGAGTTTGCCGCGCTTGTCGATAATATCAGGCGACGGGGTCAGGTGCAGCCCATCCGCGTGCGACCCGTCAAAGCGGACTGGAAGCCTCAGCATGACTATCCGCTGCAGTCGGGCGAGCAGTTTGTCATTCAGTCCGGTCGGCGGCGTCTGGCGGCCTGTGAGGCGCTAGGGATCAAGGTCAAGGCGGTCATCGCGACCGAGGCCGGGGATCGCGCGCTGGCCGACCTGGAAGAACGCTTTCATGAAAACACCATGCGCAAGAACCTGTCTGGGTTCGAAGAGCTGTTGTCTGTGGGCCTGATCGCCGATGCGCTGGGGGACCTGACGCAAGAGGAAATCGCGGACCGTCTGGGCGTGCCGCAGGGCGATGTTTCCCTGGGGCGGGCCTGTGTTGAGCTTCACGATCAGATTGTCGCGAAGGTGGATATTGCCAATACCCCGAAACGCGAGTTCCGGACGATCATCCCACAGCTCAGGGCAGGGGCGAAGAAAGAGCCCAAGCCGAAACCCGCGCCAAAGGGCGCAGAAGTGAGCCGGAACGATCTAAAGGTCAATGTGAAGCCTGCAAAGTCTGGCGTGTCTGTTAGCATCCGGACGGGCAGGGAGGTTGACCCGTCATGGCTGGCCGAGAAAATCGCTGATCTTCTGGCAGAATAATCTCTAACCCAACCTAATTGGCGTAGTAGGCGTGATAGGCGCCGTAACTGTCACCGTAGCCATATCGCTTCATGCCGCGCGCGTTGATCTGGCCAAGCACGAGGCCGGAGACGCGCAGATTGACGTCTTCGAACGCCTTGAGGCCCTCACGCACCTGCCGGTGCGAGGTGCTGTCCCATTTGACTGTGTAGATGATCGCATCGACATGTCTGCCGATGATCCGTGCATCCGGCACGGCCAGAACCGGGGGCGTGTCGATGATGATGTAGTCGTATTGCTCGCGGGCGGTTTCAAGAAGCATCGCGAAGCGTTCAGACGAGAAAATGTCGGCGGCGATGGTCTTGGCTTTCTCACCAATCAGCACGTCGGCACCAAGAGCGTCGATGCGGATGACCGCATCTTGCAGGCTGAGGTTACCAGCTAATACAGACAGTAGTCCGTTTGTGTTCGGAAGCTCGAAATATTGGCTAAAGATCCGGCGGCGAATGTCCCCTTCGATCAAAAGCACACGCTTTCCAAGTCCGGTCAGGTTCAGCGCAAGCGCCATCGATTGGGTCGTCTTACCCTCCTGCGGGATTGAGGAGGTGGACATGATCACCTTCGGCGGGTTGTCGATATTCGACAGCAGGACAGAGGTCCGCAGATTGCGGATCGCTTCGGCGGCGGCCGAAGTGGGTTTGTCGACGAAGTATTTCAGGACGTTCTTGCGTCGACGGGCTGGGATCGCTGGCACCTGACCGATAACGGTATAGCCGGTCCGGGCTTCAAGTTCGGAAGGCTCGCGGAAAGTGTTCTGGGCAAATTCGCGGAGCAGGATGATGCCCGATCCGGTAAGAAGAATCTAAATGTAGTGTAAAAGTTATCCGCAGCACTTATAGGTGCTATGGTTAGGCAGGGCGTTAAGTCTTTGATGGCGCATATGAAAAACTACCTCGCCCCGTCTGGTTCTCAAAATTTAGCATTCAATGAATTGTTACGTCGATCCAAGCCATACTTAGCTTTTCGTTGATCTAAGAATCGACTGCACGCCTATTCTGTTGGAATTTTTTGGTGGAGGCGAGCCTATCGAGGGGCTTTGTCACCCAAAAGAAGGCCAAGATGCTCCGCTCGATCCAATAGCATTTTAACCGACGAAGGCTGCCAGCTTGTGCGTCCACGAGGGGTGCGTTCGCGCATGGATTCGAGCCGTTCGCAGATCGCTTGCAACGTCATGTCAGGATCACCGCCTTTGATGGCGGCGACAATCGCGGGAAGACGGTCGTCGGTTTCACGGCGCCTTGCTCGGCCCAGCACCTCGGCGGGCAGAAACCTCTCACGTACATAGGCTTTCACTGCACGGAGCAAACGGCTTTGAGTCCAGCGCCGGTCAAGGGTCAGAGGGCCATTGATGATCCTTAGCACGTCTTCCCAAGCCATATCGGGTCGAAGGTGGCGCACATGCGGCACCCAATCCTGCGCGGTCTCGTTTAGGCGCTTCATGTAACTGTCCTGTCGCGCCAGCCGCACCTTGCGCAGCGCGCCCGGATCCTTTGCGCGGAGCCCGGGGTTGCCGCCAACACGTCCCTTGGTGCGCGCCGAAGCAAGTCCTGCCTTGGTGCGTTCGCGGATGAGGGCGCGTTCGAACTCGGCCGCAGCACCGAGAACCTGCAGGGTGAACTTGCCCTGGGGGGAGGCCGTGTCGATCGGATCCTGCAGCGAGCGGAAGAAAGCGCCCTTTGCCTCCAGCCGCTCGATCACCTCCAGCAAGTGCGACAGAGATCGCGCCAGCCGGTCGATCCGCACGACGACCAGCGTGTCGCCCCTTTGGATGCGTTCGAGCACGCGCGCAAGCACCGGCCGCGCACGAATGCCGCCAGATGCGTGCTCTTCAAAGATCTCTGCGCATCCAGCAGATTGGAGGGCCTTAGACTGGGGCAGCGGGGTCTGATCCCCTGTGGAGACGCGCGCATAGCCTATCAGGGGCATGTAATCCAGCCGTATGCAATTTTAAGTATCGCCAATAAACGATCGTTTATAAACGAATGCAAGCGAAAGCTCTTTCGTCGTGTTTGTGCGAATTCCCTTAGGTTCTTTGCGCTGAGCGTGATGTGAGAAACCACGTCGACCATCGCGCGCGAACGCAATCTAAAGTGCGGACGATGAGGCCGAAGAAACACTTGGGAAATGTGCAAAAAAGGAGTATTTTGCACACATGAAGCCGCAAGCATCCACTTTTCATGATAATTTTAACGACACTCTTGATCCCACCGAGCGGGATGAAGAGGCATCGGAAGACGATCTCTGGTTCTTGCCGGGTCCGGTGGAAGAGGAACCCGATTATCTGCCTCCGGGGCCGCGGGCGGAACCGCCTGACACTTCGGTCATTGACGACTGGCGACGCGCGGAAGCGAGCTATGCGGCGCATCTTGCCAAAGTGGCTGGCCGGCTTGGTGCACTGGACGACCGGCTGCGCCGCGGGCCGGAAGGGTGGCGACATCGGCTGGCCCTGATTGAAGCGGCGGAGCTGAGTTGGCATGTGGGCAACCGCATTGGTCCCGATCGGTTGATGCTTTGGATGTCCATGCGCCTTTCGGGCGTGCAGGATGACGCTGTTGCGCTTGCGCGAGTCGGATGGGCTGCGCGGCGTCTGACAAGTGGTCCCGACCCCGAGGCGGACTTGTCTGCCTTCCTCGAGCGCCGCGACCCAGAAAATATGGCCGATGAGGCCGAACGTTTCGCAGATCGGACGAGCAGTTGGACAGGCGTGATGCGTGAAGCCTCAGACCTGCACCCAATCACCCGCGCCTGTATGGGCTTTCATCTCTGGAGCCTTGCGGGCCTCGGGCAACAGGGCGACAGAATGGAAGCGGCGGTCACCGCAGCGCGTATCGCCGCGGCCGAGGGCAGGGGCGCGGTTTTTGGGCCGTTGGCCATGGGCGGGACTGGGGGTCTGCGGTCAGAAGGGCCGCATGCCGATCGGCTGGTTCGCTGGCTCGCCGAGATGGAGACCGCCTGCCTGACCGCAATGCGGCACCTTGATGACATCGAGGCTTGGGCTGCGCGGGCGGAAACAGAGATGAGATTGCTCTCGGGAAAGACGCCGCCAGCCTTGCTCGCATTATTGACCGAATGGCCTTTGGTTTCTGCCCCCATGGCGGAAGCCCTCACCAATGTGAGCCGAGCGGCCGTTCAGCGCAACCTTGCTTGGATGGAGGGGAGGGGCTTAATCCACGAGGTGACGGGTCAAGGTCGGTTTCGCATGTGGCGGGCCGCAACCTAAGTGTTTAATCCCGGCACCTGCTGGATCGGATTTAGGGTGAATCTATCTGGCTTAGAAGTGCAGATTTTGCAGATGTATTAATAAGGCGTGAGACCGCTAAGTGTTTTGAGAGCTCTTGCATAAAGAAAGGCGTCAAGAGAATCGCCGAGATCGGTTGGTAGTTGTTTGAGGCTATCGTAGTGATGTCGCTTGGCGGTCGCCTCATTTCGGGGCGTGTGCTCTTTTCTCGTCAGACACTCAATCAACCTATTTTCCTCTGCTTTGATCGCGGGTAACGTAACGTCAGGGGCTTGCCACTCAACGCAGTTCACCCAACTGTACTGTTGTTCGCAGAAGTGAGTGGTTGGGTATTTCCCCTAGCTCCTCCGTTGGCTATGCAGAAGTTGGCGGAGGAGCATCTCTTCGCGCTCTAGTCCTGAAGAGTGACGTAACGACATCTTCTCCAAGACTTGTGCTCTGTCCGTGAATGGTTAACATAACTTGACCGTACTCATGTGCGGTACCCCCTCGCACTTCTGAGTTCTTTCACCAAAAGCTGCCTTGGTAAGCGAGGGGGATCACATCCTTGATGTGGTCTGATCAAGTACACTGCGGACAGGAATGGTAAGGTTTTCTTCTGTGGTTAAAAGGCCTCGGGCAAGTTAACGCTAAGTCATCGCAGTCATTCAAAGCTTCAAAGAATGTAGACACGCGAAAGGCCAGCTACCAGAATTTATGAATCGCCGCCACGGCTTCAGGTATCTGAACCGCCCTGGGTTTACCGGAGAGTAAAACACTCAAAGGATGAGCCCTATGACGAAGAGACGATTCACCCCCGCCTATCCGGCTGAACTTCGCGAACGCGGTGTTCGGCTGTTTCGAGAGACCGCGGTGCTTACACGAGCGATACGGCTGCCTACCGCGCGATTGCACCGAAGTTGGGCTGTTCGCCTGACAGCCTGCGCGCCTGGTGCCACCAGGCGGAACGAGACGCTGGGCAGCGGGTGGGGCTTACCAGCGCTGAGAAAGACCGGATAAAGGAATTGGAGCGGGAGAACCGAGAACTTCGAACCGCCAATGAGATCCTGAAGAAGGCATCTGCGTATTTCGCGGCGGCGGAGCTCGACCGCCCGTTCAAACGATGATCGCCTTTATCGAGGAGCACCGAGGCGTCTTTGGTGTCGGGCCGATCTGCCGGGTTCTGGGGATCGCACCATCGACCTTCTATGCGCATAAATCTGTCGAGCGTGACCCCGATCTTGCATCAGCACGGGCAAAGCGCGACCTGATGGACAAACCCACATCCCAAAAGTGGCGCAGTTTTACTCCAGCCAGATCCGGCAAAATGGTGCACTATTGCTCCGGCGACTGGTGCGGTCTTAACCCGGCGTTAACAGTCCGCGGGGCATCGGCAATTCATCGGGTGTGATGGTCAACAACATCTATGATGGCGCAACAATCGAACAGAACCATCAGGCTTATGCAAGCCATCACCATCTTTCGACATCGGCCAGCGTCAGTGCATTGAGAAAGGGATAAAAGAACGTCTCATGTATCACGGAAACCATCTTGCCGAGAAACTGCGCGCCCCCAGCCTTGGCGCGGACAACAGTCATTTCTTGCGGAATCATCAGACCGGGGAAGAGGTCAGCTATCAGGCATTCTTTTCCAATGCCGAGCGCATTGCGCAGGTACTGGTCGAGGCGGGTGTAGAGGCCGGTGATCGCGTTGCTGTTTAGGCCCCAAAAACCCAGGCGATGCTGGAAGTGTATGTCGCAACGATCATGGCTGGCGCGGTTTTTCTGCCGTTGAAGACCGCCTATACCGCAACCGAAGTCGCCTATTTCCTGACCGATGCAGAACCACGTGTCTTTATCTGTGATCCGAAGCGGGAGGCCGCGCTTTCGGCTGTGGCAAAAGACGCCGGTGTTGCCGAGGTGCTGACCATCGGTGCCGATGAAAGCGGTTCATTGGTGGAGCGGCGTGATGCGACGGCGCCGGGCTTTGCAGCCACTCCACGAGGGCCGGACGATCTGGCGGCCATCCTCTACACGTCGGGCACGACGGGGCGGTCCAAGGGGGCCATGCTGACGCATCGGGCGCTGGCGGCAAACGCGCAGACCCTCAAGGAAAGCTGGCACTTCAGCGCGGATGACGTCCTGATCCACGCTTTGCCGATCTTTCACACACATGGATTGTTCGTTGCGACAAATGTCACGCTAATGGCCGGGTCGTCTTGCATTTTAGTGTCCAAGTTCGATGCGGATGACATCGTTGGCTACATGCCGAAAGCTTCGGTTCTTATGGGGGTGCCGACGTTCTATGTGCGCCTTTTCGTGTCCGGCTCGGCGCCGTTGCTGGCCGAAACCCATGATCGCTGGCGCGACGTGACCGGCCACGCCATTCTCGAACGCTATGGAATGACGGAAACGAACATGAACACCTCTAACCCGTATGACGGTGAAAGACGGGCGGGCACTGTGGACTTCCCATTGCCACAGGGCGACATTGGCGTCTTGGAAGTGCGCGGGCCAAACGTCTTTGCGGGCTATTGGAAGATGCCCGAGAAAACCGCAGAGGAGTTGCGCGACACTGGTTTTTTCATCACCGGTGATCTTGGGCGCATCGACGAGGACGGATATGTGCATATCGTCGGACGCGGGAAAGACCTGATCATTTCGGGCGGCTACAACATCTATCTCAAAGAGATCGAGCTGGTGATCGGCGACCTGGCAGGCGTCGTTGAGAGCGTGGTGATTGGTGTACCAAATCCGGATTTCGGTGAAGCCGTCGTGGCGGTCATTGTTGCTCAGGAGGGTGCCGCACCGTCAGCTGAAGACATCTTATGCGGCATCAAGGATCAATTGGCCCGTTTCAAACAACCCAAATGCATCAAGTTTTTGGACTCGCTGCCGCGAAACACCATGGGCAAAGTGCAGAAAAACCTTTTGCGCGACGCTTACGACGGAGAGTTCCGGTGATGCTGTTGCGAAGGGCCGGCCAGTGTTGTGCAGCAACAAGACAAAAAGGAGCGTGATTTGACACAGAGGAACAACACTCGGGCAATTGCCGCGTTAAGAGACCTGCTCGGCGCGCGTCTGTCGACAGGCGAAAGCATTCGGGAAATCCACGGCAGGGATGAGGCCGGTTTGATCGCCCCGATCGTTGGGCATGTGGGGACGGCAATATCCACCTGCTGATCCTGTTTGACCCGAATGATCCCGAAGAACTGATAAAAGCCAAGCAGCTCGCATCAGATGTGAACCGGGTCGCCCTGTCTTTTGGCGGGACCGTGACTGGTGAACATGGCGTCGGCACCGGCAAAAAGAGATACATGGTCGAGGAACGCGGCGCAGCCTACGCGCTTATGGCTACAATAAAGCGTGCGGTGGACCCCGATAACATCATGAACCCGGGAAAAACCGTCGATATCAACTGACACATCCTTCAGATGGGCAGGGCGGTCGTTTTCTTGACGGCATCCGGGATAATCGAGTGCCAGACAACCAGCCCGTTTTGTCTCGAAGACTGTGAGTTCGACCACCGCCGGATTTTGCACTCGCGGCGAAAGTCCGGTTCGGTGAAGCTGCATCGCGGCGCGGACCGACGCGGTGAGTGTCTCCTGTGGGCCGGTGCTATCACCCGCGCCCGTACGTGAGGCGCTGATTGTCTACCCTATTCAGGTGGATTTCACGCCAGACCAGAAACCGGATTTTCGCGGGTGTTTGGCCTTCAGCTCTGCCGTGAAAGCAACGTGGTCGATAGACTGCCCATAGCTCTCTATATACGCGTCGGCACTGGCGCATTCAGCGAAATGCTGGATCGCGTGTTTGTAACGAGTGGATCTGGCCTTGTCCAAAGTGTAGCGGATCATGGCGCGGCGGCAAAGGGTAGCGGCCAGTGGGTGGTCATGCTGCAAGGCGTCCGCCGCCGGGGTGAGAGCATGGTAGGCATCGCCGTCCAATTCATCGACGCGCGCAGTGATCAGGTCGGCCGCGAGTTTACGGTCGGGCCAGTCGAGGAAGAACCCAAGTGCGGCCTCGAAATTTCGATGACTGAAGGCAAGAGCCTTGGCCTTTTCCTCCATCTCGATATCGTCGAAGTCAGGCAGGGCCTTCAGGAGGTCGCGCAGATAGGACGGGGCCAGGGTTTCGCTGAACCTTTGCCAGCGGAATGCGTGCAGTTCTTCTTTGCGATCAAGCGCGGCAAGGGCTGCGACATAGGCCTCATCCCAGGTGTGCGGGATAAAGCGCTTGCCAGCCGTGTCCCGTACGGTTTCGAGAATGGGCACCGCTTCGGTGGCGCGGTTCGCGGCGATTAGGCGTGTGGCAGCGTCTGCAGCGAAGGTGGGATTCTCCAGCTGCTCGACATCAAATTGAGACAGAAAGGCATCAACATCGCCTTCCAGATCGGCGATCTCCTGGCGCCAGCGGCGGATTTCGTCGGCCTTGCGCTTTGCCGACCAGTCTTTGTCGAGGGAATAGCCGACCGGCTCGGCGCCGACAAAAACCGCGCGGCTTTCCATCGAGTCTTCGGGCAGCGGTGCTGCCTCATAGGTGTCAACGGCGTCTTTCAGCGCGACGATACCATCGGGCGTCAGAGCCGATCCGATATAATCCAGAAGCCCGTCCCACTCGCCATAGCCGTTGTCCGACATGGCAGCGAAGATGCGCTCAGCCAACACCGGTTGGTTTGGTTGGATGTGAGGGGCTAAATCCTCGAACCGGGTGACGGCGTCTCGGAAGATATCGCCGATGCTGCCATTGCTGTCATCTGTCCGCTCATAAACAGATGGCGCAAGTTCAACGAACTGCCAGAGAAGATCAAAGGCGGTATCGGGCGCGCCCGGCGCAATCTTGTCTGCGATCATAGTCAATTGCGTATCCAGATCGCGGATGAGAGGCCGTGTCCGGTTCCACTCCACATAGCTGGTCGAACGACGTATGGTGGCGATCCGCTTGCGTACCTCATGGGCCAGTGCCTCGGGCCCGGCGGCATGGGTCAGCTCCAGCCTGAGTCGGCGCTTGATCTCTGCACTGCCCTCGCCCAGTTCGAGGCATAGATCGGCCAATCGATCAGCGCCGAGTGCCACCAGATTCTGTTTATTCAGTGCTTTTTTGGACATGGAGTACGGATAGGCTGTTCAACCAGACAGCGCAATCGGGTCGGATGCAGCGGGTCAAGTTGTGCTGAAAAATTCGTTCAGAGCAGCCTCGGCGACGGCCAGGCCTTCATCGGTCAGGGCAAGTGATTTGGCCCGGCCAACTGGATCGTGAACCAGACCTTTCTCGTGCAGCCGGTCGGTGATCGCCCAGTCGATACCCTTCCAGACCCGGTTTTCGTCATGCAGCGACAGGCTCAGAATGGCCAGCGCGGCTCGATCCAGTTTTTCAGTATCAAGCTCCATGGTTTCCTCTCCTCCGAAGTGTCGGCGCGCAGCCATCATCTCGCCGCTCCGCGATCCCGGGCAAGCGCGACTTTGAACAGGATGGTCGGCAGTCCTGGAGAGTAGCAGCAGAACCTTACTGTTCGAAAGGAATGGGTTGAAGGCAAAGACGATCAGAGAGCTTGATGGACGCAAATCTTGCACTTGCAGCGAATGGCCAATTTGACGGGCCGCACCGCCGCATTTCTATTCGTCGCCGGACGGCGGCTCTGGGCCGTGAGTGACGACGCGATCTGGGCCCATCCGCCTTGATGCTGCAATCGATCTAATGGCGGCAGCGAGCCCAAGGGAGACATCAGTTCTCAAGCTGAGTTCTTTAGATAAAAGCAAGGTACGCCATGCCTGCGTCTGAAAGGTGCTGCGACTGACCAACGAATCAGTTGTCTATGCGGTCAAGAAAGCGGTTGGCAGCATCGTGGAGCACGCTTTCGCGCGGCTGGCCCGGGATGATGGTTACAACGATCCGGTGACGAGTTTCGCGTCCGCTTGCTTCCTGTCTGACAAAATCTGCGTCAACGGAATTGATCGCCCGGGAGAAAATGGGTGATCGATCATTTCTCAAAGTAACATTAAAACTCATGGCGTAGTTCACTTCTCGCGGTGCGCGACCGGTGTGTGCCACTAGCCGGTCGGTTTCCGTGACCCACTCACGGAGGCCTAGGCCACCTTCGATGTAGCGTACGCCCGTCTCGGAAAGCGGCACTTCTGCCGTCGGGCAAGCCGGCGTTGTGCCAACAATGTGGGTAATACGAAAGTCCATTAGCCGAAGTGCCGCGCCTTCCGGCACTCTATCGCGACGGAGCGTGAGGTCGGTCGTGGCGATAGGGATCGTCAGGGTAAGGCTACCGCCGCTAGATTCCGAAACTTGAACAGTAAGAGTAAGCGTAATCTCGGCTTTCATCGCGGAAAAGCGCGGATCGGAACGGGTTGCGGCGGCGTCAAGTTCACATTGTGCAGCACTCAAAACGTCTGCGGCGCGCAAAAAGTCCTCGGGACCGCCGGGCGGTGTCAGCGCAGGTGGGTCACGGTCGCAGGCGACAACCGCTGTGAAGAGCGCCAAAATGAGAGGTATCTGCGGCGACAATTCGGTCCTTCGCTTCAGGCCCGATGGGAGGCTCCAGGTCATCCTCTCACGCTAGATTTAAAGGCAGTCACAGACAAGCGCCAATGAACTCCGCCAAAAATGGCAACGTATTGCATGCAAGCGAGTACACGGATTTTGACTGAAAAATGAGAGTGCGGATTGTTCGAGTTTTTCGACACACTCAGCCGCAAGCGGAAAGAACAGAAATCAACTGAAGTCGAATTGCATATAGTCAAAGTAGTCAGTCAGTTCGATAGGGTCGGAACATTCCGGGTATCTTTCGATGAACCTAAAGCCGAGGCTTTCATAGATGCGGAGCATATCTTGATTGCCTGTTACAGCATTCACCAAAAGGGTGCGCCAACCCATGTTCCGAGCGGCCTCCATCCGGGCGTCCACCAAAGCTCGGCCGAGGCGGTTTCCACTTGCTTCCGGTCGAACAAAAAGACGCTTTAGCTCTCCGGCATCTGGGCGGGCTTGTTGCAGCGTGCCACACCCCACAAGGCGATCTTGTTTGCCATATGCCAGAAAAAGGCGGCCGGTTGGCGGCAAGATCGTCTGAATATTCGCCAGAACGGAAGATGCCATATCTTTTGGTTCTTTTTTCGCAGATCCGCCCACCAAACCCAGTTTACGAAATACGACCGCGTAATACTCGGTCAGAAGTTCTTCGAATGCGGGTTCGTCATCTACTTCGGTAACCGACACTATCCGATATGCCATACTGACCTCTTTTGCTGCTCAATAAAGACAGGCAGCTTACACCGCTGTTCCGCGCCGACACAGTAAAATTTGCAAGGGCATCAGCCAATGACACAGCCTGGAATGCATTGTTACGCCTTGTGTCGACGATGGCAGCTTTGTCCGGAGGCTGTGTGAAAACTATTTGCGCGGCGGCAAAACGACAAAAACAGCAAGATTTGCAGCCTCTCTCGTTGAGCTGAGCCACAAACACCTCGCTTCGGGAAAATGAGCGGCACCAAAAGGGCGCGAATTTCGAGTTTTCACACACCCTCTCCTCGATGTGTGAGTTCGACCATCTCCAGATTTCGCACCTGCGGCGAATGGCCGATTAGCGGGCTGCGACTGCAGAAGCGTGACGGTTGAACGAACGGCCTGGGTCGAAAGCGTCTATCGACTAAGATCAGCCAAAGGTCTGGAAAGTCCCGTAACTCGGTTATTCATCCGTAGCTCTACGAATGTCTCCTATTTGGTTTTTGACAGTTCGATGCTTAACAGGTTTGGAATGTCACTTCTGACTGACGGCGGCAGACTTTGCGCCGTGGAGTTTGCCTGTAAGGATAAGGGCTCTTGGACTTTCTTGGATCATGACAGTTCACAACTGTGAACTCTCGGCGGTAGCGTAGTTTGAGGACAATGGGCCTCCAAACAGGCCAGATCCGGAATCCCTGAGTATCTGATCCCACCCGTTGAAGCTTTTCCAAATCAGCTCTTCGCTCCGGATCGATCTGCGTCGCAAGGAATGTCCGCTAGCGGCACTGCAAATACCAGCCGCCGTCTTGCTCGAAGAACCACGGTCGCACACGACGATCCTTTTTGACAGAGACCCGCTCGCCTTGCTCGTTGCTCATCCATTTCCGCTTAACGATAAGGCCGCGGCTGATGTCGATGTCTGAGCTTAATCATGAACCTCAATTTCCCCCGGCCGCTCACCCTCAAAAAGATCGCGGTCTGACAATATTGTATCGGCCAGAAACTCGGTCATCAGGCGTAAACGCGCGACTTGCCGGACTGCTGGATGACGCAGAACCCAGATATCCAGGGCGCCTTCAAAAATTGGATCAGGGAACAACCGGGAAAGGCCAGGGTCTGGGTCAGCCATGTAGCAGGGCAAGGCAGCAATACCGACCCCATTGCGGACCATTGAACGCATTGTCTGCATATCATCGACGCGGTGCTTCACCACTGCGTCTGGAAAGTGAGAAGTGATAAGTAGTTTTGAGTAGGCCTCGTCCTGCCACCCGATCCAGTGCCGGGGTGCGGCCTTTTCACCGGTACAACCAATCATATCATTAGCCACGTAGACAGCAGTGGCTACTTTAACCAACTTTCGCCCAATCAGGGTCTCGGGTGGACGACTTGTGTTTCGCACCGCGACATCTGCTTCACCACGACTGAGGCTGAGGTTCTGAAACGTGCAATTAACGCTTAGCTCAATACCGGGATGCGCTTGCAAAAAGCGGGCGAAGTGGGGCGCAAGATACAGATTGGACATGACCTCAGTGCAGGTAACCGTAACCTGTCCTTCGAGCCGCATATCACGCCCACTGAGGCGGCGTTCGATCTCGGAAATATCTTCACCGACCTGGTTTGCAGTTTCATAAATTTCGGCGCCGGGGCCGGACAACTGGTACCCATCGCGGTTGCGTTCGAAGAGTTTGACTCCAAACGCTTGTTCCATTGCAGCTAATTTGCGTGACACAGTTGGCTGGCTCACCCGCAGCCTGCGTGCTGCGCCTGTCAATGATCCAGCGCGCGCCACGGCCAAGAAGATCTTGAGATCGTCCCAATGTAACTCCATGCAAATCTGCATAATGATTATTCAATGATTATTCTACCCAACAAAATTGAATGCCTTTAGACCCTTACGACATGGCCAATGTGGGAGATTTCGAAATGGAGACTTTTGATGTCATCGTGGTTGGGTTGGGCGCTATGGGAAGCGCTACGGCATATACCCTTGCAAAACGCGGAGCACGTGTGCTGGGCATTGATGCCAATCTGCCCCACAGTAAGCTTGGTTCATCGCATGGACCAACGCGAGCCACTCGCGAATCCTATTTTGAGTCACCGGAATATGTACCGCTTGCCCGCCGGTCCAATGATCTTTGGCGAAAGTTGGAGGCAGAAAGCAACGCTCGTTTGCTGGACATAAAAGGTGCGCTCTATTTCGCACCGCAGAACCATCCGCTTTTGAATGGTGTGTGCCTGGCGGCGGATCAACATGGTCTTGCTGTCGAGAAAATCGATACTGAGGAGGCTGAGCAGCGCTATCCCGGCTTTTCAGTCCCGGATGGCTGGCAAATTCTCCGCGAGCCGGGGGCGGGGCTTCTCCAAGCAGAGGCCTGTCTTGACGCATTTCGTGATCTTGCACGGCGGCATGGAGCACAATTGCGCTTCCAGTCGGCAGCGACCAGATGGCGGCAAGAGGGAGGGGGCGTCGTCGTAACTGTGAATGGTGAAGAGATCAGCGCAGGCAGGCTCGTTCTGACATTGGGTCCTTGGGCATGCGATGCTTTTGCCAGTCTGGGTTTACCCTTGAAACCCCGGCGCATACCTGTGGTCTACTTCGACACAAAACAGCCCAAGAACTACGATCCTAATGACTTCTCGGTTTACTTCTGGGCCGCGCCTGAAGGATTTTTCGCGGGCAAGCCTCATTTCGATAACCTGGGTACAATGCTTCTGAGGCATGATGCCGGAGACGCGGCCTCACCGGATACCATACAGCGTGTAGTGACTGATAAAGACAGGGGGGAAGTTTCAGACTTTGCCGCCAAGTACATACCGGGCCTTAATGACGGCATCCGATCTGCGCATGTGTGCATGTATACGATGACACCGGATAATCATTTCATTGTCGACCAGCATCCGAACATGCCTGACGTTACCATTGCGACGGGTTTTTCAGGACACGGCTTCAAGTTTGCGCCGATAATAGGTCAAATGCTCGCAGACCTCGCGCTTAACGGACACACAAGCCTTCCAGTCGGTTTCTTGTCAATCGACCGGTTTGCATCGAAACAAGCGGGCGCCGCTTGAGCTCGGTGCAAGATTGCGGCTACGCGGCAAGAGGTTTCCTTGAGGACATTGAAGCCTGGTTTCGCAACACACTGTTTGCCCACAGTGTTTGCGAATACGAGATTAGATCAGCCGCAACACGATCCACCTTCTTGGATCGGGGGACAAGGCACAGTTCCGTAGGAGCAATAGACACAGCAATCGCAGGGTAAAGGCTTGAGCACAGCCTTGCATGAGGAGCATTCGTAGAACCACTGACAAGCATCTGTCGGCATGGTCTCCGCTGCCTTGTGGCCACACTCGGGGCACGTGATTTCGCTTTCAAGGGTGAGGTTCAGATCATTCAACGTGCCACGTCAGAGTTATGAGAATATCAGCGTGTTTTCACTCGGGCCCAGGACCCACGGTCAATATCTTGCCGTTGCTCCAAACCAGCGCTTCATAGCACACCTCTGCTCCAGTGCCTCCACACCAGCCTCCATCACGTCCAATCAGAAGGAAACGGTCAGGACCCCAATCAATGAGACGCCAACCTGTTGCCTGCCATGCCATCGTCTCACCGTCCAAAATGAGATTAAGTATGCAGCCACCTGTTCCGCAGTAGAGCGACACAGCGGAAGAACATGCGTACTGGCTTTCGTCCACAAGTTCCGCGTTCACGGTCCCAAACTTGGAGCGTAGTTCGATTTCAGTGACAGCATCGCCTCGATCGAACTCGCCGTTTTCAAAGCTCTGGCAATCTGCTGCCGCGCGGTCGATGAGGCGTTGAGCTTCGGGCGAAACCGCCATTGCTGAACCGGCGCTCACAGTAAGCGCGACCAAAGCAGCGAAAATCCTTTGGACCATTTGTCAATTCCTCCCGTTCAATCGGCTACACGATGTCCAGCGAGAGCTAAAGCAACCGTAACACACTCTTTGCCCCACAGTGTTTGCGATACAGTTTTCCACCACAGTGTTTGGGAACACACTCGAAGACAGCGTGTTGTGTGGCGATATCGGCAACGGCAGCAATGCTACGATGGGCGGTCATCTGATGGTTTTAATCAGATGTCTCCGTTGAGCCCAAACCGGGCCCGCCTCTGGCACTTTGCCTACGCAACTTCAGAGAAATTGTGCCGCCCCTTCTTCCGCATGAAGATGTTCCGTGGCAGAGTTGTTTTTTCAGTTAGCTGAAGGGATCGGGGAAATGAGCGAGCTGGATCAGCCGAAAAAGACAAGGGAAATCCACAACCACCATTTTGACTCGACTATTTGGAACGATTTCAAGTTTCGAGATGACGATATAATAATCGCCACCTACGCGAAGTCAGGAACTACTTGGGTTCAGCAAATCGTCAGCCAGCTGATCTTCAATGGCGTCGAAGGTCACGACGTGGCCGAGATGTCGCCGTGGCTGGATCTTCGGGTTCCCCCGAAAGAGATCAAGCTGCCTGAGGTTGCGGCGCAAACTCATCGACGCTTCCTCAAAACTCACCTGCCGGTAGACGCGCTCGTTTTCTCGCAAAAAGCCAAATACATTTACATCGCCCGCGATGGCCGCGACGTAGTCTGGAGCTTCCACAACCACCATGCCAACGCGAATGACGCATGGTATGAGGTCCTCAACGAAACCCCCGGCCGGGTTGGGCCGCCGATCGAGCGACCGACACCTGACATCGTGCAGTACTTCCGGGAGTGGTTGGAAAAAGATGGCTATCCGATGTGGCCCTTCTGGGAAAACATCCGAACTTGGTGGGAGATTCGCCATCTGCCAAACGTGCATTTGATCCACTTCGAAGCGCTCAAACGCGATATGCCGGGAGAAATTCGCCGCATCGCCGATTTCCTTGACATCGAGATTGACGATGGCCGCTGGGAAGCGATCCTGGAGCACTGTTCATTCGACTATATGAAGGCGAATGCGAGCAAGTCGGTGCCTATGGGCGGAATCTTTTGGGACGGCGGTGCAGAGACTTTCATCCACCGCGGTGTGAACGGTCGATGGCGCGACATTCTTCCCGACGATGACAAGGCCCGCTATGAAGCCAGAGCCTTGACTGAACTCGGGCAAGAATGCAGCAGCTGGCTAGCGTCTGGAGTATAGCGGCTCCGGAGGAACTCAGGTGCGCCCAATCTGAAGTGCACCTTTGAGGGTGGACCGCAGTCATTCCGGGTCATCGCCCTACGGCGTTTGGAGTCAACAAGTAGAGGCGCGGGTACTGTCAGAACAAACTAGCTTGAGGCGGGCAGGGCGGTTTCGTAGCCTCACCGGATGACCAAACCTGATCCATTTCGTTATTTTAAAACGAGCCGCGAGATTATCCGCCTGGCGGTAATGCTGTACGTCCGTTTCCCTCTGTCCCTTCGAAATGTCGAGGATCTGCTGCACGAACGCGGCATCGATATCAGCCATGAAGCGGTGAGATACTGGTGGCACCGGTTCGGCCCGATGTTCGCTTCCGAGATACGAAAGCGACGGATTGAGGGCATGAAGTCCAGCCGATGGCGTTGGCATCTCGACGAGATGTTCGTCAAGATTAACGGCGAGCGGCACTACCTTTGGCGGGCGGTCGATCATGAGGGCGAGGTGCTGGAAAGCTTTGCGACGAAGACACGCGATAAGAAGGCGGCCCTGAAATTCTTAAAGAAAGCAATGCGTAAGCATGGTTGCCCGGAGGTGTTCGTCACGGATCTGCTGCGGTCCTATGGCGCCGCGCTGAAGGAGATCGGCGCGGCACACAGGCAGGAAACCGGTCGCTGGCTGAACAATGGGGCAGAGAATTTACATCTGCCGTTCCGACGCCGAGAGAGGGCGATGCTTCGCTTCCGGCGCATGCGAAGTTTTCAGAAATTCGACGCCGTCCACGCATCCGCTTACAACCACTTTAATCAGGAACGCAGCCTTTCAACTCGAACGAATTTCAAACTCAACCGCGCCGCCGCTCTTGCTGAGTGGCGCGGTCTCGGTGCGGCATAAAGGGCAGTCATATTGTCCTTGCAGAGACGAGTTCGAATTGGTCTGACAGCACCGCCACAAACCTTAGACGAAGCTGTCATCCGACAAAAACCTTCAGATGACCGAGCTGAGCCCCCACCGGACCTGCTGTGATTCGAAGGCTTGCAGATGCAGCAACGCGATTGAACAAGACGCCAGCGCCACCGCAGCAAGAAAAGCAATGGTTCGGTCCAGACACAGCCGGTTGTTTTTAGGTCACTCCGAGTTGACCGTCACCAGTATTTGGAAAGAAACTGGGCGATGTCGTGGTGACTCCTCTCGGCATCGTCCACAAGACCAAGCTGGGTGAAGAACCCGTGAATCATTCCGGCATAGTCAATTTGCTCGACAGTTACCCCTGCAGACGTAAGTTGTTCGCCATATGCGATGCCCTCGTCATGTAACACGTCGCATTCGGCTGTGATGATCAATGCGGGCGGCAGGCCGGAATGCGACGCTGCATTTTTTGGGCAAGCGCGCCAATCATCATGCAGGGCGGGATCAGGAAGATAGCGATCCCTGAACCACGTCACGGTCCCCGCTTCTAGAACGCCATACCCCTGCGCATAGCGCGCATGTGATGGAGTGCTGCCGCGATAATCGATGACCGGATAGACCAAAACCTGCGCGGAAAGAGCGGGCTCGCCCTCAGACCGCGCCATAAGCGCGACCACGGCTGCGAGGTTGGCACCGGCACTGTCGCCGCAGACCGCCAAACGGGTTGGATCGATGCCAAGCTCTGCAGCCTTCGCCGAAACCCAGAGGGTCGCTTGATATGCATCCTCCGTTGCTGCCGGAAACGGGTACTCTGGTCCCATACGATAGTCGACCGACACCACGGTCGATCCCGTGGCGTGGGCGAGAAACCGCGCGGCAGTGTCATGCGTGTTGAGACTTCCGAAGACATGTCCCCCGCCGTGGAAGAACACGATCGCGGGCACTTCGGTGGCGGCCGAACTCCGGTATATGCGGACCGAAACATCGCCGTAGTCGGAACCGGTGGCCGTGTTGACAACCGCATGCACCTCGGGGGGCGGGTAGCTCTCAAGCCGCGCGGCAGACAGGTTCTCGACGAGCGCGCGCGCGGCCTGCGTTGACAGATCATGCACCTTCGGGATGCCAAGCTCGGCCATCTTCTTCAACACCGCGCGCACCTGCGGATGAACGTCAGACGGCACACTCACGCGCTTGCCCTATTGCCGTCATAGACGAACACCTCGTCAGTCAGATCGATCTGCGGAAACTCGTCCTTTTCGTGCCAATAATCCTGCGTGTGCTGCCAGTCCCGCGTGGTGCCGCGCTTCGGAAGCAAGTGCATCCCGCGCATCAGGTATCCAGGATTGAAATCCTTAGGATCCATCCACGGGCCGAGCGTCATGTCCTGCTCGGCAGCCCGCAGCATCGGCTCGACGCGTTTTGCACCCTTGGCTTTCATGTGGGTCAATAGGCGGCATACGAAGTCCGCGATAAGCTCGGAGCGCAGAGTCCAACTGGCGCGGAAATAGCCAAAGACCCAGACCATGTTGGGCATGCCGGTAAACATCATACCCCGATAGGTCAGAGTTTCGTGGAAATCGAGCGGTGCACCATCGATGATGAAGTCGATATCACCGAGCACATTGAGGTTAAAACCGGTCGCCGTGACGATGATGTCCGCTTCAATCTTGTCGCCGGATTTCAATTGAATTCCGCTGTCCGTGAAGCGCTCTATTTCATCGGTGATGACGGAGGCATGGCCGTCGCGGATAGCCTGAAACAGATCACCGTCAGGAACTAGCGCAAGACGCTGCCGCCATGGGCGATAACCAGGCGAGAAGTGCTTTTCGATATCGACCTTCTCTCCCGCATGCGCGCGCACGAGCGCCAACAATTCTTGCCTGACCTCCTCCGGTTCTGCGGCGCAGCGCTGAATAAAAGCGTTCTGATCGAAGAGAATGCGTTTTCGCACGATTGGATGGATCACATCTTCGTCGATCTCGATTTCTCGCAGCGCCTGCGCCAATTCATGCACATTTGGACGGATGAAAAAGTACGTCGGCGAGCGCTGAAGCATCGTCACATGCGCACATTTTCCGGCCATCGCCGGGACAATCGTCGCGGCCGTTGCGCCCGAGCCAATGACGACCACGCGCTTGTCGGACGTGTCGAAGTCTTCTGGCCAGTTCTGCGGGTGAATGATCTGTCCACCAAAATCCGCCATCCCGTCCCAATTCGGCGTGTAGCCCTTGTCGTGCCGGTAATAGCCCTGACACATCCAAAGAAAACCGGCAGTGAACTCGCGCGTTTCTCCGGTATCGAGATTGGTTGCCGAGAGCGTCCAGAGATTGTCGTCACTCGACCAACGCGCGGCTTGGACATGATGGCGATAGCGGATGTGCTGCGCGATATCGTTTTCCTCGATGACCTCTTCCAAATAGCGCATGATTTCCGTGCCACTGGCGATCGGAGGTCCAACCCAGGGCTTGAAGCGGTAGCCAAATGTATAAAGGTCGCTGTCGGAGCGAATACCGGGATATCGGTGCGTCTTCCAGGTCCCGCCGAACCCATTCTGACTTTCGAGTATCGCGAAGGACGCATCGGGCAACTGGTCTTGCAAGTGGTAGGCTGCGGCTATGCCGGAAATGCCCGCACCCACAATCAGAACATCAAAGTGCTCAGGCATTCAATTGCTCTCTTCTGTCTACTTCATTTTAAAGCAGGTTAGAGCGCTGCCTTCCTCAGTGACAAATCAATTCTGCCGCAGATATCGCTCAAATACGTCTGACACCGCACCGCTTCATACCGGAAGCGTGGCAATTCGCTTCCCGGAACGCATCAACTTACACATTGGGCTCGACTCGGTCATCGGAGTATTTTCGTCGGATGACCCTGTAGCCACCGAGAGCGGTCACTCATGACAAGCCAGCACCACGGCAACATCCGATTTTGCACTGTAGCGAACGCTTTTACGAACATCGGCCATTCGCTGCGGCTGCGCCCGATGTCTCATGAGCGGTACAAATCTGACGTTCAGGTCCACGGCTCCAAAGCCCGTTCTTCCCGATGGCGTCTAGCCAAAAGAACTGGCTAGTCTGGAAAAAGTATGCTCCTCTAAACCGGTTCGCATGCAAAAGCATCCGAAGAATGATCACAGCGCCGACTTGGCCGGTGAGATACTTATTGGAGACACTGATTACACAGTCCGAACCCAGCATACCGGAATTGCTGTTCGGCGGGGGCACTCCACGGAAAGCAGCTATGACGGCTTTGGTGGTTGGAACAGTTCTGACCGGCATCAATCATGGTGACGGTATCCTCGCGGGCGACTACCCTCCTGTGGTCAAGATTATCCTGACCTATTGCGTTCCTTACTGCGTCACGAGTTGGGGGGCTGCGACTGGCAAGCTTGCACAGTACCGAGACAATCAGGCCAAAGTGGTTCTACATGAGGAGGTTCGACGATGAATGCAGAGCAGTTCTTTAATCAAAAATCGATTCTTGATCTGAGCTTTTTCAACTTCAAGAACGCGATTACCGCAGCATATTTCGCGAACCAAGACTTCGAGATTCTGCGTACCAACGACAATTTCCGCGCTTTTTTTCCACTGCTGGGAAATGTCTCCAACGTCTCAATGTTTGATGTGCTCGAACAGCTCGGACTTCCCGGTGTCCAGATCGATACATACAAATCGGAATTGTTGGAAAACGGTTCGGTCTTGCTGCCCAAGGTTGAGATTTCCGCGAACGGAGAAGACCGGATCTACTCGCTGCTGTCCACGTTCACACAAGACGCTGATTTCACCTACCTAAACGGCATCCAAGGCCAGTTCGTCGACCGGACGGCAGAATGGTCGCTTCGCAAGGAACGCGAGGAACTTCTGGAACAGAAGCTGCGGGACCGCGAGCTGATCGAAGCGAAATCCAGGGAACTGCAGAACCTTGCAACCCGGCTGGCGAAATACCTTTCACCACAGATCTACAAGAGCATCTTCTCGGAAAGTGAAGACACGTCGCATGTGCATAGGCGCAAGACACTGAACATTTTCTTTTCCGACATCGTCCAGTTCACCGATCTCAGCGACACGCTCGAACCCGAACGCCTTGCCGACGTCGTGAATTCCTATCTGTCCGAAATGACCAATATTGCGCTTGAGTGTGGCGGAACCATCGACAAGTTCATCGGGGACGCCATCATGGTCTTTTTCGGGGATCCTGAAACGGAGGGTGAAGCCGAGGATGCGCTTCGGTGCGTCGAAATGGCCGTAAGAATGCAGGAAAGGGTCGCCCAGTTGCAGAGCAAATGGCGAAAGAAAGGCGTCACCAACGGGCTGAAGGTACGAATGGGTATCGCAACTGGTTTCTGTACGGTCGGCAACTTCGGCTCAGACCAAAGGCTCGACTACACCGTTCTTGGCAGCCCGGTCAATCTGGCCTCTCGGTTGCAGAGTGTTGCGGAACCTAACAAGATCGTAATGGATGAAAACACATTCAACTTGGTAGAAACTGTCGTCTCGGCGGACCTTGCCGGGGAGTTTCAGCCGCGCGGATTTGCGCGCCCGGTACGTTATTACGAGTTGAAGACCCTGGCTCAAGAAGCGCGGCATGAAGTTCAGAAACAACTGTCGCACGTGGGAAAGCATGTCGAAGTCATGCTCTATGACAGTGGAGATATCCGCGGTGCCATTGAGGAACTGCGCGAAATACAGAACAAGTTTGAGGCCCTGCTGGCGAAAAATGAAAAGGATGCTTCGCCACCCTAATGACATCGGGTTCGGGCTTCATTTGATCTATCAAAGGTGAAACGCCACAGGCTCTTTGCGACTGCCGGCCTAACGCAACAAACTCCGTTGCACGCAAGATAACTCGACAACCTAAGACGATCTGTAGGTCTTGCTCGCGCTAGCCTTCGCTTATGCGCGCCTAGCTCCGGCTCAACGACCGTCACAATTGCTTGTGGACAGGGTGCGGAGGTCCGCCGGAATGACCTAAAGGTCACCGTGTAGCCCGCAAAGGCTGGCGTGTCGGCCAGCATTCTGACCGACAGGGACGTTGAGGCGGCATGGGTGGCCGAGAAGACCGCACACCTTCTCGCTAAGTAGTCTCCAACCTGGCCTAATTGTCGTAGTAGGCGTTATAGGCGCCATAACTGTCACCGTAGCCATATCGCTTCATTCCGCGCGCGTTGATCTGGCCAAGCACGAGGCCGGAGACGCGCAGATTGACATCTTCGAAAGCCTTGAGGCCCTCACGCACCTGCCGGTGCGAGGTGCTGTCCCATTTGACTGTGTAGACGATCGCATCGACATGTCTGCCGATGATCCGTGCATCCGGCACGGCCAGAACCGGGGGCGTGTCGATGATGATGTAGTCGTATTGCTCGCGGGCGGTTTCAAGAAGCATCGCGAAGCGTTCAGACGAGAAAATGTCGGCGGCGTTGGTCTTGGCTTTCTCACCAATCAGCACGTCGGCACCAAGAGCGTCGATGCGGATGACCGCATCTTGCAGGCTGAGGTTACCAGCTAATACAGACAGTAGTCCGTTTGTGTTCGGAAGCTCGAAATATTGGCTAAAGATCCGGCGGCGAATGTCCCCTTCGATCAAAAGCACACGCTTTCCAAGTCCGGTCAGGTTCAGCGCAAGCGCCATCGATTGGGTCGTCTTACCCTCCTGCGGGATTGAGGAGGTGGACATGATCACCTTCGGCGGGTTGTCGATATTCGACAGCAGGACAGAGGTCCGCAGATTGCGGATCGCTTCGGCGGCGGCCGAAGTGGGTTTGTCGACGAAGTATTTCAGGACGTTCTTGCGTCGACGGGCTGGGATCGCTGGCACCTGACCGATAACGGTATAGCCGGTCCGGGATTCAAGTTCGGAAGGCTCGCGGAAAGTGTTCTGGGCAAATTCGCGGAGCAGTACGATGCCAGAGCCAAACATAAGACCCAGCATCATCGACAACGCAAGGATCAGAGACTTGCGGGGTGCAGAAGGCCGATTGGGGACAACCGCTTGCGAGAGGATACGGCTGTCAGACTGGTGTATACCCTCCTGAACACTGGTTTCCTTCAGCCGGTTCAGAAAAAATTCGTAGATCAGACGGCTTGCTTCGGCCTCGCGTTGAAGCTGCTGAAGACGGACCAGATCGGCCGATTGATTCACAATCTGTTGTTCTTGCTGTTGGATTGTCTCTTGCAGGGCGCCGATCTGGTTTTCAGCGCGCGACACTTCGAGTTGGGCGCGTGTGACGATCTGCTCAAAGCGCGCGTCGAACGCGGAACGGTCCGGGCTTTCCTGACCGCTGTTCGCCATAAGCTGACGCACCCGGTTCAGTGTCTGGTCGTTTGCTGTCTGCGCCATGACGTCAATATCGTTGCTCGCAGCGGCAACACGCAGGGCATCCAACCGTGCCGCTGTCGCGTCACGCTCAATCTGTGTATCGCCCAGCCGATCTCTCAGTTCTTTGATCTGGACATTCAGCCCGGTCAGCGCGTCGGCGCTAACGAGTTCAGCGCCAGCATTGAAGTCCTTTACAGCGGCCTCAGCGGCTTCAAGCTGTACCTGCAACTCTGCAACCCTGTCGGTCAGCCAAGTTGTCGCCTGCTCGGTCGCTTCAAATTTCGTTTCCAACTGTTCAAGAATATAAAGCTCTGCGAGCGTGTTCGCGAATGCTGCTGATTTCTGCGGATTCTCTGTCGTCGCCGTGATGCGGAAAACATAGCTTTGCCGGATGTTGCTGACTGAGATGTCTTCCAAAACCGCATCAATGACTGCATCCAGCTCGCTCCGCTCAGATGGAACAGCCAAATCTTCCGTCTCTGTGGAGATAAGTGACCGGATCAATCCCACCAAAGCCCCGATTGAAAAGCGAGGTTCAGGCCGCAAATTCGCATTGAATTCAGGGTCTTGCACAAGATCCAGCCGGTTCACCAACTTTTCGAGAAGGCCTCGGGATCGGATCACTTCTACTTCGGTATTGATCGTCGCCTGATCGCCCGAAAGGCCCGTGACGACGCTTTCGATGTCGACGACCTGTTCCTGCCGGCTTTCCAAGGCAACTGTCGCACTTGAGGTGTAGACGGGCGTTGCCTGAAAATACGCATACCAGCCGCCCATGAGCACGGCAGCAATGGCGCAAAACAAGATGAGGAACTTGCCACGCCAAAGGGTCCCCACCAGGGCGGCGAGGTCGATCTCGTCGTCTTCGACTTGCATCGTCTGCCTGAAGCGCGCGCGTTCGGAGGGGTGGGCGTTATTCAACGGAGAACTCATTCATTAAGCCATGATTGCTTGCTTCTCATATGAGCGGCCTAATGGCAACGCTGCAGTGACGAATAACGTGTATTTTGGAGGGCTGATACAAGCTAAGCATGAGTTTGGATCTGATCGTTCACTCACCTGCATCTCGGCGCCATGGGTGCCTGAGAATACCTTGGCAAAAGAAAGGACATCTTTTCTTGAGCTCCGAACGTATTATGTCTGAACATGATCGGTGTGTCATATCATCTTGCTGATGAGGCAGGGGGTACGGCCGATTGCTGCAACGTAACGAGTTGGGCATGCCTGCCCGAAGTAAGGCCACGAAGAGTGCTTGACCGTATAAGAACCATATTAGTCCCTTCCAAGACGAAGAAGACCAACCCGCCCGCCGATGTCAGCGGCATGGCGCCCGAACAGCCTTTGCTGGTGGTCGGGGACCTGCACGGCAGCTATGATCTGCTGGGCAAGTGCCTGAAAGACGTCGATGTTTTTGTCGAGGCCAGAGATGTGGATCTTCATGGCATTCCTCGTCTGGTGTTCGTCGGTGATTATATCGACCGGGGTGAACACTCCGCGCGGGTGTTGGAGTGGCTTCATAATCTGCAAAAGGATCTGCCGGATAACGTCACCTGCCTGATGGGCAACCATGAACGCATGATGCTGGAATTCCTTGACGATCCGGCAGGCCGGGGGCAGCGGTGGCTGCGGAATGGGGGGCTTCAGACTCTGGCGAGTTACAGAATTGGTGGCGTGCGCGAGAATTCGGATGTTGAGGAGCTAACGGAGGCCAGCCATGCGCTTGAAGCGGCGCTGCCAGACGGCGTGCTGGAATGGCTACGCAACCTGCCATTGATGCATCAAAGTGGGAATATTTGCGTGGTGCATGCCGGAATGGACCCGCATCTGGAGCCTGAAGATCAGTCGAGCCAGGTTCTGCTGTGGGGGCACAAAGAGTTTATGACCACGCCGCGAAACGATGACCTTTGGGTCGTGCACGGGCACACCATCGTGCGCGAACCTCAGATCGCGCCATCGCGAATCTCTATCGACACGGGCGCGTATCACAGCGGTCGTTTGACGGTTGCGGCGATTGGCCTGGGGACATGCGAGTTCATCTGAGCCCGTTCTGATTGGGTAGCCTGTGGATAATGCGGCAATCTGGCGACAATCTCGCTCAAAATTTTGAATTGGCCATGGACAGCTTGAAACGACAGGTCAATTCCTGAACAAACAGTGGGTACGCGTAATAAGGGTATTCCTGATGCTGAGATTGACGTTCATCGCCTCGATTGTGTTCTTTATGGCCAGTTGCGGGTCTGTTTATGTCTCGCCCAAAGTCGATGCGCGTGATGGCAAGGTGCGGGTTCTGCCGGTGAATGCGGAAACCGTCCTGGTGGCGAACAGGGCGCAGTATAACCCCAAGCAGCTTCCAGCCGTGTTCTTTCAGAACGCGGGCGGGGCAGGGGCCGCGCGTGGGGCAGGGGCTGTGCCGCCTGCGTCGCTGGACGTGCAGCAGCGTCCGTCTGCAATGACCCTGCGCATCCCGCCGGCCGTGACCCCCGGACCCTACCAGATTGGCGTCGGTGATGTTTTGTTGCTGGCAACCAAGAGATCGGGAAACACTGTTGAGGAACTGAGCGGCTTGTTGGCCGCACAGAATGCGCGTCAGGGCTATACCGTCCAGGATGATGGCGCGATTGCGATCCCCGATGTGGGCCGCGTGGTGCTGGAAGGGCTGACACTGGAAGAGGCTGAGGCCCAGCTGTTCCAAAGCCTTGTGCAAAGCCAGATTGACCCGACTTTCAGCCTTGAAATTGCCGAGTTTAATTCAAAGCGCGTGTCGCTGGGTGGTGCGGTATCCAACCCCACCGTTGCGCCCATTCGCCTGACGCCGCTTTACCTGGATGAGGCGCTTGCCGTTGCAGGGGGCATCTCGACCGAAGACCTCGATTTCGCGTCGATCCGCATTTACCGCGACGGGACGCTCTACCAGATCCCGCTGGAGGAATACCTGCGGCGCGGCGATTTGCAAAAGGTGCGTCTGGTCGATGGTGACAGCGTCTTCGTCGATACAGAGTTTGAGCTGGATAAGGCGCAGGCCTATTTCGAAGAACAGATCACGCTTGCGCAGTTCCGGCAGCAAGCGCGGGTGCAGGCGCTGGCAGAGTTGAATGCGGAAGTGAACCTGCGCCGGGCATCGCTGACAGAGGCGCGGTCAAACTTTAAAGACCGGGTTGATTTCGATGCCGTGGACCGTGATTTCGTTTACCTGACCGGTGAGGTCAGCAAGCCGGGTCGCTTTACCATGCCCTTTGGCCGTCAGGCGTCGCTTGCGGATGCGATCTATTCCGATAGCGGGTTCACAGCAGAAACTGCGAACCCATCGCAGATCTACGTCCTGCGCGGGTCGTCCAATCCGGCTGACTTCGGGGCGGTGACGGCGTGGCATCTGGACGCCCGCAACGCGGCCAACATGACGCTGGCGACACGGTTCGAAATGCAACCCAACGATATCGTGTTCATCGCCGAACAGCCGATCACCCGTTGGAACCGCGCCTTCCGCCAGATCTTCCCGCTGCTGATCAACTCGGCCAACGTCGCGACGAACGGATAGCGGGCTGGTCTTTGCCGGCATCTTGCCTGTATCAGAAGGTTTGACGGGCAGGGCAGCAAGGCGCAGCGCATGGCACTTTTGGACAGGCTTCGGACACGCGAAGCAACCGTTGGCATCATTGGGCTGGGGTACGTGGGTCTGCCGCTTGCGGTGGCAGCGGCGAAGGCCGGGTATTCCGTCATTGGTTTTGACGTAGACGCGTCCAAGGTCGAACGGCTTTATGCCCGTGAAAGCTATATTGAGGCGGTGTCGCCAGATGATCTGGCTCAGACGGACCATCTATGCGCATGGACCGTGGATTTTGAGCAGATCGCAACCTGCGATGTGGTTGTGATTTGCGTGCCGACCCCACTGAACCAACACCGCGAACCGGACCTGTCCTTCGTCGAGGATACCGCGCGCCAGATTGCGGCGCATGTCACGCCCGAGACGCTGGTGGTTCTTGAATCCACCACGTGGCCCGGAACGACCGAAGAAGTGCTGAAGCCGATCCTTGCGCAAAGTGGGCATGCCTTGGGGCGTGATATTTTTGTTGGGTTCTCACCCGAGCGGGAAGACCCCGGCAATGCAACCTATCGCACCCAGACCATTCCCAAGATCATCGCGGGCGATGGCGAAGCCGCGCAGGCGCTGATGGAGGCTTTCTACGGTGCCGTTGTTGAGACGGTCGTGACAGTCCCCACACCCACCGTGGCCGAGGCGGTCAAGATCACCGAGAACATCTTTCGCTCGGTCAACATCGCCTTGGTCAATGAGTTGAAGCTGATCTACGACGAGATGGGGATCGACGTCTGGGAGGTGATCGACGGGGCGGCAACAAAGCCTTTTGGTTACATGCCGTTCTATCCCGGTCCCGGTCTGGGCGGTCACTGCATCCCGATTGATCCGTTTTACCTGACCTGGCGGGCGCGCAAGTTCGACGTGCCGACGCGGTTCATTGAACTGGCAGGAGAGATCAACACCAATATGCCCGCGCATATCGTTCACCGGACGCGCGAGGTGCTGGACCGGGCCCAGGGCAGGGGGCTGAATGGGGCCAAGCTGTTGCTGGTGGGGGTGGCGTACAAAAAGAACGTGTCAGACATGCGCGAGAGCCCTGCGATGCGGCTGATGCAATTGTTTGAGGAAGCCGGGGCAGAGGTTTCCTTTATCGACCCGCATGTGCCGCAGATCCCGCAGATGCGGGAGTATGGGATTTTTGAGGGGCGCGCCGCGCTTGATCCCGGCAGGATTTCTGATGCTGGGTTCGACGCTGTGGTCATTGCGACGGATCATGATGCGGTGGATTACGCGGCTCTGTTGGAACTGGGCTGCCCGATCATCGACACGCGCAACGCGATGGCCAAGCGCGGCTTGCCGATGGATTTGGTGACCAAGGCCTGAGCTTAGACCACGTCAGAACAGCATCGCCATCGCGGCTGATATAGTCCAAGCTGGGTAGGCTGAGGAAACTCTTGAGACCCGCAAGAAGACCGCGCTTACGCGGGTTTTTCGTGATTGATTTACAGAGCCTACCGCAACTTGAGTAGGGCAAGTTGCAGATGATTGAAGTCGTATCTCAAATGAGATACATTCCTGCTCAGGAGGACTTCCCATGCCCGCACGCACTTCAATGCTTCATGTCCGCGTGGACGACCAGCTTAAAGCTCAGGCCGCTGACGCCCTCGCGGGTGTGGGCCTCACCCTCTCAGATGCAGTACGCATCCTGCTCACGCGCGTTGCGACGGAAGGTGGATTGCCCGCTGGTCTGACAGCCGATCCTGATGCCTACGACGCTTGGTTCCGTGCCAAGGTGAAAGAAGCTTTGGATGATCCGCGCCCCGCGACTCCGCATACCCAAGTGATGCAGGAAGCGCAGGCACTGATTGACGAAAAGCGCCGTGCCCGATCTTGAAATGAAGGCCGCGGCCATCGCCGACCTGCTGGCGATTGTCGATTTCATTTCCGACGACAATCCAGACGCAGCCCAAGCTGTCAAAGATGAGATCGAAGCGAAAACCTCACGTATCCCAGATAACCCAGAAGTCGTGACTATTTTGCGTGTCCTGCACGCAGCACAGCAGTGGCCCTGAGTGGCTAGCGAGAGAATGCCCCTTACTGCGGGGAGGGTGCGCCATTTGCTCGACGCTCAGCGAGAAAGATGGCGCATCAGATCACCCTTAGAGGCCGGGAGCCTCACTCACGCGGCCAGCTGCAGCACAAAGTCAATGAATGGGTCCAAAGCTTAGAAATTATAGACCGTAGTGATCACCAGTTCACCGGCATATTCACCCGACCACTGGCGTGAGCGCACGATGCGGCCTCGGCGGGTATCGACCCAGTAGGTATTGGTGAATTGCTGATTGATGCTGCGGCAGATTTCCTTCATCCGGCGCGTGGGCGTGGCCCCGTTATCAAGCTGGATGGTCTCCTGCCCCTCGTTCGTAATGGTGCAGGCGTAGGCGCGGGTTTCCGCTTCATCATTGCCGTTAAGGTACGTGTGAACACGCTCCACGTTGCCGGAACGCCCCGCCAGCACCGCACTGGCTGTTGGGGCCACGTCAGAAGCCAGAAGGCCTGCGCCGATGCCGCGCGTGCCGTGCAGCACACCGCGATCAAAGATCAACGACACGCCGTCGTTGCCAAGCCAGCTTTCTATGTTGCCCCGGCGCGATTCCAGCAAGAAACCGCCACGCGCACCCGCCGAAGCGATGCGCACATCAAGCGCAGGGCCTTGACCAGCCTGCAAAATTGGCCGGAAACGGGGAAATTGCCCGGATGCATCAGCAGGGGCGGGTTCATCCAGAAATACCTGAATGGCGCGCTGTTGAAGGTTGGAATTGCCGCACGCCGAAAGTGCCAGTGCAGCTGCCAAGATGCCAAAACACCATTTCATCGTAGGTACCGCCCCCAGCCATCACGCAGTTCCTGACCGCGATAATCGCGGACAAAGCGGTGCAACCGGTTATCTACATTCAGACGCGCACCGCCGTCCCGTTGGATTGGCCGTATGGTCTGCTTGAGTGTTGTTTTGGACGGGCGGCCCGTGACCCATGACAGGGGCACTTCGAACCGGATGCCTTTATCAAAGGAGCCTTCGCCAAAGTCATCAGACGAGACGTCCGTGAGGGTAAAATACCCACCCACGCGGAACCCGTTGTTGAATTCGCGGTCCAGAGCAATGGTTGCCCCCCAATCGCCTGCGAGGTAGCGGCCGGCGTCGATCTGTCCCTGAAACCCGTTGCCAAAGTCGTAGTATGCTGAGGCGTGGCCGGTCACCACGTCATAGTCCTGAAACCCGAACAACATGTCAAAGTCACGCTGGCGGGCGTAGTTCACCTCGGCCCCGAGGGCAAGGCGGCTGCCCACCGGGTACCACAGCAGTTCGGCAGAAACACCGCCGAACATGTCTTCGAGGTATCCAGCCGTCACACGACCGAAGAGGTCTTTGCCGGGGCGGAACATGTACTCTGCGGTCAGTGTGTTGATCTCAAGTTCGGACTCGCGGGCATAGAGCACGGCGTTGGTGCGGACGGGCTCGATGGCGGAGTCGGAGACGCGGGCTGAATCCTCGATATTGCCTGCGAAGGGGTAGCGGAACTTGCCAGAAAAAGTCAGGCCGGGGGCAGGCCGGTAGGAGGCCTTGAATTGCGCACCTGCTTCGGCACGCAAAGGCTCGTCCGGATCAAAGAACGACAGCGCGACATAGGGTGTCAGGCCGTAGTCAAAGACCGGGAAGGCTTCGCTCACTTCACCCGCGCGACCGAGGTCGGAAGCGTCACCGATTTCGGCGCGGGCGTAGGTGCGCCAGGAGCCATCGTAGTCATATTGCAAGTCTTCCAGATCAGACCTGCGTGTGGTGACCTGGCTCATCGGAACACCACGTTCTTGCAGAACAACACGCAGCTCTTCGACATTTGGCGGCAGCGTCGTGGCCATGACACGTGCTGCACGGCCCGCCGCCTGTGCCTCAACGCCCCACCGGTTGTTTTCAACCCGGATCGTGGCACTGCTGCCTGACATTTCAAAGCCTTGCAGGGTCATGCCTTCCTCGGCTAACCGGGCGTCAAGTACGCGCTGCGCTGCAGCCTTGCCGCCGCCGCGTGCGGAGTTGTTCCAGTCTGCGATGGCGAGTTGATCGCGGTTGCCCAAGGGGCGCGGGGCGGTGTCAGCGCCGCCGGGGCTGGCCCGTTTGCGGGGATCAATGACATAGCTGAGCTGTGCGCCAATCTCATTTCCGCCTACGACGAAGGCCTTGAGATCAACACCGTTGCGGAAGCGGTATTGGACGCCAACGTTGAGGGGGCTGTCGATATCGATCAGGCCCTGGTTCGAGTCGCGTTCGTAGGTGTCGGTTGAATATTCTGCGAAAAGCGTCGTGCGGTCGTTCAGGTGATAGGCGATGCCCCCAAAGATTGCGGCGTCACCGCGAAACCAGTTACCGGTTTCGACCTGACCGCCTTTGCCAGTTAAGCCTCCCGGACGCGTTTCAAAGCGATCATCGAGAATGCCAAGGGGGTTGGTAAAGCCATCTCTTGCAGCAAAGCGCCCCCACCCGATACCGCCAGTGACCTCCAGACGCGATCCGAACTGTTTGGTCGCGACAAGGTATTCACCGCTGTAGAGCCCGGTGCCGAGGAAATCGCGCAGCCCAAGCGCCACGGCGGGGCGCAGGTCGGTTTCGTCAAGAAGCTGGAAAGCAATGTCAAAACTGCGGTCGTAGTTGGCTGAGCCATCGCCTTGCGCCCCATCGATCCGCGTGTAGCGAAAGCTGCCAGATACCCGCGGCCAGATCTGAAACGTCACGGTATTGCGCAGGGTTGGACCGACCAAGCTGGAGGTGAAGGCGAGTTCCCCGTCATTCAGGCTGCGTGCGGTGGGTGTCTCAACCAGGCCCGGTGTCCCATATGTGGACAACGACGTCTGGTCCGACTGGGCAGCCGCAAATGTCCAGGCAAGCGCGGTCGTCGACGCGAACGCAACGGTAAAGTAGGCTGTTGACCTGCGGCTCCTGGTAAACACGATTATTGCCTCATTTTTCACCGAACATAGAGGAGATCGGCGAGAACTATACAGGGCGCTTGGATAACTGTGGGCATGATCGTCCGATGATGCGTTAGTTATGCAACAGACCCTACTCGAATGAGTGCCGCATTGGGGGAATTAAGCCGATCTTGCAATGCCGCGAGACTGAGCAGGTTTGTATTTAGAGTGCGGGGCATTTCGATCAGGGGAAAAACCTGCTTGCACCCTCCGCGCAACTCCCCAAAACTGTTTCAATCATAAAACAACGGGGAAACCAAAATGAAAACCACCACAACGCTGCTATCTGCGGCCCTTCTTCTGTCCACAACAGCACTGGCCAGCGCTGAGACGATCCGCTGGGCGCGGGCAGGGGATGCGCTGACGCTTGACCCACACGCGCAGAACGAAGGCCCGACCTCTGCGCTTGCGCACCAGATCATGGAACCGCTGGTCATGCGCGACATGGAAGGCACCATCGTGCCCGCACTCGCCACCGAGTGGGGACCGTCTGAAGAAAATCCAAATGTCTGGGTCTTTACCCTGCGCGAAGGCGTGACGTTCCACGACGGCGCGGCGTTCGACTCGTCTGACGTGAAGTTCAGCCTTGACCGCGCGATGACCGAAGACAGCGACTATAAGGAATTGCTGGCTTCGGTGAAAGAGGTCCGTGCACCGGACGCGCTGACCGTCGAGATCGAGACGAACGGTCCGAACCCGATCATGCCCAACAACCTGACCAACCTGTTCATCATGGACAAGGACTGGGCCGAGGCGAACAACGCCGTCAAGGTGCAGGACTACGAAGGGGGCGAGGATACCTTCGCGGCCAAGAACGCCAATGGCACCGGTGCCTATAAGCTGGTCAGCCGCGAGCCTGACGTAAAGACGGTTCTGACGATCAATGAGAATTACTGGGGCAAAGGTGAATTCCCCATGGAAGTGACCGAGATCGTCTATACGCCGATCCAGAACGCCGCGACCCGTGTGGCGGCCCTGCTGTCGGGTGAGGTCGATTTCATTCAGGACGTGCCGGTGCAGGATTTGCAGCGCGTGGCCGGGACCGATGGTCTGGACGTGCGCACGGCGCCTCAGAACCGCGTGATCTTTTTCGGGATGAACTCCGGCGATGACGATCTGAAGAACGACAACGTTGAGGGCAAGAACCCCTTTGCTGACGTGCGTGTGCGTCAGGCGATGAACATGGCCATCAACCGGGATGCGATCAAACAGGTCGTGATGCGCGGACAGTCGGCTCCTGCCGGCATGATC
This sequence comes from Sulfitobacter sediminilitoris, assembly GCF_010667575.1. Lineage (GTDB taxonomy): Bacteria > Pseudomonadota > Alphaproteobacteria > Rhodobacterales > Rhodobacteraceae > Sulfitobacter > Sulfitobacter sediminilitoris. The sequence continues at coordinate 168,108 of NZ_JAABNT010000010.1, forward strand.
GCACCGCCCTTCGTGAATGGCTGGAGCGAGGCGATGGACAGTTCGTCAAAGACCGACGTCGAGGCGGCCAAGGCGCTGATGGCTGAGGCAGGCTATGGCGACGGGTTCTCGATCCAGCTGGATTGCCCGAACGACCGCTACATCAACGACGAGGCAATCTGTCAGGCAGCCGTGGGCATGTACGCCCAGATCGGCGTGACCGTGAACCTTGATGCCAAGCCGAAGGCGCAGCACTTCCCGCTGATCAACACGCTTGAGACGGATTTCTACATGCTGGGCTGGGGCGTGCCGACCTACGATTCCGAGTACATCTTTAACTTCTTGGTTCACAGCCGGGATGAGAAGTACGGCTCCTGGAACGGTACACGTTTTGGCGATGCGGATCTGGATGCCAAGATCGAGGCGCTCGCCTCCGAGACGGATCTGGAAAAGCGGAACATCATGATCGGTGAGATCTGGGAAGTGGTGCAATCTGAGGCGCTTTATGTGCCGATCCACCACCAGGTATTGAACTGGGGCATGAAGTCTGGCGTCGATACGATCGTCGCGGCGGATGACACGGCCAAGTTCAAGTATTTCAAGATGAACTGATGGGGTCAAACGCGGGCGCCTGATCTCAAGCGCCCGCGTTATCTTCGGGGATAGAGCACGTTTCAGAGTTCTGCAGGTTTGATGTAGCCAGTGCGGATGTCGGCTGTAATCAGTTCTCCGACAAGACTGAAATGTCCTGCAAATCACCTGACCAAATAGAAGCCTGGGGCGTCTTTCAGTATGTCTGTTTGAAGAGCTCTGTTGCTATGACAGCCCGCCGCCTCAAAACCTTCTGACAGCGCCTTCAAGACGGTTTCCTTGAGTCCTGCCCTCAGCGCATCCTTACGCACTGAGCTTTTGCGGCGCGCCACGACGACCTAAGAGAGGTCGACTGACTTCAATTGCAAAGACACGGCATCCAGTCCGGGACGCCGCCATTCACCTTTCCAGAATAGCTCTTGAGGATCAAAAAGGCCGTGCGAATTGCAAGACGAAGCAAAAGGTCGAACCAAGACTGACGCCGCGACGCTGTCTGCCCTCCCCTGCAGCATCTCACAAAACGCCTCAGCTCTCCGCGCACTGGACATCACACAGAGTACCAAAAGATTTGCTTTGAGGCCGTAATGCTGCTTGTAGAGCTGCTGTTCCAAAACTTGGCCGTACTGGTCGATCATTGTGGCCCAGCTTTTTCGCGCGGCGCTCGAGACTTTCGGTTCAGTTCCTCGATCTACCTCGAGGGCAAAGGCGCGATAGCTGCCGCCGTAGTCGAGCGCGAAGAGTTGATCCGGTATGAGTTTTGAGCGACCGAGTGGAATAGCCAACTCTGCCTGCCTGATTGCCAAAATCTCATGGGCAGGAATGTAGCGCACCCCATCGCGGGCGGCGGCCATCTCAATAGAACTCGTCACACAGGAGACCGTATATCCGTGCCACCAATGACCGGTGGGACGCACAGTTGGCTCCGCGAGACCAAGGTCAGCCAGATGCATCTTTGCCTGCCTTGTCAGATCATAGATGTAAGGGTTGAAGGCCGCGCGCTCGGTGGCCAGCTGCTGCCGCGGGAGCATCAGATAGCCCCCTGCCCTTAGTCGCTGCAGTGACCTCAGCGCCGTATCCTTGCAGCGATGTGTATCTTGGGTAAGGGCGTAGAGATACTGTGATGACTGTGGCCCATGCCGACCGATGTGTTTGACCCACCGCAGCTCCCGCGTGGTTGGGCGGACGCCCGATTGCGGCGCAATCGCATGGAAGGTCGCCCGTCCGAGACTGTCTGTAAGTGCCTTTCCCATAGCGCCAGGATAGCGACGCTCAGAGCTCCGGCGAAGGTCTCAAGGGGTCTTCAGGGTCGTTTTTGGGTGGCGAATCCGGCGGGTCCGTTTCGGGTGGATCCTCATGGCTGACCTTCGGTGACCAGGGTTCCGCATAGGCGTCTCGGCACTGTTGCCGAATGGCCTCGATCTCTTCTTTTGTGGCCCGCGGCAGGTTCTCCAGCACAAAGAAGGGGAAGCTCATGGCGACCGCCCGTTCCGTGAGGCCGCGCACGTATGTGGCAAAGGTACCTTTGGGCTGCTGCTGGATCATCTGCGGGTCCGCAGACATCTGACCGGCCAGGGCGCGTGCATCGCGGGCCGAGACACCTCCCGCGAGCTTGATCGAGGTGTTGGCCTCAAAAGCCTCTTGTAGCCCCCCGGAGAGCTGCCCGAGATATTGATGGGCCATGACCATCCCGACCCGGTACTTGCGGGCCTGGCTCAGGATGATGCCGATGTTCTGATCAAAGTAGTCCTGCGCTTCATCGACATAGACCATCACCGGCAGGCGGTCCCAATCGGGCAAGGTGGCCCGCTCCTGGGCGGCCTGGGCGATGAGCGCGATAAAGAAGCGGCCGAAGATCTCTGTTCCCTGCTCCTTCAGAAGGCTCTTGGCGGTGTTGATCAAGATGAGTTTGCCCGCGTTCATCTCGGTGAACATGTCAAACTTGGATTCTGGATGAGAGAACATCCGCTCGAAGGTCTGGTTCTCCAACACCCCGTAGAGGCGGCGGAGCACCTGCGTCTTCGTGTTGGCGAACTCTTTTGAGTCAAACTCGGTCTCGAAGAACCGCCGGGGTGTCCCATCGAGCTTCGCGATATGCGCGCGGTACTTCTCCGTCCCACCCGGCTCCATCAACTCTCGCAGGGTGTGGATGGTGGCCCCGGGGATGTGGAACATCAGACGGGTGACATACCGGAAGACAACACTTTGCTTGGCCGTCATGCCCGCCGACAGCAGCGAGCCCAGCACAAAGTCATAGAGTTCGATGATGGAGTTGGTGAGACGTTCACGCTCCAGAAGATCATAGCCGTCGAGACGATCCTGACCCACTGCAAAGAGATTGAGACAGACCGGCCACCCGATGTCTTCGGGATCGATTAAGACGATGCGCTCAGGCGGCAGTGCCCGGGTCTTCAGAATGGTGTTGATCAAATCCCCCTGACTGTCGATCACCACCACCGTGCGGTCACCCCGGGCAACCGCGTCCAGATCTTTGGAGATGAAGTATTGGAGCGTCTGCGTCTTTCCGTGGCCTGAGCCCGCAATCATATGGGTGTGCTCGAAGCGCCGCTCCTCGGGGATCGTAAAGGGTGTGCGCAGCCCAAAGAGCGCCTTGAGATGGGTGCCCCGCAAATAGGTGTCGACCACATCGCTTCCCTTGTAATCCACCGGGAAGACGGGATTGGTCCGGTGGGTCGCGGTGAGATTGGCATCAAGCTGCCGCCGCAGCCCCTTGAAGAGCATGTAGTCGTTGTCCTGGAAGAAGGGCGCGATGACGTTCTGCACCGCCTGCCCAAGCGGATGGGTGAACTGGGTGACTTCGACCAGGACATCCCCCTCAATCGGCGGCACAGCGTTGGCGATGGGCGCCAGCGCCTGGGAGATAATCTCCAGCGCCTGCGTGACCATCACCCGATCCGACCGCGCTTGTCCGGCCTTCGCCAGCATGTCCCGGTAACGCGCGCCCTCAACCGTGTTGCAGAGGGCAGGCGGCGGCGGGATCTCCGGCATCAGGCCTTCCTGCGCGAAGACAGCTTTGCCCACATCCAGAAGCTGAACGCGCAATGCGCTTGGGAGATCTGGAGGCCAATGGCGCGCGAGGCCTGCATCAATCTCGGCCTCGGTCAATTGGACCGATCCGGCCAGCGCGTGATTGTAGAGGACCATGGTCTCGTCGCGGGCCAATCGCTCCAGCCGCGCGGGGTTCTCTTTCCAAACGCGGTAGCCGATGTAGGCGGGGATCGCGAGGAGCGCGAAGCCCGTGACCAATGCCGCGATGACCGCAACCAAAACGAGGAACATCAAACCGAAGACGACAGTGTTCAGGCTGGTGGTTGACGGGCCCGCCATCAGAACTCAACCACAGTCGTGCCCGCCACCTCGGCATTGTCATCAAGCCAGAGCTTCATCTGCGCCAGCGCGTCGAGCAGCGCCTCTTCGTAGATCTTGGCTTTGCTTGGAGTGGCACAGAGAAAACGGTCCAACTGCTGATCCATCAAGTGCTCAACCCGGAGTTCAAACTTCTCATCCCTGTCATCCACCCTGGCATTGGCTGGTCGTCTGTCCAGGAGTTTGGATTTGAGCAGGTTCCTCTGACGAATGATCTGCTTTTCCTCATGGGTAAAGGCGACCTTGAGATGCACCTCGTAGTAGGTGGTTTTCAGAACAAAGCCTTTGCGCACGGTGTGATGACTGATGGATACCCGCATCTCTCAGCGCCTCTCGGCCAGAAAGGGTCGGGCGGGTGGGAATAAATCTGCGAGAGCAGATGAAGTCACGGGGTGAAAAAGCACAATTCCGCGCTGGTATGTGTCGGTATGTTCAGCAGTATGTCCCCATACTGGACCCCCATAGAGGTTGGGGGTCAGTATGGGGGTTTGGATACCCTTCATGACGGCTTGGGAGCATTCGGATTAACAGCCCTATTTACCCCGAGCTGTTTGCCGTATGGCTTTGGCTGTTCCGGTTGCGGAGACACCGTCAGAACCTGTCCTTCAATGTGGGCTTTTGCATTTTCCAGTGTGTCGAAGATCGCGTCACCAACCGCGTACCCGGCCTCCACAACACGGATGGTCGTGCCTTTATGGTCAATGGCATCACCTGACGATAGGCTACCGTTTGACCCAATATCCGTGACAGGTTTGGCGTCAGAATAACTTGATGCGGCCGCGGTGGGTTTCTCAGTTTGAAGATCTGCCTTTGCGGCTTGGAGCGCGACGTATCCCCGCTCCAAAGCTGCGCCCTGCTTCAGAGCTTGTTTGGAAATCTCCAACTGCTCCCGTGCGATTTTCAGACCTTGCTGCGTTAACTCAGCCGTGTCTACGTTCGCGCGACCACTCTGCACGAAGACCAAACCTAGGAAACCCAAGAACATAATCACAATTCCTAAGGGGAGCATAACCAGGCCAGCCACCGCAGGCCCAGCAAAGCCTCTGCTGGTTTGGCCTGCGGCGGCTATTCCAAAGAGTGCCACGATCGCGCCCAAAACGATTATGCACCACGACAAGAAGCCGAGAATGCTGAAGAAAGTTCGCGCAGCTTGATATGATCTCATTTCCATAGAATACCCTCCTATCAATCTCAAAATGCTGCAATCCGGGATTGTGTTATGTCAACGATTTTTGGCGGTTGCGGCAGATGTTGGAAAACTGACTCCCGCATTCGAAGCATCATAGATAAGTGGGACGACGACCCAATCTGGATTCTGAACAGATTACCCGTATCGAATAGTCTCTTGAGAAAACGCGATCGACCGTTTTGGTCAGCGGTCTGGTTGCGTCCTCAACACTCTGTCTCGTCGACGCCCAATAGATCATGCTTTTTGCGTCCTAATGTGCACATCCTGCTGGGGGTAAGGTATTGAAATACCGGCGTCGACGAACGCCTCCTTCATTCGGTGCGTGAGATCCCAGTAAACCGTCCAATAGTCGGCTGTCTTCGTCCAGGGCCGACACACGAAGTTTACGGAACTGGCGGCCAGTTCATGCACGCGAATGACAGGCGCGGGTTCAGTCAGAACCAGCGGATGCGCCTTCACGGTTTCTTCGATTACTCGTAGTGCATCCGAGATCGAGTCATCGTAAGAAATGCCAAAGACCAGATCAACGCGCCGCGTGTCGCTCGCCTTGACGTTGGTGATGACGTTCCCCCAGACATTCTTGTTCGGTATGACAATCACCTGGTTGTCTGGCGTCGTCACTTTTGTTGCGACAATACTTACGGATTGCACGGTGCCACCGACGCTAGCCACAAGGACATAGTCACCTTCGACGAAGGGGCGGTTGATCATGATCATCAGGCCACTTGCGAGGTTTCCAAGCGTGTCTTGGAACGCAAATGCAAGAATGAACGATGCCCCACCAATCATGGCAAAGAGAGGCGTAACGTTCACACCTATCGCGGCCGATGCCGTAGTCGAGGACCCCGCCAATGATGAGGCTGGCAGAATGATTCAGCAGCTTTGCAAGCTACGTGGCATCGGGGCGTAGAGCGCCACCGTGCTGGTTCGCGAGGCCTTCGTACGCCACTTTGCCAATGGCAAGGCGTTGGGATCGTATGCTGGTCTTACGGCGACGCCTTACAACAGCGGAGGCGTGGAGCGTGAACAAGGGATCGGGAAAGCCGGAAACAGGAGGCTAAGAACGACGATGGTTGAACTGGCGTGGCTCTGGTTACGCTACCAGCCTGGTGCCGCGCAGGTCACCTGGTTCCGAGAGAGAACAGGCCAGAACGGTCGGCGCGTGCGTAAGGTGATGATCGTTGCGCTTGCCCGAAAGCTGCTGATTGCCCTTTGGCGGTTCGTCACTGACGGGGTGGTCCCACAGGGGGTGACTATGAAACCCGCCGCATAAAGGTCAACGAGATCAGGCTGCTTTGCGACGGCATAGCCGCCTGGTGACCGAGGGAACGTCGCCGTTGTCCGGCGTGGCACTATAAATGCCGTCTTCACAGAGTGGTGCCGTTCCTTTGGAACTCTCCAGTCCCGAAAGCGGGACAGTGGTTGGGACCAAGTTCCCGCCGGATGTGAGGTTTGCAGACAGGGGTCTGCCGAAAGAGAGTTCGCCTCGGGCACCGAAATCGAAAACAACCTATTGACGGAGAAATCATCATGTGAGGCCGGACAGACGACTGTACTGACAAAATAACCGCGAGTATCACCAGAAAACACTTGCAATGCAGGAGCCACCCACAGACGCCGTTGATCTCGGGCACCTTATGCGGCGATGCGGCCCGTCAGAGGAGACATTCGTGCTGAGCGCAGCATTTCAAGATTCAAGATGTCTGTTTGCAGACAAAGCGAAGATTCGTTTTTCGGTCAGCAATGTCGGCCAGGAAGAGAAATACTTTATTGCTGGAGTGGCGCGCCAATTGCGGCTGCCATCCGTGCGACGGCGGACATTTGGGGAGCCGTTCGAGTCAAATAGTCCGCCCCCGAATAGCCCCACCAATCCCAGCACCCTTTCGGATTTCCGGAAAACCAGTTGTACCAATGTGCCGGTATCCTGACAGCCTGTGGATAAAGTACGACGATCCTGTTTGCCTCGGCCCATTGGTTGAAGCCCGTCAGCCGTGCATAATCCTCTCCGATAACCTGCCTTCCTTGCTGGCAGCCATGCAGTGCTATGTGCAGACGGCAGCGTTCCCCCGCGGCGCAGTCAGCCGGGACATAGACAAAGGCAAGATCGTCCATGCCGGGGGCACCTTCGACATACCCAGCCTGGTCGAAAATCACGAACCCCTCGTCTCTTGCGTCAACCGGAGGCGACAGGTCTCCGTAAAGCTGGTTCAGAATATCATCTGCCTGATCAAAATCACAATCAATGAGGAAATCCGGATGTGTCGCATCGCAGGTAACGGGTCCCTGCTCTGTGACAAACCCGTGCCCGGCATCGACATCTGTCACATAGATCATGTTTTCTGGAGGCACGCCGAGCAACTCATAAGTCTGCCTCAGGGCCTCCATGGTCGACCGGGCGACGGTGTCGTCGGCTTGGCCATGAAACAGATACAGCCTGTCGCGGGCGATATCCTGCAGCGGGTCTATGCGGTTCTCTGCCGCCAGGGATTTCATCGATTCAAAGGAACTGTCCGGGTCGGCATCGAAAAAAAACGGATCCATGCACACAAAAAGCGCGCGCCATAGCGATTCATCCGCGCAGTCATATGGCCCGCCCGCGACAATGCCTGCGCCCGAGATGGCGCTCGAGAAAGCGACTTGCAGTTGCACCGCCATGAACGCTCCGCTGGACAATCCCGACACGGTTGTCGCTTCGGGTTCGAGATTTAGGCTGGGTAGCGGCTCGGCCACCGCGACGTTTGAGAAAAATGCGAAGGCCAATGCAAGCCGGAGTGTATCTACCATCGCCAAATACTCCTGAAGGTGGGAAATGCCGCCCTTTGGACGGGTGACAGACTTTCACGCGCAATGATACCGGAAAGCTTCGCTCCATGCCATTTCGCCCACCACCGAAGGACGAAACAGCAGATCGAAGCACAGTCAAAACACGTGCTGTGCGCAAATGGCAAACAGTCAATTGACACCTCCTCAGGGCGCGCGCGTTTTGGGCTGGGGCCAGAGAAAGCAGAACGAACAAGCCGACTGTAGCGTAAGGTGCATGCTTGGGCCCGTTGTTCTCTGCACTGTGACAACACTGCTACCGGAATGATGATCTATTGTCGCTCACGGCCCACAGTAGACATTCGATGAGTCAGTTCTTGCTGCGATGCAGCTTTCGCATTGCGGCCATTCGTGCAGAGCTATGACTGAATCTGGTGTTTGCGCGGTTTGAAGGTTGGCGGGACCGATGTCGGTGCCGGCATCACGCCGACTCTGAAACGCTTAGTTGTCTGTTTTCATGGTGCCGTTATCCTCTTGCTGGTCCTTCATCATTCCCATCTTTGCGCGCATCTTCTCCATGCGATCCATCATTTCCGCTGGTGCGGTCATTTCTTCAGCCGTAACAGCACCGTCACCGTCCGCATCAAGGTGCTGGAACTTATCCACCATCATTTCGCGGATCATCGCGCTGTGAAGAGTTTCGAATTCCGCAATTGAGAGCGCGCCATCACCGTCACTGTCAAATTCCGTCAACTTGGCCTGCAACTGAGTCCGCATTTCATCGGGTGTCACGGTGCCGTCGCCATCCGCGTCAAACATTTGCATCATGTTGCCGCCCATAGGACCCATACTGCCCATCATGCCACCGCTCATCATTTCGCCATGCATGCGTTTCATCATCCCCATCATGCCCATCATTTCAGGGCCCCCATTGTGCATCATCGCGGCCTGCTCATTCGATCCGGTTTTACATTTGTGCCCGTGATGGGTTTCTGCGAAAGCGGCACCGCCGATAACTGTGGCGGCAAGGGCAGTCGCAGCGAGAAAAATCTTATGTTTCATAGTGAAGGTAATCCTCATGGATTGGTTACGTGGGGCTACCTATGGCACTGCCTCGTTGGCAACGTATTGATGTGGATCAGTCATCGAGCATCAAATCACCTCCAAGTCAGTTGGAGGCCAGGATCTCACATCGCCTAAATACTCGGTACCATGGGCCGTACGCATCGCTTACTGCATTGCAACGTTGGAAACGAGTGGGTTCGGAGCCGCCTTCCGTACCGCAGTAAGAATCTTCAATCCGTTACCATTTGAATGTCGGCTGTCGCCGTTGACCCACTCTTATCGCGCACCTGCGGCGAATTCACACTTTCCGCCGATTTTGTTGAAAAACTCTTCCTTGATTGGTGCATGAACTGCTGATTCAATTCTCTCAACGAGCGGGAGAATGAGCCATGATGGGACCGAAGCAGGAAGCGCAGGCAGCGCTGTTCTATGAGTTTTCGCTGGAAGGCCATGTGCCCCAAGATCACTTACTGCGGTTGATTGATCGGTTCGTTGACCTGAGCAGCATCCGCGAACATCTGTCAGATTTCTACAGCCACACGGGCCGCCCGTCGGTTGATCCCGAACTTCTGATCCGGATGCTGCTGGTTGGGTATTGCTTCGGT
>NZ_JAABNT010000011.1 GCF_010667575.1 Sulfitobacter sediminilitoris
CACTTCGGGCAATGCCGGTTGCGACAAGAGTTGTAGGCGATGTGCTGATGATCACACTTGGTGCAAGCGGCAACATGGCCACCGAGTACCGCGGTCCGGCACGTCTCAACCGCGGACATCACCTGCAGCTGCGGCAGGTTCAGGTGGCCCGCATGCGCTTTGCGATAGGCAGGGCCATGAGCGCGGAAGATATCCGCGACCTCCAGTTTGGGGCGGGGCATCGGAACCGGGGATTATCCGGCGCCAGCCTCCTGTCGCACCAGCAGATCGAGCGGGCTGGTCACATCGCGGATCGTCTTGGTCGCTACCTTGGTGTAGATCGTCGTCGTCTCCAGCTTGGCATGGCCGAGCAGCACCTGGATCACCCGGATGTCGGTCCCGCCTTCCAGCAAGTGCGTGGCAAAGCTGTGCCGCAATGTGTGGGGAGAGACGGTCTTCTTGATCTCAGCGAAGTCGCAGGCCACCCCGAAGGCGCGGTTGAACTGCCGTGTCGAGATCGGATCGACCCGGTTGCGGCCCGGGAACAACCAGCCAAACGGACGCGCCTCGCGATAGTAGTCGCGCAGAAGTTCAAGTAGGCTCGGCGACAGCATCACATGGCGGTCCTTGCGACCCTTACCTTGCTCGATCCGGATCAGCATCCGGTCGCTGTCAATGTCACCGACCTTCAAATGCGTGACCTCGCTGGCGCGCAATCCGCCGCCATAGGCCACGCTGAAGGCAGCGCGGTATCTCAGCCCAGGCCCGGGGGCCGCCTCCAAAATCCGCGCAACCTCTTCAGCGCTGAGCACCACCGGGATCTTCTTGGCGGCGCGCTGATACCGCATATGCCGCTTCATCTCGGGGCGCGGGCACGTGGTCGCGTAAAAGAAGCTCAGCACGGTCAGCCGGTTGTTGAAGGTCGGCGCGCCAACGCCCCGCTCCTTCATATCAAGCTGAAACGCCCGCAATTCCTCCGGCGTCGCGCTATCAGGCGCGTGCCCAAGGAACCGCGTGAAGTCACGCATCGCACGCAGATACATCGTCTGCGTCTTCGGCTGCAGACCCTTAATCTGCATATCTTCGACAAATCGCTGGCGTAGCTTGGGAACATATTGGTCTGACATCGAAACCTCCTGTCATCAGATTGAGAAGGTCCCAATCGTCAGACAGGCACGCCTATCCACCAAATCCACGGCTCAGTCAGCGCGCTCCACCCGACACGCGCGCAAGTACCGCGTGAGCGGTTTCGTCCATGTCCGCAACTCGGTCATAGACCCTCCAAGCTTTGCTGCGCCCACAACGAATGGCCGCTTTTAAGGCTGCGTTGCAGCGCAGCGCTTGGATCAATCAAGGCAACTTTTTTGCTGCATGAGCGAAGGGCGCGATTTCAATCCGGCGGCTCTGGGCTCTCCTGAGACATCTGAGAAAAACAGTCAGATGACTGCTTGGCCGCGCTTTCCGGACACTTGATGACCAATCGCTTCGGTGACGTGATTGTCTGGACAGATTAGAAAGGGCACAGGCTGCCTTGGGAGGGCAAGTATGCGCGCCTTTGTAGCGATTGATCTTCCGGACCTCGTTCGTGGTGAGCTCCAAGACCTGCAGAACGAGCTGGCGGTCGGTCGACCTGTGCCCGAGGAGAATTTTCACCTGACACTCTGTTTCCTGGGTGAACAGCCTGAGGCGGCGGTTGAAGAGGTGCACCAGTCTCTATCAAGTATTCAGAGCCCTTCATTCACTCTGCGGTTGGCCGGAGTTGGAAGCTTCGGTAAGCGCTCGCCTCAGGCGATCTACGCGGATGTGGCGCCATCCCCCGAACTCATGGAGCTTGAAAAGCGGATAACCCGGACACTCAGGAACGCTGGTCTTCGGTTTCAGAAGCGGCGTTTCCGTCCGCACGTGACGATCATGCGCCTGCCCAAGGCAATCTCGGGCTTCGAAACAGCAAACCTGCAAGGCCGACTGGCGGGGGTTTCGGCCTTCCAGGGGTCAGCTTTTGAGGTCAGTAGTTTCCAGCTCTACCAATCGACCCTGACGCCCGCTGGCGCGCTGCACGAGGTGCTTGCGAGCTACGAGTTGGCGGGGAGCTAAGCGCGCTTCAAATGCTCGTCGGCCGAGAATGAAACGGCCCGAAGAAGCTCAAACCCGGGAAATCAAGACAGATGAGTTCCGTTGCCGTCCGGAGACGGACGTTTTGCAGCGCGTTCCAAGTGTGGGAAAAATTGTGGGGAATGGATGCGGCGTCGCTAAGATAATATAATAATATCAGAAATTTATGAGGTGAATTTGGCTGGGGCGGTAGGAAACCCTGCCTCTCGATACCTTTCTTCGGCTTCCCTTGGTTCAGACAGCTTCGTCCGATAAGTCGCCTGGAGCTGGACCCGGAGACATTTTTCTTCGAATTTCACACCCTCGTGATAACGTCTTCGCATGGAACGTCGGATTGCTGCTGTCCTCGCCGCCGACATGGTGGGCTTTTCTCGTCTCATTGAGCGGGACGAGGTAGGGACACTCAAGCGTCAGAAACGTCACCTCCAGGAACTCATTGAACCGACGATCACCGCCAAGAACGGCCGTATCGTAAAGCTCACTGGCGACGGGCTCATCGCTGAGTTCTCATCGGTGGTGGAAGCCGTCCAGTGCGCCGTATCCGTGCAGGCCGAGATGGCCGCGCGGGAGGAAGACTTCACCGATGATGAAAAGATCCAGTATCGGGTGGCGGTCCACCTCGGAGACGTGGTCTTCGACGATGGGGATGTCTACGGCGACGGGGTTAACGTGGCTGCCCGGCTGGAGGGCTTGGCAGCGCCCGGAGGCGTGGTCGTCTCGGGTACGGCCTACGACCTGCTGAAGGCCAACGTGGATGTCGCCTATAAGTCCCTGGGTGAGCAGCAACTGAAGAACATAGCGACGCCCGTGCGGGTCTATCAGGTGGTGGAAGGGGTACCGATCGCGCCCGCTACACGCCCGTCGAAGCGGGTCCCCTGGGTCGCGGCGGCTGTAGTGGTCCTAGCCATGCTGGGCGGACTGTTCTGGTGGCTGCAAAGGCCCGACTTCGAACCGCTTAACCCCGAAGAGCTGGCCTTCGCGCTGCCCGATAAACCCTCGCTCGCGGTTCTGCCGTTCGAGAACCTCTCAGATCGGTCTGATGATCAATACATGGCCGATGGTTTCGTGGACACACTGATCACCGAGCTCATGTCTCTTCAGGACCTGGTGGTTATCGCCAAGAACTCAAGCTTCTCCTTCAGAGACAAGCAGTTACTCAATTCCACGATCGCGGAGCAACTTGGCGTCAGGTACCTGCTCGAAGGAAGCTTCCAGCATCAGGGGGATAACCTGCGTATCAATGCCCGCCTGATGGACGCGGTCGAGGGCAAGCAGGTTTGGTCCAAGCGCTATGACAGGGAAGCCAACGAGTTCATTGCTCTGCAGGATGATCTGATTAAAGACTTGGTACTGGAAATCGGCGGGCGCGCTGGCGGTGGTATTTTCAAGGCGGAGCGGGAGCGTGTAGGCCAGATACCGAATGATGAGCTTGCCATCCTAGAGCTTTGGGAAAAAGCCGCAGAGGTCTTTCTTCGATTTAAGCAAGACGAATACGAGGTAGCTGGTCAGCTCTCAAACGAAATGATTGCGCGCTACCCTGATCACCCGCGCGGATACCTATCTCTGGCATGGTACCACCTTGGCAAGGCCTGGGTGGGCTTCCCGCACGACAAATCAGAAGTTGTTGAGCGATGCTCGGAGTTAGCGGATCATGCAATCGGCTTGGCACCGAATGACTACATGGCCTACATGGTTCGGGCTTACTGCAGCTCGAGAGCTGGCGATGCCGAGGCTGCGAAAGCATGGGCAACCCGCTCATTCGAACTGAACCAAAACGACATCCTGGTGCAGCGAGACTACGCTCGGTTCGTGCTCACCCCGCGCGGTGAGTATGAGAAATCAATTGAGATTCTTGAACGTAATCTGCGGCTTAACCCAACTCAACAGGCAAACCTCAACGCAAGCCTTGGCGAGCTGTACATCATCGTAGGCAGATACGAAGAGGCTGTGGAACAACTGCGAAAAGAGGCTGTTCGAAGCAAGCTGACCGAAGCAAGAACGGCGGTTGCTCTCTATCTCAGTGGTCGGATTGGGGACGCAAGTGATGTTGTCGACGACCTGCGCGAAACCTCGCCTGACTTCACGGTCGACAAGTTCCTTGCGAGCGCGAACTGGATACCGGAGGAGGCGCAAAAGAGGTTTGCGCCGGCCTTGAAGGCAAGCGGCCTACCCGAGAGGTCCAAGGCTGAGCCGGAGGAGACACTCGATCCGCAACCAAACAAGCCATCCATAGCCGTTTTACCCTTCGAAAATCTAAGTGGTGATCCTGACCAGGAGTATTTCGCCGACGGCATGACAGACGACTTGATCGTTCGCCTCGCCAAAGTTGATGGGTTGTTCGTAATCAGCCGCAACACAGCCTTTACCTACAAGGGCAAGAGCGTAAGAGCTAAGGATCTCGGTCGCGATCTAAACGTCCGGTACGTGATTGAAGGGAGTGTGCGGAGAGAAGGCAGCCGCGTGCGTATTAATGCGCAGCTTGTTGACGCAGGGTCAGATAGCAATGTGTGGGCCGAGACGTTCGACCGGGAAACCGCTGAGCTCTTTGAACTGCAGGACGAGGTCACTACCGAAATCGCTGAAGCGCTGAAGCTGAAGCTTGACGCAAGCGACCTTCCTCGGACCGCTGCAGAAGGGCCCAAAGATCTTGAAGCCTACAACCTCTATTTGAAGGGCATGTCAGAATTACGCCAGCGCCGTCCCGAGGCATTCGCCCGCGCAAAAGTCTTTCTTGATGATGCGCTTGAGATCGACCCGGACTACGCCGAGGCCCATGCCGCCTTGGCCTTCCTCTATTGGGAGAGCCAGCAACACGGCTGGTTGTCTCACATCGGAATTGAGAATACGACTGAAGCCTTTCTTCTGGTCGAACACCACCTGGAGATGACACGCGATAGGCCTACGCCGGTCGCGCATCTTGTGCGTTCGGAATGGTTGAGCGACATGAACCGGGACAGCGAAGGCGCAATTTCTGAAGCCCGCCTGGCCGTCAAACTCGACCCCAGCTTTGCAGAGGCCTATGTCGGACTGGCTGGGCGACTTGCCTTCTATGGTCAATCCGAGGAAGCCCTGAGGATGACCGAGAAAGCACTCCGGCTCGATCCCGTTACGCCTCCGGACTATCATGCCATTGTCGGTTTGGCCCACATCGTCGCCGGGAATTACGAAGAGGCTGTGATTGCCCTTGAAGTTGCCGTCAAAGATGGGAGCTCAAAGAACTTTCCTTGGGTGCTGCTGGCGGCGGCATATGGCCACTTGGGAAGGTTAGAGGATGCCGAGATGGCATTGGCCGCGATCGAGCGGAACAACAAACGAAGCGGACTGCCGCCTTTCTTTGCCAATCATATTTTTCAATGGGCCACCCATGATCTTGCCGTTCGAGAGAGGATTTTTGAGGACCTCAAGAATGCAGGTGCCAGATATAGAGACGCGATGCTCGTGGGTGGGCAGGCCAAGCGCCAGCTTAGCGGCGAAGAAATCCAGGATCTGGTCATCTCCACCACAGGGAAAGGTGTAATGGTCAGTCCGGCGGGTAATCAAAATGATTTCACCTGGACAGTAGATCCAGACGCGAAGATGAACTTCCACCTTTTTGGTCAGATCTTCGAAACCCAGATGGCCTTCTTTGATGATCGGGCCTGCAACGAAAGAGGCTGCTCATACTACTTCGAACTTACAGACAGCGAGGCTATGAAGTGGGGGCATCGCTACGTGATCGAGGAGCAAACAGGACTGCTATTCTACTTCACCACCAAACCGCTCACAGAAGTTCAGAAGTGACTTAGAAGAGGCGCAGAGATAGCTCTTCCAGACCAACAGACCTTAGCTCCATCGTTTGATTTAGCTAAGTCTGCCTTCAGGGTATTGCTTTTCGCGATTTCGATGGAATGCGTTAAGGTCGAAACACAGTGTTCCAGTTTCTGGATTGGTGGACCGATGGATAGGTTCAAAGCCATCAAAGTGTTTCAAGAGGTCGTTTCGCAGGGCGGTTTTGCAGCGGCGGCACGCCGTATGAACAGCTCTCCACCCTCTGTGAGCCGACTGATCACGGAGTTGGAGGCCGATCTCGGAGTTCGTCTTTTTAACCGTTCGTCTCGGGGTATCAGCTTGACCGAGGATGGGGGCGAACAAACCAGTTGAGAACGCCGGTGGAATACTGCACCACGTGAGCGGCGAGATTGTCTTGTCGCAGATGGGCTGATTGGCCTGTCCTGTTAGGCTCTTCGTTTTGGCGGAGGGCGGGATTGAAGCACGTGGAATTGTATGGGCGCGTTCGTCACGCTGTTCTTGTTGACGGCATGAGCCGTCGGGAAGGAGCTATGCTCAAAAGTTGGTGACGGCGTGATCAGGCGGCTTGGTTAAGTTGTTTGATCCCGTCCTTAAATGCAATCCCTTCGATGATCTCGGGCATGCGGTTTGCGCCGTCGAGCTTCCGCCATTTGGTCTGGGCTGACATCATCAACTTGAACGCCATAGCGAGACCAGTTTTGCGGCTGAGACAGCCTTTGGTTTTGCCAGTGCGGTGTCGGACCGTGGCGAAGGTGCTTTCGATTGGATTGGTGGTGCGGATGTGCTTCCAGTGTTCGGCTGGGAAGTCATAGAAAGCCAAGAGGACGTCGCGATCTTTGGTCAGCTTTCCGACAGCCTTATCATATTTCACGCCGTAGGTTGCGACGAAGAAATCAAAGGCCGCCTCGGCATCCACGCGGGTCTCGGCCTGCCAAATGTCATGCAAATGACCCTTTGCTTTGGCCTGAACGGACTTCGGCATCGCGTTCAGAACCTGCAACACTCTTGATCGATGATCAGATGCGTTTTTCGATTTTTGGAGGGTGCAATCGGTTCATAGGCGATCTAGCTCTGTCAGAGGGCACAATCGCCTTCCCAGAAAGCTTCGCAGGTACGCTTATGGCGTGCCCAGATGATGTCGAAAGACATGAACGAGCCTTTCTGGATGCGTTAGCACGGGTTCACAGCTATGTAAGGTACGGCACAGGCCTTGTATTGACTGACAGGAGCGGCGGGGCTCTTTTGCACTTCGTGGAACGCCACGATTAGCATTGCTCACTCCAGCGTGCGGTAGGGCTATTGCTTCTGTTTTGGTAGCCTTCATCAAGGCGGCTGGAATGGGTCGCAGAGTGATGCTCTAATCGGTTGATTAGAAGCGGCGGCTTCCCCCCAAAGAGGCCTATTCACGTGCACAGTGACTAAGCGACAGCTATCAGATGGATATTAATGATATGGCAATTGCTCTTAAGGCGGCAAGTCCGAGCAGTCACATAACATGTAATTCAACTTCTATAAGTCAGTCTCCGGACACCATGCTCGATTGACGTAATCCTGAGCCCTCCGTCCTGATGTGAACGTCTTGCTGTGGGTATGGAATTGAGATTCCGGCTTCTCCGAATGCTTCCTTCATGCGGTGTGTCAGGTCCCAATAGACTGTCCAGTAGTCGGATGTTTTGGTCCATGGCCGACACACAAAGTTCACAGAGCTAGCAGCTAATTCATGGACACGGATGACCGGCTCAGGTTCTTTCAAGACCAATGGATGTGCATTCACCGTCTCTTGGATGACCTGCAAAGCTTCTGGGATTGAGTCCTCGTATGAGATACCGAAGACTAGGTCCACGCGCCGCGTTTCGCTCGCGGTCACGTTGGTAATGACGTTCCCCCAGACGTTCTTGTTGGGAATGACAATTACCTGATTGTCCGGAGTTGTCACGGTGGTGGCCACAATGCTCACCGATCTGACTGTGCCTCCGACGCCGCCGACAAGAACATAGTCGCCTTCATCAAAGGGCCGATTGATCATGATCATCAAGCCGCTCGCGAGGTTGCCAAGTGTGTCTTGAAAGGCAAACGCTAGGATGAATGAGGCGCCACCAATCATCGCGAACAAAGGCGTGACGTTCACGCCAAGTGCGGCAAGCACGAACAACAATCCCAACGCGATGACCAACCAAAAGACAGCACCGACAATAAACGCTTCCAATAGTTTTGATATGTTGGGAACACGGCCGATCCATCGCCGCGTAAGTCCCCGCGCAGCCCGCGAAACGAATAACAGAACCACGAAGGCAAGAATGACGACGCCGAAATCCTTCGCGATAGCGAGCCCACCATCGGGACGCGTTAGCCATGTAAAGAGGGCAATCGCAATGGCTTTAGGACTAGCGAGGACGGTCTCACTGAACAGCACAGAATCCCTATACGCACGTAATTCGGCCACAAGCGCCGCGTCGCCACCTTTGCTTTCCAGACTCGTCACAACCATTGAGAAGCGCTCGAACAGCCTGGCCCGGTCTTCAACCATTCGGGCAATAGCTTGATAAGCCGCATCTGTCGCTGCGGATGGATCATTGAGCAAATCAACCTGACGCTCGGAAATCGCCGCGGTTTTGGACCGGACAATCTCCAGCCAGGCCTTTGCAAGTGGGCCAAGGTCATCTTTCGTGAGTGGGATCAGCCTGTGGGCCAACTCCTCGGTCGTGATCCCAGGATCGACCAGTGCCGCAGAGGGAGATTGAACGGCTGCCTCCGGCTTAGCTTCCTCTGAGAATGCAGGGCTGGGAAGGGAGAACAAGACAGCCAGAACCAGTGCAAGCGAACCAAAAAGAATCGCACTGAATTTTGAAACCGCAACTCGCGGCGCTTGATTGAAGATCTCACCAGAAAACATCAGTCCCTCGACATTAGGAACTCGGCCACGGCCTGATAGGCAGGCAGCGAGGTCGGGTCGATGAAACCGTTCTGGGCGCGGGGGTAAGACGCAAGGCGCGCCAGCACCATGCGCGCGGTCGGATCGACGTAGATCGTCTGGCCGTGCACGCCGCGCGCGGCATAGGCGCCGTGGTCGTTGTGGAAGACCCACCACTGGCTGGTATAGCTGCCGTTCGGGATCGTGGCGAAACCGCTGAACTTGGCGGGGTCGCCGCCCGCGGCGATCTTGCGGACGACCTCGGCCGGGAAAACCGGCGTATCGCCCGCCTTGCCCTCGTTCAGCATCAGCATACCGAGACGGCCAAGGTCGCGCAGGCCCGCCGTCACACCGCCGCCCGCAAAAGGCACGCCCTTGCCGTCGACGGTCTGGTAGGCGTCCTGTTCGGCCCCCATGGGACGCCAGAGCCGTTCGGAAGCGAGATCGGTCACGGCCTTGCCGGTCACACGGCTGATCATCCAGCCCAGCATGTCGGAGTTAATGGTCTTGTAGTGGAAGGCATCGCCGTGGTTGCCCTCGGGTTTGACCTGCTGGAGGTACTCCCAGTAGCCGTCCGGCCCGTCATAGCCCTCGGGCTTGGGCAGGGGGCTGGCGGCGCGGGAATAGACCCAGATGTCGGCGTTGGGGTCCGAATAGTTCTCGGAATACTGGACGCCGGTCGTCATATCCATGACCTCGCGCACCGTAGCACTTGCAAAGGCGCTGTCGCCGATCTCTGGGATCACGTCGCGCACCAGCAGGCTGTCGTCGAGCGTGCCCTCGGCCACGAGGATTTCGCCCAGAAGGCCGGTGATCGACTTGGTCATCGACATTATCGCGTGTTTGCCCTCCTCTTCGAGGCAGCCGAAGTACCGCTCGTAGACGACCTCGCCCTCGTGCAGGATCAGCATGCCGTCGGTGTAATTGGCATAGAGCGAGTCTTCCCAAGTCATCGGGGTGTCGCTGTTCATCGGGGTGAAGGTCAGCGCGTCGATCTGCTGGCGCAGCTCGGCGAAGGCGGCGGGTGTGGGATAGTCGAGCGGCGAAGGCGCGCCGAGGCCGCGGCTGATTTCCTCGGTGGGGAGGAATTCGCGCAGGTGGCAGACGGACCAGCGCAGCTTGGGGAAGCTGAAGTAGTTGCTGTCGGGCTGGGTGATCAGCTTGTCGGGCGGCGGCGGGAAACCCTGCATCCAGCCCATGACGCGCGGATCGGATTCCTGCGCAGACAGCGGGGCCGTCTGGGCTGTGGCAAATGACGCGCCGCTCAGTGCGAGGCCCGCAGCGGCGACCAGCGGCAAGAGCTTAGAAATTGAAGACGACATTGATGAATCCTCCTGTCCATGGGTCGGCTTTCCCACCAATGACTTTGTCGATGCCCGTGCCTGGAAAGGACACGGAAAGGCCTGCTGTGAGAAAAGTGTTGCGGTTGATGATCCGGCTGTATTCTAGGAACAGATCGTCCGCGAGGTGCTCATCATCGACACCAGACACTACGTTCCCGTTCACATCTACTCGGGTTGCTTGACCGAATTGCACTGGGCTGCTCAGCTCATTCGCTCGAATGTGCGCATAACGTAAAGTAATGGTATCACGCTTGGTTGGCTGAACTCGGAGGGCCAGCGTCAGCGCATTCACGTTCGAATTGATGAAGGTCGAAGCAGATTTTGAACCTGTTGCCCAGGCGCTTGGGCTGCCTTGATAGTAGAGCGGATCGAAGCGCTCCAACTTGGTCGTACCGGGGTTGTCTCCGGAGAAGGTCTGGTATCCGAGAGTCAGGGACGGTGACCAAGGCATTCTGGTGAAAGCATAGCCAGCGGTCACCCGGCCAGCCCAGGCTTCGAGGTCAATCCTGTCATTCCACTGATACGCAACCTCACCCGTAAAGGTCCAATTCTCCAAGCCACCCTCAAAGGGATTTGTCTTGCCGTAGAGGCCAAGGGTACGGGTTCCTTCACGCGCGCCCGGTGTCACCGTTGGAGCGCCGACCCCGCCCGCTGCTGCTTGCGGGTAAGACGAGTTGGAACTCAGCACATCGACATAAGTCGCGCCAAAATAACCACCATTGGGATCATCGAAACGCAGATCGAAACCGGCCAATTCGTTGCCCCCATCTGTGGAGGGCAATTCGTTCGGGTCAAGATAGAACGCCGTCCCTGTAAGGTTTCCATATGAGAGACGTCCGATCGCAGCCATCTCCCAAGCCTTGCGTGGGCCGAACTTCAGTGCGCCTCTCTCAAAACCGCTGGTAGCGCCGTTCGCGATCAACATACCTGTGCCGAGTGTTAGTTCTCGTGCACCTAGAGAAAGGTCGTAGGAAAGAGCAGGCCCTGAACTGCCCCGGATCGCAAGATAGGCCTCTTCCAACGTAGTTGCACCGTTGTCACCAGTATCAAAAGCATCCGTGCCCCATGTGTAGGAAGACACCGCGGAAAGCTTCCCGTAGAGGACGGCCCCGGTATCGAGCTGATATTCAAAGCTGACGCCGGGCTTGATGTAGCCCTCAAGCCACTCTGTATCAGGATCGAAGCCGCTGCCCGGGGCGGTTGTCGCAGCGAGGTCCCAGAAGAGGTTGCTTTCGCTAACCGCGTTCAGACCGAACTGCAGATGTCCGCGGATTTTCAGACCGTTTGCATCGTAGATCAGCATCGGATCACGATCTTCCGCTGCGACTGATCCCGCAGCTAGCGACCACACCAGAACACCCACTAGAAGTTGAGCTTTGTTCCATTTCTTCTGCAACGACGGGCCAGAAGCGCACGATCCTCGTCGTTGGTTTTGGGCGCTAGTCTTACGCGAAGGGTTCAGTTCCATATTTGTGAAATGCTCCCGCAAAAAAGTCCTACTCCCCAAACACCATAGCGTAAGTCATATGGCACTCAATGCGTTACCGATACCAAGGCAAGGTTTTGGGGCACAAACCGACGGCACTGCTAGTTCGGTAAGCAAACTCCATTTGGACATGTAGGAAAGACCGCTGAACCTTTGTGCCGCCGCGATGAACTCGCGATGGTTCGGAGCTGAGCAGTTGTTTTCAAAGGTCAGCTTTCCCAATTTACGAACCTTTGGTCTGCATGCTTCGGCCGACCGCTTAGTCCGCAACTCCGTCATAGGCCCCCTGAAATTCGCTGCGGATTGCACCAACGGCCGCTTTTCTTGCTGCGATGCAGCTGATGGCTTCAGTCGATTTTGTTGCTGCACTTGCGAAGGACGGGATTTTGATCCAGCGGCTTTGGGCTCTCTCCAGCCATTCGCCGCGTGCTACTTCAATGGCTTCTTTGGCACACCAAAGCGGCCATTCAGTCGTCTGTGCTAGTCAAATAACCGTTCCAGACATGGCTGTTGCAACTGGCTCGCCTAGCCAAATCAGGAACTGGGAAAGGCTATCGACCTGATCGTCGTGTTTTCCTTTCGGAAACAAGATGACCTCGTGCTGGAAGGTTGCGAGCCACGGGGCGTTTTTTGGGATCGCGACCTTCCCGCTTTCAATCAAAGGCGTAACACCCAGTAGACGTGTCTGCTTGTCCCCCTTTGGAATGATGCCGCGGATATTCAGTCCACCAGAGCGCCTAAGATCCTGGATGAGCTGGACCCCGGAGCCAGCTTCTTCAATCAGGATCAGGCTGGCCGAGTGCGCGTGCGCCCTTGCTTCAATCGCCCTGCGCAACTCCGGGAACTCGAGCTGAGCGCGGAACACCTCCAATAACCACGCAGAACTGCCACGCACCAACCAGGTGGTACAGACGGAATGGTCGTTCACCTCTTCTGCTTTAGACGCCGTATCCCAGCTTTGTATGATCCGGTCTTCCAGAGTTCGGTCGGGCGGCCTGTCATAGGTCTGGAACCAATTCCACTTCACCAACCCCCCACCAAGGGGTGCGGGCCTTTGTTGATACTGTGCCGCAAACACATAGGAGCCGAGGTCCTTTTGCAGGCGGGCCAACAGGTCACGTGGTAAGCGCTCAGGGTGAAGAAGATCGCCAATATCACGGTTCATGACCCGTCCACGGCCCAACGCGATCTCTTCAACCTCTTCGGCGATCGCAGGCAAATTTAGGTGCTGCCAATTCCCTTGCTCCAGGACCATTCCTGCCAGGTCATCTTCATGCACCCGTTGCTGGATCAACACGATGGGGCTCTCTCGCGGATCATTGAGGCGGCTCAGCAACGTGGACTTGAACCAATCCTTCACGGCCAGGCGCTTTGCTTCTGATGCCGCCTCCTCAGGCTTGTGGGGATCGTCAATCAGGATGATATCGCCGCCACGCCCCGTTAGGGTGCCCCCGACGGAGGTCGAGAACCGCCCCCCGCCCCTGGTCGTTTCGAAGTCGCTGCGAGCCCCTCGCCCCCTTGCAATCCGGGTGCGGGGAAAGCAAGCGCGATACCAAGGCGCTTCGATGACCTTCATACAGTCCATAGCCAGCTTCTCTGACAGTCCCTCTCCGTAAGAGACTGCCAACACCCGAAGCCGTGGGTCGCGTCCCAGCAACCAGGCTGGAAACGCCACCGACGCAGCAATCGATTTAAGGCTCCGGGGCGGCATGGTGATCACCAGCCGTTTGATCTGACCGGCAGCGACCTGTTGCAGCTTGTGCGCGATGGCATCAACGTGCCAGCCGTGCAGATACTGACTGCCAGGGTCAACCGTTAGAAAGCTGCGCTGAATGAAGCTGGAGAGGTCGCGGCGCATCAAGGCTTCAAAGAGTGCTGCCTGATCTGGTTCATACGACATCTGACCCCTCCCCTTCGCCATCCTCTTCTGGATACTCGGGCTCCGTGCCATCCGTCCCAAGCACGCGATTCAGTATTTCAAATTCAGCTTCAGTTAAACGGCGCTCACTGGTCTCTCCTTCCCGTTCGTCAGAGACTTGCTTGGCATAAGACATGACCAACGCGATCGCGCGGATGTCGCCATTAAGTGCCTTTTCGATGAGGCGCCGCAGGATTGCTTTCTGGCTAGAGACATTGCGGATCTTGCCCTGCTCTTTCATCCGCACCGTATTGCGTAAAGCTTCAAGGATCTCCGTGTCGAAGTTGCGGCTCCCCCTTGGGCGACCTTCCGGATTGCCCGATTGACCTTTACGGAAGCGATGCTTCTTCGGCGGTCGACCATAGCCAACCCTTTCATCGTTGTCGCGATCGGTCATTCGCCGCCCTCCTGGCCCGCTTCGCGCTCAAGGGCCCCAAGCGTCCAACCATCAGACGCTCGAACCGGCTCCCGACCCGTTTCCACGCGCCAGCGACGGAGGATCACATCCACGTAAAGAGGATCGATTTCCAACCCATAGGCCACCCGCCCCACCTCTTCGGCAGCAATCACGGTCGCGCCCCCGCCCAAGAACGGATCAAGCACAATGTCGCCGCGCTTCGACACGTCAAGGATTGCCTCCCGGATCAGCGCGACAGGTTTAGGCGTAGGATGCGCCTCAAGCTCTGTCATGCGTCCAGGGCGGAAGGTATTCACACCGGGATAGGTCCACAGATTGCTACGATGGCGCCCGAACTTGCCCAACTGCACATTGTTGCGGTGTTGCTTCCGCCCTTTGCGGAACACGAGCACGAGCTCGTGTTGCGACCGATAGAGGGACCCCATCCCAGCATTGGTCTTGGCCCAAACACAGAGATTGATCATTGCGTCAAAAGCCGTGGTGCCAGCACGGTGCATCTCCCCAAGGTGCCGCCAGTCCATGAAGGCAAACCAAACCGCACCGTCCTCGCTGTAGGTGGCCCCGAGTTGGAGGGCTTGGGTGAGGAAGGCCTCGAAGGTGTCTGGGCTCATCTCGCCAGAGGCCTCAACAAACTCGCGGTGCTGAACACGTCCGTTACCGCAGACATGACCCGCGATCGGAACATTGTACGGGGGATCGGTGATGCCCATGCTGGCTTTCTTGTCGCCCATGAGCGCCGCATAGTCCAAGACATCGCGCGCATCCCCACACAGCACGCGGTGCCGGTCCAGGTGCCACAGATCGCCGCGTCGCGTGATCGCGTGCACTCCGTCATCCGGGATCGGCGCTGTCTCTGGCGCGGCCTCTGTCGTGCTGCTGTGGTCTCTAAGGATCACGTCGATCTCGCCGATCTCAAATGCGGTGATCTCGAGGTCGAAGTCCAAGACCGCCTCGGAGAGATCGGCGAGTTCGGTGGCGAGGATTTCTAAATCCCATCCCGCGTTCTCCGCAATCTTGTTGTCCGCCAACATCAGAGCGCGTT
This sequence comes from Sulfitobacter sediminilitoris, assembly GCF_010667575.1. Taxonomy (GTDB): domain Bacteria; phylum Pseudomonadota; class Alphaproteobacteria; order Rhodobacterales; family Rhodobacteraceae; genus Sulfitobacter; species Sulfitobacter sediminilitoris. The sequence continues at coordinate 14,999 of NZ_JAABNT010000011.1, forward strand.
TTTCTTCTGCCGAGAGATGGGTGACCCTGATCGCCGGAACGGTTGTCAGGCCCAACAGGCGGGCCGCTTCCAGCCGCCCATGCCCGGCAATCAGCACGGTGCGTTCGTCGACCAGCACCGGGTTGGTAAATCCAAATTGCCGGATGCTTTTCGCAATCTGGCGGATTTGCTTCTTGCTGTGGGTGCGCGCATTGCGGGATGCGGGAGTGATATCGCGCAAAGCTATCGTTTCGAAGTCAGCGCTCATAGCCAACTCCTCCTTTTTTCTAGGCACATAAAAAAGCCCGCCAGGCAGAGCTGCCGGGCGGGCGATTGCATGTGAGGTTTAAGATAAAAGACGCCGTCGTTCGTCTACCCGGACAAGGACCGGGCAAGCGTCCCCAGCGGGACGTCCGTGAAGAGAGTTATCCTGGGGGAAATACAAAACCCCTCGACGCCGGGCGCAAAGGGGTTCGTCGCAAACATGTCAAGGTATAGGCCCTATGTCAAACATTTTTCTACATTTAGGCGAGAAACCTGCTCCGACCACCTTATTTCGGGCATTTCGGCATGTAGGGCTGATTGACGTCCAAAGACCACAATATCCGCCCTCACACAGGACTGGACTGTGGCGCGGAAACGAGCGTCAGTGTTGGTACAAAACAACGCAAGAGAGACCTATGGAGATCGACACCCTCGACCAGGAACGACGTGACACGCTCCTGAACACCTGGCGACAACTGTTTGGCCACCCACCGCCCAAAGGGCTGAGCAGCCCTTTCCTCCGCCGCTTCATCGCATTTGAGCTGCAATCGAGACGCCAGCCCGGCCTGCCAAAAGACTTCCGCCGCAAGCTCGCGCGCGCAACTGGCGGTCAGACGACAAGACCATCCTCCTCACTCAAGCCCGGCGGGCGCTTGCTGAGAGAGTGGCACGGCGTCACCCACGTCGTCGAAGTCACCCAGGAGGGGTTTCGATGGAAAGGACAGACCCATCGGTCGCTGTCCGCCATCGCCCGCGAGATCACCGGTGCCCGCTGGTCCGGTCCGCGCTTCTTTGGCTTGAGCCGGAGGTCCCGTTCGTGACCCCGCGCCCCAAAACCCGCTGCGCGGTCTATACCCGCAAGTCCTCCGAGGAAGGCCTCGACCAGGACTTCAACTCTCTCGATGCCCAGTTTGAAGCCTGTGCGGCATTCGTTGCAAGCCAGCGCCAGGAAGGCTGGACCCTCCTGTCCACCCGATATGATGATGGAGGCCTTTCCGGTGGCACCCTCGACCGCCCTGCCCTGCAACGCCTGCTAAGCGATGTCGATGCAGGCCGCATTGACCGGATCGTCGTCTACAAGATCGACCGCCTCACCCGCTCGCTCTCGGACTTCTCAAAGATTGTCGATCGGCTCGATGCTGCTGGCTGCTCCTTTGTATCGGTCACTCAGTCCTTCAATACGGCCACGAGCATGGGGCGCCTCACGCTCAATATGCTGCTCTCCTTTGCCCAGTTCGAACGGGAAGTCACGGCCGAACGGATACGCGACAAGATCGCAGCCTCCAAAAAGAAAGGACTCTGGATGGGCGGAACCGTGCCGCTTGGATATGACCGTCATCCTAATCTTGGAATGCGGCAGCTGGTCGTGAATGCCAGGGAAGCCGAGACGGTCAAAAAGCTCTTCCAGCTCTATGACAGGTTTGGGTGCCTCAGGAAGGTGACGGCCGAAGCTGCGCGGCTTGGGCTACGCTCCAAACGCCGGGTATACGGCAGCGGGCGTAAACGAGGCGGCAACCCCTTCTCCCGCGGCCAGATTTACTACCTGCTGCGCAACCCAACCTATCTCGGAAAGATACGACACAAGGACAAAACTTTCCCCGGGCAGCACGCCGCAGTCATCGAAGAGTCTCTCTGGGCCAGGGTTCAGAGGAAGCTACAAGCCGCAAGCGCCAGACCGCGAGGCGCGTCCACCGCAAAAGCCCGGGGTGGGAACCCCGCAGCGCCTTCTCTTCTGGCTGGCAAGATACGCGATGAGACGGGAGATATTCTCACACCTACCCACACGAAACGTCATGACAGACGGCTGCGCTATTACGTCTCCAATCGCCTGATCTCCGCAGGACCCGACCCCGCCGGCTGGCGCCTGCCCGCCCCGGCCTTCGAAGCCACTGTGACAAAGATGGTGGCAGCGTATCTGCAACATTGCGTCCAAAGACACAGCCTCCTCGCCGCGCCAGACATCCGGGCAGCGGACCGGGTTGCGACGTCAGTTGCGACCCTCATCGATACCCTCAGGTCCGCACCCGAGAAGGTCCTGCCAAACATGATCTCTTCGGGACATCTGGAGACAGGTAAGCTCCACATCGAACTGGGGGCTACGCAGCTGGCTCAGCATCTGGATGTCCCAGCGGACGCGATCAGCAGCGAGGCCTTGAATATCACATCACCCTTCGCCCTGCGCCGACGTGGTATTGAGATGAAGATCGTGGCAGGCGAGACTGAGCCCTGCCCTGACCCCGTTCTGATCAGCACACTCCACAAAGCGCATCGCTGGACCGAGTCCTTGCGCAATGGAACGCCCCTTACCGAGCTCGCCCAACAGGAGAAGGTTTCACCATCCTACCTGCGGACCCGCGCCCAACTGGCCTTCCTCTCTCCCGCGCTCCAAAAAGCCATTCTAAATGGCCAGCAGCCTCAGGAACTCACCGTCAAATCGATCCTCTCCCGGCCCCTCCCTCTGGACTGGAATGCCCAGGCCATCTGCTTTGGATTTACGCCAGCAGGCTCGCTTCCCTGATCCGACCCGCAAATTCCCTGTTCCACCAAAGAAATTCCCTGTTCCGACCTGAAAATTCCCTGTTCCATCCCGAGCAGGGAATTGGTCTCTAACCCACTCTTACAGCATCAGAAATCATGGTAGAAATCGACCGCAAAAGCCCCTATCCGCACGAAATCTAAAAAATTCCCTGTAAATTCCCTGCTTAACAGGGAAAACCGAACCCCGAACCACGCTCAACAGAGACAGACCCAGAATCCCTCTGAAATCCTCCCTAGAAAGGTGTCTCTTGGGACTCAGGCCGCAGCAAAAGCCCTGAATTCCGCGCAGAATTCAGCGCGAATTGTCACTATAAAACAATATGTTATGTGGGTGGCGGAGACGAAGGGATTCGAACCCTCGAGACCCTTCCGGGCCTACTCCCTTAGCAGGGGAGCGCCTTCGACCACTCGGCCACGTCTCCGCTGACCGCTATACAGGGGGCATTTGCCCCTGAACAAGGGCAAAACCGACAGAAATGTAAAAAAGCAATGCGCGGTATGCTTTGTGCGAAGGCATGTTGCGGTCGTTCTGGCGGATCGGTCAACTTGGTATGAACGATTTTTGAGACCTTTTCCTTTGCGCAGGACGCGATCATCAGAATGATGGGGATGGATTGAGATTTCGGATCAGCGACGCCCGGAGAGTCGGCACCTGACAATTGAAGAGCTGGGAAGCAGCGTCTGGTGATGTTGATTGAGCATGAGCCATTCATGTGTTTCGCGGCCCGCGTCAGGATGTATTGCGCGCTGCAAGAGCGAGATATCTGGTACGAAAGATAGCGATAAACTGGGCGACACCGTGCTTATTCTGCCAATAACAAACCCGTGAATATTTTGTGATGGCGCGCTCCCTCAAATCCAAAACCGCACGTAAACCTTTAATTTATATAATATTTTCAGGGGCTCCACGCCCACTTCCGGGCATCCTCAGTGCGCAAAATCAAATCCAACCAAAATTTCGCGGAAACTTTTTCTGCAGGTGCAGTGTTGAGGAGGCAGACAACGAGACGGGGCACGCTGCCTTGGTCTTGGAAAGCAACGAAATGAAAGGATACGACACATGAAACTCATTATCACAGCAGCCGCCGCTACCCTGATCAGCACCGCCGCTTTCGCAGCGGAATCGACCAAGTACAACGACCTGCGTCTTGACACGAGCAAGAATGCAGAAAACGTCTATTCTGATGAGGTGCGCAGCACGGATATGGACGGTGCCCAGCGTGGCCGTGACCAGATCGGTTCGACCGCTGATGACAGCTTTGATGCCGACGTAACCTTTTCCACGCGGAGCGCCATCCGCACCACCGGTGAAGGCTATGTCTATGGTGGTTATGGTGAAGGCAACGACAGCCGCTAAATCATAATTAGCTTAGCGTAGAGGCCCGGTCGACTGACCGGGCCTTTTGCACGATCTGAGACTAGCCCTTTGAGGTTAGCGCCAAACAGCAGATCTTATGACAAATGGACGGTCAGGAAGAACATTCAGTATTCGCGTATTCGCGCAATCGGGTCGGCACTCCGATGTACTTATCCGCAGACTACCAGATTTCCGGCATGCTCTTAGTCAGTTCCAACTGTCAAAATTTTCAGCTGAGAACGGAACATGTGGCAAATCCTATCGTTGCCCCTGAAAAAGTCGTGACTTCAGACTAAGTGTTCTTGCCTGCGGCCTTAGGTGTTGAACAGGAAGTGCAACACATCCCCGTCCTTGACCACATAGCTTTTTCCCTCTGCGCGCATTTTGCCTGCCTCTTTTGCAGGGCCCTCACCGCCCAGGCTGACAAAATCATCAAACGCGATTGTCTCGGCGCGGATGAATCCCTTTTCGAAATCACCGTGGATCACACCCGCCGCCTTGGGGGCGGTGGTGCCTGATTTGATTGTCCAGGCGCGGGCCTCCTTGGGGCCGACGGTAAAATAGGTCTCCAAGTGCAGCAGTTCATAGCCTGCACGGATCAGACGATCGAGGCCTGCTTCCTTAAGGCCCATCTCTTCTAGGAACATCTCAGCTTCTTCAGGTTCCAGCTGGCTGATTTCTTCTTCAATCTGGGCCGAGATGATAACGTGAGCATTGCCCTGCGCGGCTGCCATTTCCGCCACCTTGGTCGAATGTTCATTGCCTGTTGCCGCGTCCGCCTCACCTACGTTGCAGACGTAAAGAACCGGCTTTGTCGTCAGCAGTTGCAACATACGCCATGCCTTGGCGTCTTCTTCATCGACCTCGACCACGCGGGCAGGATTGCCCTGCTCCAAGGCTTCCAGCGCCATCTTCATCAGACGCTCTTGCTGGACAGCTTCCTTGTCGCCGCCGCGGACTTTGCGAACGATGTTTTGCAGACGCTTCTCGATGCTTTCGATGTCGGCCAGCATCAGTTCGGTATCGATTGTTTCGGCGTCGGCCACTGGGTCCACGCGGCCCTCGACATGGGTGACGTCACCATCTTCAAAGCAACGCAGCACATGCGCGATGGCATCCACTTCGCGGATATTGGCAAGGAACTGGTTGCCAAGCCCTTCGCCCTTGGACGCGCCCTTCACCAGACCCGCAATGTCCACGAAGGTCATGCGCGTGGGGATGATTTGTTTGGACTTCGCGATCTCGGCCAGCTGATCAAGGCGGGCGTCCGGAACGGCAACCTCGCCGACGTTGGGCTCAATTGTGCAGAAAGGAAAGTTTGCGGCCTGCGCCGCAGCCGTACGGGTGAGCGCGTTGAAAAGGGTCGATTTACCGACGTTCGGCAGACCCACGATACCCATTTTGAAACCCATGACGGCGTCCTTTCCGCATTGCTTGATTGGCGCCCTCCTAGGGCTTGGTCACGCATGGTGCAAGGGTGTGGTGTACTGCCTTGCCACTCATGCGCGTAAAATTCGGATTTTAGCTCGGGTATTTGCCACATTCGCCCCCCCACTGCGCAGGTCACACATTGATTTCCGCTGAAAGGTTGGGCATTGCACTGGACAGCAAAGTAAAAGGCACCGACATGACCCGTATCGACGCAAAATTCGCTGACCTCAAAGCGCAAGGCAAAAAGGCATTCGTTTCCTATATCATGGCGGGCGATCCCGATTACGACACGGCACTTGATGTCATGCGCGGCCTGCCAGAGGCCGGTGTCGATGTGATCGAGCTTGGCTTGCCATTCACGGACCCGATGGCTGATGGTCCGACGATCCAGCTGGCCGGTCAGCGGGCACTGGATGGTGGCATGACGCTGAAGAAAACGCTTCAGATGGCAGCGACCTTTCGCGAAGGTGACGATACGACGCCGATTGTGTTGATGGGCTATTACAACCCGATTTATTCCATGGGTGTTGAGACATTTTTGGTTGCGGCAAAGAAAGCAGGCATCGACGGGCTGATCATTGTCGATCTGCCGCCCGAAGAGGACAGTGAACTTTGCCTGCCCGCACAGGCAGCCGGATTGAACTTCATTCGCCTTGCAACACCGACGACCGATGACAAGCGTCTGCCACGTGTCGTGCAGAACACCTCCGGCTTTGTCTATTACGTCTCGATCACGGGGATCACCGGATCGGCCGAGGCAGACGCAGGCGATGTCGCGCCCGAAGTGGCACGCATCCAAAAGGCCAGCGGTCTGCCTGTCATCGTTGGCTTTGGCGTGAACACACCTGAGAAGTCCAAGGCGATTGCCGAAGTGGCGGACGGTGTGGTTGTAGGCTCTGCCATCGTATCGCGGATTGCGAAGGGCGACAGCGTTGCCGATGTACTGGCCTTCGTTAAGACCCTGTCAGACGGGGCGCACGCGGCGTAGCCACAGGCCTGACGCAGGGGGCGAGCGACTGACCCCTTTTTCAGACGACAACGAATTTGGCGGCATGGTCTGAGGCATATGCCGCAGGCATCCTGATGACCTATGTCAGAGGAAGATCCCCGTGGATGGCGCGGCGATCTCTGGCAGCGTGTGAGATTATCTTTGGTTTGCTTTTGCCGCCTTCAATCGGTAAGAAAACGTGACCAATTTTGGAAGAATCCCATGCCTGCCATCACAAACATCTACGACCTCAAGCGCATTTATGAACGTCGCGTCCCGCGCATGTTCTATGACTATTGTGAATCCGGCAGTTGGACCGAGCAGACTTTCCGCGAGAACACCTCGGACTTTGACAAGCTGCGCCTGCGCCAGCGGGTCGCCGTTGACATGTCAGGGCGCACAACCGCGTCCAAGATGATCGGTCAGGATGTGGCGATGCCGGTGGCCCTTGCGCCAGTGGGGCTGACTGGCATGCAGCACGCGGATGGTGAGATCAAGGCGGCGAAAGCAGCGAAAGCCTTTGGCGTACCCTTCACGCTGTCCACGATGTCGATCAACTCCATCGAGGACGTCGCCGAGGCGACAGGCGCTCCGTTCTGGTTTCAGCTTTATACCATGCGCGATCAGGATTACGTCAGCCGCCTGATCCAGCGCGCCAAGGACGCCAATTGCTCGGCCTTGGTCATTACGCTGGATCTGCAAATCCTTGGTCAGCGACACAAGGACATCAAGAACGGCCTGTCTGCCCCACCCAAGCTAACGCCCAAGACCATTGCGAACCTGATGACCAAATGGGCGTGGGGCATTGAAATGCTACAGGCCAAGCGACGCGAGTTTGGCAACATCGTGGGGCATGTCGAAGGCATTTCCGACGCCTCCAGCCTTGGGGCATGGACGGCGGAACAGTTCGATCCGTCGCTTGACTGGAACAAGATTGCCAAGCTCAAGGAAGAATGGGGCGGCAAAGTAATCCTGAAGGGCATTCTGGACGCCGAAGACGCCAAGATGGCGCTTAAGGTCGGGGCGGATGCAATTGTCGTTTCAAACCACGGCGGGCGACAGTTGGACGGGGCAGTCAGTTCCATCAGCGCCCTACCCTCCATTCTGGATGCGGTGGGCGATCAGGTTGAGGTGCATCTGGACAGCGGTATCCGGTCTGGACAGGACGTGCTGAAGGCACTGGCGATGGGTGCAAAAGGCACCTACATCGGCCGCGCGTTCGTCTATGGATTGGGCGCGATGGGCGAGAAAGGCGTGACAACAGCCCTTGAGGTCATCCACAAGGAACTGGACACGACCATGGCTCTGTGCGGTGAGACCAAGGTCACGGACCTGGGTCGACACAACCTGTTGATCCCCGAAGATTTCGGAGGACGCTGGCAGGACTGAGCATGCTTTGGTAGGACGGACGCATGTTAGTCTTTCTGCGCCATAAGCTGACCTTCCTTGCCACTCCCAAGACCGGGACGACCGCCGTTGAGATGGCACTGAAGCCGCGCGCCGAGATTGTTTTCTCGAAGAGCCGCAAGCACATCACGGCAGCGCGCTATGCCAACAAGATCGCTCCTTTTCTGGAGGATACCTTTGGCGTGCGCCCGGCCTCTGTCGCGGTGATGCGGGAACCGGTGGCGCAGATCAGAAGCTGGTACAAGTACCGCAGTCAGGATCGGCTTGACGGGACCAAGCAAAGCACCAAGGGCATCACATTTGATCAGTTCGTGCTGGAGGTGATCAGTAACGATCCGCCCGAACGGGCCCAGATCGGGCGACAGTTCAATTTCCTGACGGATGGCAAGACGCGCGTGATGGCGGATCATATCTTTGCCTATTCGCATCAGGAGGGATTTCTGATGTTCATTTCGGAACACCTGCAGCATCCCGTAGAGATCGCGCCCAAGAACGTCTCTCCCAAGGTCGATGCCCCCTTGGACGCAGCGATACTCGCAAAGTTACGCGAGGTCCGGGCAGCGGATTTCATGCTTTATGATGAGGTGGTGGCGCAGGGCGGCCATCTGCACACGCCGCAAGACTAGTGCGCACGGCGCGCGAGGGCCGGGATCAGGGCAACGGCGGTAATCGCAAGCAGGAACGCCACGGCAATGAAAGATGTCCGCAGCCCGAAACCTTCGGAGATCAGCCCCATCAGCGGGGGTCCGAAAAAGAATGCGCCATAGCCGATAACAGAGGCCCGGCTGATCGCAGCAAGCCGCTGTGAGGCAGGCACCAATCGCCCGATCAGCGACAGCGCCAAAGGAGCGACCACCGAGATACCCAACCCGCCGATGGCAAAACCGATCAAGGCCATCTGCACACTTTGGGCTGCCCCCGCCAACGCAATTCCAATAGCGGACAGGATAGTCGCGCTCAGCATCAGGCTGGTGTCTCTCACCCTTTGGGACAGCCAATGCCCGGCCATCCGCCCAACGCCCATCATCAATCCCAGCACCGCCGGGCCAAGCGCGCCCTGCCCCGCAGAGCCCTGCAACGTGCGTTCGATGTGCAACGCTGACCAGCCTTCGGTCGATGCTTCTGCCAGAAACGCCATCAGGACGATCAGCCCTGTAATGATGACCAGTTTGGCCGAAAGGCCCTCTGCCTGCGGATCGTTTTCACCATCGATCCGGGGAGGGATGTCATAAGACCACCACGCCAGCGCCAGCAGGACGATCAGCAATCCGGCGAAGATAGGCACCGGCGGCACCTCGGCACTGCGCAGGGCGGCGGTCAGCAGCGCGCCGCCGCCGTAGGCAAAGGCATAAAGCGCATGGTTGAGGTTCATCAGTTTGACGCCCTCTGCTTCTTCGATTTCAGAGACCCGCGCATTGACCAGCACGTCGATCACGCCAGAGCCGATAGAGGCCAGCAACATCGCGAAGGTGAGCATCAGAAGACTGGTGGAGGCGCTTGCCCAGAACATGCCGACCGCCAGAACAGCGATTCCAAACGGCATTGCCATCCCCCCTGCCAACCGGCGACAGGCCGGGGCAAGCCACATGGCGGCAAAAGCCCCAAAAGCCGCAAACAACAGCGCCGCACCATAGGCCCCGTCAGAGGCCCCCACATTAGCCTTGATCACCGGCATCTGGGCGAAATACACCGCCCATGCGGCCCCGATGGCAAAAAAGCCCGCGACCGGCTTGCGCGACAGGTAAAAGGCACGGACCACATTCATGTTGTGGCCTTGCCACGGGTCACAGACCTTGCCAAGGGCGGGGCGGCTGATTTGCCCTTTTCATGGACCATAAAGCCGTCTATAGGCACGGCTTCACGCGGGACTACAGCCTTGGAGGAGTCCCGCCCTAACCTATTGGAGAAATAAAATGGCCGGAGAGATTCCAGATCTTGAAGCCCAGGTACGGACGGGGACAGGCAAGGGCGCCGCTCGTCAGGCACGCCGTGATGGCATGGTACCGGGGATTGTTTTTGGTGGCGACACAGACCCGCTGCCGATCAACATCCCGTTCAACAAACTGCTGACAATGCTGCGCAAGGGCCGGTTCAAGTCGACCCTGTTCAACATGAAGGTAGACGGCCATGATGACGTCCGCGTCATCTGCCGCGACGTGCAGCGTCACGTGGTCAAGGACCTGCCGACGCATGTGGATTTCATGCGCCTCAAGCGCACCACCAAGATCAACCTCTACATCAACGTCGAAGTTTCCGGCGAAGAAGAGTGCCCCGGCCTGAAAAAGGGTGGCGTTCTGACGCTGGTCCGTCCGGAAGTTGAACTGGTCGTGACTGCGGCGGATATCCCTGAAAGCATCACGGTTGACATCTCTGGTCTGGAAATCGGCGATAGCGCCACGATTTCCAATGTGAACCTGCCAGAAGGCGCCAAGCCAACGATCGACCGTGACTTTGTGATCGCGCAGGTCTCTGCACCTTCCGGTTTGGCGTCTCAGTCCGATGATGAAGACGAAGATGAGACAGCAGCAGACGAAGTGCCCACAACAGAAATGGGTGCATCAGACGGTGACAAGTCCAACGATTGATCCAACGCTCAGCGTGATCGAATAGGAACGGGGTCGCCATTGGCGACCCCGTTTTTTTGTGTTGCGTTTGGTCAGGATCAGAACGGACTGTCCAGCACACCAATCAGCGGCATCAGGAATTCGCCATCTGCGGCTGATTGAGCTTCGTCGAAATACTGGTTGGTTGCATTCACGGCAGCGGTGATGCTTGAGGCTGACCCGTCGAACAGCGCCATCACCGCCGCTGCATTATCGACATCGGACATACCGCGGTTCACAGCGAAGTATTGGCCAATGTCTGACTTGTTCGACAGATAGGCACGATCCGCCAACTGCTGGTCGATAAAGGACTGCGATGCGCCGGATGGCGGTGCCGCCTTTGCCCCTTCGAGTACCGAAAGTATGAACTGGTCGCGGCTGACCCCACCGCTGTTCAGCGCGTTCACCCAAAAATCGAAGCCTTCTTGGTCAGGCACACGGCCCAGCACATTATCATAGACAACTGTCGCGATATCACTGTTAGACAGGCTGCTTGGATAGGCGGCGCGGGTCTCATCCTGATCGATAAAGAGCGCGGCCATCGCCGGCAGGCTCAATCCATCGGACGCGGCGTTGGCCCAGAACAGAAGACCGACCGCATCAGGCGCACGGTTGAAATACGCGATATACAGCTCAATGATCTGCTGAAATTCGCTTTCTTCCAGATTGAGGGCACCATCATATCTGGCCAGCTCAAGTGGCCCGCCGCCCAGCAACGAAATCTCGGTACCGAAATCAAGGAATTCGACATTGGCAAGCGTATCCCGCCCCTGACCACTGGACCGGTGATCTTCGATCACGAAACCAGACTGCGAAATCTCAAGCGTGTAATTGCTCTGTGCACCTTCGAAGAAGGCGGTATCCGTTCCACCCAAACCATCGAATGCGTCGTTGTCCGGCCCGCCTTCGAGGTAGTCGTCGCCGGGTGTGCCAAGTGTTCCAAAGTTTTCAGTTTGAGTTACGCCAGGAAAATCGGAAAAGCTGATCTGCTGGCCCGATGCATATGGACCACTGGTTACCGGTGACAGACTGCTGAAAGTGTCTACCCAGTCATAGTAGGACTGCAATGAGGTAATGGCCGGAAAGGGGTCGCCATCCAGAACGATGCCCACCCGCGTGGTTTCGTTGGCAGAGGCCAACATGACAATGCTTCGGTTGCCACCTCCCCAGACGACCTCAAAGACCGCATGATAATTGGTCTCAGGGACAATAATTGCGCCGTCGTTCACGGTCTTTGAAAAAACGCTCTGGTTCAGGGAGACGACATTGGTATCGCCCAACCCGTCAAAATCCTCAACGCGGATGACGTCATAGCTGAATGTCGGCGCGGCATTGGCCGCAACGATCTCCATTTCACTGGTGAACGCATTCGTGGGAACGCTGTTGCTGTCTGCCGTGATGACGTAGGCAGGAAGGGTATATGTCGGCACGTAGGACCACCTTTCGGTTTCTCGGAACGGCAATCTGGGAACTGCTCGCCCCTCTCGCCACAGGGAGCCTAAAAGCCAGACGACTGCGGCACTATCATGGCAAAAAAACTGCAATTGCAAGTGTATTGCAATACCGTTGTTCAGAGCGTCGGTTGTATGACGCTTGCCGCTTGATTGCTGGCCCGCGCGACATTTTAATCCGCCACAAAGCGGGGTAGACTGCGGCGCGAACAGGCAGGAGCAGCCCCATGAAATTGATCGTCGGCCTTGGGAATCCCGGTGCGAAATACGCCCGGAACCGGCATAATATCGGATTTATGGCGCTGGATCAGATTGCCGTGGACCACGGGTTCGGCGCTTGGAAATCCAAACACCAGGGGTCCGTCAGCGAGGGGCGTTTTGGTTCGGACCGTGCGGTCCTGCTAAAGCCCGAGACGTTCATGAACAACTCTGGCCAATCGGTTCAGGCCGCGATGAAGTTCTACAAGATCGCGTCCGAAGACGTGATCGTCTTTCACGATGAGATCGACCTCGCCCCCGGCAAGGTTAAATGCAAAACCGGCGGCGGTCATGCCGGACACAATGGTTTGAGGTCTGTGCACGCCCATATCGGTCCTGACTATGAACGCGTGCGGCTAGGCGTTGGCCATCCCGGCCACAAGGATGCTGTGCCGGGGTATGTGCTGCGAGATTTTCCAAAAGCGGACGACGTGTGGCTGGATGACGTTCTGCGCGGGATCAGCGACGGCGTGCCTTATCTTGTGGCTGGCGACACTGCCAAATTCATGAACGCAGTGGCACTGCGTGTGAATCCGCCCCGATCTGGCACCGGAACGAAAGGCCCGGCCAAAAAGCAAAACCCGGTTGAGACTGAACGCAAAAGCGCGCAGGCGCCCGCAGAAGCTGCCCCAAAGTCACCGTTACAGAAACTGATGGAGCGCTTTCGATGAGCCTGAATGTTGCCTTTAGATCGCAGGCCGAAACCTGCACGCGCATGGGTTCGCCCTTTATGGGCCAACTGTTGTCAATCCTCGCGGCGCACTGGCCCGAAGACACTGCGTTGGGCCAGAAGTTCGCGTCGTTCGAAGGCGACATTGGCCCCAGCGGTCATTCCCTGCCGCTTCGTATCGCGGGCGGGTTGCACGCCCTTGTGCCGAGCAACGCGGCACCTGAATTGGCAGCACTATACCCACCGCATCAGGTTTCAGACGACCTTCTGACAAAAGGGGTGCTGGATGCCTTGAGCACGCACGAGGATTTCCTGCTCGAGTGGACCGATAGCGCGCCACAGACGAACGAGGTGCGCCGTTCAGCGGCCCTGATCGCGGGGGCTCACGTGGCTTTGCAATACTTCGATCTGCCCATTCACCTGTCCGAACTAGGCGCCAGCGGTGGCTTGAACATGATGTGGGATCACTACGCGCTTGAGATCGAGGGCGGCCGGTTTGGTTCAAATGTGCCGGCAGTGCTGTTCACCCCGGACTGGGATGGCGCGCCGCCGCCCAACGCACGCCCGGTGATTGCCGACCGTGCAGGCGTGGATTTGAACCCGCTTGATCCGTCCCGAGGCGATCATCTGCTGCGCATGACAGCCTATCTTTGGCCGGACCAGCCAGAGAGGCTGAATATGACACGGGCGGCTGCATCTGTTGCGACGACTCGCCCGGTGCAAGGGGATGCCATCGAGTGGCTTGGCCCGCGTCTGGCAAGTGCTCCACAAGGGCATCTGCATCTTATTCAGCACACCGTCGCATGGCAGTACTTTCCAGCTGAGGCACAGGCACGGGGCCGTGCCCTGATCGAGGCCGCGGGCGCGCAGGCAACGCCGAACAGGCCGCTGGCGTGGCTGTCGATGGAAACCGACGGGGATACAACTGGCAAAGTGGGCGCTGCGCTGACACTGCGGCTTTGGCCGGGCGATATCACATTGGAGCTGGGCCGCGCAGATTTTCATGGCCGCTGGATCAACTGGACATACGGCAGTTAGATCTGTTCGGCCTCTGGCCCCTCCGGGTCAGTTATGTTTGACTGCGACAGGGCTTCAGAGGATCACATATGCGTAGTTTCGGAAAATGGCTTGGGCGCGGCTTGCTGGCACTCATCCTGGCGGCCGTTGTCATAGGCCTGTGGAAACGTGAAGAGATCACGCGCCTATTGGCGGTAAATTCGCTTTTCTCCGAGGGAAAGATCGTCCGGAACTTCAGCAATATGAACGCGGCATTCCTCTCGATCCCCGTGCCGCGCGGCAATAGTCCGACAAGCGCGCTGCCCTATGGACCAGAAACCAGCTTGCCCGAAGACGTCGACCGCTGGGTCAAAGACCGCGATGTCACGGCTTTGCTTGTTCTCAAGGACGGGGAGATTGTCTTTGAGGACTATTTCCTGGGCACCGGGCCAGAGGATCGCCGGATCAGCTGGTCATTGGCTAAAAGCTATCTCTCGGCACTGGTTGGCATCCTGTTGGACGAGGGCCAGATCGCGTCTATTGATGAACCGGTGATCAAGTATGCGCCTGCGCTGAAAGGCGGTGCCTATGAAGGTGCGACGCTGCGGCAGGTGTTGAACATGGCCAGCGGCGTGGTCTTTGACGAGGACTACCTTGATCAGAATTCCGATATCAACCGGATGGGTCGGGTGCTGGCATTGGGCGGCGAAATGGACGATTTCGCAGCAGCCCTGACCGAAACTTTCGCAAAGCCCGGCGAGACGTGGAAATACACCTCTATCGATACGCATGTGGTCGGCATGGTGGTGCGCGGGGCGACCGGGCGTTCGGTGACCGAATTGCTGGGCGAAAAGGTAATTGCCCCCCTCGGCCTTGAATATGCGCCCTATTACCTGACCGACGGCGTCGGCACGGCATTTGTTCTGGGTGGGCTTAACATGACAACGCGGGACTACGCACGCTTTGGTCAGATGTATCTGCAGGGCGGCACATGGGAGGGCAAACAGATTGTGCCTGCGGATTGGGTCGCCGCCTCAACTGTGCCCAGCGCGCCGGTCACTGAGGGTCGCTATGATTATGGATATCAGTGGTGGATCCCGAAGAGCGGCCAACCGGGCGAATATATGGCGCGTGGCATCTATGGTCAGTATATCTATGTCGATCCTGCAAGACAGGTTGTGATCGTGACCAACGCCGCTGATCGTCAGTTCCGGGATAATGGAATTGATGCCCAGAACATCGAGATGTTCCGTACAATTGCAAAAAGCCTGTGAGGACCTATGGAACCTGATGAGAGTATAAACGTTCTGGACGGCCCGCTTGTGATCTGCGGGACCGACCCGGTGACGGGTTTCTTCCGGGATGGCTATTGCAACACATGCGCTGCGGATCAGGGAAGTCATACGGTCTGTGCCGTGATGACGGCAGAATTTCTGGCCTATTCCAAATACGTTGGAAACGACCTGTCAACGCCGCGGCCAGAGTTCAATTTTGCGGGCCTGAAGCCCGGCGATCCATGGTGCCTGTGCGCTGGTCGGTTTTTGCAGGCCGCCGATGAAGGCTGCGCGCCGAAAGTGCATCTTGAGGCCACGCACAAACGTGCGACCGAGGTTGTGCCGCTCGACATTCTGCGCGCGCATGCCGCTCAGACTTGAGTGCCCTGCGGGGCGATATTGATCTCTGACGAGACCCGTGCGGGACCGTCAAGCGGTCCTCCCATCAGGTCGTCGATGAACAGGCTCAGCAACTGAGGCCGTCCTGAAACGCCTGCCTTGCGGTAAATCGCATTGGTTTGCGCCTTGATGGTGCCTTCTGAGACGTTTCTGAGGGCGGCGATGTCCTGAATGCTCAGACCCTTAATCGAAAACAGCGCGACGTCACGTTCTGCTGGCGTCAGGTTCCATTCCTCGAAACGGTCCTCCAGCAGGTCAAGAAACGCGCCAGAAGCGGCGCGAAGTTGGCTTTCGACATGCTGGGACCGACGGTAAGAGGCCCGCAGCAGAACAGCGCCAAGACATCCGCCAAGGATCAGGCCCAGTGCGGCCCCCAGTTCCATGAGTTCGCGCAATTGCCAGTCGAGTGGTCCGAAGGGCAGGCCGAGAACCGTGGCAAGGATATCGGACACAAAAACAAGGGCGCAGATGACCTGCACCACGAATAAAACGATTATCAGCCGCATCCGGCTCACGTGCCGCGCCCGCGGGCCGAGTTAGTCGTCCCCATCACCGTCTCCGTCTCCGTCCCCGTCCCCATCACCGTCTCCGTCTCCGTCCCCGTCGCCATCTCCGTCGCCGTCATCTCCGCCGCCGGGACCGCTGTTGCCTCCGGAACCACTATTGCCACCGGAGCCACTATTTCCGCCGGAGCCACTGTTACCGCCGGAGTCGCTATCGTTGTCGTTGTCGCTTTCCCCGTCATCATCACCACGATCCGATGCATTGCCGCGACCACTGTTGTCATCGTCACGGTCGTCATCACGATCATCATCATCTTGATCGTCGTAGCCTTGACCCGGCTTGCTGGCTGACTGTGACGGGTCAAAGATCCCGCCCCGCACAGAAGGACCGTCGCGCTCTTCCCAGTAGTCTCTCAAGATTTCTCCAGTGGCCGGGTTCAAGATAATCTCGCGGTCGAGCGTGCGGCTTTGCGCGGTAATGCGGAGCCTGCCAAGAAGCGTGCGCTTGGTGTCGATATTGCCGAACCCTTGATCGCGCAGTTGCCGGATGATACTGTCTTCGGCCGGACCTGCCTGAAGCGGGAGAGCCAATGCACACATCAGCGTGGCCATGATCAAACGACGTTTCATATGTTCCTCTGGTTAAGAAAGGCCCACACAGGGGCGCGCCTTTCTGATTTTTCTAACATGCAGGTTCGCACTTACCTAGTCGTCGCTGCTATCGGAGTCGCCATCGTCTCCGTCGCTGCCGCTGTCGTCACCATCGTCGCCGTCATCGTCGCCGCCATGGTGGCCATCGTCATTGTCGTTGTCAGACCCGTGGCCTGATCCGTTGCTCCCGGATGAACCGCTTTCGTCGCCATCATCGCCGTCGTCGTCGCTGCCATGGTGGCCATCGTCATTGTCGTTGTCAGACCCTTGACCTGATCCGTTGCTGCCAGATGAACCGCTGCTGTCACTATCGTCCCGATCGTGGTCACGGTCATGATCGCGGTCATGGTCACCGTCGGAATCTTCATCATCATCACGATCACGGTCGCGGTCCCTGTCGCGATCACGATCAGAGCTGGAGTCATCGTCATCGTCCCTGTCTCTCTCACGATCACGGTCGCGTTCACGATCATTGTCGTCATCGTCCCCGCGTGCACGGTCCGAGAAATCACGGTCCCGATTGGAAACCTCAATGCCCTGATTTGCCGCGATGGTGCCGACAAATCGCTCGGTCTCCTGCTCAACGATCTGGCCGGTCGCACGGTCATAGACCACCTCAAGCTTCGTGCCGTTACGGACCGCCTCGACCTTGGTCTCGGTAGGCCCGTTCTTCACTTCAAGCGTCCGAAAGCCATCCGCAGCCAATTGCTGCGCCACCCGCTCACCAAAGCTCTGCGCGAACGAAGGCGATGCCGCCAGAAGTGATGCACCCAAAAACATCATCGTGTTGCGTTTCATGTCATGTTCCTTTGCCTAGTGTCGGAGACCACGATATGCGGCCTCGCTGGTCTAAGTTGGATCATCGAAACATGGGGCGGCTATTGGCAGCGGGTTTATTCAGCAGGCCCTAAACCGCAGATGGACGGCAATAAACCTGAGTTTAGAGCGCAGAATAAAACGCCCCGGCGCAAGGCGACGGGGCGTTTTGTTACTAGATATTCCTGTAAAAGGTCAGGCGAATTCACCCATCTCGAACCCAAGCGCTTTGGCTACGGTAAAGATATCCTTGTCTCCGCGGCCACACATGTTCATGCAGATGATATGGTCCTTGGGCAGATCGGGTGCGATCTTCATCACATGTGCCAACGCGTGAGAAGGCTCAAGCGCGGGGATGATCCCCTCAAGCTCACAACAGACCTGGAATGCGGCGAGCGCTTCCTTGTCCGTGATCGACACATACTGCGCGCGACCGATGTCATGCAGCCATGCGTGCTCGGGTCCGATGCCGGGATAATCAAGACCCGCCGAGATCGAGAAACCTTCGAGGATTTGTCCGTCGTCGTCCTGCAACAGATAGGTACGGTTCCCATGCAGCACGCCCGGACGGCCACCAGTGAGCGAGGCGCAGTGCTCCATCTTCTCGTTCACGCCCTTGCCACCAGCTTCGACGCCGATGATGCCCACCTCCTTGTCATCAAGGAAGGGATAGAACAGGCCCATGGCATTGGACCCGCCACCGATGGCCGCGATCACGGTATCGGGCAGGCGCCCTTCCGCGGCTGTCATCTGCTCGCGGACTTCCTGGCCGATGATGCTTTGGAAATCGCGGACCATGGCTGGATAGGGGTGCGGCCCGGCAACCGTGCCGATGCAGTAGAACGTATCGCGCACGTTGGTCACCCAGTCGCGCAGCGCATCGTTCATGGCGTCCTTCAGTGTGCCACGACCGGATGTGACCGGGACGATCTCGGCCCCCAGCAGACGCATGCGGAACACGTTGGGTGCCTGACGCTGCACGTCATGCGCGCCCATGTAGACCACGCATTTCAGGCCGAACTTGGCACAGACCGTCGCGGTGGCGACCCCGTGCTGGCCCGCGCCAGTTTCGGCGATGATGCGTTTTTTGCCCATGCGGCGCGCAAGGATGATCTGCCCCAGCACATTGTTGATCTTGTGCGCACCCGTGTGGTTCAGCTCGTCGCGCTTCATGTAGACTTTGGCACCGCCCAGCTGGTCGGTCAGGCGCTCTGCAAGATAAAGCGGGCTGGGGCGGCCGACGTAGTGCGTCCAAAGATCATGCATCTCGGCCCAGAAACTATCGTCCGTCTTGGCCTTTTCGTATTGCTCCTCCAGCTCGAGAATCAGCGGCATCAGCGTTTCGGAGACGAAACGTCCACCGAAATCACCGAAGCGGCCGTTTTCATCCGGGCCGGTCATGAAGCTGTTGAAAAGATCGTTGGCCATGGTGCGTCTCCTGTCGCGCGGTCAGACGCTCTTTTAGCGCAGGCCATCAGGACGCGAAACCCCAAGACGATTGCATTCTTCTCGGAAGCCCCGTCACCAGAGAGTTGGCTATCACCCGATGGAGCAAAAGCTCTCCTGCCTACAAAACACTATGTATTGCTGGTCGTCCTGTCCCGCCCGGTTGCCACGCGTCCGCTCAAATCCTCGCGGTACAATCAGCCGGAGCACCGTTGCCCATTCCGGACCTTTCGCCGCACCGCGCGGCGCCACAAGCAACCTTCATCGAAAAGCGATGCCGCATCCATGGCCTGGCACTGATCAATTCGGCGACGGGAGGTATGGGCCAAAGCCGCCTTGGCGTGGTCTAGAACGTACAATGCCTAGTCAAAAATCTTGAACAGTTCTTTTTTCAGCTTGTCCTCCAGCCGGTCCTTGACCGCGTCTTCTACCGACTGGCCTTCTTCCCGAACGATCCCAAGTTCCTCTTCTAGCTTTTCCTCGACCTTCTGTTTGACGCGCTCCTCGGCACGCTCTCGTTCCTCGCTAAAGTTCAAATCGATTGCTGCTTTCAAGTCCGGCTGACTTTTGGGGTTCGCCCATGGCCCATAGATCCGGACCGGTACGGCCAGCCCCCGATCCTTGTTCACCCGCAGCGCACGAGGTGTCACCGTGTAATCCAGTGTTTGCCGCCCAAGATCGACCTGCCCCGCGCCAGCTGCGTCGAAGTTCGGCAAGAGCATGCGCAGATCGTCATTGCGCAGCACGCCTTTGTTCATGGTGAAAGTCCCGGTCAGCGCATCAAATACTGTCGTCCCGCCTTGCGTATCGAAGGATCCCAAAAGGTTATCAAGGTCGATGCCTTCTATCGCGCCGCGGCCCACGTTGATTGCGCCCTGCCCAGACAGCGACCGCATGATAGCATCAATGTTCTGTCCGACCCCAAGAAAGGAGACCTCCGCATCGCCCTGCCCGCTGAACCGCGTTAAACCTGCCAAGTCGGTCAGCAAAGACTTCATTTGAACGCCAGCGGCGCGCAGCTTGCCGCCCACCGACAGGCCGTTGCGGTTGTTCATCACAAACTCGCCCGTAAACTGTCCGCCGTAGGCCGAAACTTCCCTCAGTTCGAATACCATCCGGGATCGATCATTGGTCAGGAGCGTGCGCGTAGCGCCCAACTGCAGCGCACCAAGATCAATGCTATCGGCCCGTAAGGAAACCGCCCCGTTGAAAGCAGCAAGGCCCGAGGCATCTATGGTGTCTTTGGGCCATCCGGAAGATGCACCGGTTGAAGTTGTATCGCCTTCTGAAGCTCCCGTTAGCGGCTTGAGATCAAGCGCGCCTGCGTTCAGTTGCGCGTTCACGTTCGGCACGCCGTTCAGGTCAATGTCCGCAGCGCCAGTCAATCGGTTACCGCCCAGATCGGCGGTCATTTCCCGCAGGGCCAGTCGGCGGTCTGGCGTGAGTGTCAGGTCCGCTTTCACATTGGCACTGCGGCCCAACCCTTTTGGCAGCTCAACCGAACCCAGCCCGAGGGACGCAAGGAACGCGCTCGTGCTCTTGAGATCGAGGTCGAGCCTGCCCGCCACAGCGCCCTGCAATGACGCCCGCCCGTTCAGGCGCATCTCGCCGCCCTTTGTGCTGAGGCGCACGTCCACAGGCTGCACGTCCCCGCCCAGAAATCCTGCGAACCGCTCAATCGTCGCGTCAACCGCGACGCGCTCGCCGGCTGGGCGCACCGCTGCGGTAATGTCAGCGCGGCCCGCCGGATCCGGCCAGTCAAGCGTCAGGTCGACACCTTCGTAGGACACCAGATCAGCCCCTTCTGCGTCATAGATCAGTGTCGCGTCCATAATCACCAGCCGTTCGATCGTAACGGCACGCGGGGCAGCGGCGGGCGTCGTTTCCGTCTCGATCTGTGCCGCCCCACCGCCGTCCGTGAACTGCCAGCTTGCGCGGCCATCCTTGCGGCTTTCCAGCCGGATCGTCGGGCTTTGCGCCTCGATGTTGGTAATCCTGATCTCGCCCCGCAACAAAGCGCCTGCATCGACGCCGATAGCCGCCTGCGCAGTGCTCAGCATGGCGCCCTCCTTGGCCCAGGATGCATTGCCGACCTCAAGCCCCTCGGCACTGACGCCCAAGACGGGCCAGAAGGTCATCGACACATCGCCGCTCACACTGACGTTGCGCCCGGTGATCTTGCTTAACTGATCGGTGGCGATCTTGGCGATCCGGTCGGCAGGCAGCATCAGCACGCCACCCACGACCAGCACGGCGATCAACACCAGTACACCGATGATCCTCATGATCCACTTCATCGCTCACTCCTCCACACGGGCTTTCCCAGCCGCTTTGCATCGACTATAGCCGCGTCATGAGCACAAACCCACCAAATCTGCGTCCCGATCTTGCGCCAAAGGCGAAAATTTCTGATCCGGCGCGTCCCGGCCAGCCGACCATCGGCATGGTCTCCCTTGGTTGCCCCAAAGCACTAGTTGATTCCGAACGGATTTTGACGAGGCTGCGCGCGGAAGGATACGGCGTGTCGCCCGATTATGCCGGTGCCGATGCGGTGATCGTGAACACCTGCGGCTTCCTCGATTCCGCCAAGGCTGAAAGCCTTGAGGCGATTGGCGAGGCGCTGACCGAGAATGGCCGGGTGATCGTGACAGGATGTCTGGGTGCCGAACCAGAGTATATCCGCGAACACCATCCCCGTATCCTTGCCGTGACGGGGCCGCACCAATACGAACAGGTGCTGGATGCGGTGCATGCCGCCGTGCCGCCCAGCCCCGATCCCTTTGTCGATCTGCTGCCCGCGCAGCAGGTCTCGCTCACCCCGCGCCACTACAGCTATCTGAAGATTTCAGAGGGCTGTAACCACAAGTGCAAGTTCTGCATCATCCCCGACATGCGCGGCCGCCTGCAATCGCGCCCCGCCCACGCGGTGATGCGCGAGGCAGAGCGTCTGGTGGAGAACGGCGTGAAGGAATTGCTGGTGATCTCTCAGGACACCTCTGCCTATGGCGTGGATATCAAACATGCCGAGGACAGGGGGCATCGCGCGCATATCACCGATCTGGCCCGCGATCTGGGGTCACTGGGGGCATGGGTGCGCCTGCACTACGTCTATCCCTACCCGCATGTGCGCCAGCTGATCCCGCTGATGGCCGAAGGGCTGGTGCTGCCCTACCTCGATATCCCGTTCCAGCACGCGCATCCGGATGTCCTGAAACGCATGGCACGTCCTGCGGCTGCGTCCAAGACACTGGATGAGATTGCCGCCTGGCGGGCGGTCTGCCCTGACATCACCCTGCGGTCCACCTTCATCGTCGGCTATCCAGGCGAGACGGAAGCAGAGTTCCAGACCCTGCTGGACTGGCTGGACGAGGCGCAATTGGACCGCGTGGGATGCTTTCAGTACGAAAACGTCGAAGGGGCGCGGTCAAACGCGCTGCCGGATCACGTAGATGCGGCGGTCAAGCAGGAGCGCTGGGAGCGGTTCATGGAGCGCGCGCAGGCGATCTCGGAGGCGAAGCTGGCGGCGAAAGTTGGGCGGCGCTTGGAGGTGATCGTGGATGAGCTGGACGATGAGGCCGCGACCTGCCGGACCAAGGCGGATGCGCCAGAGATCGACGGCAATTTGTTTATCGACGAGGGGTTTGAGGGGCTGTCGGTTGGCGATGTTGTCACGGTCGAGGTGGAGGAAGCCGGTGAGTATGACTTGTGGGGTCGGGTTGTATCTTGATCCAGGCAGATAAACCGGAGACTTACATCCGCACTGTTGATAAGGTTCTCCAAACAACCTTGTCCGCAGCTGACTATGAGAGCCTGACGAAAATAGATCCGCGTTACATCGATGACGCTATTAGCTGCATTTCTAGTTCAATCGATCTCGTAGCCCTCTACACCGAACTAAATTTGGCCCTGGCGAATAGCAGCTTCAGAGTCTTTCATGGAACGCGCCTCACTTTAGCTGATGCTCAAGCAATTGAAAGGGACGGCCTAAAGCCACTACGTTCAACTGACAGAGAGAAGCGGTTACATTCTCGTATAGAAATGTACGCTTCTAATCGAGGAATACCATTCAATAAAATGCGCTTTTGGGAACTCTGCGAGGAATACAGAGACCGTGACAAAGGACGTATTTACGCTACGCTTCACAAAGCCGAGCAGCTTGCGAACGATATGCACTACACGAAGTATGGTTCAGAATTTGAACATGTCATCGTGGTAAATCTGCTTGGCAACCATCACAAAAAACTTCTTCAGCTGGATACTCAGCCGGCGCTTGTGAGCTGGATCACATCTGGGGCTAATCTTGTTGACGAAACGACAATCGCACAGGTGGCAGATAGGCTTGCTGAGGGGAATAGACCGGAGCTTTCCAGCCACTTCTTAGATCGCGCTCTCCTTTGGCTTTGTGGTAGAGCAAATGACATTAGCTATTTATCCAAAAACTACAGTTTGTCATTCTCTGAAATGCCTTCCTTTGAAGGCCTACGCATTGAATGGCTTTGAAACGGCTACGTCAGAAAACTATCAGCAAGTCAAATCACCGTGTTTCTTCACATTCACAGAATGTCATCGCTTTCTGCTCGTCGGTTTCGCGAGCTCGTCCGAGTATCCACTGATCAAAGACGTAGTGACCCCGCCGTCTGGCACTGCTCAGCACATCCGGCGCGTCAGCAGACGAAGGCTTTCTACCCCTTTTGCAGCGAACACTTGAAAATGTTCCCCCTATGTTCTATATATTAATCAAAGGTTAAGACCCCCGGAACATCGAGGAACATCCCATGTCCTTCCAACCGTCCTTCCCCGACCTCTTCACCCCTGCCAAGGGGGCTGAACCCGTGCAACCCGACCTGCCCCTCGCGGCCAAGCAGCCTGCGACGGAGAAGCAGATCGCCTATGCGACCACCCTCGCCCAGCGCCACGATACCAAGTTGCCACAGGGGATCACCGCTGACCGGGCGGCGCTGTCCAAATGGATCGACGCGCACAAAGCCCCGGCACCGCAGGGCAGGTTTTCTGATTACCCCTCCTCCAAGCAGGTGGCCTTTGCCGAGCGCATCGCGCGGCTCAAGCGCAATCCGGTGCCGCCCGAATGCTTTCGGGATCGCGCCCTTATGTCGCGCTGGATTGACAGCAATAAACCGCGCTGAACCTTGGATCGCAGCCCCAAGCGGCCTAAATTCGTCTCATGCGCGATGAAACCGAAGTTCTTTACAATGCGTCCTGCCCGATTTGCAGCCGGGAGGTGGACCATTACGCAAAGCTGAGTGAAAAAGCAGCCGTCCCTATGCGGTTTGATGATCTGGGCGACCCATCAAAATTGAGAGACTGGGGCATCACCGCCGAAGACGCGGCCAAGCGCTTTCACGTGCGCAAAGCGGGGCAGACTTATGCGGGGATTCCGGCTTTTATCGTGTTATGGCAGGACATCCCGCAGACACGATGGCTGGCAAAACTGATTAGCGTGCCGGGAATTCATTGGATCGCCAACAAGGTCTACGATCACATCGCGGCTCCTCTGCTTTATCATTTGCATCTGAGACGACAGGCACGCGGGTGACACGCTACCGGCACGTTTTCTTCATATTTCTGTGTTAACCAATTAGCATGGCGTATCCTTACTCAAGATCAGAGACAATTGCGGACGGCGCTGTCCATGCGACGGGCCTGATCTGCGCGATTCCGGCGTCGCTGCTGCTGATCTGGCAAACCGACGGTGGCCAAGACGCGCTGACCACAACCACCATTGTCTATGTCTGCTCCCTGCTGCTCGCGTTTACGGCCTCAGCGATATACCATATGACACCTGCCGACCATATTCGGCCAATGCTGCACCGCATTGATCACGCAGCGATTTACTTCAAAATTGCAGGCACCTACGCACCGATCGTCGCTTTGATCGGCACCGGGTTCGCTTATGCCGTTCTCGGAATTGTCTGGGCGCTGGCCGCGGTTGGCGCGATTGCAAAGCTGTCGTTTTCGGGAACCGACGCGAAATGGTCTCTGGCGCTCTATCTTGGCATGGGATGGCTGTCTGTCCTTCTGATCTGGCCCATGTGGCAGACACTCAGCGGCTGGGCACTGTTATTGATAGTCGTTGGTGGCGTGATCTATTCCGTCGGGACATACGTCTATGCGCATCCCGGAATGCGTTACCAGAATGCGATCTGGCACAGCTTTGTGCTGGTCGCCTCAACCTGTCTTTTTGGCGCCATCGCGCTGAGCGTCTAGATAGGCGCTGACGCAGGTCTGTACATGGCGAAAACGGTCGCCACCCAGATGTTTGCCCCCATACCACCTTGTGACGATGATCGCGTGACCGGACAGCGCCTCGCGCTCAAGCATGCGCAGGATCACCATCCCGGCCCCGGCTTCACCATCATCGCCTTTCAGCGGTGTGCCATCCGGCAGCAGCACGCCCCATGTATTGTGCGTGGCCTTGGCGTATGCCTTGTCCCTTTTCAGCGATTTAAGAACTGCGTCCACGTCCGCCCTGTCAGAGACCGGCGCACCCGAGACCGCGTATTTTGAGCCGCGGTCCGTCAGGACCACTCCGAGTTTGACCAAGCCCTGCGCCATTCTTTACTGGCGCACCAGACGCTCAAGCGCAGTGCCGTTTTCCCATGTCCCGTAGAGATCGCCGTTTGACATCACCACGTAGATGACGGGCGCAGGCTGCCCCCAGTTGACCACGACGACCTGTCCATCGCGGACACCGGTGCCGGAATAACTTTGATTTCCCACGGTCCAGTTCACCTGCACCGCTCCGTTCGCCTCAGAAATGACCGCTTGCCCCGTGTATGCAGAGCCGTCGGGATTACGCCCCTGAGCCTCGTAGAGACCACTGATACTGACCTGTTGGGCTGGAAGTGGCGCGGCAAGGAGGAGCGCCCCGAAGGCGCCAAGCATCACCCGGCGCGTGACGTGTCGAGCAGCTGACATGCGGTGGCCCCCTGTTTCCCTTGGGTAAGGAATACCGCCATTGGCGCATCAAAGCCAGCGTCGTAGAAGAATTGCATATTTATCTGCCATTTCTTCATTTACTTTTTGGATGCGTCCCATGCCCCCACTGCCAATCCCCTATGGCCTTGCTGAACTGATCGGTGTTCTTGGGTTCTTCCTCTATGTCTCAACCTACACGATGCTGACGCTGCGTGTCCTTTCTTCAGCATCGGTGCCATACTTTGTCCTGAACCTGACCGCGTCGAGTTGCGTGCTGATCGGGCTGACGGTCAGTTTCAACCTTGCAGCAGCGCTTATTCAGACGTTCTGGGTGATCATGTCTGTGGTCGGTATCACATTGCAGGTCTTTCACCCAATGCGACGCCGATACTGACGCAAGCCTCAGAGTCCGTTCACCGTCCGCCGAACTACATCAATCCTCGACGCGTTTGGCGGATGGGTGCCAAGAAACTTGTCGCCCGGATCGGGAATGCGGGTAAAGAATTCGGCCCCGCGCAGCGGGTTGAACCCCGCCCGCGCCGTGATGATCGTACCCAGCGCATCCGCTTCAAGCTCGAAATCCTTGGAATAGCTACGTGCGCCCACTTCGGCGCCCAGACGCTGCGCTGTGCGTACGGCCTCGGACCCGCCGCCAGCGAGCGTCGCCAGACCTGAGAAGATCACAGCCCCCGCCACGGCGTTCTGCTGCTGGCGCTCGATATGGCCTGCGATGTGGTGCGCTGTCTCGTGCCCCAGAACAAAGGCCAGTTCATCCTCATTCCGTGCATCCCCGATCAGGGCAAGGGTGAATGCCACAACAGGCCGCCCCTGCCGGTCAATGGTTTGGAATGCGTTCGCAGGCTGGCCCGGCCTGTCATCCACGACGATGTGAAAATCGCAATTGACGCCCTGCGTCCGCGCGCGGCATTCCCTTTCTGCCACGGGTTCAACGGTGCGGACCACGCGGACAAAGCTGCGCGCGGCCTGACTGGCCGACAGGGTTGGCGTGCTGGCGGACGCCGGGGTCGCCGGTGCGGATGGGGTTTGGCCGACCGGAGCCACATCGCAGGCTGTCAGCGTTGCCATCGCGACAAAAGCGCAAAGGGTATTCTTGATCATGTCACGTCCTTCAGATCTGCACGCACCCCGGTAATTTAGCACAAGGGACCGGAGGAGCCAGTCAGAACACATCACTTTGCCGCGCTCCTCTTGCAAAGATCCGCCGAAAGGCTCAGGTTCTGTTTCATGTTTACCATAGAACACGAATTCGATGCCTCCGTGATCACCCTCGTCGATGAAGGTGAGACCCCGCTGCGCGAGGACGTCACGGTTTCGGCCTTCGACACCGAAATCACTTTCGAGCAATGGGATCCTCGCACGGACACAGTGTCGAAGATCACGCTCTCTCCAGAACAGCTCAGGGACCTGACAGCAGCGCTGAACCTGCCCGAAGGTATTTACCGCAGCGCGCCGCAAAAGAAATAGGATCACCAATGGCCACCGGAACGAATATCAAGACCTTCTACGAGGGCACATGGCACGACGGCGACCAGATGATCATGCGGGCGGCAGATCATGGGTCTTGGCTTGGTACGACCGTCTTTGACGGGGCCCGGCTTTTTGATGGGCTGTCACCGGACCTCGACAAGCATTGCGCGCGCATCAACCGCTCTGCCGAGGCGCTGATGATCACACCGACCGTGACCACAGAGGATATGATCGACATCATCAGCGAAGGGCTGGAAAGCTATGGCCGTGATCAACCGGTCTATATCCGGCCCATGTACTGGGCGCTTGCCGGCGATGAGCTGGGAATCGTGCCGCGCGCCGGTGCGACTGGCTTTGCCGTATGCCTTGAGGAAATTCCCATGGCCCCGCCAGAGGCCGCGACGACGCTCACGCGTACCCGGTTTCGCCGCCCGGTGCTTGAGGACAACGTCGTGAACGCCAAGGCGGGCTGTCTCTATCCCAACAACGCCCGCATGATGGCCGAGGCCCGCGCCAAGGGCTTTGGCAATGCGCTGGTGGCTGACGCGATGGGAAATGTTGCAGAAAGCGCGTCGGCAAATGTTTTCATGGTGAAGGATGGCGAGGTTTTCACCCCGATTCCAAATGGGACCTTCCTTGCGGGTATTACGCGCGAACGGCACATGATCAACATGAACGCTGACGGGCTGCAGATCCATGAAACCGTGCTGTCGTTCGATGATTTCCATGATGCGGACGAGGTTTTCCTGTCCGGCAACATGATGAAGGTCACCCCCGTCGCCGCATTCGATGACACCACGTACGAGATTGGTGCCAACGCCAATCCAGTCACCCGCCGGGTGCGCGAAATGTATTGGGACTGGGCCGCCTCGGAACGGTGATGTGGCACCGTGTGGCACTCCGGGCTGTCCAGCCTCAAGCGCCTTGGCATCTCCGATATGCGGATCGGTAGAATTGAGATTGCGCGGACGATGCGTTCGCGCCATGATCCCGTCCGATAGGGAGACCCAAGATGCGTAAGTTCCTCGTTGTGCTGGACGACAGCACCGAATGCCTGAATGCGATGCGATTTGCAGCTTTGAGGGCCAATCATACGGGTGGCGGCGTTGAAGTCTTGGCCGTGATTCCGCCAGATGAATTCAATCACTGGATCGGCGTAGGCGACATTATGCGCGAAGAAGCCCGCGAGCGGATCGAGGTTCATTTCGAGGTTTTCGCGAAATGGATGCGCGACAAGCAAGGCGTGGACCCAGAGCTGGTGATCCGTGAAGGGGTCCCTGTGGACGAAATCATCGCACAGATCGCGGATGATCCCGATATTGGCGTTCTGGTACTGGGAGCGTCCTCTGACAAGAATAAGGGGCCCGGACCGCTGGTCACCCAGATGACCCGCGCATCGGGGTCGCTGCCGGTACCTGTGACCATCGTGCCTGGTGATCTGAGCAAGGAACGCCTTGAAGCCATCACGTAGCCCGACGTTGACGGCTGGACCCATCCGCCCAAGCAGTTTAGAATGGTTCCAAGACTTGAAAGCCGGATTGCCGATCCGCATATCTGCCTGAGCCAGACAAAGGACCTGCCATGTTTATTCAAACCGAATCTACGCCGAACCCCGCCACGCTAAAGTTCCTGCCGGGCCAGTCCGTTCTCGAAATGGGGACTGCCGACTTTCCCACCGCAGATGCCGCAGGCGGCTCCCCGCTGGCACAGCGTCTGTTTGGCGTGGACGGTGTCACAGGCGTGTTTTTTGGCACGGACTTTGTCACTGTCACCAAGGCAGAAGCCATTGAGTGGGATCATATCAAACCCGCGCTGCTGGGCGCGATCATGGAACATTACCAGTCCGGCCAGCCCGTGATGGGCGAGGACCACAAAGCCAGCTCAGGCCACGCCGATCACGATGGCGAGGACGGCGAGATCGTGGGCCAGATCAAGGAACTGCTCGACAGCCGCGTGCGCCCTGCCGTGGCGCAGGACGGCGGAGACATCACCTTTCATGGCTTTGACCGCGGCGTCGTCTATTTGCACATGCAAGGTGCCTGCGCGGGCTGCCCCTCGTCCACGCTGACGCTGAAGATGGGGATCGAGAATCTGCTGCGGCACTACATCCCCGAAGTGACCGAAGTCCGCCCTGTTGCCTGACAAGGTCTACCCCGAAAACCGCAAGAAATGGCCCAAGGTCGTCGCCTTCGACACCTCCGGGCCATTCGTGTCTGTGGGGTGGGCTTTCGAGAGCTACTCAGGCGGCAATGTGCTGAACATGCCGCGCGGTCAGGCCGAAGCCCTGCTTCCGGCCATCGAGGACACGCTCGCATCTTGTGGTTGGACTTGGTCGGAGGTCGATGTGATCGGCGTGGCCGTGGGTCCGGGCAATTTCACTGGCATCCGTATCGGCGTTTCCGCCGCACGTGGCCTGGGCCTTGCCCTTGGCATTCCCGTGTTCGGGATCAGCCAGTTCGAGCTGGCCTACGGCACGATACCGGTTGACCCCGGCACGCTGGTTTCGATCCCGGCTCCACGAAATATGGCCTATGTGCGCGGTTTCGGTGCAGGCGGGCAACAGGCCTGCGGGACCGGGCTGCTGATCGACCCCGGCGCCCCTCCCCCCAAGCTCGAGCTGTCCGCAGGCATGCGGGTCCACGGACATCGCGCGCGCGAAATCGCGGCGCACGCGGGGGCGCGGGGCATCGACGAACACTACGCACCCGATGCGGCGCGCATGGCCGAGTTGATCGAACAGAAATACTGTGAGGCCGATGCTTTCCCACCAAGGCCCGTACCCGATTACATCAAGCCACCGGATGCTGCCCCCGCGCGCGACCAGGCGCCCGCCATTCTGCCGTGACCCCGCGCGCACTCTCCGCGATTCACCGCGCCGCTTTCGGGCGGGAACGCCCCTGGACGGCGCGAGAGTTCGAGACGCTGCTCGAGAGCCCGCTCGTGACACTCTTTGACCGGCCCCATGGATTTGCGCTTTGCCGCACGGTCGCCGGTGACTCCGAACTGCTCACGCTCGCCGTCGATCCGGCCCATCAGGGGCACGGGATCGGACGCGGGCTGATGCTCGACTGGTTGAAGCACTGCGAAGGCAAAGCCGATATCGCGTTTCTTGAGGTGGCGTCGGATAATGAGCCTGCGCTGGCGCTTTACCGGGTCATGGGCTTTGCGCCATGCGGCCTGCGCAAGGGCTATTATGCCCGCGCTGGAGCGCCCGCGGCAAACGCCATCCTCATGCAGCGCCGCCTGACCTTTGGTCATAGCGGTGAAACCAACACCCAAACCCCAGAAATCGGTTGACCCTGCCCCCCTGCTGGCCCCTAAATTGGCGCTGATCACCTGATCTTGGGCGAATGACCGCTGCTGGCATCGCCCCAAATGCAAAAACTGGGAGATACCACATGACCCTTATGACCAAATTCATGGGCGCCGCGGCTGCCATGGCGCTCAGCGCCGGTACTGCGCTGGCCGAGCCTGCACTGATCTACGATCTGGGCGGCAAGTTCGACAAGTCGTTCAACGAAGCCGCACACAACGGCGCACAGCGCTGGCTCGACGAAACCGGCCTCACATATCGCGAGATCGAGCTTCAGTCAGAAGCACAGCGCGAACAGGCCCTCCGCCGCTTTGCCGAAGCCGGTGCGAATCCGGTCATCACTATGGGTTTCGCAATGGCCGATCCGCTGTCGTCTGTCGCTCCTGACTATCCGGACACCAATTTCGTCGCCATCGACGTGACATGGCTCGATATCCCCAACATTCGCCAGATCGGTTTTGCCGAACACGAAGGTTCCTACCTTGTCGGTATGCTGGCCGCGATGGCCTCAGAGAGCAACACTGTCGGGTTTATCGGCGGGATGGACATCCCCCTGATCCGTCACTTCGGCTGCGGCTATGCGCAGGGCGTCAAGGCGGTAAAGCCGGACGCCACTGTGATCGCCAACATGACCGGCACAACGCCGGCAGCATGGAACGACCCGGTAAAGGGCTCCGAGTTGACCAAGGCGCAAATCTCTCAGGGCGCTGACGTGGTCTATGCTGCTGCGGGTGGCACCGGTGTAGGCGTGCTGCAAACCGCTGCGGACGAGGGCATTCTCTCGATCGGTGTCGACAGCAATCAGAACTACCTGCACCCCGGCAAGGTCCTGACCTCCATGCTCAAGCGTGTGGACGTGGCTGTCTATGACGCGCTGGCGGCAGGTGATGAGCTTGAAACAGGTGTCTTCACCCTTGGTCTGGCCGAAGAAGGCGTCGGTTATGCGCTGGATGAGAACAATCAGCCGCTGATCTCGGATGAGATGAAAGCGGCCGTGGATGATGCACGTCAGAAGATCATCGACGGTGAGCTGGAAGTCGTCAGCTACTACGCGAACGACAGCTGCCCTGCACTGGACTTCTAAGTGAGCAATGAAGCGACATTGGAGCGGCAGGCAACTGCCGCTCCTGTTGCGCCTGCGATCGAGCTGAAGGGCATCTCCAAATCCTTCGGCCCCGTGCAGGCCAACAAGGACATTTCGATCCGCGTCATGCCCGGCACGATCCATGGGATCATCGGTGAAAACGGTGCGGGCAAATCGACGCTGATGTCGATCCTCTACGGCTTCTACAAGGCCGATAAGGGCGAGATCTGGATCAACGGTACAAAGACTGAAATCCCCGACAGCCAGGCGGCGATTGCAGCGGGCATCGGGATGGTGTTCCAGCACTTCAAACTGGTTGAGAATTTCACAGTGCTTGAGAATATAATTCTCGGCGCTGAAGACGGGCGGTTGCTCAAGCCGTCATTGGCCAAAGCACGGCGGTCCTTGATTGAACTGGCCGAAGACTATGGGCTGAACGTAGAGCCTGACGCACTGGTGCAGGACATTGGCGTGGGGATGCAACAGCGTGTGGAGATCCTCAAGGCGCTCTACCGGCAGGCAGATATCCTTATTCTGGATGAGCCGACAGGCGTGCTCACCCCCGCCGAGGCCGACCAGCTTTTCCGAATTCTGGGACGGCTCCGGTCAGAAGGAAAGACGATCATCCTGATCACCCACAAGCTGCGCGAGATCATGGAGATCACCGACACCGTCAGCGTCATGCGGCGCGGCGAAATGACTGCGACGGTCAAGACATCCGAGACCTCTCCGCCCGAACTGGCGGAGCTTATGGTGGGTCGTAAAGTGTTGTTGCGTGTGGACAAAAAGCCCGCGACACCGGGTGACGTGGTGTTGGATATCAAAGGGCTGAAGGTTGTCGACGACAAAGGCGTCGAGCGGCTGCGCGGCATTGATCTGCAAGTGCGCGCAGGTGAAATCGTGGGCATCGCAGGGGTGGCTGGAAACGGACAGTCAGAGTTGCTTGAAGTCTTGGGCGGCTATGCCGATGGCATTGGTACCGTCACGCTGAACGGAAAGCCACTTGACCTTACAGGACGCCACTCTGACGGGAAGTCGCGGCGAAATCGCGGCATTGCCCATGTGCCAGAGGACCGGCAGCGTGAAGGGCTGATCATGGACTATCAGGCGTGGGAAAACACCGCCTTTGGTTATCACCACGACCCTCATTACCGCGCCGGGATCCTCATGAACAACGCCGCGATCCGGGAAGACACGGCAGAGAAAATGGAACGGTTCGATGTCCGCCCACCGAATCCCAAGCTGGCGGCCAAGAATTTTTCCGGCGGCAACCAGCAAAAGATCGTACTGGCCCGCGAGATCGAGCGGAACCCAGATCTGCTGCTGATTGGTCAGCCGACCCGCGGCGTGGACATCGGCGCAATTGAATTCATCCATCAGCAGATCGTGGCACTGCGCGATCAGGGCAAGGCCATCCTGCTTGTCTCGGTCGAACTGGAAGAGATCCTTGCCCTGAGTGACCGAATTGCGGTGATGTTTGATGGTAAGATCATGGGCGAACGCCTGCCTGATAAGACAGACGAAAAAGAACTGGGCCTGTTGATGGCCGGGATCACCGACACCGACACACCGCATTCGGTTGAGGAGATCGAAGAAAACCTCGCCCATACCCACGGCGATCCGCATAAGGAGATCTGATATGGATGATCCAACCATACACAGGTCGGAAGGCGACCCATGGACGTGATGCCCAAATGGGCCGAGGTGGTCCTCGTCCCGCTGATTTCGCTCTTGCTTGCCGCAGTTATCTCGGCGCTGGTGATCCTTGCCATTGGCGAAGACCCTGTTGCGGCGGTGAAGCTGATGATCACAGGTGCATTGGGCTCCACCTACGGCTGGGGCTATACGCTTTATTATGCGACGAACTTCATCTTTACCGGGCTGGCCGTCGCAATTGCGTTTCATGCACGGCTGTTCAACATCGGTGGTGAAGGTCAGGCCATGCTGGGCGGCCTTGGTGTCGCTATCGCGTGCCTGTTTATCCCGTGGCCCCACTGGTCACTGGCGCTGATCGGCGCGGCGGTGATGGCCGGGCTGTTGGGCGCTGCCTGGGCTGCTGTTCCGGCGTGGCTGCAGGCCAAACGAGGCAGCCATATCGTGATCACGACGATCATGTTCAACTTCATCGCAGCAGCGCTGCTGAACTATGTGCTGGTCAATCTGTTACGCCCAAAGGGACAGATGGACCCGGCAACCGCGCGCTTCCCCGAGGCAACGAACCTGCCGACGTTGCACGATATTCTGGCCCCCTTCGGGATCGCGTTTTCCAAGGCCGCGCCAGCCAATGTATCCTTCGTTGTCGCGATCGCGGCATGCTTCGTGCTGTGGTTGCTGATCTGGCGCACGCGGCTGGGCTACGAAATCCGCGCTTATGGTCACTCAGAGTCAGCGGCGAAATACGCTGGCATTTCCCCGGTCAAAATCACCATGATCACGATGATCATCTCTGGTGCGCTGGCAGGCATGATGGCCATCAACAACGTCATGGGTGAGGCAGAGCGACTGGTGCTTAACTCAACCGAAGGTGCGGGTTTCATCGGCATTGCCGTGGCGCTTATGGGTCGCTCTCATCCTGTTGGTGTGTTCCTCGCCGCCATCCTCTTTGGATTTCTCTATCAAGGCGGGGCAGAGCTTGCCCTTTGGACCTCGATCCCGCGCGAGCTGATCATTGTCATTCAGGCGCTGGTGATCCTGTTCACTGGCGCGCTCGACAACATGGTTCGGATGCCCTTGGAGAAAATCTTTCTCGCCGTTCGGCGCGCGCGGGCTCCGAAACCCGAACGTAAACCGGTGGAGTCGGCTGAATAATGGACTACGCCACACTTATCCAATTGCTCGATTCTACCGTGCGTCTTGCCACGCCCCTTTTGCTGGCCTGCCTTGCGGGGTTGTTCAGTGAGCGGGCTGGCATCTTCGATATCGGCCTTGAAGGCAAGATGCTGGCCGCCGCATTTTTCTCTGCTGCTGTTGCATCTCTTTCCGGTTCGGTCTGGATTGGCCTTTTGGCGGGCATCGGTGCGTCTGTCGCACTGTCCGCGCTTCACGGCATCGCCTCGATTACCTTTCGTGGCAATCAGCTGATTTCTGGCGTGGCGATCAATTTCCTCGCCGCCGGGATGACCGTCCTCATTGCGCAGGACTGGTTTAAACAGGGCGGCCGCACACCATCCTTGATGGGGGGCGCGCGGTTTGAGGGGATCACCCTGCCCTTCGCCGATGCTATCGCTGATGTCCCCATCATTGGCCCGCTCTACTCCGAACTGATCTCGGGCCATTCCATCCTGGTCTACATGGCTCTTGCCGCCGTGCCACTGACGTGGTGGGTGCTTTACCGCACGCGTTTTGGCCTACGCCTGCGCGCGGTCGGGGAAAACCCTGCCGCCGTCGACACAGCGGGCGTTTCTGTCATTGGCCTGCGCTTTGCAGCTGTCGGCATCTGCGGCGTGCTTTGCGGTATCGCCGGAGCGTATCTGAGCACCGCGCTTCAGGCGGGTTTTGTCAAAGACATGTCCGCCGGGCGCGGCTTTATCGCCTTGGCCGCGCTGATCTTTGCAAAGTGGCGTCCGTGGTACGCGCTTTGGGCGACCCTCCTTTTCGGTCTTTTCGGGGCGCTTGAAACACGGCCCGATGTGATTGAGGCCGTGATCGGTATGAAAGTTCAGGGGCAGCTGCTGGGCGCACTGCCTTATGTGATGACAGTGATCATTCTTGCCGGCTTCGTTGGCAAGGCAATTCCGCCCCGTGCGGGCGGAGAGCCCTATGTGAAGGAGCGCTGACCCAAAGGGCACGCCGGATACCACCGCCTAATTATGCTGCGGATAAGACCAGTTTCAGCCCGCAGATCAGTCCTCCGCATGTCAATACGGGGAGAGCCGTTGATTTGATACGCACACCGCGCTAAGGGATCCCATGCAAATCTACCTGCCCATCGCCGAAGTATCGGTCAATGCGTTCCTTTTGTTAGGACTTGGCGGGCTTGTGGGCGTGCTTTCGGGTATGTTCGGCGTGGGCGGCGGTTTCTTGATGACGCCCCTTTTGTTCTTCATCGGCATCCCTCCGGCCGTGGCCGTGGCGACCGAGGCGAACCAGATCGTTGCCTCCTCTTTTTCCGGCGTTTTAGCCCATTTCAAACGAAAAACGGTGGATCTCAGGATGGGCACGGTGTTGCTTATCGGGGGTCTGATCGGTGCGGCACTTGGTGTGATGGTGTTCAACTACCTCAAGTCGCTGGGTCAGGTCGATCTGCTGGTCAAGCTTTGCTATGTCGTTTTCCTGGGCGTGATCGGCGGGCTGATGTTTCTGGAATCACTGCGCGCGATCCGAAACGTCAAAAAGGGCAAAGCGCCAGCGCGTAAGAAGCACAATTGGATTCACGGTCTTCCGCTCAAGATGCGATTTCGTGTCTCCGGGCTCTATATCTCTGTAATCCCCCCCCTGATTGTTGGCGTGACCGTTGGTATCCTTGCGGCGATCATGGGTGTAGGCGGCGGCTTTATCATGGTCCCTGCGATGATTTATCTGCTTGGTATGCCGACCAAGGTCGTCGTGGGCACATCGCTCTTCCAGATTATTTTTGTCACCGCCTTCACAACGATGCTGCACGCCACGACCAACTATACCGTGGATGTGGTTCTGGCGGTCCTGCTGTTGGTCGGCGGTGTGATCGGCGCCCAGATCGGGACACGGATCGGGGTCAAGATGAAAGCAGAACAGCTGCGCATCCTGTTGGCCATCATGGTGCTGGCGGTCTGTGGAAAGCTTGCGCTCGATCTGCTGCTGCAACCGACTGAGTTGTATTCGCTTGGTGCGGCAGGGGGGCATTGATGCGGGCCCTCATCCTCGTCTTCGCATTTCTGATGACATTGCCCGCCATGGCAGAACAGATCGTGCTGGGACTGTCCAAGGACACGGTATCCATCAACACCAACTTCGATGGGTCGGAAATCCTGATCTTTGGCGCGGTCAAGCGCGAGGAAAGAATTCCCGATGAACCCCGCCTGCAGGTCATCGTCACCGTATCGGGTCCGTCCGAACGGGTCACGGTGCGGCGCAAGGAAAAGCGTTTGGGCATCTGGGTAAACACCGATGCCGTCGAGGTGGACCGCGCGCCAAGCTTCTATGCCATTTCCACCAGCACACTTTTGGGTCTGTCCCTGACCGAAACGGAAGACATCCGCCATAAGGTCTCAATACCCCGCGCC
Source organism: Sulfitobacter sediminilitoris (assembly GCF_010667575.1). Lineage (GTDB taxonomy): Bacteria > Pseudomonadota > Alphaproteobacteria > Rhodobacterales > Rhodobacteraceae > Sulfitobacter > Sulfitobacter sediminilitoris. The sequence goes on from NZ_JAABNT010000011.1 coordinate 52,052, forward strand.
ATCCGGTCTGTCGGGGCACCGATGAACATCACGGACAGCGAAAGCTTCTCTGAGGCGCTGATCCGTATCAAGATGAACTCTGGGCAGTATCAGTTGAACGAAGGTACGGTCAGCGTCGATGAACAGACCCTGTTTCGCACCGCGATCAAGCTGCCTGCCGCACTGACTGAAGGCGATTACCAGACACGCATCTTTCTGACGCGTGGCGGCGAAGTTGTGTCGAAATACGAGACGAGCATCTTTGTCCGCAAGGTGGGGATGGAGCGCTGGCTGTTTAATCTGTCACGCGAGAATGCGTTCTTGTATGGCTTGATGTCGCTCGCCATCGCAATCGCGGCGGGCTGGGCCGCTTCGGCCGTCTTCAGCGTGTTCCGGCGATAACAAGCCTGACCCGCTCATTTTCCTGCCAAGTTTCATAGAATCAGCAACCACTGTGCTTTTGCTCGGCGCTGATCCTGTGCGCGTCCGGCGCTTCATCCGCGCCCGACGAATGGCATTTTGTTCGCCATTACAGTCATAAACAACACGTTGGCACCCCTTGGCATGTCGGCCATATGCAGGACTGATTTCGCCGCGTTCTCCACCCGCATCGTCTGCGTGTCCGGGTTCATCTTTTTAAGGTTCGCGACCATGTCCGTTTCGGCGTTGCCGATATCGATCTGACCACAGGCGATGTCCAGATCCCGACCATCCAGAGAGAGTGATTTCGTCAGCCCGGTGATCGCGTGTTTCGTCGTGGTATAGCAGACAGACCCTGGACGCGGGGTATGGGCAGAGATCGATCCGTTATTGATGATCCTGCCGCCCCGGCCCTGCGCGCGCATCCGGGCAAAGGCCAGCCGCGCGGCAAGGAACATACCATGCAGGTTGACCATCATCACCTGCTCCCAATCCGCAATCGCAATCTCGTCAATCGGGGCCGAAGGGCCGAACATGCCCGCGTTGTTGAAGAGCACGTCGAGATCACCGAAGGTATCAAATGCGGCTTCCAGTGCTGACGCATCCGTCACGTCGGCGGGCAGCGCCACCGCATGCGCGTGCGCCGCCGCCATCTCTTCCAGCGCTTCGGCACTGCGCGCAACCAATCCGACGCGCCAGCCTTCCGCCAGAAACAGCTCTGCCGTCGCACGGCCAATGCCGGCACTTGCCCCGGTGATCAAGATCGATTTCATCCCACGTCCTCCGTTGTTGTATCCAGTGTCAGGGGTGCGGCAGGCACCGCCCTCAGGTCATCAATCACCAGCGGCCCCGTTGGCTTGGACAACCGATTGCGCACCACCCAGATAAGCCGTTCTTGCGCGCGGGTGATTGCGACGTACGCCAGCCGCTTCCACAAGGGCTGGCCCGCCTCCATGCGCCCCATACGGGCGGCGGCATATAGGTCAGGGGCAAAGACCTGCACGGTCTCCCATTGGCTCCCCTGTGCCTTGTGGATCGTGACTGCGGCCCCATGCAGGAATGTCGCCCCCATGCGTGCAGCAAAAGGGATGAAGGGTTCTTCCTCATCCGGCTTTTCGATCTTGACGATCGACGCGGCGCTGACCTGCGGATCTTCCGCCCCCATGACGTGCAAGCGGCTGAAGCCGGGTTTGCGCCCGTCTCCCAGAAAGATCACCTGCGCGCCCTTGATCAGGCCGCGCGCCTCCAGATCCAGCCGTTTCTTGCGGTGCTTCAGCGGCAGCTCGATCCCGTCACAGATGAGCGGCTCACCGGAAAGCAACGCATCCTCCGGTGCGCCGTGAACTGACCGGAAGGCGTTGATCAATCTGATCCGCGTGGCGTTCCGCCAAACCAGCACGGGTGAGCGCGCCATCAAGTCGACCTCAACACGCTGCCCCCAGACCACACGGTCGTCCTGACGCGCCTTGTCTTCGATCATGCGTTCAAACTGCTCAAAGCTCAGATCCGGGTCTGACAGGGCATGGGCCAGATCAAGGATAGGATTGTCGGCGTCCTGCCGGAAAATGCGGTTGAGGTTCAGCACCCGCTTCTCTGGCAGCTTCTCGAAGACCATCGTGCCGGACTGGTTCACCGGGGCCAACTGCGCCGGGTCACCAAAAAGCAGCAACGTGGGAAAGATTTCCTTGAGATCTTCGAACTGCTTGTCATCCAACATCGAGGCTTCGTCGACAAAGCCGATGTCCAGCGGTTCCTCCCGCCGTTTCCAACCGGTGATAAAGTCCGACCCCCGCAGGCCAGCCGCCGCCAACGCGCCCGGAATGGACTTGTTGCCTGCATAAAACGCGGCAGCGCGGTCCAGTGACTGATCGGTCAGCCCTTCGATCTCGGGCCGCTCTCCGCTGCCTGCCAGCCATTCGGCAATGCGTTCGTATTCAGGGTCATAAACCGGTGTGTAAAGAATGCGGTGGATTGTTGTTGCAGGCACCCCGCGCAGGCGCAGCACGCTCGCCGCCTTGTTCGTTGGGGCAAGGATCGCCAGAGTGCGTTTGTCTTTGCGCTTGCGGCTCTCATAGTCGCCTGAGACCACTTCAACGCCCGCGTTTTCAAGCGCCTTGTAGAGTTCCGCCAACAGCAGCGTCTTTCCTGATCCGGCCTTCCCCGTGACTGCCATTACTTGATCCGCCCCGCCGGGGGGCGGCATCAGCAGGCTGTCTTCCAGATCAATTCCCGCGCCACGCAGCATCTCGGCCACGCGGTCATATGCGGTGGCCTGATCGTCGGAGTAGGTAAGCGCGGTGGTCATGCCCCCTGTCTAAGGAAAGGCCGGTGCCGGGGCCAGCGCGATTGCGTCCGTTCAGGCGGTTTTCGCCCCAGGGTGATGACGCAGACCGCCCATCGCCTGATCGAACCAAAAACGCGATTGTTCCGGCGTGACCCCCGCGCGCGCGGCGACCTGTGACTGTGCTTCGGGGCTGAAGTCCCATAGACCAACAGAGATCTGGTCGCGGCCCGTCCCGCTACTGCCCAGCACTTCTGGCGACGACCCAATCATCCGGTATATTCGCACCATGCGCGCATCGAAGACCCCAACAAAGTGTTTGACGCCAAACCCTTGCATGATCTCCCCCCCACCCAGCATCAAAGCGGCCGCGACATGCGCGCCTGCCCGGCGTTTGAGACAAAAACGAGTGCATTCCCAGATCAAAGGACTGCGCACTGGACCTTGGATCAAATGCCCAAAATGGTCGTTCACCATCACAGGCCCCGTCGTTGGCAGGAACCGCATGGAACCGCCATGGCTCCCATCAACGTTTTCCCAGATCACGTAGAGCGGGTTCATCGCATCGTAGCAGTCGCGCTCCTCGCCATTGCTGTCCACTTCCACCGCCCAGCCAAGCCGCGTCTTGAACTGGTCGGCACGGTCGCGAAACATTTGACGGGCAAGCAGAGGGTGGCGGTGCAGTTGGTCGGCGTAAAGATAGCGCAGCATGCAGGTCTCCGGGCTGGGAAAGGTATGACCAAGTGGTTACCTCTCCGCCCGTTAACGCCGCCAAAAACCATCGCGCGGCCCTGCCTGCTGGCGCGCAACAGCAAACGTTGCCTGCGACGTTTGCGCGCTTGCTGATCCAGAATTTCGGAGATGAAAGTCATTGCCGCCGTCAGACGACGATCAGTCCTCTGCTTAATGCCCTTGCGACTGCATGGGTCGTGTTAAGCGCGCCCAATTTGAACCGGGCGCTTTCAATGTAGACCCTCAGGGTGTGTTCCGAGATTGATAGCTGCTCAGCCACCTGTGCCCGGCTATAGCCAATGGCCAGAAGGGTCATTGCATCTACCTCGCGCGGGGAAAGTGCTGGTGCGATCTCAGGCGTCCGGCCCGGTTCAATCTCAAGCGCCTTTTCGTTCAGATAATGCGCGATTAGTACCAATTCGTGCCGGTGCCGTTCAGTGAAGGTCGCCCATGTGTTGTCATCACAGCTATCGTTCGCCGTAAAGAGGGCAAACTGGCCGTTGGGCCCACGCACCGGCATTGAAAAACCCTGATTGCCGATCCCATGTTCAATCGCCTCCAGCTGAAATGCGCGCGCTGCCTTGGAGGACCAGTCGAGCTGTTTCCAGTCTACGGGGTGAAAGCGTTGGAAGCATCCGATAACGACCGGATCAATACGTTGATAATTTTGAGAGATATAGCGTTCCTGCCACGCAAGCGAATAGGTCCCGCAGCCGTATTGGTCCCCGGCAGAATCGACCCAGTGGTACGCAATATGTTCAACCCTCAGATGGTCGCGCAGCGACAGGCTTGCGGTCTGCAATCCGTCGAGCGTATTAGCTTGCTCCAAGCTCTCCAGAATGCAGTCCAATCGACCTGTCGTTCCCATGCGCCTGCGCTTGCATCCTCTCTTCGCGTGAGGCGATCTCGGCCAGGGCAACGATTGCTGTGTCATCCAGCTGCTCGGCCAAAACCGGCAGGTCGATGGACAAGGCAAAAGTTTTCAAATCGGCAAGAACGTCCAAAATCCAGTCACTTCGCATACGCAGCTTCTCTTTCAAATAGTTAACAGTCTATTAACACAACCTTAGCATGCATCAATTTTTGAAGGAATTCACTGGTTTCCACTCCCCAAAAATAGCGAGGCGTCACTTTTTAACCCTATGATTTCAACCAATGGTAGAAGATATCAACAAATGAGCCCGCGAATCGCATATGGCGATCCGCGGGCATCGTTTCCAGACAGGAAACAATCAAAGGTTACTTGCGTGCCTCCAGCGCGTCTTCCAGCGTACGCAGACCCGTCGTCGGAGATTGAACCAGCACGGACATATTGCCCGGCTTATGCTCGTTTCGCATCATCTTCATATGCGCCTCTGGCAGATCGTTCCATGCGAACACTTCTGACATACAGGGGTCCAACCGACGCTCAAGCATCAACTTGTTGGCAGAAGACGCCTGCTTGAGATGGGCGAAGTGGCTGCCCTGCAAGCGCTTCTGATGCATCCACATATAACGCACGTCAAAGGTCAGATTGAAACCGGTGGTACCTGCGCAGATTACGACCATACCGCCCTTTTTCACAACAAAGGTTGAGACTGGGAAAGTCGCTTCGCCGGGGTGTTCGAATACCATATCGACGTTGTTGCCCTTGCCCGTGATGTCCCAGATTGCCGCGCCGAATTTGCGCGCCTCTTTGAACCATGCTGCATATTCGGGCGTGTTCACCGTGGGCAGTTGTCCCCAGCAATTGAAGTCCTTGCGGTTCAAAACGCCCTTGGCGCCCAGATCCATCACGAAGTCACGCTTGCTTTCGTCCGAAATCACGCCGATGGCATTCGCGCCAGCAGTGTTGATCAATTGGATCGCGTAAGATCCAAGGCCGCCCGATGCGCCCCAGACCAATACGTTCTGCCCGGGCTTAAGATCATGTGGTTCGTGACCAAAAAGCATCCGGTACGCAGTGGCCAGCGTCAGTGTATAGCAGGCTGCTTCTTCCCATGTCAGATGCTTGGGGCGTGGCATCAATTGCTGTGACTGCACGCGCGTGAACTGGCTGAAGGATCCATCCGGCGTCTCGTAACCCCAGATCCGCTGGGTCGGAGAATACATCGGATCGCCGCCGTTGCATTCCTCATCGTCACCGTCATCCTGATTGCAGTGAATGACCACCTCATCGCCGATCTTCCAGCGTTTTACCTTGTCACCTACGGCCCAGACGATGCCAGCAGCGTCGGAGCCCGCGATGTGATAGGGCTGTTTGTGCCCGTCAAACGGGCTGATCGGCTGACCAAGGGCCGCCCAGACGCCGTTATAGTTAACGCCCGCCGCCATCACGAGGACAAGGACGTCGTGGCTGTCAAGCGTCGGCACGTCCACCACTTCTTCCAGCATCGCCGTGTTTGGTTCGCCGTGACGTTCCTTGCGGATGGCCCAGGCATACATCTGTTTTGGAACGTGCCCCATGGGCGGCATTTCGCCCACCTCATAGAGGTCCTTTTCAGGTGCATCGTATTGCGCAATGGTTTGATCGAGTGCCATGCGAGGGCCTCCCCTTGGTTTGCGTATCTAAATTGCCGCGATGCAGAATCGTATCGCTCGTAGAGTGAAATATGGGCCAACGCGCAATAAAGCAACCTCAGAAGATCGCTTTTTGTAATTTTATGACCCAGCGGATGCAGAAACTTACTTCGCTACCGCAGCATCATCCTCTTCAAAAAAGTGAGCAATCGAATTCGCATAGAACTGCAACACTGGTCTGTGATCGCTCGCGATGCGCCAGATGTCTCCGCTTTCCGTAATCAGTTCCCTTGCCTTCAACCCTTTCAACGCACGCGACATCTCCTGCTTGAGGTTCTCGAGCTTGATAACCCGGTTGCCTTCGGGCACCTCACTTAGGACCGTCGCCGCCTTCTCCAGCAGCTTGGCATCGGTGATCCCGTCGGCCTCCAACAGCACATGCGCGATGACCGGAACAATGGGGACAGGCATAACCGTCTCGATCCGGGACATCAGTTCTTCCAAAAGCCCGTCGACAGCATGATGCTCCGTCTCGTTGCGCAGCGAAAGTGGTTGGCCAAAGGCGACTGCCGCCGCACCAAAACGGGTATCCTGGCGGGTCAGCCGCTGCCAAAGCTTGCGCAGGATAAAGCCGACCACAACCGATATCCGTGCGCCAAACCGCCGGTCCCCCCGTTGATCCGCTGCGATCAGCACCAGATCCTCCAACACCCGGTCATAGTTGATCGCAACCGGGACAAACACCACATCGCGCCCCTCCTCAGGATCGAATCCATCGACCAGATAGGACATCAACCCCATTTTGGGGGCTTGCAGTCGCCCGTTCAGGCTTAACCCGCCTTCGGGATAGAAAGCCTGATTGACCCCGCCCGCCGTCGCCATCTGGACGTAGCGCGCCAGCACCTTCCGATAAAGATCGCCGCGTGACCGACGGCGGATAAAGTAAGCGCCAAGCGATTTAATCAGCCAGCTAAGCGGCCAGACCCGCGCCCATTCGCCTACCGCATAAGACAACGCGCTGTCGCGCGCCGCCAGATAGGTGACCAGCACGTAATCCATATTTGAGCGGTGGTTCATCACGAAAACCACTGTCGCATCCTTGGGAATAGCATCGAAAATCTTCGCGTTATTGTCAGCCGTCTCAATCCGGTAGACCGATTTTGCCAACAACCGCGCCAACCGAATGCCAAAGCTGAAGTACGCAAAAGCAGAGAAACTCGGCACGATTTCGCGGGCGTAGTCACGCGCTTTTTCAAAGGCCACATTTTCGGGGACTTTGTTGGCCCTTGCATAATTGACGATCTCACGCGTGACTTCCGGATCATAAATCAGGCGCTGGATCATGTCATAACGACGGGCCAGCTTGAACGGCTCAATCGGGCGCTTTAACCGCGTGTTCAGCTGTTTGACAGCCCGTTCCAGTCTGCGACGAAAGAACCAACGCACCGATGGCAACAGCAGATGGCTCAGCGCTGTGACCATCGCAAACAGCACGATCAGGATAAAAAGCCATAGCGGCAATTGCACGGTCTGCGTCATGGCGTGTACCCTTGCAGCGCCTGTGACCAAGGACAATATCAGAATGTGGTAATCTTCACCGCGGCGCGGCCGCTGTGGCTTTCCAGCCCCTCAGGCAAAGATCACACGCCCAATCAGGCCGCTGGTGCAGGCGATTATGTAAGATACTGCGGCCCGCTTTGTATGATGCCGTACGTACTGCATTTTTACTCATTCAGATCACCAGCATTACTCGGACGCGAATGGCGAGGACCGGACGCATCACCATCAGACCGATACAATTCATTTCACCTGCGGGGTGACAGTCCCTGACAAAGAGACGCCTTTCACGCTCCCGTGCTTGCTCTGCGTCAATTCCCATCGCACAATGCCGCAACGCAGCGAATTGACATTGGTATAAAATGTCTCATATGTAGCGCGTAACGCAATAATGTTGCCCGACCGATCAAAGGAGCCTGCCCATGTCCGAGCAAACCAAAGACCGTCCTTGGCTGATCCGCACCTATGCGGGCCACTCGACCGCCGCAGCCTCCAATGCGCTCTACCGGTCGAACTTGGCAAAAGGACAGACAGGTCTGTCCGTGGCTTTCGATCTGCCCACGCAGACCGGATATGACAGTGATCATGTTCTTTCCCGGGGTGAGGTCGGAAAAGTCGGTGTGCCTGTCAGCCATCTGGGCGACATGAGAGCGCTTTTCGACCAGATCCCGCTAGAGCAGATGAACACGTCGATGACGATTAACGCCACAGCGCCTTGGCTGCTGTCGCTTTATATCGCCGTTGCTGAGGAACAGGGCGCCGATGTCTCCAAGCTGCAAGGCACGGTCCAGAACGACCTTATCAAGGAATACCTATCGCGCGGGACATACATCTGCCCCCCTGCCCCGTCGCTCAAGATGATCGCGGATGTGGCTGAGTATTGCTATACCAACGTGCCCAAGTGGAACCCGATGAACGTCTGTTCCTATCACCTGCAAGAGGCCGGTGCGACGCCCGAACAGGAACTGGCCTTTGCGCTGGCCACGGCCACGGCGGTGCTGGACCAATTGCGGCCACGCGTCGACGAAAAGGATTTCCCAGCGCTGGTTGGACGTATCTCATTTTTTGTGAACGCTGGCATCCGGTTTGTCACCGAGATGTGCAAAATGCGCGCCTTTGTTGATCTCTGGGACGAGATCTGCGCCGAACGTTACGGTGTTGAGGATTCCAAGTACCGTCGTTTCCGGTACGGCGTGCAAGTGAATTCGCTGGGCCTGACAGAACAACAACCTGAGAATAACGTGTACCGCATTCTGATTGAGATGCTTGCGGTGACTCTCTCGAAAAAAGCCCGCGCCCGCGCCGTGCAGCTTCCCGCGTGGAACGAAGCACTTGGCCTGCCGCGCCCATGGGATCAGCAATGGTCCATGCGGATGCAGCAAATCCTTGCATATGAAACGGATCTGCTTGAATTCGATGATCTCTTTGACGGCAATCCAACCGTGGATGCCAAGGTTGAAGAACTCAAGGCAGGTGCCCGCGCTGAACTGGCCCTTCTGGATGACATGGGCGGCGCGATTTCGGCAATCGATTACATGAAGGGTCGTCTGGTCGAGAGCAACTCCGAAAGGTTGGGCCGCATCGAGGCTGGAGAAACCGTTGTTGTTGGCGTGAACAAGTGGCAGCAAGGTGAACCATCCCCGCTGATGACGGGTGACGGTGGCATCATGGTCGTCGACCCTGCTGTGGAGGCCGAACAAATTGACCGCCTGAACGCTTGGCGCGCGGACCGTGATGAGGCAACTGTCAACGCTGCGCTGGCCGATCTACGTGCCGCAGCCGCGGAGGGGCGGAACGTGATGCCCGCCTCTGTCGCAGCCGCCAAGGCTGGGGTCACCACCGGAGAATGGGCCGCGCAGATGCGTGCTGTGCACGGCGAATACCGTGGACCCACGGGCGTCGGGAAAGGACAATCGAACAAGACCGAAGGTCTGGACGATCTGCGGGCAGCCGTTGATGCGGTCAGCGACAAGCTGGGCCGCCGTCTGAAGTTCCTTGTCGGCAAGCCGGGCCTTGATGGTCATTCAAACGGGGCCGAACAGATTGCCGTGCGTGCCCGTGATTGCGGCATGGACATTGCCTACGAAGGTATTCGTCTGACCCCGTCCGAAATTGTAGCCGCAGCGCGCAAGGACGAGGCGCATGTTGTGGGGCTATCCATCCTCTCAGGCTCTCATATTCCACTGGTCGAGGACCTGATGAACCAGATGCGCGAGGCAGGGCTTGGAAACGTTCCGGTCATTGTGGGCGGTATCATTCCCGACGACGATGCCGCACGCCTCAAGGCAATGGGAGTAGCACGGGTCTATACGCCCAAGGACTTTGAGCTGAATATGATCATGCAGGATATTGTCACGCTTGCTGATCCGGCCGCAGTAGCCGCAGAATGACCTGACACAAAAATGGTGTTTTATTTTCAATAGGTTTTGATAGATCCTTCTGTACAATTCAATGTGCGGAAGGAACTAGTTCATGACGATTGATTTGAAGTCAATGTCACGCAAACAACTTGAGAAACACCTTAAGGATGTAAAGAAGGCTCTTCAGGATGCGCAAGCGCGCGACCGTCGAGAAGCCAAGAAAGCGGCCCAAAAAGCGGCTGCTGAATTCGGGTTTTCACTGGATGAATTGTCAGAGACTGACAATGCACCCCGTAAAGCACGGAAAACCAAGCAAAAATCAGCAGGCCCAAAATCAAAGCCAAAATTCGCAAACCCATCTGATCCAAAACAAACCTGGACAGGAAAAGGCCGTCAGCCGAATTGGTTTCGTGCAGAGATTGAAAAGGGCACGGCGCCCGAAGCAATGGAAATCTGAAGACTCACTCGCGCAAGGCTTGTGAATTGCGCGGGTATCGGAACAGGTTCAATTGCCGAATACCACCCCGATTCAATAAAGACCCAGCGCTAAATATTCAGGGTTTCGCGAATCTTAATTCCACCCGTACAAGAATTGCAGGCCATAGCCGCACGAATTGAGTGTGCTTTCGTAGATTTTCGCCCTTGCCCGATTTGCCTGGCAAGGGCAGTCTGTGCTGCACGAATACAGGAGTGACAGCAGATGACCGTTCATATCGGGGCAGCACCGGGCCAAATCGCCGAGACCGTATTGATGCCGGGCGACCCGTATCGTGCAAAATGGGCTGCGGAAACCTTTCTTGATGGTGCCGAACTGGTCAATGAAGTGCGCGGCATGCTGGGCTTTACCGGGACTTGGAAAGGCAACCCTGTGACCATTCAGGGGTCTGGCATGGGCATGCCGTCCCTGTCGATCTATGCCAATGAACTGATCAGCAGCTATAACGCCCAAACGCTGATCCGCATTGGGTCATGTGGTGGTATGCAGCCCCATGTGGACATCCGTGATGTGATCATCGCCATGTCGGCGACCACGATCACCTCGCCTTCCTCCGGTATATTCAAAGAGGTGAACTTTGCCCCGACCGCTGACTGGTCGTTGCTACGCGCAGCCGTCACCGCGGCAGAGACCAAGGGCGGCAAGACCCATGTGGGCGGCATCTATTCTTCTGACGTTTTCTACGCCGAAAGACCTGACCTGGACGAACAGATGGTCCGGCACGGTATCCTTGGGGTCGAGATGGAAGCGGCAGAGCTTTACACACTTGCGGCGCGACATGGTCGTCGGGCGCTTGCCGTGCTGACAGTTTCAGACCACCTTCAGACCGGTGAGGCGCTGCCCTCAGCAGACCGAGAGCGGACCTTCGGGGATATGGTAGAGATTGCCTTGGAAGCCGCCTTCGCCTGAAGCGGCCCCGTCACAAACCATGGGTTCGGTCATACCCGTTTACGGAAGGTGGCTCCCAACCGGTGAGCGCCCCTTCTTCAGGCGCGAACACCTCGACCAGAAGCGGATGACATGCCGCCACATCCGAGGAATGCTCTGCCGAACAATCGCCGCCCGGACAGGCACTCAGCGCACCAAGCAGATCTATTTCCGCGAAGAATTCAAGATAATCGCCGGGTCGCACAGGGCTGGCCTTCATGAAGTATTGGCCGGTATCCCGCGTGAAACCAGTGCACATGAAGACGTTGAGCACGTCGTGGACGTGCGTTTCAGCCTGATCTGCCGGTACGCCCAGATGGCTGGCCAACGCACGCGTCAGATTGGAATGGCAGCAATGGTGATATTGTCCGCCTTTCAACAGGTTGTGTGTGTAAGGATCGCAGCGTGTGCCGATGACGTCATGGACAGAGCCGCCAAAGGTGTCGATGCCGTACCATCCCAAGGTATCCTGCGTAATTGTCGCCATGGGCCGCAGACCCGGAAAGCTGGACCACATCCGCTCGCCCGTTGTGATGTGCGTGCCATGCAATGCGCGGGTTTTGCCGGAATAGAAGCGTTCGCTCAGATCCTTGGCATTCCAGAGATTCAAATCGCCCACCTGCGGCCCCTCGACAGAGGTAATGCGAAAGAAATGGCCAGCCGGGACCTGGAATGTGCGGGCATCGCGCGGCGGCACGGTGACTTCGTCGATCTTGCGCAAGCTGTGACGCGCATCATCCAGCAGTGCCATGTCAGGCTGCGGCAGCGTGTCCACAGGGTAGCAAATGACCGGTTTGACTGCCCGCCGGGCCTCTGCGTCCTTTGGCGCGCCACTCATGCGTTTTGCCCTGCGATCCGCCCAGAGAAGAGACAGCCCCCCAGAAATGTGCCTTCGAGCGCATTGTACCCGTGGTACCCGCCGCCACCAAAGCCGCAGACCTCGCCCGCTGCGAAAAGGCCGGGCAGAACATTGCCCGATGGTGTCAGGACGCGCCCGTTGATGTCCGTGTGCAAGCCGCCCAGCGATTTGCGCGTCAGCACGTTCAGACGCACAGCGATCAGCGGTCCATTCACCTTGCTCAATATCTCTTGGGGTTTTGCCGTGCGGATCAGCTTGTCTCCCTTGTAGCTACGCGCGCCATGGATGGCCGTGATTTGGGCGTCCTTGCAGAACGGATTCTTCAACTGCAAATCCCGCGCCCTGATCTGGGTGCGAATATGGTCAAGATCCAGCGGATGATCCGGCGTGATCTTGTTCATCCCGGCCACCAGCGTTTCGAGATCATCAGCCACGACGAAATCTTCGCCGTGCTCCTTGAACGCCTCAACCGCGGGCGTGGCCCCTGACCCAAGGCGCGCCTTGATCACGTCCCGCCAGCCACCATCAGTCAGGTCCGGGTTCTGTTCGGACCCAGAAAGGGCGAACTCTTTTTCGATGATCTTTTGCGTCAGGATGAACCAGCTGTGTTCGCCCACCGACAGAATGCGCTTGAGCGTCCCCAAGGTGTCAAATCCGGGCAAATATGGGGCCTCCATCCGGTCTCCCTTGGCATCAAACCACAAAGACGAGGGGCCCGGCAGAACGCGGATACCATGGTTGGGCCAGATCGGGTTCCAGTTCTTCAATCCTTCGCAGTAATGCCACATGCGGTCTTCGTTGATCAGACCTGCACCCGCCGCAGCCGCAATACCGTGCATCTTGCCGTCCACGTAATCAGGGACCCCCGCGACCATCTTGTCAGGCGCTGCACCCAGCCGGGCGGTCGGCCAATGCTTGCGTACAACATCATGGTTGCCGCCGATCCCGCCGGTCGTCAGCACAATAGCCTCGGCGTCATGCTCGAAACTGCCAGCTACAACGCGTGACGTGCTTTCGCCGCGCAGGGCAGTGCTGCTTTCTAGTACATCGCCCCGCACCCCGGTGACCGCACCGTTACTATTGACCAGTTCAGTGACGCGGTGGCGAAAGGCCAGCTTCATCTTTCCCTCATTGGCGTATTTCACCATCAGGTCAGCGAAGGGCTTCACCACCCCGGTGCCCGTCCCCCAAGTGATATGAAAGCGTGGCACCGTATTGCCATGTCCATGCGCCATCTCGCCCCCGCGCTCGGCCCAGCCGACCACCGGGAACCAGCGCATCCCGATGTTGTAACACCACTGCCGCATGCCGCCGCCAGCCCAGTCGATAAACTGTTCCGCATATGCGCGCGGGTTGGCATCCTCAGGCCGGTCGAACTGTGCCGATCCCATCCAGTCGCTCAGGGCCAGCTCCTTGCTGTCCTTGATGCCCAGCCGCCGCTGTTCGGGCGTGTTGACCATGAAAAGACCGCCAAGCGACCAGAACGCCTGCCCGCCCAAGGATTGGGGCGCTTCCTGATCCAGCATCAGCACCCTGCGGCCACGCAAGACAGCCTCATGCGCGGCCACCATTCCGGCAAGGCCTGCGCCAACGACGATCACATCTGCTTTGAATTCCGACATACAGTCCCCCGGTCCTGAGGGACGTTAGCCCGCGCCTCCGCGACTTGTCGAGAAATACCCGGGGTCACAGCCTTGGTGCATCTATCGCAGCGAGGCAGCGGTCAGGCGGGCCGGTGCTGCGAAAAGCCTCGGCGCCGCAGGTGATGCAATTGTACTTGATCAACGCGCCCTTGCTGCCGACCTTGCTTTGCCGCCACCGGCAGCGACGACGGTCCTTGTTTCGATGCGCGTAGACCGCAACAGCGATCACCACGATGATCAGGGCAGGAAGCAATAACATCGGCAGTCTCGTCCGGCCTCGGACTGCCTGCGCCCCAGTTTGGACGAAGACAGGCCAAAGGCACTGGAAGAGTGGTGTCAGATGGTCCGTTCGACCATCAGTTTCTTGATCTTGGCAATGGCCGCCGCCGGGTTCAGACCCTTCGGGCAGGTCTTGGCGCAGTTCATGATCGTGTGGCACCGGTAGAGCTTGAAGGGGTCTTCCAGCTCGTCCAGCCGTTCACCTGTCGCCTCATCCCGTGAATCGATGATCCAGCGGTAGGCATGCAGCAGTGCTGCTGGCCCTAGGTAACGGTCGCCGTTCCACCAGTAGCTGGGGCAAGACGTCGAACAGCAGGCGCACATGATGCATTCGTACAAACCGTCCAGCTTTTCGCGATCTTCGATGGACTGTTTCCATTCCTTCGCGGGCGCTGGCGTTTCTGTCTCAAGCCATGGCTGGATGCTGGCGTGCTGTGCGTAGAAATGCGTCAGATCCGGGATCAGATCCTTGACCACGGGCATGTGCGGCAGCGGATAAATCTTGACTGCACCCTTCACCTCGGCCACGCCATAAGTGCAGGCCAGAGTGTTTATGCCATCGATGTTCATTGCGCATGAGCCACAGATGCCTTCGCGGCAGGAGCGGCGGAATGTGAGCGTCGGGTCAATCTCGTTCTTGATCTTGATCAGGGCATCCAAGATCATTGGCCCGCAGGTATCCATATCGACGAAATAGGTGTCGATGGCCGGATTCTTGTCGTCATCCGGGCTCCAGCGATAGATGTGGAATTCCTTGACGTTGGTAGCACCTTCGGGGCGTGGCCATGTTTTCCCTGTCGTCATGCGGGAGTTCTTGGGGAGTGTCAGCTGAACCATGTCGCTTCTCCGTTTCTTGGGCAGAGGCTTGCCCGTTTCATCTCATGCGCCCGTTGGCGCGTTCTGTTCATGCAGTGCCTAACGAACAGACTGCAAAATTCTTTGTGATACCTGAGGCAGATCGTGTGTTGCTCACTCAAATAATCCCACTGCTCAGGGCGCGACTTTGCAGGCATTGTGCCGTCTCTGGCCGCGCCAGAACCGTGCGCACGGTCGTCACGGTCTGTTCGTCCACACCGACAATCGCAGCCCGCGCAAAATCCCTGATTTCCAACGCCGAAGAGTTGTCGATGATACAATCCGTAAACGGCGTGATCAGCTCTTTGGGCACCTGTGGAAAGCGTGTGGCAAGCGTCTCTGTGACCACGCCCTTCGCCCCTTGCCGTGCAGTGTCGTCCACGGCCTGCTGCACTTGCGTGCAGGCCGAAAGCGTCGCCGCGATCAATGCAAGGGTCGCAAGGCGCATTGGCGTCAGTACACCCGTGCCTTGGGAGCGATCTTTTTCAGGTCGATCCCGCCCTCGTTGTGGCTGGTCAGCGGCTTCAGATGCACGCCCCGGAAACCAAGCGAGGCCTCGTTCCCTTTGAACCAGATGAGGCTATGCTTGCGCCAGTTCTCATCGTCACGATCAGGATAATCCTCGTGCGCGTGTGCACCTCGGCTTTCCTTACGTGCTGCCGCAGCGGTGATTGTCGCAACCGCGTTTGGCATCAGGTTGGTCAGCTCAAGCGTTTCCATCAGGTCAGAGTTCCAGACGAGGGTTTTGTCTGTCACATGCAGGTCATCCAGCTTGCCGGCAACGCCTTTCATCTTTTCCTCGCCCTCAGCCAGCGTCTTGTCCGTACGGAAGACGGCAGCATCGGCCTGCATTGTCTTTTGCATCTCAAGGCGCAGTTCCGCGGTGGGCACGTGACCATTGGCATAGCGAAGACCATCAAAGCGGCTGAACGCGGCCTCAACCGAACGCTTGTTCGGTGTCGGGACCGGTGCGTTTGCATCCACAACTTCCTTGGCGCGGATCGCAGCGGCACGGCCAAAGACCACAAGGTCGATGAGCGAGTTGGAGCCCAGACGGTTTGCGCCATGCACCGACGCACAGCCCGCTTCGCCCACCGCCATCAGACCGGGTGAGACATTATCGGGGCTGTCCTTGGTCGGAGCCAGCACCTCGCCCCAGTAGTTCGTGGGGATGCCACCCATGTTGTAGTGCACCGTCGGAAGAACCGGGATCGGCTCTTTGGTCAGGTCTACACCGGCAAAGATACGTGCGCTTTCCGAGATGCCGGGCAGTCGCAGGTCCAGCGTTTCCGGTGGCAGGTGGTTCAGATGCAGGTGGATGTGGTCCTTGTTCTCGCCCACGCCGCGCCCTTCGCGGATTTCCATGGTCATGCAGCGGCTGACCACGTCACGGGACGCAAGGTCCTTGTAGGTCGGCGCATAGCGCTCCATGAACCGCTCGCCTTCGGAGTTGGTTAGGTATCCGCCCTCGCCCCGCGCCCCTTCGGTGATCAGACACCCGGCACCGTAGATGCCGGTGGGGTGAAACTGCACGAATTCCATGTCCTGAAGCGGCAGGCCCGCGCGGGCCGTCATGCCGCCACCGTCGCCGGTGCAGGTATGCGCAGAGGTCGCCGAGAAATAGGCACGGCCATAACCGCCGGTCGCAAGCACGACCATCTTGGCGGCGAAAAGGTGCATCGTGCCGTCGTCCAGTTTCCAGCACAGCACGCCCTGGCAAACACCGTCATCCGACATGATCAGGTCGATTGCGAAATACTCGATGTAGAATTCCGCGTTGTTCTTTAGCGACTGGCCATAAAGCGTGTGCAGAATGGCGTGACCGGTCCGGTCGGCGGCCGCACAGGTGCGCTGCACAGGCGGGCCTTCGCCAAACTCGGTCGTGTGACCGCCAAAGGGACGCTGATAGATTTTGCCCTCTTCGGTACGCGAAAACGGCACGCCGTAGTGCTCAAGCTCGTACACCGCCTTGGGCGCCTCGCGCGCGAGATACTCCATCGCGTCCGTGTCGCCCAACCAATCTGAGCCCTTGACCGTGTCATACATATGCCACTGCCAGTTGTCGGGACCCATGTTGCTCAGGCTGGCGGCAATACCGCCTTGCGCGGCAACCGTATGCGACCGGGTCGGGAATACTTTGGAAATACAGGCAGTGCGCAGGCCCTGCTCTGCCATGCCCAGTGTTGCGCGCAGGCCAGCACCGCCAGCGCCCACAACAACCACGTCATATTCGTGGGTTTCATACTCATATGCGGCCATATCGGTCTCCCTTCGGGAATGAAATCAAAGCGCCAGCTTGGCGATGGCGAAAACACCAACCGCCGCTGCGCCGTAGCTGAGGCAGGTCATCAGAATGATCGTGATCTTCTGCGCCGTACCATGCACATAGTCTTCGATCAGCGTTTGACAGCCGTCGTTGAAGTGTTTGAACCCTACCGCCAGCGTCAGCGCCGCGATGATCGCAGGCGTCGGACGGCTGTAATAGGCCAGGATCTCTTCATAAGTGCCGCCAAGGGCTGCACCGAAAGTGAACACGAACAAGGGCATGAGGATCAGCAACGCGACCGAGCTGACCTTCATGGACCAGAAATGTTCCGTCCCCGACTTTGCAGAACCCAGCCCCATCGCACGTTTGCGGTCTGTCAAAAAAGCCATCATCCCTCTCCTTATGCCAGTGCCGCTACGGTGATCAGCGTCAGAAGTACCGATCCACCCAAACAGGCCCAGCCCATCTTTTCAGCCGTGGGAATATCCAGCCCGATGCCGTTGTCCCAAATCAGGTGCCGGATCCCCGCCAGCGTGTGGTACCAAAGCCCAAGAACCGAGAAGAGCATCACCAGATCGCCGAACCAGCTGGTGACGAAAGCATTCGCAGTGTTGAAGTATTCTTCTGAGGTTGCAGCAGCAAGAAACCACCAGACGATCATCAGGGCAGCGATCAACATCGCGTTTCCCGTGATCCGGGTCAGGATGGAAGTCATAGACGTCAGTTGTGGACGGTAGATCGTCAAATGAGGCGACAGGGGACGATTGCCCCGGTTTACATCGGCCATGGCACGGGTCCTTTAAAGGTGGCTATGTGATCTTTTATTGGCTGAACCAAGTCATAGCGGATTTTATAGCAGTGTCACGGGGTTCGGAACATTTGACGCAGTCTTTGCCAAAGATTTGCAGGCAAAATATGCTTCATGGATGTTTGTATCTCACTTTGTGATCACACGCCAACGCGCTGTGATCACAACCATCCAGTGCAAACGGCAAGCGACTCAGTTGCTTCGTCGTCTCGCGTTGCAATTTGCGTCTGATCTGCTCGGGATAATCGTCAAATCCGCTGGCGGTGATCACAAATGCGCCTTCCCCAACAATCAGGTTCTCGAAAAAATATGCCGTCAGATCGGTCTCCTCAGTTTCAATGGCAATTGCATTGATCGTGATGTCCTGGCTTCTCATCAACCCCAGCAAATCGCGCGGCTCCACCCCTTCGTTCGATATGCCGTCCCCTGACACGTCAATCACCCGACGCTTGCACTGCGGTACCGCATCAAAAAGCGCCGCAGATACCTCAATTGCCTCTCCGATCGCCGTGGAAAAATTGCGCCAGCGCCGCTGATCATCGTTGATCCGCACGGCAAGCGCCTCCACGTCTTCGATCCCGTTGATCGCTGTCCATGGGATCGTCTGCCGCTGCCGCGACGCTCCGGTCCACTGCACCAGCGTGATCTGCGCCTGCGCGTCAATCAGCGCATCAGCAACTGACCCATCGCCCAAGGCCAGCGCCAGGCCATTCATCTGCACACGATATTCGCGACTGTCGACGGAACCTGAGACGTCAACAGCCAGCACCAGGGCGAGTTCGCAGGCGTCCGCACATAGCGGCAGAAACGAAACAATGAGGGCGTATAGCAAACGCATGCCATCAGCCTAGCCAACCTGAGCACAGATGCCATTCATATATTGGCTAACCTCGGCCGAAATGCCTTTAGTTGAAAAAGAGCGCAAAACCTCCGGCGTTGCCGCCAGTCAGACGATTGAAAGCCAACCACCGCTGCCGCGATATCATTGGACCTTTCGCTGCGTATTCATACGCGCCGATCCCATGCACCCAGTCCAGCAAATCAAGTGGGCCAGGATTTTCGGCATACGCCTTCAAGCTGATCCCGACACCCTCGGGCAAAAGCGGATGCGGCAGCAGCAGTCTGCCTTCAAGTAAAGCCTCCGCATCATCTAGGATCGCTTGCCATGCGTCGGCAGTCTGCTGGTTTACCGCAATGCCAAGCGCAGAGCTTTGGGACGGGTTTGGTATCCACTCGCGATCATTATCCTGTTCTTCCTGCAGCAAGGCCCAGAAAAGCCGGTTCTCTACCAGCATCGCCCGCCAGTGATCGCGTGCCGCCGTAACGCGTTCCGCCTTTGGTTGCTGGCGCAAGGCGCTTAGAAGGACATACAATGAATCCGCCTGCTGGACCCATTTGTCTTCAAAGCCTCGCTTCGGGTTATTCAGCTTTGCGTTTGCCGCTGATATTTCGGCCTGCAGAAAACGTTGCTCTTGCCGCAGCAGTACCACTACCTCGGTTTCGATCTTGGCACGCTCTGCTGTCAGGGCTCGGATTTCAGCGTCGTCTTGCGGTGTCGCCGCGCGGAGCGCTTGCTCGCGCGCGCGGAGTTGCTGAAGACGCTCGTTCTGCCTCTTTACCGAACGGTCCACACGCCTTTTCTCGGCATTCAGTGCCGCAATTTCCAGCATCAGTGCATCTTTGTCATAGGTATTCGGAACAATTGGCACCTGTGAGAGCCGCTCTCGGCGGTTAACAAGATTTTCGATGATTGGCGCGGGATCAAAGGCGACAAATAGATTTCCCATTCCGGACAGCATATGGGTATAGGCCGTCAGCCAAGCATGATCAGCCTCGTCGAAGCGAACCGTGATCGGCCCCTCAAGTGCGCCAGTTGCTTCGACTTGCTGCATCGCACGTCGCCCCAACAACAATGGGCCAAGCGCGTCGACCACACCTTCGTTCGCCTCCCGGCTCCCGTTGCTGTTCACGTCAAACCAAACATCTTGCACGGTCAGATCAAACGGCAACACACGCCCGGCATCGGCCGCGTCTTTCAGCACGGCACGCGCGTTTTGTAGATCCGTAAGCGCGGTTAGCATCATCTTCGTCAGCGTGTCGGGTTGCGCCTGCTTTGGTTGCGGGTTGCGCGGTCCCAGCTCAAGGCGAAGTATCGGCAGTTCTCTCATCGGACCGCCAAGTCCGAATTCGTAGCGCGTTTGCAGTGTTTTTTCGAGCCCTCGCAGGGTTATCAACATGCCCAATTCAAAACCATGCGCATCGCTTTGGGATGACAACGCTTCTATCCGCGACTGCAGGCCAATCTCAGCCAAAGGTGCGTTCACCTGCTGCGCCGAAGCACCAAAATTGACTGTCAGCGCGACAAGGCAGCCAGAAATCCAACGCATCATTGGGCGATGATCCTTCAGAAATGCAAAAGGGTGCGCAAGTTCTTGACCAGCGCACCCTTGGAAAGAAAACAGAACTAGTGCTTATGTGAGGCTGTCGTCGATGCCTTTACAAGCTTCCACCAAGCCTTTGACAGCATTGACAGAATTATCGAACATCGCCTGCTCGTCCTTGTTCATCGAAATCTCAACCACACGTTCGATGCCGCCTGCACCGATCACTGTCGGCACGCCCACGTAAAAGCCGTTCAGCCCGTAGGCACCGTCAACATACGCCGCGCAGGGCAGCACGCGCTTTTGATCTTTCAGATAGCTTTCAGCCATCTCAATCGCGGATGTTGCAGGCGCATAAAACGCCGAACCGGTCTTGAGCAGACCAACAATCTCGGCACCGCCATCGCGCGTCCGCTGAACGATCGCGTCCAGCTTTTCCTGTGTTGTCCAACCCATCTTGACCAGATCGGGCAGCGGGATACCCGCGACCGTGGAATAACGCACAAGCGGCACCATCGTGTCACCGTGGCCACCCAGAACGAATGCCGTGACGTCTTTCATGGAGACGTTGAATTCGGAGGCAAGGAAGTGACGGAAGCGCGCGCTGTCAAGCACACCTGCCATGCCGCATACTTTCTCATGCGGCAGACCGGAAAATTCGCGCAGCGCCCAAACCATCGCATCAAGCGGGTTTGTGATGCAGATCACAAAAGCGTCCGGCGCGTGCGCGGCGATACCTTCACCAACAGATTTCATGACCTTGAGGTTGATGCCCAGCAGATCATCACGGCTCATCCCCGGCTTGCGGGCGACGCCAGCGGTGACGATGCAGACGTCAGCGCCTGCAATGTCCGCGTAGTCCTGTGTGCCGGACATGGTCGCGTCAAACTTGGCAGATGGACCCGACTCTGCGATGTCGAGCGCCTTGCCTTCCGGGATGCCCTCCGCGATGTCGAACAGAACAACGTCGCCGAGTTCCTTGAGTGCTGCAAGGTGCGCAAGTGTGCCGCCGATTTGCCCCGCGCCGATGAGCGCGATTTTGGGTCTGGCCATGGTGATATCTCCGATAGAGTTGCGTTGCGCCGGGGATAGCGAAATGCGTGTCGTCCTGCAAGTTCAGCCTTTGAGCAAGCTGCGTCCTTATCAAAACGATAGGTGAGGGCCGGCAAAAACGACGCCCCTCAATCTTGATTATGCCAGCGTGAGTTGGTTTTTGTGTTCACGCATCGCTTCAGGCTTTTTCTCTGTGCTGTCGGTGTAGAAACGGTATCCGTCACAGTCTTCGTTCTTCAGGACCTGAACTTGCTCAGAGTTCACAGCTACCGGCATTCGCCTGACCCAAGAAAACCGCAAACACCACGATGCACGGTGCGAATATCGCCATCTTTGCATACCATGATGTCGTCAATCTCACCGATGTTATTCCATGCGCTCTCTGCGCCGTCACCTAAACGAACATGCGTCTCCCTCTCAGTTTCGACGTTGTCGTTCCACATACCGATCAGGTCGCGAGAATAATGATCGCCCTGTTCATAGGTCTTAGTGCCGGCACCCGCTGTCTCGCTCGAATTTGAGCCTGCAATGGCAGCGCCGGAAAGGGTCATCAATATGGGCTGTGGTCGTCAGAAAACGGTCTTTCTTGTTCTCCTTCTTTCTTGTGAATGTTGATCCATCTGATGCAGAAGAAGCAGCGGCAAAGGTAGATCGACCCTGAATTCATTACTATTTTTCAGATAATTGCATGCTGTGGTATAGTCATGGCCTTGCTGCTGGGCAGGACACCGGGTGCATCGCGCAGGCTCCGGAATGCCGCAAAATCACAGAGTGTTCAGGTTTGCTATCTTGCTGTATCTCCCCCATTGATAAGGGCAAGACGCCTATTGCAGCACGCAGACAATCCGCCAATGATCCTAAGATGTCTTGGGTGTGTTGCGATTGTCAGCCGCGTGTCTGTCTACGAAGACCCATGATTCAAGACATACATTTTTTATGCTGACCCTCGACCTTTTCTTCTTTATTGTCGCAGGTCCTGCGGTCCTCTTCGCCGGCATCTCGAAGGCGGGCTTTGGTTCAGGCGCGGCTTTCGCCTCGGCGACGATTCTGGCGCTGGTGGTCGAACCCGGACTGGCGCTTGGTGTCATGCTGCCGATGCTCATGTTGATCGACGTCAGTTCACTACGTCCGTACTGGAGGAAATGGAGCGCGCCCGATGTGAAGCTCTTGGTGCTGGGCGGATTGCCCGGCGTGGTGGCAGGGGCATTGCTGTATCAGGTGGCTTCTGCCGATCTGTTCCGCGTGCTGATTGGCGGCGTGGCAGTGGGTTTTGTCCTGTGGCAGCTTTTGCTTGCCTCCCAGCTTCTAAATCTTAAACGCGATCGCATGCCTGATTGGGCCGGTGTCGCATGGGGCACGGTGGTAGGATTTACCACGTTCGTCAGCCATGCAGGCGGCCCGCCCGCTGCCGTCTTCCTGCTAAGCCGCGGGCTCAACAAGACCCAGTTTCAAGCCAGCACGGTGCTGCTCTTTTGGGTCCTGAATATCGCAAAGTTCTTTCCCTACGCTGCTTTGGGCATGTTCACGGCACAGACCTTTCTTGCCAATATCGTGCTGGTGCCCTTTGCGCTTTTGGGAACGTGGATCGGCGTCAAGGCCCACCACCTGGTGCCAGAGCGAGTATTTTTCGGTCTGACTTATGTTCTGCTGCTTGTTACCGGATCCAAGCTGATCTGGGATGGCCTGACCTGATATCCGCTTCAGCAAAAAGGCGGACCATCTGGCCCGCCTTCCCGCTTCGTGGTCTGCACGATAATTCAGGCGTCACTACAGTTCATGCGTCACTACCCTTGGCCGGAAGGGCATCCGCGACTGTTTCAAAGGACTGTCCGGAAGCGACCAGACAGGTCAACCCACCGGGCATTGTCACCGTGATTGTCCAACTGCCCGTCTCTGTTGAGGCAAAAACCTCAACGACAGAGTTATTTGAGCCCAACCCCACAGATTGCCGTGTTTCGCCGTACCCTTCTGCCAGTTTTTCCACAACGGCCGCGCGCGGACCGCAGTTTCGGCTGCTTTGCGCAGCGACATCTGTGGTCGTCGCCAAAAACAAGGCCGCAGCAGCCGTCAGTGCGCCGAGTTTGAACATTTTTTCAGTTCTATTCATCCTATGTGCCTTCATTCGAAAGGCCGCACCCAAAGTCCTCGGACCTACCCCGGGTTTTCCCGGCGGGACCTGGGTGGCCCAGGTTGTGACATGTGGCTGCATGTCCCGCTCCGCACTCTCCGGCGGTCTTGCCGAAACGGCTCTCCCCATGGGATGCAACGGGGATCACTTTGCGGCTCAGGGTTGAAGTATTGGTTAACGTGGCGTCCGCAGACCCTCAAAATTTGATATTTGCTGCACTGCGGCGCAAATGGGCTTGAACTTTTGTGCAAATAATGCCCCCTTGCGCGCAATATTCTGACCCGGCGGTAATGCCGCCCAAGACCGGAAGCCAGCAATGCCCAAGATCGCCCGTCCCCTTCGTTCAGTCCTTTATATCCCCGGCTCCAAGCCGCGCGCCTTGGACAAAGCCCGTGGCCTGCCCTGCGATGCGATCATCTTTGACCTTGAAGATGCCGTAACGCCGGATGAAAAAGTCGCCGCGCGCGATACGCTGGCCGAAGCGCTGAAAGAGGGCCGTTATGGCAATCGGTACCGGGTCATCCGTATTAACGGCCTTGATACGCCATGGGGCGCAGATGATGCCGCTGCCGCTGCCAAAATGGACGCTGATGCGGTCCTTCTGCCAAAGGTCGGCAGCCCGGCCGACCTTGAAGCGCTGACTGAAATTGTTGGCGACATCCCGCTTTGGGCTATGATGGAGACACCGGGCGCGATGCTGAACGCCGCCGCCATCGCGGCGCACCGCCAGCTGGAAGCCATGGTCATGGGCACCAACGATCTGGCCAAAGATCTACAGACGCGCTTTCGCGCTGATCGTTTGCCACTGATAACGGGCCTTGGCCTGTGCGTACTGGCCGCCAAAGCGCATGAATGCGCCGTGATCGACGGTGTTTATAATGCGTTCAAGGATGACGAGGGCCTCAAGGTCGAATGTGATCAAGGTCGCGACATGGGCTTTGACGGCAAGACACTGATCCACCCTGCGCAGCTTGACGTTGCGAACGCCGCCTTCTCTCCGTCCGAAGAAGAAGCTGAACTTGCCCGCCGCCAGATTGCCGCATTCGAGGAAATCGAAGCCTCGGGTCAAGGTGTGGCAGTTGTTGACGGAAAGATCGTTGAGAACCTGCATGTTGCCACCGCACGCGAGACACTGGCCAAACTCGACGCCATTGCCGCAATGAACGAAGGATAACCCAATGACCCTGCTTCTTCTTGGCCTGATCCTGTGGATTGTCGCTCATTGGTTCAAACGCCTTGCTCCCGACGCACGGGCAAAGCTGGGCGATCCGGGCAAGGGCCTGGTCGCTCTGCTGGTGCTGGCAAGCGTCGTGCTGATGGTGCTGGGCTACCGGGGCGCTGATTTTATCCCGGTCTGGTATCCGCCGTCTTTCCTCACGGGGATCAACAATCTTGCCATGCTGCTGGCCTTCTGGGTCTACGGCTCTTCAGCTGCCAAGGGGGCCAAGGCATGGCCCGCCTACAAAACCCGCCATCCACAGTTGCTGGCGGTGAAAATCTGGGCAGCAGCGCATTTGCTGGTCAACGGCGATCTGGCTTCGATCATCCTGTTTGGCGGCTTGCTGGGTTGGGCAGTGGTTTCGGTCATCCTGATCAACCGCGCCGAACCAAACTGGACGCCACCGCCACCCGCAGGCCGCAAGACCTACATCCGACTCGCTGTGATATCTGCCGTGCTCTTCAGCGTTGTTGCGGCCATCCACACGTGGCTCGGCGTCTGGCCTTTCTCTTCCTAAGGACCATGCAATGAAACTTTACCGCTTCCTCTCAGAAGAGGACACGTCCGCCTTTTGCCACAAGGTCACCGATGCCCTGAACAAGGGGTGGGAGCTTTACGGCACACCCACCCAAACATGGGACCACGCCGCCGGGGTCATGCGTTGCGGGCAAGCCGTGACCAAGGAAGTGCCCGGCACCTACACCCCTGAGACAAAACTGGGAGAGCACTGATGGGCAAAACCAACGCCGGGCGCTTTTTCGAAGACTATCGCGTGGGCGAGACACTGCATCACGCCGTACCGCGCACGGTTTCAGGCGGAGAGCGGGCGCTTTACCACATGCTCTATCCGGCGCGCCACGCGCTTTATTCATCAGACCAGTTCGCGCAAGCCAGCGGGCTCAGGGCCAGCCCGCTGGACGACATGATCGCCTTTCACATTGTCTTTGGCAAAACCGTGCCGGACGTGTCGCTGAACGCCGTTGCAAACCTTGGCTACGCTCAAGGCCGCTGGCTGGCACCCGTCTGGCCCGGCGACACGCTGCGCAGCCAGTCCGAGGTGATTGGCCTCAAACAGAACTCGAACGGGAAAACCGGTGTCGTCTATGTGCGCACGAGCGGGTTGAACCAGCATGACGAAGCGGTGCTGGAATATGTGCGCTGGGTGATGGTACGCAAACGCAACATCGATGCCGCCGCGCCCGAGACCGTCGTGCCAGATCTGCCGTCCGCGCTGACCCCGGATCAGCTCGTCGTGCCAGAAGGGCTTGATTTCACCAACTACGACTTCACCCTCGCTGGTGAAACGCACCGCTGGAGCGACTACGAAGTCGGTGAGCAGATTGATCATGTCGATGGTGTCACCATCGAAGAAGCCGAACACATGATGGCGACGCGGTTGTGGCAAAACACTGCGAAAGTCCATTTCGACACCTCCGCCCGGCCCGATGGCACCCGGCTGATCTATGGCGGGCACGTGATTTCCATGGCACGTGCGCTGTCGTTCAACGGTTTGGCGAATGCGCAGATGATGGTCGGTCTGAACGGCGGTGCACACGCGAACCCTTGCCTTGCAGGTGACACGGTACGCGCATGGTCCGAAGTCCTGGACAAGGCAGAAACCGATGCCCCCGGCGTTGGTGCCATCCGTTTGCGGCTGGTGGCCACCAAAGGCGGGGCCGCGTTCCATCTGCGGGGCGAGGACGGCAAGTATTCACCGAATGTGTTGCTGGATCTCGATTACTGGGCCCTGATGCCTCTCTGAGCATTTTCATTAGCTCAGGGTCGGCGGCGGTCAGCAGCAGTGGCCGAACGCATCTCTTTTTGTGGAAAGAATCAGGTTGAAGGCTTGCTTCTCACAGCGGCGTAGCGACCGGTTATGCCGCTATTTTCTTATCAATTCCTGAATTTTACAATATTTGTGATCACACGTTTTTTAGCTGTGATCACAAATGTCACTTTCCTGTAGTATTGCGATCAAAACTCCGAAAAGCTGCGCGGGAACCATAAGACTCGCGGGTCAGCCAACCCGTAGCTTGAACCAAAACGGGACCGTTTTCCATGAACATCCACGAATACCAGGCGAAAGCCCTTTTGCGCAACTACGGCGCGCCCGTCTCTGATGGCCGGGTCGTCCTCAAGGCCGAGGACGCCAAGAGCGCTGCTGGAGAACTGGACGGCCCGCTTTGGGTTGTCAAAGCGCAGATCCACGCAGGTGGGCGCGGCAAGGGCAAATTCAAAGAGGCCGACGCCGGCGATGCAGGCGGTGTGCGCCTGACCAAATCCGTGGAAGAAGCGGCAGAGCAGGCCAAGAAAATGTTGGGCCGCACATTGGTCACGCACCAGACCGGCCCTGTCGGCAAGCAAGTGAACCGCATCTACATCGAAGATGGCTCCGGCATCGAGACTGAGCTTTACCTCGCGCTGCTGGTCGACCGTCAGACCTCGCGCGTTTCCTTCGTCTGCTCCACCGAAGGCGGCATGGACATTGAAGAAGTCGCGGCAAGTACGCCTGAAAAAATCCTCAGCTTCTCTGTCGACCCCGCCACCGGCTACCAGCCCTTCCATGGCCGCCGTATCGCCTTTGCGCTGGGACTGGAAGGCAAGCAGGTCAAGCAATGCGTGGGCCTTATGGGGCTGCTCTACAAAGCCTTCATTGAAAAAGACATGGAGATGCTTGAGATCAACCCGTTGATCGTCACTGACAGCGGTGACCTCAAAGTTCTGGACGCGAAGGTCGCCTTTGATGGCAACGCGATGTACCGCCACGCCGATATTGCCGAGCTGCGCGACACCACCGAGGAAGATCCCAAGGAACTCGAAGCCTCCAAGTACGACCTCAACTACATCGCTCTGGACGGTGAAATCGGCTGCATGGTCAACGGCGCGGGCCTTGCGATGGCCACGATGGACATCATCAAGCTTTACGGGGCCGAGCCCGCCAATTTCCTCGACGTCGGCGGCGGTGCCACCAAGGAAAAGGTCACCGAAGCGTTCAAGATCATCACTTCCGACCCGAACGTCAAAGGCATCCTCGTTAACATCTTCGGCGGCATCATGCGCTGCGATGTGATCGCAGAAGGCGTCGTCGCTGCTGTGAAGGAAGTGGGCCTGAAGGTCCCGCTGGTCGTGCGCCTCGAAGGCACGAACGTGCAGCAGGGCAAGGACATCATCAACAACTCCGACGTCGACGTGATCGCGGCGGACGACCTGAAGGACGGCGCGCAGAAGATCGTGAAGGCTGTGAAGGGGTGAAGGGCAGTCCGCGCATAAGCGCGGCAAACGCTCCAGTGGAGCGTTTGTGGCGTTCACGGGCGGAGCCCCTGCGATGGACCGCTGGTCTTCTGGCCGCAACAATCGCCTCCAGTCCGGCCAACGCTCAGACTGCAACCTCAGCTGAAATTGGAGAAATGGTAGAAATTGCACGCGACACCTGCATTTCCACGTTCCCAAGCTACCGCAACATTGCACCACGGCTTGCTGCGAAGGGGCTGGCTCAGGACGAACTTGGGACATGGCGCGGCGAAAGCGCGATTGTCGTCTTTCGGAAGGCAAGCGGCAGCAATCTTGACTGCGAAGTCTGGATGTCAAAGAACTCGAAGATCAAAGATGTGTCTGAGCGCCTGCAGGCGAAGCTTTCCAATATGGGCGTGCGGATCCTCTCGGCCACGCGCAAAGGCGTTCGTCTGTCTGCCAATTTCACTAAAGACGGGGCAGCAGGCACACTCAGGGTTGAGCCGATGAGCGGCCGTACTTCCAAGATTGTCGTTTCCCATGGGGCTGGGTCGTGAGACGCCGCGCAGCGATAGTACCGAAGGCTCTGCGCGCGCTGGGCTTTGCCGCTGGTCTTGACGTTTTGTTGAGCGTCAGCGGAGCGCAAGCAGGCGACCCTGCCTCGACAGCCCGCGCTGCCATGGACCTCTTCGCGCAAAACTGCTTCTCACCCTTCATGACCGCCGAGAAGGCCCGCAAAACCTTTGCCCTCTCCGGCGCCACATACGACTTCTACGACCTCGATCCCTTCTCCAGCGCCGATCCCTCCCCGGCCACGGGCCGCCCCGCGACCCCCGGCACCGACCGCCGCTGCGAGATCGCCTTCGCCGGCAACCACGCCGACAAGGCAGCGGCAACCGCTGTTGAGGCACTCACCAAGGAGGGCATCACCACCCCTGCCCCCTTGCCCGCCAGCTACACCGAAACCGAAACCACCACTCTTCTTGCCGCGCGGCGCTTGAATCCGCGTCGCACCGCCATCGTCCATGTGGGCACCCGCAATGGGCCGCAGGGCACCGAAACATTTATGCTGGTGGAGCGCCTCTTGCCCACCAACGACCAGAACTAAGGAAAAGACATGGCCGTACTCGTAGACGAAAACACCAAAGTCATCTGTCAGGGCCTCACCGGCTCGCAGGGCACCTTCCACACTGAACAGGCCATCGCCTATGGCACCAAGATGGTCGGCGGCGTGACCCCCGGCAAAGGCGGTCAGACGCATCTGGACCTGCCTGTCTTTAACTCCGTGCACGAGGCCAAGCATGTGACCGAGGCCAACGCCTCTGTCATCTACGTTCCGCCTCCCTTCGCGGCGGATTCGATCCTTGAGGCAATCGACGCCGAGATGGAGCTGATCGTCTGCATCACCGAAGGCATTCCGGTTCTTGACATGATGAAGGTGCAGCGCGCGCTCGAAGGGTCCAAGTCCCGCCTCATCGGCCCCAACTGCCCCGGTGTCATCACACCAGACGCCTGCAAGATCGGCATCATGCCCGGCCATATCCACAAGCGTGGCTCCTGCGGCGTGGTCTCCCGCTCCGGTACGCTCACCTACGAGGCGGTCAAGCAGACCTCCGATCTGGGCTACGGCCAGTCCTCCGCCGTGGGCATCGGTGGCGACCCGATCAAAGGGACGGAGCACATCGACGTGCTTGAGATGTTCCTCGCTGACGATGAGACACAGTCCATCATCATGATCGGCGAAATCGGCGGCTCCGCCGAAGAAGAAGCCGCGCAGTTCCTTGCCGATGAAAAGAAGAAAGGCCGCTGGAAGCCCACCGCAGGCTTCATCGCCGGCCGCACCGCCCCTCCGGGCCGCCGCATGGGCCACGCTGGCGCCATCGTCGCCGGCGGCAAGGGAGGCGCCGAGGACAAGATCGAAGCCATGCGTTCAGCGGGCATCGTCGTGGCCGACAGCCCCGCGACACTGGGCGAGGCGGTGAAGGAAGCGATCGAGAAGGGATAATGTAGGGCGGGGTTCACCCCGCCTTCACCACCGGCGGGGAAAACCCCCGCCTTACGGGAGGACGACCAATGACCATGGACTTCATGACCGCCGTCAAAACCTGCCTGACGCAGAAGTACGCCAAGTTCGAGGGCCGCGCCTCCCGCTCCGAATACTGGTGGTTCTTCCTCTTCGTGGTCCTCGGCTCCATCGTGGCGATGTTCCTCGGCCCGCTGTCCTTCATCTTCACCCTCGCCATCATCGTGCCGATGCTGGCCGTGGGCTTCCGCCGCCTGCAGGACACCGGCCGCCCCGGCTGGTGGATTGTCATCACCGCCGTCCTCAGCCTGCTGAATACGCTGCTGGCCCCCGCCATGCCCGACGAGGCCGCCATCGCCGCGGGCGAGTTCCCCGGCACCGGCTCGGTCCTGCTGTCCGGCGTCCTCGGGCTCATCGGCCTGATCGTCAGCCTCGTCTTCCTGTGGTGGCTCACCCGCCCCAGCCAGCCCGAAACCAACCAGTACGGCCCGCCGCCCGCGCCCGCCGCCTGATCCACGTCCAGCCCAGCCATAAGGTGACGCCATGACCGAACAACCCGCCAACGACCATTTCCACGCCTCCTCCTTCATGGAGGGGGACAACGCGGAATACCTTGAACAGCTCTACGCCCGCTACGCCGCTGACCCGTCTTCAGTCGATGAGGCATGGCACGTCTTCTTCAAGGCGATGGGAGATGAGCGCAAAGCTGTCGAAGCCGAAGCCTCTGGCCCGTCTTGGGCACGGCGTGACTGGCCCCCGGCCCCAACGGGCGACACCATGGGCGCGCTTACCGGCATCTGGCCCGAACCCGAAGAGGCAAAGGCCGCAGGTGACAAGATCAAAGCCAAGGCCGCCGAGAAGGGCGTAGAGGTCAGTGACGATCAGATCAAACAGGCCGTGCTGGATTCAATCCGCGCGCTGATGCTGATCCGGGCCTACCGGATCAGGGGCCATCTGGCCGCCGATCTGGACCCGCTTGACATGCGCGAAGGGGGTGACCATCCCGAGCTTGACCCAAAAGCCTACGGTTTCTCCGACGCCGACATGGACCGCCCGATCTTCATCGACAACGTGCTTGGCCTTGAGGTCGCGACACTCAAACAGATCGTCGGCATCGTCAAACGTACCTATTGCGGCACGTTTGCACTCCAGTACATGCACATCTCAGACCCCGAACAAGCCGGTTGGCTGAAGGAACGGATCGAAGGTTACGACAAGGAAATCACCTTTACCAAGAACGGGCGCAAGGCGATCCTTTCAAAGCTGGTCGAGGCCGAGGGATTTGAGAAATTCCTGCACGTCAAATACATGGGCACCAAGCGTTTCGGCCTTGATGGCGGCGAAAGCCTTGTCCCCGCGATGGAGCAGATCATCAAACGTGGCGGTCAGTTGGGCCTGAAAGAGATCGTTATAGGCATGCCCCATCGGGGCCGCCTGTCGGTGCTCGCCAACGTGATGCAGAAACCCTACCGCGCGATTTTCAACGAATTTCAGGGCGGAAGTTTCAAGCCAGAGGACGTCGACGGATCTGGTGACGTGAAATATCACCTTGGTGCCTCATCGGACCGTGATTTCGACGGCAATTCTGTCCACCTCTCTCTCACAGCCAACCCCTCACACCTTGAGGCTGTGAACCCCGTGGTGCTGGGCAAGGCCCGCGCCAAGCAAGATCAGCTGAACGATCACGACCGGATCGCCGTCATGCCACTCCTTCTGCACGGTGACGCGGCATTCGCGGGGCAAGGCGTCGTGGCAGAATGCTTCGCTCTGTCAGGCCTGCGCGGTCACAAAACGGGCGGCACAATGCATCTCGTGGTGAACAACCAGATCGGTTTCACCACCGCACCGCACTTCTCGCGTTCCTCTCCCTATCCCACCGATAACGCACTCGTGGTCGAGGCGCCTATCTTCCATGTCAACGGTGATGATCCCGAAGCGGTCGTGCACGCCGCGCGCGTGGCCACCGAATTCCGCCAGAAGTTCCACAAGGACGTGGTGATCGACATCATCTGTTACCGCCGGTTCGGACATAACGAGGGCGATGAGCCGATGTTCACCAACCCGGTGATGTACAAGAAAATCAAAGGCCACAAAACCACGCTGAGCCTCTATTCCGACCGTCTGGCCAAAGACGGTTTGGTGCCCGAGGGCGAAATCGAAGACATGAAGGCCGATTTCCAGAAGCTGATGAACGATGAGTTCGAAGCTGGCAAGGAATACCGCCCCAACAAAGCCGACTGGCTGGATGGCAAGTGGTCCCACCTCGACAAGCAAAAAGAGAAATATCAGCGTGGCAAGACAGCGATTAAACCTGCCACGATGAAGGAAGTGGGCAAGGCCTTGACGACCGCGCCCGACGGTTTCCCGCTGCACAAGACAGTCGGGCGCCTTCTGGATGCCAAGGCAGAGATGTTTGAGGCTGGAAAAGGCTTTGACTGGGCAACCGCAGAGGCGCTCGCCTTTGGCTCGCTTCTGACTGAGGGCTACAAGGTCCGCCTTGCCGGGCAGGATTCGACCCGCGGCACCTTTAGCCAGCGTCATTCGGGCCTGATCAATCAGGAAAACGAAGAACGCTACTATCCGCTTAACCATATCCGCGAGGGGCAGGCAGAGTACGAGGTGATCGACTCAGCGCTCAGTGAATATGCCGTTCTCGGATTTGAATACGGCTACTCGCTGGCTGAACCGAATGCCCTGACACTTTGGGAAGCGCAGTTTGGCGACTTTGCCAACGGAGCGCAGATCATGTTCGATCAATTCATCAGCTCAGGCGAATCCAAGTGGCTGCGCATGTCCGGTCTGGTCTGCCTGCTGCCGCACGGCTACGAGGGACAGGGGCCGGAACACTCTTCCGCCCGTCTGGAACGGTTCCTGACCATGTGTGGCGGCGACAACTGGATCGTGGCGAATTGCACGACACCGGCCAACTACTTCCATATCCTGCGCCGTCAGCTGCACCGCAGCTACCGCAAGCCGCTTATCCTGATGACGCCGAAATCGCTGCTGCGTCACAAGCTGGCGGTCTCAACGGCCGATGAGTTCACAACGGGTTCAAGCTTCCACCGCGTCCTTTGGGATGATGCGCAGCAGGGCAATTCCGACACCAAACTGGTGGCGGATGACAAGATCAAGCGCGTGGTGATGTGTTCAGGCAAGGTCTACTACGACCTGCTTGAAGAACGCGACGCGCGGGGCATCGATGACATTTACCTCCTGCGTTTCGAACAGTTCTATCCCTTCCCCGCGCAATCTGCGGTCAAGGAGTTGGAGCGGTTCAAAAACGCCGAGATGGTCTGGTGCCAGGAAGAGCCCAAGAACCAGGGCGCATGGACCTTTATTGAGCCCAACATCGAATGGGTTCTTGGCCGTATCAAAGCCAAAAACACGCGGCCCGTCTACGCAGGCCGCGCCACCGCCGCCTCCCCGGCGACAGGTCTGGCCAGCCAGCACAAAGCACAACAAGCCGCCCTCGTGGACGAGGCGCTGACACTCAAAGGATCGAAGTAATGACAGAAGTACGTGTCCCGACGCTGGGCGAATCCGTGACCGAGGCGACCGTGGCAACATGGTTCAAGAAACCCGGTGACGCCGTTGCCGTGGACGAAATGCTGTGCGAACTGGAAACCGACAAGGTGACGGTCGAGGTCCCCAGCCCCGTGGCGGGCAAACTGGAAGAAATCGTCGCCGCCGAGGGCGAAACCGTCGGCGTGGATGCCCTGCTTGCTAACATCTCCGAAGGCGATGGGGGCAACAAGGCAGCGCCGAAAGCCCGCGAAAGCTCTGAAAATGATGCGGCCAGCAGCCAAGCGCCTCGCAAGTCCAGCGACGGCGGAGGTCAAAGCGTTGACGTCATGGTCCCCACGTTGGGAGAGAGCGTTACCGAAGCGACCGTCAGCACATGGTTCAAGAAGGTGGGCGATACCGTTGCCCAAGACGAAATGCTGTGCGAGCTGGAAACAGACAAGGTTTCTGTCGAAGTCCCTGCTCCCGCCGCAGGCACTCTGACCGAGATCCTTGCAGAAGAAGGCAGCACAGTTGAAGCCAATGGCAAGCTCGCGGTTCTGTCCGCAGGGTCTGGCGCAGCGGCCTCTGCTTCCGCACAGGAGACAGCTCCGGCTCCGGCAGCGGCCAGCCCATCAACCGGCAAAGACGTCGAAGATGCCCCATCGGCCAAGAAAGCCATGGCCGAAGCGGGCATCAGCCGCGATCAGGTCACCGGTTCGGGCCGTGATGGACGCGTGATGAAAGAGGACGTCGCCAAGGCCATCGCTGCTGGTACCTCAGCAGCAGCATCCGCACCAGCGGCTGTCACAGCGCCACGCGCCCCATCCGCTGCGGATGATGCGTCCCGCGAGGAACGCGTGCGTATGACACGTCTCAAGCAGACCATGGCCCGCCGCCTGAAAGAAGCGCAAAACACCGCCGCGATCCTGACCACCTTCAATGAGGTCGACATGACCGAGGTGATGGCGATCCGGAACGCCTACAAGGCCGATTTCGAAAAGAAACACGGCGTGCGCATGGGCTTCATGTCCTTCTTCACCAAGGCGTGCTGCCACGCCTTGAAGGAAATCCCCGAGGTCAATGCAGAGATCGACGGCACTGACGTGATCTACAAGAACTATGTCCACATGGGTGTTGCCGCAGGCACGCCCACGGGCCTTGTGGTGCCGGTAATCAAGAACGCCGACAGCATGTCCTTTGCCGAGATCGAGAAGGCCGTGAATGCCATGGGCAAGAAGGCCCGCGATGGCAAGCTCACCATGGCCGACATGACCGGCGGCACCTTCACCATCTCAAATGGCGGCGTCTACGGCTCGCTTATGACCGCG
The DNA here is from genome assembly GCF_010667575.1 of Sulfitobacter sediminilitoris. Taxonomy (GTDB): domain Bacteria; phylum Pseudomonadota; class Alphaproteobacteria; order Rhodobacterales; family Rhodobacteraceae; genus Sulfitobacter; species Sulfitobacter sediminilitoris. Next base: position 86,880 of record NZ_JAABNT010000011.1, read on the forward strand.
CCCATCCTGAACCCACCCCAGTCCGGTATCCTTGGCATGGCGAAAATCCAGGACCGCGCGATGGTCATCGGCGGAGAGATCGTGATCCGCCCGATGATGTACATCTCGCTCAGCTATGACCACCGGATCATCGACGGCAAAGGCGCGGTGACATTCCTTGTGCGCGTCAAAGAGATGCTGGAGGATCCGCGTCGTTTGTTGATGGACTTGTAAGTGGCGGCGGGGCGAACCCCGCCCTACTATCCGTCCGCAGAGCGGGGCTCATCCCGCCAGCTTAGGGGACAATAACATGACCGAACTCACACTCCTTGCCGCCTACGGCATCCTAGTACTGATCACACTGCTCCTGCAGGTCTTGGGCTCCATGCGCACGCTCTCCATGGGCTACCTGATGTCCGCGCGGGACGAACCGCGCGAGGTCGGCCTGATGACCGCCCGCATTAAACGCGCGCTCGACAATTCAATCACCGCCATGGCGCTTTTCGCCCCTGCCGTGCTGCTCTTGGAAGTGCAGGACAAGACCGACAATGCATCTCTGCTGGCCTGTCAGGTTTTCCTAGTGGCGCGCATCATCTACCTGCCGGTATACGCGTTGGGCGTCCCAGCGATCCGCACGCTGGCATGGCTTGCCGGTTTTGCCGCTACAGCCATACTCTACCTGCTGGCGCTATGAGCACTGAACTCACGGTTCTTGCACTCGCCACTCTATGGCAGATGGTGCAGTTCGTGCTTTATGCCTTGCCGGCGAACCGCGAGCTTGGTCCGGGCTACACCATGTCAGCCCGCGACAGGGAACCTGCTCGGCCCATGTCCGACCGCACGGCACGGCTGGGCCGCGCCTTTGACAACCATACCGAATGGCTGCTGCTTTTTGCCATCGCCGTGGGCGTCACCGAACTTTCAGGCCAGGGCACGCCGTTCACTGCTGCTTGCGCCTGGGCCTATCTCATTGCACGCGTCGCCTATGTGCCCGCCTATGCCTTTGGCCTGACGCCCTGGCGCTCGCTCATCTGGAGCGTGGGCATTCTTGCTACCCTTTTGATGCTGCTTGCAGCGCTTATCTGACGCCCCTACCCTGCGGGCCAATACCACCCAAGGAGAAACTCCCATGTCCAGCTATGACGTCATTATCATCGGCTCCGGCCCCGGCGGCTATGTCGCTGCGATCCGCTGCGCGCAACTGGGTCTGAAAACCGCCTGCGTCGAGGGGCGCGAGAAGCTGGGCGGAACCTGCCTGAACGTGGGATGTATTCCGTCCAAGGCGCTGCTGCATGCGTCACACATGCTGCACGAGGCAGAGCACAACTTTGCCGAGATGGGGCTGAAGGGCAAAAGCCCATCGGTCGATTGGAAGCAGATGCTGACCTACAAGAATTCCACGATCGAGACGAACACCAAGGGCATCGAATTCCTGTTCAAGAAGAACAAGATCGACTGGCTCAAGGGCTGGGGAACCATCCCCGAAGCCGGTAAAGTCAAGGTCGGAGACGAGGTTCACGAGGCCAAGAACATCATCATCGCGACCGGGTCCGAAGCTTCCTCGCTCCCCGGGGTCGAGGTGGACGAAAAGGTCGTCGTGACCTCCACCGGCGCGCTTGAACTGGGCAAAGTGCCCAAGAAAATGGTCGTGATCGGCGCGGGCGTTATCGGCCTCGAACTGGGCAGCGTCTATTCCCGCCTTGGGTCAGAGGTCACGGTTGTCGAATTCCTTGATGCGATCACACCGGGCATGGACCCCGAAGTGCAGAAAACCTTCCAGCGGACGCTGAAAAAACAGGGTCTGAACTTTGTTATGGGTGCCGCGGTGCAAAAGACCGAAGCAACCAAGACCAAGGCCAAGGCCCATTACAAGCTGCGCAAGGACGACAGCGAGCATGTGTTGGATGCCGATGTGGTGCTGGTTGCCACGGGGCGCAAACCCTATCATGACGGGCTCGACCTTGAGGCGCTTGGCATTCGCCTGACCAAGCGCGGTCAAATCGCCGTGACCAAGGAATGGCAGACCGACGTTAAGGGCATCTACGCCATCGGTGATGTAATCGAGGGCCCGATGCTGGCCCACAAGGCAGAAGACGAGGGCATGGCCGTTGCAGAAGTGATCGCGGGCAAGCATGGACACGTGAACTATGGCGTGATCCCCGGTGTGATCTACACGCATCCAGAGGTCGCCAACGTAGGTGAAACAGAACAAACCCTCAAGGACGCGGGGCGCGCATACAAGGTGGGCAAGTTCAGCTTCATGGGCAACGCCCGCGCCAAGGCGAATTTCGCAGGCGACGGTTTTGTTAAAATTCTTGCGGACAAGGAAACCGACCGCATCCTTGGATGTCACATCATTGGCCCCGGCGCGGGCGATCTGATCCACGAGGTTTGCGTCGCAATGGAGTTCGGTGCCTCTGCGCAGGATCTTGCGATGACCTGCCACGCCCACCCCACCTATTCCGAAGCAGTACGCGAGGCGGCGCTGGCCTGCGGCGACGGCCCGATCCACATGTAGATCAGGGCCTTTACGGCATCATTCAGCGGGACGGTTCGATGGCTGCGCTTTCTGTTGGGGCGCGGCCATTCTCTTTTTCAAGCGGTGCCGCGCAAGGCAATAGGCATCAAGCTGGGTACAACGGCATCCGGCCCCGTGATCCATTCATAGGCCATGAACGTCGACCACCCGCCAAGACCCATGAAGAAGAAATCTCCCAAAAACAGGTGGAAAGCTACCACATGGTCTTGGCCGCGCGCGCGCCATGCATCGTCATAGGGCGCACCGCCTTCTTCGCCGCTCGTCATCTCGGCCAATATCTCGCCTACCGTGGGCAGTCCCGCGCTTTCATCCGTTCCTGACCACGTCCCCGCACGCATCAGCGCGCGGGCGCATTGGGTATAAATCTCGCCAATGGTGATGACGATCACGGTCGCGGGCTGGCGACCCTTCTTTTCGAACCGCGCCCGCAGTTCTGCATCGTCGGTCAGAATGGCTTGGCCGTTCACCCGGACGACATTGTTCGATCCGGGTACCATGAACATCAACGAAATCCGCCCGTCCTGAACAATGTTGCGAAGGGAATCGAGACGGTTGTTTCCACGCCAATCGGGCATGGCCAACGTCCGCTCATCCAGTTCCAAAACCACGGGGCCATCGTCACCGCGCGGACTGCCGTCAGTTCCCTGTGGTCCCACGGTGCTGAGCACACAAAACTTGGACGCCATGATCCACTCGCGATATAGCGGCGTCATCCTGTCAGCCACCTTGCGCAACGAGGGAGCACCCGCCTTGCCGTAAAGAGACTCAAGTTGCTCAATATCCGTGATCCTAGGCATTTGGCTGCCATCCTCCCTCTTTCAACAGGGCGTTGGATGTCGTTTCGACCTTTTGTTCCAAGTCCGCCATGAACGCGTCTTTCGACAGGCCCGGTTCGATCGGGTCAAGAAATTCGACCACTGCCAGACCGGGACGGCGGTAAAGCCCGCGTCGTGGCCAGAAATAGCCTGCATTTGTAGCCACAGGGATACAGGGCTGCCCCAACTGCCCATAAAGAACGGCGGTGCCCACCTTGTAGGGGGCCGACACCCCCGGCGCGACACGGGTGCCTTGTGAATAGATCACGATCTGTCCCGGCTCGATCCGGCCCGCGTGAACGTCATCCATCATCTTCTGGATCGCCTTGCCGCGCTTGCCCCGGTCTACGGCAATCATCTGCATGCGCTTGGTGTATTGACCAATCACCGGGGTCCAGAGAATTTCCTTTTTCATGATGAACTTGGCCCGTGGCAGGGCGTGGAATATGATCATGATATCCAGAAACGACTGATGCTTGGCGGCAACCAGCACCTCGCCATCAGGCACTTTGCCACGCACCTCGCACCGCAATCCGATCATCCAGCGCGCGCTCCACATGCACCATGCCGCATAGGTCTTGCAGGCCGTGTAAGCGCCGGTCTTTGAGAACATCGCCCAAGGGGCAAATGCCAGACCGATGATCGGCATCGCGATCGTCACCTGAATTATGTAGAGGATCGAACGCACCCATTGCAGCATTACGAAAGCTCCCTCAATGTACGCCGTGCTGCGGCCCCCGTGGCCGCAAAGGCGACAGCCCCGGCAAGCAGCGGGATCAACAGCGGCCAGAGCCAGTGCCAGCCCTGAAACCCGAGCCCGGTCAGAAAACCACCCGCATCTGATGCGTCCGGCAGGAACAGCATTGCAATCAAGCCTAGTGCCGTACCTACCGCCGCGCCTGAGAACGCGCGCAGCGTAAAGCGGCGGATGAAAGCCTGCCCGATATAGCCATCAGTCGCACCAACAAGGCGCAGCACGCGAATGACTTGCGCATTTGCTGCCAAGGCCGCGTTGGCGGCCAGCGTGATCATCGCCGCCACCGCAGCCGCGATCAAAAGGATAGACGCCCACCCCAGGATTCGCAGACGGGTTGCTGCCTGTATCAAGGGTGCGCGCCAGCGACTGTGATCATCCAACACCGCACCCGGCACTTCGGCGGCCAGACGCAAACGCAGCCCGGCGGCATCGACGCCATCGCTGTTCTCAATCACCTCAATCAGACGTGGCACCGGCAGCGTGTCCAGTGCCAGTTCAGATCCGAACCAAGGCGCCAGCAATTCCTGCTGTTCTTCATCACTCAGCGCCCGCGCGCTGGCGACGCCGCGGGTGGTTTCAAGAATGCGCAGCGCCGCTTCAGTTTGTACTGCACGTTGGTCCAGCGGCGCGACAATGCGAATGGTCGCAGAGCGTGCCAATTCCTCGCCCCACCGGTCCGCAAGCCGACCCGCAGCCAGTGACAGTGCCATGGCAAAAACCGCCAGAAACGCCATCACAGCCGCCGCAAAAACCGTGAGTTGCGCGGTAAAGCCTGATGGCGGGACCACGCGGTCCGCCTGACGGTCACCGAGAAAAACAGCGCGCAGACTGGCGATGTCCAATATCACAGGTCTGCTCCTGCCAGTTGTATGCGCCGGTTGGCGATCCGCAACACCCTCGCCTGCACATGTGCCTTGGTGGCGCGGATCAGGCTCAGATCGTGGGTGGCGATCAATACGGTCTTGCCCATCTTGTTCAGCTCGATCAGCAACCGCAAAAGCCGTTGTGACATCTCCCAGTCGATGTTGCCGGTGGGTTCATCCGCCAATATCACGTCCGGTGACATGATCACCGCGCGTGCCAGCGCCGCGCGCTGGCGCTCGCCCCCGGACAGCTCTGGCGGCAGGGCATCGGCCCTGTTTGTCAGACCAACCCAAGACATCAGCTCGTTCAGATCGCTGCCCGCCGCTTCGGCATGTCGCCCTGATACTGTCAGGGGCAACGCAATATTGTCCGTCACGTTGAGATGATCCAGAAACTGCACATCCTGATGCACCACACCAACACGGCGGCGGATTTCTGTGATGCCGTCTCGGTCAAGTCCCCGTACATCTGCGCCAAAAAGCCGGATGTGACCTGCCGTAGGCAGCAGCGCCCCATAGCACAGTTTCATCAAGGTGGTCTTGCCCGCACCAGACGGGCCGGTCAGAAAATGAAACGAACCCGGCGCCAATTTCAGCGAAATGTCAGACAGCAATTCGCCACCGCCATAGCTGTAGGCCACATTTTCCAGCTCGATCACACCTGCACCCCGTCTCAACGGTTCTGTTGTGCCTCAGCACCGCTGGGGATTCAATGCAGCACTTAGAGGCACGCGCACCAGTTATCGCTTTTCCTGGCCAAACGTTAACCATATGGTATTGAAAGGTGCGCAAATATAGTTGTGAGTGAGCGACGGAATACCAAATGAGGCTGAGCTGCCCAAATTGTGACGCCCAGTACGAGGTCCCGGATGAGGTTATTCCGACCTCTGGCCGGGATGTACAGTGCTCCAACTGCGGCCAGACCTGGTTTCAACATCATCCAGACCACGTTCCCGCGGAAGATGACCAAGACATAAAGTTGAGTGTTGAGGCACCCGCTCCTGACGAGGAAGTCTCGCCGCCTCCGCCCCCCGCACCGCCGCCCAGCAAAGAACCCGAGCGGCGCCAGCTTGACCCGGCCGTTGCCGATATCCTGAGGCAGGAGGCCGAAGCGGAGTTCGAGGCACGCAAGCGTCGCCAATCCGAAACGCTGGAAAGCCAGCCTGACCTAGGCCTTGAAACCGCAGATGAGCCGACAAGGCCTGATCCAGAGGATGAAGCGGAGCGCCGCGCGATGGACGCCAAGCGACGCATGGCCCGCATGCGTGGAGAGAATGAGCCAGACACGGAAACCGCTGCTGCCGCGGCCGCGATTTCCTCGCGGCGGGGATTGTTGCCCGATATCGAAGAGATCAACTCGACCCTGCGCAGCGACAATAGCCCCAGCGGCGTTGACGCTGACGCTCGCGAGGAGCTGGGTGCTGGCGGCGAACAAAAGAAAAAGCGCAGTTTCAAGACCGGGTTTCTGACAGTCGTGCTGATCGCAATTGTGCTGGCCGCGCTCTATATCCTTGCGGCACAGATTTCCGCAGCGGTTCCTGCGCTTGAACCCATGCTGAACAGCTATGTCGCGTGGATTGACCAAATGCGTCTGGCGTTGGATGAGAAACTCCAAAGCCTGCTCAACTGGCTCAACGACGCGGCAACAGAATCCTCAAACTAAAGACCAACGCCGCTTAGAACCGGTCAAGCAGTCTGTTCAGATAATCCCGTTCAACTTCCGGGCGCTCCGTCTCGCCAGAGCGGCGGCGGATTTCGTCGAGCAGCTCGCGCGCGCGCCCTGCACCGCCCGGTCCCATCGCAAGCGGGCCTTCGGAACTGTTGGCACCATTGTTGCCTTGTTCGCGCCCCAGCGGATCTCGGTTTTGCGCCCTCCGGTCAGACTCCGCAGTGCCTTGCCCGGGCTGCTGGTTCTGTTCCTGTTGCGCCATCGCCTCGCCGAGTGACCGCATCCCTTCGCGCAGCGCTTCCATGGCCTGCGCCTGATTGTCGATGGCCTCGGCCAGATCGCGGTTGCGCAACGCCTGTTCGGCGTCATCCATTGCGCGGCCTGCCCGGTCAAGCGCGTCGCGTGCCGCATCGCCTTCCGGTGTCCCCTGACCGGGAAGGCGGCCCTGCTGGCGGCGCAGTTCATCGCGCAACGCCTGCTGGCGCTCGGCCAGACCCTCTTCGCTGTTGCCAGCGCTGCCATCACCTTGCTGGTTCCCTTCGGCGCGCTGTCCCTCACCTTGCTGCTGGTCGCCGTTGCCCTGCCCCTGACCGTTCTGGCCTTCGTGGCTCTGACCGCGCCCTTGGCCGCCATTGCGGCCCTCGTTGCCCTGATTTTCACCAGCCTGCGCACCGGGGTTGAACTGTTCCTGTAGATCACGGAATGCCTGATCGCTCAGTCCCTGCTGCTGCCGCAGCGTGTCGGCAAGCCCTTCCATCGCCTGTTGCCCCGGTGATTGTTGGCCCTGACCCTGCTGGCCTTGGGTGACCCGCATGTTTTCCATCATCTCCTGAAGCTGCTGGAGCGCCTCTGCGGCTTCGGCCATGCGGCCCTGTTCCATCAACTCCTGAATGCGATCCATCATCCGCTGAAGGTCGTCCTGCGTCATCTGCATGGACTCGCCCTGCTGCTGTTGCTGCTGTCCGTCTTGCCCCTGCTGACCTTCCTGTGCCTGCTGGCGCTGAAGCTGCTGAAGGTATTCTTCGGTAGCGCGACGCAACTCATCCATTAGTTCCGCGATCTCCTCGTCCGAGGCGCCATTTTTCATCGCCTCCTGCAACCGCTCTTGTGCGCGGCGCAACCGCTCCAGCGCATCGGCCAGCACTCCCTCCTCCAGTTCCAGCGCCAGCCCCCAGAGGTCTTCCGCAAGCTCATCCTGAACCTCATCGTCGAGACCGTAACGCGCGTGGATTTCCAGCCGCTCGATCAGCCGCCTGACCCGCAGCGCGATCGTCTCGCTTCGCAACACGTCCTGAGGCTGATAGGATACCGCCCGCATCACCTGCGCCATGCGCGGCGCATTGGCCTTGGACCAAAGCAGGTCGCGTCGCATCTCGATCATCGCGGCGGCGGCAGGATTGAAGAACCGCCGTCCGGGCAAGGTCATGTCCACGGGTGCAGTTGCGCCTTGCTGTTCTGCCGCATCCAGAACGCTAAGCGTCAATTTGACGGGGAGATTGGCCCAGGGATGTTTGGAAAAATCATCAATCATGTTCTCTTCGAACGCGGCCCGATCACCGGAAATAGGGGTCGGCAAAGGCACCACGATTTCTGCCCGTGGATCAGGGTCAATGGTTAGGCCATAACGGCGATCGACCGCCGCAAGGTCCAGCATGATACGTGCCTCGCCGGCCTCGACCCCGTAATCATCATTTGCGCCGAAGGGCAGCCGCATCTCACCCAGTGCGGCCACTTCGGGCTCGCCCAATATCTCAACTTCTGGTGGGTCATCGGGGCGTACTGTCACGCTCCATGCACGTCCGCCAGGTCCATCCACCGCGATTGTGCCCGCTTGCAGGACGGCAAAATCCTGGGCCGGATCCGATGCCGCTGGCAAATCGGACGTCCGACCGGACACCGTTTCTGACAAAGTCAGCGCCCCGACATCGCCATAGAACCGAAGTGTGATCAGCGTACCCTTGGGCAAATCCAGCGTCTCAGCCGTCTGATCGTTCAGATACAGCGTGGGCCTGCCTGTGTATCTTGGCGGTTCTGCCCAGCCTTCCCAGACCGGACCTGACGCCAATCCGCCAGCGCCGGGGGCCATATCTGCCACGGACCCAACCCGCCAGATTGATCCAAAAAGCAGTGCCACCGCGAATGCAAGCACCGCCACAAAGCGCAATGCGTAAGGGTCACGTTTCGATACCCGTAGATCAGCAGGTACCGCCCGCGCCGCTGCCGCACGCTCGGCCATCCTGGCCTTGTGCGCGCGCCAGACCGCCATGGCCGCCTCATCTTCGGTCCCGATGGCCGCATCGTCCATCATTGCCTGAATTGGCCGACCCGGCAGGCTGGCATCCAACCGTTCCATTGCGGCGCCCCGCGATGGGACCCGGAACCGCCGCAGCGCATAGACGAATGCACCCAAGGCCGCGACTGCCGTCAGAACGGCAGCACCCCATACCACTTCGATGATCACGGTGTCCTGCAAACCCAGCATCAGCGCCGCCAACACCAGCAAAACCACCGTCATCAGCGGCCAGAGCGATTGCACAAGCGCCTCGGCCAGCATCCCCGCCCAAGTCAGCCGCAAGGGCCAGCGCAGACCTCTCAGCCCGTTGCGCAAATCATTGGGGGTGAATGTGCTCATCTCGCGTGCTCCCTCAGGGTGCGGGGCAGGATAGCCTCACAACCACTCGGGAATGGTATCTCGTTTTATCATTTCGTCAAAGGTCGGCCGTGCGCGGATAACCGCGAATTGATCGTCTTTCACCAGCACTTCGGGAATAAGTGGTCGCGAATTATACTCGCTGCTCATAACCGCGCCATATGCACCAGCCGATCTGAAGGCGACAAGATCACCAGACTGCAACGGCGGCATAAGCCGCTGCTTGGCAAAAGTGTCACCAGATTCGCAAACCGGGCCCACGATATCCATCGGTTGCATCTCTACACCTGCCGCAGGCTCCACCACCGGAATGATGTCGTGATAGGCGTCATACATCGCCGGGCGAATAAGATCGTTCATGGCGCTGTCGAGGATCAGGAAATCGCGCCCCTCACCCGACTTGACGTAGATCACCTCGCTCACCAGCAGTCCCGCATTACCGGCGATCAGACGGCCCGGCTCAATCTCGATCTCGCAGCCCAGATGGCCCAGTGTTCGCTTGACCAAAGCACCGTAATCCGATGGCAGCGGTGGATCCGCGTTACTGCGCTCGTAAGGAATGCCCAGACCGCCACCCAGATCCAACCGTGTGATCTTGTGTCCATCCGCGCGCAAGGTCTCTGTCAGGTCGGCGACCTTTTGATAAGCCAGCTCGTAGGGTTCGAGTTCTGTGAGTTGAGAGCCGATATGGACGTCGATGCCAATGACCTCGAGGCCCGGCATCTTGGCCGCCATTGCGTATACCTCGCGCGCGCGCGAAATCGGAATGCCAAATTTGTTCTCTGATTTGCCCGTGGCAATTTTGGCGTGCGTCTTTGCATCCACATCAGGGTTGACCCGCACGGTGATTGGCGCCTTCACACCCACCTCTTGCGCCACCGCATCCAGCAGCACCATTTCCGGCTCACTTTCCACATTGAACTGCCGGATGCCGCCTTCCAGTGCCGTCCTGATCTCTTCCCGTGTCTTGCCGACGCCAGAAAACACGATCCGCTCACCTGGCACACCCGCGGCACGGGCCCTGCGGTATTCTCCACCAGACACTACATCCATCCCGGCGCCCACTTCGGCAAGCGTGCGCAGCACCGCCTGATTTGAATTGGCCTTCATCGCATAGCAAACCAGATGATCCATCCCCTCCAGCGCCTCATCGAACAGCCGGAAGTGCCGCAAGAGCGTTGCAGTGGAATAGACATAGAACGGCGTGCCGACCGCAGCCGCTATCTCGGAAATAGCAACATCCTCGGCGTAAAGTGCGCCGTCACGATACAGGAAATGATCCATTTTCTTTTTGGCCCTGAATACTTGAGAGCGCCCTATTTTACAGGCGCTGTCCGCAAAAAAAGATAAAGCGGCAAGCCGCAGCTGACCCCAATACAGAAGGTGGCTGGAATGGCAATGAGTGCCAGCCAGTTCCGCCGCACCGCAACCTCGGCGATGATCCAGACGGTCAGCGTGACAGCGGCTATGGTCAGATCCCACACTAGCCCACTGGCGGCAGCGTTGACATGCCACGCATCGACCATCGCCATGATGTCATAGCCGTTCTGATTGAACCACGTGATGAAGTAATACATCGGGTGAATGGCCCCCCATATCGCAAGGGCCAGAAAAATCATACGCAAAGGGGACATATCAGTACCTCCGAACCACACCGACATTGGCATGGCCGGTAATATGGATCCCGGGCTGATAATTGCTAGGTTGCTGACGTGTATCGGACCGTCCGGCCGGATCGTCGTCCGGGTCAGGCGTGCCACATCCCGTCAGCGCGAAAAGCAGCGAGATGAGCAAAACCCGGATCACAGCCCAACCCCCAACGTCACCGTCAGTGGCCCTTTGCTCACTCCTACACGCGTGTGGGCCGACATGCCGTTATCAGTTAACGTGATCGTTGCGTCCCGCGTCGGTATGACAGGCTCGCCATCTGCTCCACAAGCGGCAACGCCCGCCGCGATCAGCACTGCCAAAACCCATCTCATCCAAGCAAACCCTTCCAACGCGCGATTTGACCCCGCACCTGCTCTGGTGCTGTGCCCCCATAAGACATACGCGAATTCACGGAATTTTCCACGCCAAGAACGCCAAAGACATCTTGCGTGATATCATTGTGAACTGACTGCATTTGTTCCAACGTCAAGTCAGGCAAATCACAGCCCTTTGCCTCGGCCATGGCCACAAGCGATCCAGTGACGTGATGCGCATCGCGGAACGGCAGGCCCAGCACCCGCACCAGCCAGTCGGCCAGATCGGTTGCGGTGGAAAAACCACTGCCCGCAGCCGCCGCAAGGTTCTCGCGGTTTCCGGTCATGTCGCGCACCATGCCCTCCATCGCGGCCAGCGCCAGCATCAGGTTGTCGGCGGCATCAAAGACCTGTTCCTTGTCTTCCTGCATGTCCTTTGAATAGGTCAGCGGCAGGCCCTTCATCACCATCATCAACGCGGTGTTCGCCCCAAAAATGCGACCTACCTTGGCACGGATCAGCTCTGCCGCATCTGGGTTTTTCTTTTGCGGCATGATGGATGATCCGGTCGAGAACCGGTCACTGAGCGCGACAAATCGGAACTGTGCCGAAGACCAGATCACCAATTCCTCGGCAAAGCGGCTTAGGTGCATCGCGCAAATGCTGGCCGCCCCCAGAAACTCCAGCGCGAAATCCCGATCACTGACCGCATCCAGTGAATTCGCGGCCGGACGGTCAAAGCCCAGCGCGTCAGCCGTCATGTGACGATCAATAGGAAATGACGTGCCCGCCAATGCCGCAGCGCCCAAGGGGCTTTCGTTCATCCGGACCCGCGCATCGCGCACCCGGCTCAGATCCCGGCCAAACATCTCTACGTATGCCATCATGTGATGGCCCCAGGTCACGGGCTGTGCCGTCTGCAAATGCGTGAACCCCGGCATGACCCAGTCTGCTCCGGCCTCGGCCTGTCCAAGCAGCGCCTGGATAAGCGCAATGAGGCCGCTCTCGAAGGCATCCAGTTGATCGCGCACCCAAAGCTTGAAATCCGTCGCCACCTGATCATTGCGCGACCGCCCCGTGTGCAACCGACCCGCGGGCTCGCCGATCACCTCTTTCAGCCGCGCCTCGACGTTCATGTGAATGTCTTCCAGTGCCGTGGAAAACGCGAACCGCCCCTCTTCGATCTCTGACAAGATCGTGAGCAGACCTTCCCGGATCGCTTCGGCATCGCTATCACTGATGATGCCCTGCGCGGCCAACATCGCTGCATGGGCGCGACTGCCCGCGATATCCTGTGCCGCCATGCGCTTGTCAAAGCCGATGGAGGCATTAATTGCCTCCATGATGGCATCAGGACCGGCGGCAAAGCGGCCGCCCCACATTTTGTTGGACGTTTGATCAGTCATAAAAGAACCCTCGGAGGGATAGGATGAGAAAATTACTACTCGGCCTGATGTATACGGCCCTTCTGGCAGGTGCAAACGCTGCAATGGCTGCGGGGCCAGACATCATTTCGTTGCGCGAAGGTGATATGAAAAAGCTGATCGTCCACGATACCCCTCAAGCGGTCTCGGATGCGTCTTACTTACTTGCCGATGATGCCGGTACGGGTTCGCTTGCTGACTACCGTGGAAAGTACGTTCTGGTGAACTTCTGGGCCACATGGTGCGCGCCCTGTCGCAAGGAGATGCCACAACTCAACGCGCTGCAGAAAGAATTCGGCGGGGACCACTTTGAGGTTGTGACCATCGCCACGGGCCGCAATTCTCCAGAAGGGATCATCAAGTTTTTTGAAGAATCCGGCGTCGACAGCCTGCCGCGTCACCAAGACCCCAAACAGGCCCTCGCATCCCAAATGGGTATTTTCGGTCTGCCTATTACTGTGCTGATTGATCCCGAAGGCCGCGAGATCGCGCGACTGCGCGGCGATGCGGTCTGGGACAGCGACAGTGCCAAATTGATCATAAAGGCGCTCATTGCAGGCCGCACGGAAAGCTAACGGGCAGCGGCACCCCCAAACGCCGCGCCCTTTTTCATTGCGCTGGGTCTACGCCGCGTGCTGCAGGATTGCCGCCTCGGACCCCGATAGGTTGCGACGGGCAAAGCTGCCGTAAGTATGGGGATCATATTCCAACTCTGGATGCGTCGCCAAAAGCCGCACTCTGTCCGTCTCATCCAGCGTACTCAAGGCAGTAGAGGCCGGATGGAAGCTTTCCGTCTCCACTCCATTCGCCCACATTACCTGATGTCGGTCCAACAGCAGATGAATATACGTAACCTCACGCATCTTCAGATCAACCGTGATCGTATCCCCGTTGATCAGATCCTTTGCCGCCACCAGAACCTCGGGCGTGTTGAAAAGCTCTCGTGCGACCGGTCCCTTGATCAGGATCCGATGCTCAGGCGAGACGATCAGATCCTCATCCGGCATGTCTTCCAGAAAGTGACCCGAGCGAATGCGAATGGGCCGCAGTGCGGGCATGGCAAACAGCCGTGCCCCTGTCATACGACGGCTCCCGACCCAACGGATGGGCTGTGCGCCATTGTCCTTGGTCTGAACCCGATCGCCCTCGCGCAGATCCTCGATCCGGACCAATCCTTCTGGGGTCATGATCCGGGTTCCCGGCGTAAAGCAAATTACGCCGCCGGAACCTTCCGAATGCGCATTATGTGGCGAGGATCCAAGTGTATGATGCACGATCCACAACTCGCAGTCGCGCGGCGGAATTTCGTCAAGGAACATTAGTAGCGGCTGTGTACCACGACCGACTTCGATCAATGTAACGGTATAGCTTTTGCCGCCATCGGTAACGACAAAGCTGTTATCAAGCAAAGGAATGTCATCCAAAGCTTCTTTGTCTACGCTCGGAAGCACAGGCGCGTCTTTTTCAAGTGCCGCACCAACAAGCCGGTGCACCATACGTGCAGCGCGCTTGCGAAGATTTTCTGCACCGTCTGCCTGGTCCAGCCGCAATACATCATTCGGTCCATCCACCCGGATGGCATCCCCCCGCCAAGCCCACGCCGCCCCTACTTTGAGGGATTGAACCGGCGCGGCCTCAAGACCGTCTATTTCAGTTTGCGACCAGCTGATGACAAACGTGCCGCGAAAGCCCGTTTTCATTGCTCGTTCTGCCTGCCTCAATTTTTATTACCAGAAGGTTAACAAAACTGCCGCGCGCAGGAAAGAGCGATTTTGTAATATATAACAAGAAGTTGCGATTTGCTGTTAATGTGGGCATCAGGCCACATGTGGTTTTTGTTCCGTTAGGATGCGTGGTCACAGATCAATTCCTGCTACCGGCAGAGGCGCAAAGATCCATGATTTGGTTTCATCTGATGTATTTCTTAAGCGGACAATACCGCACTCTGCCCCTGCATAACGGGACTGAGACCGGCTATAAGACAGTCTAACACTTGAATTTTGTGAACAATTTGTTAGCGTTTCAAGGCCAAGTTCAGAAAGGTTTCGCATATGTCAGGCCGTACGAAAGCCCTGCCCGAAAGAAGGATCGTTTCCTCACGTCACCTTGCAGAGGGTGAAGGTTGGGAGGCTTCTGAGCTCGAATATGGTATGATCATCGCTTACAACGCGTTCACCCGCTGGATGTCGCGCTGCATGGCGGCTGCGGGCAACGCGGACCTGACCCCGCTGGAAATCCTTGTGCTGCACAACACCAACCACAGAGGTCGGGAAAAGCGGCTGACGGACATCTGTTTCCTGCTGAACATAGAAGACACGCATACTGTTAACTACGCCTTGCGCAAGCTCTTGAAGTCAGGGTTGCTGACCGCCGAGAAACGCGGAAAGGAAGTGTTCTACCGCACGTCCAAAGAGGGTGAAGCACTCTGTGAAGCTTACCGCGCGGTGCGGAAATCCTGTTTTCTGGACGGTCTCAGCCGGATGGATACAAACGGCGACGATCTGCGTGAAATCGCGGCGGGGCTCAGGGCAATGTCAGGCCAGTATGATCAGGCCAGTCGGGCCGCTGCCTCGCTTTGATCCATAGCGTCACGCTCCAGCGGTGCGTCCGCGCCTGATCAGATTGAGGCTGTCCATCGCAACCTCTGCTGTCTTATAGAGAAACCATGAAAGTCACTGACCAGACAGTTATCGTAGCCGCAGACGGTGGTGGCACCGGGTGCCGTGCCGCCGCAGGCACGCTGGATAACGGGATCATGGCTCAGGCCAGCGGCGGCCCTGGCAACGTTCACAGCAATTTCGACGACGCGATCTCAAATCTGACGAGCGCAATTGACGCTGCATTGGCGCAGGCGGGACTTGGAGACACACCGCTTGACCAGATCACCGCTCATTTTGGCGTTGCCGGGGCCCATTCCGAGGTTGAGATGGCCGCCGTTGCCGCCGCCCTGCCCTACGGCAGGTCAAGTGCAACGGGCGACCGGGCAACATCCGTGCGCGGTGTGCTGGGTGAGGCTGACGGATATGTGGTTGCGCTTGGCACCGGCACAATCGTTGCACGCCAGAAGGCGCTTGAAATGCGCACGGTTGGTGGCTGGGGTTTCGACCTGTCTGATCAGGCGTCGGGCGCGTGGCTGGGGCACCGCCTGTTGCAAGAGGTTATCCTTGCCGAAGACGGTATGCGTCCTCACACCGATCTCAGCCGCCGCGTACTTGAGGCCAAAGGTGGTCTGATCGAGATCGTCCATTTCAGCGCCGCTGCAACACCGGGTGAATACGCCGTATTCGCCCGCGACGTCATCACCACGGCGAAAGACGGCGATCCATTGGCGCAAAGTCTCATGCGCGAGGGGGCCGCCTATCTTGAACACGGGTTGAATACGCTGGGTTTTCAAACCGGCGATCTACTTTCGCTCGCAGGGGGCGTGGGGCCCCATTACGCCGAGTTTTTGCCCGACAGGATGACGCGGAATCTAAAGGCGCCAAGGGGAACCGCCCTTGAAGGGGCCTTTGCCATCGCATCACATGCGGCAAGGAGCGTGGGGAAATGACCCTGTTTGCCCTTGTCGGGGCCACTATCTTTGATGGCAACAAGTTGATCCAAGACCATGCCGTTCTGATCGACGGGGCGGCGGCGCAAATCATTCCGGCCGCCGGTTTGCCGCAATACTGCGACCGCAGACAGCTGGCAGGCGGTACGTTGATGCCCGGTTTCGTGGACCTGCAAGTCAACGGCGGGGGCGGTGTCATGTTCAACGCGGACCCCGGCCTTGCGACACTTGAAACCATGTCGGCGGCGCACCGCTCTCTTGGCACCCGTGCTTTTTTACCCACGCTGATCACCGATACCCCCGAAATCACCGCTGCCGCTATCAGCGCCGTGGAAGAAGCCATCGCAGCCAAAGTGCCCGGCATCTTGGGTCTGCACCTTGAAGGTCCGCATCTGTCCGTGGCCCGCAAGGGCGCGCATGACGCCAGACTGATCCGCCCGATGACCGCCGACGACCTGACGACACTTCTTTCGGCAGCAGACAGGCTACCCAACCTGATGATCACCCTCGCCACCGAGAGCGTCACGTCTGCGCAGATCACTACGCTGACGCAGGCGGGTGTGATTGTCTCACTGGGTCACAGCGATATGGATTATGACACAGCTATACGGGCTTTTGAGGCCGGTGCGCGCTGTGCCACACACCTTTTCAACGCGATGAGCCAACTGGGCAGCCGCACGCCCGGTCTTGTCGGTGCCGCGCTCGACTCCGGTTCGATAAGCACCGGACTGATCGCCGATGCAATCCACGTCCACCCCGCGACAATTCGCACGGCGCTGGCCGCGAAAAGCGGACCGGGAGAGATCTTTCTTGTCACCGACGCCATGGCCTGCGCGGGGTCAGACATCACCGAGTTCACCTTGAACGACCGGACCATCGTTCGAGAAGACGGACGCTTCCGCTTGGCTGACGGCACGCTTGCAGGGGCAGACCTGAGTATGGCACGCGCCCTTGAAGTGATGGTGAAAGACGTCGGCGATGCGCCGGGGAAAGCTCTCGCACGGGCAACCTCGATCCCGTCTCGTTTGTTGCGAGATGCACAAGGCTACGGCACATGGCCGAATACACTGAATAATCTGATTTATCTCGGAACGGACTACAGCGTCAGCGCTGCAACCGATCTGTTATGAATGCCCATCGTGCCGCCGCCGCACCGTTCCAGGACGCCCCGGCAGGCTGAGGTCCGCATCATTGCGCCGTTTGCGTGAAATCACCTTGCCCTTGGCAATCACGCACAGCCGATCCGGCCGCAACCTCAGCGCTTCAATCGGGTTGCCCGCGTCCAGAACCACCAATGACGCCTTGGCACCCACGCGCAGCCCGTAGTCCTCCAACCCCATGATCTGCGCATTCACATTCGTCACCATGTCGAAACACCGCCGCATCTCTTCGGGCGAAGTCATCTGCCCCACGTGCAGACCCATGAAAGCCACGTCCAACATGTCAGCGGTCCCCAGTGAATACCAAGGATCCAGTACGCAATCCTGCCCCCACCCCACGGCAATGCCCATGGCCTGCATTTCCTTGACGCGGGTCAACCCCCTGCGTTTTGGATAGGTATCATGCCGCCCCTGCAGCACGATGTTGATCAACGGATTTGGGATGGCCGCAACCTGTGCCTCGGCCATCAGCGGCAGCAACTTCGAGACATAGTAGTTGTCCATCGAATGCATTGACGTCAGATGCGAACCCGCCACGCGCCCCTGCAATCCCAGCCTCTGGGTTTCAAATGCCAGCGTCTCAATATGCCGGGACATGGGATCGTCCGTTTCGTCGCAATGCATGTCCACCATCAGGCCACGCTCCGCAGCGATCTCACACAGGGCGGTGACCGACCGTGCGCCATCCGCCATCGTGCGTTCGAGATGCGGGATGCCACCCACGACATCGACACCCATGTCCAGCGCCCGGATCGTGTTTTCAAAAGCAGTCGGATCGCGGTACAGCCCGTCTTGCGGAAAGGCCACCAGTTGCAGGTCAATGTAATCGGCCACCTCGCGGCGGACCTCCAGCAGCGCTTCCACCCCCATCAGGCGGTCGTCACAGGTATCTACGTGAGACCGGATCGCAAGGAGGCCCATGGACGCCGCCCAGTCGCAATACTCCAGCGCCCGCGCCTTGACCTCTTCGGGCTGCATCACGTCCTTCAGCTCTCCCCACAGGCCGATCCCTTCCAGCAAGGTGCCAGACGCGTTGATCCGGGGCTTGCCATAGCTGAGCGTGGCATCCATGTGAAAATGTGGGTCCACGAAGGGCGGGCTGACCAGATCACCCTTAGCGTCAATCACTTCGCTGGCCTCCGCTTCCAGCGCTTCAATGGCGACGATCTTGCCATCACGAATGCCGATGTCGCTGATCCGCCCATCCGGCAGCGTGCCGCCCTTGACGATGATATCGAACATTAGCGCTCTCCTTTATTGAACGGCACCATCAGTGCGGCAGGCACCTGCGCCCGGCGGGACATGATGACCAACGCCAGAATAGACAGGATATAGGGGGCCATCAGGAAGATCTGGTAAGGAATATCGGCACCCAGCGATGTTTGTTGAACCCTGATCTGCAAGGCGTCAAAGGCGGCAAACAGCACGGCCCCCAGCAGTGTCTTGCCCGGACGCCACGATCCAAAGACGACGAGTGCGATACAAATCCAGCCCCGCCCGTTCACCATTTCGAAAAAGAACGAATTGAATGCGCTCATCGTCAGGAACGCCCCGCCCACTGCCATCAGCCCGCTGCCCACCATTACCGCGCCCATCCGAATGGCTGTCACGCTGAGCCCCTGCGCCTCGACTGCGGCGGGGTTCTCTCCGGCTGCGCGCAACGCCAGACCAAGGGGCGTGCGGTACAGAACTACGGTAACGACAATCACCAGAACAAATGCAAGGTAGGTCAGCGGCGTTTGCGAGAAAAGCGCGGGGCCGACCAAGGGAATGTCGGACAGCAGCGGAATCTCGAACGGCTGAAACGCCTCAATCTTGGGCGGCGATGTTACCTCGGGCAATGCCAAGCGGTAACAGTAATAGGTCAGCGACGTCGCCAGCAGCGTGATCCCAAGCCCCACCACATGCTGGCTCAGCCCGAAAGGCACCGTCAGCGTGCCGTGCAACAGGCCGAACAGCATCCCCGATGCCATCGCAACAGCAACACCCAGCCACAGCCCGCCCCCCAGATAGACTGCCATCCAGCCAGCAAAAGCACCGACGACCATGATCCCTTCGATGCCGAGGTTCAAAACCCCCGCCCGCTCGCAGACCAACTCTCCCAGCGCGGCAAAAATCAGGGGGGACGCGATGCGGATGGCAGCGGTCCAGAAACTGGCCGAGATCAGGATATCGATGATTTCCATCAGTCGCGCCTCACCCGGAACTTGGTCAGCATGATTGCCAGCACCATCATCAGCAATGCCAGCGCCAGCATGATATCGGCAAGATAGGTGGGCACGCCCGCCGCACGGCTCATGCTGTCCGCCCCGACAAAGATGCCCGCGACAAAGAGCGCCGCCACCACGACGCCCAATGGATTGAGCAGTGCCAGCATCGCCACGATAATCCCGGTATAGCCAAAGCCCGGAGAGATATCCAAAGTCAGACTACCCTTAAGCCCCGCAACCTCTGAAAATCCTGCCAAGGCCGCAAGACCGCCCGACAACAGAGCCGTCTTGATCAGCACGGTGTTCACAGGGATACCGGCAAACCGCGCCGCTTCCTTGTTCAGACCCACCGCGCGCATCTCGTAGCCAAGGGTCGTGCGTCGCTGGATGACCCAGACCACCAGCGCGGAAATCAGCGCAAGGCCAAGGCCCCAATGCAGGCGCAGTCCCTCAACCATACGCGGCAGCCGCGCCTCCGCGATCAGCCGCGCGGATTTGGGCCAGCCAAGGCCCATGGGGTCCTTCAGCGCCCCTTCCAGCAGCATCGAGACCCACAACAGCACCACAAAATTCAAAAGCAGCGTGGTGACGACCTCATCAACACCGAACCGGGTCTTCAGGAACGTCGGCACCAGCAAAACCACCGCTCCGGCCAGCATCGCCGCAACCGCGATGGTCGGCAGCAAAGCGAAAGCAGGCCATGCCAGCGCCCCCGTGCCCAGAACCACGGTGACCACCGCGCCGACATAAAGCTGCGCCTCGGCTCCGATGTTCCAAAGCTGGGCGCGAAAGGCGACGGCGACCGCCAGCCCGGTAAAGATCAACGGCGTCGCCCGATTGAGCGTTTCAAGTGCTGCGAATTTCGACCCAAAAGCCCCTTTCACAATGAGCCCAAGCACCGAAAACGGCTGAGCGCCGGCGATCATCGCCAGCAATGACGCGGCCACGACCGTGCCGAACAGCGCGAGCGCAGGCAGACCTACCGTGCGCAGCAGCGTCGGATTGGCGACAGGCTCAAGCCGCATGGGTCTCGCCCTCGAAACCATGGCCTGCCATCCAGACCCCCAATTCGGCGGTGGTCAGCTCCCCACGCCCGAATGCAGGCGATAACCGCCCTTCCGAAATCACGTGGATCACATCCGACAGCGCCGTGATCTCATCTAGGTCTTCCGAGATCAGCAAGACTGCCGCCCCCCGGTCGCGGGCCGCCAGAAGCTGTTCGTGCACATAGGTCAGCGCCCCGATATCCAAACCGCGCACCGGCTGGTTCGCCAAGACCACATCCGGCGCGGTTTCCAGAACGCGCCCAAGGATCAGTTTTTGCATGTTCCCTCCCGACAGCAACCTGATCCGCGTCTCCGCCCCCGGACAGCGCACGTCGTACCTCTCGATCACTTTCTGGGTAAAATCCCGCGCCGCGCCCCAGTCCATCCATCCCCGCCTCGAAAACGGTGGCTTTGCATAAAGCTCCAACACAGCGTTTTCCGTCAGGTCGAAATCCGCGATGGTGCCGGTCTTGTGCCGGTCTTCCGGGATCCGTGCGATGCCTGCGGCAAGCGCGGCTCGTGGGCTCCAGTCAGATGGCACGCCGTCCTTCAGGCGCAATCTGCCCGACGCCGGGGCAATCAATCCGCCAATCAAATCGGCCAGTGCCGCCTGACCGTTGCCCGATACGCCCGCCATCCCAATGATCTGCCCGCCGCGCAACGCCATGTTTGCCGATTTCAGCCCCGGTGCTGCGCCGCGATCCGGCGTCGAAACACCTTCAAGCGCCACCAGCACCTCACCCGGCGCGGCCTCCCGGACCGCCGGTGGGGGTACTTCCGCACCAACCATCATCTGCGCCAACTGATGTCTGTCCAAATCCGCTGTGCGTGCCTCGGCCACCAGCTTGCCATGGCGCAGCACCACGACCCGGCTTGAGATTGCGGTGACCTCGTGCAGCTTGTGACTGATGAAAATCACCGACAATCCGTGCGCCACGGCCTTGCGCATGGTGGCGAACAGATCCTCTGTCTCCTGCGGGGTCAGGACCGCCGTCGGCTCGTCCAGGATCAGGATCCGCGCGTCCCGATACAGCGCCTTGAGGATTTCCACCCGCTGCCGTTCGCCAACGGTCAGGCTGCCGACGGTTGCATCGGGGTCCACCCGCAAACCGTAATCCTCGACCAACGCAAGGATGCGCCTGCGTGCCGCCGACCGGCCAAATCCCATACGCCAAAGGGGCTCCGTACCCAGCACGATGTTTTCCAGCACCGTCATATTGTCAGCAAGGGTGAAGTGCTGATGCACCATGCCGACCCCTGCCTGCAAAGCGGCCTTGGGCTGACTGGGCGGCAGGCGTTGGCCAAAGACCTCGACCTCGCCCTCGTCCGCCGTGTAATGGCCAAAGAGGATATTCATCAGCGTGGTCTTGCCTGCGCCGTTTTCCCCAAGCAATGCAATAACTTCGCCCTTCGCCAGATCAAATGAAATCGCGTCGTTCGCCGTCAGTTTGCCAAACCGTTTTGTGATGGAAGAGAGACGCAGGACAACCTGCGCCTCATCGGTTTTGGTCATTTAAGAAGACTTCGGCTCTTCATCGTTGATCTCGGTGACAAAAGCACCGTCCTTGATCTCCTTGGTGCGCTGCTCGACCAGATCAAGCGCCTCTTGCGGGACCTTCCCCTCGAAAGTGCCCAAGGGTGCCAGAGACGATCCGCCTTCTTTCATGAAGGAATAGACGCCGTAATCAGCCGCCTTGAATTCGCCTGCCTTGACTGCGGCAATCGCCGCGTCCAGCGTTGGCTCAAAATGCCAGATGGCTGAGGCGACAACGGTTTCAGGATAGTCAGCTTGCGTGTCGATCACGTTGCCAATGGCAAGAATGCCTTTTTCCTGTGCTGCATCCGACACGCCGAAACGCTCAGCATACAGAAGGTCAGCACCGTTTTCGATCATCGCGAAAGCCGTCTCCTTGGCCTTGGGCGGATCGAACCACGACCCGATAAAGCTGACCTGGAATGTGATATCGGGCTTCATCTCTGCCGCGCCTGCCATGAAGGCGTGCATCAGGCGGTTCACTTCGGGAATGGGGAAACCGCCGACCATGCCGATGTTTCCGCTCTCCGTCATCGCACCTGCGATAATCCCGGACAGGTACGCCGCATCCTGGATGTAGTTGTCGAAGACCGCAAAATTGGGCAGTGCCGCGTCTTCCTTGAACGACGACCCCATCAGGAATGCGACATCAGGATAATCGGCCGCCACTTCACGCGCTTCCTGTTCAGCGCCAAAGACTTCACCGATGATCAGCGTGTTGCCGGCCTCGGCATATTCACGCATGACGCGGGCATAATCTGTATTGGCGACATTTTCGGTGAAGGTGTATTCAATATCACCGCGCGCCTGAGCGGTTTCCGCCGCCTTATGAATGCGGCTGACCCACTGCTGTTCAACGGGGACCGTGTAGATCCCGGCGACCTTGATCGGATCGGCGGCCAATGCCATCTTTGGCAGTGTTGCGGCCCCTGCCAGCATGGCAGCCGTGCCAAGCAAACGGCGGCGTGTTAGTGTAGTTTGCGTCATGATGACCCCCTGAGTGTTGTTCGCCGCTGATCGTTCGGCAGGAGACCAGATGAGTCAAGACAAGCCAGTCCTTTTCCGCGATAATGCCTGAATAGGGGTGGGCAGTGCGCCCACCTTACAGGCGATACAACCCTAAGGTGGGCGCACCGTCCACAAAGACCAGGAGACACACATGAGCCACGTCTTGCGCCGCACCCTGACCGGAGATCAGCCCGTCATCGTCAAGGGCGAAGGATCCTACCTGATCGACAGCACCGGCAAACGGTATCTGGACGCTTGTGGCGGTGCGGCTGTGTCCAGTCTGGGGCATGACAATGTCCGCGTCCGCGAGGCAATCGCCAAGCAGATGGAAACGCTCAGCTTTGCGCACACGGGACTTTTCACCAATGAACCGGCGGAGACCCTGGCCGACTACCTGATCGAGCATGCCCCTGATGGCACCGGCGAAGGACGCGTAATGTATCTGGGTAGCGGGTCCGAGGCGATGGAAGCCGCGCTGAAACTGGCCCGTCAGTACCACGTTGAACGCGGCGATACCGGTCGGCGGCACATCATCGCGCGGATGCCAAGCTATCACGGCAACACACTGGGCGCCTTGGCCGTCAGTGGCCACGCGGGTCGCCGCGCCCCCTTCGCGCCGCTGTTGATTGATGTCGAACACATCGACGCCGCCTATGCCTACCGCTTTCAGCGCGACGGTGAGAGCGAAGCAGATTTCGCCCTGCGCATGGCAAACCAGCTTGAAGAGCGGGTACAGAAACTGGGGCCGGAAACGGTCGCGGCATTTGTCGCCGAGCCTGTTGTCGGCGCATCGCTCGGTTCGCAACCGGCGCCTGCCGGGTATTTCAAACGCATCCGCGAGATCTGCGACACGCACGGCATTCTCTATATCGCTGATGAAGTGATGTGCGGCATGGGCCGCACCGGAAGCCTTTTTGCGCTGGAACAGGAGGGCATCGCAGCGGATATCACCACGATGGCCAAGGGCCTTGGCGCCGGATACCAGCCTATCGCCGCCGTGATGGCCTCCGAAAAAGTGGTGAACGCGATCCTTGCCGGGTCAGGCAAGCTGTGGAACGGACACACTTACATGAGCCACGCTGTGGCCACCGCAGGAGCAATGGCAGTCATGCGCGAGATTGAGGACCGCAATCTGCTGAGCGAGGTCCGGCGATTGGGCGACCGCCTGTCATCGGGCCTGCGCGCACGTCTTGGGCAGCATCCGCATGTCGGTGATATTCGCGGACGGGGCCTTTTCTGGACGGCTGAGGTCGTGGCGGACCGGGACACTAAAGAACCGTTCGATGTGAAACTGAACATGGCGGGCCGCATCCTTAACACGGGAAAAGACGCAGGGGTGATATGCTATCCGTCACAGGGCTGTGCGGACGGCACATCAGGGGATCACGTCTTGCTGGCCCCTTGTTTCACGTCAACGGACGCAGAGATCGACACCATTGTCGATGTCATGGCCACAACGATTGAGACAGAAACAGCGAAGGCTGCTTAGACAGTCTGTCGTCCTGAGTATAGCAAATATGTCGTGGACATTCGCCTCTCTCTGGCCGCGTGCAATGCCCTCACCGCTCAGCTATCGGCTGACAGCTTTTCGTTCAGCAGGTTTCGAAGCGGTGAGACCGCCTCGAAATGCCGACGAACTGCTGACATCAATCCACCCTCGGTCTCTCGCCAGCTGTTATCCATCTTCTGTTGCAAGATCAGATTCTTGCGCTTCAATAGCTCAGCATAGGGATGCGCTGGGTCATAGGGTTTGGGCACCCGCTTCAATGGCTCAGCGCCCCAGGAAGAGAACTCCATTCCAGTCGCAGTAATCGCGTTTTGCAGTTGATCCCCCCAATGATCCACAAAGGCCCTGAACCGGGCCAGCGTCTGCCCCTTTATTTCAGTCAGGCCAAAACCCACCGTCATATCTCCGGGCTCCGTCCCGAAGAAATAGACCGGGGCAAAGGGACCTGCATCCGCCAGTGACCACAGCATATGCAGATGGGTTTTGAACGGCGTCTTGTCCTTGGAAAAGCGTACATCGCGGTAGATGCGAAAAACCTTCGGTTTCATGGCGCGCCCCACGATGCGGCTGAGGTCATCTGCCATCAGATCGGCAAGGAACTCGGCCGGCTTCTTGATATTTTCGTTGTAGTGGTCCTTGCGCAAATCGAACCACTCCTTTGTATTGTTCTTCTTCAACTCGGCAAAGAATGCGTTGCTGTCGTCGATCATCTGCGTGAAACCGTCTGTGGTCATAT
This sequence comes from Sulfitobacter sediminilitoris, assembly GCF_010667575.1. Lineage (GTDB taxonomy): Bacteria > Pseudomonadota > Alphaproteobacteria > Rhodobacterales > Rhodobacteraceae > Sulfitobacter > Sulfitobacter sediminilitoris. The sequence continues at coordinate 112,291 of NZ_JAABNT010000011.1, forward strand.
CGGATACCTTTTCGGTGGGCCGAACCCAGCCTAGCACCAGCCCGCAATTTCACGAAGGCTTCTGAACAGGGCGGTGTTAGAATAGGCCGAGACGGATCAGGGGAGGAGACGTGCATGAGAAGCCTTGTGGTCGGATTGATGCTGTCCTTGACAGCAGCTTCAGGAGGGGCGCAGATACCGCCATCGGCCACGCAGATCGCGCGGTACGATGGATTGCACCTTGCCGCATATCAGGGGGCCGTGTCTGAAATCGCGCGGCTTTCTGCATCAGGTGCGGATGTGAATGCGCGGGACACTGCCGGACGTACCCCGGCACATGTGGCGGCATTTGCCTCGCAGGACGCGGCGCTGCGGGCACTGGCAGAAGCCGGGGCGGACATGAATGCGCTGGAAAACCGTGCCTACGATGTCGTGACCATCGCGGCGGTGGCGAATGATCCAGAGCTGATGTCGCTGGCCATCGCCCTCGGCAACCGGCATGACCTGATCACCAGTGTTTACGACGGCACCGCGCTGATCGCCGCTGCGCATGTCGGCCATGCCGAAGTGGTGCGCCGTCTGATCGCAGCGGGCGCACCACTCGATCACGTGAACAACCTTGGCTGGACCGCGCTGATGGAGGCGGTGGTGCTGGGCGATGGCGGGCCGGATCATCTGGCTTGCGTGCAGGCGCTTGTGGCGGCGGGTGCGGATGTGTCGATCCCCGATAGTAAAGGTGCCACGCCACTGCAACAAGCGGAGCAGCGGGGCTACACGGAAATCGCCAAGATCCTTCGTTCGGCTGGCTACGAGCCCAATTCTCTTGCAAGAGAATTGGCAAGACTATTGCAATAGTCTTTTGCGCCCTACCCGCATTTCGAATGCCCACAAGACCCACAGGTCATGCACCCTTCGACCATGCGCATGTCAAACTGCCCGCAGGAAGGACATGCCTTGCCGCGTGGCGTGTCCAGTCCGACGACCTGACGCTGTGGATCGGTCTTCAGTCCCATCCCCTCGCCTGCGATGAAACCTGTCGCGATCATGTGCTGTTCGATCACGCCGCCGATGGCCGCAAGGATCGAGGGGATATATTTCCCCTGCATCCACGCCCCGCCGCGCGGGTCAAAGACGGCCTTGAGTTCTTCAACCACAAAGGACACGTCCCCACCCCGCCGGAACACCGCCGAAATCATCCGCGTCAGCGCCACCGTCCATGCGAAATGTTCCATGTTTTTGGAGTTGATGAAGACCTCGAAGGGACGGCGGTGACCGTTCAACACGATGTCGTTGATCGTGATGTAAAGCGCATGTTCGCTGTCCGGCCATTTAACCTTGTAGGTATTGCCCTCCAGCTCCTGCGGACGGTCCAGCGGTTCGGACATATAAACAACCTCGCCGCCTTCAGCGACCGGCACCGGCTTGTCAGCCTTGGTGTCCTCAGAAACGGACAGAACCGACCCGGTGACATCGTTCGGCCGATACGTCGTGCATCCCTTGCAGCCTGTATCCCAGGCCTCCATGTAGACATCCTTGAACGCGTCAAAGCTGATGTCTTCGGGGCAGTTGATGGTTTTTGAAATAGAAGAATCCACCCACTTCTGCGCTGCCGCCTGCATCTTGACATGCGCCAGCGGGGCAAGCGTCTGGGCGTTAACGAAATAGTCGGGCAGTTCCCGGTCGCCGAACTTGTCGCGCCACATCTGAACGGCGTAATCAACCACCTCTTCCTCGGTCCGCGAGCCGTCCTTTTGCAGCACCTTGCGGGTGTAGGCATACGCGAACACTGGCTCGATCCCGGAAGACACGTTCCCGGCATAAAGGCTGATCGTCCCAGTCGGTGCGATCGACGTCAGAAGGGCGTTGCGGATACCCTGTGCGCGGATCGCCTCGCGCACGTCGTCATCCATCTGCTGCATGTTGCCAGAGGCCAGATACGCCTCGGCATCGAAAAGCGGGAACGCGCCCTTTTCCTTGGCCAGTTCCACCGACGCCAGATAGGACGCCCGCGCAATCGCTTTAAGCCATGCTTCTGTTTGCGCCGCCGCCTCATCCGACCCATACCGCAGACCCAGCATCAGCAGCGCATCCGCCAAACCGGTCACACCCAGACCGATGCGGCGCTTGGCCTTCGCCTCTTGCGCCTGCGCCTCAAGCGGAAATTTCGACACGTCAACAACGTTGTCCATCATCCGCACCGCTGTCGCCACAAGATCTTGCAGCGCGGTCTCATCCAGTTCAGCGTTCTCTTCAAACGGATTTGCGACCAGCCGCGCCAGATTGATCGACCCCAGCAAGCACGCCCCGTAAGGCGGCAGCGGTTGTTCTCCACAGGGGTTCGTCGCCGCGATGGTCTCGCAATAGCTCAGGTTGTTCGCCTTGTTGATCCGGTCGATGAAAATCACCCCCGGTTCGGCGTAATCATAGGTCGCCTGCATGATCTTGTTCCACAGATCACGCGCTTCGACCGTGTGATATACCTTGTCATCGAACACCAGCTCCCATGGGCCATCGGCCTTGACCGCTTCCATGAAAGCGTCGGTGATCAGCACCGACATGTTGAACATGCGCAGCCGCGCAGGGTCTGATTTGGCCGTGATGAAGTCGAAGATATCCGGGTGATCGCAGCGCATCGTCGCCATCATCGCGCCGCGACGGGATCCCGCTGACATGATCGTGCGGCACATGGCGTCCCAGACGTCCATAAAGCTGAGGGGGCCGGATGCGTCCGCGCTGACGCCCTTCACATCGGCACCCTTCGGGCGGATCGTGCTGAAATCATACCCGATCCCGCCGCCCTGCTGCATGGTCAGCGCCGCCTCTCTCAGCATGTCGAAAATGCCGCCCATGCTGTCGGGGACCGTACCCATCACGAAACAGTTGAACAGCGTCACGGACCGTGCGGTTCCGGCACCGGCAGTGATCCGCCCCGCAGGCAGGTATTTGAAGTCTTCCAGCGCCTCGTAAAACCGCTCTTCCCAGTGTTTGGGGTCCTTCTCAACCTGCGCCAGATCACGCGCGATACGCCGCCACGTGTCCTCGACCGTGACGTCGTTGGGCGTGCCGTCGGGCTGCTTGAAGCGGTACTTCATATCCCAGATCTGTTCAGCGATTGGGGCGGCAAAGCGGGACATGTCGATTCTTTCGGTAGATGCAGGAAGGTTGCAAAGATAGCAAGAATTCCGCGCGCTGGCTATGAGAAAACCTGCGCCATACCACCACACTTTGATTATGCCTGCGGACAAGCTACCTTATGTCGTGGATCAGGGGTGAGTCTGTGGATATGTCAGTGGGTAAGTGATGGGCAAGTGCGTTAACCTGATCAAGCTGAGCGTCGGCACCGAAAGCGTCGAGCAGTTGCAGGAATGGCAGCAGTATCGTTCCAAGCAGATCGAGGACGGACATTACTATCATGTCACCCGCATGTGGCCCAAACGTGAGGCCGAAGTGCTGAATGGCGGGTCGATCTACTGGGTGATCAAGGGCGAAGTGCAGGCTCGCCAGCGCGTGCTGGAGTTCCGTGAACGGATTGGACAGGACGGCATCCGGCGTTGCGCAATCATGCTGGATCCCGAAATCGTCCGCGTGACCCCGTCACTCAAACGCCCCTTTCAGGGCTGGCGATATCTTGATCCAGCGGATGCGCCAATGGACCTGCCGATGGGCCGCAAGAATGAGGCGGCGTTGCCCGCAGATTTGAACAGAGCCTTGGCGGAAATCGGCGTGCTCTGACGCTCCGCTACCAGCGCGTCCTCAGCCTATGAAAACAGTTTCTCGTTCAGCGCATTCAGGGTCGCACGCGCTTCCTTGTCGATCTCGGCTGTTCTGCTGCGCCAAAGCGTCGCTTGCGATTGCAGGATCAGACCGTCGCTCAACACCTTGAGATGGTTCGCGCGCAGGGTTTCACCGCTTGACGTGATGTCCGCGATTGCCTCGGCGGTTTCATTTGCCACCGTGCCTTCGGTAGCACCCTGACTGTCCACCAAGGCATAATCAGCAACCCCATGTTGACGCAGGAATTCCCGCACCAGCCGGTGATATTTCGTGGCAATCCGCATCCGGAACCCGTGGCGTGCCCGGAACGCCGCCGCAGCCGCATCCAGATCATCCAAGGTATCGACGTCAATCCACGCCTGCGGCACGGCGAGGATCAGATCGGCATGGCCGAAATTCAGCTCGGCCAACGGCTCCACCAACTGATCCCACAGCGCCAGCTTTTCCTGCACCAGATCGGTGCCCGTCACGCCCAGATGGATGCGCCCCGCCGCCAGTTCGCGTGGAATTTCACCCGCCGACAGCAGGATCAGGTTGACATTGTCGATCCCGTCGACACGGCCTGCATATTCGCGCTCTGATCCGGTGCGCTGCAACTGCACGCCGCGCTGCCCGAACCAGTCAAAAGTCTTTTCCATCAGCCGTCCCTTGGACGGCACGCCCAGCTTCAGCATCATTGCGCCGCCTCCAATTCCAGCATCAGACCGGGGCGCATCACGCCGCCCACCGCCGGAATTTCGGCCCCGTCGCCCAACCGCAGGGTCAACGCATCATACCGCCCGCCCGTGGCCACTTCTGGCAGGTCCGGGCGTCCCTCGACCCGAAAGCCGAAAACGAACCCGTCGTAATACTCCATCGACGTCCGGCCATAACTTGTCTCGAACAGCAGGCTCTCCGTCGCAACGCCCCGCGCGGCCAATGCGGCCTCCCGCTCGGCGACGCGGGCCACGGCGGTGCCGATCTCGGGCATGTCGACGGCCAGATCGTGCAGGCGGCTCAGCGCATTGGGCATAGTCTCCCGAACCTCCAGCAGCGCCTCGATCAGATCGACCCGTTGCGCTGAAATCGGCTCGGCTTCCGCATCGGCGCGCAGCGCCTCGATCCGTGCCGCGATCTCGGCTTCCGAGCGCATCCCGATCAGCGGTGCGTCGCTTTTCGCCTGCCCGGCCAAAAGTGCTGCGCGTGTCGGTGGCACCTCGGACCGGCCCGCGTACCGCTCCAGCAACGCGCGAAACCGGCGCGGCCGCCAGATATGCCGCATCAACGCAGCCTTGCGCGCCGCCGTTGTTTCAAGGCCCTGCACAGCGGCCATCAGAATGCCGATGTCACCCGTCACAGCCTCGACCCGCACGCCTGCCAGCGCCTCGCCGATCAGCGCAAAAACCTCTGCGTCCGCCGCCGCCGGATCCGTCCGGTCAAAGACCTCGTAACCGACCTGCATGTATTCGTTTGCACGCTCAGGATCCTGTTCCTGCCGCCGGAACACCTCACCCGCGTAGGTGTATCGCGCAGGTTCCGCGCCATGGGCCATGTGCATCTGAACCACGGGCACGGTGAAATCAGGCCGCAGCATCTGCTCTCCGCGCAGCGCGTCGGACGTGACGTAAGCCCGCGCGCGAATGTCCTCGCCATACAGATCCAGCAAGGTGCCCGCAGGTTGCAGGATCGGCGGCTCCACCACGGCCGCGCCCTGCGCCTCGAACAACGCGCGGAGCGTCGCCGCTTTTTCATTCGTCTCGGAACGTGTGGGCATCAGCTGTGCGCGTCCAGGATCTCGCGTACTTTCGCCACCAGATCGCCGCGCGGCACCTCGTACTGGCTGGGACGGTCCTTCCATTCCTCGTGCGTCGCACTTTCGGCAATCTTCGCACCCAGGATCAGGTCCTTGATCTGGATGACACCCTTTTCGCGCTCATCGCCCCCTTCGATGATGGCGACCGGAGAGTTGCGCTTGTCCGCGTATTTCAGCTGATTGCCAAAGTTCTTGGGATTGCCAAGGTAGACCTCCGCCCTGATGCCCGCCTCCCGCAGTTCCGCGACCATCGCCTGATAATCAACCATCCGCGCCTTATCCATCACGGTGACGACGACAGGACCGTTGGCTGTGGTATCAAGCCGCCCCTTGGCGTCGAGCGCGGCCAGCAAGCGGTCCACGCCGATCGACACGCCCGTCGCCGGCACTTCCTGCCCGGTGAAACGTTTGACCAGATCGTCGTAGCGCCCGCCACCTGCGACGGAGCCGAAGTTGCGCGTGCGGCCCTTGTCGTCCTTGATCTCGAAGGTGAGTTCAGCCTCGAAAACGGGTCCGGTGTAATAGCCAAGACCGCGCACCACCGAAGGATCAATCTCGATCCGGTCCGGGCCATAACCCCCCGCGCCCAGAAGGTCCGCGATTAGCTCCAGTTCATCGACGCCTTGCGCACCGATATCCGACCCGGTGACAAGTTCGCGCAACCGCGCCACCGTTTCAGCGCCAGAGCCGCGCTTTGCATCCATGAAGCCCATGACGACATCGGCCGGTGCGTCCGCAAGCCCCGCGCCTTTGGTAAAGTCCCCGCTCTCATCCTTGCGGCCTTCACCCAAGAGCGCGCGCACGCCCTCCGAGCCCAGACGGTCCAGCTTGTCGATGGCGCGCAGCACGATGCCACGCTCGTTATCCTTGTCGTCCCCCGACAGGCCAGCAACCTCCAACACACCGTTCAGCACCTTGCGGTTGTTCACCCGCACGATGTAATCGCCGCGCTCGATCCCGACCTCTTCCAGACAATCGGCCAGCATCGCGCAGATTTCGGCATCCGCCGCAACCGATGGCGCCCCCACGGTATCCGCATCACACTGATAAAACTGGCGAAACCGCCCCGGCCCCGGCTTCTCGTTACGCCAGACCGGCCCCATCGCATAGCGACGATAGGGTTTCGGCAGATCGTTCTGATGCTGCGCATAGACCCGCGCCAAGGGCGCCGTCAGATCGTACCGCAGGGCCAGCCAGTCGCCCGGCTTGTCACTGTCGGAATCCTCCTGCCACGCAAACACCCCCTCGTTGGGGCGATCCACGTCTGGCAGGAACTTGCCCAGCGCCTCGACCGTCTCAACGGCAGAGGACTCCAAAGCATCAAAGCCATAGCGATGATATACAGCCGCAATCTTGCCCAGCATCTCGGACCGATGTGTGACCTCGGCCCCGAAATAATCGCGAAACCCTTTCGGGGTTTCGGCCTTGGGGCGCGGTGTTTTCTTTGGCTTGGCCATGACGGTCCTCTGGGGCACTTGGGATATTGCTGCGCATCTAGCCGATGGGGGGCCGTGGGGCAAGGCGCGCAGGCTCTTAACAAGACAGACGTCCGGTGCTAAAGCGCAGTCATGGAAAAGCTAGAAGAACAAATCGCCCATCTGACCCGCGCGGTGGATGACCTCAGCGACATCGTTGCCCGGCAGGAAGGTGAAATCGTGACACTGAACCGCCGTGTCCACATGCTGATGCAGCGCGAAGGTGAACGCGAGGCGTCAAGCGGTGGCGCTGTTGTTCTGGGCGATGAAAAGCCGCCGCATTATTAAGCGTTCGGCCTAAGCCGGATCGCGTCAGCCGCTGGATTTCCGCGAGGTCGCAACAACCTCGCCCTTGTGGATCAGCAGTTCAGACCACTGCGTGTTATCCTTTGGCCGTGCGTAGGTATTCACAAAAAATGTGTCCCGTTCCAGCTGCCGCATCTTGGCTCCGCAGGGTTTGCCCTTGCGCGCGCCACAGATCCGGCCTTTGACCTTTTCATAGGCCTTGTCCGTGTCCCCGACTGGCAGATGTTGACCGGCAGGGCCGTAATGTAATTGCTCATACAGCGAAGGTGCACCCAGCAACGCCTGCGCTGCCGTGATCTGACGCGGGCATCCATCAGCGAATCCGGTAATGTAGAATGTCCGCAGCCCGGTCGCCCCCGGATTGGTATCGTAAAGCTTGTAGCCCCCCGCCGAACTCTCGACCTTGCGCCCCATCGGCTTGCGCTTGGCCGCGCAACTGCGGGCAATCACACCATAAGGAAGCTGCGTTCCGTATTCGACCTCAAGTATATCGCTCTCGGCAGGTGCGCGTCCCGCGTCGCCGCTGGTCAGCCGGGCAAACAACCCCCGCCGCTTAGGCTCTTGAGCCTCCTGCGCCGTATCCGTTGGCGAGAGCGCAGCCAGTTCGGTCCCCTGCCCCACGTCTTCAAGCTGGGATGCGTCACCGTTTGCCGCCGACAAATCCTCTGACCCCGATTGCGCGCCATCCAACTGCGTCGACGCACCTTGGGCTTCAATCACGCCGGGCTGTGCACGCGGTACTGCCCGGCGCAACAGGCCCAGGAAGCCACCCTTGCGCGGTGGTTCAGACGCCACCGGGGCGGCATCGCCATCCAGCGCAACTACGGCCTGTCCCTGCGCGGCAGGTGTGCCAAAGAAGCCCTCGCGGGCAATCTCTTCATCCGTGGGCAGGGCCTGAGCGACCGGATCGTTTGGCGCCAGCTCAACATCCGAAATACGTGGGATGCCGCCAAGCGGATCGCCACAGGCGGCCAACGCCGCGCAAAAAAAGATCATCACGCCGGTTCTGAGCATGGCATCCCCTTCAGGTTAGCCGCCCGTTTACCTTATCAGACCAAAGGCGTCCATGTTTGTTCTGGCAAGCCATCGGGACACGCCGGAATACGCTCAGATCTCTTCGACTTCCAGCACACCACCCAAGGACCGGATCGCGCCCTTGATTTGTGGCGTGACCGGGAATTCCATTCCCAGATCAACCTCGACCTCTCCAGGCAGCGCCGGATCCATCAGGCACAGCTGCACCGGCCCGCGTCCGGCGGATTTGGCCGCACTGCGCGCCCCTTCCAGCACATCCGCCACCGCCGCAATCGCCTGCGGTGCATCAATAAAGACCCGCAGCCCCACGCCGCCCACATCCGCCACCGCCATATCAACAGGAGCTACCGAGCGGCCCAGCAACTTCAGCTGATCGGCCTCCATCGTCGCCTCAACGGTGACAACAACCTTTGATCCGGTCTCAAGGTGATCCCGCGCCGCCTCAAGCGTGTCAGAGAACAGCGTAACCTCGTATCCCCCGGTCGGGTCAGACAGCTGTGCAAAAGCAAACCGGTTGCCACGCGCCGACTTGCGCTCTTGCCGCCCGGCCACCACGCCCACCAGCCGCGCATTCATCGCGCCGCGTTCAGATACCTTGCCGGTCAACTCATCCAGCGTCAGGAACGGCACGCCGGTATCGCGCCCCCACTTTCGCTTGAGCGGAGTCATATAATCATCCAGCGGATGGCCTGACAGATAGAACCCGACCGCCTTGAATTCTTCGGTCAACCGTTCCGCTGGCAGCCAGTCATCGCAGGGCATCATCCGCGGTTCCGGCAAATCGTCCCCGGCTTCCCCGAACAGCGACACCTGATTGGACGCCTTCTGTTCATGAATCGCCGCGGAATAGCTGACCAGACTGTCCAGCGCCTGAAACACGCGCCGCCGGTTCGGATCAAGCTGATCGAACGCCCCCGACCGCGCCAGCATCTCCAGCGGCCGCTTGCCAACCCGTTTCAGGTCCACCCGCCGTGCAAGATCAAAGAGCGTGGCAAAGGGCTTTTCCACGCCCTCGACCTTACGCCCCTCGGTGATCAGCTTCATCGCCTCGACGCCCACGTTCTTGAGCGCACCGAGGGCATAGACCAGCGCCCCGTCCACCACCTTGAACGTGGAATCCGACCGGTTCACGCAGGGCGGCACCCACGGCAGTTCGAGACGCTTGCGTACTTCCTCGAAATAAACCGCCAGCTTGTCGGTCAGATGAATATCGCAGTTCATAACCCCGGCCATGAACTCGACCGGATGGTTCGCCTTGAGCCAAGCTGTCTGATAGCTGACCACCGCATAGGCCGCAGCGTGGGACTTGTTGAAACCGTAGTTGGCGAATTTCTCCAAAAGGTCGAAAACCTCGGTGGCCTTTTTCTTGTCCACCCCGTTTTCCATGGCGCCCTTTTCGAACTTGGGACGTTCCTTGGCCATTTCCTCGGCAATCTTTTTACCCATCGCCCGGCGCAGCAGGTCCGCACCGCCAAGGCTGTATCCCGCCATGACCTGCGCGATCTGCATCACCTGTTCCTGATAGACGATGATGCCTTGGGTCTCTTCAAGGATATGGTCGATCGACGGATGCACGGATTCACGCTCGCGCTGGCCGTTCTTGACCTCGCAATAGGTCGGAATGTTTTCCATCGGGCCGGGACGGTAGAGCGCCACAAGGGCCACGATATCCTCGATACAGGTCGGTTTCATGCGCTTGAGGGCATCCATCATGCCCGAGCTTTCCACCTGGAACACCGCCACCGTCTTGGCCGAGGCATAAAGCTTGTAACTCGCCTCGTCATCCAGCGGGATCGTCGCGATATCGTCCAGCAGACCTTCGGGCGGACTGAAGAGTTCCGTACCGTCCGCCGCGATGTGCAGGTGCCGCCCCGACGCCTTGATCTGATCAACCGCGTTCTGGATCACCGTCAGCGTTTTCAGTCCGAGAAAGTCGAACTTCACCAATCCGGCCTGCTCGACCCACTTCATGTTGAACTGGGTCGCAGGCATGTCAGAGCGCGGATCCTGGTAGAGCGGCACAAGCTGATCCAGCGGCCTGTCCCCGATCACCACACCGGCGGCGTGGGTCGATGCGTTCCGCAGCAAGCCTTCGACCTGCTGGCCGTATTCCAACAACCGCGCCACAACCTCCTCGTTCTTGGCCTCTTCCCGCAGCCGCGGCTCATCCGCCAGCGCCTTTTCAATCGACACCGGTTTGACCCCCTCCACCGGGATCATCTTGGACAACCGGTCCACCTGCCCATACGGCATCTGCAAGACCCGCCCGATGTCGCGCACCGCCGCCTTGGACAAAAGCGCACCAAAGGTGATGATCTGCCCCACCTTGTCGCGGCCATATTTCTCCTGCACGTAACGGATCACTTCCTCGCGCCGGTCCATGCAAAAGTCGATGTCAAAGTCAGGCATCGACACCCGTTCGGGGTTCAAAAACCGCTCGAACAGCAGCGAATAACGCAGCGGATCAAGGTCGGTGATCAGCAGCGCATAGGCCACAAGGCTGCCCGCACCCGATCCGCGTCCCGGCCCCACCGGTATGCCCTGATCCTTGGCCCACTTGATAAAATCAGCAACGATCAGGAAATAGCCGGGAAAGCCCATCCCCTCGATGATCCCCAGCTCGAATTCGAGCCGCTTTTCGTATTCTTCAACGGATGCGGCATGCGGAATGATTGCAAGCCGGGCCTTCAGCCCATTCTGCGCCTGCCGTCGCAGTTCCGCCACCTCGTCATCGGCGAACCTGGGCAGGATCGGATCGCGCCGGTACGCCATGAAGGCACACCGCCGCGCGATCTCCACCGTGTTCTCAATGGCTTCGGGCAAATCCGCAAACAGCGCCACCATCTCCGCTTCGGACTTGAAATAATGCTGCGCCGTCAGCCTGCGGCGCGCATCCTGCTGATCGACATAGGCACCTTCCGCGATGCAGATCAGCGCATCATGCGCCTCGTACATGTCAGACTTGGGGAAATAGACATTATTGGTGGCCACCAGCGGAAGGTCCATGGCATAGGCCATTTCAACAAAACCACGCTCTGTCAGCCGTTCTGCTTCTGGCTGTCCGTCCTCACCCGGATGGCGCTGCAGTTCGACGTACAGCCGATCCCCAAAGCAGGCGCTCAGCTGCGTCATCAACGCCTCCGCCGCAGGCCTCTGCCCGTTTCGCAACAGCCGTCCAACGGGGCCATCCGGCCCGCCGGTCAGGCAAATCACCTCTGCCGCATGCGCCTCCAGCTCGTCCAACGTCACCTGCGGCAGCTGCCCGCCCTTGTCGACATACAGGCAGGTGTTGAGCTTCATCAGGTTTTCGTACCCGGTTTCCGATTGCGCCAGCAACACCACCGGTGCCGGGTCCTTGGGCCGTTCCCCCGGCTGGACGGCAAGATAGGCCAGATCAACCTGACAGCCCATGATCGGCTGCACCCCGGCACCTGCCATCGCAACAGAGAACTCCAGCGCGGCAAACATGTTGTTGGTATCCGTCAGCGCAAGCGCGGGCATGCCCGCATCGAGACACATCTGCGGTAGTTTTTTCAGGCGCAACGCCCCTTCCAGCAGAGAGTATTCGGAATGGGTGCGCAGGTGGATGAATCGGGGATCATGCTTCATACCCAGACCTTATCCTGCGTCCCCACACGCCGCCAGAGCGCTACGAAGCCCATTGCCCGAAAAGCGATCACGTCACTATTATCCACTGGGTAACAATAGTTAAAATCTCCCTCGCAGGTAACCCGCGGGTTACCCGCACGCCCTGTCACGCCGATTTGTACTTGCCAGCCCCCCCTGCCACTGACTAGCCTGCCTGCACTCATGCCTGCGCCGCGTTCTACGCCGCATCGAACGCGCCGCATAACCGGCAGACCTGGTACCGCGGCGGGACTGACATGGACATCACGTTTCTTCTCAACGGAGAGACCGTGGCGCTGAAGGGCGTCTCCCCTACCACAACCCTGCTCGACTGGCTCCGCGAAGATCGTCATCTGACCGGCACCAAGGAAGGCTGCAACGAGGGCGACTGCGGCGCCTGCACGGTGATGGTGACGGACGACAGCGGGTCTCGGGCGCTGAACGGCTGCATCCTGTTCCTGCCACAGGTGAACGGCACACATGTCACCACGGTCGAAGGCTTGGCAGCACCGGACGGCAAACTGCATCCCGCACAGCAGGCGATGATCGACCACCATGGCAGCCAATGCGGCTTCTGCACGCCGGGCTTCGTCGTCTCCATGGCCACGGCCCATCTCAATGGTGCCACCGACCACGACACACAATTGTCCGGCAATCTATGCCGTTGCACGGGCTATGCTCCGATCATCCGTGCCGCCGAGGCAACCGCCAGCCAGCCCGTGCCGTCCCACCTGCTTCATCTTTCCTCTACAATTCCGGGGGAGTCGCCTCCGGCGACGGGGGCTGGTCCCCATTCTCCCGTTCAACCGGGCAGTGCCGACGCACTGGCAGCCTGGTACGCGCAAAATCCCGATGCGACCCTCATCGCCGGGGCCACCGACGTGGGCCTCTGGGTCACCAAACAGTTTCGCCCGCTCGGCCCCGTGGCCTTCCTGAACCGCTGCGCCGATCTCAACGGGGTCACCGTCACGCAGGACGCACTTCGCATCGGTGCCATGACCACGCTGACCGAGGTTGAGACAGCGATCGCCCCCTATCATCCCTCCTTTGCCGCCATGATCCGGCGCTACGGGTCCGTGCAGGTGCGCAACGCGGCCACCATCGGCGGCAACATCGCCAATGGCTCCCCCATTGGTGACAGCCCCCCCGCATTGATCGCGTTGAATGCACGTCTGCACCTGCGTCACGGCGACAGCCGCCGGAGCATCCCGCTTGAGGATTTCTTCATCGCCTACGGCAAGCAGGACCGCGCCCCCGGCGAATTCGTCGAAGCCATCACCGTGCCGCGGCAACCGGACAGCCTGCGCTGCTACAAGCTCTCCAAGCGGTTTGATCAGGACATTTCCGCCGTCTGCGGCTGCATTTCCCTCACCCGCGAGGGAGGTAGCATCACCGGCGCCCGCATCGCTTTCGGCGGCATGGCAGGCACGCCCAAACGCGCCGCCGCCGCCGAGGCCGCGCTGACAGGCCAGCCCTTCACCGAAGACAGTTTCCGCGCCGCCATGACCGCCTTGCAACGGGACTTCGAGCCCCTGTCCGACATGCGTGCCTCCGCCGCCTACCGGATGCAGAGCGCCCAGAACATGCTGCTGCGCTATTTCCATGACCTGTCCGGCACGGCGACTAACGTGCTCGAGGTGACCCCATGAGCATCGCCAAGCCCCTCCCGCATGATGGGGCCACACTCCATGTCACAGGCGCCGCACGGTATACCGATGACATTCCGACGCCACCGGGCACTCTGCACATCGCCTTCGGCACCAGCCCTGTCGCTGCTGGCAACATCACCACGATGAACTTAGACGCGGTCAAGAATGCGCCCGGTGTGGTTCACGTTCTCACAGCCACCGACTTGCCCAACGACTGCGATGTCTCCCCCTCGGCCCATGACGAACCCCTGCTCGCTACGGGAACCGTGCATTACGCGGGGCAGCCTCTCTTTCTTGTCATCGCAACATCGCACCTTGCGGCCCGTTTCGCCGCGCGGCAGGCCCGTGTAGAGATCGCCGAAACCTCCCCCGTCCTCACTATCGAGGACGCCTTTGCTGCCGACGCCCGGTTCGAGGATAGCCCGCGCATCTATCAAAAAGGCGATGCATCCAAGGGGCTGCAAAGCGCCCGCCAGACGCTCACCGGCTCACTCTTCATGGGCGGGCAGGAACACTTCTATCTCGAAGGTCAGGCCGCCCTCGCCCTCCCGCAAGAGGGGGGCGACATGACGGTCCACTCCTCGACCCAGCATCCGACGGAAATCCAGCACAAGGTCGCCCATGCCATCGGCAGGCCGATGCACGCTGTCCGGGTCGAGACACGGCGCATGGGCGGCGGGTTTGGCGGTAAGGAAAGCCAGGGCAACGCCTTGGCCGTGGCCTGTGCAGTGGCAGCGCAGCTGACCGGAAAACCCTGCAAGATACGCTATGACCGCGACGATGACATGATCATCACCGGCAAGCGCCATGATTTTCGCATTGATTACAAAGTCGGCTTCGAGCCCGATGGCCGGATCACCGCGCTGGAGGTCACCCATTACACCCGCTGCGGCTGGGCGCAGGATCTCTCGCTCCCGGTGGCGGACCGCGCGATGCTGCATGCGGATAACGCCTACAACCTCGATAACATCCGCATCACCTCGCACCGGCTGCGCACCAATATGCAGTCCGCCACGGCGTTTCGGGGATTTGGTGGCCCGCAAGGCATGGTGGGCATCGAAAAGATCATGGATCACGTGGCGCAAACCTTGAAGCTCGATCCGCTTGAGGTGCGCCGCCGCAACTACTACGCCGATCGCATGCCAGAGGACACTGCTCCCGCAACGCCGGAACCTCGGCCCGTCCGGAACGCCAAGGGCGACAGCGCCTCGCGCGGCGCAGAGGCTGCCCGGCCAGATCAGATCCCGACCCCGCCCGAAGACGTACAAACAACCCCCTACCATCAGCCTGTCACCGACTGCATCATAAACGCGCTCACCGATCGATTGAGCCAAATGGCGGACTATGCGGCCCGGCGCGCCGCCATCGCCAAATGGAACGCGGCGCAACCCATTCTGAAACGGGGCATCGCGCTGACCCCCGTGAAATTCGGCATCTCCTTCACACTGACCCACCTTAATCAGGCGGGGGCGCTGGTGCATGTCTATCAGGACGGGTCGATCCACCTGAACCACGGCGGCACCGAGATGGGACAGGGACTGTTCCAGAAGGTGGCGCAGGTGGCCGCCGCCCGCTTTGGCGTACCTGTCGAGGCCATCAAGATCACTGCCACCGATACCGCCAAGGTCCCCAATACCTCAGCCACCGCCGCCTCCTCTGGTTCTGATCTCAACGGCATGGCGGTGAAGAACGCCTGCGATGAAATCCGAAAGCGGATGGAAGAGCTCCTTGCCGAATTCTATCAGACCCGCGACATCACCTTTGCCGACGGCATGGTCCGGATTGGCAGCCAAGAGATCACCTTTGCCCAGGCCGCCACCTCGGCCTATGAAAACCGCGTATCGCTCTCGGCCACGGGATTTTACAAGACACCGGACATCGAATGGGACCGGATCGCCGGCAAGGGCCGCCCGTTCTTCTACTTCGCCTATGGCGCCGCCTGCACCGAGGTCGTCTTGGACACGCTGACCGGTGAGAACCGAATCCTGCGCACCGACATTCTGCATGACGCGGGCACCTCCCTGAACCCCGCCATCGACATCGGCCAGATCGAGGGCGGCTTCGTGCAGGGCGCAGGCTGGCTCACGACCGAGGAACTGGTCTGGGACGACAAGGGCGTGCTGCGCACCCATGCACCATCGACCTACAAGATCCCCGCCTGTTCGGACCGGCCGGATGTTTTCAACGTCGCCCTCTGGGACCAGCCCAACCCGGCGCAGACCATCTATCGGTCCAAGGCGGTGGGCGAGCCGCCGTTCATGCTGGGCATCTCGGCCTTTTCCGCCCTCTCGGACGCTGTTGCGGCCTGCGGACCGGGCTATGGCGATTTGCAGGCGCCCGCCACGGCAGAGGCGGTGCTGGCCGCCATCGGACGGACACGCGCATGAGTGTAATCAGCATTGAGATCACTGCCACCCAAGGCTCTGCCCCGCGCGATGCGGGCACCGTGATGTGTGTCACGGCGCATGGCAGCGAAGGCACCATCGGCGGCGGCGCGCTTGAGCATCGGGCCATCGCCACGGCACGCCGGATGCTGGTTGAAGCTCAGACATGTTTCGAGGAGACGCTGCCGCTGGGTCCGGGTCTGGGCCAGTGTTGCGGCGGCGCGGTCAGCCTGCGCTATAGCCGGGGGCGCAAACCTGCCGATGCCGTCGGGGCAAAGAGGATCGACCCGGCGCTGGTGCGGGGCCATGGCGGGGACCTCTGGCTCTGGGGCGCAGGCCATGTGGGCCGCGCCGTAGTCCGCAGCCTCGCGCCTACGCAGGCCTTCGACATCACATGGATTGACAGCGCAGCGGACCGCTTTCCGCAAGACGTACCACACGCGGTCGCGACTATTCCCACCGCCGATATGCCGCGCCTTGCAGCCCATGCGCCACGCGCGGCGCACCATCTGATCTTTACCTACTCCCATGATATTGACCTTGCCCTCTGCGCCGCCCTGCTCAAACGTGGCTTCGCCTCATGTGGCCTCATCGGCTCAGCCACCAAGTGGGCCCGTTTTCAAAAACGCCTGCGCGGCATGCGTCTTGATCCTCAACGCGTCACCTGCCCCATCGGAGACCCGGCAGAGGGCAAACATCCCGATGAAATCGCCCATTCCACCGCGACAGCACTCTTGCGCATGACAAGGAACGTGGCCGATAGTGCGCTGCAGAAACAAGTGGCCCTCGGATGACTGAAACACCCCTCCTCGACCTCAAGGGCCTGACCAAAGCCTATCCCGGCGTCATCGCCAACGATGACGTTTCGCTAAGCATTCAGCCCGGCGAGGTGCATGCGCTGCTGGGAGAGAACGGCGCGGGCAAATCCACGCTGGTCAAGATGATCTACGGGCTGGTGAAGCCGGATGCAGGCAGCATGCAGATGTTCGGCGTCCCTTTCGCCCCCGCCGAACCCCGTGCGGCACGGGCGGCTGGCGTGGGCATGGTGTTCCAGCACTTCTCGCTCTTTGATGCGCTGACCGTGGCCGAGAATATCGCGCTGGGAATGGAGAACGCCCCCAAGCTGCGCGACCTCAGCCAGCAGATCAGGCACGTCTCGGACACCTACGGTCTGCCGCTGTCCCCCGATCGCGTAGTGGGTGATCTGTCTGCCGGTGAACGCCAGCGGGTCGAGATCATCCGCTGTCTGCTGCAGGAACCCAAGCTCTTGATCATGGATGAACCGACATCGGTGCTGACCCCGCAAGAGGTTGAAATCCTTTTTAAAACCCTTCGTAAGTTGAGCGCCGAAGGCACCGCGATCCTTTATATCTCGCATAAGCTCGAAGAAATTCGCGCGCTTTGCGACAGTGCCACGATCCTGCGGTTGGGCAAGGTGGTGGGCGAATGCACGCCAGCCGAGACCTCGGCCCGCGACATGGCCGAGATGATGGTGGGCAAACTGCTGCAAACGCCGACACGAGCGGGCAAAACACCCGGTGACGTGGTACTTGAACTCAAGGGTCTTTCCGCCCAATCGCCCAGCGCCTTCGGGATGCCCCTGCGCGACATCAATGTCGAAGTCCGGGCAGGCGAAATTATCGGCATTGGCGGTGTAGCGGGCAACGGACAGGACGAATTGCTGGCCGCGCTGTCGGGTGAGATGCTGACAAGCCCCGGCATGATCGTTTTCAAGGAGCGCGATGTAAGCCTTTTGGGGCCAACGCCGCGCCGTGCAATGGGTATTCTCAGTGCGCCCGAAGAACGTCTGGGCCATGCGGCGGCACCTGATATGTCGCTCACCGAGAACGCGATGCTGACGGCAGCCGCACGGGAACGGCTGGAAAAAGGCGGGTTGCTGGACTGGGGGGCGGCACAGCGCTTTGCCGAGAAGATCATCGAAACCTTCGACGTACGCACCCCCGGCCCCGGCAACGCCGCGCGATCCCTGTCGGGCGGAAACCTGCAGAAATTCGTCATCGGGCGCGAGGTGCTGCAGCGTCCCGATCTCCTGGTGGTGAACCAGCCAACCTGGGGCGTCGACGCTTCTGCCGCTGCGGCGATCCGGCAGGCGCTGCTTGATCTGGCGGAAAACGGGACAGCACTTGTGGTGATTTCCCAAGACCTTGATGAGTTGATGGAGATCTCGGACCGCTTCGCCGCACTGAACGAGGGGCGGCTGTCCGCCCCGCGCCCGGCGCAGGGCCTGACGGTCGAAGAAATCGGGCTGATGATGGGCGGTGCACACGGAATGGAGGTGGCTCATGTCTGAGCGGAGGTCGGCAGCGGCGCGTGGGGGACAGAAGTCTTGCGGGATGCCCGGGCACGTTCCTGCAGAGGGCTGGCAGCGGGCGGGATGGCCTGCGCTGGAGGCCCGTCCGTGGCAGCGGTCGCGTCGTGAATTGTATTGGAAAGATGAAGCGGGGGTGGCCACGTGATTGCGCTTGAGAAACGCCCGCAGCCGAGCCGCGCGTTTTCGCTTGCCACGCCTGTGTTAGCGGTGATCGCCACCATGGTTTTTGGCGGGTTGCTGTTTGCAGCACTTGGCAAGGACCCGCTTGTGGCGATCAAGACGATCTTCTGGGATCCGCTTTTTGGTCAATACGCGTTCTTCTACCGCCCGCAACTGCTGATCAAAGGGGCGCCGCTGGTGCTGATCGCCATCGGTCTAAGCCTTGGGTTCAAGGCGGGCATCTGGAACATCGGGGCGGAAGGCCAGTACATCATGGGCGCACTTTTCGGCGCGGGCGTCGGGTTGGCTTTTTACCCGCTTGAGGCCTTCTACGTCTTTCCGTTGATGGTCCTGGCGGGGGCGCTGGGCGGCTGGATTTGGGCGATGATCCCGGCATTTCTGAAGGTCAAATTCGGGACCAACGAAATTCTGGTTTCGCTGATGATGGTATACGTGGCGGAACAGTTTCTGCCGTCTATGGCATTGGGATTAATGAAAAACCCCGAAGGTTTCGGCTTTCCGGGATCGCGGAATTTGCAGCAGTATCCAAGCGCTTTCAACGCGGACCTGATTGAGGGATCGGGCATGCATTGGGGCGTGGTGGCCGCGATGGTTGCGGTGATCCTTGCTTATGTGTTGCTGACCAAGCATCGCCTTGGATTCGCCATCCGTGTGACCGGCGAGGCACCGCGCGCGGCCCGGTTTTCCGGTGTGAACCCGACGCGGCTGGTGTTGTTCTGTCTTGGCATGTCTGGGTTGTTGGCAGGTTTGGCAGGCATGTTCGAAGTCTCTGGCCCAGCGGGTCAGGTGACGATTGATTTCAACGTCGGCTACGGGTTTACCGCGATCATCGTGGCGTTTCTGGGCCGGTTGCATCCGGTGGGCATCCTGCTGGCCGGATTGCTGATGGCGCTGACCTACATCGGCGGGGACATCGCGCAGTCCAACCTTGGCCTGCCTGCGGCAGCAATACAGGTGTTTCAGGGAATGCTGTTGTTCTTCCTGCTGGCGCTGGATGTGCTGACGAACTACCGGCTGCGGTTTGGCCGGTCGGAGGTGGCGTGATGGAGTGGCTTACGTCTATCCCGGGCAGGCAATTGCTCTATATTCTGCTTTTCGCTGTCGTCGGATTCTTATTCCCATTTATTGTTGGGATTGCGAGCCTGCCGCTCTTGGTAGGTCTCGGTGCATTAATTGTCGGAGCAGCATATTTCTTTGCAGAGATCATTCTGGAATGGTTTTTTGAAACAGCGAAAGACACACTCAGAAAACCTGACAAGGATAATCCGAAACAGGAACCGATTACGCCCTATGCTCACGCCAAGGTCGCCGCTTTCGCGTTGAGCTGCGCGATAGCCACACCGATCTCCCTTTATTACTGAATGGAAGGCTGAAACATGGACCTTTCCGCCATCAACCCGATCCTCTTTGTTGCAGGCTTCCTTGTCGCCGCGACGCCGTTGATCTTTGCCGCCATCGGAGAGCTGGTGGTCGAAAAATCGGGCACACTGAACCTGGGCGTCGAGGGGATGATGATCACCGGGGCGATCTGTGGCTTTGCGACGGCGGTAGAGACAGGATCCCCCATGTTGGGATTTGCTGCCGCTGCTGTCGGGGGGGCGGTGCTGAGCTTGCTTTTTGTCTTCCTGACTCAAGTCGCGCTCGCCAATCAGGTCGCTTCCGGTCTTGCGCTCACGCTTTTCGGGCTGGGCCTGTCGGCGCTTCTGGGCCAATCCTATGTCGGGATCAAGCCGCCGCGTCTGCCCGATATCAACTTCGGCCCGCTGGCGGATATCCCCGTCGTCGGGCCTATCCTGTTTACCCACGACATCATCCTCTACCTCGGCATCGCGCTGGTCGCCGCCACTTGGGCCGTCCTGAAATTCACCCGTGCGGGTCTGATCCTGCGCGCGGTTGGGGAAAGCCACGACGCGGCGCATGCGCTCGGCTACAAGGTCGTGCGCATCCGCACGCTGGCCATCATGTTCGGCGGGGCCTGTGCAGGGCTGGGCGGTGCCTACATCAGTCTCATTCGCGTGCCACAGTGGACCGAAGGGATGACCGCCGGTGTCGGCTGGATCGCGCTGGCGCTGGTGGTCTTTGCCAGTTGGAAGCCCTGGCGGCTCTTGCTGGGTGCCTATCTTTTTGGCGGCATCACGCAGCTACAGCTCAATCTGCAGGGCGCAGGCGTTGCTATTCCGGTGGAGTATCTGGCAATGTCGCCCTATCTGATCACGATCATCGTTCTGGTGATCCTGAGCCGGGACAAGTCTGCCGCACCGGCATGTCTTGGCCGGACTTTCCACGCCTCAAGCTAGGGGCCAAATCTGCAAACGCCCGGTCAAGGGCGACATCATGGGGAATGAAATGAAACTCACCAAACTGCTGACAAGTGCGGCGCTCGCACTGGGTCTGGCCACAACGGCAATGGCCGACGGCCACGAAAAAACCAAGGTTGGCTTTGTCTTTGTCGGTCCTATCGGCGATGGCGGCTGGACGTATGAGCACAACAAGGGCCGCCTGGCGGTCGAGGAAGAATTCGGCGACAAGGTCGAAACAGTATTTGTTGAATCCGTGGCCGAAGGCCCCGACAGTGAGCGTGTGATGACGCAGATGGCGCTGGACGGTGCCGACCTGATCTTTACCACGTCCTTCGGCTACATGGACCCGACAATCAATGTCGCCAAGAAATTCCCGGATGTGAAGTTCGAGCACGCGACGGGATACAAGCGCGCGGACAACGTGAGCACCTATTCGGCACGTTTCTACGAAGGCCGCGCTATTCAGGGCCACATCGCGGGCAAGATGACCAAGTCGAACATCATCGGCTACATCGGCTCCTACCCGATCCCCGAAGTGATCCGTGGCATCAACTCTGCCTTTATTCACGCGCGCAAGGCGAACCCCGACGTTCAGTTCAAAATCGTCTGGGCCTACACATGGTTTGATCCGGCAAAAGAAGCGGATGCGGCCAAGGTTCTGATCGAACAGGGTGCTGACGTCGTGTTGCAGCACACCGATTCCACGGCCCCACAGGCGGCCGCTCAGGAAGCGGGCAACGTCGTGACCTTTGGTCAGGCCTCTGACATGAGCCAGTACGCGCCGTTCCCACGGGTTTCCTCGATCATTGACGATTGGGCACCTTACTACATCGCACGCACCAAGGCGGTGATGGATGGCACATGGACAAGCACGGACACCTGGGACGGTATCGGTGCTGGCATGGTCGGCATCGGTGAGATTTCCGATGCGGTACCTGCGGACGTGAAGGCAGAAGCGCTGGCGCTGAAGGCATCGCTTGCCGACCGATCATACCACGCCTTTACCGGACCGCTGAACAAGCAGGACGGCACACCCTTCCTTGCCGAAGGCGAGACCGCCGATGATGGCACGCTGGCCGGCATGAACTTCTATGTCGAAGGGATTGAGGGCGACATCCCGCAATAAGCGGTCACGGCTTCGAGTGATGAGGATCCCCGCCGTTCAGGCGGGGGCCTTTCTTTTTAGCGGCGACTGCTGCGTCCGCTGCCACGCTCCGGCGCCCTGAGGGCTTTTAGATACATGGTCTGGAAAGTCGCGGGGCTGACGTAGGGTCCGACGCTTCCTGCGCGCACCCAGATACGGCCCTGGATCTGCACCCTGTTGCGGGCGCGGTTATAGTAAAAGCACCGGTTCAGATAACAGTTCTGTCCATCGACGAGCCGGATCTCAATGCCGGAGGGGCCAGTGCGTGTTGCATTGGTCTGCACCGTGCATCCTGCCAGCACAGCAGCGAAAACGATGGTGGTGATTAGGCGCATCATTGGCGTTCTCCTTTGGGACCGCAAAGTACAGGTCGCGCGCGGATCGGCTGCATTTTCTGGTACACATATCTGCATCCGGCGCACCGCGGCATTCATCGCGGATCAAAAATCTGAAGGCTCCGCAGCGGCAGAGCGTGGTGAAACATGCAGGAATTTTACCCTGCGATCACAACCGCGTTTTGATCTTTGTCATGGCTGTGCATGAAACCTGATTTCAGAGGGCCTGTCGGTGTGTCAGGCGTCTGGGTGCGGATAGCTGCCATCGGGTCCATGGACCTCGGTCCCTTCAAGCGCGGGAGAGAAGACGCAGACAAGCCGGAGGGCCTGCCCGTCTGATGGCACATGAACTTCGTGCTGGTCATGGGCATTCGGCGCATAAAGGACACCGGGGCGTATATCGTGGCGCGCACCGGTTTCCACCTCGACAACCGTCCCCTCGCCCGCGATGCAATAGCACGCCTCAACATGGTGCTTGTAGTGCAGTTGCAGAACCGCCCCCGGCAGAACCTGCGTTTCGGTCATGGAAAACCCCATTCCGTCAGAGCGCACGAGAAGCAGCAGCGACGTCCACCCCGGCCCGGACGCATCGCGCTTTGTGCCCTTGAGGTCAGCCTTGTCCTGAATGATCATCGTCGCTGCCTTTCCTTTGTCGCCGCACAAGATAGACTGGCACGAACCTAGCAAGGAAAGCCATTGCCATGATCAAACTCCATCACCTGAACCGCTCCCGCTCGCACCGTATTTTCTGGCTGTTGGAGGAAATCGGAGAGCCCTACGATGTCGTCCATTACGAGCGCGACTCCGTGACCAACCTCGCCCCGCCAGAGCTCTTGCACATCCATCCTTTGGGCAAGTCGCCGATGATCGAACTTGACGGGCGGCTGATTACGGAAAGCGGCGCGATCGTCGAGGTATTGTGCCAGCGCTTTGCGCCCCAGATGATCCCGGATCTGGGCACCGACGCCTATATCAGTCATCTGGAACTGACGCATTTCGCCGAAGGCTCGGCCATGACGCCAATTCTGCTGAACCTCTACGTGGGTCGTCTGGGCGAGGCCGGTGCCCCCCTGCACCCGCGCATTCAAGGGGAACTCGACAGTCATTTCAGCTATATGAACGGGCTTTTGCGGCCATCAGGACACTTCGTGATGGATCAGCTTTCAGCGGCGGACATCATGCTGAGCTTCCCGGCCGAAATTGCCATACGCATGGGACGTGCGGATGACTTCGCGGCGCTCGCGTCTTTTGTCAAGGAAATGCAGGCGCGGCCGGCCTACCAACGCGCAGTGGAGCAAGGTAACTGCTGAGGTGAGCAAGCGCGACGCCATCCTTGAGCGTATCGCAGGCTTTATTCTGTCGGAAGGTCTTGAAGCGGCATCGCTTCGCGCGATGGCCAAGGCGGCGGATCAAAGCGACCGGATGCTGCTGTATTATTTCAAGGACAAGGATCAGATCATTTCCGAAACGCTAGGCCTCTTGGCCAGGCAACTGACCGCCGCACTTGAGGCACAGCGGACTGAAAAGAAGCTGCGCAAGGATGCACTGCATGCCCAGTTGGATGCAGTGGTATTATCGGATGAGATCTGGCCGTTTCTGCGGCTGTGGCTTGATCTGGCAGCGCGGGCAGCGCGACAGGAACCGGCCTTTGTACAGGTTGGTCAGGCGCTTGGGCGCGGCTTTCACCAGTGGATCGACAGTCAGCTTGCCACCTCTGATCCCGACCTGCGCCGCAAGGAAGCGACCGAGATCATGATCGGGCTGGAAGGCGTGATCGTTCTGAAAAGCGTCGGCATGCAGGATCTGGTGCGCGAGCTGATCTAGGCCCGGTCCATCACGTAACCCAGAAAGATGCCGACCCCGATACCCCAAAGTATCATCGCACCGGCGCCAGCGTGCAATTCAATCGTCGCACCGTAAAGCGCAGGAGACCACGCCAGCGCAATACCGTCGCAGAGCGTTGCCATGGCAGAACTGAGGGAAAAGCCGATGAAAAGCTGCCCGGGCTGCGCCTTTGCAAGTTTTCCTGCCAACCAAACCACCGGCACCGTGCCGGGGATGATCAGCAGGTAGGTCAGCAAGCGCAGACCGCCTTCATAAATTCCGGTTGGGCCCAGAAATCGGAGCAACATGGCGGCAGCAAACCATCCAGCAACCCCATAAAGAAGAAATACGACGATCTGTGGCTGGCTCAGCCTGATATTAGGATGTGTCATGAGCTTTTCCCTTTTATGTAGCAAATGCTACAAACTTTTATAGTCTATTGTAGCGTTCGCTACAATCCCGCGAATTGGCGAATTTTTGCCCCTGCCCGATTGCGCCGGTTTGCGCAGCATGGCACCAATCGATGTATGAAACAGACTCTCACCAGCCCCAGCGGCGTACCCGCCAGCCGCCTTGCCTTTGGCACCATGCAATTCGGGGGCCGCGCCGACGAGGTACAGTCGCGCGCGATGTTCGAGGCCTGTGTCGAGGCGGGCATCACCCATTTTGATACCGCCCACATCTATACCGAGGGCGCGTCGGAAACTCTGCTGGGATCGTTTCTGGGCGGTCGGCGCGACGACCTGATCATCGCAACCAAGGCCGCCTACTCTGGCGGGGCGACGCGCGAAAACATCCTGACGACCGCTGAAACCTCACGGCAGCGGATGAAGCTGGATACGCTCGACGTGCTGTATCTGCACCGCTTTGATCCCGAAACGGATATGCACGAAAGCTTCGAGGCCTTCGCGGATCTCAAGAACAAGGGCCACATCCGGTACATCGGCCTGTCCAACTTTTCCGCGTGGCAGACTGTCAAGGCGGCGCATATCGCAGCCAAATTTGATCTGAGCGTTGCGGTGATCCAGCCGATGTACAATCTGGTGAAACGGCAGGCCGAGGTCGAAATCCTGGATATGGCTGATGATCTGGGCATTCTGGTTGCGCCCTATTCACCGCTCGGCGGTGGATTGCTGACAGGCAAATACGCTCTGGGCGGCGCGGGGCGCTTGTCCGAGGATGACCGCTATGCGGCGCGATACGGGGTCGAAGCGATGCATAAGACAGCCGCAGACCTGACCGCGCTGGGGGCCGAAATCGGCGTGTATCCCGCGACATTAGCCGTGGCATGGGCCGCCGGGCACCCCACCGGGCCTAGCCCGATCATCTCGGGCCGGTCACTCGAACAGTTACAACCATCGCTGGATGCACTGACCTTTGAGATGTCGCCAGCGCTCTATGAACGCATCACGGCCCTGTCGACCACGCCGCCGCCAGCGACGGACCGGCTGGAAGAACAAAGTTGACCGATATCATCGTCATAGGAGGCGGCATCGCCGGGTTGTCAGCGGCGGCACAGTTGTCTGCCGACGCAAAGGTCACCGTGCTGGAACAGGAATCCAGCACCGGGTATCACGCCTCCGGCCGTTCTGCTGCGCTGTACGAGGAAAACTATGGACTGCCCAGCACCGTGGCTCTGAATACCGCCAGCAAGTCCTATCTCTTTGAAGCCAACGGTGGATACCTGACCCAGCGCGGCTTTCTCATACTTGCGCAGGCGGATGAGCGGCCGGCGTTTGAAACCGATGCCGAGACGCTGGGCGCGGATGAAGTCAGCCTTGATCGGGCGTTGGAACTTGTGCCGATCCTGAACCGCGACCGGCTGGCCTTTGCGGGATATCACGCGGATGCGTTCGACATTGATACAGACCGGCTGATGCAGGATTTCATCCGGCTGATCCGGGCAAACGGCGGAGAGGTCGTTACAAAATCCCCCGTCACGGCCATCAGTCGGACTGGGACCGGTTGGCAGGTAGTTGCGGGCGACAGCACCTATAACGCGCCCAAGGTGGTCAATGCCGCGGGCGCATGGGCGGATAATGTCGCCAAGATGGCTGGCATCGCCCCCCTTGGCATCATCCCGCATCGGCGGTCCATGGCACGCATTCAGGCACCAGACGGCCATGACGTGCGCAACTGGTCGATGTTCTTTGGCGTGGGCGAGACATGGTATGCCAAGCCCGATGCGGGTGCGCTGATCGTCTCCCCCGCAGACGAAGACCCGGTTGAGCCGCACGATGCCTGGGCCGATGACATGACGCTGGCCGAAGGCATCGCACGCTACGAGGCGATGGTAACGGTTCCGGTCACGCGCATGCTGGCCTCCTGGGCAGGGCTGCGGAGCTTTTCACCCGACCGGGCGCTGGTGCTGGGCCCCGATCCGCAAGATCCTGATTTCATCTGGTCTGCCGGTCAGGGTGGCTATGGGTTTCAAACCTCACCTGCCGCATCGCAACTGGTGGCGGACTTGACGATGGGACGCAACCCTGAATTGCCCGATCATATCGTGGCCCAGCTGACCCCCGACAGGCTGCGGGAATGACCCGCACGCTGCCCTCGACCGCAAGCGTTCCTGAGGCCGTGGAAGGCGCAAAGCTTCATGCCCCCGCAGCCGCACGCAATGCTGCCGCTATCACTGCGTTTCTTGCGCAAGTAGCCCCCGCGCAGGGCACCGCACTTGAGATCGCAAGCGGGACCGGCCAGCATGTCAGCGCGTTTGCCGCAGCAATGCCGAGGCTACGCTGGCATCCCACCGATATCGATCCGGACAGACGGCGCAGCATTGACGCCTATGTGGCCGACGCCCGGCTCGACAATGTGGCCCCCGCCCTGCATCTGGATGCGACACAGGCTGGATGGTCCACGAACCACGGCCCCAAGGACATGATCCTGCTGATCAACCTGCTGCACCTGATCGGTAAGAACGAGGCGCTGACGCTGATCGCAGAGGCCGCGCAGGCGCTGGCATCTGGCGGCGTGCTGGTCTTATACGGTCCGTTTTCGCGCGAAGGGGTGCTGACCAGCGACGGCGACAAATGGTTTGACGCGCAGCTGCGCCGTGCTGATCCGGCGATCGCCTACAAGGATACCTTCGACATGACAGGCTGGCTGGAGAACGCCGGACTGCGCGTCGATGCCCCACATGAGATGCCCGCCAACAACCTCGCCTTCGTCGCACGCAAGCCCGCACCATGACATTGAAACGCGCGCTCATCGGTCTTTGCCTGCTTGCCCTCGCTGCCTGTGGCGGCGGCGGAGATCGACCACCCGCTGAACCCGGCGTACTTTTCGCGCCCAACTTCCGCGACGCGGATCCAGTGGATTTCGTCAATCCGAAACCCACGCGATTTGCGGTTCACGGGATCGACGCCGCACGATTCCAGAACACCGTCAACTGGAACATCGCCCGCGCCAACGGCGTGAACTTTGCCTTCATCAAGGCGACCGAGGGCGGCGATCTGCTGGACCCCAAGTTCAAGGACCACTGGCGCGGTGCGGGCCGCGCAGGCGTCTGGCGCGGGGCCTATCACTTTTATTACTTCTGCACTGCGGCGGACGTGCAGGCACGCTGGTTCATCCGCAACGTACCGCGCGTGCCGGGCAGCCTGCCCCCGGTGCTGGACATGGAGTGGAACCCGTTTTCCCCCACCTGCGCCACGGTCAGGCCCCCAGCGGCAGAAGTACGTCGTCAGATGCGTGTCTGGCTCCGTCTGGTCGAGGCGCATTATGGCCAGCGGCCGATCATCTATACCACGCCGAAATTCTACGAGGACAACGGTCTGCACCGGTTCCGAGGTTATGAGTTCTGGCTGCGCACCACGGCCAAGACCCCGCGCGAGGCTTATCCGGGCCAGTCCTGGCGCTTTTGGCAATACTCGGCCACCGGCATCATTCCCGGCATCACGGGCGAGGTTGATCTGAATGCGTTTAACGGCAGCCGCGCCGACTGGAACGATTGGGTGATCCGCCGGGCGCGTTAGGCAAAGACCCACTGCCAGAGCGCGGCCAGCCAGAGCAAACCCAGCAGCATTGACGCCAGCAGCACGGCAAGTGATCCAAGGTCCTTGGCCATCCGGCTCAGGTCATGGCGTTCAGCACCGATGCGGTCCACCACCGCTTCGATGGCGGAATTCAGTACCTCGACAATCAATAGCAGCAGCCCCGCGGCGATCAGAATTGCGGCCTGAAACACGCTGTCCGCAAGGACGAAGGCAACCGGGATGGAAACGATCCAGAGGATCATTTCCATACGAAACGCTTCCTCACCCTGCCAGATGTCGCGAAATCCGGCACGGGAATTGCGCCATGCGGCAGCAAGCCGGGCGATCCCTATAAGCGGCTGGTTTGCCATGGTGTCTCCTTCTGGCGCCACCGTATGCGTCGGCGTCAGGCGATCCTAGCCTTCTCTGCGCACAAACTGGTGCGGCGTTGCAGGTTTGCGCGGCTCAGGCCTGACCGGGTGCGCCCCGTGCGAGCGACCGGACTGCAAAGAACATGCCACCGATCAAAAGCAACGGCAGAATAAAGATGCGAAAGACATAGACACCGAACATCGCGACCAGCCCGCTGATCAGCTCATCCGCACGCTGCCAGACATTGGTGCCGATTTTGCGATAGTCATTCAGACCAAGGTCGGCGACCTGCTCACCTTCGACGATATTCGTCCCGCCCACCGATTGCGTGATCTCCGTCACAACAGCCAGATTGCGCTGGTAGGTGGTTTCCGTCAGGAACCCGGCCAAAGGCGCGGCCAGCGTCAGCCCCAACGGCAAGGCAAGGCCCAGAAATCCGCCGTACCACGCAAGACGTCGTGACATCATGCGCCGCGCGCTGAATGCGGCGATTACCAGACCAAGCCCCAATAGCGTCAGACCGACAGCACTTACCGGCCCCAGCGCCACGGCCAGAACCCCGGTTGCCACCATGATCCCAAAGACCAGCCCGGCAATCCGTTCGATCGTGTCATCCACCGGCTCCAGTATCTTGAGCGGCTGGGCGGTGCCCGATGCGATGATGGTGACGCCGACCTCGAATTCTTGCGCAGTTGACAGAACGGCGTTCAGCGCACGCAGGGTCACATAGGTGGCCGCCGCCTTGGTCGCAATATCGGCAGCGTAACTCTGCGCAGTATGTGTCAGCGGATCATCCGCTGACCGCGCCACCCACAACGCCAGCGCAAGACAAAGCGCCGCCCCGATCAGAGGGACGGCGCGGAACATGTTACCCGTCGATCCGGATGCGTTCGTTTTTCGGATCATAGGGGCTGTCCTCCACAATCTCGGCGTCCCAAAGCTGGTCAAACATCTTGACCTTCAGCTTTTGGCCTACCACGGCATGGTCCGGCTTCACATAGCCCATGCCGATGGATTTGCCGAACGCAACGGAATAGCCACCCGAGGTCAGGCGGCCTGTGCGCTCATCGCCCACGTACAACACTTCGCGCCCCCAAGGGTCAGCGTCATCTGGCCCGTCGATCAGGACAGTCACACATTTCGCGTTGATCCCGTGATCGGCCATCGCCTGTTTGCCGTGAAAGTCCTTGTTCAGATCGACAAAGCGCGGCAGGTCGGCCTCAAGCGGCGTGGCATCGCGGCCCAGTTCAGTGCCAAAGGCGCGATAGGATTTCTCCTGACGCAGCCAGTTCTGTGCGCGTGCGCCGACCAGCTTCATACCGTGCGGCTCACCTGCTTTCTCAAGCTGATCGAACAGGTAATTCTGCATCTCAATCGGGTGGTGAAGCTCCCAACCCAGCTCTCCGGTATAGGCCACGCGGATCGCACGGACGGGGCACATGCCCAGTTCGATGTTGCGCATGGTCAGCCACGGGAAACGCTTGTTGCTCAGAACGGTGGACGGATCGGCATCCTTGACGATCTCGTTCAGCACATCGCGCGACTTGGGCCCTGCAATGGCGAAAACACCCCATTGCGTGGTCACGTCGTGGCATTCGATATAGCCGAACTCGGGTGCCTTGTCCTCAATCGCCTTGCGCAGGTAGTCGCTGTCATAGGCGGTCCATGCGCCCGCGCTGACGAGGTAGTATTCGTCCTGCGCCAACCGCACGATGGTGTACTCCGTGCGCGTGGTGCCTGCGCCGGTCAGCGCATAGGTCAGGTTGATCCGGCCCACCGACGGCAGCTTGTTGCAGGTGAACCAGTCAAGGAAAGCGGTCGCTCCCGGCCCTTTGACCAGATGCTTGGTAAAGGCTGTCGCGTCGACCAGGCCAACGCCCTCGCGGATCGCCTTGGCCTCTTCCACGGCATACTGCCACCATCCACCACGGCGGAAAGACCGGCTGTCATGGTCCGAGAACCCTTTAGGCGCGAAATAGTTGGGCCGTTCCCAGCCATTCACCCAGCCGAACTGCGCACCACGGGCCGCCTGACGGTCGTAGGCGGGCGAGGTCCGCAAGGGACGGCAGGCAGGCCGTTCCTCATCCGGATGGTGCAGGATGTAGACGTGTTCGTAGGCTTCCTCGTTCTTGCGCGCGGCAAACTCGGTCGTCATCCAGTCGCCATAGCGCTTGGGGTCAAGCGATGCCATGTCGATCTCGGCCTCGCCCTCGACCAACAATTGAGCAAGGTAATAGCCGGTGCCGCCCGCCGCCGTGATCCCGAAGGAGAACCCTTCGGCCAACCACATGTTACGCAGGCCCGGTGCCGGCCCAACCAGCGGGTTGCCATCGGGCGTATAGCAAATCGGGCCGTTGAAATCATCCTTCAGGCCGCATTCCTCACAGGACGGCACGCGATGGATCATCGCGGCATACTGGTCCTCGATCCGCTCCAGATCGAGCTGGAACAGGTCCGCACGGAAGCTGTCAGGCACGCCGTATTCGAAGCGTGCGGGCGCATTTTTCTCATAAACGCCCAAAATCCAGCCGCCGCGTTCCTCGCGCACATAGCTTTGCGCATCGGCGTCGCGGATGACGGGATGCTCAGGATTGCCATCCTCCTTGCGCCATTTCACCAGTTCGGGGTCCTGATCCATCACGATAAACTGGTGCTCCACCGGGATCGCGGGCATCTTGATGCCCAGCATCTGCGCGGTGCGCTGCGCGTGGTTACCGCTTGCGGTGACGACGTGTTCGGCGGTGATCACCATCTGCTCTTCGGTCGGCACGAGGTTGCCGCCCTTCTCCGCCATCTTGGTGCAGGTCACCTCCCAGGCCTCGCCGTTCCAGTGGAACGCATCCGCCTGCCACTTGCGCTCGATCATCACGCCGCGCTGGCGTGCGCCCTTGGCCATCGCCATCGTCACATCGGCGGGGTTTATGTAGCCGTCGGTCTGGTGATACAGCGCGCCCTTCAAGTCTTCGGTGCGGATCAGCGGCCATTTCGCCTTGATCTCATCCGGCGTCATGAAGGTGTAGGGCACGCCGCATGTCTCAGCCGTTGAGGCATAGAGCATGTATTCATCCATGCGCTCATCCGTCTGGGCCATGCGCAGGTTGCCCACCACGGCGAAACCGGCGTTCAGCCCTGTCTCTTCCTCAAGCGACTTGTAGAACTTGATGGAATAGTCGTGGATGTGGGTCGTCGCATAGGACATGTTGAAATAGGGCAGCAATCCCGCCGCATGCCAGGTGGAGCCCGAGGTCAGCTCGTCCCGCTCAAGCAGCATGACGTCATCCCAGCCCGCTTTCGCCAGATGATAGGCAATCGAGGTGCCCACGGCACCGCCGCCCACGACCAATGCTTTGACTTGCGTTTTCATGTCACAGAATCCTTTGCGCGTTTGGGATCGTTTTAGTCCCCGGCGCGAAAATCCGCTCGCAAGGTCCGACAGGTCATGTCAGAAAACCGACCTTGTGCCGCTCAGGGCGCTGTTGCGAGCCGTCCAAGGATGGCATCGGTATCGACAGCGCCGATCGCGCCTGCAATCTGACCGCGTTCCCCGGCGACACGGGTGGCCACATAGGCATCCGAAACAGCAGCAGGCGCAGACTGGATCAGGATCGCGGCCGTCAGCAAGGTCGCGGTACGCTCCGCGAACCAGCGCGCCTCTGCCTCCTCCGGCAGGGCAGGCCAGCGGTCGCGGTGTTGTTTAAGTGCCGCATCAAATCGCGCATTCGTCCCGGTGGCGGTCGACAGTTCCGCCTGCAACGCCTCTGCTGCCGCAAGTTCGCGCCCAAGCGTGCGCAGGATATCAAGGCAAATCACATTGCCTGACCCTTCCCAAATCCCGTTCAGCGGTGCCTCTCGGTAGAGCATCGGCAGCGGCGTGTCCTCGACATAGCCCATGCCGCCCAGCGCTTCCATCGCCTCTGCGATGACCCAGCCGCAGCGCTTGTTCGACAGGAACTTTGCCAGCGCGACCGCGATCCGGGCAAAAGCACGGTCTTCCGGTGCGGTCCCGTCAAAAGCCCGCGAAACACGCAGGCCCAGCGCAAGCGCACCCTCCCAATCCAGCGCCAGATCGGCCAGCACGCGGGCCATCAGCGGTTGATCAATCAGGCGTTTCTGAAATGCCGTGCGGTGTGCGCACCAGTGGTGCGCCTCGCCCAGCGCCACGCGCATGAGGCCCGCGGGCGCCATCGCCGTATCCAGCCGGGTGTGATGAACCATCTCGATAATCGTCTGTACCCCGCGCCCTTCCTCGCCCAGCAGGTAGGCAAATGTGCCGTGATACTCAATCTCGGACGAGGCATTGGCCCGGTTGCCCAGCTTATCCTTCAGCCGCATGATGTGGATCGGATTGCGCCCATCCTCCAGCCAGCGCGGCACCAGAAAGCAACTGATCCCGTTGCCGGTCTGCGCCAAAGTCAGGAATCCGTCCGACATCGGCGCCGAGCAAAACCACTTGTGTCCGGTCAGCCGCCAGCCTTCCGCGTCCCGCGTCGCCACCGTGCTATTCGCGCGCACGTCCGACCCGCCCTGTTTTTCGGTCATCGCCATGCCCAGCGTCGCGCCTGCCTTCTGCGCGATGGGCTTTATGCTTGGGTCATATTCCCGCGACACAAGCTTCTCTTGCCAGACCGCAGGCACCCCGTCCGAGGCTGCAAGGGCCGGGACTGCCGCATACGTCATCGTCATCGGGCAGCAATGCCCCGGCTCAACCTGAGAGGCGAGATAGACCATTGCTGCGTGCGCCACATGTCCGCCCTGCCCGCCTTCCCAGGCGATGGCGGAATAGCCGGCACCGATGCCAAGGCGCATCAGGTCATGGTAGGACGGATGGAAAGACACCTCGTCAAGCCGCCGCCCGCCGCTGTCAAACAGCTTGAGTTCCGGGGTGTGCCGGTTGGCCTGCCGCCCGGCATCGCGCGTGGCTTGTGCGCCCATCGCCTTGCCGTAATCTGCCAGCGCCGCCGCATCCGCGCCGCCACGCTCCGCATTCTCACGCAGCGCAACATCCGTTGACCACAGGTCTAGATCCCCCCGCGCAGGCGGCTGGTTGGTCACCTCATGGGTTGCAAGATCCGTGCGTGCGCCCAGCATGTCAGTCAGCCAGTATCTTACCGGGGTTCATGATGTTTTGCGGATCAAGCGCTTTCTTGATCGCGCCCATGACGGCAATCGTGTCTGCGCCCAATTCCTTGATCAGATAGGGCCGCTTGCCCTGCCCTATCCCATGCTCGCCGGTACAGGTGCCGTCCATGGAGATCGCCATATCGTTCAGCCAGCTGACAAAGTGTTCCGCCTTTGCCACCTCATCGGCATCCTCCATGTCGAGCAACAACGACGCATGGAAATTCCCATCACCCGCATGCCCCACCACGGGGGCAATCAAGCCCAGCTCATTCGCCTTGGCCTCCGACGCGGTCACCGCTTCGGCCAGCCGCGAGATCGGCACGCAGACATCTGTCGCGACGGCCTTGCACCCTGGCCGCAGCGCCAGCATCGCCCAATAGGCATCGTGCCGCGCCTGCCACAGCTTGTTGCGCTCCTCCAGCGTGGCGGTCGCCTGATAGCCGGTGCCGCCTTCCTCTTCGGCCAGCATACCAAAGGTTTCCGCCTGCTCGGCCACACTTGCCTCTGACCCATGGAATTCAAGCAGCAAAAGAGGCCCTTCCGGCAGGTCCAGTTTCGAATAATTGTTGAGCGCTTTCACCACCAGCGTGTCCAGCAGCTCGATCCGCGCCACGGGCAGACCGTATTGGATCACTGCCATTACGGTCTTGGATGCCGCCTCGACGCTTGGGAAAGAACAGCGCGCCGCCGAAATCGCTTCGGGAATGCCCTGCAGGCGCAGGGTGATCTCTGTGATGATACCAAGCGTACCTTCGGAGCCGACCATCAGCCGCGTCAGGTCATAGCCCGCCGAGGATTTGCGCGCCCGCGACGCCGTGCGGATGATCGACCCGTCAGCCATCACCGCCTCGACGCTCAGCACGTTGTCTTTCATCGTGCCGTAGCGCACCGCGTTCGTGCCGCTGGCACGGGTCGCCGCCATCCCGCCCAGCGATGCGTTCGCCCCCGGATCAATCGGAAAGAACAGACCCTGATCGCGCAGATAGGTGTTCAAAGCCTCGCGCGTGACACCCGGCTGCACCCGGCAATCCAGATCGCCCGCGTTGACCTCAAGCACGCTGTCCATCTGGCTCACGTCAATTGAGATACCGCCCGCCGGGGCATTTACATGACCTTCAAGAGAGGTGCCGGTGCCATAGGCGATGATCGGCACGCCATGCGTGGCGCACACCTTGACGATCTCGCTGACCTCAGCCGTCGACTTGGCAAAGACCACGCCATCCGGCATCTGGTTGGGTATCCAAGTGGTGGTGTGTCCATGCTGCTCGCGGATGGAATGCCCGGTCTGGAACCGCTCTCCAAACTGCTGTTTTAACACACCAAGGGCAGCTTGAATGCCCTCTTCATTGCGCATCAGCACCCCGCCATCTGCCATGACGTCCTCCTCCTCATCTGCAGGCCCTGCCCGCGCACCGGCCCGTCCCGTGCCGGTGTTCTATCGATTCATTGCCCAAAGGCGATACCCTCGCGGCGCGGATCGGCACCGCCGCGCAGATCATCGCCAATGGCGATCACATGCAGTCCCGATGTCAACGCACGCGTATTTACGTCGTATCCCAGCGCCACAAGCTGGTCTTGAAGCTCTGCCGCGGAAGTACCTTCCTCAAGGTCATAGGCGCCAAACCGGTTCACCGCATGCGGGACGCTGACCGCCTGCTGGACATCAAGCCCCCAGTCGATCACCCCGACAATGGTCTGGGCCACATAGCCGATGATCCGGCTGCCACCGGGGCTGCCCACCGCCAGCACCGGCTTGCCGTCTTTCAGCACGATCGTCGGTGCCATTGAGGAACGCGGCCTCTTGCCCGGCTCCAACCGATTGGCGATCGGCACGCCATCCCGGTGCGTGCGAAACGAAAAGTCCGTCAGTTCATTGTTCAACAAGAACCCACCCAACATCAAGCGAGAGCCGAACGCATTCTCGATCGTTGTGGTCATGGACGCGACATTGCCCGCAGCGTCCACAATGGACACATGCGAGGTCGAGGGAAATTCGATACTGTCATCGTCCGCCCATATCAGCGCATGGTCAAACGTCGGATTGCCCGCCGACACCTCTTCCAGCGCCATCTCTCCGTCCAGCGCCGACGCGCGTTCGGACATGTAGGACGGGTCCAGCAACCCGGCGACAGGCACCGGCACATAGTCGCTATCGGCCAGATACCGCCCTCTGTCGGCAAAGGCCAAACGCCCTGCGTCCCCGATCAGCCGCCGCACCTGTGCATCCTGTGGCCCGGCGCTCAGATCATAGGGTTCCAATCCCATCAGGATTTGCCCTACCGCCACGGCCCCCGAAGACGGCGGTCCCATGCCACATACTTCGTAACCCCGGTAGGGCGCGCAGACCGCCGGGCGCTCTTTCACCCGATAAATCGACATGTCCACTTCTGAGAGCACACCGGGATTGCCCGATGCCCCCTGCACCGTGGCAACGATATCGCGCCCGATCTGACCGCCATAGAATACCCCTGCGCCCTCTTCGGCGAAGGCCCGCAAGGTCGCGGCATAAGCCGGGTTTTTCAGCGTATTGCCCGGCTGAATCACTTCCGCATCCGGCATGAAATAGGAGGCCGTCACACCAGACGAACTCAGCCGTTCCTGATCCCCCTCGACCAAGGCCGCCAAGCGTGGCGACACGGTGAAACCCGCCTCGGCCAGATCAATGCCCGGCTGCAAGAGCGACGCCCAATCCTGATTACCCCAGCGCGCGTGGACCTCTGCCAAAAGCGCGGGCGTACCCGGCGTGCCAACAGACCGTCCCCCGACCACCGCATCAAAGAACTTCAGTGGCTCGCCGTTTTCGTCCTGAAACAGCGTGGGTGTCGCCGCCAGAGGTGCGGTTTCGCGCCCGTCCAGCGTGGTCACAACACCGCTTTCCGCATCGTACCAGACCAGAAACGCCCCGCCCCCCAAACCAGAAGACTGTGGCTCTACCAAACCCAGCACCACCTGCACCGCAACCAGCGCATCCGCCGCCGTGCCGCCCGCAGCCAAAACATCGGCGCCCGCCTTGACCGCATGTGGGTTCGCTGCTGCCAACATCCAGTCAGTGGCCACCACCGGCACACCGGCTTCTTTTGCCTCAAGAGCCGCCGCGATCTCGGTGGGCAGGCCTACAAACGCCCCGGCCCCCGGTGCTTCGGGGGCGACGGCATCTGCCGCCTGCTGCGCCGCACCTGCACCCGCCATCACCACAAACAAGATACTCAGAATACCACGCATACCGTCTCTCCCTGTTTCTCTCTTTGGCCTTAAATACCGCGGGGCTTGGGGCAGAGCCCCAAACAAATGAATCGCATGCGGGCTTTGCCCGCTCAATCTTATCCGGCCCGAAACGCGCTCAAAGCATGGAGGGAACAACCTGATCGGGCGGCCGGTGCCCGTCATCAAAGGTCTTGATGTTGATGATGACCTTCTCACCCATCTCAAGACGCCCTTCTAGCGTCGCCGACCCCATGTGCGGCAACAGCACAACGTTATCCAGCTCTCGCAGACGCGGGTTTACCTGGGTGCCGTGTTCATAGACATCCAGCCCCGCGCCCTTGAGTTCGCCTGCGCGCAGCATCCGGGTGAGTGCGTTCTCGTCGATCACCTCCCCGCGTGAGGTGTTCACGATCACCGCGTCAGGCTTCATCAGTTTCAGTCGGCGTGCATTCATCAGATGAAACGTAGAAGGGGTATGTGGGCAGTTGACGCTGATCACGTCCATGCGCGCGACCATCTGGTCAAGGCTCTCCCAATAGGTCGCCTCCAGCGCGTTTTCGATATCCGCATGAAGCTTGCGTCGGTTGTGATAATGCACCTGCATGCCGAAGGCTGCCGCGCGTTTCGCTACCGCCTGACCGATCCGGCCCATGCCCAGAATGCCAAGGCGGCGCCCGCTGACGCGTCCGCCAAGCAGCGCTGTCGGCGCCCAGCCGGACCAGTCGCCTTTTTGCATCATGGCCATGCCTTCGGGCATCCGTCGGGTCACGGCCAGAATCAGCGCCATGGCCATATCGGCGGTATCATCGGTCAGCACGCCGGGTGTGTTGCTGACCAGAATGCCGCGCTGACGCGCTGTGGCGACATCGATATGATCGACCCCCGCGCCGTAATTCGCGATCAGTTTCAGCTGGTCACCCGCCTGCCCGATCATTGCCGCGTCGATCTCATCCGTGACGGTCGGCACCAGCACATCTGCAGTCTTCATCGCCTGCGTCAGCTCGGTCCGGGTCATCGGAACGTCATCCAGCCGCAGCTTTACATCAAACAGTTCAGAGAGCCGTGTTTCAACCGCGTCCGGCAACCGTCGCGTGACTACAACACTCAACCGTTCTTTTGACATTTGCGTCCTCCCAGACCTTGGCCTTGTCTTCGCTTGCGCCCATGGTGTCTCATGCGAGCCGGAGGCACAAGAACCCCTTGCCGCAAAAAGAGCAAATCAAGTGACAGTGCAGGCAGCACCCATGTTCCGTTCGATGTTCAAAAGCACCTTAGCTGTACTGTTGATGATAACGATCGCGCTTCCCTCTGGCAGCCGCGCAGGAGAGGTGGGTCCGGTGACGAATTTACCGATCCCCCGGTTCGTGTCCATGAAGGCCTCGGAAGGCAACGTGCGGCGCGGTCCCAGCCTGTCGCACCGCATCGATTGGGTGTTTCGCCGCCGCGACATGCCGCTACGGATCACCGCAGAGCATGGCCACTGGCGCCGGGTCGAGGACCGCGATGGCATGGGCGGCTGGGTGCATTATTCGCTTTTGTCTGGCACGCGCACGGTGCTGGTTGAACAGGACATGCTGCAGCTGCACGTCCGTCCCGACCCCAACGCGCCGGTTTCCGCCGCATTGGAGCTGGGGGTCGTAGCACGGCTGGGCGACTGCGATCTGGAATGGTGTGAGTTGCGCACAGGTGGCTACAAGGGATGGGCGCCTAAGTCGCGGATATGGGGTGTCGGTGCGAACGAAGTGCGCGAGTGACACCTGTTAAGTATTTGTTAGTTAATTATAATTCCTTGAATCGATGTATTGAATCCTGAATTGCCCATGGGCAACCGCCACCTACAGGGACTGAGACAGCAAAACCCGCTCTTGTTTTGTGAGGCCACGTGCCGTTGCAGACGAAAAACCCCGCCTAGCGGGCCGCAGCAATAAACGCGTCAATCCGGCGTGTCAGTTCCCGGCTGACATCCTCTTGCAGGAAATGCCCCGACACCCGCAGCCCCACGTGATCTTGTCCCGCCGCCCCGACATCACCCCCTCAACTTCGTGAGATGCGAACGCGTAATCTGCCAGCCCCTCGATACAGGCATCATCTGTCCGCGGGAATTGAATGGCAGGCTTCTTTCCTTCAGGGTGGCACGACCGAGCAGATTCAAGAGGAACCCCATATGCGCGCGATCACCTATTCAGACTTTGGCACAGCCCGGAACGTGCTGCATTGGAAAGACCTTGAGGCGTCCGCACCGCAAGCGGGCGAAGTCCGGGTCAAGCTGAGGTTTTCCGGCGTGAATCCATCTGACGTAAAGTCCCGCGCCGGGCGACCGGGTCTGGACAAACCCGCCTTTGCCGAGATCATCCCCCACAGCGATGGCGCGGGCGTGATTGACGCCGTGGGCGACGGCGTGAACCCCGACCGCATTGGCCAGCGCGTCTGGATCTGGAACGGCCAGTGGCAACGCCCCCATGGCACCGCTGCTGAATTCATCACCCTGCCCGCCGACATGGCCGTCCCACTGCCCGATGGGGTAAGCTTTGAGACCGGAGCGATCCTTGGCATCCCCGGCCTGACCGCAGCAGAGGCAGTCTTTGGCGGCGGCGACATTGCGGGGCAAACGGTACTGATCAGTGGCGGGGCCGGAACCGTCGGGCTTTTGGCGGTGCAGCTTGCCAAGTGGGGTGGCGCGAAGGTCATCGCCACCTGCAGCCCGCGTGACATGGAGCGCGTGAAAGAAGCCGGGGCAGACGCCGTGCTGGATTACAGCGCGCACGACGTCGCGGCACAAATCCTCAACGCGAACGACGGTGCGCTGATCCCGACCATTGTCGAGGTCGAATTTGGTGTGAACGTGGATCTGAACGCCGAAGTGATCGCACCCAACGGCAGACTTGCTGTCTATGGATCGGCCAAGAACATGCAGCCTGTGCTGCCGTTCTTTCCGCTATTGTTCAAAGCAGTCACGATCGACATCTTGCTGATCTACCTTCTGCCCAAGCCTGAACGCGACGCACGGATTGCTCAGTTGCACGCAGCGTTGACGGACAATGCGCTGACCTGCCCGGTTGAGCGTATCTATCCGCTGGCCGAAACGGCCGACGCACATGAAGCTGTCGAGGCAGGGGGCCGGACGGGCGCGATTCTGATCGACTGTCAGGACTGACGCACGGGGGCGCAAAGGGCGCATGTGAACTGGCCGGAAATCAGCGCTGGACTTGTGTGATCAGAGAATTGCCATCCAGCGCCACCGCGCCTAGGCTTGGCGCATTGATCGACCAAGGAATTTTCCAGAATGCGCCTGCTTGCTCTGATTGTCTACCTGTTGATTCCCCTTGGGCTTCTTGCACAAACGGCGGATCAGCCCACCGGCACCATCACCGTTGAGGACAACGCGCAGGCCGACGCCGCCATCGCCAATCGCATCCGCGATATCCTTGGGGAACTTGACGGCTATGACGATGTAAGCGTGACAGTTTCCTCTGGCATCGTCACGCTGCGCGGCACCACGCTTGACATGTCATCGGCCACGCGCCTGAACGAGCTGGTCGGCCGGGTTCAAGGCGTGGTCGCGATTGAGAATGAAGTGCTTGAGACAACGGACGTGGTCGAACGGCTGAACCCTGCCGTTGACCGTTTCA
Source organism: Sulfitobacter sediminilitoris (assembly GCF_010667575.1). Lineage (GTDB taxonomy): Bacteria > Pseudomonadota > Alphaproteobacteria > Rhodobacterales > Rhodobacteraceae > Sulfitobacter > Sulfitobacter sediminilitoris. The sequence continues at coordinate 152,733 of NZ_JAABNT010000011.1, forward strand.
TGACCCGCGCCACCCAGATGATCGCCTTCCTGCCGCTGGCCCTGATCGGGCTTGCGGTTTTCGTTGTCATCATCATCTTTGGCTTTTGGCTGGCCCGGCGCCAGCAGCCGTGGGACAGGTTGTCGCCAAACGCCTTTATCGCCGATATCTATCGCCAGATCATTCGGCTGGTCTTTGTCATTGGCGGGCTGGTTGTTGCCCTTGATATCCTTGGGGCGACCGCCCTGCTTTCCGGCATTCTGGGGGCGGCGGGGATCGTAGGCCTTGCCATCGGTTTCGCCGTGCGTGACACGGTCGAGAATTTTATCGCATCGGTCATGCTGTCAATCCGCCAACCGTTTCGGCCCAATGACACGGTCGAGATCAACGGCGATACCGGCAAGGTCATTCGCCTGACGTCGCGTGCGACCATTTTGCTGAGCTTTGATGGCAACCACATCCGCATTCCCAATGCGACCGTTTTCAAAAGCCGCATCGTCAATTTCACCCGCAACGCCGAACGGCGGTTTACTTTCGCCCTGTCCGTGTCTGGCGAGGCTGATCTGGCCCAAGCGCAACAGATCGCGCTGGACACCATCAGCGACTTGCCCTTTGTGCTGAAAACGCCCGAAGTATCGGTCTGGGTCGAATCGGTCGATGATTTCTGGGTCACGCTGAACATGGCCGCCTGGATCAACCAGACCGAAACCAACATCGTGCTGGCCCGTTCAGAGGCCATCCGCCTGACCCAGGCCGCGTTCGAAGCCGCCGGAATGGCCGCACCGTTCCCGACCTACAGGCTGGACACCGGCGGCGCAGAAATCACGCGGCTTTCGGCAGAGACCAAGGCAGAGCCCGCCACACCCCCAGCCCCACCTGCGCCTGTACAGGACGTGGACGCCACAGCGGACAAGGAACTGGAGCAAATCGTCGATCAGGAGCGCGCCGGACTCTCCCGCCGTGACTTGCTGACCGACAATGCCACCGAGGAATAGGAAAATTGCCAAAACGGGTCTTGCGCTACGCAGCTTAGCCCCTTAATTAGCGGCTCACGTTGGGATGTAGCCAAGTGGTAAGGCAACTGTTTTTGGTACAGTGTACCGTAGGTTCGAATCCTACCATCCCAGCCAACTCTTCTTTTCATCGTCGTTACGGGTTCTCTTAGGGCCTCTCGGGCCAGAAATGCCCCCGAAAATGCCCCCGCTGTTTCCAGCCTGAGGTGAGCGGCCGCCAGACAGTTTGCCAGCACGGTGGACAGGTCCACCTCCCGGAAAGCGCCCCTCGACTGGCTGCGGCTGGTCGGGGGGTGAGCCACTTCGCTTTTTTCATCGGAGCGGGTGAGGTCAAGGAGGTGCAGCAGCCGGGGGTACTCTGGCGGACTGTCACCTCTGGGTAATAGGTATAAGTAATGGAGAAGAGGAAGGGAGAGACCACTGCTCCTCCTGCTCCCCCATACCATCGAGGAAGCCAATCCCCCCTTATCCTCATCCCCCTGCACCCCTATCTAAGGTCCTGACGCAGAGCCCGGGAACCCAATGACAGCTATCCTCGACCCTTTCCATAGCCGCCCGATTGATGTCCACCGCTGGTCGCAGCATCCAGAGGTGGGAGCCTGGGTCGACCAGCTTTGGGATGAAGTCTTCAAGGACATGCAGGGCCCTAGACCCGGACCGAAGCCCAAGACCCCCTTCAGGACCCAACTGAAGATCCTGATCCTCGACATTTACGTGGCTTGGCTAGAAGACACGGAGCTGAGCATCGGTGTCTCGATGAACGCCAACGCCTATGACACCCGATCCCGGTACAATGCGCTGGGCATCAGCAAGCACATAATTCAGGTCATCAAGCGACTTGTAGAAGCGGAGTACCTTGTGATCGCCAAGGGGTCCTACAGCGGAGCAGGAGCTGGTGGGAACCGCGTAACCAGGGTTCGGGCCTCAGATAGGCTCCGGGCACTCTTCGACAGGTCAGCTGTGACGCGGGACGACATCACTCGGGTTCGAACCCAGGAGTGTGTGATCCTCCGGGGCTCGCAGGACAAGCTGGTCGACTACGAGGACACCGACGAGACCAACCGCCAACGTGGGGAGCTACGTGCCTACAACCTTGTGCTGGCAAATCACTTCATCGACGTGAGCACCTTGGAACAGCCACAACTGGTGACGGGTCAGGACCACGGACGGGATGTGATCCAGCAGATCAGTCACCATCATCACTTCATTCGGCGCGTCTATAGCCGGGGCGACTGGGGCTGCAACGGGCGCTTCTACGGGGGCTGGTGGCAGCAGATCAGCTCCGACTATCGCAAAGACATTCTGATTGACGACACCCCGACGGTTGAGGTTGACTTCAAGGGGCTGCACCTTCAGCTCCTGGCCGCGGAACAGGGCGCAGACCTCCCAGACGATCCCTATCTGTTGCCTGAGGGAACGATACCGAGGGCGCCACCAAGCCTCCAGAGGACGCTGCTCAAGAAGCTTGTCCTGACCGCGCTCAATGCCGCTGACCGACCCTCCGCCTACCGGTCTTTCCGGAGCGAGTGGCCGACGGGACACATGGGCAAGACCCTGACCAATGAAGACCTCAAGGCTCTGACGGACAAGCTCCTGGAGCGATACCACTTCCTGCGGGACCTTGTTTTCGCGGACCAAGGCATTCGGCTGATGAACGTCGATAGCCAGATCGCTGAACGGGTTCACCGGCACTTCGCTAAGCAAGAGGTGGTCGTGCTGTCGGTGCACGACAGCTTCATCGTTGACTACACGCGAGTGGGGGAGCTGCGGTGGGTGTTGGCGGAGGCCTCTGAGGCGGTTGTGGGGCGACCACTGCCTATAGACAGGGTCGGTGTCGGTCTGGATGAAATCGATGCTGACAAACGGGAGGACCTGAAGCAGTGGAGGGACGCGCGAGTCGTTCGCTGCGAGGGGTATCTGGCTCGCAAGGCCGCTTGGGAGGAACGGGTAGGACGAACTGTCTCTCCACTTCCCTGATGTGCTGGGGGGATTGGCTTCCTCGATGGTATGGGGGAGCAGGAGGAGCAGTGGTCTCTCCCTTCCTCTTCTCCATTACTTATACCTATTACCCAGAGGTGACAGCCCGCCAGAGTGCCCCGGCTGCTGCACCTCCTTGACCTCCCCCGCTCCGATGAAAAAAGCGAAGTGGCTCCCCCCCGACCAGCCGCAGCCAGTCGAGGGTCGCCTTCCGGGAGGTGGACCTGTCCACCGTGCGGGTAAACTGTCTGGCGGCCGCTCACCTCAGGTCCGAAACAGCGGGGGCATTTTTGGGGGCATTTCTGACCCGAGACGCCCCTCAGAGGCCCGTACCCATCATGTAAGAAAGAAGTGGCTGGGATGGTAGGAGACCTTGTCGCCCCCTGATCTCTATCAACTCCCCCGGCTGGCCAGCGAAACTGGGGCGGAAAGTGGGGCAGAACGGGTGTTACGGGTGACGCTGATCAGGCCCAACCTACTGTACCCAGTTGATTAACATCCTTGCCGCCCCCCGCTCTCAGACCGTCAGCGTGTCTTCCGGGGCGACTTCCCAGTTGCCAGAGGCCTCCTCGCCACCGCACCACCCTCTCGCCCCCTTGAGCCCTCCGCCAATACTGCTCGCTGAGAGCTCCCCCCTCGTTTCGGTTGCAGGAGAGACCTAGTCAGGCAAAAAGAAAGCGAAGTGCTGCACCCCCGGCCAGCACCCGCCAGCCGAGGGTCACCCGCTCCCACTTCACCGAAACCGCTACTCTCCCCACACCCAGTTCCAGCCTCCCCGCACAGCGTCAGAGACAGACCTGCCAGCATCGCTAGCAGTCTCTCCAGCCCGCCCCAGAGCGTCTCCGGCAGACTCCAGCCCAGACGCCCACGCTCCCCCGAAGTCCACCTCCGGGAGCTCAGGGACGTACTGCTTGGCTCCCTCCCAGACTTCTCCGGGAGCCGAGCGGACCTTGGCCATCACCTCCTCCCGGGTGGGAGGAATAGTGCCGCAGACTCTCTGCTGCTCGTCGGACTCTTTCGCACTGGGGTTCAGGGCGACTTCGAGCTCCCGGAGGTCCTTCAGGTTATCGCAGCCGTCCTTCAGCTCGTAGCCGGTGACCGCGACACCGACTCCGACCCCCACAAAGGGGATACTGCTGGCGAACAGAGAGGACACGTTTCGGCTCGCAGCGATAGTGGTCCGCTTGGACAGCCTGCCAACCGTGTCGCTCACGGCTGCGCTAAGCGGCTTTTGGGCTCCTCGATACCTCACGGAAGGGTTGCGGGCCTTGGCGGTAAGGGTTGTTATTCTCCTATCCTTCAGTGAGACTTTTTTGGTGAGCTGATTTATCTTCTTATCTCGAACATCAAGGTCGGAGGACAGAGTGGTGACTTTAGTCTTCGTTCTTTTGAGCTCCCGATCAAGATCAGCATTTTTGGCCTGGAGCGACGAGACCACGGATCGAGCGCCGGTAACTGCGCTGTAGGCCGACGAAACCAAGGTAGCGACGGCGCTGAATGCTACGGTCGCGACATTCAGGCTGAGTGAAAGGGCGAGGCACAAGGCCAGAACTAACGTTCCAAGGCGTTTCATTTTGATCTCCGGTTACGATCATTAGCAATGTGGTTTTCTCAATTGCAACTATGATCTGATTCAGTCTGCATTGCCCGCGTAGTTTTGAGGCGTGGGTAGGGACTGCTTGTTTGCCGATCAAAAGGCTGCATTTCTTTCTACCTAAAGAGCTAGAAATCGCAGCTGAGTTGGGCAAAGTTAAAAAGGGGCCGGGGGACAGCAGGGCTCTCCCAAGAGGCATTGGCATTCGATTGTGGTTCCTCCGAGCCAACGTAAGAGAGGTTAAGAAGGAAGCGAAACCGACCAGAGCAGCAAGCTGCTAGGGAAGCTGGCCGAACCTCTAGAGTGCGGCCCTGCCAACTGCCTTAAGAAACCAGCTAAGGTCGGCTTAGAGCCCAAACTACCGAATGCTGCACTCGGCACAAACTGATAGAATGCCGACAATGCGGTCATCCGACGGAATGACTCAGATGTCCGGTCTTCTTCCGAAATATGCGTATTCAGTTCGGACCAAGCCCACATAGAGCGTCCATCGCCCAAAGGGACCCGAAGAAGGAAAAAGTAGTGCCTCACACGAAGGTTGGGGCTGAATAGGAGGTCCATTCATGCTTACCGATCCAATCCAATGGGCGCAAATTCGGCGTCGGGTTCTTGTCGAAGGAAAATCGATCAGAGGAGTGGCCAAATCTGAGGGATTGAGCCGCAATACTGTCCGAAAGGTACTGCGACACGATCTGCCTGTCCGGTTTTCACGTAGGCCACGGGAGAGCGCGACTACCGAATATGAGCAATTGATCTACTCAATGCTCGCAGAAAATGAAACCCTTCCGCAGTGCGAACGCAGAAGTATGGCCTCGATCTATCGGAACATTCGAGATCATCATGGATACGGTGGGAGTTACGACTGTGTCCGTAGACATTGCCGAGCCGTGCAAATTCCCCAAGTAAGTTTCGTGATTAGGCCGACTGGTAGCAAGGGGACAATTGATAGCCTGACAATCAAGAAGTCGCCCCGGATGTATCGGATTGATCCGCACGTACAGAGTGGATCGGCGAATGTGACTCTGCACCTACATCGGGACCGCCGGATGGAGCGCGCTAACGAAGTAGCAGATTGGATCGATCGACTCCGCGGAGACCGTCTGGAAAGGACTCCGGGTGGGCAGAAAGACGTCATCGATCATTTGATGCGAAAGGTCCACGATCCAAGTAGTCGGCAGCGCAACCGGGCCATATCGGTTCTTGCGCATGAACAAGGCTTTTCGATCAGACGGATCAGTTTGTGTCTAGGTATCAGTAGAAACACGTGCCGCCGCTACCTGAGGGCGTACCTCGATGGAGGTGTCGAACAACTCTTTGCCCCAATGAAGAGAGGTACCCGCATGGCAGAGAACGAAGAACTGAAGGCTGCGGTTTTTCGCGTGCTGCATCAGCCGCCACGAGACCACGCCATCAACCGAACATCTTGGATCATGCGCGACCTTCGGACCGTTCTTTCTCGACAAGGGTTTCCAGTCTCACATCAAGTCCTCCGCCAAATCATCCGGGGCGCTGGTTGGAAATGGCGCAAGGCGAGGATTGTCCTTACATCAACTGACCCCGAGTATCGCAAAAAACTCTCTATGGTTCAGAAGATTCTGGCGAACCTCGCATCGGATGAAGCCTTTTTTTCAATTGATGAGTTTGGCCCGCTAGCTGTGAAAATGAAACAGGGTTTAATGCTCGGTCCTCCAGGGCCACAGCGGGTTGTGCCACAATGGCAAAAATCAAAAGGATGCCTGATTGTCACTGCCGCTCTAGAGTTGAGCGCAAATCAGGTTACGCATTTCTATAGCAAGAAAAAGAACACGAAAGAAATGATCCGGATGTTGGAGCTGCTGATTGACAGGTACGCGGATCGACGAACACTTTTCCTGTCTTGGGACGCCGCGTCGTGGCATGTCTCGAAGAAACTGAAGCAAAGAATCAAAGAGCACAACGAGACCGCAGTCGGTGCCAATCTCCCTCGCGTCGAGATTGCACCGCTTCCTGCTGGCGCACAGTTTCTGAATGTCATTGAGTCCGTCTTTAGCGGAATGGCCCGATCTATTATCCACAATTCTGACTACCCGTCAGTGGAGGATACACGTGCTGCCATAGATCAGTACTTTTCTGATCGAAACCAACAGTTTCGCGAAAGCCCGAAGCGAGCCGGAAAACGTATCTGGGGAGAAGAACGAGTGCCCTCTACCTTTTGCGATAGCAACAATTGCAAGGACCCTCGGTGGCGATAGGAGAGGTCAAGACACTTCGCAGACCAGACATTGCCCGCCTGAGCTCAATGCCGGTGATGCGCAGGTAGCCACCGCCGCACTGGTTTCCGCGAACGGCGGGAAGGTCCGCTCAACTGCCATTGGATCAATTGAAGGTTTCCCGGCCAGCGCAATGCCAGCCGGGAAACTTGTCATCGGGGATAGCCCTTGTTGACGACGTAGTCAGCGAGCCACTGCCAGTAGTACTGGGCACTGATGAAGCCCTGATCCTGAGCGGCCACGTCCTCAGCCTCTGCCCGGGTCAGACCCCCATCGAACTCTGCAATGGCAGCACGTTCCTCGAAGGCTTCAATGTCAGGAGGAACCATCATGACGACGGCAACCTGATCTGGTCGATGATCGCCCGCTTCTGCTCATCGCTGATGCCAGCCGAGTAGATGCTGTAGGTGATCCCGTTCTCCGACCGGGCTGACTTGTGCCCGACCAGAGACGCTGTGAAGTGCTCAAGGACACCTGTCCGCTCACACTGGGTGATGAACCACTTCCGGGTGCTGTGGAACACCAGCCCGGGCCGCTCCATGTCCAGCCGCTTGCGCAACCGGGCGAACTGCTTCGTGACCTCATTGACGGTGAGATCAGGGAACAGAGGGCCTGACTTGGGCAGCTGATCCAGCAGGGTATACAGCTCAGTATGCACCGGCACCTGCCGCTCCGCTGCCTCAGTCTTCAACAGACGCAGGGCATTGGGCCTGACGTGGAAGAACCACCCAAGGTTGCCCTTGTCGACAAGGTCCTCCCTCATGAGCCCGACGGCCTCCCCTGATCGCATCCCTGACAGCAGACAGAGACGCAGAACGTGACCGATGTGGGGATCCTCCTGCTCCAGGAGCGCCCTGACCTCGTCGTCAGTCGGGACAGCGTAGGGGTGGTACCGGACCTTGGCTTCGAACCTGACGGAGTCGAAGGGGTTGGTCTCCAGCTCTCCCTCGTAGACACACCAGTCCAGCCAGTGCTTCACCTGTGACCAGATACGACGCTGGGTCCGCCCCGTGATCCTGCGGCTGTCTGCCGAGCGGGACCATGCGACAGAGGCATCAAGGGAGAGACCCCGGGTCTTCCTGGACTTGCCAAGGTAGGGGCTCAGTTGGGCGATCAGAGACAGGAATTCCCGCCCGTGATCCCGGGTCACCTCCGGAAGGGTCAGGCCCCCATACTTCGAGGCGAACAACTCGACCGAGTAGCGCACCGACTTGAAGCCCCCGGGGCGCAGTTCACGCTGGCGCAGCAGAAGGTACTGTCTGGCCGCCTCCTGGACAGTTGGTACTGTCTGAAGCTCCTCCAGATACCGGGCCGGCTCAGCGTGCTCCAGAGTGGCCCGGAGGCGTGCAAGAGCAACTTCCGATGGGGTCGCCCATCCAGAGGTCTCTCCTGTGGCACTCTGTGGCAGAGAGGCGGCCCCTGACAGGACCTGCTGCACGGTGTCATCATACCGCACGTTGACCTCAGCCGCCCGTTTCCGGGCCACCTTGGCGTCACTGGTCTTCAGCGACTGTTTCAGGGCTTGCTGCCCGAGGACAGCAGCCACTTCCTTGGGGTAGTTCCGACGATAGAGCCATGTCTGACCCTTGAGGTAGGCATAGCGAATGGGAGCAGAAGACATAGGTCCTCTCCTTTCATGTAGGTTTGATTGTGTTGGATTGGTGTGAGGTCAGCCGTCAGCGCGGCTGTGGACCCGAAGGATCAGGTCGAAGGCGGGTTCGCCGTAGACCCCCTCGAGGGGGCCTGAGAGGGAGTAGCCTGTGATGCAGTCATCATAGACCTCCCAGACCTGGAACAGGTGCTCGGGCCACTCGTCGAAGGCCTTGATGACCACGACGTCGTCTTCGTGCAGGTTGAAGGGGTCATCCATGCTCAGGCCCTCCGCAGCAGAAGGTCAGGCAGGACAGCCCCGAGAACCAACCCGAGAGGCACAGGCAAGGACACCGGGGTAAGCCAGGCAGGCAGGGCAGCCAGCACGATCAGTCCGACAGCCAGGACCTGTGGGACTTCCAGCGAGAGGCCGTAGCGCCGTCTCAGCGCCAGAGAGAGGGCCAGCCGAGAGCCGACCCCTACTGCGACAAGCAGCGGGAAGGTAGTGAACATCTATACATCTCCTGTGAAGGTTTACTTTGTATAGATGCCTGGGATTGCTCGGTTTAGTTCTCGCTCAGAGTGGGCGAAGGCGCTCCAAGATAGGCAATGTGCCACAATCAGACACACCCGCTATGGCAAGCCTGCCTTCGACCTGATCCTTCGGGTCCGCCAGATAAAGTCGCCCCCGTTGGTCAGCACGAAGACGTTTCATACAGTATTGACTCCTTCTTGCCCTTGCGGTGGTCGGTAGCTAAAGGAACCAAAGGTTGGTATTCCGAGGAAAACTAAAATGTCGAGTTATGTTGAAAGTTCGCTGATCAAAGATGAGCAAGTAGTTTACAAAGCTTATATAAGTAGTTGGTCACTTTCGCATTTGCTTGTTGCCGGACTGGTATTGCTCCCGTTTTACGGCATAGGACTTCTTTTTTGGGCTTCTGCAGCCATAAAATACTTCTCAACTGAGCTAGCCATAACCAATAGGCGTATCATCGCAAAGTTTGGGTTCATTCGTCGATCAACTATCGAGATTAACCTCCAGAAAGTTGAGAGCGTTCAGGTTGATCAAAGTATACTTGGCCGTCTCTTGAATTTTGGATCAATTGTTGTTTCTGGAGCAGGAAGCCCGCAAACTCCCGTTTTAGGGATATCTAACCCTTTGAAGTTCCGCCAGATATTCATGGAAACACAGGAAAATAAATAAACCCCTAGTGTTTGCCGCCTGACAGAAGATTCCCGATGTCGGCTCGATGTGCGATATGCGTGGGATGAGAGCGGGTGCCCCTGCAGGTTGATAGTGGTGTCCTGCACGTATGGGGGCCAGTGAGAGGCCCTCACAAGCCCCTGACAGCCGTCACTGTACTGTCTGCTACCATAACGGACAACACCACCAGAATGCCTACGCCACGCCCTGGCTCACGACGCACTACTGCCCTGTGTCGCCTAAACTGCCCCCTCGCTTCGCTCTCGCTACGGAATGCCCCCAAAACTGCCCCACTTTGCGGCGGTCTGTGGCTAAGTCGATGAAAGGTATCGAGGGGCAAGGTTTCCTACCATCCCAGCCACACACTCCTTACAGCACAGACGGTGCAGGTGTTCTTTGAGATAGCCGCGCGTTATCCGTGGGTTATGACGGTGGTATCTCTGCCCAGACTGTCAGTGCGCCGCGCAACCGCTCCAATATCCCCATGAGTCTGCAGATCGCATTTGCGCGGTAGCAGTGTCCGGTCGTGCGATGTCAGAGAGTCGCGATGAGGGCGCGCTGCTCTTGCCAGTCGCTTGGCAGAGAGTGTCGCTTGCACCAATCGGATGTAAATCCGAGAGGCTGGGTGCCTTCAAGAACCCTGTTCGTGATGTCGGGCGCGAGAAAGGCCAGTTCGATGATCTGTTGCACCCGGCGGGATGAGGTGCCGTATGCCTTGGCGATCTCTGACAACGTCTGGCCTGCTCTGATCAGCTCAAACCAGTGATGTGCTGTCGCGATGTTCTTGATCAGGGTGTCATCACGCTCCGGGGGATCTTCCGCAAAGATCAGCTTTGTCTCAACACCACGTTTGCGCAGCTGGAACGGCGTTGTGAGGGTCAGGTCATTTTCGGTGAGTTCCTCTTGCGCTTGCTCAGACAACTTACTGAGCTCTTCCGCATTTATCCGGATGCAAAGTTCGCCGGGGGCCAGATCAATGCGCTCCAGGAGCTCTAGGATTGGCTTGATGTCCTGAATTGTGCTGATCGCTTTGATCTTAGTTCTGGCCGTTGCAACTGCTGCAGCCGAAGCACCCTGAACCACGTTGCTGATGAACATCGGATTGTTGAGGTGCTGTTGCAGGAGATGTGCAACCTTTGTCTCCAGCTCTTGCGCTGGCAACCGCCAGCCATCCTTATTGGCTTCACCGCTGTTTTTGATGAGCCGGTGAGACACGTAGTACCGCAACCGCGCCCCTGCCTTGGTTTTCGAATGCGATGGCGTGAGCCGATCTCCCGTTTCATCAAAGAGTTTTCCGCAGAGCAGGGATTGCTGCTGTGTGGCCCTGCGCGCCCTGCCCTTCGTCGCGCCATTCTGCAGGGCCTCCTGGATGCGGTCCCAGCGGTCTGGATCAATGATCGCCTCATGCTGTCCCGCGTGCACCTCATTGCGGTGCCGGATCTTGCCCGCATAGATCGGGTTGGTGAGGATGTGATGGATATGCCCCCGATCAAACAGGCCGCCCCCGGTTTGCTTGCCAGCGCTCGTTTCACGTCGACGCGTGCGCAGGTGCAGCTGTTCAGCCTGTGCTTTCACCTCACGAACCGTGCCATGCTCTTCGTAGAGATCGTAGAGTTGTTCAATGATGGCTGCTTCTGGCGCATTGATGGTCAGCGTCCGCCCGGCTGGATCGTATCCCATGGGCACGCTGCCTCCCATCCAAAGACCCTTGCGCTTGGAGGCTGCGATCTTGTCGCGGATGCGTTCAGCCGTCACTTCCCGCTCGAACTGTGCAAATGAGAGCAACATGTTCAGTGTCAGCCGTCCCATGCTGGTTGCGGTGTTGAACGATTGGGTAACGGAGACAAATGAGGCTTGGGCCGCATCCAGGGTATCGACGATCTTGGAGAAGTCAGCAAGGGAGCGGGTCAAACGATCTATCTTGTAAACAACGATCTGATCGACACGTCCGTCCGCAATGTCCTGCAGCAACTGCTGGAGCGCCGGCCGTTCGAGCGATCCGCCTGACAACCCGCCGTCGTCATAGTGCTCAGGCAGCAGCACCCAGCCTTCGTGCTTCTGACTGGCGATATAGGCCGTACAGGCTTCGCGCTGCGCATCCAATGAGTTGAACTCTTGCTCCAGGCCATCCTCAGATGACTTGCGGGTGTAGATGGCACAGCGCAGCTTCTTCATGCCCGCTTTGCTTTGCTGTTCAGGCCGAAGAAGCGTGGGCCGGACCATGTGGCACCTGTGATGTGTTTGGCAATGGCCGAGAGCGACGACCATGTTTTGCCATCCATCTCAAACCCACTCTCTGTCACATGCACCTGATACGTTCGGCCATTCCAATCGCGTACGAGATGCGCACCTGCGCTCAGCTTTGCCGGGGCTATCTTGGCGACAGCTTCCCCCTTCGCAATCTGTCGCAGCACCCGACGCGTTGTCGCGGGTAGCCCGCCCTGCGCCTTGCACTGCTGTTCATAGTGGATCGCCTTTTGCATGAAGGGCACCGACAGGTATGCTGGCGGAGGCGATCCAAAGACCACCTCCCAGTGTTCCAGTGTGGCGGGACGTTCTGGGTTGGGATCACGCCCCATCTGCTGACACCGCTGCTGCTGTGTCGTTTTGCTCAGCTGGCGCAGACAAGATGCGGAACTTTGACATACCACCTTTGGCAGGCCTTTCCCCTGCCACCTCGTAGCCGGCTTTGCGCAGCCCGCTCATGGCTGCCCGCGTCGTGTGCTGCTGCCAGCCCAGCTTGTCACTCAGTGTCTTGATGTCAGCGCCGGATTTGGTTCCCAGCAGCTTGATCAGCTGCGCCTTCTTGGTCGTGCGGGTGGTGGCGCCAGGTTGGGTTCTTGATGTGGTCATATCTGTCTCCTCAGATGATCAGCGGAGAAATTCCGCTGCTACTGAGCAGAGCCCGGGCTAAGCGGGCGGCGCCTGCGAATGGGTCATGGCGTGCGGACAGTACCGCTCTGGTGGCCAGCGAAGTCCAGTCAGTTCAGCGGGGAAGCTGAAACTACCGCGATCAAGCGGCCGGAACGAGATACATGAAGGGCGGGGAGCGGTCGTTCGCTGCGAGATGCGCAAACGACCGATATGCGCAAAGATCAGCTATTGAGAACTCGCGTCGGAAGCCCAGCGCCACGTTTGACGCTGCTCCGGCGTAGATCTGTGCAACTATTGACTTTCTTAGCCCCCCAGATGACCGTGAGCCCGTGCTCAGGTGCCCCGGGCTAATTGAAACTCGGAGGACGTTTTTTGTGGGCCTTTTTCGATCGATGCGCCGACAATGCTCTTTAGGTCGTGTTGTGTGATTATCCTGCGTAGCTTGAGAAAGAAACGAAAGGTCTATTTTTCCGACGCTAACGTCAAAATGCTTGCAACCCTGCATCAAGAGCGCCTGTAAACGCGTGCGCTTCCGAGGAAATTTAGCGCTATGAAATTCATCGTTGTCCCAACCAAGTCAGACCATTCGCCCAAAGAAGGCATGGAGGTTGGCTACCTTTGGACAGACCAGTGGGACGACTGGTTCACCTACAACACGATGTACTATTTCACCTATTTCGACCGAGCTGGGCAAAAGCACGAAATAGGGTCGGTCAAAATTGGTCAATTCGACTGGGGTAATAAACAACGGCGCCCAGACCTTCCAGAGCAGTTCGAAGCGTTGTCTGACGAGTTCTTTTCGCTGGGCCAAGACATTGATTACTATAAGGCTTTGATGGGCCTACCTGAAGGTGAGCGTGTTGAGATCTTTCGCGCACTTCGCGATACCGCTTATGACGAAGAACTCTATGCGCGTGCAATCCAAGAAGACGTGATGACAGAATCGCTCATGCGATCTTCCGGGGCGCGCAAAACGGAGATCCAATACCGCGCCGTCATCAAGGAGGGCGTGGAGCTCACGCCCTTCAATTTCTCCTACCGCGCGGCCAAAACCCCGAAATCACTGACAGATCCTATCGAACTGAGCTTTGAAGTCGTACCCTACGCTTCGCCACCAACAAACATCCATGTGTTGATCGGACGAAACGGCGTCGGTAAGACGCGCATTCTCAATGGGATGACACGTGCGCTTGTAGACCCTACATCGACAAGACGACGTGACGGCGGTTTCTCATTCGAGGAGTCAGATTTTGACCTTTTAGGCGACAGCAGTGAAACGTTCGCTAACTTGGTCAGTGTAACTTTCAGTGCGTTCGATGATTTTCTTACCATCGGCGATACGCCTGACAAAAAGAAAGCAATCATCGGTTACACTAATGTCGGTTTGAAGAAACTGGTTGGCCGCAAGCAAGACAGGAAGATTATTACTCAAGATATCGCGCGACTAAGCGTAGATTTTGCCAATAGCGCCCTAATTTGCTCGCGTGGAATTCGGAGATCCCGGTGGAAGCGTGCACTCGAGACACTTGAGACCGACAGCCTCTTTGGCGAGATTGAGGTCGCCAACCTTGCAGACATCACGGACGAGGAAGAGTTTCTTGACGAGGCTCGGGCGCTATACCGGAAGCTTAGCTCGGGGCACAAGATTGTGCTGCTCACCATCACCAGACTTGTCGAATTAGTTGAGGAACGCACTCTGGTTTTGATGGACGAGCCCGAAGCTCATCTCCACCCGCCCCTTCTTTCGGCATTTGTCCGAGGACTGTCCGATCTGCTGACAAATCGGAACGGTGTAGCGATCATTGCGACCCATTCCCCGGTCGTAGTCCAGGAAGTCCCCTCCACCTGCGTTTGGAAAATATTAAGGCATGGTCTCTCGTCGAATGCGGAACGCCCGGAAATTCAAACGTTTGCCGAGACGGTTAGCATACTAACCCGCGAGATATTCGGGCTCGAGGTGGATCGCTCAGGCTTTCACCGCATGATCCGCGACATCGTTGGGCAGGAAGAAACTTTCGACGCCGTTATGGACCGTTTCGACGACGAAATCGGTGCTCAGGGGCAAGCGCTTATCCGTGCGATGTTACACCGGCGTGCGCCTGAGGATGATGGCTGATGTGGCGCGTAGAACGGCCCGATATCGATACGGGCGTGACTTTTGATCAATGCATAGGCGTCATTAGAAACCCCGGTTTGCGAGGCCGCATGAACGGCATCAGACAGGAGATCTTGGACCGATCCGCTCACTACGACGCCCTCGCTGAAGTTGAAGAACTGCATCTAATCATTGCCCACGAAGCGGGTGTCGGTGACGTTGCGGGGCTCGATCTCAAGAAAAACTACACCACTCGCATGGTGAGGAAAGGTGTTCCGGCGCGCCCCGTTTACGATGCCCTAATGATCCTTCCGACAAACAATAGATGCCCGTTCTGCTGTTATGGTCCGGTCGAAACTTTGGACCATTTATTGCCCAAGACACAATATCCGGCATTTGCAGTGAAGCCCACAAATCTTGTCGGGTGTTGCGACCGGTGCAACAGGCTGAAATCCGAGGCGGTGCCGACAGGTCCAGGAGACCTCTACCTTCACCCGTATTTTGATAATGTGGATCATGCGAACTGGTTAAAGGCCGAGTTGGTCCATTCGACGCCTGCCGTCGCAGAATTCTATGTCGACGCACCAGATGAACTGACCCCCGATCAGCTCTCGCGCATCAATACTCAATTTGAAGGACTTGGACTTGCGGGCCTCTACAGTGATGCCGCTGCAGACGAGATCGTTGACATTGCGGAGATGCTCGAAGAGCTGTTTGCGGAAGGCGGGGGAGACGCCGTGCAAGCGCATCTTGCCCGGCAGCACAGATCCCGCATTGCCGCCAGTCGAAACTCTTGGCGTTCAGCGCTCTACGAAGCGCTCTCTGGCTCTGACTGGTACTGTAATGGTGGCTTCCGCATAGCCCCATAATGGGCGACTGTCGGCTCGCGAGCTTTCTGCTATTACGCAGATACTGCCGCTTGCGGTCCTTTGCTGCACCGGTTGCCAATGGCGGCTCCGGGCCGAAAGTGTTGGCGTAGCCAAAAATCGCAGGTTTCCGCGGGAACCACTCATTCAGAAAATTAGATGATTTTTTAGGTCTGAGTGTGGTTTATGCCAATTCCATGGCAGCGGACGGGTGCACCGACATTTCGCAGAACCAAGCCTCCAAGGTCGTCTGCATCTTGATCGTCGCCCAGCACTTCGTCCGTCACCACAATAGCGTGGCCTGAGTGTCTGCCTTGGTCGCAGAGTCGCGCGGCGATGTTGGCGGCCTGGCCGATGACGGTGAAATCGAGCCGTTCTTTCGAGCCGACGTTACCGTATGTAACACGGCCAAATGCGACACCGACCGAACCTTCGCAATTCGGATGGCTGCGTAGTTCCTCCACTGTTTCGCGGGCCGAAGCCAGTGCCGTGGCACAGGCTGCCTTTGCGTCCTCTCCGGCGGGAAACACTGCCAAAATCGCATCACCGATAAACTTAAGCACTTCCCCGCCATGTTCATGCACCACGCTCGAAGTGGTTTCAAAGAAGTGGTTGAGCAGCTCCAGATAAGTGCCTCTGGACAGCTCTTCCTCCAAGCGCGTGGAATGACGCAAGTCGCAGAACATAATAGCTGCATCTATCTCATCACCGTCACCGCGCCGGATCTCACCTCCCAACACGCGCGCCCCGGCGCGTTTACCAACATATGTTTCCAGTAGTGATTGTGCGTTTTCGCGTTGCGTGAAGACTTCGAAAAAGCGTGAGATAACAAAGATACATTCAAAGATGAGACCGAGATTGGCAGTAGAAAAGCCGTCGGGGTGATCGCCAGTGACGGTCAGTACGTTGACGCGCCCGTCCGAAAACGGCAGCGGCATTGCGACGTAATCGGTTGCGCCTTGGTCGCGCAGGTCTTCCATGATCGGAAAGCTGTTTTCGGCATAGTCGGAGCCGAGCCGCTGGCGTACACCCCCAAGTCCGTCAGAAACGTGGCGGAGCGGCGAGTTCACAAAGGCTGGGTGGTCGTGGATTTCATAAGACGGGGCAAAAGTGGACACATCCGCTTTGGCATGGTCCCAGACATAGTTCTTGCCAGCGATAAGGGGGTGGAGAG
The DNA here is from genome assembly GCF_010667575.1 of Sulfitobacter sediminilitoris. Classification (GTDB taxonomy): domain Bacteria; phylum Pseudomonadota; class Alphaproteobacteria; order Rhodobacterales; family Rhodobacteraceae; genus Sulfitobacter; species Sulfitobacter sediminilitoris. The sequence continues at coordinate 169,348 of NZ_JAABNT010000011.1, forward strand.
ACCAGATCATAATACTGATCCGTGTAACCTGTACGCCGTGTTCGCGCAGCTTCTCACCGAGTGCTTTGGTGAGTGCCTCAGGGGTCGGGATGAAGCCTGCTTCTCTCAGGAGCCAATCGATCATGGGTCCGGACGCAGACGCATACTTCGGCCTCTCAATAGGCCCTGCTTCAATTCGAATTTGGTCGGCAACACCTGGCATGAAAGCAAGATGGCCTTCGATGCGCGCGCTCTCGGGCAGCGCATTGGCGTAGGTCCATACCGCGTTGGGCACGGGGCCGCCAGGGAGGACGAGGTCGCGGTAGCGCGCTGTCCCCTTGAACGGGCAAAAAGTCTTGAGGTCGGTTAACTCTCCTAACGTTGCCACGACGTCTTCGGGTGGGAAATAGACGACCGGAGCGAGGCGCGTCTCAAACGCCACTCTAGCGTTTCGGCTTTTTGCGAGCAGGGTGTCACCGCGCATCGCGCGCACCTCACCGGGCAAGTCGACGACCTCAAGGGCATAACCCGAGGAGATGTTGCTGGGCTGAATGGTCATCGGTTGGCCTTTTTCGTATGTAGAGCGGCCTTACAAACATGGGCACGAAGAGAGCACTTGCCAAGAACCATCCAATCGAAGGCTTTGTGAAGGATCCAGTGGTGCGGTTTTTGTGACAGAGCAGATGCTGTCTGGTCGATCAATGTCCGCTTCCTCGAAGCTGCGTTGCAGCGACAATCGATGTCGCCAAAGTCGGCTCAGCGCCGGTTTCTCCCACAAACCTACCACAATGAAGTAGGCCTTAGCCCATCCGTGACTTCCCCTTCAACTTCAGCAAGAGCAAGCTCTTTCCAGTCACTCCTGATTTTACCTCCGGATACGCAATCTCC
>NZ_JAABNT010000012.1 GCF_010667575.1 Sulfitobacter sediminilitoris
GATGTTCGGTCAGTTCCGCGCCCAACATCCGCTCCATCAGGCGAACCTTGAGCTCCTTCATCAAGCCCTGATCGCCCAGCAAATCATCCGCGTTCTTAACGCCGTTAAGCAGCTCGTCTAAAAGTTCTTTGGAAATCGTCATTGTCGTCATGCTCCTTCGTTGGTGAAGCATCGGCCAAATTACTCATACACAGAAGATCGGACACTCTCACCGACAATCCCGCATCTGACAAGGTCTTCTCTGCATAGATGCTTGCAGCGGCATGGTATCTCGCGTCTACCTGAGGTGGACGGCGACAAGCCCAAGCGTCAGCGGTTCAAGCGCTACCCAATTGGGTACTTTCATATCGACATTGCAGAGCTCAGGACGACGGAGGGTAAGCTCTATCTCTTTGTGGCCATTGATCGAACCAGCAAGTTCGCGGTCGCGCAGTTGGTCGATAAAGCAGATCGGAAGACGGCATGGGAGTTCTTGGAGCACCTCATTAAGGTCGTGCCTTACCGCATCCACACGATCCTTACGGACAACGGAATCCAGTTTGCAGAACAACCGAGGAACCGGAACAAAGTTTATTCCCGGCCGATGCGGTTCGACATGATATGTGAGGCCAATGGCATCGAGCATCGCCTGACAAAGCCAAACCATCCTTGGACAAACGGCCAGGTCGAACGCATGAACAGGACCATCAAGGACGCCACTGTGAAGCGATATCACTACGAGAGCCACGACCAACTTCGCACGCACCTGGCCGACTTCCTTGATGCATACAATTACGCTCGCCGCTTGAAGACATTAAGTGGTCTCACGCCTTACGAATACATCTGCAAGATCTGGACTTCAGAGCCAGACAGATTCATCATCGATCCGATCCACCAGATGCCGGGACTGAACACCTAGGCTCAGGACCCATTGGTTTCAGGTGTGTTGCCTATTCCTGCTGTCTTTCTCGTCGTCCACTCCTCGGTGGTTACGATGAGCCAAGAACTCTCTCTTATCAAATGCGGATATTTGGCCCCATAAGCGCTGACGTCAGACAATCCTCAACATACCGGAGCAACAGGGGAACCGAAGGTACAACATCACGCAAAGCAGAAGGTGCTTTGCGTGATGTTGAAACACTGAATTCAGCTGTTCTAGTCATGCTGGGAAGCAAAATCGCCACCCAGCCCCTCACAACCAGTTTTCTCTGACAGCCCCCTAGCAGGTCCGCCCTTGGTAATTGTTATGCATCCACTGGTTCTTCGACGACCAATCCGTCCAAACGATCCCTGTCCGCTTCTCGCAATGCAATTTCAGCCAGTGCCGCAAAGGTCATGGCAATGTCGGCCATGTCCTCGTGCGGCATCTTAACGCCTCCAGCCACTATCGGTCGATAGCTTTGAAACTGCTCCTTAATACCGGTCAGAATCTCGATGCTCTTGCGTGCAACAGCTCCGCGCTTTTCCTTGTTCTCATCGCTGTCAGATTCGACTTCTGCATTGCTGCGCCAGACCGCGTACGATTTTGCACTGTTCCAGCAGTCGTCTGCTTGAAGCTGCGCAAGCAGTCGATCAATCGCCGGAGTTTTTGCTGAATCGGCATGCAGTTTAGGTTCAGCAGCGGTCAGCGCTGCTGCCTTCATTTCGAACCATACTGAAATAAAAAGCTCCGGTTTTCCGGGTTGCCATTTCTTTGGCTGTTTCTCGACGTGCATAACAACCGGATCGTCTCGTAGTTCATTTTCTAGAAATGCGACAAGCCCATTGCACACAGCCTTGTCATCCGCCAACAGCGCCGGTGAGATACCACAGCGTTTGATCGCCTCCTGTGCTGCTGGATCGTTGGCCATGCACGCGCCATACGCGATACAACACTTGGCCAAAGTTGAATTCATCCGTAGTGCCTTACGCGCCGCTTTGCGGTTAGCCGGATTTCCGCGCGCTTTGACATAGGCGTTCCAACCGCGCGTAATCTCAACTTCCTTTTGCATTTTGTACCCGTATTGAACCAACGCCTCGGTGATCGAGAGAGAGCCCGACACGATCGCGCTCGCGCCTGTCGGATCAAAACATTTTCCAACCTCGGCGCCGCATTTCAACGAGTGAAGAACAAGATCAACACCCTTTTGATCCATTGTAATTTTTGCATTATCCATCGTCTTTTCGATAGCCGGGGAATAGGCACTATAGGCACGGAAAGAGATTTCCATGTTTTCAACCCATTTATTGTGCATTTGCACGGCCTTTGTCAGCGCATAGATATCTGCCAGCACCTTCTTGGCTGCGATCACTGCACCGCCTCCGGGTATAAAGGACCCTATGATCCCCACGCCACCATCAGCAATTGCGTTGATCATATCCACCCGTGCACGCAGGGCTGCGGTCTTTGCTATGGCCTGATCAATCGCATCCAGCGCCCGCGCGACATCGTCCGCAGGTTTACCTTCAAGATCGGCATCCGGCACGGCGTCCTGGTACATTTTTTCGTATTCGAGCAGATCCTTGTCGATGTCTGCAAAGGTCTCGGTCATAGCGTTTTTATCCGCGAAAAACTCGCCGAGCTTTTCTTCTGCCAGAGCCTGCTCTTCTTTCGAAATCTGTTCTGACATTTTTTTCTGAAATGCGATGGCCCCGTCATCTATTGGGACTACTGCAGTGACTTGCATGTCTGCGAGGATGGATTCCTCCATCGACTGCATATTCGCCTGAACCTTGGTTATTAGGGCAGCTGCGGCCTCTTCCTTCTTCAGCTCGTATTTTTCCTGACTGCCCTGCGTACCGTCATCTTGTTCAGCTGACACGACGCGCATGGCCTGCTGCTGTTCGGGGCTGGCAGCAGCAAATTCTTCTGCAGTAACTGAACGCTTGCTAACCTCGATCAATTCTTCTGCGAGCAGCGACAGGGCACCTTGAATTGCACCGCCACCCAGTAGCACCGCCGCCTCGCCCGGTTTACCATCCATCAACGCCTTGAGGATCAGATCACCGCGCCCCAATGTCTTGATGGCAGCCGATACACCGGCACCAGCCATGGTGATTTTCCCCTTAGCCTCGGGGTTTGATCCATAATCCGAAGCGATCGCGGTAAAACATTGCCCCACAGCATCGGCAAATCGATCGACGACATTATTGATCAACTTGCGGCGTTCGTTCGGATCGTCCTCTAGCGCGACAGAGATCAATGCAGGACCAATCCGCACAGCCGAGATCGATCCAAGGATTCCCGCTTTGATGGCAGCGGCTGTAGCAAGTCCAGCCTTTGCGTCGTCGGTGCTCTTGGCTTGTTCGTCAAACCCGATTTGAACGCTGGCAATTGGGCCTACTGCGTTGGCCGCAATGGTCGCCAGTGTCGACAGCGCCTTGTCCACAAAGCCGTGCCATTTTGCATCCTTACCCTTAGACTTTTCCTTTACTCCTTCGACAAAGATATCGAACCCGCCAGTCAGCACAGAAACACCAAGAGTGGTGAAACCCTGCTGCGCCTGCATCTCCAGCTTTTGAACCTTAAGCGCTTCTTTTTCTGGGCCTGTCAAAGGAGTCTCAGTGCCCGCTTTATTACCGCTGGTCAGCTGACCATCGACCTTGGCCATCTCGTTGGCATTGGCGATTGTGACACTGTTTGACACCACTGCACCGACCAACCCAATGGTTTCTTTGGCGATGCCAAGGCCGCGGATCAAATCCTCTTTGCCGGTGGATTGTTCAGAGTATTGATCAATGCGTTTTTGATAGATATCTGCAGCACCCGCAAAGGCGATCGCCTGCTCCGAAAAACGGTCCGGCACCATATTGTCGGGAATTGTGCCTTCACGCACCAACGGAGTCCAGAGTTCGCGCCTTATATCCTCGTCTGAGAACATTGGGTTGCCGTCGGCATCCAGTTTGTTCAGCATCTGTTGCTGTATCAGCAAGATTTTGGCAAACGAGTCGTTCAGCGCATCCAGCGTTTCGTCCGGAATTGCGTTAATACCCGGGATATCCTTGTCGGTGTCGACCTCAACGTCTGCACGCATTTCCCAGCCCGACGTATCAGAGTCACTGGCGCGCCAGGCCATCTCTTTGTCTTTGCCTTTTGGGCGACCTCTTGCTTTTTTCCATATCGCCATCAATGCATTATCGTCTTCATGCTTGGTTACGACAAAGACCTGGGCTTTGGAAATCTCGTCCTTGCTTTCGGCCAGACGTTTTCCGATGAATTCTTCCACGAAACTTTCACGCTGTGCCTGAAGCACCTGCGCTGCTTCAATTGTGGCATCCGTGATTGGTTTTCCGGACACTTTTTTGATCCAGTCAATCTGGAACTTGCTGAGATCTGCCATTGCAGTAATCCTTCCCTAGACCAGTCCGGTCAATTCTTTTCCTTGGGGCTGACGCAGGCAAGGATCGCAATCTCGACCTGATGGAAAGCACTCTTGATCGGAACGAATTTCGTGCCCAGATCAAACGGATTATCTTTGTAAAGCTGGATCGCCGGATGGGTCTCAACCGCTGATCGGATTTGATGCAATTCAGCCAAAGCCTTTTCCCGGAGATCAATGCGTAACGCCTTGGTGCCGGATTTGTTGTCGATAGCCTTGTCGATCTGGCTCGCCAAACTTTCCAAGTTGGTGATCGGTGGCAGCGATGCAACCCTGCGGAGACTGGTCTCAACCACGTCAATACCGCCATCGATTCCAGCAAATTCTTTGATGGTTTCCTCGGTCACATTTGGCCGAATTTTATCGTCGGGTAATTTGGCAGCTGTGGTCTTTAGCAGTTCGATGAATTTGACGATTGCTGGTAGTTTTGGTGCAACCTTCATCAATTTCACGTCTTCTTTTTCACCAGCGTCAGCCATTGACAACGTACCCTCAAGCTCGGTGATCTGCTCAGATATTTTGTCAAGTTCGGCACTGCCCTCTTCGTAAGTGAATTGTTTCTTGTAGGTGGCCACTGCAGTTTTGAGGCCGTTTTCAAGCGCCGTCTGTTTAGATTCACAGAGCTCTTTGACCGAATTGTTGCCATGCTTTTTGATGACGTTCTTAGTGTCCTTAAGACGTGCCTCCAATGCGGCTTTCTTTGTCTTGCACTCAGCTATGTACGCATTTTGATCCGCTATACCAAACGCCATATCCTCCATCTTGTCGGCAATGGAGATTACAAACGCCATAAGCTCAGGCCCGTCCATACTGGCCGTTTTACCCATGTCGCTTTTCATCTTAGCGATCTCTTTGTCGATCTCACCCAACTTTTTCTCGGCGTCATCAACGGCGCTGTACGTTTTTCCTTCTAGTAAACGAAACGTGGAATCGAGATCCTTTCGCCAAGTTCCAGCCATGTTCTGGGGCGGTTCTCTGTTGTCGGAAAACCATTTTGCAGAGGCTTTTATCTTGTCCCGCGCGAGCGCTATTTTCGCCTTATCCTCGTCTGTCACTGGATTACATTCAGCAAGCAGCCTTTCTGCTCCGCCTTCAATGAAACTCGCCATCTGCTGACCAATTTCGTCCGGCGCGGCAAGACCGCTATCAGACAACACCGAAGACAATTCCCAGCTTAGCTCCATCGACAAGGCTTTGGCATTCTTATAGCGCTCCTTCAGCGCAGCCGAAGCAGTCTTGAGCTTTTCTACGGCCTTCTTGTGATCTTTTGCTTCCTTCAGCGCTTCTGACGGCAGCTTGGTGGCGTAGCTGACTCCAAAGGCATCGTAAGCCGTTTTGACCTTGCCGTAATTCTCAGTCAGGTAGCTTTTGACCGGGCTGGTTTTGAACGTTGTATCGCAAAAATCTATGATTTCCTGGATTAACTTGAAGTTCGCCGGGCCATCATTGCTGATCTCATCAAGCAGTTTTTGTGTTTGATCTGCATAGGCGTCCAGTGCACCCTCGCATCCGTCGGCCGTCATCTCGGCCATTAAGGCCAGCGTGTCGGCCCGCTGCTTAAGGTTATCCATCATATCACGCGGCACATCTTTATTCTTACGCCGGTTCAGATCCTGACCGCCGGCTGTGCGTGTCTTGATACGGAATTTCCTTTCGGTCCCATCCGAGTCAGTTATCGTGAGCACCTCATCCAGCGGGATGATTTTCTTGCTTTCCTTGGCTGTGTATTTTTTACCGGGAACCTCGATCAAGTCAGTATTCTTGATTTCCTGTGTCCGGTAGAGCTTTATAAGCTCATCATTGACTGCCGCCGAGGTTGCTGTCGCTTTCTCTTTTGCCTGCGTCGTCTCCGGAGTGTCGACAGAAACCGTCTCCATATTCTTGATCTCGGTGGCAAGACTCCCGATGCGGCCCTCGATTTCGTCATAGGGATTGTCGCTGGTATCCTGAACACCACCAAGCGCAGAAACCGTTAGTTCTGCCTTGCGCGCATCAATCTCGGTACGGAAAGCCTGGATCGCGTCCAGCTTGGCCTGAGCCTCAGGATTGCCTTGCCCCCAATGGTCACGGGCAATGGCCTCCAGCGGGTCAAGAATGCCCTTAAGGCGGCTAGTTTCATCCGGCAGCGGCGGAGGTGGCACTGGCAATCCCATACGCCGTTGCAGCAAGAACGCCTGCCAGAGCTGGCTGACATCATAATGCAGGACGCTCGCATATTTCGCGTTTTCGTCCGTGATGCAGGTCATCGCGTTGGTCAACATCTTAAGCAGAGTTTTTTCCTGATCTTCCGAGATTTCCATCAATTTGGGTTCTTCAGGAAAGATCTGTTCCGCAAGGATTTCGCGCTTGGCTGACTTTTCCACCTGCTTTCGCAGCATTACGTTTTGTGTGCGCAGAGTGTCGAAATTTTCGATAACCGGAAAATAGTCAATGCCACCATCTTTGCTGGTCTTGGCTGCCTTCAGACGTTCCTCGTTCTCGATCAAACGCTGGTCGAACGCTGCTATTTCGGGCGCGTGGCCATTTTCGAGCAATTGGGCGACCTCGTCCGCTTGCAGGTCGGCATTGCTCAGCTTTTGCTCAGTCTCAATGATACGCTTAGCTCGTTCAACGCGATGTTCTTCGCTATCGAAGGCCGTAAGCTGGCCCAGCCGGTCGTTCAATCCGTCCAAGTGTCCCTGCACTTCGCGGTATTCAGCCCGAAGCTCGTCACGTTTGCCGCCCTTCGCAGTTTTGAATTCCTTGCGCAGGTCGTCCACTTTTTTCTGCTGCAACTTAACTGCAGAAGTTAATTCAGCCTTGGCACTGACAAGCAGTTTTTGTCGGTCCTTCTCCAGCTTGACGACTTCCAAGTCTTGGTTGTCGTCAAGGAATCCAAGGCAGTCCTGATTTGTTGGGCCAGGTTTCTCGAACAGGCTTTTCACGATAGCCACCTGAACATCCCCGTCGCGTGTCAAATCCGCGAGGATTACATCAGCCTTGCCCTTGAACGCATCCAGTGTGACTTCTGATTTGGACACTTCGTTTTTGCGCAACTCCACCGCAGCTTTCAGGGCTGTCGACAACAGTCCGTTATAAGTAGCAATCGCAGCGTCGCGGGCCTTTAGATCAGGCTGTAGCGCCGTTTTCATCCCTGCGCAGGCTGGACCAAAGACAGCAAGAGCTACATTCTCATGCGCGTGCAACCTGTCAATAATGTCGTTGAAATATGCATCTTTGTGCCCCGTTACGCTGGCAGCAAATGCTTCGGCATCCTCGCAACGTTTTCGAAACAGGTCGATGTCGCGCGAGACAGAAAAGATAAAAGCTTTGTCGGCCGAAAAATCCGGGATCTCATAGGACTTCTTCATCGCGACTGCGCCGGCTTTAGTGGTCCTATTGACCCTGTGTTCAGCTTCGCGAATTTGGAACCGTTGGAAAGCCTCGTCACCCCCTGGGTGATCCTTCAGCACAGCATCAAGTTTGATATCAAGCGCTTTGATCTCTTCGTATAGATCCGTCATTTCCGAACGGAGCTTATCGTTGAATTCCGCCTTTAGCCTCTTGGTTTTGCTAAGGTTTTTAAACTTCGGAGTCCGAAGGTAATTGAGGATGAATTTCTGTTGCTTGTCGCTTAGATCGTCAAAGGGCATGTATCTAACCTTTGGAAAACGCGGTCAAAATACGCGCGTTGACTAAAAAACTTTAGGTTACCCTAGTCGAGGGAAACTTCATCTGGCAAGCTCAAATAGGGACTCAGGTTCTGCATTCTAAGTGCCCGAACAGGCTGAACACGACTACCGGGCGATAATACATGCAGCCGAAATGCCCCTTCCGTTCTTACCACATTGCTCCCCTTGGGTCGGGCTGACCGCGCTGACCCTGTCGCACACCACCCGTTTCACTTGGCCCCTTCGAACGACCATTGATTCACCAACTGCACCCAGGTCAACATATCGAAGCGCACCACATTACCGACGATCAGATGCGCGAAAAGTCGAACCACTTGGAGAGTGCCAGCTAGGGCCTGTGGACAATCATCTTGATGCGACGAGGGTCGCTGCCAAGTTCCAGGAAGCGGTGTAGCTACAGTCCGTTTTGTCGTATCTTGTGGCTATCCCTCTGAACTCTTTGATCTTTGCGAAGTAGTTCTCCACCAGATGCCGCCACTTGTAGACCTCCGTGTCATAATCGCGCGGGATTTTGCGGTTCGCTTTGGGAGGGATCACAGCGGTTGCACCGCGCTGGTCGAGGTCTTGCAACAGCCAGTCCGCATCGAACGCCTTGTCTGCGAGCAGTGCGTTAAATGAAACGCCTTTGATTAGCGGCGCGACACCTTTCATGTCATGCGCTTGTCCCGGCAGCAGCAAGAAACGCACCAGATTGCCGAGCGCATCTACCAACGCCACGATTTTCGTCGTCAGCCCGCCGCGGGAGCGCCCAATGGCCTGAGCCTGAGTCCCCCTTTTGAGCCGGTCGCCTTCTGGTGAACCTGAACTATCGTGCCATCGATCAGCGCAAATTCGAGGTCGGGGTCTTCGCTCATCGCTTTGAAAAGACTCTCGAATACTCCGGACCTGGCCCACCGGCGAAACCGCCGGAACTGGCTGTTCTAATGGCCAAAGGTAGGCGGCAGGTCGCGCCATGGCGACCCGGTGCGTACCCGCCAGAAGACCGCCTCCAGAAACAGGCGATTGTCCTTTGCCGTGGCTCCGGAATCGCTGGCCTTACCCGGAAGATGCGGCTCAAGCCGCTGCCACAAGACGTCCGACACCACAAATCGCTGCTCGTTCATTCAAACCTCCATTTTGGAAGCTTGAATCAGAAATCGGGCCAAATGGGAATCCTAAATGTCCACAGGCCCTAGAAGAAACTCCACTCTTGCACGTCAACAGGGTGGTCGTTTGGTGCTTTGAAGGCGTTCAATAATTGGTCTTACAAACTCACCTTGCTCAAAGCAGGAGCGAAACTGGTTGGGGAAAAGCGGTTCCCACCTGTCTTGACGTCAGTCAAGATTGTTGCAAACCGACCAATGACTGACCTAAGCTGATTTTCAAGGCGCACCTCTTTAGGGTGTTAGTCTGGTTTCTGGTGATCCTTTTTTGATCAAGCGCCACCGGAGCAGATGGATATTAGGCCAAAGCAAAGAGGATTTGAAATGAGCGCAGCTGGTATGACCAAAGCAGATCTCCAACCCTTGCTGAAACTGGCGCGTAAGCAGCCCGTTGCATTCGCCTTCAACCCCGGCAAATCTGACAATGAGCACTACTTCAACATGGACCGGCGCAAGAAACCAGCGGTCCTTGGCAAGGTTGCAAAAACTGATGGGCCAGGCGCCAAATTCTCATTTGGAACCGTCGAGATTGATGGAAAACTCCTCAATCTTACATGTGAAAAAGCTCTTCCCGCGATGGCCAAGAAGGTCAAAAAATTTCTGAAATCTCTGAAAATATCACTGAATGTGCAGGTTCTCGATACTTCGGGAAACGTTATTGACAGTGACGTGGAAGATCTTCCCGACGATGAAATGGATGATGACGGCAATCAGAATACTGATCTGAGCTCGCTGTCTCAACGTCTGTCAGATATTGAAGCGCGCCTGGAAACGGTCCCGACGGCACCCGCTGAGAAAATTCGACCGCTACTTCCCAAAGTTGAGGGGTATATCCAAGCAGGTGATGCTGACCAGGCAGACGCCGCTTTGAGCAAGCTGGAAGCCGTGATTGGCAAGCTGCCTAGCGGAAAGCCGGAAGCACAGGAAAAACCAGCTGCAGCACCAACACCACCAAGTAATGATAAAATGGCACTGGTGCAAAGGCTCAATGAGCTCAAAACCCAGATTGGCCAGGTGAATGACGGTGATCAGCGCGAGAAGCTAATGCTGGTGCTGAAGTCCGGTGCAGCCGCATTCAAGGCAGGCGACGTTAATAAAGCCAGTGCATTGCTGGACCGGCTTGAAAAGGCTCTTTCCACTCTTGGAGGCAAGCAGGCTTCCGACCAGGCAAGCGAGACAGCTGCACCAACTCCAGCCTCTTCCCCAAGCGAAGACAAGGCCGCAATAGTCCGAAAGATCAATGCCCTGAAAGATGAGATTGGATTGGTCGAACGAGACGATCAACGCAAAAGGCTGATGCAAGAGCTGGCCAAAGCGGTAGGACAGGTCAAGGGAGGTGATTTGAACTCTGCAGAAAACCTCCTGTCTGGCATCGAAACCGTTTTGAGCAAAATCAAGGCCGCCAAAGCGCCCTCTGAATCCACGGCCGAACCTGCGGAGACATCCGAGCAGGCCAGGCAAGATGCCCAACAACCAGAACAGTCATCCGAAGAGGCAGACTGTATAGCGCGCATGATGGCTCTTGAACCACGGCATGTAGAGGCCGCCAGCAAAGGTCTGGTTGCGGACGTGAATGCCCTCAAACTTCAATGGGATCGTGTACAAGGGGCAATTGGCGATGGTGATATCGCCACGGCGATGCAGGCGATGGACCGTGTTGAGGAGATGATAGATGCTGGCCGTACCGACGGTGATACGGCCTTTAGCGCCGAAATTGCTGCAGAGGTCAAACCCTTTGCCGAAGCGAGACTGAGGTGGAGTTCGGCCCGCGGAACCATGACGCAAGAACTGGGCAAGCTCCAGAAGGAGATTAAAGACGTTTGTAGCGACGACCTCGAACTGAAAGAGATGGTGGACGAGATCGATGAGCTGTCTGCGTACCTGGTGAAATTGGACGAGCAACTGGAGGTCCGCCTTGACCGGATCGTGAACGCCAAGGAACCCGGCGAGCGGGACACTCTAAAGGGAGATGCGATCGTGATCCTAGACAAATACGAGACAGAACTGAAGAACCCGTTCTTTGACGATGTCGACACTAACAATGGCTTTGTGAGCGTGAGCGTCGCGGCCACAGCGCGGGAAGCGCTCAACGATATTGGTCGAGTTCTGCGCGCATAGTGTCTTGCAGTGGTTACAGGGCATTGATGATGCGCGTCCTTTTACGCGTTGAGCCTGTCCCCAAAAGTGGTCCGTGCATATCTACAGTCTTCGAGTTCATTTGCATTCAGACCGTCGATCCCATCCACAATTTGATTGCTCAACTTCTTGGAATCATCCGAAGCTAAGAAGGACCAGTAAAAGGCTGTTCCTTCGGAAAGCTCGGCCTTCTTTTTCTCATGCAAGTCCCGTACTTCTTGTTCTGTCAGGCCGATCAGGAGGGCAAAATGCACCCTCCGGCTTTCGATACGACCGTTACCTTCGAAAATCGCTTTCTTGGTCGTTTGGGGACCACCATTTTCTTCCAGCCACTTACGGGCAAGACGGTTATCGGGAGACGAGCGTTTGATTGCCGACGGAGTAAACTTGATGATTTCGACATCAACCATTGAGAATAGTTCCTTAGGATAGGTGCTGCTCACGAAGCAGCTCTGGATTGCATGAACTCGTCACAAATACGGATTTCGTGTATCCGAAGAATTCACCTATCCCAATGAATAAATTCATTTTCCGAAGCGGCTGCGGATCGTGGTGGCGGCTTCCATCAACACATCGTCCAGCTTGCCCTCATCGGCCAGCATCTTCAGCTTCTGAAGGTTCTTGCTGTGTTGGCGAGAGAACCGCTACGTCGGCAAACAGTTGACGTTTTCTTATGACCGCAAACGGATCATGCTTGAGGAAAGTGATGTGACACGCGGACTCGTCGGCAAATATGTCGACACCTACGCCTTCGTGGACGGCCAGTTCGAAGTGCGCTCAAAAGGCCGATCCCTGCCCTACAAAATCTTCGACATGGATCAGCGCGTGACGCACGCCGCCATCACTGAGAACAAGCGACTGAGTGCCGTTCTGGAACACATCAAGGAGATGCAGGACGCCGCCCCGCCTAAACCGAAGGTGCGCACAAATTCAGAGAAGATGGGCTATGAGCCAAGTGGCAAGCGGCAAGGGCGACCTTCCAGCACGCGCACCAAGAAGAAGATTGTGCACGCGGCAGAATAGCCGCAAGAATGACGGCATAGATGCCAAAGACTACCCAGAGATCATCTTCTCCGATCACACGCAATCCGTCGTCATCGACGGGCATCATCTCGATGTCGAGATCTACCGAACCAGCATCGACCCAGGCTGGATCCTATCCGTTGAGAACCAGTTCGGAACGTTGACGGTTTCGGATAACCCACCCTTCTTCGGGGATGTCCTCGCCTGGCGTGCCTTTGAAGAACTCGTGCGCGAGGAAGGCATCACAGCATTCTACAACAAGAAAGAACGGCGCAAGCTCGGCATATGACCACCCCCCGCAAGGCTTACCAACCCTGCGATATTTGAGGTCTCCGGGTTGCTAAGCCTTGCTACCCTCAGCGCCCTTGGTGACACTTCTACTTTGCACAGCCGGTGACATTTCTGAATGGCGTTTACAGCCTTTCCGTTAAGGGCACATTCTAAACTGGGTTGCGACAATTCCCCTATCTTGCTGAGAAGCAAGGAGAACGGATATGGCCCACACAGAATTGGATTTGCGTGAACTGCGCGCAATCGAAGACATGCTGAACGCGAATGTGCCAGTTAGCAAGATTGCAACTGAGATTGGCAGGCACCGCTCGACTGTCTACCGAGAGATCAAGCGGAACTTTTATACCGACGATCTGATCCCGGACTTGAACGGCTACTACGGTATGGTTGCCCAGCGAGAAGCTTCCAATCGCAGAGCGCGGCGGCGGAAGTTGGTCAGACTGGAGGGTTTGCGCCGTCACGTGGTTGACCGTTTGAAAGCTGGCTGGACGCCCGAACAGATTGCAGGCCGTCTCGGATACGACGGTCAGCCGATCCGCGTGAGTCATGAGACGATCTATGCCTATGTTTACAGTCTTGAAGGCCAGTAACAACAACTGGCCCGACATCTTCCCAGTCGTCGGAAGAAGAGACGCCCGCGTTATACCAGACGGCCCAGAGGCCAGGTTTTTCCGCCAGATCGGTCCATTCACCAACGCCCGGAGCACGTGAAGACGCGCAAGACATTCGGCGAGTGGGAAGGCGATTTGATGATCTTTGAGCGGGCACAGGGCAAGATGAACGTCGCCTCACTGGTTGAGCGCAAGACCCGCTTTGCCGTCCTGTTTCGTAACAACGACCGCAGTTCCACTCACTTCATGAACAAGCTGATGGGTGTGATGGAACCCCTCCCCCAGCCTGCACGTCGTTCGATCACCTTTGATCGTGGCTTTGAGTTCCGGGAGTGGCGTAAGCTCAAGCCTGGGATCGGTACAGAGGCTTGGTTCTGTGATCCACAAGCACCCTGGTAGAAAGGCTCAGTGGAGAACCTGAACAAACGGGCGCGCCGCTACCTGCCCCGCAATGCGCCTGTGGCCGCGCTCTCAAATCGAGATATGAAGTCGATTTGTGATCGCTTAAACGGCACGCCAAGAAAGTGTCTGGGATGGCGAACCCCAACCGAGGCCTTCAGAGAAGAAATGATTAAACTGAGATAGCGGAAAACGTCGCAACGACCCTTGAGCCATCAGAAAACATGGTATTTGAACTGAGCCTGGTGAATCAGCGAACCATCCGGCGCCCGAGTGGTGGACTTTTGTCTGGTGCACAAAACGCTAGAGTTTTCCTTCCTCCAGCCACGTTTCCAGCTGTCTGCGGCTGATCTCGAAATGCATGCTGTCCTCTCTGCGCCACGAAGCGCCCCAGACCCAACCTTCGGTTCGGAAGAAATCGGCAAGAATCGTCAGACCCAGTTGCGTCCGACCGTCCCCCAAAGTGTCCAGCCTGCCGTCGATGTTCAAATCAACTGCCAATCCAAAACTATGCGTCGAGAGCCGATCAGTCGTGCCGCGAATGCGTCTAACACATAGCGCACCTGCGGTATTGATCCGAGCATAAAGGTCAGGATCGGTGATGCGCACATTTTCAAACACACGGCGCAGGGATTCGATTGCAGGCTGAAGCATCGTGACACGGATCGGTCCGACTTGCTCGGTCACCAGTTTCGATTTCAGCCTTGGGTTTGTCATCGCTTCGCAACGGTCGCTCAACACCTCGCGGGGTCTACCTAGTTTTTGGGCAAGATATGTAGGCCCCGCAACCTTGAGACCCTTATTCACATTGCGGCGATCTGCGATCAACACAACCTGCGCATAGGCGTCGATAATATCGTTGGTCCCGTTCTGTTCAAAGACTTCTGCGCCGTCGGTCTGGCTGCCTTGGCTTAGGCCGGGCACCTGCGGTTGGAATTCCGGACGATTGCGCACCTCCTGCCCCAATGCGGACATCCCCTCCCGGATGTCTTCCATTCGCAGGCGGATATCCTCAACCTGTTGATTCAGAATTTCAATCTCGATCCGGGCCTGAGAGTCGATCGCAGGACCGGAGCCATAGTCATCGGTACCCATGATCAACGGAATGACGTACCATAGGACAGGTGCCAGAATGATGGCGAAGGCAAGGATCAGTGCCGGAATCAACCGCATGAATAACTGCTCTCTCAAATAGGTGGGCAATGCCACCCTCACACTCTAGGCTAAACATACTCCCGGCGTCAAAACCGTTGTGACCTTTGATACTGTCGTATAGTTTGGTGACAGTTGTTTTGATGAATCTTATTTAGAAAGGAGGAGATATGTATCTCTCACGCACCCTCACCGCGGCGGCTCTGACCGCGCTGACGGCTCTTGTGGGTCACGCCGCTTCCGCGCAGTCCGAACTGACAGCCGATGAAATCAAGGATGCGTTCAACAAGCAAAAGACCCGTGGATTGGTTATTGTGCCTTCCGGTCAGACACAGGCTGATACGACGACTGTCCAGACCGAGGTGGCCGCGACACCGGAATATTCAGCTGTGGATCAGGCAGATCAGGTGAACGTCAAGATCAGCTTTGATTTTGACAGCGCAGCACTGCGCGAAGACGAAAAGCCCAAGCTTGCCGCCATGTGCGAAGCGATGAAGTCGGTTGATGTGGCGGTGTTCCAGATCATCGGTCACACTGACAGTTCCGGCTCGGCCAGCTATAACCAGAACCTTTCGCTGCTGCGTGCGCAGGAAGTGAAGCGTCATCTGGTGTCAAGTTGCGGCATTGAAGAAAACCGGCTGGAGGCAATCGGTCTTGGTGAAAGCGCACCCTTCGATACAGACGATCCGCGCAGCGATGCCAACCGCCGGGTTGAGTTCCAGGCTCTTGGCTAAGCGAAGAGGTCGCGACACAGCCAGGATATTCGGAATGCACCTATGACAGAACCCCACCCCGGCGACGCGTTTCAACCCGGAGACGTCCTGAACAATACCTACCGGATTGAGGCGCTCTTGGGCCGTGGCGGCACTTCTGATGTCTACCGTGCCCGAAGTGAGATTTCGGGCCGGTTGGTTGCGATCAAGGTTCTCAAGGCTGAGTTCGCGACGAACGACGATTACCTTGTCTTGATGACCCGCGAAGAGGAAATTCGCGAGATCAGGCATGACGCCATCGTGCGGTACTCTGAAAATCACCGCACCTCTGATGGGTTAGTCTATCTGTTGATGGATTACATCGACGGCCCAGGTCTTGACCGTAAGCTCAAGGATGGACCGATGTCGGCAGAGGATCTGCTGACCGTGTGCAAACGTGTGGGCGAAGGGCTGCAGGCCGCCCATGCGCGCAGCATCGTGCACCGTGATCTGTCCCCAGATAATATTATCCTGCGCGATGACGATCCGGCTCAGGCGGTGGTGATTGATTTCGGCATCGCCAAGGACACCAATCCGGGGGCCGAAACCATTGTCGGGAACGAGTTTGCTGGCAAATACGCCTACGCGGCACCTGAACAGCTAAGCGGAAACACCGACGCACGCTCCGACATCTATTCGCTTGGTGCGTTGTTGTTGGCCAACTTCCGTGGCAAGTCGCCCGATGTAGGTGCCAATCCAATGGAGGTCGTTCAGAAAAAGAGCGACCCCCTGGATACATCAGGTGTGCCCGAACCATTGAAGTCATTGCTTGACCGGATGACGGCCCCCGATCCCAATGATCGGTTCCAAACCATGAGCGATGTTCTGGCTTTCATCGACAGTGGCGGTGCCGAGGAAGCGCTGGACGATGCGACGATTATCGCGCCACCTCCCAAGACCGACGTGATTGCCGAGGCCCCCTCCCCGCCGCGACCCGCCAATCCCACGCCCGCAGACAAATCCGTTCAGAAACAATCCTCCGGAATCTCCAGTGGCTTGATCGTTGCAGGCGCGGCGGTTGTGCTGATTGGTGGTGGTGCTGCTGCGTTCTTTGGCGGCGTCTTCGGTGGCGGCGGTCCGACCTACCCCGCTGTCAGCCCTTACTCTTTGGTAATTGAGAACCTCGAAAACCTACCAGCCAGTGCCAGCGGTTTTGTCCCCAGCGCGGACATGCAAAATGCGCTCGTCACGCGGATGACTGAAATTGGCGGTGCCACCGATCTGACTCTCGCATCAGGAGAGATTGCTGACAGTTGGAGCAACGACGTGCTGGCTGTCTTGGATGATATTTCCACTCTGGACGACTGGCAGCTCACCTTGAACGGCAACAGGGCCAAGATTACCGGCTCCACCAGTGATCCTGCGGTGCTTACCGCATTGACGGCTCGCTACCCTGAGACATGGCCGGGCGCACTTGATGGGACCATTGAAGTCGCTCTCACCTCTCTTTTCCTCGACCCCGGCGATGTCGATAATATCCTTGCACAATATGCTGATTGCGGCCCGGTTTTTCAGATCGGCAATCCTGGCCCGGTAGGATATGGACCCGACGACCCAGTGGTGGTGAAGGGCACATTGGCCGGGGAAGCAAGCCGCGAGGCCCTTCAGACGGCGCTTGAAGATCAGACCGATGGGCGCGATGTAATAATTGATGCAGATATCCTGAACCCAACTCTGTGTCTGGTTGAAAACTATCTCCCCGAAGCGCCGGAGGGAGAGATGGAAATCACCTTCCGGGATGGCGCGTCTGGTCAGGAAGTCCCGTTCGGTGATTTCGTCGTTGGTCAGAACCCTGTAATTGATGTGATCATCCCAGACGATGTGTTCACTGGGTATCTTTCGGTTTCTGTACTTGATGTGTCAGGCAATGTCTTTCATCTGGTGCCAAACATTGGAAGGGCGGACAATTCGATCAACACGCTGCGCGACGGACGCGATGGTGCCGTCCCTCTACGTGTTGCCTTTAGTCTGGATGAAGAAAGACCAGACGGCGGGATTGCCTTTGCGGTCGATGGGTCTTCTCTTGGCAAAAGCAAAATACTTGTTTTGCATTCCGATGCGCCGCTGTTCCGCGAGATGCGCCCAACCACAGAATCCGCCGTCGGCTATGCCGAGGCGCTGAGCGAACGGGCTGCCACAGGCGATCAGTTGATCCGGTCTTTGGATACGCGCATCTTGACCACATCGCAGCCTTGAGGGCTGTGTCCCCGTGGGAACGGGCGGGCCTTCTTATTGAATTTTAGAGGCTTATAGGCTGTGTAACCTTTGGTTTAATCTATTTTAGCTGATCAGAGAATGTCGACCACGGCCGTCGTTATATTGTCGGCCCCGCCCCCGGCCAATGCAATCTGGATAAGGTGATCGCAAATCAATTCGATCGGTTGCGATGAAAGTGCCCGACGCAACATATCGAAAGTTGCGTATTTCGTCAGGCCATCAGAGCACAGCAGAAAGCGATCCCCCGGCGCAATTTGGCCGCGTATCTTGTCCAGTTCCAATTCATCTCCGACACCAACGGCACGGGTAATCGCATTTGATTGCGGATGGTTCTCAGCCTCGTCCCACGTCATTTGACCCATCTCTACCAAGGCCGCGACAACCGAATGGTCTGTCGTCAGCATCTCAATCCCGCCATCACGCAGACGGTACAGACGGCTGTCACCGGCCCACAGGGCCGCGAAATGACCCTCCGCAAGGATCAGACCAACGACCGTCGCACCGATCACCTCAATCCCACGCGTTTGTGCCTCAGTGCGGATTAGGCGGTGCGCTTCCTGAATGGTATCGCGCAGGGCGTGCAGTCGGTCTTTTGGTTCCAGATCAATTGGAATACCTGCCGCCATGTCCGCAATCAGGCTGCTGGCATAATCGCCAGCCGCATGGCCGCCCATGCCATCTGACACCAGCCAGATGTTCAGTTCCGGTAACGCCAGAACGGCGTCTTCGTTCACCTTGCGTTTATGGCCGACGTGCGTCTTCACGCTGTAGCGGGTATGCAGGGTCATGATATGGGCCTCGCGTCTCCCCACAGCGGGGCATTCAAATTAAAAAGGGCGCACGCCTGATGCGGGTCTGGCAGGCCGTCGCAGATCATGGCGCGGCGAGTGCCGTCCAGAACAGTGCTCCACAAGCTGGGCTGAGCCAAGCCCCCTGCAACCAGCAATCCGGCGGCAAGTTCAGGGGCGATGCCAGTTTCCTGAGCTTGTGTGATAACGTAGCCACCTCCGGCACGCCGCAGGGGCGCATATCGATGAGCAGGGGGTGGTGCAATTTCGGCCAACAATGCAGAGAGACGATCGCGATCCATGCCATCCTCAAGCGCTGCCAATGCGATATCTTCTAGCTTTTCGAAAGTCTCGTCTTCAGACAAGTGATCCAGGGTTGCCGGCCCTTCGCGTTCGACCGCGGCCATCAAAACCAGTGGAAAGCGTCGCCCGACCCTGTCAACTGAAGGCATCAAAACGCCAATAACTTTGGTAGCACCTGCCAGCCCAGCGGAAAGCGTGAAACGCCAGATAGGCGCAGACATGTACTGATCGTCCCAAGCGTCCCTACCCGCCTCTGCCGCCGCCACCATCGCGCCCTGCAACCAATTGTCCCAGATCCGCACAAATCCGGGCGGAGCGTTAAGATGGAAGAAATCGCCCAAGGCGGGCATCTTTCCAAAAGCGCCGAATCCTTGCTCCATCAGAATGTCTTGGGGCAGTTGAACTTGGACAGCGCAGGCAAGGCAAAGGGATTTATGACTGATCCTGATTGAAGCTGGAAAATCGCGATGCGGCCTGCGACATTGAAAATCACGCGCTTGCGGTCCGACACGTTGGTCCGTCGGATCTCGGCCGCATCCAGCAGTCTGAACCATGCCCACGGTCCATCCTTAGCCAACTGGCTTTCGCCGTTCTGTAGTTGGGGCTGGAACACCACGCCAGCCAGGCCGACCGTCCCCGGCCATGTGATCGCGACGGGTGTGTTGTTTGGGCGCCGGGTTTCGAACAGCACGTTTTGGGAGCCGATGGTCAGCTGCACGGAATCCGCCTTGGGATCTAATGCCTCGGGCGTAATCTGGAACTGCACTTGCGGGTTCGCGCCACCCGCAAAGAACGCGTCCCGGATTTCGGCGGCATACTGCAATTGTTGCAGCACCGCCGGAGAGATGCCGAGGTCAACATCGTTGACCTTTTTCCAAGTCCAAGGTCGCGAACGGGTGTCCACATATTTCGAAAGGTTTGTCGAAAAGAACGCATCGATCATGCCACCGGGGGCAAAGAGCTTCTGGAAATCAGCCATTGCGACATCAGCCCGCGCGCGGCGGTTGAAAGGATAGCGATTCTCAAGCGCCTGTGTGCAGAAGGGAAGCACATTCGATTGCCACGTTGCGTTGATTGACGACCGTGTGCCATCTGCGGTGATCCCGGTCGAACCGGTGGTGATCTGGCTGGCCCAGCGTTCCAGTGGGCCTGGGATACGTGCGGCCATCTGTTGGAACCGCTGCGTTGCCGTGCCGCCATCAACCGCGGTTGCAGCGACCCCGCTGAATGACATCTTGTTGAGCTCCTGATAGACCTCTTGCAGGGTGGCAATTAGCATATCAAGCTGGCTGTTCTGGCCCTCGGGGCGCTCAACCAAAGTGTGTATCCATTGGAAACGTTCTTCGACATAGGCACCGGGGGGTTTGGGCGGCGCGCCGTTTTCACCCGTTGCAGAGTTTTGAAGGGCCTCAAGCAGGATTTCACCCTGAATGCTGAGAGCCGATCGCGCTTCGATTTGGGCCACGCGCCCCAGTCCGTCACTCACTTCGGCCGATCCCAGAAGGGAGCGGTCTTCGGTCAGCTTCGTCTGCTCTGAAATCTCATTCAGGATATTGACCAGAGGCGAAGTTGGTCCCGATAGGACATTCGTGACCTCAACCGCATGTGCAAGGGATTCCAACGGGATCACGTCAATGTCCCCGAGAATGGTGTCATATTTGGCGATATAGTCGTTGTAATAGAGATTCAGCACATCACGGCTGAGGGCGGTAAGGGCGCCATCGGTTTGTTCGGCCACACCGCGTGGGCCCAGGACCCAACTGTCGCGCTGGATGCGTTTGGCAACACCCAAGGCTTCGCCGAGAAAGACATTGTTAAAGCCGTCGTAGGTAAAGATACCTTCGACCCCTTCGTTGAGGGGCTTGCCTGACGATCGCACCAACACGCGCGCAACCGCAGGGCCACCGGCTTCTGTGATGCGCCATTCAGGCAGACTGGTTGCGGAAGGGCTGTTGATGATCCCGTTATAGACCCGTTGCGCCAGTGGCATTTCAGACAGTATACCTTGAACCTGCTCAACCAGCGGGCCGTTCAGTGAAACCTTGGCCATCGGTTGTGACAACAGGGCATCAAGATGAAAGGCCAGATCGCGGCGCAGGGCCTCGCGGCCGGGCCCGGCAAAGGTTATGGACCAGTCGATGTTCATCCATTCCTTGACCATTACCGCGTTCATCGGACCTTCAAGGCCAAGCATCAGATAAATCTTGAGCGCCTCATACAGCAGATCAGGGTTGTTTACGTTCCCGGTGATCTGGTCCTCAAGCCGTAGCAGAAGACGAGGCAGAAGCCGCTGATTCAGTGCGGCGCGATAAGTCTGTGCGGCCTGTGTGCCGATCACTTCACCCTGATATAAGCCATAGGTTAGACGGCGTTCGGGATCAGGGTCGCCGGCTGTGGGGTTGGTTGGCATGTCGCGCAATACATTTAGTGCGTCCACCACTGGGGGCAGATCAGTGTCACCCACTGGGCTGCCGGGCAATGTTGCGCTAAGCTGTTGATAGCTGTCCACATAGGTCGACGCCTGTTCGATTAGATCCTGATTGCCTAGATAGCTGCGGGTGAAAAGCGTGCCGGTCCCAAGGGCCACAACCACTGTCGCGGCTATTGCCGCCCGCTTGGTCCAGCGATAGCGGCGTTCGACCTTGTCATCGGCAGAGACGAGCCCCGCTTCTGGAAAAATCACACCTTCAAAGAGTCGTGTGAGGAAGTACGACCGCCCCTGACCCTGCCCCGTACCGATGGCCTGACGACCGATGCCGAATGTCCGCGCCATGCCCAGCATCAGACGGTCGATCGGCGTGCCTTCCTGTGTGCCTGAGGTGAAATAGATGCCGCGCAGCATATGGCGCGTTTGATAACGATTGTCCTGAAAAACCTCGATCAAAAAATTGCGCGCGACCGACCGCATGGCGGCAACCTGAGGCGGAAAGCCTGCGATCATGGAACGGCGTTGCGGATCGGATTCATTCTGCATCCGTTCAAGGGATTGCGCATTCAGCTGGCCTAGCAGCAGAGCAAATTCGGAATCAAATGCCGCAACGGGCGAAGTTTCGTCTTTGCTTACATCAAGGGGGAGGGTAAAACCCCATACCTGTTCCCGATCTTCCTTGCCAAGATTGTCATAGAATTCGCTAAACCCGGCGATCAGATCGGCCTTAGTGAAAAGCACATAAACCGGGAAACGGACGCCCAGTTTTTCGCGCAGTTCATTTAACCGACGGCGCACGGCCAGCGCATGGCTGGCCTGTGTGACTTCGTCCTGCATCAGCAAATCGCTGAGCGAAATCGCGATCATCGCGCCATTGATTGGCTGGCGCTTGCGGTACTTTTTCAACAGGCCAAGGAACCCAAGCCAGCCCGCATTGTCTGTATCTGCATCGCTTTCCTGCGTGGTGTAGCGCCCAGCGGTGTCGATCAGTACCGCATCATTTGTGAACCACCAATCACAGTTGCGGGTGCCGCCCACCCCGCCGATGGCGGTCTTGCCCATGCTTTCGGCCAGCGGGAATTTCAGACCAGAATTCACGATGGCCGTGGTCTTGCCCGCGCCGGGTGGGCCGATCATCACGTACCACGGCAGTTCATTCAGGTGCTTGCGCCCGTTCTTGGATTTGCGCAGCTCTGCCATCGCGGTCTTGAGCTTGTCGCGCAATTCTCCCAGTTCCGCGCTGGTGACATCGTCGGCCCCATCATCGACGGTTTCGGCGATTTCCTCGGTCATCGCCTTTTCCTTGCGGCGCCGTCGCAGGAAGATGAACAGCATCAGGCCGATGAAGAAGAACCATATGCCGCCGATAAAGATCGACCTGGACATAATGCTGTCAAAGGGCCGCCAGCTGTCACTGCCGATGAAAGGGGCCAGGAACCAGACGGCAACGGACAGGGTGATCGCGACCAGGAGCAGAATGGAATAAATCGACTTGAAGAAGAAATAGAGGATACGACGTCCGTACATTACGAGGCCTCCTGCACCAGCAATACTTCGATGCGGCGATTCTTGGCCCGCCCTTCGCGCGTGCTGTTGTCGGCGATTGGTTCTTTCTCGGCCCGACCCTCGGCTGTCAGGCGGTTGGGATCCTGTATCGTCTTGGCCATAGACGCCATAACTGATTTAGCGCGCGCCAGCGACAGATGCATATTGGAAGGGAACCGCGAGGACTTGATCGGCACATTGTCCGAATGGCCTGTGATGATCACTGGGCCGGGTTCTTCATTTAGGGCGTTGGCCACTCGCGCAATGGGTTCGATAAAGTCGTCCGTCAATTGATCAGAGCCAGAGCCAAACATGTTTGACCCTGCGATGCGGATGACAAGCGTGTTGCCCTTTTGAAAGACATTCACGATGCCCTCGTCGATTTCCTTTTGCAGGAATGTGACCACTTTTTGTAGGCGAACTTCTTCGGCGGGGGCAGGTGGCGCTGGCGGCGGTGGCGGCGCGCGGCGCTGCAGGGCGGCAACAGGCCCGCTGTCAATCACGGAAAGCTGACCGATCAGACGTTCGGTATGATTGCTCAGCAGGTAGGAAAGACTGGTGAATTGCAGCGCGAGAACGGCCGCAGTGGCACCGAGCGCGATCCAGACCAGACGCCAGGCTGAAAGTGCTTTGAAAGGTTTGTCCTCCCCCTCCCAATGGGGCGACAGATCGCGTTCTACATCTCCGCGCTGGCCGCGGATGATGCGTGCAAGCCCCGCCCTAATTTGCAGGTGCTTGTCCGGGCCGCCCTGTTCGACCCGCAACCGGCCTTCAAAGCCAAGAGAGAGACACATGTAGATGAATTCAAGCACATCGAGGTTGCTGGCGGGTTCTTTCTCAAGCCTGGCCAAAAGGTCGTAAAAACGGTCGCCGCCCACGGTTTCGCGATGGAACGTGCCAACCATGGATTGCAATCCCCAGCTGGACTGACCGCCCCAGGGCGTGTTCAGCACCACATCGTCCAGTGTCGCGCAAAGCGCGTAGCGGGCGATTTTGACGGTTTGCGCGGGAACGCCGGCCTGTAGCGCCCGGTTTTCAAATGCGCGGACTTCGGCCACGACGGAAGATCGCAGTTTATCCGGGTCCATATGCTGTGCACGGTTGCGGATGCGGCTGACCAGGGAAAACAGTGGCGCGGCACAGGCGGTCAGCTGGTTCATACCAGTAAGAACCATTTCGATCTCTTGTGGCCCATCCTTTTTGGACGCCCTCGCGGGGGAAGCAGAAGCTGGGATGCCGACTGCATCAACAGCCGGGGTGGCCATCGGTTCGGTAGACGTTGCGGATGTTGCCTGCGGCGCAGCAGCCGGTGCGGGGTTTAACGTAGCCGTGCGGCGCCCGCCCGGATTGGGGCGGATCACTGTCTTGTCTGTATCATCGGGTTCTGCAAACGGGTCTTCTTCTGACACTGGCATTCCCTTTCTCGGCTTTTATGTGTTGCGGATCGCCCAAAGCTCCATGTTCAGACCGGGATATTGGCCTGACACATGTACCGCGATGCCCCCTGAAGTGGTCATCTTGCCCCAATACTGGCTGTCGGAGGCGAGTTCGAAATATACTACGCCCGCGTGATAGGGGATCTGGCGCGGTGCGACTGGAAGCGGCCGCAGCGTGATCCCCGGCAGGGCTGAATTAACAAGCTGGCGAATTTCCTCGACTGGGCCGATCTTGGCCTGGCCTGCGAAATGGCGGCGTACGTCTTCGGCGGGGATTTCCGCCTGAACGGCCAGCACGAAACCGGCGGTACTGATCAGCTTTCGGTCTGCAATGACACCAACGCTGACACCGTATTTGCGCGCTTCCAGCGGGATGGAAATGGCTGTCTGTTCCAGAACTGAGCTGAGGTATTGGCGCAGCGTGCGGATAACGGGGGCAAAGGTCAGTGACAGGTTGTCATGCTTGTAGGCGGGAAATTCGGGCGGTTCCTTGTTCGTGGTCATAAAGACCGACAATTCACCGGCAAGGGCCACGCAATGGCGGTAAGCATCTTCGGGATGCAGGTTTTCGACCGTGGCCAGATGACGGAATACCGGGATATTACGATTGATGACCGTCAACAGCAGAAAATCTGAAACCTCGGCTACCGCCTTGGCTGCACCCCCTTCGGATAGACGCCCGGCAAGGGCAGTCATCCGATGCGACAACAGGCCTTCGATTTCATGCACAAAGCCCCCAAGTGGGGTCGAGGCGCGGACGTCGATGCAGCTTGGGATAAAGCTGCGGTCGAGAATGATTTCCTTGTCTGGGCGCACTTCGATGATGCGAGCAATCGGGATGGCCAGCATGTCGGCCATGTCGTCCACAGCCAGTGCGAATTGCAGGCGCATCTTACCGATGCCAATGGTGACTGGCTTTTGGTCCTTGCCCATCGTGTCTGTTATCTCAAGCTCGCTCGGGCGCAGGCGGCTTGCCGATTGCTCGGCACCGGTCAGATCGACCTCCAACGCGCCTTGGCGGCGCTGCGGCACCGTGAGGTAGACCACGCAGTCCTTAATCGTATCAGGCACCTCCAGCGCGGGCGGATGATCTTCGGTCTGGGGTACGCGAAACACCATGCCGTCATGGGTAAGCCCCGAACAGCCCTTGAGCGCGAACTGGCCGACCTTCAGTACTTCTTCGTCGATCTCAAGCGCGTTCACACCCCAGCCGTATGGCCGGATGCGCCGCGCCAGTCCAGCGACCAGCGCTTCCTTGTGGCGGTCCGCCTGCTGGAAATGGTGTGGTTGTAAGAACAACCCCTCCGTCCAAAGCACTTTACTGTCCCAGGACACGCAATACTCCCTTATCGTCCGTGCCCCATTGGGGCGCGGTTTATTTTAATTTGTCCAGTTGTTCTTTGTACGCGCGCGCAAATTCGCGGCTGAACAGTTCATGAAAATCATTCTCGGCCTGATCGGATATCTGGCCGTACATTTTTTCATAGACTTCCCAATATCGGGCTTTCTTGCCCTTCAGTAAGCCACCTATGCCGCCGCCGGATTCAATCTGTTCACCCAACACTTCGGGGTCAAGCTTGGCAAGCACACCTTTCAGCGCGGCCTCCATGCCAGTGACCATCGCCACTTCATGCGCCTTGATGTCATTCAGCGCCTGTTCGGTGGCGGTCTCGGACCCAAGATAGCCACGGGATTTGGGTTTGACCAATGCTTCAATTGCCTGTTCGGGGCTGATCGAGAATTTCAACGGGTTGTTGCCGCCCGCGCTGATCATCGTCTGTTCGATACGGAACTCTGACTTGATCGAAGTGCGGGTCATCAGGATTTCGCGCAGGCCCGTTATCATCGTGCGCATCACCCGGCCCATGCGGCTCATGGCCGTGTGCAGATCCTCGTCCGCGATCTGAAGTTCCTCCACATCGAGCGCGTCAAGAAACGCACGCGCCGCGGCCTGATCGCCGCTGACCACCACAGGTTCTTCCTTGGCGGGGGGCACATCGGCTTTTGCTGCAGTCTCAGATAGTACAGCAGCAGCCTGAGGCGCTGGTACCTTGGTGTCGTTGGAGGCCAAGGGTGCAGCTGGCTGAGGTGGCGGTTCTTCTTTCGCAACCGGTTCGGGCTTTGGCTCCGGGTCTGGTGTGGAAGGAGCCAGCAAATCATCGTCCCAGTCATCCGGGATCAGCGCAGGACCAGTCGAATGAGACGGACGAAAACTGTCACTGCTGCTGGTGTTGTGCATTGATTGGCTTGGACCTGGATCATCGCCACTGGCATCTGAAGGCTTGGTAAAGAACGGGTCTTCTTCTTCGCCCAAGGGCGGTAGCAGGTCGTCTATCGGATCGGCGGTCTTGATCTGACCGGGGCCTTTTGGTCCTTCGGGAGAACCCAACAAGTCTTCCAGAAAATCGCCGCCCGGCCCCACATCATCAAGTAGTTGCATGGGATTGGGCGAATTGCCTGCCTGCCCGTGCGACACTGGATCATTGCTGACTGGGTCGGGAATTGAGGGCGGCGATGCATCAGCGATTTCCACCATCAACTCGTAGGGGCCAACAGAAAGAATATCGCCATTGTTCAGCGGTGTCGGCGTACGACCAAGCGGAGTTTTGGAATAGTTCAGAAAGGTACCATTTGTCGAAAGATCCACCACGACGACATTTCCATTATGATCCTCGATCACACAATGGCTTTTGGACAACTGCCGCTCAGGATCAGGCAAGACCAGATCGTTCGCAGGCCCGCGTCCCAAGCTGAGCGAGCCGCCAGCAGGCATCTGCATCAGTCCCACATCGCCCGGCATGGTCCCAGAGGACTGGAATGTCAGCTTGACAGGCATCCGTGCGCTACCCTCCGACCAGCACGTTAATCTGGCATGGAGGCAGGATGAAACCAAGGCAAGTGCACTGATCTGCCAAACGGGCTTGCGGCTGGTTCTGCGTCAGCACTGTCAGAGAGCCCAGGATGATGGGGTGCGGCGGTACAGCGGCGAGCATATCACCCATCCGCGCCGCAGGTAGATTACCGATCAGCACCGTCGGCGCGCAGGGAGGCAGGATCGGGCCGGGTGTCCCCGGTGGTGGTATCGGTACGCCCGGCGGCGTTGCTGGGATGAGGCAGCCATGCATGTCGGTCATTCGGGCGGCGGGTTTTGTCATTTTGTCGCCTCCTTCATCTTGCCTTCGCTCTCCAGCCTGCCGCTGCCGCCGCGCGCAATATCTACCGCCCTGTCGATCAGCATTTGTCCATATTCTTCAAATATATCAGGCTTTTTGTCCAATGCCACGATATTCATCACAAAGGCACAAGTCTGGGCCGCGCCTGCAGGGGCAGGAAACTCTGACAGGTCCGCAGGCCCCAAAGTGCCGTCAGAATAAAGCACCGACATGGCTATGTTAACGGTGTCATCGTCGATATAGGCATCATCCATGGAAAGGCGTGCGCGCTCTCGGTTCTCATCCGTAGGCTTGAAAACCCAGTCTTCTGAGGCAACCAGAGGTTTCGGGTCCTTGTCTGACTTCGGCCCGACGTAATCGCGCGCTGCGAGACAGGCCCACCAGACCCTTTCCCGCGGCGGCAGGATGATGGACATGAGCCGCAACATATCGAACATCGCGCCCTTCTCATCAAGCTCTACCAAGATCTCTTCTGGCAATGCAGCGACCGGGGCGGTGATCGGGGTTTCAAGGCGCGTGTTTGAAAGAGACAGCAGCTTGGCCCCCGGCTCTTTGGGCACTTTGACCATATCTTTGAATCGTTCGTTCATTGCGCTGCCTTAGTTTATCTTGGTCAACCCGCCCCGCAGGGTCAACATTGCGCTGCCCTTCACGGTGGTATTGATCGCATCAACATCGACGGATGTTGTCCCTTTGATCTTCACGCCGGTTTGTGTGATCTCGATAGAGCTGCCCCCAACTTTGAGCGTTATCTTTTGTCCTGCCTCCATCATGATGGTTGTCGCAGCACTGATATCGATCTTACCTGACTGAACGTCGAGGCTCATATTGCCGCTGCGGACGATCTCGGTCATGTTGCCCTCGACCGTCAGGTCCAATTTGCCCTGATCGACGGTCTCTGACTTATCTCCTTCTTGGATCATTTCGGTGACGTTTTTCTTGACGGTCTGCAACAAACTGCCTGCATCTGCGGACTGGCCGTCGGCACTGACGTTCACATCTTTATCACCGATGGTGATCTGCGCGCTGTCCTTGACCACCATCTGATAGTCTTTTTGCGATTGAACATGGACGTATTCCTTGCCCGTGTCATCTTCGAACACGAGGGCATTGTAGTCAGATTCGCCACCATCAGGCGAGGATCGTGTCATCAGGCCTGTGCGGGTTTCCTCGACCCCGTCGATATAGGGGGGCATTTTGTCCTTGTTGTACATCATCCCAGTACAGATCGGCCTGTCGGGATCACCGTCTTCAAACTGTATCACGACCTCCTGTCCAATGCGCGGGATCGAGATCAGGCCAAAGTCACTGCCTGACCACTGCGTCACCACTCTAATCCAACAAGACGCGGTATCGGTCACGGGGCTGATCCTGTCCCAACGAAAGAGTACCTTTATCCGCCCATAGTCATCAGTATGGATTTCCTTACCCGCAGGTCCGACGACCTCTCCAATCTGTATGCCGGGTATTTCTGGCCATGGCGTGACCAGTGGCGCCCGAAAAGGGTCTTTCTTGGGCACCGCGGCAAAAGTGAACGAGTAGTCGTTGTTGATCTCTTCGGGGATTTCGATGTTCTGCGGGTTTAGGGCATACCACATCTCGGTTTCTTTCATTTCGTTTGAATCGCGGATGAAATGAACGACCTCGGTGATCAGATATTCGGTGTTATTTGCGACTTCGGGGTGTTCGGTGAGGGCAAAAAACAGACCAGCGCCAAAATGCCTGACGTCACCCGCGCCGCGAAACAGCAGATGGTTGATCGCATCGGCCTCGACGCGAACGCGCGTTCGTTTTTCGCCAAGGGTTTCATTTCCCCGAAAGTGGCCCGGCGAGTCGTAGTATTCGAATTCCTTGTAAGTATGCTCCCCCGTTGTCAGCTTGGTTTTTTTCAACGCTTCTTTTTGCCGAACTGACGGTTTTTCAAAATCGTAGTCAATCAGCGTGACAATCCCGCGTGTCACTTCTTGCGCGGCCGCCCATTCCGATATCGTCTGCCCTGTCTTGCTGTCCGAAGCATCGCGCGGTTTGTACTTGGCGGTTCCGCCGTCGATGTCCTTGTGCCCAGAGACACTGTCGCAGAAAACCAGCAGCTCATTTACTTGAAACGCATCGGAGTGA
Source organism: Sulfitobacter sediminilitoris (assembly GCF_010667575.1). Classification (GTDB taxonomy): domain Bacteria; phylum Pseudomonadota; class Alphaproteobacteria; order Rhodobacterales; family Rhodobacteraceae; genus Sulfitobacter; species Sulfitobacter sediminilitoris. Next base: position 29,523 of record NZ_JAABNT010000012.1, read on the forward strand.
TCAAAATAGAAATAAATCCCCTCTTCTTCCATCAGTCGGGACAGAAAATCGAAATCCGTTTCGCGGTACTGAACGCAGTATTCGCGTTTTTCATATTCATCGGATGTCTTGATCTGATAGTCTGTTAGCTGATGCGCGTCCAACACTTCTGTGATAATATCCGTCACGCTCTTGTTCTGAAAAACACGGGTATTGCGCTGAAGCGTCAGCAACCAGAACCATGGACGCACCTGAGCCACGAAATGATCGTTCTGGTCGCGCATCCCCATCGCTTCGATAGAGATACAGGTCCCCGTGATCATGCGCCCATTGTCCGACCCTTCTTGCTCGACGTGAACGGTCATGATCTTACCCACGAAATCCTTCAGCTTGACGTCAACCTTCTGCGCCAGGAATTCGATGGTCGTTTCGGTCAATGTGCTGAGTTTTTCTTTGACAATCGCCTGCCTTAGCCGGAGCTTGTCGGTTGTGTAAGTGCCCGACATCCATGTCGAGGCGTCTTCTCTTGGCTTACTAATGGTCATAATAAGTCCCTCTAAAGGTGCGCCTCGGTGGCGGGGCATAATTTCCCCGCATCAAAGGTCGGCCAGCAGCGCTGCCAATTCTGCATCCATGTCATCATCATTATTACTTTGATCTTCGTCGCCATCGTCTGCATCCAGATCAAATCCGGCAAGCAAATCATCCAGATCGTCATCTGTAGCGGTGTCTTCATTTTCATTTGTCGTGTTCTCGGCGGCGGCCTTGGGGGGGTTCGGGGGCGAAGGCGGAGGTGGTGCAACGCCTGTCCACGGCCCCAATAAGTCACCGCCGGCAAGCGACTGAAATGACCCAAGCCTGATTTCGTCTCGGCCTCTGATCGAAATGATGGGCAGGTAACCCCTTCCCAGCACGGTTTCGACCTTGTCCAGGGTCAGGTTTCGCTCTGTGCAAGGGAGTGCGACCTGATCGCCGTACTGGTCGTTGACATAGTGAAACGGCATATCGCCAAGCGACATAATCTGCCCCAACCCCATTGACGGCCCGGTTTCCCTGAAGGATTTTGCCAGCAAAATAGTGATCAGCACCACAGGGTTCGCCCAAAGCATACCGGAAAGTCCGTCACTTTTGGTGAATTCTTCGAAATCAAATTCATAGATAGGCTCTGTCTTTGCCCCATAAGGCCGGCGCAACAGGAAGCGTGGCGTGGCCAACGCCAGATGACCTGCTTCTGGCATTGCGCGCAGTGTGTCCCATTCCTTGCCGACCAGTGGGTGCCGATCTTCTGCTGGAATGTCGATGAATGCAGGCGTGATTGCCGCCACAAAGGGGGCATCCACATGCGCTGCGATGCGGGAAATCCGGCCCAGCAATTGTGCATGTGGCGGCGTTTCCTCAAAGGTATACATGCCGATCAGCGCGGAATAGGCACCACGTCCGGTTTCCTCATCCATCGGTCCTTCGGTCAGTAGACGCGTCAGCCCGCTTGTTGACAGATCGTCAGACTGTGTCAGATCGGCGGCGATTTCCTCGGCTGAGATATCATACAGCATCACATCCAGCGTATCGTCTGTTTCAATGCTGCGCGCGATCAGATCAATGGCGCGCCATTGCGCCTCGACTGACTGGAATTCGGGGTGATGCAGGATCAGGCGCATTGCACTGGCCAAAGCATCATCAATGGCCTCTGCCATTGCGTTTGCATTGGGATCAGGCAGTTTGCGGATATGTGGCCCCACGATACGTGCCAAGAGATCATTGATCGGAGATGGTTTTGCTAACTCGCCTGCCGTATCACCGATCAGTTTCTGGAAATCACTAAGTTTGAGATCGGCGCGCACGGTATTGCCGCCGGACATTGCGCGCGCGGGCGTAACAGCGCGTCCATGAGCCTCGCCCCAGGTTACAAGAGATTTCGCTGCATGTTCTGCTGTGCCACCATGGCTCAATTGCGATTTTAGATCACGCAGAGCGGAGAAGATTTCGACGTTTTCATAAAGCTCATCCGGGTGCAGATCGTCCAGCCCCCCCAGCTTGACTTCGACCCCTGCCCCCTCCTTGCCGATGGGCAGGACCAGCGTCGTGGCAAACCCTTCGATCACGTCTTCGACGGTGTCGGGGTCCAACAGGATCGGTTTGCGGCTGGCAAGCGCATCCCCAACCTCAATTAGGCCACGTGCGGAGCGTCCGGTGAAATCGCCCAGGATCGCCAGACGGAACCGCTTGCGCTCTAGTTTTTGAGGTTCTGGCCGATCAGCGCTCATCTGGCCGTAGGCCAATTCAGGCTCATCGCTCAGGGTCGTTTCGGCCTCCACTTCGGTGGCCAGATCGTCAGGGCCTTCGGTTCCGGTTGTCAGGTCTGTATCGGTTTCCGGATCGTTCAAGAGAGCATCCAGATCATCGCTCGCATCAGTCTCTGCCGGGGCGTCGCCTGTATCAAGGTCCGCCATTAGCGCGTCGATATCATCCGCCGCTTCGGCGGGTATTTCGTCATCCTCACCCATATCAGCAATGAGCGCGTCCAGATCGTTGTCGTCCTGAGGTGCGTCGTCGCCTGCGTCAAGATCGGCCATCAGAGCGTCAAGGTCATCTCCGGCGTCCTGTCCCGTTTCTGGGTCTTTTCCAGCGTCAGTATCCGCATCAAGCTCTGCGAGCAGCGCATCGAGATCGTCTGCGGGATCTGTGTCTTGGCTGGCAGGCTCGGGCGCTGGATCAACCGGGTGTTCCTCAAGCGTTTCACCGACAGGGGCCGCATCAAGATCCGCCATCAACGCATCCAGATCATCTGGGCCATCCGCCGCGCTTGTGTCTGGGTCGGATGTGTTTGCATCACCATGCAAATCCGCCAGAAGTGCCCCAAGATCATCTGCCGGATCGGTTTCATTGCCAAGCGGTTCCGGCTCCAGATCAGCCATGAGGCTATCAAGGCCATCCTCCTCGGCAGGCTGACTGTCTGGTGTGGCGTCATCAAGATCAGCCATAAGTGCATCCAGATCATCACCTGCATCATCTTCGGACTGATGCACGGGGTCCGGTTCAAGTTCCGCGAGAATATCGTCGAGATCGTCCGCATCCTGCGAGGTGTCAGGCGCGTCTAGTTCGGCCTGAATGTCATCAGCTGATGTGCCCTCATCCTGCTCTTCAACCGCATCGAGAGCAGACAGAATATCGTCCGTGGCGTCCGGCTCTGCCGGTTCGTCAGGAGCTTCCAAGTCGCCAAGCAGCGCATCAAGGTCTTGGTCGTCTTCAGCAACCTCAGTGCTTTCCAAGGTGGCAAGAATGTCGTCTGCTGAAGCTTCTGCTTCCACTTCCTGCGGTGTTTCGAGACCTGCAAGTGCTGCGTCATGGGTTTCAGGGACGGACGTCTCTTCAACTGGGTCGAGACTTGCCAAGATATCATCCGCCGTTTCGTCCTCAATGGTCTCTTGCGGGGTCTCAAGTCCGGCAAGCAGCGCATCGACGTCTGTTGCGTCATCTGTCGCTTCGGGCATTTCGAGGTCAGCTAGGATATCATCGGCGGTATCCTCTGCGACCACCTCATCCGGCGTTTCCAGTCCGGCCAGCGCTGCCTCAATATCATCAATTTCAAGTGCGTCTTCGACCTGTTCCAGCCCAGCGAGGATATCGTCTGCATTATCTTCAGGCACCTCTTCCTGAGGGGCTTCCAGCCCGGCCAGAGCCGCGTTAACGGCATCCGCCTCTGCTGAGGCTGAAGTTTCTTCAACCGCTTCCAAACCCGCCAGAATATCATCGGCGTTGTCTTGTTCGGCCGCAGGTTCGGGGGCCTCAAGACTCGCGAGAGTGGCAGCGATGTCATCGGTTTCGTCGGCTTCTTCCGGCGCTTCGAGACCCGCCAAAGCGGATTCCATCGTGTCAGTCGCCGGTTTAACGTCTTCTGGGGCCTCAAGCCCTGCAAGAATGTCGTCTGACGTGTCTTGGGCAATCTCATCTAGGGGAACCTCAAGTCTGGCCAGCACCTCAGCGGATGTGTCTTGCTCTACCGTCTCCTCCGGAGCATCGAGGCTGGCCAATATATCCGCTGTTGTATCGGTGTCTTCCGTCGGAAGATCCACCTCTGGCAGGGATGCAAGCACTGCGGCATTCTCATCCTCTTGTTCCGCCTCAGGAAGGTTGATTTCTCGCAAGCCATCCAATGCGGCGGCGCTTTCATCCGGTGTATCGGGCGTGTCGATCTGAATATCGCGCAGCGCGTCGAGCGCCTCCTGCGATGTATCTTTCCCTAGTTCCTCGGTCTCAACCGCCCGCAACGCATCAAGCGCTGTACTGCTTGTGTCGGCATCTTCGGTTTCCGTGAGTTCAACAGCCTTCAGCGCTTCAAGAGCCGCATCTTTGTTGTCCTCTGCTTTGGTCTCAACTTCGGTTGCGCGCAGCGCATCCAATGCTTCAGCCGCAGAGGTATCTTCCTCGGGCGTTTCGATACTGGCGGTCTTCAAGGCATCAAGGGCCTGACCTGTCTCATCCGGCGGAGGGGTTTCATCCACCTCAACCGACCGCAGTGCATCTAGGGCTTCTTCCCCGTCGTCTGGCTTTTGCTCATCAACGATTTCCACCGCCTTTAGCGCATCAAGCGTGTCAGCTGTGTCGTCGGCTTCTGGCGCGGTCTCTACCTCTGCCATACGAAGCGCATCAAGTGCCGCCTCTGATCCGTTGTCGGGGGTTTCTTCAACCTCTACAGCTCTGAGTGCGTCGAGTGCAGTCGCACTTTCGTCTGGCGCATCTTCAGGCACTTCCGCCGTGCGCAACGCGTCCAAGGCAGCTTTGGCCGTTTCATCGGGCACGTCCTCGGCAACTTCAACAGCGCGCAAAGCGTCAAGCGCGGCGGCAGCCTGATCCGGTGCCGCATCCGTCGGCACCTCGACGGCACGCAGGGCATCAAGGGCTGCCTTTGTCCCATCAACATTCCCGGCTTCGGGCACATCTTGGTCGCGCAAGGCGTCCAAAGCCGCGCTTTGATCATCTGTTTTGGACGCAGGTGCGGCGGCAATTGCACCCAACAGCGACGGGTCCCCCAGTACCTTTTCGATCAGCGCCTCGGCTCCGGCCTTACCATCCATGTAGGTCATCAGGTTCGATAATTGCTGCCGCGCCTCAAGCAACGGGCGCAGCGCATCGACCCGTGACGCGATTGCACCGGGTTCAAAGTCCGACATCTTCTCGAATGTCAGATCAATCGCCATGGACCCTTCTCCGGTCAGGGTATTTGGCACAGTGAAAGCGGCGCGTGGTGCGATACCGCGCATCCGTTCATCAAAATTATCAACATCGATCTCAAGAAACTTGCGGCTTTCGACCGATCCCTGATCCACCTCGGATTTGCCGGCAAGGTCGCTCATCACGCCCATGACGAACGGCAGTTGCACCTTCTTTTCGGCCCCGTAGAGTTCCACATCGTATTCAATCTGAACCCGGGGGGCGCGATTGCGTGCGATGAATTTTTGCGAGCTTCCAGCCATGTCCGATTAGGTTCCCCCTTTGCCTTTACTCTCAGCGATCTCGGCCCGCAAGGCTTTGACCTCTTCCATCAGGGCCAGCACGTTGCGGTCGACCGTGTCAGTTTCATCGCGCACCAATATGCGCAGGTTCTCGAACTCTGCCTCGGTATCTTCCTCCACCGCGCCTTGCATGGTGTTGACCAGAAGACCGATAAATAGGTTCAGCACCGAAAACGCAGTGATCACAATGAAAGGTACAAAGAACGCCCAGGCCGAGGGATATTGCGCCATCACAGGTCGGACGATGCCCATGGACCAGCTTTCCAGCGTCATGATCTGGAAGAGCGAATAGAGAGATCGTCCAAGAGTGCCAAACCAATCAGGGAAGGATGCACCGTACATGAGCGTGGCCATGACCGCAAAAACGTAGAATACGATCGAGATCATGATGATCACGGCGCCCATGCCCGGCAAAGCGTCCAGCAAGGCCTGAACCACCGCCCGCATTTGCGGCACCACCGACAGCAGACGCATTGCGCGGATGACCCGCAGACCGCGCAGGGCTGACAGTCCTTCCTGACTTGGCAACAGACCCAGACCAACGACAAGAAGGTCAAAGATATTCCAAGCGCTGCGGAAAAACGACATCCGGTAGGCGTAGAACTTGAGCAAAAGCTCACCCACGAAGATTGTCAGGACCACATTGTCCACGACCGACAGAACGCTGCCGATTTCCCCCATGATCGTCTGAGAGGTCGACATGCCAAGCGTGATTGCGTTGAAGATAATCACGCCCATGATGGAGTTCTTGAACCGGTTGCTTTCCACAAGATCATAGACCTTAGCGCGGCTTGCACTCATTCTGATGCGATCCATGGAAGCCAGCACTTGTTCCTCAGTCTTGGCGGTCTTTTGCGTCACATCTTTCACCCAAGCTCTGCCTTGGCCTTAAGAACCTCAAAGGCTTTCAATTCCGCCGCAAGACCAAACTTCTTCATCGTCTTGGCTTTGTTTTTGAACTCCCATTTTGCAGCAAGTTCCAGTGTTGCACCCTTTTTCACTTCTCAAATCTCCTCGGTCAAAGTTCAGCCAAAATTATAAGTAAAATCGCTATCCTTCACGTCGATGGTTACACTGTTGACGGGCTGTCCCTCCATCATCCGACGCAAGAATTCGGCCGAGATGTCTGGTAGCATGGTGTTGGTCACGATGGCGTCGATCATGCGCCCGCCGCTCTCCAACTCCTGACAACGGTCCACGATCAGATCGACCACGCCGTCGCTATATCTGAACGGTACGTCGTGGCTTTCCTCGACCCGTTTCTTGATCCGGCCCAGCTGAAGCTTTGTGATCTCTGCGATCATATGCGGGCTGAGTGGGTAGTAAGGAATCGTCACCAGACGCCCCAGCAGTGCTGCAGGGAAAATCTTCAAAAGCGGATCGCGCAGCGCCTTGGCGATACCTTCGGGTTCGGGCAACAGGTCGGGATCGCTGCACAGGTCCATGATCAGGTCAGAGCCCGCGTTCGAGGTCAGCAGGATCAGGGTGTTCTTGAAGTCGATCACGCGGCCCTCGCCGTCTTCCATTACGCCCTTGTCAAAGACCTGAAAGAAAATCTCGTGCACATCGGGGTGCGCTTTCTCGACCTCGTCCAGTAATACAACAGAGTATGGTTTGCGCCGTACCGCTTCGGTCAGCACCCCACCCTCGCCGTATCCGACATAGCCCGGAGGCGCGCCTTTGAGGCTGGAGACGGTATGCGCCTCTTGGTACTCGGACATGTTGATGGTGATAACGTTCTGCTCTCCACCGTAAAGCACCTCGGCCAGCGCCAGCGCGGTTTCCGTCTTGCCGACGCCGGAGGTGCCCGCCAGCAGGAAAACACCGATGGGTTTATTCGGGTTATCAAGGCCCGCACGGCTGGTCTGGATGCGCTTTGCGATCATCTTCATCGCGTGGTCTTGGCCGATCACACGCTTTGCCAGATGCTCTTCTAGATTCAGAACCGTGTCGATTTCGTCACGAACCATGCGCCCCACGGGGATGCCCGTCCAGTCGCCGACAACCGATGCGACGGCCTGCGCATCAACGATAGGCAGGATCAGCGGCGTCTCGCCCTGTGCGTCTTCCAGCCGCTTGTTGGCGTCTTTCAGCTTTGCCATTAGCTCAGCCCGCGCGGCATCTTCCAAGGCGTCATCGCCGCCTTCGGGCGCAATCTCGGCCCCTTCTTCAACAGGCGCACCCCCAGCCCGTAACTGCGCACGCAGGTCAAGAATTTCCGCGACGATCTCTTTTTCCAGGTCCCAGTTCTTTTGCAACTCTTCAAGCCGCTCTGACACTTCAGCTTTTTCAGCCTCGACCTTGGCGCGGCGGTCCTCAACGTCGTAACCTGCCGTCTCATCCCGACCGATAATTTCAAGTTCTGTATCAAGGGATTCAATCCGTCGTTGTGCGTCATCAACCTGCGCCGGAACGGCATGCTGGCTGACCGCGACGCGCGCACAGGCGGTATCCAAAACGCTCACTGATTTGTCCGGCAGTTGGCGGGCCGGAATGTAACGCGCCGACAGAGAAACCGCCGCTTCGATGCCTTCATCCAGCACCTGAACCTTGTGGTGTTTTTCCAGCATCGACGCGATCCCGCGCATCATCATCACGGCCTTGGGCACGCTTGGTTCATCCACCTGCACCACCTGGAAACGCCGGGTCAGGGCGGGGTCTTTTTCGATATACTTCTTGTACTCAGCCCATGTTGTGGCCCCGATGGTGCGTAGCGTGCCGCGTGCCAGTGCGGGTTTCAAAAGATTGGCCGCATCACCCGTTCCAGCCGCACCTCCTGCGCCCACCAGCGTGTGGGTTTCGTCCACGAACATAACAATCGGCGTCGGGCTGGACTGAACCTCGTCAATGACCGAGCGCAGCCTGTTCTCAAATTCACCCTTCATCGACGCACCAGCTTGCAACAGACCCACGTCCAATACTAGCAAGCGCACGTCCTGTAACGCTGGCGGCACATCGCCGCGCGCGATACGCATGGCAAAGCCTTCGACGACGGCAGTCTTGCCCACGCCTGCCTCGCCGGTCAGGATCGGGTTATTTTGCCGCCGCCGCATAAGCACATCGACGATCTGGCGGATTTCTTCATCACGCCCGACAATCGGATCAATTTCGCCGTTGCGGGCCTGTTCGGTGAGGTCGGTACAAAACTGCTCCAGCGCCTCACCCTTGCCCATCTGGGCAGGCGACATTGCTCCCGAAGCCTCGCCGGGTTCTGCACCACCGCCGGTTTTGCTACCATCCTGTGCGCCCATCCGTTCTTCGGGAGAACCTGCGGTGGCATCCATAAAGTTCTCTGCAAGATCATCGGGCTTGATGCTGGCAAGCTCTGACGAAATCGAGTTCAGGATGTTCTTAAGCGCAGGCGTCCTCAGCATCCCCAGTAGCAGATGACCTGTACGCACCTGATTTGAACTGAAGAGCAACGAACCGTAAACCCAGCCGCGTTCCATTGCGTCCATCAGGTGATCGGAAAGATCGGAAATGGCACTTGCACCGCGTGGCAGGCCATCAAGGTTTCGCGTCATCTCGGCGGCGATCTTGCCTACGTCCAGATCATAGTGATCCACGATCCGGTGAATATCGCTGTCCTGACCCTGCAAAATCTGGTGCAGCCAATGCACAACTTCAACATACGGATTGCCCCGCATCTTGCAAAAAACCGTGGCACCTTCGACCGCTTTGTATCCAAGGCTGTTCAGCTTTCCGAACAATGCGACCCTGCTGATCTCCGTCATGTTCGTCTCCCCTTTAAATTCATTTTATTCGTCATGGTTCAAGCGACCCTGCGCTGCGGTGTCAGGAACAGGTCTGCTGCATCCGGGCGCGGTGTGTCATCGTCGCGCTTCATGTCCACCCACGAGGTTTGGCCCAGACGGGTCGTGCCCCCAAGCACAGACCTTGGCACTTCGTCGCCTTTCAGTATCAGTTGCACATCCCAATCCAGCGTGTCCCCGATATAACTGCGCACGATGGCCTCGAGCCGGTCCCACCCGTCGGTGCCAGGCAAGAACCGCTCATACCGGTCCCGGTCCAGTGGGCCGATCCGCAGGCGAAACTTTGATGCCCTGCTCCAGACACGGCTGCCGATGCTGGTAGTCTGGCCCAAACCAACCATGCTGCCCAGTTCCCAGCAGTCATCCGGCTCAAGCTGAAGCCATGACCCAACAAACTGATCGATTTGCACATCCACATCGAAAAATGCGCTGAGAAACGAGATCAGGCCATCCGGGCTCTTGGACCCTTGAGACATGATGGCTGCGAAATGACGGCGCGAAACATCCGGCACCGCGTCCCGGTCCTGAAAACCCGGCCCGCGATAGCCCGCAAGCGCGGCCACGCGGCGTTCGAATTCATCGTCGCCCCGGTCATAGCTTGCCGCAGGTTGGCCGCTACGCCACGCGCGATACAGCAGGCTCATCATCCGGTGGGTAAGCATGTTCGCAAAAGCGATGATCGTGTGATCGCGGTGATTGCGTTGCCGGTTTCGCGCATATTCTGTGAGGTGCAGTGGCAACGGCCCCTGCGGCCCCCAAAGACCAAAGAAACGGTTCATCAACTTGCCCGGTACCTTGTCCGTTCCGGGCTTGAAACTGGAGATGGTTGAAGGCGGGAAGGCCAACTCGGCCTCTTGGCCCAGACGGATGCGATCTTCGCGCGGACGGCGGCTTTCCCCAAGGCGGGGCGCATCGGGATAGGCGGCATCAATCACTCGCATGGCCTGAAAAACGTGATGCTTTTCAGGTTCTTCCACCAATTTGACGAAATGGCCTACAGTATCTGGCCCAGTCCGCTTGTCGGTCGCCATCTGGCAATTTCCCCGCGTCTTTCCGTTCTCAAAACGGTCTCTGTAAAACTGTTGATGGTGGCATACTTGCGGAAAAACCGCTCCATCACGGCACCTAGCACGTAGACACTGGTGCCTTCGAAAAATGTCTCGTCAAACTCAATCGTGATCTCTAGCCCGCGCACAGCGGTGGAAAGCACCTCGTCGCTCATCCGGCGCACAATCGGACGGCTGGATACATTGGTGATCCCTTCCAGCTGTTTTTCCGTCACCCGATTGCCCAGGGGGGCATAAATCCCGATCAATTCACGCAGCGCCTCGGCCGAACTGCCGTCATTGGTTTGTGCAATCGACAGGTAATTCAAGGACAGGTGGCTGATCAGGCGCCATGCGGTGTCCCCCTGTGCCAGCGTGGGATTGGGACGCGTCGGCGAAATCGGTGTGCGCACTGATTTGATCGGTCCACCATCGGTTAGGTGAAAGACGTTTTCATCGCCAACGGACAGCAACATCGGCAAATCACGGTTCGTACAAAGTGCCGTAACAGCAAGCTGGTCCAGTTTGGACGAATAGGGAGCCTGCCGCCGATCCACCAGTGAAAGGTATACTTCGGAGCCCAGATAAGACGTCCTGACACCGCGCAAGCGTTCCTTTTCACTGCGTTGGCGCATCTTGCGGCTTTGCGTATAATACGCGCTATGTGAGTCCCCGGCCGCCGTGAAATCCGTGGCTGAATAAAACGGACGGAAAACCACGTCATCCGCGCCGTCGCCGCTGATGCCGGTCACGGATTCGATATTATAAATCTCAAAATCCAGACCCGCCGTCCTGTTGGGCACTACATGCTGCTCAGTATCGCGCGACGACACATGCACCCGGTCACAGCGTTTGCGGAACAGGTTCACAGCAGGAACGGCATTCAGCCCAAAGGCCAGCGGTGTCACTGCTGGCGCCAGATCCTTGTTGCCATCACCCAGCAGAATATAGATGTCGACCTCGGACCCTTTGGCCTTGCGCAGCGCGGCCTGCAAACCCGAGAGTTTGACAAACAGAAACCGCTCCGGCATGGCGAAGTATTCCTGTAAAAGCCGGTAGCCATCGAAAGATCGGCGCGGCGTTGGCAAGAGCGCCTCTTCCGGGGTCAGCCCGATTTGGCTGAGTGCGCCGTGAGGCAGGGCCATTGTCCAATCGTCCCGCCGATCCGCAGAGCGCCCTGCAAAGCCGACCGTTTGCGTGCACAACAATTCGTGCAATTGCCAGCTGCGGCCCGATTGTCGATCAAGGTAGAGCGTCAGCTCATCCATCTTGAGCTCAGCAATATCATCACCGTCAACACGCTTAAGCCGCATTCGGATGCCAGCGCGCGCGGGTGTGCTAGCGCCCACGCCCGCTGCCACCAATCCGCCACGATTGTCGATATATTCGGCCTCAGAAATTTCCAGCGGCCACATGGTGAGTTCATGGGCCGTGCGGAATTCGCATGCCGTCTGCTCTCCCTCCATGAGGCGACTGCGCAGAGTGGTGTTGCGCGGTAGCACATAGCCTGTCTTCAAACCTGCGGTTTTAATGTTTGGTTCGAATTGTGCGATCATCATAGACGGGGTCGGCGCCAGATAATGAGGATAGACGATTTCAAGCAGGTGCGAGGTAAAGACAGGAAACTGCATTTCCAATTCCAACTGCACACGGGCTGAAAGGAAAGCCACGCCCTCTAGCAACCGTTCGACATATGGATCAAGAACCTCGACACCTTCCATACCTAGCCTGGAGGCAATCTTGGGATAGGCGTCGGCAAATTCGGCACCCATGTCCCGCATGTAAGCCAGTTCGTTTTCGTAATGTCTGAGTAGCCTCGTGTCCATTTCAGCTAGCCCACCCTTTCCAGCGTCACTTCGCCGGAGGTCACATCAACCTTGCTGCGTAGATAAAGCTCAAGCGGGACAGGCTGTGCCCACATGTCTGCGTGGATATCAAAAGCGATTTGCGTCTCGCCCTTGGTTTTCTCTGATCTTAGTTCGACTGCGGTTGATCCGGTGATAATCCGGGGTTCATGTACGCTGATTGCATTCAGGATCGACTTGCGGATCAATTCTGCCCGGCCCGATGTAGAAAACTCGCCCGCAACCTCGCGAACCCCGTAGTTCAGCACGGAGCGCGCCACATTTGGATAGGTTTTGATATCCAGCGTCGATTCAATACTGTTGGTGTTCAACAACCACGCCAGATCGCGTTTGATGATTTCGCGCAGGCGACTGATGTCGATCGCCATGTGCGCGCGTGTCTCTTGCTTTTCGGTTGGCGCATCATCTGTCAACCGGTCGAGCAACGAAGGCTGCAGTCGTTCAGCAAGCATTTTGTCAGCCATCGGCGGCCGCCTTTTCCGCGCCTTGATCCAGCACTAGTTCGCGCAAGTCCAATAGCGCGATGTCCTCTTGATCTGTTGCAAACAGCCGTTGACCGATGCCCATGAATGTCTCTTGGCCGGCATCATCCCAATGGGTCGCGCGCGCCAGTTTCGCCGCATCATCGCCCTTGGCGGGCGTGTCAGCATAGCGTGTCGGGATCAAGGCCACGACCTCTCCTCCGTTGCGCAAGGTAAGGGTTGCGGCGGTCCATACCGCATCCCGCAAATCGGCGGGCTCTTCGATCTCAAGTTTCGAGATCTGCGTGAAAGGAAGCCAGAAGTATCTTCCGTTTACAATGATTTCCAATACCGGGCCCAAACGCATGTCAGCATCCGCAATCCATGCAAAGGGCTTACCATTAACAGTGCCTGATGTGGTGGGCGCCTCTTCGAATGCCTGTGCACGCAACTGTGCGGCCTCGGCAGTTTTGCCCTGCGCCAAGAGCTTTTGTGCCTCGATCAATAGCGCAAGCCACGTCTCTGGCTCACCAAAGATCATCGGATCTTTCTCGCCTTTGAATACCTTTTCACGGTATACTTCACAGATGATACCCTCGCGGTAGGTCTGGGCCATCATCAACGCAGCGGGGTCCATTTCTCCGCTCAGTTTCAACTGTGTGATAGCGCGCTTCCAGTCGCCCAGAACGCACAAAAGCTGAAATAGAAAAATGCGTAGCTTTGGGTCTGCCGGGTTTGCCCTGACCTTGTCTTGCAGCGCATTCAGCGTCGCGGTCAAATCGCCGGATTTTAAATGCTCTTCGGGCGTCATGAGGCGGCCTCCGCTCTGCTCAGGGTGCGTGGAGAATAATAATAATGAACGCATCGCAGCGCACGCCCGTGACGTGCGCTGCGATGCCATGTGGATTACCCCACATTGCCTGCGCGTAGGTCCCACTTGAACACGTTCTTCGTGCTCAGCTTACCGGATTTCTGATCGGTTTCCTTGTACTCATGCTCGACCGCAATATAGGCCAGCGCCCAAGTTTCCTCGGGAATACCATCCTCAGAATACGAGATTGAGTATTTGTCGATAATTACATGCTTAAGCTTCCACACCGAGAAAGCCTTGAGGCCTTCTGAGGCACTATCGCCCGAGCGGCACAGCTCAATTTTGATTTCGGGGCGGACAGTGCCGTTCGCAACCGATTTCGCGATTTCGTTCGATGCCTTGCCGATCTGACTCGTGACTTCGATTTTTTGGAAATTGGTATTCGCATGGGCACGCTGGTTTGAACCAAGATCGGTCATGTCCACGGCTCGCTCCATCTCAAAGGTTGCGCTTTGGATGACGATCCAGTCCTTGTGGTTGACCTCGGTTGCATCGCCCGGAATATCCGAGATGTGGATGAACATATTTGCAGCCATTGTGCAATTCCTTTCAAAAGTGGTTTACGTTATGTCGTGTGTGCTGGCCCTAGGCTTATTCAAAGGATCACGCACCTTTTTCAGAAGGGAGCTTGGAAACAAGCCGCAATGAGACCGAGAGGCCTTCCAGCTGGTAATGTGGTCGCAGGAAGAACTTCGACGTGTAGTATCCAGGATTGCCTTCCACCTCTTCGACAACGACTTCTGCCGCCGCGAGAGGTTTCCGCGCCTTCTCAGCTTCCGACGAAACGTCGGCATTGAAATCAACGTAATTGTTGATCCACTCCTGCAGCCAGGATTCCATGTCCTGCCGGCTCTTAAACGATCCGATTTTGTCGCGCACCATGCACTTGAGATAATGCGCAAAGCGACAGGTTGCGAAAAGGTAGGGCAACCGGGCTGCAAGATTCGCGTTGGCCGTCGCATCAGGGTCGTCATACTCTGCCGGCTTGTGCAGAGATTGCGCGCCCATAAACGTGGCCACATCTGTATTTTTCCGGTGGATCAGCGGCATCATGCCGTTCTTGGCAAGCTCCGCCTCGCGCCGGTCATCGATCGCTATTTCCGTAGGGCATTTCTGATCTACGCCACCATCAGTGGTTGGAAAAGTATGGGATGGCAGGTTTTCGAGTGTACCGCCGGACTCCACGCCACGGATACGAGAACACCAGCCATATTCCTTAAAGGATTTATTAATGTTCACGGCCATGCCATAGGCCGCATTGATCCAGCCGTACTTGCTATGATCCGACCCGTCGGTATCTTCTTCAAATGCAAAAGCTTCAACCGGTTCGGTTTTGGAACCATATGGCAGACGCCCGAGAAAACGTGGCATGGCTAGGCCGACATACTTGGAATCCTCGGACTCACGCAGCGACCGCCAGGATGCATATTCCGGTGTCTGAAAAATCTTCGTCAGGTCGCGCGGGTTGCTCAGCTCTGACCAGCTATCCATCTGGAACAAGGTTGGTTTGGCGCCTGTGATCAGCGGGGCATGGCCCGCCGCTGCGATCTTGGACATCTCGCCCAGCAATTCAATGTCTTGCGGGCCGTGATCAAAATGGTAATCCGCGATCAGCGTACCGTAAGGTTCGCCACCCAACTGGCTGAATTCCTCAGTATAAAGCTTTTTGAAGATCGGCGACTGGTCCCAGGCCGTGCCTTTGAACTTGCGCAGTGTTTTGTGCATATCCTTTTTCGAGATGTTCATGACCCGGATCTTGAGCATCTCATCGGATTCTGTATTATTCACGAGGTAATGCAGACCACGCCATGCGCTTTCCATCTGCTGGAATTCCTCGTGGTGCAGGATCAGGTTAACCTGCTCTGTCAGCTTTTTGTCGATTTCCGCGACAATGCTCTCGATTGACCGCAGCGCATCGTCCGAGATCAGTGCTGTATTGGAAAGCGCCTGTTCGGCCAGTGTCTTGACCGCGGACTCAACAGCCGTTTTCGCCTGATCCGACTTGGGGCGGAATTCTTTTTGCAGCAGGCTTTCAAACTCGGACGAGCCGAATGCCGTTGCACCACCGGCTTCTTCTACCTGGTCTTCTTGTTCAGCCATGAATTATTCCTCCTCTGTTGCGGCGGGCTTTGGCTGCGCAGCCAAAGTCTTGAGCAGTGCAGGATCCTGAATGATCTTGCTGATCAGATCCTCCGCACCGGTTTTGCCGTCCATATACGTCATCAGGTTGCTCAACTGCGTGCGCGCGTCCAGAAGTTCGGCCAGTGGCTCTACTTTGGCGGCAATCGCGGCAGGGCTGAAATCATCCATGCTTTCGAAGGTGATATCGACGGCCAAGTTTCCTTCACCGGTCAGGGTATTAGGGACGGTGAACGCGGTACGCGGCGCAATGGATTTCATCCGCTCGTCAAAGTTGTCAACGTCGATTTCAAGGAACTTGCGGTCCGCTACGGCGGGCTGCTCGACCTCTGATTTACCGGCTAGGTCGCTCATCACACCCATAACAAAGGGGAGCTGAACTTTCTTTTCGGCACCATACAATTCTACATCATATTCGATTTGGACACGGGGTGCCCTGTTGCGAGCTATGAATTTCTGGGAACTACCGGCCATGAAGGGCTCCTTGGTTTTGGAAAAGGGAAGGCAGGGACAGCCCTGCGGTGAAATGAATGACTGCGGTAATGGGATCAGTAACCGTCGTCATCTTGGATGCCTCCGATCATGTTAACCTGATCGATGCCTTGTGGCGCCATATCTTTCATGATGGTCAGGAAATCCGCGCTGACCAGCCGTTTGGCCCGTTCCAGCAGCATCGGCACTGGGCTGGAGGGTTCGCTGCGCTGGTAATACTGGATGATCCGGTCCAACGCATTGGCCACATCGTTGGGCGAATTGATCCCACCAACGGTACCGCCACCACCAGTTGGTCCAGCCGCCGGCTCATTTCCGCTCTCTGAAACATCACGATCTTCGGCTCCGGCTTCGACCGCTCCGCTTTCGGTACCAACCGCATCAGAAAGGCGTCGCACGATTTGACCAAGGACCTTTAGCACGTCTTCAAGGTCTGGCCCCTGCCCCGGTGTCTTGTCGTTAAACACCTCGTCAATCGCCTTGATGTCAGACTGTGCCGAGATTGCAGCAGCCAACACTGCGGAAAGCGCGTCAGGGTCAGTATCACGGAAGGCGGCGCTAACCGCAGAGGTGTCAGGCACCTCTGACATGCTAGCAGGTGCCGGGATCACCCCTTCAGCGATCTCAATCATCCGCAGGTTTATACGTCCGAACATGCGGCTGTCGGTCAGTGCACTGCGGCGCAATGCGCGGACTACAGTATCAGATCCGCTTAGCCCCTGAACTGCGTTAATGCGCATTGTCGGATCGTTGTCGTCATCCTCATCCAGTTCTGGATGGCAGGAGTCCCAAAAGTTCTCAAGGCAGCCGCGCACGTAAGCTGTTGCTTCTGCAAATCCGGCCAGACCTCGCGTATGCAAAATCGCTTCGCCATAGAAAACCGCGGCCCGAATATCATGACTACGTTCCAAGACGACTTGGGCCTTTTTGACCACATCGCCAAAGTCCGGGTCCTCCGCCTCGACAATCTTGTCGCCTTCCTGGCGTTCTTCGCCGGGTTGAGCTGCCAGCTCCATTTCGACAAAAGCCGGATCATACTCCAGATTCTCACCACTCGGGTTGTCGTCCCCGTGGGGTTCGAGCAGCTTAGAAACGTCCATCTGGCCCCCCCATTGGTCTTAAACTGTGTGATCGCCTCTGGCAGCACAGTACACTTTTATCCATCACAAACACTTCAAAATAAAGATTAAATCTACATAAATCCTCCGAGATAATGGTGTGGAGAAAAATGCGGGCTTGACCATTAGTCAGCCTTATCGTCATTTTTATGTCAATGCCTTTCCAGCAAAAAAATAGGGGCTTAGTTTGGCTTATATCCCGATCAAGACCGAAGAGCTTAAAAAGCTGGTGATGATGGGCAAGCGACGCCCGATGAACCTTGCTTATAATCCGGGTCCGAAAGACGACGACCTGTTAATCATCGACCGCAAGAAACCGCCCGAGGTGATCGGGCGGGAGGCCAAGAAGATAGGCAAAGGGCCGAAGGTCACCTTTGGAACATTTGAGATCGAAGCGCGCAAATTCATCTACAAGACAGACAAGGAACTGCCAGGACTATCAAAAAAGCTGCGCAAATATCTCAAAAAGCTCGACTATTCTTTCAGCGTTGAGATTTTTGACTCAACCGGAACGCTACTTGAAGCGGACGGTATCGAGGATCAGGACAACGCCTTACAGAAACCGCAGGCGGCGCCCACCGACAAGAAAGAACAGACTGAGGCAGCCACAGCGCCGCCAGGCAAAAACGAACAAATTAACGTTGGTAGCGCCGATCACGGACAGCGCGCCGCACTGACCGAACGGCTGCGAGGCCTGCAAGCACCGATCGCTGAATTGGGCACAGCCGGCACACCCCTGAAAAAGGTGGTGGCGCGGGTTATTCCTTTTTTGAAACGCGGTGAGCTGAACAAGGCCGAAGCTACAATTGGCAAAATTGAGCAAGGCGTTGCAAAGGCATTGGCCTCCAAGGCGGCCACGACAGAAAAGCCCCAAACAGAGACGGCAGATACCCCAGATCCCAAAGCCCTAATGGCGCGGGCGGGATCGTTGAAGAAAGCGCTGGATCAATCGAAAAGCGCAGATACAAAATTGGTCAAAACAATTTTGTTACAAGCGCTTATCCTTCTAAAGGCCCATGATTTTGTTGGAGCTGACAATGAACTGACCGCAGCAGAAAACATGCTGAGCGCTCTCTCTGAGGCCCCTGCCAAAGGCGTCCGGGAGGGTGATAATAACGAGCAAAACGATCAGACGGTAGCAGACAAACAAACAGCAAATGTAGAGGCAACGTATCAAGAAGACGCCCATGATCAGGATGCTGAACAGGACCGCGAAACCGACCCTGATGCCGCATCACAGGAACAGGCGGAATGGGAGGCCACACTTGGCCCCCTGCAGGCCGAAGTCGACGCCGCGATGGATGAAAAAAGCGGTGATCTTGATTCCGTCAACCTTGCGTTCAACTTTGCCAAATCTCAGGCAACGTCGAAAGATTTTGCAGGCGCGTTGAGGGCCGCTGAGACAACTAGAAAGCGGATCAAAGATGCGGCGGAGGCCATCGGAGAGGCACGGTCCGACGAGACTGCGGGCGCCACACCGGACAATGTCGTCGCGTACCTGAAATCCCGGCTCAACTGGATCAACACGCGCAACGGGCTTTACGCCGATGTGGTCAAGCTCAAGATGACCATCGATGCAAAGGTGCGCGAAATCGAAGGCATGGAAGATATCGCGCAGAATACCTCCATGCTGGTCGATTATCTTGAGGATCTAGACAGCACCCTTGAGGACAAACTGAATGCGCTGGTTGAAACGCCAGGCGGGGCAGAGCGTGAGAAACTCAAGCAAGATTCGATCAAGATCATTCGCGACTATCGCAGCACGCTGGATGGCGCGTTTTTTCAAGCCGTTGACCAGAACGGCTTCACCGACACCAAAATCCGCGCCCGTGCATTGGACGCACTTTCAGAGGTCGAAACCGCCTTGGCTGCATAGGGCTCAAACAGAGGATTATTATGCTATTTCAGAAATTTAAATCAGTTGTCACTGCTCTTTTTGTCGCCCTTTTGCCCGGGCATGCCCTAGCCCAGGACGGCAGTCTCACCGTTGAGTTGAACAAGACCGAAGCTTCTGACAACGGCGGTTGCAGTGCATTCTTTTTGTTTCGCAACGAAACCAACAACAGCTTTGAGGGCTTTGAGATGTCTTTGGCCATCCTCGATACCCAAGGTGTGATTGACCGGCTCTTGTCCATCGACGCGGCCCCCCTGCCCGTCAGCCGAACAACGCTAAAACTCTTTGAAGTCCCTGAAATCGCCTGTGACAATATCTCGGAGATACTCTTGCACGATCTGACCTCCTGCCGCCCGCAGAACGGGGATGAGATGGATTGCTTTCCCATACTGACGCTGCGCAGCAAGGCCAACGCGGCGCTGGTCAAATAGCCATGTCATTTGATCTCAGTTCACTTGGCGCGGGCGGCGTGATCATCGCCGTGCTGCTTTTGCTGTCCGCGCTTTCGCTCGCGCTGATCGTGGTCAAGACGCTGCAACTTTGGTCGGCACGTAGCGGCGCAGCAAAGCGTGAAGAGGCGTTGGCGCAGTGGGCCAGCGGAAAAAAGGATCAGGCGGAAGCCATCGCCAAGAGCGGCAAGAGCCCGGCTGATCGCGTGATGGCCTATGCGATGCAATCACTAGGCAAAGGGTTCAAGGGCCCTGCATTGACCACCGAATTGCTGCGACGCGGGAACGAGGAGTTTGCCCGGATGAACAGCATGATCCGGTTGCTCGAGCTGATCGCGATGATCAGTCCGCTTTTGGGGCTTTTGGGTACGGTCATGGGAATGATCCAGTCTTTCCAAGCACTTGAGATGGCGCAGGGCGCGGCAAATGCCTCTGTCCTTGCGGGCGGGATATGGCAGGCCCTTCTGACCACCGCTGTCGGCCTTCTGGTGGCGATCCCAGCCGCCGTCGCGGCCACCCTTCTGTCCGCGCGCGCGGAAAGTGCCGCCCAGATGATCGAGAACGCGATTGGCCGACTGATGCTGGTAGAGGAAAATCCGAACGCCGCCTGATCCCCGTCACAGATGCGGACCCTGAACCATGACCGATGTCCCTCCCCTGACCTTGAAAAGACCACGCCCCGCGCGGGCGCTGATTTCTTTGGTGGCGATGATCGATGTGCTGCTGATCCTGCTCGTCTTTTTTATGGTGACCTCAACCTACCTTGATCTCAACATGATCCCGGCAGTGTCACAGAACAATGATACTAACACCACGGTGACGACGACCCAAGACACAACGCCACCGATCTTGATCCGTATCGGAGCAGATGGCGCACCGGTGATCCGGGGCAAGGTCATTGCGCTTGCTGATCTTGATACCCTTCTACGCGACCGTCTTGCGTCGTCACCGACACTGCCGGTGATGATCCTACCCACCGGTGTTGCCCGCACGCAAGCCTTGGTCAGCGTCATGGATACGGCAACACGCGCAGGTGTTCGGAATGTCAGGGTAATCCGTCTTGAGGCGCGGCAATGAAGCTGACGCGGACCCCTGCCCGGCAAGCGCCGGAAACGATTATTGCACTTATCGATGTAGTGTTCTTTTTGCTGGTATTTTTCATGCTGATCGGCCGGATGGACGCCACAGCCCCGTTCGAGGTCACGCCGCCCATGGCGCGCACCGGCGCGGACATGCCAGCAGGCGGCATCACGCTTTCGGTTGGTGAAACGGGCGAAATGGCCGTAGACGGTGCGCCAACGGCGGACCCGCTAACCGCGCTTTTGGATGGCTTGGCGCAAAATTCCGAGACACTCGTGCGCATCAATGCTCATCATGCAGCCGAGCTGCGGCACATTTTGCCCCTGATCGCCGAGCTTGAGGCCGCCGGGGCTAAGGACGTGGCACTTGTCGTCACACCTGCCAGCCCGTGAGGTCCGAGGGCGGCACTTGGGGCGTCGGCTTGATTGCCTCGGCATTGGTGCATGTCGCCGCAGCGGCGGGGCTGATGGCAGCGCTGCAACCTGAACCGATAAAGAACCAGCCCACCCCCTCAAGCCGCCTTAACGTCGAAGCCCAGCAAGTCACCCGAAGCGAAGCGGCGGAACAGGCGCCGCCTGCGGAAAAGCCCTCGGAGGAGGCGACGAAAGGGGCGGCACTGGGCGTCGGCGCCATTGTACAGTCAGTGGCCGAGGCAATCAGTGCCCCAACGGTTGCCGCCGAAATACAGGACCCGGAAAGCCAGACAGAGACGGGCCAGCTTTTCTTGCCCAGCTTGACCCCCACTCCAGCAGCGCAACCGGACGCTCCCCAGGCCGTTCTTGCCTCTCCGGCCACGATCAAAGCCGCTCAATCGGCACCAACGGCAGTGTCTGCCGCGCCAGCCCCAGTACCTGCGGCAGCGGTCAGACCCGATGTCCCCCCTGCTGTTGCGACCGCCCCGACGGCACCAAAGCCGACAGCAGCGCCGCCGAAAACACCGCCAAGCGCCACGGCCCCAGCACAAGCGCCCAGAATGACGGCATCAAAGGCAGTACTTGCCTTTCCTGCCGCAGGCAGTGTCGATCCTGTTTCCCTTGCCGCTTTTCAAAGCTTTACGCAGCCTGATGCAACAAACGGCGTGGACGTTCGGGACACTGTGGGCGCCGCGCTCTCGGTTCCATGTTCGCGTATGCAAGTCACCTTTGATCCTGACACAACCACATTGAGATTGACCGGCCATGTCCCACAAGACAGTCAGCGTGGCCCGGTGCTTGCCGCGCTTCGCGAACAGATGGGCGAAGACATCGCAGTGACCGATAATCTTCTGGTACTGCCCGCGCCCCAATGTGCCGCCCTGTCAGGCATCGCATCCGTAGGCTTGCCACAATCAACCGACCAGATCACGAACCCCCTGATTGTAGGTGCTGATACCCATGCCAGAGCGTTCGACTTCGTCAAGGACCAGCCGCTGGTACTGGAGATGACGGGCGCTGATTATCCCGCCTATGTCTACGTCGACTACTTTGATGCCGCAGGTAACGTGATCCACCTGTCACCGAATGAAGCATCGCCATTGACGCAAGTTCCACCCAAGCAACCCATTGATATCGGAGCGCGCCAGCCGGGCGAGCCCGGGCTGCATGTCATCATTGGGCCACCCTACGGCCAAGAGATCGCCGCCGCTTTTGCCGCGTCTGTTCCTCTTTATGAAGGTCTCAGGCCGGTGATTGAACCTGCCGACGCATATCTGGAATGGATGAAATCCCGCGTCGCGGAGGCGCGGGCAGCGCATGCGGATTTCAAAGGCGAATGGGTCTATTTCTTCGTGACGACAAAACCCGAATAAGCGCTGCGGTCAGGCCGCATCCTGGCCGACACCCATGTACAGCTTTTGCATATCAACGAACATGCCCTTGGTCAGGTCCGTCCTGATCGGGTTCCACCCTTCAGGATTCGCCTCGATTTCCAGCAACAGCGCCCGATCTACTTCGATCTGCTGGGACACGTCTTCGGTCATCATGTCGATCCAGACCAGCGTGAGCGTATCCGGCGCGACATCCACCACCCGCAGTTCGATCCCGGCCTGCAGCGGCGCTTCGGGAACGCGCCGCAACAGATCCAGCTTCAGCATCTCTATCGACACGTCATCCAGGCCGGACTTGCGCAGCAAGAGTTTCTCGCGAGTGGCGGGCCATCCGAACGTGAGCCGGGGCCGCAGGTCAGCGCCGACCTCTTGCGCCGACGGGGTTGCCTTGGCGCCATAGCTTTCATCGAAAAGCGCCTGCACCTCTTTCTCCAGGGTCCGAAAATCCGTGATCTGCCGGGGGGGATAAGCCGCGAGCCAAAGCCCGAATTCCATGTCGAGATAGTTGAAAAGCGGCTCCAGCCGCATTTCGGCATCGCAGGACGGGCAGTTCACCGACTGGAAACTGTTGTTCAGAATGTCGTCGCGCAGGTCAGGGCGACGATCCGCGTTCACACTGCCGGCCGCCTGAAAGTCAGAGGTGGTCTGGCATTCCGAACACTCGATTGTCGTGGTCGTAAACAGGGACATTGGCCCCTCCTTTCAGCATCAAAGGTTGAGGATCTCATCCTTGTGGGGGTGATTGTCATTCAGACGGCCACTGTGGAAGGCTGCATATAGCTCTGAAAACCATTCGCCGGGGGCGCGGAACTGATAGCCGGATACGGCGTACTGGCGCTGCTCTGTCAGGTATCTGGCCCAGCTTTTGTCATAGCTTTCGACATAGGTGTGTTTGCCGATCGCGCAGGCGGCGGCAATGCTGGCGGAGGACCACGGCTTGTTACCCGCGCGGGCGCGGTCAACGAACATGCGGCATTCCTCCATCCGCCTGCGCCATTCCTCGGCGTCACATCCATCCGGGTCAGGGATCGGCAGGTTTCGCCCCTGAGAGCTTAGCATATATTCCGCGACATAATCCGGATCGAACTTATACTCCCCCGCGATGATCCCCGCAGGTTCACTGACGTCCGCGCCAAAGACTTTCCAGCCCGCCAACCGCTCCCCGTGCTTTTTCATGAAGCCCATCTTGTCATCCACGGCGTGGCCCACCTCGTGCAAGGTATTCCAGCTAAACGCTGTCCGTTCCTCGCCCGGTTTGGGAATGGCGCGGTCGTGCAGCTTGCCGATCTCATGTTCGATGGCGATGCTGTAAATACGCGAGGTCTTGTCGTCGCCTTCCCGCATCGCGATCTTCTTGTCACCGCTGTTATAGCTTGATGCCGCCGACCGGCCGTCGAAATGCATGAAGGTCAGCATGCTGTCATTCTCAAGCGTATCGCTGGGTGGCAGCTTGGACATCGTCTCGTAGAATTTCCGGATGTTGGGTGCGGGCAATTCCATATCCGCGTCATCTGCGGCAACACCGTCCTTTGCCGTGCCACCCGGTTTGTTCAGTTCCAGCTTGCAGCCAAAGCGGGTTTCAAAGGCGACCGCCATGACCTTGCGCTGCACCGAAGCTTCAAGCTTGCCGATGATCCCGTCGAGTTTGTCGATCCCGTCAGGGGACTCCAGAATTGCCTTCAGGTCTTCTGGCGCGGGCGGCGTATTTGCCGCCAGCTTGATCCGCACCTCTGCCATATCAAGTTGAACCCGTGCCGCCTTGACCTCCTTGACCGCAGAACTGTGATTGCGGTCTGCCGCGCGGGTTGCAGCGGTATCGAGCGCCCGGTGGGCCAGCGTCAGATCCTCGCGAATAAGGTGACGGTGTTCGCCTTTCTCCAGATCTGCAAGCGCTGCCGCGACGGGTTCTCTTTCATTGCCATAGGCCAGATGGGCATCCAGCACCTTTCGCAGGTCGCGCAGCGCGGTGATCGTCTCTTCAATGTCTTTCTGGGTTTGTGCCCGGTTTGACTTGGCCGAACGTGCCGCGTTCATCGACACTTCCAATGCCGCCATCCGGTCTGAAATGTCATCTTGGGCGAAATCGGCATGTTCCGCTTTCTGCCGCAAGGGGTGGCTATGTTGCAGGGACGTGGCAAGTGTCCGCGCAACGGCTGCTGAATCGTTCAACTGATCATATTGCGCCATCAGCAGCGTGATCTGCACGCATCCATCCACCGCCGCTTCGACATCTTGCCGGGCGGATGTGAAATTCTCATCGGCGGCTGCCCGTGCGGCGTCCAATCGCGCGTGGCACTGCATGATTTCCTCATGCACGTACATCGCCGACGGCTCCTTGCTCAGATCGTCTAGTGTCTTTTCAGCCTTGGAGATCGCTGCCATCAGGTCTTCGGGATCATCCTCGGCGATGACCTTGATATCGGTGATGACATCGGCAAAATCCGCGACGCGTTTTGCGCTGTCCTTAGCGGTGTCGCATTCATCCTTCAGTTCGGTATAGAGGTCCGTCGCGATGGCAAAGTCAAAGCCCGCAGCCTTTCTCTGCGCATTCGCATCCTTGCCTTCCAACCGTGCCAGCAAGGGTTCAATCGCCGGGGACCTGATTTGGCGCACCCGTTCGAGCGCCTCTTGCGCCCTCGTTTTCTGCAGCGCATAGCGATCGTACTTGTCCAGCTCCGCGCCAGCCGCGTCACAATCCGCAAGGAAGGTATCAAGTGCCTTCTTCGCCCCACCATAGTTATCAAGATCCGCCTTTGCCGCGGCGCCATCAAGGGTCGTACGCAGCGCTTTAACCGCCCCGTATCCCGGACCCGCCTGCGGCACCGAGCGCGGCTCAAGTTCATCCAGCTTGCGTTCGCAGGCCAGCTTGTGCGGGAGGTAGAGATCAAAGCTCTCTGCTTTCTTCCGTGCCCAATAGGCCAGACGGTAAATCTGAATAGCCGTGTGGTAGGACTCGCCGAAGTTTCCCTTCGCGTGTGCTTCATCCATCTTGGCGGTCAGCCGGGTGATCTCGGACGCTTCCTCCGTCGTCGATGCATGGGTCATCTCGACCCCCTGCTTGCCGCGTACATATTGCTTGATGAATGCCTCTGCCTGTTCGTATTCCTTGAAGGTCCCCTCAAAGGCCGCCACCAGTTCGACGCCCTTTCGCGCGTGATTGCCCGCCTCGGTCAGGTTCCGGTCATCGAACGCGGTGTTCATCTGATCCAGCACAGCCTGAAGACGGTCCGCCACCGCCGCCATATGCCCGGCCACATTGGGCGCGCGGAATTTGGCCAGCTGGGCTTCGATCTTCGATCTCGCGTCCTTGATCGACGTTGAGAAATGCGCCATCGCGTCAAGGCCCAAACGAGCCTTCGCCTGCCCTTCGGCCAAGGTGCGAACCGCGCTGGGAAAATCCAGCGTAAGATCTTTCACCGCCTTTGCTGCATCTTCCACCGATTGCTCGGCATCGTTGATCTCGTCATCGATCACGTTGTCCGCATTCGCATCCTTGGCCAGCGCAATGACTCCCTCGGTCACGATCCGTTGTGCCTCGTAACTCGCCGCAGCGGTAAGTTTCAAAGCAATGCTTTTGCAGTCTTCGATGGCGTCATTGAGCACATCTTGAGCCTGTTGCAGGTCTCCGGCCATCATGCCTTCGGCTGAGCGAGCCTTATTGTCTGCCGCCTCAAGCGCAGTGCCAAACATGCTATTGGTATCCAATCCCTCGACATGCGCGCGCACCTTGGCAAAGTCCGCATATATAATTTTGAAATCACTGGTTGGCGTCAGGACAATTCCATTTTCACCGCTCTGCATTCCGTCAATCAGCTCAGCGGTTTGAGCGTCACTGACGGCGCGCTTGATCTCAAGCGTTGCGCTTTCAAGCAGAGTCCTACCAGCCAGCCAGTTTCCGCGTGTTGTCGCAGCAACTGCATTGGTTAGCATCTCATTCGCAGTTTGCTTGGCCTCCAGTGCCTCGGCCGTCTTCTTCCCCTGCAGCTTGGCCAGTTCGGCGTCAAAGGCCGCCTTCTTGACCAAATAATTCTTGGCGTCATCCGCCAGATTCATCATTTCTTCATGTTGCGATTTCAGCCGCAGGCACATCGCGTTCGCAAGTTTGATATCACCTGTTGCCTGGGCGCCAGCGCGTTTTGTCTCGTCTCCCAATAGCGCCTGATAGTAGCTCTCGATCGCGACGCGTCCTTCAGGTCCGGCGCGTTCTTCTGTCGCTTTCAGCCGTGCTGCGAATTCCGCGCGCTCAACAATGTATAGCTTGGCGTAATCAGCGTCTTCCTTTACGCGACGCTGGTAGCCATAAACCTTGCGCATCTGGCCCGCCGCGCTCTTGTAGGCCCCCCGGTCCGCATCGGCCTGCGCGGCCTCGCCCGCTTTCTGGCAGTACTCAACGTCTTTACTGATCAGCGCTTTGACATCATCGTCATAGTTGTCTTCGAACTCCTCCTGCCGCCGGGCCCATCTTCTTTTGAACCGGGCGAACTCACTTGCCATCTGGTTCAGCTCGATGATCTCGGCCACCGCCGCCGGTATCTGGTTCAGCAAGGTCATTGCCCCGCTCATGCGTTTTTCCCGGCGCGCATCCTTGGCATCGTCCAGCAATTTATGTGCTGCCTGATGGTCCTCGCGCAGCTTGTCCAAAGGATATTTCGCGGGCGCTGGTAAAGTGGCCAGCAGCGCCTCACGCTCTGTCAGCACGGCCTCGTAGCTTGCGCAGTCATCCGCGAAATCAAGAGCGTCTTTCAGATCATTGCGCACCACCGCGATGTCCTGGCTCGCCTCCAGGTAATCATGTGCATCCGCTTTGGCCTTGGCCGCAAGGTACGCGCTCGTGATCTTGTCGAACTCGGGTTTGACGAATTCCGTGTCACCCTTTTTGGGGTGCGCCTGCATCACGGCATAGCGCACCAGAAACGTCTCGTGATCCCTGACCCAGGCCTGTGACGCGGCGATCATTTTCTCCGCGTCCCGCTGCACCTCGATGTAGCCCGCCTCTGCATCATCGGCCAGATCAGGCAACTTGGCCGGGGCGGCATTGACCGCTGCATCCAGTTTCTTTTGCGTGGTCGTCACACCGATGCGCAGCGCCAGCGGCACCTTGTCCTCGCCGAATTGCGCCGCAAGTTTCTCACGCAGCGCGGCAAGCTGGTTGAAGGTATCCGACAGCTTGCGGCGCGCATCCTGCAAGCGCGGGTCCAGACCCTCTTCCGCTGCCGCCCTGGCATCGCCCACCTCGGCCAGTCGCGCCTCAAACGGGTTCTGACCCGCCTTGTCGGCATTGCGCATCATAACTTCAAGCCGGCCCATCGCACGCAGCGCGTCATCCAGCGCCTTGGGATCGTTCGACGCCATGCCGGCTGCGAATTTCTCCTCAATATAGGCCCATGTCAGGGCAATATCGCTTTGCCCATCCGCGCCGCCGTCCTTCGCGACAAGCGGATTGTCCTTGTCCATCCGTCCCATCGCTGTTTCCAGCTGGTGATGCGCGCGCTCGGCATCCTCCTTGCGGATATGCAGCAGCATAGCTGCCTGTACGTCTTCAAGCTGTCTATGCCCGCCTTCGAAATCGAGGTTGTCCGGGTCTTTCTCAATGATCGTCTCAGCGACCGCGAGCTGACCGAGCAAGATCGAACGCACGGCCGCATCTTCGACCGACGCGATCTCTTCGCGGATCAGATCGTGTTCTGCGTTGAACAGGCGAAACTGCTCTGCCGCTTCGCGGCGTCGCTCCTTCATTTTCTTGCGCTTGCCGATCATCGGCACCTTCAAAAAGCGCTCAATGAAATCACTTTGCTGCTTGGTCAAACCTTCAATCGGCATACCAGGACCTCCAAAAAATATCGGACAGGCCGCCGAAAAATCAGTTTGTGATAAAAAATGGATGGCAGCCCTGGACCAAGTCAAAACCAGCCAGTGGATCATTGCAAGGTTTTTCAAACCCGCAAGTTAAGACGCAGACCGCACAAACCGGGCCGATGATGTCCGAACGTATTGCGTTCCCGGCCATTTGCGGAAAGGATACATTGACTTTAGGGCAGTTTGCCTAAAACATTTGATTAATCCTATTTCAGCAGGAGTTCTGTTGTGCCCGAGGCCAAATATTTCGACCGAATTTCATGCGGTTTGTCGACCTTATCCGGGCAGCGCAGATTGACCGGCACCCTTGCTACAGTGCTTGTTTGCTGTCTTGCCAATGTGCCTTTGCCTGCAGCCGCGCAGTCAGCCAGTGAAATTACGGCTTCTACCTTTGCCCCTGATGCGCAGCGATTGACTGGCGCGGTCGTCTTTTCTGGGGAACGCGGAACGAAGGCCCCAGAAGGGTCGGAAAAACTGCTGATCAACCTGTCCGGCGTCACCATCAATGGCGGTCTGCCGGAAATGGCCGCGGCAAACGCAACGGTTCGCGCGCGGCTTTCGGGCAAGACGATCTCTGTCGCGGAGATTTTCAACGCCACAGCAGATCTTGAAAACGCATACGCGCAGGCTGGGTTCGTGCTAGCGCGTATCGTGCTTCCTGCACAGGAGTTGCGCGACGGTGGACGCCTTCGCATCGAAGTGATCGACGGTTTCGTTGAGACTGTGGACACGTCGAAAGTACCCGAGCCGGTGCGTGGCCGGATCGCCAAAATCACCGATCCGCTTGTCGGTCAACGCAGTCTGCGCCTGCCCGAGCTGGAGCGCCAATTGCTGTTGGCAGGCGATACCTATGGCGTGGCGCTAGGATCCGCGCTAGCGGCCGGCGCGACGCCGGGGGGTGCCTCGCTGATTCTCCAGCCAGAGTTCCGTCCCGTGACTGGCTTTTTCGCATTCGATAACGCCAATTCGGACGAACTTGGGCCTCTCACCCTGAGCGCCGGGATCGAGGTGAACTCGCCCTTGAACATGGGCGAGACGTTCTACGGTCGCTTCTCAGGCGCGCCAAGCGGGGACAATGAGAACAACTTGGGCTCAGTTTTCAGCAGCGATCCGCGGGTCCGCACGCTTTCGGTTGGCACCGTGTTTCCTCTAGGACTGGACGGGTTGACGCTGAACTTGGAGCTGACGGACAGCCGCACAGCGCCCGACACGCTGATCGCGCCCAGCACCAGCCGGTTCAAGCGCGGGTCGGCACGTCTTTTCTATCCTTTTGTCCGCTCTCGTAACCGCAACATCTCGGGCCAGCTGACTCTGGACAAACAGACGGATGAGCAATTCCTCGTCGCGCCCAGCGGCGGGCGCGCGCCGATTTACAAGGACAACGCCACCGTGATCCGTGCCGCGGTCGATGGCTTCTGGCTCACCGAGGGTGGTTCCGCTTTCGAGGCGGGTGCGGTGCTCTCGCGCGGGATCGACGCGCTTGGCGCACGCACGGCTACCGAGGTGGGCGCAGGCACCCCGCTGTCGCGGCAGGGCGCGGATGCAGAGTTCACCAAGCTGATCGTCTCGGGCCGCCTGCGGCAAAAGATTAACGAGAATTTCAACTTCTCTCTTTCGGGTCGCGCACAAACGTCTTTCGGCGATCCTCTCCTCACCGGTGAGCAATTCGGCATAGCTGGAGGTCAGGAGCTCTCGGCTTTTGATGCGGGCACCATCAAGGGTGACAGCGGTTTCGTCGCCCGCGCCGAGGTCTCGGCGCCGCGCCAAGCCAATTTCGGCAAGACGCCCTTGCTGATCAGTCCTTATATTTTTGCTGCCTACGGGGATGTTTCCCTCGAACAGCCAACGGCGCAGGAGACTGCAGACCTTTCTGCGACCTCCTACGGGATCGGTGTTGAATTCAATACTTTGAGCAAATCGAATTTCCGGTCCGCAACCGTGCGGATCGAATATGCCAGGGGGACCCGTGATGACGACCAGCCGGACAACAACCGCTTCAGCATTTCAAGCTCATTCCGTTTCTGACGGAAAGGGGCACCGCCGCTATTCTCGCCTTGCGCTGGCACTGACCACAGCGCTGACCCCGGTCTGGCCGCTGGCCGACACGTTACCGACCGGCGGCACTGTGGTGCATGGGTCCGCCCAGATCGGCACACCTTCAGCGAATACGATGACGATCACCCAGGGCAGCGACCGCGCGGTCGTGAACTGGGACGGGTTTGCCATCGGCCAGGGCGCGCGGGTCGACATCCGCCAGCCCAATGCTGATGCCACGATCCTGAACCGTGTGACCGGCGACACCACCAGCCAGATTCATGGACAGCTCAATGCCAATGGCCGCGTGTTCGTCGTCAACCCCAACGGTATCTTCATCGGCCCGACGGGCAACGTGAATACGGGCAGCTTTGTCGCCTCGACGCTGAACATGCGCACCGAGGATTTCGTGACTGGAAAGACGGTGTTCGAAGGCAATGGCGCCTCGGCTACGGTCGAGAATGCGGGCAACGTGCAGGTCGTCACAGGCGGCTACGCGGCGCTGATAGGCGGAAAGGTCAAGAACTCGGGCACCATCCAAGCGCCCTTGGGCTTCGTGGGCCTTGGCGCGGGCGAGCGGGTGACGCTGGACCTTTCCGGCGACGGATTCCTGCAGGTCGCCGTGCCGAGCGATACGGACGACGATGGGCTTGAGGCCCTGATCGAAAACTCAGGCACGATCCAGGCCAACGGTGGCACCGTCCAAATTTCCGCCGCCACCGCCCGCAATGCCGCACGCCACGCCATCAACATGAGCGGCGTGGTCGAAGCAACGACGGTCAGCGGACGCAACGGGCGGATCACGCTGGGCGGCGGATCGGGTGGCAAGGTCACGGTTAGCGGGCGCATGCGCGCCAGCACAATACCCACGATCCAGGTGACGGAGTCCATTCGCCCTGCCCTGCGCCCCGAGCGCGGCGGCGAGATCACGATTACGGGCCGTGACATCACCTTGGCCGGAGCAACGCTGGACGCTAGCGGCGAGAACGGGGGCGGCGATATCCGCGTAGGTGGCGAGTTCCAGGGCGGAGCTGGCCTGCCGACCGCCGAAACTCTGAACCTGGATGCGGCCACGACGATCAACGCAGATGGCATCACGGCGGGCGATGGCGGGCGGATCATTCTGTGGTCGGATGTCGAAACGACATTTGCTGGGAATATTTCCGCCCGCGGCGGGGCAAGTGACGGAAATGGTGGCTTCGTCGAAGTCTCCGGCAAAGAGCTTTTGTCCTATCGCGGCCTGACTGATCTGCGCGCTCCAAATGGTGCTCCGGGAGAACTGTTACTCGATCCGTCCAACGTGGAAATTGTGGGGAGCGACGCCGGGGATAATCAAATCCTGAACACAGACCTGATGGCTCAACTGGAACTGGGAGATGTCGAAGTAGCCACCGATGGGACTGGGGACCTCCCTAATTCGTTCATTGATTCCCTCGGTGAGGGAAACATTACAGTCAATGCGCCTATTAGCTGGGCCGGCTCCTCTGTTCTCACGCTAAATACAGATGGCTTCTTAGGAAACGACATCATCGTGAACGAACAAATTACAGCGCCTGACGGAGGCCTCACGATCAACGCTGGAAATGACTCGATCTCCGGCGAGATCTCCACGGGGCCATCCGGCAGCATCCAGGTTGGCACCTTCCACCTAGAAAGGGGTAACTGGTCGCAGGATGATTTGACGCTGCCCTCTTTTCCCACTTTTGAAGCCAGAAACTTCGTTCTCGACAGCGGCACCAGCTACCTGCGCGCATTCGGCGGTGATGGCGGCCCTCAAGGGATCCCCTATATCATAAGAGATATATACGGCTTGCAAGGCCTCGGCACGCTGGACGGTGGACAGTACTTTCAACTTGGCAATCACATCGACGCCTCCGGCACTGCCGACTGGGTAAGCCTGGACTCGCCAGTCAACGAAACACAGGACGCCGGTTTTGTCCCGCTGTTCTTCAACGGGAATCTGAATGGCAACCGTTACACGATTTCAGAACTCTTCATCCGCCGCTACACTGCGGATAGCGAACCAGATCCGGCCGGACTGTTCAGCACGTTGGGCTCAAGTGCATTTATCTCACAACTGAACATCGCTGATGCCGACGTCGCCGGAAGTACAGCAGGGATTCTCGCCGCGCGCAATGACGGCCTGGTTTTCGGCGTGTCCACCAGCGGCTCCCTAACCGTGCACACCCAAAGCGGCGGAGGCAGCTACGGTGGCGGAATCGTAGCGGAAAATTTTGGAACGATCGAGGCCAGCTTCTCTGATGCGACCGTCTCCGACATACTCGATCCCTCCTCGAGCTTTCCAGGTCCAAGCGAGGGCCAATACATCGGCGGCATCGTTGCTGTAAACGCCGGAAACATCGGCATCGTCAGAAGCAACGGCAACGTCAGCTATACCCAAGCATTGAGCGGCTCGATCGGCGGAATTGCGGGGGATAACCAAGACAGCATCACTGATTCCTACTTCACCGGCAGTGTAACCGCCAATCCCACAGCGGGCGTGGACGTGAGGCTGGGTGGTATCGCTGGTATCAACTCGGGCGAAATCGCGCGCGTAATCGCCAATGGCCCAGTGACGCTGACTGGCTCCTACAGTTCTGCCAACGGGGGAGCGGTTGTAGGCGTAGACAATGAGTCTGATACAAGCGTGATATCGTCGTTCTACAGCGTCTCCGGTACCGGTCAACTTTTGAGTGGAACGTTGGGCGAGGAAACAGGCGCGAGCCCCGGTCTCTTTACTTATTTTGAAGGAGCGTTCCCGGACGAGGGCACTATTCCGGGCACTTTTGTAAGCCTAACCGATAGCGAGGCCTTCATTTCGCTCGCCAGCTCTGGGGGTTCTTGGGATTTCATGGATTTCTGGTCGTTTCCCCAGGACGGCGTCGACCAGGCACGGCTCTATTCGGTCGATCCGGTGATCTCCGCGTTCGATTTTCAAGAGGGCACGCCCAGTCGTCAGTATGCAGGAACCACCCTCGATTTCTCTGCCATTGATCCCGTCTTCTATGGTGGACCATCGTCCTACTTCTTCGGGCCACTGTTCGATGATGGAGATCTCAGTGTACTGGGAGATCAGGTCATCCTCTCAAGCTTTAACGTAGGGGAGCAAACCTACCGGTTCCCTACAACGTATGTCAGCGATCAGGGGCAAGTCTATGACGTGCGCTCTTTCGAGTTTCCAATCATCATCACGCCCGCGCCACTTGAGGTGATCGTCGAGGACACCAGCAAGGCCTACGGCACGCAGCTGGACCTCAGTGGAGTGAACTATACCGCAAACACCCTATTCCCAGGCGACAGCATTACCGGGGGTATCGTGATCAGCGAAGGCGCGGCGGCCGACGTACCCGTATCCGACAATGCTTATTTCCTCGGGCTCAGCGGCCTGACTGGATCGGGACTGTCAAACTACAGCATTTCGATTGTACCAGGCAGTCTGCGCGTTGTCCCGCGCGCAGTCGACGTCGAAATCGACGACGCTCAAAAAACCTACGGTGAGGAGATTGTCTTTGACGGCACAGAGTTCACCGTTACGGGCTTGCTCGGTGAGGATACGCTCAGCTCGCTCACGATCAAGAGCGACGGACAACCAGCCGAGGCACCAGTCACCGATAGCCCCTATTTGATCGACGGCGATGATCCGGTGGGCACTGGCCTTGAAAACTACAACATCAGAATCTTCCCGGGTGAATTAACATTGACCCCTGCTCCGCTGACGATCACGGCCGACGATCAGTCCAAGCCCTTCGGCACAGAGTTCGTCTTTACCGGTACTGAGTTCACCGTTACCGGCCTGTTGAACGAGGACAGTGTCGATAGTGCTAACCTGACCAGCGATGGTGCAGCTCCGGGTGTCCCCCTTGGCGGCGAAGGTTTCGTCATCGTGATCACTGACCCCGAGGGCGAGGGCCTCGATAATTACGAGATCACGCTGGTCAACGGCATCATGATCATTGGGCCAGGCAACCTAACAATCACCGCAAACGATCAAAGCAAACTTTACGGCACCGAGCTTACATTCGACGGCACGGAGTTCACCGTAGCAGGCCTTGCCGAAGGTGACAGTGTGGACAGCGTCACGCTGAACAGCGACGGCACTCCAGTGACGGCACAGGTCGCCGATGGGCCCTTTGCTATCATCCCAAGTGACCCTGTGGGCACGGGGCTCGAAAAGTACACGTTGATCTTCGCTGACGGATCACTGACCGTGATCCAGGCACCTCTGACCGTCACAGCGAACGACCAGCTCAAGCAGGAAGGCCAAACCTTCACCTTCGCGGGCACGGAGTTCACCGTAACCGGACTTCTGAACGGCGATACAGTGGATAGCGCAGTTCTGACCAGCGATGGGGCCGCAGCAGAAGCCTCAGTTGACGACAGCCCCTTTGACATCTTGATTGGCGAGCTGACCGGAACTGGCGTCGACAACTATGACGTCACCCGGGTCAATGGCGTCTTTACCGTGGACAACATTGTGGTGCCGCCCACGGTCAACCCAATGCCCCCATGGAGTAGCACTCTTCCAAATCCAACCGACAGGCTGACACTCTCTTTGTTCACAAGTCAAAACCGAGCCGACCCCGTTCAAGGCAATGTGCAGGGCTTCGACGGACCACAGCAAAGTCTTGGCGACGCCCGAACAACCCTTGCCCTCGTGGATAGCTTGTCCAGCGATCTTGAGCTGGCCGTGCGTTCCTGCGGATCGGCGGATCAAGACTTCACCAACTACATGGCTTGTCTGAGCGAATCACTCGATACCTATGCGAACGCTCTAGACGAAATTGTTAATGATCTGCCACCCGGGCTCGAGAATGTCGCCGCGACAATCCGCACCGCCAGGGACGGAGTAAACGCGGCTGCCGCACGCGCGCAGCGCCGCCTCGCGGGCGCCACATCGGCATCCGAGCGTCGCGCCATTCGCCGGGATGCCCTGACAGAAGCGCGCGGGGCGATCAATCAGGCGCAAGACGAAATCCGCAAGGCGATCACCCTGATCCGCGCGGATGATCCCGAAGTCGCGGCAGTTCAGCGCAACACCGGTGCCCGGATCATTCAGGCCTTCGACACCGTAGATAGCGAGCTTGCCCGTGCAGTCGAACTGTAATCGGAGGGACAAATGCACGCGCAATTAATCAGATCGTTTGTCGCTCTGACGCTTGCGTTGTTCGCTCCCTTGGCGGCTTTTGCACAACAAACGGAAGAACGGCGCTTAGCGCTGATCATCGGTAACTCTGACTATGAGAATGTGACGCCGCTGGATAACCCCGGGAATGATGCCGCGGATCTATCTGTCGCTCTCGAAGGATTGGGCTTTGAAGTTTTTCTGGGGCTCGATGTTACCGACGCGGAAATGTTCGAGCTGGCCGAGAAATTCGCCACCGCGATTGAAACGGCGGATGTCTCATTGTTTTTCTACGCCGGTCACGGCTTCCAGGTCGGTGGGCAGAACTACCTTGTGCCTACGGATGCCCGGATCCAGAAACCGGAGGATGTCACGGACCAGACCGTCAAACTCCAAAGCATTCTTGACCGGATGGAGGCAGCGCCGGGGCTCAAATTCGTGTTTCTGGACGCCTGCCGGAATAACCCGTTCGAAGGCACGCTGAACGCAGTGTCAGAAGGGCTGGCCCGCGTGGGGAACGCGGCGGATTTCATGATCTCTTTTGCCACGCAGCCCGACAACGTCGCCTATGATGGGACCGGACGAAACAGCTTCTTCACCGAAGCCTTGCTCAGCCATATCTACACGCCCGGCCTTGATGTGTCGGACCTGATGATTTCGGTGCGCAAGGATGTCCTGGCGGCGACGGGCGGGCGTCAGATCCCGTGGGAGAATTCATCACTCACCCGGCAGTTCCGGTTTGATCCCCGGCCCGACACGGTTTCGCCCGAGACACTGCTTTGGCAGGTCGCGGCAAACGCCGGTGATCCGCAACTTATGGCGCTTTACGCAGAACGCTATCCGCAAGGTACCCATCTGGATCAGGTGATAGCATTCCTCGACATAGGAAATGGCGAGGGGAACGTGCTGTCGCGCGACTATGCCCCGACAGAACGGAACGAGCAGGAAGAACGTTTGTGGCAGCTGGCACAACGCAGCCGGATGCGTCCACTAGTACAGTTCTATCTGGATCAGTATTCGGATGGAAAATATGCACGCGACGCAAGGCGCCTGATCGCGACCCTGCCCTCAGATACCGAGGGCGGCGCGTCGCGGCTCTGCGAACGTCTTGCCACACATCCGCGCGATGCAACGGCGCGCACGCCTGGCGTGCCCTTTGCCAAACTGCAACAGAACGCAATCAATGCCATCAACGCCTGTCAGGCCGCAGCGGATGCCAATCCGGATCTGCCGCATTACACGGCCCTGCTGGCCCGCGCCACAATTGCCGCCGGTGATGTGGAAGGGGCGATCCGCCTCTACCGTGTGGCATCCGAACGCGGCGATTTGCGCGCCATGGTCAGTCTTGGCTTGATGACCGAAGCCGGGCGCGGTGTACCGGCCAACACGGTCGCGGCCTTGCGGCTTTATGAGAGGGCCGCCCGTCTGGGCAGCCCGGACGCGATGATCAATCTTGCCGTTGCCCTGTTCGAAGGGGTTGGTGTCGAGAAGGATGAGCAACGCGCAGTGGAGTTGTTAAAAGAAGCTGCCGATCAGGGGTCGGCGATTGCCACCTTCAACCTTGGTGTTCTTGCCCGCGACGGCACCGCTGGCGATCCGGCTGATGCTCTTGAGTACTTTCGGCGGGCGATCAACGCAGGTGAACCCCGCGCCTATGTGGCCAGCGCGATCCTTCTCGATGAGGGCCGCATCGTGGACCGCAACCCGGCGGCGGCGGCAAACATGCTCTTGCGCGGCGCAGCAGAGGATAGCGGACAAAGCATTCAACAGCTGACCCAGCGCACCTCCGATTGGTCGCGGGAAACCATTGCCGCCGTACAGGAACGGCTAAAGGCGGCGGGCTACTACACAAGCACGATCGACGGGCTGAGTGGGCCAAACTTTACCGCTGCACTGGAAACATGGCGCAACGGTGGTTTTGAACCCAACGTGTTGGTGGAGTAGGCCGTGATGTCAGCGAAAGAAAATTCTGCAGATAATCAAACGCCCCTGCCTCGGCGCCGCCTGCGGACATGGCTGCGGCTGTTGCGTGTCACCCGGAGTACCGAAAACCAGCTGCGCGAGTTTCTCAGGGTCACGCATGACACGACCCTGCCGCGCTTTGATGTGATGGCGGCCCTGTACCGAGAGGACGCGCCGATGAAGATGTCGGACCTCAGCAAGATGCTGCTGGTCTCGAATGGAAACGCCTCGACGATCGTGAACCGGCTTGAGAAGGATGGGCTGGTCGCCCGTACCCCCGTCGCCAAGGACCGCCGCGTGGTGAACGTGGAACTCACCCCACTTGGACGTACACAATTTGAAGAACAGGCCAAGGGTCACGAGACAGTGGTCGATGATATTTTTTCCACTCTGGATCACGATGACCTAGACCTGATCCGCGACCTGCTGCGCCGGGCCGAGGCGGGCGAGCAGGCGTAAAGTTGGCCCTGCAAAAGACCCCGACAGCACGGTTCCACCTTGCACGTCAATTTACTTTAAACTTAAAATACTGTAATTGAAACGCACAGACGACGCGCCAGACCGCAAAGGGGACTTCATGAGCAACACCCGAGAGAACCACCGCGAGAACGTCGCGGGCCGCGCCAATGTCGAGGACACCCCGGAACTGCTGGCCTATTATGATGAGCTTGAGGGCCACCATACCGGTGCCCTTTGGACCGTGGCCAACAAGATTGAGCCTTGGGAGCCAAAGTCCCAGTCCGTACCGGTGCTGTGGCGCTATGCGGATCTGCGCGAAAAGGTGTTGCGTTCCGTCGATCTGGTCACACCCGAGAAAGCAGGCCGACGCGTCATCTATTTCAACAACCCCGGCAGGACCGAGGTATCCGCCGCCGTTGGTTGGATTTACGGCGGCCTTCAGGTGATGAACCCCGGTGAAAAGGCAACGGCACACCGCCATTCCGCCTCTGCCATCCGGTTTATCATGGAAGGCTCAGGCGCCTATACTGTTGTCGACGGCCACAAGATGACGCTGCACCGCAACGATTTCGTACTGACGCCCAACGGCACTTGGCACGAACACGCGGTGGAGGACACAGGCACCCCGTGCATTTGGCAGGACGGTCTGGACATCCCGCTTGTCAATGCAATGGAGGCGAACTTCTTTGAGGTGCACCCCGACCTTTCGGAGCCTGTCGCCTACCCCGTCGATGACATGACCAAGACTTGGGGCAATCCCGGTCTGACCCCCGGTGGTGGCGCATGGGACAAGGGGTATTCCCCGATGTTCAAATACGAATGGGATCGCACCTATGAGGCGCTGCAGCATTACGCCGCCGCTTCCGAACCCTCGCCCTTCGACGGCACGCTGATGGAATACGTGAACCCAACGAACAACGGACCGGTCATGAAAACCATGGGCGCGTCGATGCAGATGCTGTCGCCGGGCGAAAAGACCAAGGCGCACCGTCACACCGGCAGCTACCTGTATCAATGTGCCAAGGGGTCGGGCTATTCCATCATCAATGGCCAGCGTTTCGACTGGACCGAGCGGGACATCTTCTGCGTCCCCTCCTGGGCCTGGCACGAACACGGAAACGCGTCAGATAGCGACGACGCGGTGCTTTTCTGCCTGAACGATCTGCCCGTTATCCGTGCCCTTGGCCTTTATCGCGAGGAAGCCTACGGCGACAACAACGGCCAACAGCCAACCTGACTCCAGAGGAACCCTATGAAACTTGTCACTTACCGCACCGACGTCGAAGCGCCAGCCCGTCTGGGCGTGATCGACGATGGCATTGTTGTTGATGTTGCCGGTTTTGGCGAACACGTCGGCCTTGACCTGCCATCGCGGATGCTCGACTTCATCGATCTTGGCCCGCTCGCCGTGCGCCAGTTGCGCGACGCGGTGCATTCCGCTGGCGGTGATTTCGGCAACGCGCTTGCCCTGCCGATTGAAACCGTCACCCTGCTGGCCCCGATCCCGCGCCCGCGCAAGAACATCTTTGGGATTGGTCTGAATTACCTCGACCATGTCACCGAAAGCGCCAAGGCGCTCGATACCGACGATGCGCTGCCGAAAGAGCCGGTCGTTTTCTCAAAACCACCCACGGCTGTTGTCGGCCCCAATCAGCCCGTGCGCCATGATGCGAACATGACCCAGCAGCTTGACTGGGAGGTCGAACTGGCTGTCATCATCGGCACCACGACAACAGCCGTAGCCCGCAAGAATGCATTGAAACGCGTCTTTGGCTATTCGGTGATGATCGACGTTTCTGCCCGCGACAATCGCCGCGCAGGGCAGTGGATCTTCTCGAAAGGCATGGACAGCTATGCCCCCTTTGGCCCCTGCATTGTCACGGCAGACGAAATTCCCGATCCGCAAACGCTCGATCTTTGGCTCAAGGTGAACGGCGAGGAAAAGCAGAACTCAAACACCGCCAAGATGCTTTTCAAGGTGGATGAGCTGATTGCCGATCTGTCCAAGGGTATCACGCTGGAACCGGGCGACATCATCGCCACCGGCACACCCGAAGGGGTCGGCGCAGGACGCGATCCGCAGGAATGGCTGTGGCCCGGCGACGTGATGGAAGCCTATGTCGAGGGTATCGGCACCATCCGCCATCCCATCGTCAACGCTTCAGAGTTCAAATGAGCGCCTACGACCTCGACCCGCAGATCGACCATGACTTTAACGCCCGCGAAAGTGTCGCCGACTTCGATGCCGAGTTCGGCAAGCTGATCGAGATCAGCAATCGCGCCATGGCGGACACGCCCCGGCAGGCCGACCTTGTCTTCGACCCCCAAAGCGGATCGGCGCTTGACCTTTATGGCGCGGGCGAGGGGCGCCCTGTGTTCCTGTGGATCCACGGCGGATACTGGCGGTTGGGCACCAAGGAAGGGAACGCCTTTGCTGCTCCCGGTCTGGTTGCCAACGGCGTTGCTGTCGCGGTGATGGACTATTCTCTTGCCCCTGCCGTGACCCTTGAGCAGATCGTGCACGAGGTCCGCACCGCTGTCGCATGGCTCCATCGCGAAGGCTCGGCCATGGGACTTGCCACCCAAAAAATCCACGTTGGCGGTTCTTCCGCCGGGGGCCATCTGACCGGCGCGGTGCTGGCCGACGGCTGGCGACAGGACTACGGATTGCTCGGCGATGTGATCGGTGCGGCGCTTGCGCTCAGTGGTATCTACGATCTTGAACCCTTGCTGCACACACAGGTGAACGGCTGGATGAATATGGACATGGACACCGTCAGGTCCCTGTCCCCGATCCGCCATATTCCAAATCAGACCGACGCGCATTTGATCCTGTCCGTGGGTGGCGAGGAACGCGAAGGTTTCCTGCGCGAGACCCAAGCCTATCATGACGCATGGGTGGCCAAGGGACATAAAGTCACGCAGGTCGATATGCCCGGCTACAATCACTTTGACATCACCGGCACGCTGGCCGACCCCGACGCAAAGCTGGTGCGCGCAACCCGCGATGCCATCATGGCATTTCACTGAATGCGCTTCGATCTTGACCCTGATACGCCGCAGTTCAGCTACAAGCTGCTGGCCTCTACGGTCACCCCCCGTCCGATTGCCTGGGTCACCACGCTGGGCAAAAACGCCGTGATCAATGCGGCCCCCTACAGCTTTTTCAACGCCATGGGCCACACACCGCCCACGGTCGCAATCGGTATTCTGGCCGATCCTGAAAAGGGATGGAAAGACACGGCCCGCAATATTCTGGATACCGGCGAATTCGTTGTGAACCTCGTACCGGAGGCCTTGGCCGAGGAAATGAACCAGACCTGCACCAATGCCCCGTCAGAGGTGAGCGAGATGGAGATTGCAGGCCTGCAATCGGCGCCCGCCACCCATGTCAAACCGCCCCGCATTGCCGGTGCGCCGGTGTCTTTCGAATGCAAGACCTTCACCGTGGTCAGCACCAGCCCGGAACAGGCCATCGTCATCGGTCAGGTTCTGGCAATCCACGTCGCAGACAAATATGTCATCGACGCCGAGAAAGGGTATATCGACACCCCGGCGATCGAGCTGATCGGGCGGATGCATGGGTCAGGATGGTACACGCGGACGGGTGACACGTTCCAGATGGAGCGCCCGGTCTATTCCGACGCAATGACCAATAAGAAGTAGGAAAGCCGTCAGGCCGCCGCTCTTTGGACCCAACCATCCAGCTTGGCGCGGATGGGATCAGGCCAGGGGGTCGATTTTCCATTCCCGTCGATCCACACCAGCGTTGACGTGGCAATGAACCGCCGCTGTCCGCCACAGGTTGCTTCGGTCTCCAACCCAAGGCTGGAGCGGCCCAGCCGTGTGCAGCGCAAGGCCAATTCCAACCGATCCCCATGACCGCTGGGGGCTGTAAACTGAACCGATATCTCTGCCGTCGGCACGCCGCCGTCCTGATGCAAATCCTCGAACGGGCACTCCAAAGCCTCGTCAAAGAACGC
This sequence comes from Sulfitobacter sediminilitoris, assembly GCF_010667575.1. GTDB lineage: Bacteria > Pseudomonadota > Alphaproteobacteria > Rhodobacterales > Rhodobacteraceae > Sulfitobacter > Sulfitobacter sediminilitoris. The sequence goes on from NZ_JAABNT010000012.1 coordinate 71,423, forward strand.
TTCGACACAATCGTTGATCATTTCGAAATAGCGCGGGTAGAAAACGATCCCCGCCGGATCGCAGTGCTTGAACTTCACCTTTTGCGGCATCACGAAACGCATTGAACTTAATCCTTCGGCTCAAAGAGGCCCCCGCCTCTACCTTTAGGGAATTCAAATAGCCCTACGCCGCAGCGCGGCATTGCGTCAAAGCACCGCAGTCGCCTCAATCTCGACCAACGCGTCATCCTCGACCAGACCGGCAACAACAACCATGGTCATGGCCGGGAAATGCCGGCCCAAAACCTTGCGGTAGACCTCACCCACCTCGCGCTGCCGCGCCATGTATTCCTTCTTGTCGACGACATACCAGGTCAGCCGGACCAAATCTTCGACCTTGCCCCCCGCTGCCTCAAGAACGTCAACGATGTTGCGCAGGGCCTGTTCCATCTGGCCGATGAAATCATGGCTTTCGAAAACCTGATTCGCGGTCCATCCGATCTGCCCACCGATGAACAACTGGTTGTCTGCGGTCTTGATCCCATTGGCATAGCCCTTGGCCTTGGCCCAGCCTTCGGGCTGTATCACGTCATGAGGCATTTCGCTTCTCCTTTGACTTCATGTTCCGGCAATGGGCTCATCACATCAAACCCCCAGATACTGATCTTTGATGTCGGTGCTCAGCCCGTCGATGGTGCCGCGCCAGACTGTCTCGCCACGCTCCAGTATGACTACCTTGTCCGCGACGTGGCGCAGCTCACTGATCGTCTTGTCCACAACAATAATTGACAATCCGGTGGTCTTCTTCAGCGTCGCGATGGACGCCCAGATTTCCTGTCGCACGACGGGGGCCAGCCCTTCGGTCGCCTCGTCAAGGATCAGCAAGCGTGGGTTCGTCATCAACGCGCGCCCGATCGCCAGCATCTGCTGTTCCCCGCCCGACAGCGATCCGGCCAACTGATCACTGCGTTCGCCCAATCGCGGAAACAGCGCGTGGACCTTATCGAAATCCCACTCCCCCGGACGGGCAGAGGCATAGAGGTTTTCGTAAACGCTCAGGTTCGTGAAACAGCGCCGCCCTTCGGGAACGAGTCCCAATCCCAGACGCGCCGCTTTATGGGCGGGCAGGCTGCTCATATCCTGACCCGCAAATCTTACCTTGCCTGCTGAATGCTTGAGCAAGCGGCAAATCACTTTGATCGTGGTCGATTTGCCCATCCCGTTGCGCCCCATCAGCGCGACAACTTCGCCCTCGCCCACGCTCAGGTCGATCCCGAACAATGCCTGTGATGCGCCATAGCTTGCCGTGACCCCTTCAAGAGTGAGAAAGCTCATGCCGCGTCCTCCTCACCCAAATAGGCCACGCGCACTTCGGGATGCGCGCGGATCTCTTCGACGCTGCCGGTCGCGATGATCTTGCCATAGACCAGAACACTGATCCGGTCCGCACAGGCAAAGACCGCGTCCATGTCATGTTCAACCAACAGGATCGGTGCCTCATGCTTCAGTTCCTGCAGGAAATTCGTCAGGGTTTTCGATCCTTCGCCCCCCATGCCCGCCATGGGCTCGTCCATCAGAAATGCCTTGGGCGCCAGCGTCAGCGCAACGGCCACCTCCAGCTGCCGCCGCTGCCCGTGAGAAAGCTCGGACGTCACGACGTTCTCGTAATCGCGCAGGTTCACCCGGTCGAGCGCACTCCGCGCACGGGCCAGCAGCGCCGCATCTTTCATCGCCGGTTTGAAAAAGCGAAAGACAGAGCCACTTTGCCCCACCGCGCCCAGCACCGCGTTTTCCAGCACAGTGAACCCCATGGCCAGCGCAGAGATTTGAAACGTGCGCCCCAGACCCAGCCGCGCCCGCTGCGCGGTGCTCATGCCAGTAATCTCATGACCCAGGAACTGGACCGATCCCGCGTCAGGTTTCAGCCCACCGGCGATCTGCTTGATCAAGGTCGATTTGCCAGCGCCGTTCGGTCCGATCAGTGCGTGAATTTCGCCGGGCACCAAATCCAGCGAAATGCCATCGCTCGCCTTGAGCGCGCCAAAGGATTTTTCGATGTTACTGACCTTCAGAATGCTATCCGGCACGGCCCGTCTCCTTCTTTGAGAGGCCACCGATGATGCCGCCCTTCGCAAAGAGCACCACGAACAGCAGGATCGCCCCCAGATAGATGAACCAATACTCCGACAGCCCGCCAAGGAAATGTTCCAGCACGATGTAGAGCGCCGCCCCGGCGACAGGCCCGAAAAGCCGTGCCACACCGCCCAGGATGATAAAGATCATGATCTCACCCGAAATCTGCCAAGAGAACATGGTCGGGCTGACAAAACGGTTGAGATCGGCAAACAGAGCCCCTGCCAGACCGGTGATCGCCCCTGATATGACAAAAGCGACCAGCCGCACCCGGTAGACGTTGATCCCTACGGTCAGCGCGCGTTCCTCTTGCTGATGCGCCCCGTTCAGCGCCAGACCGAAGGGCGACTTGTTGATTCGGTCCACAAGGAACAGCACCGCCAGCAGGATCACGAAACAGATGCCAAAGAACTGGATCGGGTCCAGCGTATTCAGCCCCGGAAACTGGTTGCGCACGTAAATCGACAGGCCGTCCTCGCCCCCGTAGGCAGGCCAGGAGATCGTGAAATAGTAAAACATCTGCCCAAAGGCGAGCGTGACCATGATGAAGTACACGCCAGACGTTCGCAGCGACAGCGCCCCGATCACGAGGGCCAGCAGCGCGGACATCACGATTGCCACCAGCCAGATGACCGGCATCGAATTGGTCCCTTCGATCAGAAAAGGCACCTCCATGATCGGCTCATAATTCTGCGCATGACTGGCAAGGATACCCATCGCATAGCCGCCCATCCCAAAATAGGCGGCGTGGCCAAAGCTGACCAATCCCCCCTGCCCCAGCGCAAGGTTCAGTCCCACCCCGGCCAGCGCAAAGATCACCGCGCGGGTGGCCAGCGTGATCGTAAACGGCTCCTCCGCGAAATAGGCATAGGCGGGGATCAGGACCAATCCCGCAAGGATGAGGATGTTGATATAGCGTTCGCGCAGCATGTCAGGCGCTCCCGAAAAGGCCGGTGGGTTTAAAGAGCAATACCCCAGCCATCAAAATATAGATCAGCATCGAGGCCAGCGCAGAGCCAACAGTGGTCGCTGATGACGGATCCATGAAGGCCCCAAAGACGACGGGCAGCAAGGTGCGCCCCAAGGTATCGGTCAGACCTACAAGGATTGCGCCCGCAAGCGCGCCCTTGATCGACCCGATACCGCCAATGACGATCACCACAAAGGCAAGGATCAGCACCGGCTCACCCATGCCGACCTCAACCGACTGAATCGCGCCCACCAGAGCCCCGGATAACCCGGCCAGCGCTGCGCCCAACGCAAACACCATCGTGTAAAGTACCGAGATATCGACGCCCAGGGCCGCGATCATCTCGCGGTCATTCTCTCCGGCACGGATGCGCATCCCGACGCGTGTCTTGGAAATCAAAAGGAACAAGCCCACCGCGACAGCCAATCCGATCACGATGATCGTCAGTCGGTACACCGAGTACTCGATCCCGCCCGGCAGGGTGACCGTGCCCTTGAGGACATCAGGAATATTCAGAAACAGCGGGAACGATCCGAAAATCCACCGCGTGGCCTCGGAAAAGATCAGGATCAGCGCAAAGGTTGCCAGCACCTGATCCAGATGATCGCGCTCATACAATCGCCGGATCACCGTCAGTTCGATAAGCGCGCCAACGATCGCTGCCGCCACAAGGCTTGCCACCAGCGCCAGAAAGAAGTTGCCCGTCCATGCCGCCATCGCCGCCGCCGCGAAGGCACCCACCATATAAAGCGAGCCATGCGCTAGGTTGATCAGCCCCATCACGCCAAAGATCAGCGTTAGGCCTGCCGCCATCAGGAACAGCATGACCCCGAACTGCAATCCGTTGAGGATCTGCTCGATCAAAAGAAGTGTCGTCATCAGCCCCCCGCCGCATGAAAAAACCCCCGGCAAATGTCTTGCCGGGGGTTAGTGCCAAATTTTTACAGCTTGCACTCTGCCGCGTAGACGTCCTGACGGTCTTCCAGCGCCACGCCGATGATCTTGTTGGTAAAGACATCGCCGTCCTTGATCACTTCACGCACATAGAAGTCCTGGATCGGATGCTGGTTGCTGCCGAACTTGAAGTCGCCACGGGTGGAAACAAAGTCTGCCGCACGCAGGGCCTCACGGAAGGCATCAGTGTCTTTCACGTCTGCCTTTGCAGCCGCCGAGACGATCAGGTTGGCCGTGTCGAACGCCTGTTGCGCATAGATCGAGGGGATACGGCCATATTCAGCCTTGAAGCTTTCTACGAAAGCTTTGCTGGCCGCGTTGTCCAGATCAGGGCTCCACTGCGCGGTGTTGTGGATACCAAGAGCGGCTTCGCCCACCGCACCAAGGATGGTCTGGTCAAAGCTGAACGCAGGTCCGACTACCGGCAGGTCAATTCCGCTGTCGGCATATTGCTTGAGGAACGAAATCCCCATGCCGCCCGGCAGGAAGAAAAAGATGCCGTCCGCATCCGAGGCGCGAATTTGCGCGATCTCGGCCGCATAGTCCGTCTGGCCAAGCTTTGTATAAAGCTCGCCCGCCAGATCACCTGCATAGGTCCGCTTGAAACCAGTCAGGGCATCCTTGCCAGCCGGATAGTTGGGCGCAAGAATGAAGGGGTTCTTGAACCCAAGCTCTTTCGCATGAGCGCCTGCGGCCTCATGCGGTCCATCGTTTTGCCATGCCACGTTAAAGTAATTCTCGTGACACCCTTTCCCCGCCAGCTGCGCCGGGCCTGCGTTGGGCGAGATATAGAATTTCCCCTGCGCCGTTGCGGCTGGCGCCACAGCCAGCGCGAGGTTCGACCAAACGATGCCGGTCATGATATCCACCTTCTCGGACTGGATCATCTTGTCGGCCAGTTGCACTGCGATATCAGGCTTGCGCTGGTCGTCCTCGACAACCACTTCGATTCCTTCGTTGCCCGCCTGTTTGATACCCAGCAGGAAACCATCACGAATGTCGACGCCAAGGGCAGCGCCCCCGCCGGTCAGTGTTGTGATCAGGCCAATCTTGACCTTGCCGCCGTGACCATCGGCCACCGCACCTGACGCCATTGCAAGGGCCACGGCACTTGCCGCACCAAGCATTCTCAGCGTCTGCATTGCTTTCGTTGAAATCATCTATTTTCTCCCAGTTTTTCGCGGACGCAGTTTTCTGCGCCTCTCCCGACACTTTGTGACGGCTCTACGCCAATTGAAATGGCCTAATTGCCCAAATCTACGGTACCATTCAATTTACTTCAAGCTCAAAATATTTGAGCTTGAAGATAATCGTGGCAGATTTGAAGCCACCAACAGATCGGCGACTTCTCGCCCAGCGGGCACACTCAGCCCTGAAAGACAAACCCCTGAGAGAACGCGGCAATTCTTTACTGTAAAGCGCAATGTACACCATAGTGTACTAAGAAATATACACTAAGGCGTTGAAGACTAAAGGAAAATCAGTTGTCAAAGTTGTAAATTAATGAGAATATGCTATGTCAAAATTCAGAGACACATGGGCCAAGGCGGCTGGATCTAGAATGGCCGCCCCATCAGGGGAAAGAGATGACATCACCTGAAGACACAAGCGGTCTGTTCGTCGAGGACCTGTATGTTCGGTCGTATGACGACCTGAACCAATTGCAAAAGCAATTGCCGCAAGATGTTGTGGCGTCGCTTGCCCGAGAGGTGCTTGAGGGGCTCGCCCGGAAAATGGCTCAGCCTCAAGCACATAGTGACGCCATTATGGATCTCGCCAAAGCGCTTATCGGACCAGAGCCAAAAGCCGCGGCTACCTTGATCGAAAAGCACTACCAGAACGGCGCGGACGTAAACGCGCTTTATCTTGATTATCTGGCACCAGCAGCCCTGCAACTTGGCAAATGGTGGGAATCAGACGAAGTACCGTTTTCCAGCGTCACTACCGGCATCGGTCGCATCTATGCGATCATGCGCCTTTTCCGCCCCCGCATCAGGCCATCCGGTAAACTTGACAAAAAGTCCGCATTCTTTGCTTCTGTCCCGGACGACGATCACACCCTTGGTGTCAATATCGCCGCTGAACTTGCGCGCAAGGCGGGCTGGCATATTGAAGTCGAAATGGACAGCGAGCACGATCGGCTTGTCGAGCGGATCGTTACGTCAGGCCACAGGCTGATTGGCCTGTCTGCTGCGGGCAAGCATTCCGTGCCCGACCTGACCCGCCTCGTTCTGGCCTTGCGCATCAACCTACCCGACGCACTGATCATGATCAGCGGCAATGTTGTTGAGGCGGCAGCGGACAGCCTGAAACTGATGCATCTGGATGGTGCAGCCAGCGATTATGAAACAGCGATGCAGGAACTCGACAGGCTCTGGGCAACACTGCAACGCACCAGCATGTGAGAAGCGGCGCTGCACATGCAACGCCGCCTCAATAATCTCTATCAATCGCTTAAGCGAAAAATCAGTTGGTTTTCGTTTCTGGACCCACGGATACAAGGTATGCCCAGACATCCTTGGCGTCCTTCTCATCACCCAATTTAAATGACATCTTCGAACGGGCTTTCTTGTCATCAAGTATTTCGCGCAGGAATTCACGTGGATCGGCCACATAGGAGACAAAACTCGCCTCATCCCATGTCAGGCCGTTTTCGCCTGCTTCAACGAGGGATTTACCATATTTCCTGCCAAAATCCTCTTCGCCGCCTGCTTGACGGGTGTAAAGGCCGTAAAGGTTTGGACCATTACGTCCGCCTTTGACAATCGCCTCACCATCAGCGTCAACAATCGAATGGCACGCCTTGCACTTTGAAAAGACGTTCTCACCCGCAACGGCATCACCGGTAGCGTGACCATCGGCAAACGCTGGTCCCGCGACCAGGGCGAGGCCAAATGCGGCGGTTTTCAACATTTTCATTTTTGAACTCCTATTTGCTGTGTTCACGAAACCAATAATTAGTACGATTTCGGTCAGGACAAACCCCTGAATGAAATTAATCACCGCCCTGTGAACGTGCAACACAAATTCCCGCAAACTGTTCGCCCAACATTACACTTGTAGACTCGCGTACTGTCAGGCTAGGTTTACATATATGAGCATCTCCACAGATATTGCCCCAAGGCGATTGCCAGAGCCTGCGGCGATGCTGCGGCTGATCAAACCAATCACCTGGTTTCCCCCGATGTGGGCCTATCTGTGTGGCGCGCTGTCGTCCGGTGCGGTCCTTTCCGGCCAGTGGCCAATGATCCTTTTGGGTATCCTTTTGGCCGGTCCGATCGTCTGCGGCATGAGCCAGGCCGCCAACGACTGGTGCGACCGTCACGTGGACGCCATCAACGAACCCGACCGCCCGATCCCGTCGGGCCGCATTCCGGGCCGTTGGGGCCTTTGGATCGCATTGGCAATGTCTCTGCTCTCGCTCTTGGTGGGTTGGCAGCTCGGGCCTTGGGGATTTGCGGCCACGGTCCTGGGTGTCATCGCGGCATGGGCCTATTCCGCTGAACCTGTGCGCTTGAAAAAATCTGGCTGGTGGGGACCCGGCCTCGTTGGCCTGTGCTATGAAGGATTGCCTTGGTTCACCGGCGCTGCCGTCCTTTCCGCTGGCGCACCCACTTGGCCGGTTATCATCATCGCTGCCCTCTATGCCCTTGGTGCCCATGGCATCATGACACTCAACGATTTCAAGGCGCTTGAAGGCGACACCCAGACCGGTGTCAATTCCCTCCCCGTCACCTTGGGCCCTCGCCGCGCTGCCCTGGTTGCCTGCTGGGGCATGGCGCTGCCGCAATCATTCGTGATCTCGCTGCTGCTGATATGGGGAAAGCCCCTGCATGCTGCCGCCATCACCGTTCTGCTGCTGGTCCAGATCGCCGCCATGCGCGTTCTGCTGCGCGATCCCAAAGGACGTGCGCCGTGGTACAATGGCACCGGCGTCACTCTCTATGTCAGTGGCATGATGATCGCCGCCTTTGCGCTAAGGAGCCTCGCATGACCCTCAGCTGGTTCCAAATCGCCCGCATGGGACTGGTTCAAATGGCGCTGGGTGCCATCGTTGTGCTGACCACCTCGACCCTGAACCGCCTGATGGTTGTTGAATTTGCCCTGCCCGCCATTCTGCCGGGCATGCTGGTCGGACTTCACTACGGTATCCAACTGTCGCGCCCGCGCTGGGGCTTCACCTCGGACACCGGCGGCAACCGAACCAGATGGATCATTGGCGGCATGATCATCCTCGCCCTTGGCGGCTTCCTCGCCGCCTTCGCCGTTACCCTATTCGCGGCGAGCTTCTGGGCCGCCCTGATCCTCTCGATCCTCGCCTACACCCTCATTGGCATCGGCGTTGGCGCTTCGGGCACATCGCTCCTTGCGCTGCTGGCCACGGCAACTGCCCCCGCGCGTCGCGCGGCCGCTGCCACGATCACATGGCTGATGATGATTTTCGGCATCGCCCTGACTGCGGGCCTTGCCGGCAGCTTTCTGGACCCCTATTCCCCCGCACGCCTTATGACGGTCGTCGCCGTGGTCGTCATTGCCGCCACGCTCCTTACCATCCTCGCCATCGCCGGTATCGAGCGTCGTGTCACCGCCACGCGGGAACCGGACACCATGCCTTTCATACAGGGCCTGCAAGAGGTCTGGGCAGAACCGAAAACCCGCAACTTCACCATTTTCGTCTTCCTCTCCATGAACGCCTACTTCATGCAGGAACTCATCCTTGAGCCCTTCGCTGGCCTTGTCTGGGGCTTCACGCCGGGCCAATCCACTTCCCTCTCGGGCGCGCAAAATGGTGGTGTGTTCATCGGCATGCTTACCGTTGGGATTATGGCCACAGGCCTCAAGATCGGCTCCTTGCGCGCATGGATCATCGCGGGCTGCCTTGGCTCCGCACTCAGCCTTTTCGCCATCGCTTCCGCTAGCCTGCCACTTGTCCCCTGCGTCATCGCGCTCGGCATCTTCAACGGCATGTTCGCGGTCGCTGCCATCGGCTCCATGATGGCGCTGGCCGCCGAGGGGCGGGGCCAGCGCGAAGGCACGCGCATGGGCCTTTGGGGTGCGGCGCAAGCCATCGCCGCCGGTTTTGGCGGCCTGACCGGTGCCGCCGCCGTCGATGTGATGCGCGGCTTTCAGCCTGACGCAGCTGCCTTCGGCATCGTATTTGCGGCCGAGGCCGCCTTGTTCATCGCTGCCGCCGCATTGGCGCTGCACATCATGGAAAACAAAAGGGCCACACCAGCGGCCATGGTTCCGGGGGAATAGATATGTACGATGTCGTCGTGATTGGCGGAGGGCCGTCAGGCTCAACAGCCGCCGAAGAACTGGTCCGCTCAGGTCACAAGGTTGCGCTTTTGGACCGCGATGGCCGCATCAAACCTTGCGGCGGCGCCGTGCCGCCCCGCCTAATCACTGATTTCAACATCCCCGACGAACAGGTCGTCGCACGTATCAACACTGCGCGCATGATCTCCCCTACCCAACGTCAGGTCGATATCCCGATCGAAAACGGCTATGTCGGAATGGTCGACCGTGAACACTTTGACGAATATTTGCGTGTTCGCGCAACCGAGGCTGGCGCAGATCGCTTTACCGGCACTTTCACCAAGATCGAGCGCGACGCCGACGGCACCCATGTCATCTACCGCGACAAGGCCAGCGGCGAAAAGAAACGTCTGACCACCAAGCTGATCATCGGCGCGGATGGAGCACGGTCAAACGTCGCCAAGGCCGAAGTACCCGGCGGTGACAAGATCCCCTATGTGATCGCCTACCACGAAATCATCGAGGCGCCCGACCCCACCGAGAGCTACGATCCCAAACGCTGCGACGTGATCTATGATGGCACCATCAGCCCGGATTTCTACGGCTGGGTCTTCCCGCACGGCAAATCCGCAAGCGTCGGCATGGGCACCGGCATCGACGGCGTCGACCTGAAAAAAGCCACTGCCGAGCTGCGCGTCGCCTCAGGCCTTGAACACTGCAAGACCATCCGCAGAGAGGGCGCGCCCATTCCGTTGAAACCGATGGACAAATGGGACAATGGCCGCGACGTGGTTCTGGCGGGCGATGCAGCTGGTGTCGTTGCCCCCTCCTCTGGCGAAGGCATCTATTATGCCATGGTCGGCGGTCAGGTCGCCGCCGCTGCGGCCTCTGCCTGTCTTACCACGGGCCGCGCGCGCGATCTGCAACTGGCGCGCAAGCTCTTCATGCGCGAACACAAACAGGTCTTTCGCGTGCTGGGTGCCATGCAAAACGCCTATTACCGCTCCGACGAACGTCGCGAGCGTTTCGTCTCGCTTTGTCACGACGTTGACGTGCAGCGCCTGACGTTTGAGGCCTATATGAACAAGAAACTGGTCAAGGCACGGCCGATGGCGCATCTCAAGATCGGCATCAAGAACCTTGCACATCTGACCCGATTGGTGTCAGAGACCCGCGTCTGAGGAACCACAATGGACGGTGGCATGGTCCCCACAAACATCATGATCCCGGCATGGGTCGATGGCGACCTTACGCCCGTGGAAAAGCTCGCCGCGCACCAGCGCGGATTGCGCCACCTTGCCATCTCGGTCTTTGTGATCCGCGACGGGAAAATCCTGATTCAGCAGCGCGCGCTTGGCAAATACCACACGCCGGGCCTCTGGGCGAACACCTGCTGCACCCATCCCGCATGGGGCGAGGATGCATTGACCTGCGCCCACCGTCGTCTGAATGAAGAACTTGGGATCACCGGCCTCGACCTGAAACACCGGGGCCAGGTCGAGTACCGCGCCGACGTCGGCAACGGGCTGATCGAACATGAAGTCGTCGAGGTCTTCATCGCCCGTGCCGGAGCCACGATGCCCCTCGACCCCAATCCTGACGAAGTCATGGACACCCGCTGGATCACCCCGGAGGCGCTCGCCATCGAGATCGCCGAAAATCCCGAAAAATTCACCCCCTGGCTGCGCATCTACCTTAAAGAGCACCACAAGATGATCCTGGGCTGACCTCAGGCCTCATCTTTCCCCTATAACTCCCGGGTTTGGGGCAGAGCCCCAATCAAATAATCGAACGCGGGGCTTGCCCCGCTCCTTTGGCTCAAACGCCCGGCATCCGCGCCGACCGATGCCCCACGGCCTGCATCGCGGTCGCGGCAATATCCGTCGCCGTCAGCCCCGCATCCGCATACATGGCATCCGGGGCGGCCTGATCAATGAACCGGTCCGGCAGCGTCATCGTCCGAATGGCCAATGATCCGTCCAGCAAACCTTCACCCGCCAGATCATGCAACACCATCGCACCAAATCCGCCCCTGGCCCCCTGCTCTACCGTGATCAGCGCGCGATGTTTGCGCACCAAACGGTGCAGCAGATTGCGGTCCAGCGGCTTTGCAAACCGCGCATCGGCCAACGTCACTGACAGGCCCTGCGCCTCCAGCTTTTTCGCCGCCTTTAGGCATTCGCCTAGATGCGCGCCGAACGACAGGATCGCCACGTCCGTGCCTTCGAACAAGACCCGGCCCTTGCCGATCTCCAGAACCTCACCCACCTCGGGCATCGGCACGCCCTCACCTTCCCCGCGTGGATACCGGAAGGCAATCGGCCCGCTGTCATGCGCAGCGGCCGTAGCAACCATATGGACCAATTCCGCCTCATCCGCCGCCGCCATCACGGTCATATTGGGCAGGGCCGCAAGATAGCCGACATCGAAGGCGCCAGCATGTGTGGCGCCATCGGCACCGACCAATCCAGCCCGGTCAATCGCAAAGCGCACCGGCAGGTTCTGCAAGGCCACGTCATGTACCACCTGATCATACCCGCGTTGTAGGAATGTCGAATAGATCGCGCAAAAAGGTTTCAGCCCCGATGCCGCCATGCCAGCGGCAAAGGTCACCGCGTGCTGCTCTGCAATACCCACATCGAACATCCGCTTGGGATGCGCGCGTGCAAGGATATCCATTCCCGTCCCGCCGGGCATCGCAGCACTGATGCCGACAATACGCGGATCATGATCGGCCAGCTTGGTCAGTGCCTCTCCGAACACCTTCGTATAACTCGGCGCATTGGGGCGCTTCTTGGCCTGCGTCCCGCAGGCCACCGTGAACTTGCCAACCCCGTGATACTTGTCGGCTGATTGCTCGGCCGGGGCGTAGCCCTTGCCTTTGACCGTGCAGCAGTGGATCAGCACAGGCCCCGTCGCGCGGGTTCGCGCGGCCCGCAGTACGTTCATCAGCTGATCCATGTCGTGGCCATTGATCGGCCCGACATATTGAAAACCAAGCTCTTCAAACAGGGTTCCTTGCGCCCCGACGGCACCGGTCACCATCTGCCGCGCACGCCGTGCGTGATCGCGCAGGGGACCGGGCAAAGCGGCCTCAAACCCTTCGGCCACCTGCTGCAACGATCCAAGCGGAGATCCATAAAGCCCCGACAGATAGGACGACATCGCCCCCACCGGGGGCGCAATCGACATCTCGTTATCATTCAGAATGACGAACATCCGCCGCCCCTCGGCACCTGCGTTGTTCATCGCCTCATAAGCCATCCCGGCACTGATCGACCCATCCCCGATGACCGCAATCGCATCGCCCGTCGGCTGGCCCATATCGCGCCCAACGGTAAATCCAAGTGCGGCAGAGATAGAGGTCGAACTATGCGCCGCGCCAAAGGGGTCGTATTCGGATTCGCTGCGCTTTGTGAAACCGGAAATCCCGCCCTCTTGCCGTAGTGTATGCATCCGGTCGCGCCGACCGGTCAGTACCTTGTGCGGGTAACACTGGTGGCCCACATCCCAGATCAGCTTGTCACGCGGCGTGTCGAATACCGCGTGCAGCGCCACGGTCAGCTCGACCACACCCAGCGATGATCCCAGATGCCCCCCGGTTTGCGAGACAGCCTCGACCACCTCGGCACGCAATTCATCGGCCAGCAATCGCAGGTCCGCATTGCTCAGACCTTTGAGATCATGCGGCGCAGTGATCCGGTCAAGGAACGGCGTCTGCCGCTGTGTGTCTTGGTATGGCATCTCTGGCTCCTTTGGCTACGGAGGGAGGTGCCTGTTGGCCCGGATCAGAGGGGACCGCGCCGCACGCGGTGCTGTCCCCTCTGGTTCCCGTAGCCAACAGGACATGTCGGGAAAGCCTCTTCCCGACGTTTCCAATCAGATCAAGGGACATGATCGGACTGGAACTGGTGGGAAGGGCCGACCACGCGGCCCCGCCAAAGCGTTAGCTGACCGTCGTGTCCTCGACAGTCAGGTTGTAGGAAAACGGCGTTGGATCATCCGCTTCCTTGGACTGCTCGGGCAGCAACTGACCGATGGCGTAGATCACCCAGATCAGGAACCCCACCGCAAAGCAGAAGAGCGCGGCATAACCTGCCCCCTTCAACATCAGGGCTGTCACATCGGCACGCAGTCGGAAATCACCCTCGCCCGTGCGGAGATAGTCGTTGTTGTCACTCATCATCTTTCTCCTATCAATCAAGCGGCGCGTAGCCGTGCTCTTGTGCCCAGACAAACCAGTTGTCCACGACCGTTCCGGTCAGCAGGATACCGATACCGCCTGTCAGCGTTGTCAGTACTGCGAACCACCACGCCCAGCGGTGAATGCCTTCCATCGTGGCGTTGAACCCCATGGTCCATCTCCAGAAGAGGGCCGCTCGCTCGGATGCCGTGCCGCGGTCCACGATCTGTTCGATCTCCCGCTCACCGCCGTAGCGGCTGACGGCCAGGATCGTCGCCCCGTGCATCGCAAACAGCAGGGCAGAACCATACAGGAACACGATGCTAAGCGCGTGGAAGGGGTTGTAGAACAGGTTGCCGTAGGTCAGTGAGAACAGGTTCGTCCAGTCCAGATGCGGGAAGATCCCGTAAGGCACCGCCTCTGACCACGATCCCATCAGGATCGGCCGGAACAGACCCAGCACCAGGAACAACCAGATCGCAGAGGCGAAAGCCCAGCTCACATGCTTGCCCATGCCCAGTTCCTCGGCCCTCAGGTACGTCCTGATCCACCACGAGATCACCGACACCAGCAGGAAGAACGAGGCAATCAGCCACCATCCCCCTTCATCCAGCGGGGCAAAGCCCAGCCCGTAATCCGACGAAGGTGGCTCAAGCGCGAGCCAGAACAGATCGCGGAAGAACAACCCCGGAGAGTAATCCACCTGCCACCAGAAGTTCATGCCGACAATGAAGAACCAAGCAAAGCCTGTCGCCAAGGCCACCAGCCCGAAAGGTCCAAGATAGATCGGCCCCAGCTGCGCGTTGCCAAAAAGACCGGCCAGCGATGAGAAGCTCGCGGAATTCGTCCGCTCGCGGCCCAATCGTCCGTCAGGATCGACGCCCATTTCGGGCGGCCCCTGAACCTGAACCTGCGTGAAGATATTCTGATATTCAGCCATTTTTCATACCCTCCTTACAGGTCCGCCCACCAGGGCAACAAAGCATACCAATCCCACCATGCGCTCCACTGGTCGAACCAGATGGTGCCTGAGATCACGATACAGATCGCACTCCACAGTCCGGCGTTCAGCGCCAGCAGCAGACCCAGCCGGTGAATGCCGAGTGGCCCGATCGAATACCCGATCAGATCGCGGAAATAGGTGTCTTCGTGATCCGGTGTAACGATGTGGTTTTCCTTACCGCCAGTATTGACTGCCGACAGAACCAGCGACCCGTGCAGCGCCAGCGCCAGACAGTTCGTAAAGAAGAACGTGATGGCGATCATATGCGCGGGGTTGTAGTGAAAGTTGCCGTAGGCATATCCGACGTTGTTCACCCAATCGAGGTGGCTGAAGATGCCATAGGGAAACCCGTGGCCCCATGCGCCCATCAACAGCGGCCGGATGATCACCAGCGTGACATAGGCCAGGATCGCTACGCCAAAGGCAAAGGGCACGTGATAGCCCATTCCGAGTTTTCGACAGATCTCGACCTCGCGCAGCATCCAGCTGACAAAGGCCAGCGTCGCGCACATGGTGATGATTTGCCAAAGACCGCCTTCGGCCAGCGGCGCCATGCCAAGACCCACTTCAAGGGACGGTGGGTCAATCGAGATCAACCAGGGGTTCCAGGTGTCGCCAAGGGCGGCGCCGTAGAAAATCAGTATCGTACCGAGTGCGGCGAAAAAGAACGTCGTGACGCCAAAAAAGCCGACGTAGAAGGGCCCCACCCAGAAGTCGAACAGATCGCCGCCAACCAGCGTCCCACCCCGGACCCGGTATTTTCTTTCGAAGCTGAGCTGTGCCATCTTCTTTCTCCTTTTGCGCCAGCGGTCCTGTCCCTACGGGCCATGTGATGCGCGTGAAATTATGTGGTTGCTGCGGGCGGGGGGCTGACCCGCCCGCGGCTGTGTCTTAAAAGCTGAGCTTATTCACCCGCGCCGAAGGCGAGGTTGAACCAGTTCGTCTCTGGGTTGCTGAGCAGGACGAGGTGAATCATCGCCGCCAGCAGAAAGAGGAACACGCCCTGCGCCACGAACACGCGGCGGGGGTCGAAGATCAGCCAGATTTTGTAAAACTGTGCCATTTCTCGAAATCCTCTCGATTACCAGGCGAACCAAGGCAGTTTGAAGTACGTCAGCAAATGCGCGACCAGAGCCACGATCGTGAAGATCGTGAAGCCGCTCATATAGACCGAGTGCAATTCCTGCGCTTGCTCGTCTGTCAAACCTGTGAAGGACAGGTCATTTTTATCAGCCATGTTTTTCTCCTTACGAAAAAAAGTGCCGACGCCGCGTACCCCCCGCGGCCGGGTTACAACGCAGGCTCATCCTGCGCTCTAATCCACCACCCCGGGGGGGAGTGATGAACCTCTTTGTCGGGGAGGCTCCCGAATTTCGTGTCACCTGCGCGGGGCTAATGCGCGGGTGGCTTACATCACGCGGAAAAGATGCGTGGTGTTATGATGTTGGCCTGTGACCATGCCGCCTTGATGGGCCCGCGTTCGGGCAGCTCCATCCGGCGGGCTGTGGACAGCACCCATGTGAGGATCGTCAGCGGCAATGTCGCTGCGAAAATGATCGCGAAATAGACATAATATTCGCGCATGGGCGGGCCGCTTTTTGCGCGGTGTGGCTCTACGTGGATCGTCTCTGTTGTCATATCCGTCATGGTTTGGCTCCTCCCGAAGCTGATTGCAGGCTGTTCACTGTCTCCAGCACGACCCGTTCGTCCCCTGCATCAAGCGCGCGTTTTTCGGCGGCATCGCGCAGGGTCTTGGCGGCGGAAATCCGGGTAAGAATCGGGTGGCTTGCCACGATCTCATCCAGTTTCGCCTGTGCGTCGGCATCCCAGGGGAAGTCACGACGTAATGGTGTAGGGGTTGCCGGCGTTGCATCCATCTCGGACGCCAGCGGCAGGATGTGAAACAGCGCATCAAACAACCCGTTGCACACTTCCTGCACGATATACGTGGCACCCGCGTAGCCCATGAAAGGCGTGCCCGTCGCGCGCCGAATGGCAGCACCCGGGAAGCTGGCGGGAATGAACGTCGGCGCTGGCCCAAAACCCGATTTCATCTCGGCCAGATAAATTTTTTCATTTATCGACCCCATCAGGATCAGCGGGCGCTTGTCATGCACCATCGCGCGGACCTGATCGTTATCCGTCTTTTTCCCGCGCATGCGGGCCACCGCAAAGGCACAGGGCAGTCCCAGATCGTTTTCAAGGAAGTTCCGCACGCCGCGCGCGTAAGTCTCATTCGCCACAATCCCGAAGGACGCGGTGGCAAAGAAATCCTGCGTCACCGACCGCCACAAATCCCAGACCGGTTTGATCGTGGAATGTTTTTCCTGCTCGATGAACGGCTCGGGGTCCAGACCCAGCAGTTCACCCAGCTTGCGCAGGAATTTCGTGGTGCTGTCCACACCAACCGGCGCCTGCAGATAGGGCTTGTTCAGCACTTCACACAGGCCCCGTCCGAACTCGCGGTACATGCAGACATTCACATCCGCGTTCACAAGGTTTCGCATCTCGCCCACATGGCTGCCCAGTGGCATCACCATGTTAACCTCAGCGCCGATCCCTTCGACCAGTCGTCTAATCTCGTGCAGATCGGATGGCATGTTGAACGTGCCATACATCGGGCCCAGGATATTGACGCGCGGTGCGGCACCCTCTTCGCGCTTTTTCTCTGGCGGCATCCGCCCCTTGGTCATCCCGAATTCGGTAAAGATCCACGTCATCGCACGGTCTGCCGCTTCCCACTGATCTTCATCAATGGTGCGCGGGAGGAACCGCTGAATGTTCGTGCCTTGCGGTGTGACGCCACCACCGATCATCTCGGCAATGGACCCGGTCACGACAACGGCTGGCAACGCCGGATCAAGTGTTTCCCAGGCGCGCTTCATGGACTCTTCGGTCCCCGCGCCCATCTCGCCCTCACCCAGACCGGTGACGACAATCGGCAACTCATGTGGCGGCAGCGCGTCTGTGTAATGCAGCACGGAAGTCACCGGCAGGTTCTCGCAGCCCACGGGCCCGTCGATCACCACCTGCAAACCTTTGACAGCACAGAAGGCATAGATCGCCCCCCAATATCCGCCCGCGCGGTCGTGGTCTTGCACTAGCATGACGACACCTCCGCATTGCGGGAAAGGGATATGCAAGCGAACCCGTTCATATCATTTGCGCCGCTTTGGCAGCGCGCGCCTGCTTCTCAAGCTTCTTCAGATTCTGCGCCCGGAACTGCGGCTGAAGGTTCGGGCTGCCTTCCCAGACACCGGCGGTGTCGTTGTGTCCCACGCCTTCGAAAAAGGCTTTCATCTTGCCCATCCGGTCCTTGTTGCCGATGGCCGCATTCACGACCTGCGCCAGAGACCCGGCACCCGCGACACCCATCAGGGGCCGCGCCGAAATCAGGTTGGTGAAGTACAGCGATGGTATCCCCAGCTCCTTGCCCTTCTGGACAACCGGCGTCGTGCCAATCGCCAGATCAGGCCGGATCGCCTCCATCGCCGCGCAATCATCTTCCAGTGACGCGCGATACTTGATCTTCACGCCCTTTGCCTCAAGCCATGCCGCATCATCCGCAGACCATGGCGTCTTGGGACAGGCGGTGCCCACATATGGCACATCCGCGCCGCTTTCGATCAACAGACGCGCGACCAGCAGTTCAGAGCCTTCATAGCCCGACAGCGTGATCGTGCCCTTGATCGGCGTGGCGGACAGCGCTGCTTTTATCGCAGGGAGGAAAGCATTCTGCGCCGCCGCCACCTCTTTTGCCGATACACCAAAGGCATCACCAATCGCGGCCAGCCAGCTTGCCGTGCCATCATGCCCCACAGGGGCAGAGCCGATAACTGGCCGCCCTGCGGCCTGAAATTCACGGACGCTGGCCGTGTAGAAAGGATGGATCGCCGCGGCCACACCGCAATCAAGGGCTGCGTACAACTCACGCCATTCGCGGCACGGCACCACAGGCCCCGCAGCCAGTCCCATGGGGGCCAGCATCGCACCGATCATCATCGGGTCGGCCGGAAACATCTCGCCCAGCAGGCTGACTGTGGGTCGGTCCGATTTCCCACTTTCGGGCATTGCAACGGGACCTGCTTCAATCTCGCGCCGCGCGTAATTCAGCATCGCACCGGCCAGCACGTCCTTGGCCTCGGCGTGGGTCGGCACGCCAAAGCCCGGCACGTCGATACCCACCACACGCACGCCATCAATCTCATCCGGCAACAACTGCAGCGGCACGCCCGACGCTGTCGGCACACACAGGTTCGTCACCACTATCGCGTCCAGCTTTTCGGGATCCGCAATGTCATGCACCGCTTCGCGGATGTCCTCGAACAGCTTGCCGGTCACCAATGTCTCTGAATTGAACGGCACATAGCCGACCGAGCGCCGCGCGCCATAGAAGTGTGACACGAAGGTCAGCCCGTAGACACAGCAGGCCGATCCCGACAGGATCGTCGCCGTTCGCTTCATCCGCAGACCCACGCGCAGCGACCCAAACGCCGGGCACATCGACTGTGGCTTGTCATGCGGTCCCTGCGGATAGTCCTTGGCGAATTGATCCAGCAACTCCGACTGACCTGCTGACCGCGCGGCCTCGGCCATGGTCGCGCCAGAGTGGCAGCCCAAACCGTCCTGCGACGTCGGAACATCATCCCCCGCCATCGGCGCATGGCTTGCCTCGTCGATCACCACCGACCCGGCGTCGTCATAGTCGACGTTATATCCGGTGCGATCAGACATCGTCGTAGACAACCTCCAGCGAAACCTTCGGTTTGGAATACTTGCCGCGCATGTCCGCATCCGTCGCGGGCTCAAGCACCACGTTGCCACCTGTCTCCGACGCATCGAACAAACCAAGCAGCCCATCCTGATCCAGCGGGTTCGGACGCACGGGCGGCGCGTCGGCCACTTCCATCCCGAGGTCCGCAAACAGCTGACCCCACTGGCTCTCCATGGTGCCGACAATCTGGTAATTGGCGGATTTCTTGCGCAGGTCGTCATCCTGCGGAATGGCCGCCAGCACCGGGATATCGACCGCTTCGGCAAAGGCTGCCGCCTCGCCTGAGCCATCGTCCTTGTTGATCACCAGCCCCGCGACACCGACATTGCCGCCCAGCTTGCGGAAGTATTCGACCGCCGAGCAGACGTTGTTAGCGACGTAAAGCGATTGCAGGTCGTTCGACGCGACAAGAATGACTTTCTGCGCCATGTCCCGCGCGATCGGCAAACCGAAACCACCGCAGACCACGTCTCCCAGAAAATCAAGCAGTACATAATCAAAGTCCCAGTCGTGAAAGCCGAGCTTCTCGAGCAGTTCAAAGCCGTGGATGATCCCGCGCCCGCCGCAGCCGCGACCAACCTCCGGTCCGCCCAGCTCCATCGCGAACACACCGCCGCGCTTGAAGCACACATCGCCGATCTGCACTTCTTCACCGGCCAGCTTTTTCCGCGTTGAGGTCTCGATGATCGTGGGGCACGCCTTGCCCCCGAAGAGCAGCGAGGTTGTGTCCGACTTCGGATCACAGCCGATCAGCAGCACACGCTTGCCCTGCTCGGCCATCATGTGGCTGAGGTTGGCCAGCGTGAACGACTTGCCGATCCCGCCCTTGCCATAGATCGCGATGATCTGGGTCTTGGACTTTGGCTCATCAACAACGATGTCGGCGAAATCTTCGTTCGCCTCATCACGCAACCGCTGATCAAAATCCTTGATCGTGCCGCCATCTTTCAGATTGGGGATATCAAGTGTCATGCGTGACCTTTCCAGTCGAGAATCATTTTCAGGCAGTCGCCATCGGAGAAGGCCGTCTCATAGGCCGTCGTCGCATCCGCAGCTTTCGCGCGGTGCGTTATCAGGTTGCCAAGGCTCAGCGCCCCGCATTCCACCAGCGACCGGGTCGCCATCAGGTCGTCGCGCGTCCACTCTGCCGCCACACGAAACCGCGCCTCTTTCATGAAGGCCGGCGGAAAGGCGAATTGGATGGGTGCCGCGTAAAAGCCCGCCAGCACGATTTCGCCACCCTTGATGATCCGACCGATCAGATCGCCCAGCACCTCAACGGAACCGGAGGCGTCGTAGACAGAAGCGTAGTCGCGGCGCGTATCCGTATCCGGATGCAGCACCTCGTATCCTTCGGCACCGGAAGCGCGCGAAGGATCAATTTCCCAGACTGTCGGCGCAGGCGCACCAGCGGCAATCGTCAACCGCGCCAGCAAGCGGCCCAGCACACCGTGACCCACGATCAGGTCCGGCACAGCCTTGCCCGGTCCCGCCATCGCATGACGCGCTGTTGCGGCCAGGGCCAGCAGGGCACCTTCTTCTTTCAATGCTGGATCAATGCGCGTCACGCGGTCGGCGTCAGAGACCAGCAAACTGGACGCACCGCCGAACAATCCGAACGCCCCGTCAAAACAATTAGCCCCTGGCACGAACACGCGGTCGCCCGGCTTGTATCCCGTGGCAGGCGCAGCCTCGACCACTTCACCGGCAGCCTCGTATCCCGGCACCAGCGGATAGCCCATGCCCGGAAAGGGCGGCATATCGCCGGTCCAAAGCAGCTTTTCGGTTCCTGTAGAAATCCCTGAATGGGTGACCTCAACAACCAGATCGCCCTTGGACGGAGGGGTAACGCTCAACCGGTCGAGGCTCAGGTCACGTGGTCCGTTCAGTATGACGGCGGTTGTCTGCAATGGTCTCCCCCTTGATCGTCTTTTTGACGGACTGATGCGCGTCAAGAGACTCACCAAACTGTCTATCTTATAGTGTAAGGTAAATCTGACACTTCCAGCTGTCAACTTAATTAGACATTCAAGTATTACCTTTCGTCGCAACAACACAGGCAGTGATAAAAGGCCGTCGTACAGCTGGCTGGGCAATGGTCTGAAACCCCGCCCCACGGCACATCTGCGCAATCTCATCAGCACTGCGTGCTTTCCCGGTTCCCATCGCCAATGTGTAGATCGCGAAATAGGCATCACCCGCCCGCTGCGGCCGCGCCCCGCCGCTCATCGGCTCAGAGATAATCAATTGCCCGCCTTCGGGCAGCGCGTCATGCACCTTGGCCAAGAGCGCCGCGACCGTTTCATCCGTATGATCGTAAAGCACACGCACCAGCGATATCGCGTCCGGACCCGCCGGCAGGGCATCTGTGCGAAACGAACCTGACGCAATCTCTGTCCGCGCGGCCAATCCCGCCTGCGCAAATCGCGCTTCGGCATGTGGTGCGACAGCCGGCAAATCAAACAGCGTCAACTTGAGGTCTGGAAACCGCGCACCGACCTCGGCCAGAAACGCCCCCGTGCCGCCTCCGACATCCATCAGATGCCGCACGCCCTTCAGGCTGACCGCATCCAATGTATCATCCGCGACCAATAGCTGGCTCTGGGCCATCAGGTCGGAATAGGTCGCCGCGGTCTGTGGATCGACTTCACCGCCGAAGACATAAGGCCAGAAACCGGCAAGTTCCGGGTCGGTCTCACCGCGAAAGAAGGCGACCGGATCCGCCAGATCCCGGTACAACACATCATGATGGCGGATCATCGTCTGCAACCCCGGCACACCGACCAGCGCCGCACCGCGCTGGGTCAGGCCAACCCGCCCGCCGCGCTTCGACTTCAGCAAGCCAAGCGCAGTACCCGCTTTCAGCAGTACCGCCATCCGGTCCTCGGGCACGCCGCTCTTCGCCGCTAATGACCGTGACGTGGCAGGCCCCTCAATCAAAGCCTGCGGTATCTCC
This sequence comes from Sulfitobacter sediminilitoris, assembly GCF_010667575.1. Classification (GTDB taxonomy): domain Bacteria; phylum Pseudomonadota; class Alphaproteobacteria; order Rhodobacterales; family Rhodobacteraceae; genus Sulfitobacter; species Sulfitobacter sediminilitoris. The sequence goes on from NZ_JAABNT010000012.1 coordinate 93,634, forward strand.
AACTGAACCAGCGCCAACAGCACCTGGCTATGGCAAAACCCGGCCAGCAGATCAAAAAGCGCCTCTCCCTCGCGCCGCACCAGACGGCGGGTCAACGGAAACCGTGCGGCCCATTTCTGAAATCCACGCCGGGCAATGATATTTGCAAAGGAAGGCAGCCGCGACCGTCCGGCGGACGGCATGGGTGCCGGGACATCCGCCATTATTCGCCGGGTGTCATCTGTTGGCTGGCGCGCCACTTGATCGGGGTCAGCACCTCGGCCTGCGCGGTGACCAGCTTGGCCAGCATCGCCTCACCGGGGCATTTCGGGATTGATGCAATCGCGCCCGTCAGGATCTCGCGCATATGCCCAATCGCGCCCTCGATCCCGAACTCCGTCACCGCGTTGGGCCGCCCGTGCAGATCGTCCTGCCCTACGGGTTTGCCCAATGTCTCTTCATCATACAGCGCGTCGCGCAGATCATCCGCGACCTGAAACGCCTCACCAATACGCGCGCCCAGCTCTTCCCAGGGCTCCGCATCTTCGCCAGCCGCCACCGCACCCATCTGCGTGGCCGCCATGAACAGCGCCCCGGTCTTCGCGCGGTGATAGGCGCGCAGATCGACTTCCGTCTCGCTCTCCCAACCCTGCCCCGCACAGATACCATTGGGCATCCCCGTCCGGTTGCCAAGGATCAACATCAATTGCACCGCCTGCGCCGGGTCATGAACCGCCGCGCGCGCAAGCACCTCAAAGGCCATCACGATCAGGCTGTCGCCCGTCAGAACCGCAAGCGGTTCACCAAAGGCCTTGTGTACAGCCGGTTTTCCGCGCCGGGTATCGGCATCGTCAAAACAGGGAAGATCGTCATGCACCAGAGAGGCACAATGAATAAGCTCAAGCGCCGCCGCCGCCGCGTTGGTCAGGTCCGGCGTCCGGTCCCCGCAGGCGGCAGCCACCGACATCAGAATCGACGGCCTGATACGCGCCCCACCCGGCGTCACAGTATAATGCAGGGCCGACGCCAACTTGGCTGGCGAAGGCCTGGCCTGTCCCTGATGAATGGCACGGGTGATGGCGGTATCAATACGGGCGGCGAAATCCATGCGACTCTCCTTTAGCGTCACATGTAGTGTATTGATGACAGTCCATGTGTCAACTAAAGTAGACATATGGAATCTATCGCTGCCTTTCCGGCATGACAGGACGCCCCCCACATATCGCCATCATTGGTGCGGGGATTGGCGGGCTCGCGTCCGCGCTTCGGCTTGCCCATGCCGGCGCGCGCGTAACCGTATTTGAACGTCACGCCCACCCTGGCGGCAAAATGCGCACCACCCCATCACGGGCTGGTCCCGTTGACGCCGGTCCCACCGTGCTGACGATGAAGCATGTCTTCGAAAAATTATTCGACGACACCGGCAGCGCACTGTCCAATCATGTCACCCTCAAACAAGAAGACATCCTCGCCCGACACTTCTGGCCCGACGGCACCACACTTGACCTGATGGCAAACCCGACCGCCAGCATCGAAAACGTCAGCGCTGCGTTCGGCCCCAAGATCGCTGACGAATTCAGCGCCTTCAGCAAACGCGCAGCGATGCTCTTTGATGCCTTTGACGCGCCCATGATGCAAACCGCCGCACCGTCACTGCACGCCCTCAGCGCAACAGTCCTGCGCAATCCGCGCCTCATCCCGAAAATGGACCCGCTCCGGACCCTTTCACGCAGCTTGTCTGCACAGTTCTCCGAACCCAAGCTCGCCCAGCTTTTTGGCCGCTACGCCACCTACGTGGGCGGCATCCCCGACGCCTCGCCAGCGCTGCTCAGCTTGATCTGGCACGCAGAAAGCCAGGGTGTCTGGCATGTCGAGGGCGGCATGCACAAACTTGCACAGGCCATCGCCGCCCGCGCCACCGATCTGGGTGCCCGGTTCCACTACAATGCACATGTCCACCGGATTGAGATGCAAAATGGCAAACCCTCTGCCATCGAAACCGAAACTGGCCGCATCCCCATTGATGCCGTTCTGTTCAACGGCGACCCGCGTGCATTGTACACCGGCCTGCTCGGCAACAAATCCCGTACGGCTGTCACCTCTGACGCAACTGAACGTCGCAGCCTCTCGGCCTATGTCCACAGCTTCGCAGCCATCGCCGAAGGCGCTGACCTTGCAGGTCACAACGTCTTTTTCTGCACCAATCCGAACGATGAATTCAGCGCTCTTGCCAAGGGCCAGATGCCCCGTGACGCGACGCTCTACATCTGCGCACAGGACCGTTTCGGCGGCGCCACCCCCGATGGTCCCGAACGGTTCGAGATCATCATGAACGCCCCCCCTGCCCCAGATAGCAGCACACTTTCCCCGGAGGACCAAGAAAGATGTCATTCAGCGACCCTGCAACGCCTGGCCCGCTTCGGTCTTCACTTCACACCGCGCCCGCAGGCAGGCAGCCTGACGATGCCGGAACACTTCGCCGCGATGTTCCCGGCCAGCAACGGCTCTCTTTACGGGCGATCCCCACATGGGATGATGGCCGCGTTCCAGCGCCCAACGGTCCGCAGCAAGATACCGGGGCTCTATCTGGTGGGCGGCGGCGTGCATCCGGGGGCGGGCACCCCGATGGCGACACTTTGCGCAGCCCACGCGGCCGAGGCGATCACGCAAGACCTTTCTTTGACCTCGACGTCCCAGCAGGCGGATACGCATGGTGGTACATCGACGGTGTCTCAGACGATGGCAAACGCGCCGTCTCCGTCATCGGCTTCATAGGGTCGGTCTTTTCTCCGTGGTTCCACTGGTCGGGACGCCACACGCCTGCCAACCACTGCTGCATCAACGTGGCCACCTACGGCCCCGGTGGCCGCTTTGCCATGACGGATCGCGGCACATCCGCGCTACGCACCTCGCCCGATCAATTCGCCGTCGGCCCCTCCTCAATGACATGGACGGGCGACCAACTGGTGATCGACATCAACGAGGTTTCCTCCCTACCGCTGATCTCCCGCATGCGCGGTCGGATCACCCTAACCCCATCGGCGATCACAAATGTCGAACTGCCGCTCACTCCTGACGGGGCTCACATCTGGCGCCCCTTTGCGCCCGTCAGTGACATCACCGTCGATCTTGAGGCCAAGGGCTGGCAATTCAACGGTCACGGCTATTTCGACAGCAACTTTGGCATCCGCCCGCTGGAACATGATTTCAGCTATTGGACATGGGGCCGCTACCCCACGCAGGCCGGCGCCACGTGCTTTTACGATGCCACCCGCCGCGACGGCACATCGCTGGAGGCTGCTGTTGCCTTCTCGGACACAGGCGCTGCCGAAATCGTCTCCGCTCCGCCGCGCACGCCGTTCAAACGCACCCTATGGGCGCTACGGCGCGAAACCCGTGCAGACCCCGGCGTCATACCCCGCCAGACCAAGGCAATGCTTGACGCCCCCTTTTATTCCCGCGCTGTGGTGGAAACCCAGATCAACGGCGAAAGAACCCAGGGCGTTCACGAGGCACTCGACCTTAACCGGTATGCCAACCCTTTGCTAAAGCCCATGCTCGCCGTCCGCGTCCCACGACGCGCCAAATGGACTTTCTGAAAGTACTGGAAGCAGCGCGCTACGCACCGAAAGCGTTTACCGTGGGGCGGGGCATACCCCGCCACCGCGATCACAAATCAGCAGGCACAATCGGGTCCACACCGGGGTTCAGCCGCCAAACCGTCGCATTCAAAGCGGCCGCAACCGTGACCCACGCCAGATATGGCAGGAACGCCAGCCCGGCCCAGAAATCCAGCTGAAAATTGAACCAGACGCAGCCCGCGACCGACAGCCACAGCGGCGCCATCACCAGCAATGCCCCCTTCATCCGCCGCAGCCCGAAAAAGATCGGCGTCCACAGGGTTGAGAACGCCGCCTGCGACGCCCAGAACGCCATCGCATAGGCATTGCCCTCCAGCACTGCCACCCGCGCCCCGGCGAAAGAGATCAGCAAATAGATCGTCGTCCACGCAACGGGGAATGCCCAGTCAGGCGGGGTCCAGCTTGGCTTGTTCAGCGAATCGTACCAGCGCCCCGGCTGAAACACCGCACCCGTCGCCCCCGCGGCACAGCAGGCCAGCAAAAAGATACCAAAAAGATAAAGATCCATGACCTCTTCCTTTCGCGGCCTATTCGGCCGCCATTTGCGAAGATCCGGTACGGGCGTCCAGATCCCGCAGTACGTCCAGCAGCGCCGCCGTGCGGCCCTGAGATGCACCAGTTAGTCCGGACTTGGCCGCGTCAACCAGAAATGCCACTTCCGGCAAGGGGGCCGCGTAAATCACCGGCGACTGTGGCATTACAACAGTTCCAGCAGCGCGGAGGCCCGCCTGCATCACCCAGCCCAGCTTTTGCGCCTTGGACGTATGCGCCCGCCGCGTGACGCTATCATATCCGTTGCGCCGCACCTGCGTGCCTATACCGGCATAGACGTATCTTGCCGCGAAAATGCCCGAACGCGCCTTGATGGGCAGCGCTGAAATCCCCGCTTCGGACCGTATGTACAATCTGCGTGCCTCTGCCAGCAACCGCCGGACCATCCGCTGTGTCTGTGTTGTCGCGGTCCCCTGTCCCAGAAACTGCTCGGGCGTCAGCCCCGCCTCTTCAATCCAGTCCAGCGGCAAGTACAGCCGCCCTGCCCGCGCATCCTCGCCCACGTCGCGGGCGATGTTTGTCAGCTGCATCGCCACGCCCAGATCACAGGCGCGCGCCAGCGCATCGGCATCGCGCACGCGCATCAGCACGCACATCATCGCCCCCACGGCGGACGCCACCCGGGCAGAATAGTCTATCACGCCGGATAGTGTCTGATATCGGCGTTCCGACGCATCCCACGCCAACCCTTCCAACAACGCTTCGGGCAAGGCACGGGGCATATCGAAGGCCTCGATAATCGCGGCAAAGGCCCGATCCTCCGGTGCGTTGCGCGGCTTGCCCGCATACACCTCGTCCAGCCGGTCGCGCAGATTCAAAACCGCCCGCGCCTTGTGATCGCCTTCGTCAACCTCATCATCGGCCAACCGGCAAAACGCATAAAGCGCCAATGCCGGATCGCGCACTGAGGCAGGCAACAGTTTCGATGCCGTGTGAAACGACAGCGATCCGGTGCGGATGACCGCCCGGCAATGCTCCATATCCGCAGGCGCAATCATTCCGCTGCCATCCCGTGCGGGTCTTCCCGCACAGGCGTATCCGCCGCGACCGGGGCATCCGGCACCAGCTTGCCCAGCACCTCGGCGCTCGACACCACACCCGGCAGCCCGGCCCCCGGATGCGTCCCCGCACCGACCAGATACAGGCCTTTGGCCTCTTCGCTTACATTGTGCGGACGGAACCACGCGGACTGCAAAATCCGCGGCTCAAGCGAAAACCCCGCGCCATGGGGGCTAAGATACCTGTCGCGGAATGTCTCTGGCGTGAAAACCAATTCCGTCGAAATCCGGTCACGGAACCCCGGCATCATGCCTTCCAGCACCTGCGCCACTTTCTCGCGATAGATCGGCTCTTCCCGCTCCCAATCCACTGCGTCCTTCCATCCCAGATGCGGCACAGGCGACAGCACATAAAACGTGTCGTCCCCCTTGGGTGCCACGCTTGGGTCCGTGACGCTGGGACGGTGCACATAAAGGCTCATGTCGTTGGCCAGCTTGCCGCGCATGAAGATATCCCGCAGCAACCCCTTGAAGCGCGGGCCGTTCTGGATCGTGTGATGCCCCAGTTCGGGCCACATGTCCGCCGTGCCCTTGGTCCCGAAATACCAGACATACAGCCCCATGGACCACCGCCGCCTGCGCAGCTTCGCAGCCGTCCAGCGCCGTTTGCGATGGTTGCGCAGCAGATGGTCATAGGTATGGCCCGCATCCGCGTTGCTGACGACCGTTGTGGCATCCAACCGGGTGCCATCAGTCAGCGTCACGCCCGTCGCCGCACCATTCTCAACGTGGATTTCATCCACTTCAGCGCCCTGTCGGACCACCCCGCCCTGCGCGCGGACAACCGCCGCCATCGCATCGGCAATCCGCTGCACACCACCCATGGCGTAATGGACGCCGAATTCTTTCTCCAGATGTGCCACCAGCGCATACATCGATGTCACATGCGCCGGGTCCCCCCCGATAAAGAGCGGATGGAACGAAAACGCCATCCGCAGCTTTTCATCCCGAAACCGTGCCGCCGCCAGACCATAGATCGACCGGTCTGCCCGCAACCAGGCAAAGGTTGGCAATACCTTGATTGTCTCCCAAAGCCGATGCATCGGCTTGGCAACCATCCCCTCAAAGCCAACAACATAGCGGGCTTTCGAATCCCTCAGGAACTTTCGGTAACCTTTGACATCGCCCGCATTGATCTTGGCGACCTCTGATTCCATCCGTACTTCATCACCGCAGGCAGAGAACGTCGTCCCGTCGGGCCAGCGCACCTCGTAGAACGGATCAAGCGCGCGCAGATCAACATCGGTGTGGAAATTGCGCCCGCAGGCCTCCCACAGTTTTTCGAACACCTGCGGTACCGTCACGATTGTCGGGCCCAAATCAAACCGATGCCCATCTTGCGTGATGGACGAACCCCGCCCACCGGCCTTGTCCAACCTGTCCAGCACCGTAACAGTGTATCCCTTGGCCCCCAGCCGCATCGCCGCTGCAAGCCCGCCAAGACCGGCTCCAATTACAATCGCGCGCACATCGTCTGTCATAAGATCCCCATGTCAGCTTATCCGACATTACAACTGTCCAGTTTAATTTACAATCATGCAAGGGTCTCCCTTCCCAAAGGCATATGAATATGTAAACCTAGCCTGACAGCCGAAGGGACTCGGAACCAGTGACACAGGTGGTCAGCCTCAGCCTTTACCGCTTTGACAGCGTGATGGCGCGGACGTGGGCGTTCGTGATGATGGGCCTTGCACGCCCCGCAATGGCGCGCATCCCCGGCATCGGCTTCTGGAAACTCTGCGGCTCCGGCACGGGCGAAGGATTTACGCCGTTTCCAAATTTCGGCGTCTATGCCGTCCTTTGCACATGGCCTGACAAGCAAACCGCGGAAAAAGCACAGTCTGACGCAAGTATTTTCAAACGCTACCGCGCCAAATCAGCGGAAAGCTGGACGATCTACATGTCCGCCGATACAGCGCGCGGCGCATGGTCCGGCGTGGCCCCTTTTGAACCAACCGAAAACAGCGCGCAGGGCCCTCTTGCCGCCCTGACCCGTGCAACAATCAAACCGGGCATTTTGACCCGCTTTTGGCGTCGCGTACCCAATATCTCACGGGTGATTGGCCAGGATCCAAACGTGATGTTCAAAATTGGCATCGGCGAAATCCCCTGGTTGCATCAGGTCACCTTTTCCATCTGGCCAGACGCCGCGCGTATGGCGGATTTCGCCCGTACAGGCCCCCACGCCGAAGCCATCCGCGCTGTCCGCGACGAAGGCTGGTTTCGCGAAGAACTCTACGCCCGCTTCACGCTACTCGGCGATGAAGGCACATGGGGCGGCACCTCCCCTCTGAAAGAGGCTTTGAACAAATGAAGCACCCCTTCCCCTTTTCTGCGATCGTCGGTCAGGACGAGATGAAACGCGCCATGCTGCTGACCGCCATCGACCCCTCAATCGGCGGCGTGCTGGTCTTTGGTGACCGTGGCACCGGCAAATCAACTGCCGTGCGCGCCCTCGCGGCCCTCCTGCCACCGATCAAGGCGGTCAAGGCATGCCCGGTGAACAGTGAACGGTTTGACGATTGCCCATCATGGGCCAAGGTGACCAAGAAAACTGCCCACAAGATCCCGACCCCGGTCGTTGATCTGCCGCTTGGCGCGTCAGAAGATCGCGTGACAGGCGCGCTGGACATCGAAAAGGCCCTGACAAAAGGCGAAAAGGCTTTTCAGCCGGGGCTTTTGGCTGCGGCCAATCGCGGGTACCTCTACATTGATGAGGTAAACCTGCTCGAAGACCACATCGTTGATCTGCTGCTGGACGTCGCCCAATCCGGAGAGAACGTTATCGAACGCGAAGGCCTGTCGATCCGCCACGCCGCCCGCTTCGTCCTTGTCGGCTCAGGCAACCCCGAAGAAGGCGAATTGCGTCCGCAACTGCTGGACCGGTTCGGCCTGTCGGTTGACGTGACCTCGCCCACCGACATCGACGAGCGGATCGAGGTCATCAAACGCCGCGATGCTTTTGAAAATGACAACACCGCCTTCATGCTGCGCTGGCAGGCCGAAGACGCCGCCCTGCGCGACCGCATCCTGAAGGCGCGCAAGACCCTGACCAAGCTCAAAACACCTGAACAGACCCTGCGTGATGTGGCAGAGCTTTGCATCAAGCTTGGCTCGGACGGGTTGCGCGGCGAACTGACCCTGCTGAAAGCCGCCCGCGCCTACGCCGCCTACCGTGATGACACCGCCCTTACCCGCTCGCACATCCGCGAAGTGGCGCCGATGGCCCTGCGCCACCGCTTGCGCCGCGATCCACTGGATGAAGCAGGCACCGGCACCCGCGTCAGCCGGATTGTCGAGGACGTGTTGGGATGACCCCTTGGGGCCGCGCGATAACGGCCCTGCGGCTGTTGGAAATTGACCCCAAAGGCCTGAAGGGCATCGTTCTGCACGCCCGGTCCGGCCCGGTCCGGGACGCATTTCTTGCGCGCATTCCCAGCCAATGCGTCAGGCTGCATCCCCAGATGACCCAGGACACCCTCACCGGCGGCATCGACGTCTCGACCAGCCTGTCCGAAGGGACGCTGGTGCGCCAACGCGGGCTGCTTGATGCGCACAAAAGACACTTTGTGTTGACCATGGCCGAACGCACCCCGCCCCTGATGGCCGCATCCATCGCCTCCATGCTTGATACAGGCACGGGCAACTCGGTGATCATGCTGGACGAACGCACCGAAGAAGACGCGCCGCCGCCCATTGCTTTGACGGACCGGCTGGCGTTTCATGTTTCTCTCGAAGGTCTTGGCCTGCAGGACATATCAGACCAAGAGATCGCAGTCGGTGCACGCCTCGATCCGGCGCACATCAATACGTCCGATCAGATCATGACTGATCTTGTGACACTGGCGGTTTCGCTTGGTATCACCAGCCTGCGTGCACCGACGCTGGCGCTGAGCGCGGCCAAGGCATATGCGGCTCTAAATGGGCGAAAGACCGTCATTGAGGCGGATATGATCGCGGCAGCGGAGCTTGTCCTCGCTCCTCGTGCAACTCAACTGCCGCAGGAGGCACCAGAGCCGCGCCAGAACGAACCTGAACCAGAACCAAACAAACAACCGCGAAGCCCTGACAAGGTCACATTGCCAGACGAGCTTCTTCTTGCTGCAATCGAGACTGCGCTGCCCCCCAATCTGCTGAGCCAAAAAGGCTCTAACACTTTGAAAAGTGCCTCTGGCAGCGGTGCAGGGCAAAAGCGCATTGGCAACCGCCGCGGCCGCCCCCTGCCCGCCCGGAACACCAGCGCCAGAAACGGGCAAGCCCGTGTCGATCTGATCGCAACCCTGCGCGCCGCCGTGCCGTGGCAAAAGCTGCGAAAAACCGCGCTCCCGGATCGAACCGGCCCGATCATCCATCCCACAGATCTGCGCTACAGGCGATATGAGGACCTCTCAGACCGCCTGCTGGTGTTTGCTGTAGATGCTTCCGGCTCTGCCGCTCTCGCCCGTCTGGCAGAGGCCAAAGGCGCCGTAGAGCTGCTTTTGGCCGAAGCCTATGCCCGGCGGGACCATGTCGCACTGATTTCATTTCGTGGAGAAGGCGCGGAAACGTTGCTGCCGCCCACCCGATCCCTGGTACAGACCAAACGCCGACTTGCGGAATTGCCGGGTGGTGGCGGAACCCCGCTGGCTACGGGTCTGCACGTGGCATTAGAGACTGCTTCGACAGCCTTCCGGAAGGGTCTTAGCCCGGTAATAGTCCTGCTCACAGACGGGCGCAGCAATGTCGCCCTGAATGGGGCACCGGATCGTGCGCAGGCCGCGACTGACGCCACGCGCGTTGCGACCCAGATTGCGCAGGCGGGCATCGACACGATTATCATCGACACCGGTCGTCGCCCGGAACCGGCGCTAAGGGAGCTTTCCCTGTCCCTGCGGGGACACTATGTCTCGCTCCCCCGTGCAGACGCGCAGGCGCTTTCCCAGACAGTCTCTCGCACGCTGGAAATCTGAATGGATTGGGCACGATACAAAGACAGCTGGCCCCATGCCGCGCAGTCGCGCTTTACCCTGTGCAAACCGCACCGATGGCATATTCAGGAGATGGGCAAAGGCCCTCTTGTATTACTTATCCACGGCGCGGGCGGCGGCACGCAAAGCTGGCGGCACCTTATGCCCTTGCTTGCGCAGAACCACCACGTCGTCGCCGTGGACCTGCCGGGACAAGGGTTTACCAAAAGCGGTGCGCAACAACGCATGGGGCTGGTGCCGATGGCACAGGATCTGACCGGGCTTTGCATGGATCAGGGCTGGAAACCTGACGCCATCATCGGCCATTCCGCCGGTGCCGCCATCGCGCTTGAGATGGCCCGCCACATGTCCCCTGCCCCGCCGGTTGTCGGCATCAATGCCGCGCTGGGAAATTTCAAAGGGCTTGCCGGTCTGCTGTTCCCGATGATGGCCAAGGCGCTGGCGATGACGCCCTGGGTGGCCCGCCTGTTTACCGCGTCAACGTCCCGACCACAGTCCGTGACCCGCCTGATCGAAGGCACCGGATCGCATCTGTCGGAGGAGGATTTGCGCTGGTACCGCGCGCTGATCGGGGACGAAGGTCACGTGGACGGCACGCTTGCCATGATGGCGCAATGGGATCTGGATCCGCTGCTGCGTGCCCTGCCCAGCCATCCATCGAAAACCCTGCTGATCACCGGGGATCGCGACAAAGCCGTACCCCCATCAACCTCGCGCGATGTGGCCCTGAAAATGCCAGAGGCGCGTCATGTGTCCCTGCCGGGACTGGGGCATCTGGCCCACGAAGAAGACGCGGAAGCGGTGTTTTCCGCCCTCCGCGTCTTTTTGGAAGAGAATTCAACTTAAATATCTGAAATATAACGCTTTTCGACGTGTGTCCCCGCGGGGACAACCTGTTTTACCCTTCCAGAGCAGCCAAAAACGCTTCAACCGCCTCTTCCAGCCGCTTGCGCTCCACCCCACTGAAATCGCGCTCCAGCCGCAGCTCGATCCGGCCATCGGCGACAGTGCATTTCGCGTCCCCGTCGGGACGGTTCAGGCGAAAGGTCGTCTTGGCCGCACGGGGCGTGGTCAGCTTGACCTTCTTCTTGGGCGTCACCGACATCTGCGCGACAAAGTCGCTCATCAGCGCCTGCTCCTGCTCTGCTGTCCGGCCTTCCTTGGCGGCCAGCAGACGGTTCAGAATGCCCTTGGCCTCGGGGTTTTCATCCAACCGTTTGACGACCTGCAAACCCAGCGCGCGCGGGATGGTATCGACATGTTTGATCTGCCCGTTCGTCTCGGTCAGCAGGCGCACGAAATGCCGAATGTAGGATCTTTTCTGGCGGCCCGATGAGGCAAAGAGCAGTTCGACCGCGTGGTCATACCCTTCGACTTCGGTCGCCTGCTTGCGGTAGTTGATCGCCAGCTGCGCCATCTCGCCAAAAGACACGCCGCGCCGCACAAGGTTTTCGTCCACCATGCGCCGGTAAAGCCGCAGCAGGTTTTCACCCTTCGCGTTGATCCCCGCGGGGATACGGGCAAATGCGTCATCGCCGGTTTCCTCGAACAGTTCGCGGTAAGCCGTGACACGCCGGAAGCCCTGAATGAGTTCAAAGCCATCACCCACCGGCTCAACCCGGATCGGGTTCGACAGGCCAATTTCGCGGATCGATCGCTTTAGCTCATCAATCTCAGGATCGCGTCCGGGCGCGCGGTCACGGGTCAGCTTGTCCGTGCGGATGTCGTCCAGCGGAATGAGATCCGTGATCAGTCCCGCTTTTTTCAGCCGCACATGCTCATGCGCCAGTGCGTCGTTCTCGGCGCGGATCGCAGCTTCGGCTGCCTGTCGTTCTGTCAGGGCTGCGGCGTTTTCCGTGATCGCCGCTGCCATTGGACCCCGCCGCGCCTCTGTCCCCGCGGGGACAGAGGATTCTAGCGTGACGTCCACATCCTCAAAATCAATGTCGAATACGCGTTTCTTCTTACTCATGCTCTATCCTCCCCAACCTGTATCAGATGGTGTCCCATGCGGTGATCAAATGCCCTTTGAATTCCTCGTACGCCTGATCAAAGGACGCCCGTGCCCGCCGCCATGTCTCGCGTGTCATGTCGCGGTAATCCGTCTCGTAAATGGAGCTTAGGAAGCGGCCCGATTGCTCAACTGCGCGGGTCATTTCGATAGGATGTTCGGCAAGCCTATCGCCGAACACCTTACCGAAGGCCTGCTGCATCGCACGGTGCAGTTCATTGTTGCTTTCAAAGCGGGTCAGCAAGAAACGCACATCCGCAAAAACCTTGGGCAGTGAAAGTGTCCCCGCGGGGACAGCGCCGCCGAAACGCTCCAAATCCTCAAGCGCCTCGGCCAACTGTCCGATGAATGAGGTGGTGGAATCGTATTCCCAATATCCGGGGCCAGAGGGGATATAGAGGACATCCGCCGCAAAGACCGCGTTCATCGACTGATAGCCAATGGCAGGCGGACAGTCGAAGATGATCATGTCGTAGGCGTCCTCAGGCAGGCTGTCGAGGTACCGCGACACGGCAGCAAAGAACGACCATTCGGGGTTCAGATGCCGGTACTGGGCGCTGGCAAATTCGACAAAGGCTGCGTTGGCACAAGAGGGCAGGGCATCGATTGTCGGCCAGTTCGTGGGTTTGATGAAATCCGTGACACGCAGCTCATTCAGACCCATCTCGGTGATGGAGCTGGGCAGCTTGCGCTGGGGCAGGGCGGCACCGCTTTCAGCGCCCTGGGTGACCGCGTTCATGCGCTCCGTCTCGCGGATCAGATCGCGGGCCATCACGCCCCAGACCGTATATTCCTCGTTCACGTCATTGAGGCCCATCGAGTGGCTCAGCGTGGCTTGCGGGTCAAAGTCGACAACAAGCACACGGTAGCCGTCCAACGCGGCGGCGTGGGCAAAGTGTAGTGCGACCGTCGATTTGCCCGCACCCCCTTTGAAGTTGGCGATGGCAGCACGGATGGCCCGTTTCCCCGCGGGGCGCGTTGGCATCAGGGACTTGCGGTTGACCTTGAGGCGGCGACGCAGCTCGTTGATCTCTTCCAGCGTGTACCAGTGCTGGCGGCCTTCTTCCTCGGTCTGGCCCTGCGGCAGCGACGGGTCGGCGGCCAGCCGGCCGCGCAGGGTCGACTGATTGACCTTGAAGATCAGTTCGGCCACTTCCCAGCTTGAGAAGCGGCGCAGGGTCTTTTCATTCTCGGGCGAGAAGGTCTGTTGCCGAATGAACCCCTGCATCTTGAGGGACTGCGCCTGCAGCTTTGCAAGGTCTTGGTGGGTGAACATGCTCAAATGCCTCTTTTTATTCATTTTTCCGCCTGTGTCCCCGCGGGGACACCTGTAGTCCGGCAGTATCGCACCTTTTTTCAGGACGCTAATTACCGTCGTTTCATGATTAACGCTGAATTTGCGAAAAATGTAAATCTCAATATTATGACGATACGCCTTTATTCCTTGAGGCAAGCGCGAATCGGAGGGCCTGCCCGACCTGATGCCAAAGCTGGGTAAAACAACGTGACAGCATTTGCAGTGTGAGACCCTAATAGGGGACAAAAGGCTCTGAATAGGGGACGCACTGGATGTCACCCAATACCTTTAATACCACGAATTTCATTCTGAATTAGGTAGGGCACATATTCAGGATCGAGCTAACCCTTGACAGAATCGCAACTTTGGACGCAAATCAGGCAAGGCTTCGGAAAAGCGTTGAGTTTCTCTGAAAGCCAACAAACCGGACCCAAAGAGTTCGGACCATGAGGTAAGCAGCGCCGTGTCGCTGCGGCAAGAGGCGGGCAGAGATATGCTCCAAAAAAAGGTGGCGGGGCCGGGGGCTGCCGCACGCAAATACGATTTGATCACGGCGTTAGGGGCGCATGCCCTGTCGTTGGGCAAGCATGATCAACGGCTGGTGCTGCGTCTGATCACCTTGATGACGGCGCGCTACAACTGGGCGCGGGATGAGTTGTCGATCGGTCAGCGCGAGATTGCGCGGCTGTGGTCGTGCAACGAACGCACGGTCAAACGCGATATCGCCAAGCTGCGCGCCATGGGCTGGCTGGTGATCAAGCGGCAGGGGGCGCGGGGGCGTGTAACGACCTATGGGTTTGACACCGGTGCCATGCTGGATGCGACCAAGGGGATCTGGCCAGAGGTTGGTCCGGACTTCGCGCTCAGGCTTGAAGGCGTCCCGGCAGAGACGGTGGTGCCGTTCCCGGTACAAGGGACGGTTGCCGCGCCCGAGATTGACGACGCCACGGAATGGGCGCTGGCGCGGGCGGTGCTTTATGCAGAGGACGCAGGGCGGTTTGGTGCATGGCTTCAGGCGCTGACGCGCACGGGCAGGGCAGGGGGGCGGCTGACCCTCAGGGCGCCAAGCCGATTTCATGCCGCCTATGTCCAGACGCACCTTGAGGGCGTGTTGCTGCGCGCCTGCCAATCTGTCGATGGGGAGGTCAATGCGATTGAGATAACCGACTGACGGATCAGCCGCCGCGCACAGTGTCGATCATCAGCTGCACATTCTCGGGGTCAGCATCCGGCGTGATCCCGTGGCCAAGGTTGAAAATATGTGGTCCCTTGGAGAAGGCTTTGACGATGCGCCGCGTCTCGGACACCAGCGCGTCACCGCCGGTCACCATGTGCGAGGAAGCAAGGTTGCCCTGAACGCAGCCGTCCTTCTGAACATGCTCTGCCGCCCATTCCGCCGTGACACCATCATCCAAAGCAACACAGTCCGCACCGATGGCTGCATGAGCGCCCTCAAACCGTTCGCCTGCGCCACGGGGGAAGGCGATGATCGGTGTATCGGGGTGCATGGCTTTGATTTCGGAGGTGATCCGCTGCATCGGGTTCAGAGAATAATCAACAAAATCAGACCCCTGAAGGGAGCCAGCCCAGGAATCAAAGATCTTTACGACTTCTGCACCCGCTTTGATCTGTTCAGACAGATAGAGCACCGTCGCGTCGGTGATCCGCTCAAGCAATGCCTCGAACACGGCGCGATTTTCGTCTTTCAGCGCGTGCGCTGGCCCCTGGTCCGGGGTGCCACGCCCGGCGACCATATAGGTCGCGACAGTCCAAGGCGCCCCGGCGAAACCGATCAGCGTGGTATCATCCGGCAGACCATTCGACAGGATCTTGACCGTCTCGTAGATGGGGTTCAGCGTGTCGTGGATGGCCTCAACCGGCTTGAGCGCGTCCACCTCGGCCTGTGTTGTGATCGTTGACAGGCGCGGGCCTTCGCCCGTGACAAACCAAAGGTCAGCACCGAGGGCCTGTGGCACCAGCAGAATGTCTGCAAACAGGATCGCGGCATCAAACCCGTATCGGCGGATTGGCTGGAACGTGACCTCTGCCGCCAGTTCGGGGTTGTAGCAGAGCGACAGAAAATCCCCTGCCTGCGCCCGCGTGGCCTTGTACTCTGGCAGGTAGCGACCCGCCTGTCGCATCATCCAGATCGGCGGTGTGGGCAGCGTTTCGCCCGCAAGCGCGCGCAGGATGGTTTTGTCTTTGCTCATGGCAGGTATTTCCCCGGAAAAAGTGTTTTGGGCATCATGCTTTTTCATGTGGATAGATACAAGAGTTGTCAGCCCAAGTTTACAGCGGTACGAAAGGGAATGAGTTTCGAATTACCCACCCCGCTAACACCCCTGAATATTGGCACACGTGGCTCGCCTTTGGCGTTGGCGCAGGCGCATGAAACGCGTGAAAGATTGGCGAAGGCATTCGACCTGCCGTTCGAGGCGTTCACCATCGTCGTGATCAAGACGACAGGAGACAAGATCATCGACCGGCCACTGAAAGAGATCGGCGGCAAGGGTCTGTTCACACGCGAGATTGAGGACGACATGCTGTCGGGCAAGATCGACATCGCGGTGCATTCGATGAAGGATATGCCGACACTTCAGCCCGTAGGCCTCGTGTTAGAGACGTATTTGCCGCGCGAAGACGTGCGCGATGCGTTCATCTCGCCACGTGCGAAGGGGCTGGACGAGCTGGCCGCCGGTACTGTGGTGGGGACGTCAAGCTTGCGCAGGCGCGCGCAGCTGAAATTGCGGCGACCCGATCTGGAAGTGGTGGAGTTTCGCGGCAACCTGCAAACCCGGCTGATGAAGCTGGAGCAGGGGGTGGCAGAGGCCACGTTCCTTGCCATGGCCGGGCTGAACCGTCTGGGAATGGACGAGGTGCCCAAGACCGCGATTGAAGTAGAGACGATGCTGCCTGCGGTGGCGCAGGGTGCCATCGGGATTGAGCGGCGTGTGGATGACATGCGGATGGCCGAGATGCTGGAGGCCATTCACGATAAGCCCACAGGGCAGCGCCTTGCGGCAGAGCGGGCGTTTCTGGAGGCACTGGATGGGTCGTGCGAGACGCCGATTGCCGGGCTGGCCGATCTGGACGGCACAGAGATACACCTGCGCGGCGAAGTGCTGCGCCCGGATGGGTCAGAGGCGATTGATGATGCGCTGCGCTGTCCGGTCGAGGACGGGGCCGAGGCAGGGCGCGAGATGGCGCAGAAGTTGCTGGCGCAGGCAGGCGAGGGGTTCTTTGACTGGCGCAGCTAGTTGGCTTTGAACCGCTCCGAAAGCTTCTCCAACTTGGCTGGCAGATCGCTTCTCTCGTGAAGGAAGTCGATGATCAGATACTCGTCACCGATTTCCGCAAAAACGATGAAATGGGACTCGGCCTTTGCCAGCAGCAATGGCGTGTCAGGGAACTCAGCCGAGAACGAGGCAGGTCTGCGATAGAACACATCGCCCTTCAGCAAGGCGTCGCAGCGACTGAGCAGGGCGGAAAGGTAGACATCAGCCTGACCGGGGCCAAAGTTTTCCATTGTCCATAGGGCGATATCTTCGAGGGTTTGTGCAGCGGTTGGGGTGAACGTAATATATTTACCCAACCTGCTGTTTTCCCTCAAAGCGTTCCTTGGCGCGGGCGAAGGCGCGGCGCATCACTTCCTCGGCCGTCCCTTCAGCGCGTTGACCTGAATGGGCCTCTTTGAGACCTTCCTCCAGGCGTGCACGCAGGGCATCAAGCTCTGCTTCTTCTTGCTCCAACAGCCTCAGACCGGCCCGCAACGCTTCGGAGGCATTCTGGTATCGGCCTGACGCGATCAGGTCATTTACCAATTTGTCCTGGTGATCCGTGAGAACAACATTGCGCGTGGTCATCGGTGTGGCCCCTTTATTCGGTAATGGCAATATATGCCAATCGCGGCCGCCCGCCAAGTGCCGGGTCAACAGCGGGTCAGACCGGCTTGCGCCAGATCGCGATTTCACTGGGTTGCTTTGACAACGTGGGTTCGGGCTTGAGGGGCAGGGGCAGTATCCATTCCTCTTCGGTCCCCGGTGTCATGCGATGGCCGCCGAAACAACGCATCAAGGCCTGCATCCCGCGGTTTTCATGGTGCAGGAGGGCGGTGAACCTTTCGATCCCGCGCGCATGCGCTGCCCGCGCCATCGTGCGCAGTAACAACGACCCAAGCCCCAACCGTTGGTGACTGTCGATGATTGTCAGCGCGAATTCAGCGTCTTTTGCCCCTTCGGAAAGCCGCACAAAGCGGGCGGTCGCCAATGGCAAGTCCGCTTCAACCCCTACAGAGACCGCACCGATGGCGAAATGCTCATCTGTGTTGCTTTCGGTGAACTGGTCCAGCTCTGCTTCGGACAGTTGGCTGTGCGGGGCGAGGAAACGAAAGAAACGGGACTGTTTGGACAGCTTTTCAAAGCCGTCGCGCATCAGGCGGCGGTCGTCCGGGCCAATCTCTCGGATCAGCACGATTTCACCGTTGCGCAGGACCGCGCGGAAAGGAAGTTTTGCTGTCATGACAGAGAACTAACCTTTCCAGCCTCAGCAAGGTTCCGCAATCAGGCACCAATCATGTCCCGGTGACGCTAGGCCACAGCGTGGCTGATCGCACATTGCTTCCACAGATGCGACAGCGCATCGACAAGATAGGCGATGTCCTTGTCTGTATGCAACGGTGAGGGGGTAAAGCGCAGGCGTTCTGTCCCCTTGGGGACGGTAGGATAGTTGATGGGTTGCACGTAGATCCCCCATTCTTCCATCAGATAATCGGCCAGCATGCGCGTCTTGACCGGATCCTTGATCATCACCGGGATGATGTGGCTGTCGTTCATCATATGCGGAATGCCTGCCTGATCCAGCATCTGGCGCAGCTTGGCGACCTGTTGTTTCTGGCGCTCGCGTTCCGTTGAGCTTTCTTTCAGGTGCATGATCGAGGCGCGCGCAGCGGCGGCCACGGCAGGGGGCAGGGCGGTCGTGAAGATGAAGCCGGAGGCAAAGCTGCGGATGAAGTCGCAAAGGGCGGCGGAGCCGGTGATGTAGCCGCCCACGACGCCGAAGGCCTTGCCAAGGGTGCCCTCGATCAGGGTGATGCGATCCGCGAGGCCTTCGCGCTCTGACACACCGCCGCCACGGGGGCCGTACATGCCAACGGCATGGACTTCGTCGAGGTAGGTCATCGCGCCGTATTTCTCGGCCACTTCGACGATCTCGCGCATCGGGCAGATGTCGCCGTCCATCGAATATACACTCTCAAATGCGACGATCTTCGGGGCGTTGGCGGGCAGGGCTGCCAGCTTGGCTTCGAGGTCTTTCACGTCGTTGTGCTGCCAGATTACCTTTTTGGCACGGGAATGGCGGATGCCTTCGATCATGGAAGCATGGTTGCCGCTGTCGGAAAGGATCACGCAGTTCTCAAGGCGGCTGCCCAGACAGGACAAAGCGGCCCAGTTAGAGACATATCCTGAGGTAAAGAGCAGGGCCGCTTCCTTGCCGTGCAGGTCGGCCAGTTCCGCCTCAAGCAGCAAGTGGTCGTGGTTGGTGCCCGAGATGTTGCGCGTGCCGCCGGCACCGGTTCCTGTGCGCTGCACCGCTTCGCACATGGCGTCGATCACCAGCGGGTTCTGTCCCATGCCAAGGTAGTCGTTCGAGCACCAGACGGTCACGTCGCGCTTTTCACCGTCCACGTGGTTGGCCGCGCGCGGGAACTTGCCCGCTTTACGCTCTAACTCAGCGAAATAACGATAGTTGCCCTCTTGCTTGAGTTGGTCGAGCTGGGACTGAAAAAGGGCATCAAAGTTCATGGGTCTGGTCCTTCGTTACTTGTGTCGTCTCGGGCAGCATCCAGCGCCAAAGCTTGGCGTCGGGCAGGGGGACCACCATCAGCCAGTGTTCAAGCGTGGCGAGGGTCGCCAGCGCGGTGAGCAGGGCGAAACCGGCAAGGGCTTCGGGAGAGGGGGCCGAAAACATGCGTTCGGCAAAACAGGCGGCTGTGATCGACAGGAACGTGACACCGATGGGAAAGGCCATGGTGATCGGACCTTGCCGGAAATAGCTTTTGAGGTGCTGTAGGGGCTGCGGCACGAATTCGGTGTTGATGCGCGGCACGCCGAAGAACAGGTTCAGCTTGGCCGAGATGCGCGCAGCGAACAGGATCAGATAGGACCAGAAGGCCACGGTGTTTTCCGCGCCCCGCGTGACGTTGAGGATGATCAACAACGCAAAAAGCAGCAGCAGTTCGTGGTGGCTGACCGTGTGCCATGCACGGATGAAGCGCGGTTTGCCTGTCAGGCCGGCGGGGCAGGGGCGGCGTTCGGGGCCGGTGATGACGCCCGCAAGGAAGGCCAGTTCGATCCAGCCCCAGATCAGCAGGGTGCTGAGGAAAGCGATGTAGACGTTCAGGATTGTCATTTCCGTTGACGAAACGACCAATCCTGCAACGCCGAGAGCCGCCAATGGGATCGACAGGAACACGTTGCGGCCGTGGGCCACCGCGTCGCCTCCGTCGGCGCGCCGCACGACAAGCAGGATCGCCCCGGTGAAAAACCACCAGGCGAAAACGGCTATCAATGCGGCGATCCATGGGGACGTCACGGTGGTTCCTTCAGTAAGCCGGTTCAAGGCGCGGGCTGTCGGGCACCGCGTTTTTCTTGGCCGGGATGGTGTAGAGCGACACGAAAGCATAGGCCGCCTTGGCCATGCCAGCAACGCGTGAAGCTGTGCCGGTGATGCCGCCCTTGGCCTTGCCTGCGGCGACCTGACGGGATGCTGCTTCCATGCGGTCGAGGTTCGGTCGCCAGCGCGGGTGGTCGATGTCGAGCGTTAGCGGGAAGACCTGCTTGGATATTTCGGAGGTTTTGCGGAAGACCTCCTGTCCGTACCACGTGGTATCGACGCCAAGTGCATCGTGGAAGACGGGGCGTTGGTGGTCGCGAACCCACATGGTTGAGTACACAGCGGTGAGGAAGAATTTGATCCAAAGCTTGTTGCCGAAGCTTTCGGTCAATTTAGGGTCTGTTTTCATCAGCAGGGCAAAGGCCTCGCCATGGCTGAACTCGTCGTTGCACCACTCGCGGAACCACTTGAAGATCGGGTGAAAGCGATGCTCTGGATGCTCCTCCAAGTGGCGGAAGATGGTGATGTATCTCGCATAGCCGATCTTTTCCGACAGGTACGTGGCGTAGTAGATGAACTTGGGCCGGAAATATGTGTATTTCTTTTGCTGGGTGAGAAAGCCGAGGTTCACGCGGATCCCTGCCTCGCGCAGGGCGTCGTTGATGAACCCGGCGTGCCGGGCTTCGTCCCGTGCCATCAGTTGGAACAGGGTCGTGATGTCCTCGTTGGCACCACGCCGCTTCATTTCCTTGTAAAGCACGCAGCCGGAGAATTCGGCGGTGCAGGAGGAGATCAGGAAGTCGATGAATTCAGCCTTCAGCTTGGGCTCCATCCCGTCCCAATCGACGGTGTCCCAGTCCTCGTTTTTCTTGAAATGCCCCTTGTTAGGGTCTGCTTTCATCTGCCCGATCAGCACGTCCCATTCATCGCGCACAGGGCTGACGTCAATCGCGTCCATCTCATCGAAGTCAGTTGTGTAGAAGCGCGGGGTCAGCAGGGTGTTCTGCATCGCGACTTCGGTTGCCATTTCCGAGGTCATGGGCTGCGTATCAAGCGCATCCTGAGCGGCCAGTGCCTCTTCGGCTGTGTTGGCGAAGGCGGAGTGTACAGGGGCGTTCATGTTAGCACCTCTTCGGAGAAGGAAAACTCGCAGAGCTCCATGAATTCGAAGTCCCCGGTCATCCGGGTCCAGAGCTGCTCCAGCTTGCTGGCACGGGTGATGGTGGCGGTGCGGTCTTCCTCGACGATCTCGCCGTAGGGGGCCATGATTTCCGGGCCTTGGACCAGCACGCTGTCACCGGGATAGATGACCGCGCCGTTGTTGAATTTCACATGCGCTGAAAGCTCTTCAAAGCGGTGCGATATGGTGACGGTGCAGGGCGCCGTCTCTTTTGATCTTGTTAGCAGTCCCATGGTGTTGTCCCTTTCATGGTTCAGTCCAGCAGCCTGGCGAAAGCTGCAACGTTGTCCGCGCCGTACCCGATCAGTTCGATGGACCAGTCGGTGGCGGGGTCGATGATGGCTGTATGGCCGTTGGCGCGCCGTACCAGGCGCAAGGGGGTATTGGCTGTGACCCCCTCCAGTTTGCGGGTGCGTTTGACGGCGACCCAGATGACGTCGATGAAACCGGCGCGATTTTCCTGCGACATGGCGATTTCCGCGCCTGTCGCGTCCAGCACGCGCACGCCGTCGTTTCGGGTGCCCTCAAGTGTGATGGCGGTTTCCTGCACGATTGCGCTGGCTTGAGGCACGCCGCGCATGGGTTGATCGGTGAGGCGGGCAAAGGCCACGATGGCAAGCGAGGCTGCCATCAAGCCGAACATCGCGAGAACCAGCACACGCGGGACCATTTCGCGGTCGCGCATTTTCATCTGATTGGCTAGGGAAGATGTCTGATGGGCCATGTCTTTTACTCCGCCGCGATTGCGTCTGATTGGGGTGAGATGCGCGTGACTTGTGGCTCTGACACGCGGGTTTCTGCTGCTTCGGCAAAGATCGCGGCGACGCGTGCCGCATCGGGGATCGCGCGGAAGGCTGGTTGTGTCTTGGCAAAGCGCCAGGGGCGCGTGTGGGGCCATGTCATCAAGTAGCTCAGCCGCGTGTCGCCCATCAGATCAAAGGCGATGGTGCCCATGCCGGATTTGCGGACCATCAGTTCGGCATTCCTGATCTGCACGTAAGGCAGGTTCAGCGTCATCGTCAGCGCGGCCCCAATCCGCATGGCCACGCGTTTGTTGGTCAGCGTATAGACCGTGCTACGCGCCTGTACGATGGCCAGGACATAGAGAATGGTTCCAGCAAGTGCCCCGGCGATGAGGAACGGCACACCGTGCCCCATCGCTTCTATCAGGGGCACAGCGGTGGAGGATATCCCCACCCGCCAGATGCACAGGACGACAAAGTATCCCAGCACCCAGTTCAATTTCCACGCGTCTTTCGCCAAACGGAGGCTGTTTGGCCGACCTTGCCAAAGGATGTGTTCCCCTTCGGGGAGCGCTTCGGGCAGGCCGTGGACGGGCTCGAATTTGAAGTCATCGTGGTGCATGGCAGTCATCCCTCATCGTGATACCGGGCCCCTGGCTGAAGGGCCCGGATGCAATGTTGATTAGATTACGGGTTCTTCCCGCCGCGGATCGGCGTACATGGTGCCACCGCCGAAGTAGGCCATGATCTTTTCCTCTTCGAGGAGAGTGATCTCGGCATCGCCCTTGATTGTCGGAATGCCCGAAACGTTGCCTTCATAAAGCGATCGGATCACAACACGGTCCGACTTGATGCGGGCAAAGTTCATGGGGATCATTCGCGTCTGGCCATCGCCTTCGGGGTTCACGTCCATGACAAGGTAGCGGACCAGCTGTTCAGGCACGTCCACCCACATGTCAGTGATGCGGCCCACGACTTCACCGTCGCCTGTCACAACGGGCTTGCCGCGCGGGTCGGTGCCTGCGGAGACTTTGAAGTCCTCCAGCTTGGACATCGGCTGAATCTTGGCGTGGCCGTGTGCGTCAAGCTCTGGCACATCGCGGCGCGGTGCCCATGAGGCCGGACCGACACCGTCCATCATCGGGTTGCCGGTCGGCACATAGGGGCTGCCGGCGGCCTTGGAGGTGCGCTGCAATGCAAGAACCGGGCGGTCAGGGTTCTGGCCCGATGGCACCGTCACTTCACCACGGCCGTGCGGCAGGATGAACGTTTTGTCCTTTGGAACCGGGAAAAGGCCCTGGTTCGGAGAGATGGCGCCATCGTCTGTTTCCAGCGGGTAGCCTTCGCGCATGTTTTCGGTTTGCAGGTAATAGACCAGCCCTGCGAAGAAGATCCAGAAGAGCCATATTGCGGCGCTTGCCAGATCGAAGTTTCCAAAGAATTCCGTGCCAACCATTGTATTAAGCCTCCGTGGTTTGCGTCGTCGCACCAAAGGTGCGCTTCAGTTCGAGTGTTTCATGTTGGGAAATCCGCAAGCCCGATGGGTTGGGCCGTGGTTTCGGTGAGCGGGCGCGCGCGGACCAAAGGCCCAAGCGCGATGAGTGTTGCAAAAAGCAGGCCAATCTCCAGGTGGTAGACGACCGAGTAGCCAGTGGTGGCCGATTGCAGCGCATCGCCTAATGACCCGTTCAGGGCGGCGGCGTTGATCACGTCGCGCAAGGCACCGCCCATGAAGATCGACACGCCTGCGGCAGTGGCCTGTGCAGCCCCCCATGCGCCAAGGGCAAGACCCTTGCCAGCGGTCCCATGGGTATCCAGCGCCATGGCTGAAGTAAGGGTGGAGACTGCGAAGAGCCCGCCGCCGATGCCGATGCCGAAGGCACCTGAGAAGAACAGCACGCTGCTGTTGATCGGGGCGGCAAAGATAACGGCGCAGAAGGCGATGAGGCCCATCAGGATGCCGCGCGCGGCCATGCGGTGGGGGTTGATCGCCTGCTTGAGCCATTTCGCGGCAAGGCCGAAGCCAATAAGCGCACCCAGCGCCCACATCGCGGTTAACAGCGTGGTGGCCGAAACCGAAAGGCCCAGAATCTCGCCGCCGTAAGGTTCCAGCAGCACGTCCTGCATGTTGAAGGCAAGCGTGCCAAGGAAGACGACGATCAGAAGGCGCGTCGCTTCGGTGTCCTTGGTCAGATCGGCCCATGCGTCACGGAACAGCGGGCGCGGGGCCTCGCGCTGTTCGCGGGTCATGGGGGCGACCTTTTCCTGTTTCCAAAGGGCAATGATGTTGAGAAGGAGGGTGACAACAGCGGCGCCCTGTACGACTTGGACAAGACGTAAGGCGCTGAAATCACGAAGTAATGTTCCGATCAAGACGGCAGACAGGCCCATGCCAATCAGGAACATCACGTAAAGCAGCGCCACGACCTGGGGCCGGGTTTCGTCTGTTGCGCGGTCGGCGGCCAGTGCCAGACCGGCGGTCTGGGTCATGTGCATGCCAAGGCCAGTGAGCAGGAAGGCAAGTGCTGCGCCAACCTCGCCTGCCCATTCGGGGCCAGCGACCTGATCACCCGACAGGACCAGCAGGCCCATGGGCATGATGGCAAGGCCCCCGAACTGCCAAAGGGAGCCGAACCAGAGATAGGGGATACGCTTCCACCCGATGGCGGAACGGTGCGTGTCAGAGCGGAAGCCCAGCAGCGCGCGGAAGGGGGCGACGAGAACTGGAATGGCGATCATGATCGCAACGATCCACGCCATGACGCCCAGTTCCACGATCATCACGCGGTTGAGGGTGCCCAAGAGCATCACCGAGGCCATGCCGACGCTGATCTGGAAGAGAGAGAGGCGCAAAAGCTGTGCCAGAGGCAGCTGGTCCGACACCGCGTCCGAGAAGGGGAGCATCCGAAGGCTTGCGTTTTTGACGACACTGCGCGGGATCATGGGCGATACTCCAACGCGTTGGAGATGTAGAAGCCCGACGTCACACGTTCGACATCGCGCAACCGGCCTTTACCAAGCGCGTTGGCAAGGCGTGCGGGGCTGTGGGGCACCATCGTGGGCGAGCGGTCGGACCGTGGAAACAGCTTGCCCATGCGCCACATCGCCATCAGCAGGGGGGTGCGGGGCGCGACGGTGAAAACCATGTTTTCGCGCAGACGCGGCGCCAGCCCTTCGAGGATTTGTGCAATGTCGGTCGCTGTATAATAGATCATGCTGTCCATCGCGACGATGTGGTCGAATTGGCCCAACTTGGGGTTCAGCATGTCACCGGCGCGGAAAGTGAGCCGGTGATGCAGATCGTTCGGTGTCCGTTTGCGCGCGATGTCTACAAGTTGGGGAGAGATATCGACGCCGACCACATCAGCACCCCGTGCGGCAAGTTCAAAGGCCAGCGCGCCGGTGCCGCATCCGGCATCCAGTATCCGCTTGCCCGCAAGATTTTTGGGAAGCTGGGCGAGGATCAGATCGCGCATCTGGTCGCGTCCCGCCCGCACGGTCGCGCGAATGCCGGAAACGGGCGCGTCCGATGTCAGACGCTCCCATGTCCGGGTCGCGGTGCGGTCGAAATAGGTCTCGACCCGGTTTCTTGTGGCCTCATAGGTCAATTAATCGAACCCCAGCAGTTCAAAGATGTCGCGGTCGGGTAGGGGGGCAGGGGCCAGAGGTTCGGTCCCGTTCCACAGTGTTTCGGCAAGCCGGATGTATTCCTTGCGCACCTCGACGACTTCCTGATCGTCGGGCATCTCGAACAGCGTCTTTTTCTTCAGACGGCTGCGGCGGATGGCGTCCAGATCGGGCATGTGTGCGATGCGGTTGAAGCCCACCGTCTTGCAATAGCGGTCGACCTCATCCGTGTCCTTGGACCGGTTGGCGACACAGCCCGCCAGACGGACCTTGTAGTTGGCCGATTTCGCCTGAACCGCCGCGATGATCCGGTTCATCGCATAGATGCTGTCGAAATCGTTGGCTGTCACGATCAGCGCCCGGTCGGCGTGTTGCAAAGGTGCGGCAAAACCACCGCAGACCACGTCGCCCAGCACGTCAAAGATAACGACGTCGGTATCTTCGAGCAGGTGGTGTTGCTTGAGCAGTTTCACCGTCTGGCCCACGACATAACCACCGCAGCCCGTACCCGCAGGTGGGCCGCCCGCTTCGACGCATTTCACGCCATTGAAGCCTTCGAAAACGAAATCCTCGGCGCGCAACTCCTCTGGGTGGAAATCCACCTCTTTGAGAATGTCGATGACTGTTGGGACCAGCGAGCCGGTAAGGGTGAACGTGCTGTCATGCTTGGGGTCGCAGCCGATCTGCAGCACCCGTTTGCCCAGCATCGAAAACGCCGCCGACAGGTTCGACGAGGTCGTCGATTTGCCGATCCCGCCTTTGCCGTAAACAGAGAATACCTTGGCACCCTCAATCTTGGCGCTGTCGTCCTGATGCACCTGAACGGAGCCTTCGCCGTCCTGTCCCCGGAGGCTGGGGATTCCCTTGTCGAGTGGGCTCATGTTGTTGTCCTTTCAGGGGTCATTCGGCTGCAATGCCCTCTAATTGATCTTCGATTGCGTCCGCTGCCGATTGCAGCGCCGCCAGTGTCGCGTCGTCAGGTTGCCAGTAGTCGCGGTCCGAGGCTTCGAGTAGGCGGTTGGCCATGCGCATCGACGCCTGTGGGTTCAGATCAGCAAGGCGCTGGCGCATTTCGTCGTCCAGCACGAAGGTCTCGGAGAGTTCCTGATAGACCCATGGTTCGACCTTGCCCGTGGTGGCGGACCAGCCGACGGTATTGGTGATATGCGCCTCGATCTGGCGTACGCCTTCGTGACCGTGCTTTAGCAGAGGTTCGTAGAATTTCGGGTTCAGGCTGCGCGCGCGCGTCTCAAGTGCGACCTGATCCTGCAGCGTGCGCACGGTGGCGGCCCCCCGCGTCTGGTCACCGATGTAGACGGGTGTTGTATCGTTGCCCTTGGCGCGTTTCACGGCACTGGCGATGCCGCCCAGCGTGTCGAAATAGTGGTCAACTGTGGTGACACCCAGTTCAACGGATTCGAGGTTCTGATAGGCCAGATCGACGTTCTTCAGCGTGTCTTGCAGCAGCGCGGATTGCTGGCTGGCCTCACCATCAGTGCCGTAGGCGAAAGATTTACGCGCTTCGTACGCATCGGCAAGATCCGCGTCATCGTCGAAAGCGGAGCTGTCCACGAGTTGGTTGACGTTGGAGCCATAGGCGCCTTCGGCGTTGGAAAAGACGCGGAGCGCGGCGGTTTTCAGGTCACAATCATTGGTGGCCATGAAGGCGTGCGCATGCTGGCGGATGGGGTTGAGGGCATCAGGCTCGTCTGCGGCGGCGCATTGGTAGGCGGCGTCGGCCAGCAGCTTGGTCTGCAAGGGCAGCAGGTCGCGGAAGATGCCAGACAGCGTCATCACCACGTCGACACGGGCGCGGCCCAGCGTTTCGAGGGGGATGAGGTCCGCGCCGCAGAGCCGACCATGCGTGTCGAAGCGGGGGGTTGCACCCATGAGGGCAAGGGCCTGCGCGATGGGGCCGCCGGATGATTTGATGTTGTCGCTGCCCCAAAGGACAAGGGCGACGGTGCGGGGCAGGGTTTTGTGCGTGTCGATCAGCGCCTGCGCCTGCGCGGCACCGTCCTGCATGGCAAAGGCGGTGGGCATGCGGAAGGGATCGAAAGCGTGGATGTTGCGGCCCGTGGGCAGGATCTCGGGCGCGCGGATCACGTCGCCACCGGGGACGGGCGCGATGAATTGAGCGTTCAGCGCGCGCATGAGGGCGGGTAGCTCGTGGTCTTGTCTGAGGGTTTCGAGGGTTGCCGCGCGGTCTTCTTCGCTGCCAAAGCTCATCAGGTTGGTCAGGTTTGTGCGCTGGTCATCCGTCAGAGGCTTGCCGACAATGTGCAGGCCGTCAGGGATCAGCGCGTCTTCGGTTTCCAGCAGCTGTAGCCAGAGCGTGTCGGGGTCAGCGCCCTGAAGGTTCACAGTCTCAGCTTGGGCGGTAATCAGGCCAACCAAATCGCTGCGGGCCGGATCATCCATTGGCAACGCGCGCCAGCGGGTCAGCGTGTCCTTGAGATCGGCAAGCCCGCGATAGAGACCGGCGGCTTGCAGCGGCGGTGTCAGATGCGTGATCGTCACGGCGTTGCTGCGGCGCTTGGCCAGCGTCGCCTCGGACGGGTTGTTGGCGGCATAAAGGTAGACGTTGGGCAGGTTGCCCATCAGCCGCTCGGGCCAGTCAGAACCGCCAAGGCCGTTCTGCTTGCCTGGCATGAACTCCAGCGCGCCGTGCATACCGAAGTGCAGCACTGCGTCAGCCCCGAAATCGTGTTTCAGGTATTGGTAGAAGGCGCTGAAGGCGTGTGTCGGGGCAAAGCCACGCTCGAAGAGCAGGCGCATCGGGTCACCTTCGTAGCCGAAACCCGGCTGGACACCGACGAACACCTTGCCGAACTGCGCGCCAAGGATGAAAACCTCGCGCCCGTTCGATTGCACCTTGCCGGGGGCGGGGCCCCATGTGGCCTCGATCTCGTCCAACCATGGCGTGCGGGCGACGATCTGGTCTGCGGACACAGTGGCCGCGATGTTGGCCTCTTGTCCGTAGGTCTTGGCGTTGCCGTCAAGAACCTGTTGGCGCAGCACATCGACGCTGGCTGGAGGTTCAACCTCGTAACCTTCGGCTTTGAGCCGGTTCAACGTATTGAAAAGGCTTTCGAAAACCGAAAGATAGGCGGCAGTTCCGACCGCGCCTGCATTTGGCGGGAAGCCAAAGAGAACGATAGCGAGGTTTTTCTCTGCATTCGATTTCCGGCGCAGGGTGGCAAGGTGGTGCGCCTTTTCGGCCAGCGCGTCGATACGTTCAAGGCAGGGGGCCATCGCTTTGACATCACCCCGTGCAGGGCAGGCGTGCGCACAACCGTTGCAACCGTCATGGCCGTGCCGCCCGGCAAAAACTGTCGGGTTCGTGGCACCGTCGATTTCGGGCAGGGCGATCAGCATGGTTGCTTCGACGGGGCTGAGCCCCTGTTCGCCCTGCGCCCATTGTTGCAGCGTCTGGAATTCCAGCGGTTGCGCGGCGAGATATGGAACGTCAAGCGTACTAAGCGCTTCGACGGCGGCGTCGCTGTCGTTGTAGGCCGGGCCGCCGACGAGGGAAAAGCCAGTGAGCGAAACCAACGCGTCCACATCGCCAAAATAGGCGTCCATCGCGGGGCGACCGTCAAGCCCACCAGCGAAGGCGGGGATGACGTTAAGGCCGCGTGCCTCGAACGTGCGAATGACGTGGGCGTAGTGGGCCGTGTCGCCAGCAAGGATGTAGCTGCGCAGCATGAGAAGACCGATGGTGGGACCGTCGCCGCGATGGGGCAGGTCCGCGATATCGGTTATGATGTGATGATCCGGCAGATCGGGGTGGTAGAGGCCGACATCGGGGTAGTCGATGGGCAGCGCCGCCTGTGTGCCGCGCCAGTCGGGGCGCGAGGTGTAGCGTGAGATCAAGAAGCGCACGAGGCTTTCAATGTTGTCGTCCGACCCGCCCAGCCAGTATTGCATCGCCAAAAACCATGCGCGCAGGTCCTGTGATTTTCCGGGGATCAGGCGCAGGATTTTGGGCAGGCGGCGCAGCATCTTGGTCATGTCGCGGGCGGATGAACCGGATTTGCTGGCGGGTTTGAGTTTTTTGAGCAAACCCATCAAGCCGGAGGCAGGCCGCGACATGTCCAGATCACCCATGCGGGTCAGTTGCACGATTTCCTGATCGGCAATGATGCCGACTATGGCGTCGCAGTGGTCGCGGCGGGCTTTGAGGTCCGGGAGGATGGCTTGGATGTGGTCTTCGAGGAAGATCACGGAAGAGACGATGATATCCGCGCGGGCGATATCGGCCTTGGCAGCTGCAAGGGCTGCGGGATCCTTGTCCCATTCGGCGGCCGCGTGGATGATCAGGCGCAGGCCGTCAAAGTCCTGCGCCAGACGCGGGGCCACACGCGCGGCAGGGCCCGCCGCGTGGCGGTCCAACGTCAGAAGGACGACGTTGTAGGGCTTATGCATCACGTCATCGCGCAAAGTGTGCTTTCGCCTCATAAAGGGTGTCGAGGCTGATTTCGTGCAGGCCTTTTTCAGCCGCGAAGGTTTCGGTGTTGCGCCGGGCTTTGCCGCGCACGAAGAAGGGGATTTTCTTGAGTTCGCGTTCGGCAGTGTCGAGCCAGATGACCTCGCCAGTTCGGGCTGCGGGGGCAGGGGCCTCTTCGCGCGGCTCAACGGCAGGCTTGGGAGCATGTCCGCCATGATGGCTGGGCCCTGCGGCATCGTTGAATTCAAAATCCTCGCGGAACATGTGCAGAAGGTGCTCCTCCAGCCCCATGACCAGCGGGTGAATCCATGTGTCGAAAATTACGTTCGCGCCCTCGAACCCCATCTGCGGGGAATAACGGGCCGGGAAATCCTGCACGTGGACAGGCGCAGAGATCACGGCGCAGGGGATGCCCAGACGCTTGCCGATGTGGCGTTCCATCTGGGTGCCGAGGATCATTTCGGGTTGCAGCGCCTCGATGGCGCGTTCGACTTCGAGGTAATCGTCAGTGATCAGTGGCTCGACGACAAACTCTTTTGCCAGCGCACGGACGGGGCGGGCGAATTCGCGGTTGTAGCAGCCAAGGCCTGCAACCTCGAAACCCATTTCATCGCGGGCGATGCGGGCAGCGGTTTGCACGTGGGTGCCGTCACCGAAGATGAAGACGCGCTTGCCGGTGAGGTAGGTGGAATCGACAGAGCGGGACCACCATGTCTGGCGCAGGCCACGGTCGTCAATCTGGGCGGTAGAGCCGGAGAGCGCGCGGATTTCTTCGATGAAATCGAGGGTGGCACCGGTACCGATGGGGATGGTCTTGGTGAAAGGCTGATCGAACGTCCGCTCGCAATAGCGTGCGGCCTGTTCACCCGTTTCGGGGTAGAGCAGAACGTTGAAATGGGCCTGACCCATCCTGGCGATATCTGATGGGGTTGCGCCCATGGGCGCAGTCACGTTGACCTCGATCCCCAGCTCATAAAGGAGGTTGGTGATTTCCTGCACGTCGTCGCGGTGGCGGAAACCCAAGGCGGTTGGGCCGATGATGTTGCAAGACACGCGCGCGGTCTTGTCCATCGGTTTCGCAAGGTGGCGGACGATCTGAAAGAATGTCTCATCCGCGCCGAAGTTTTCCTTGCGCTGGTAGCTGGGCAATTCCAGCGGGATCACCGGGACGGGCAGGCCCATGGTTTCGGCCAGACCGCCGGGATCGTCTTGAATGAGTTCCGCCGTGCAGGAGGCCCCGACGATGATCGCCTCGGGCTTGAACCGGTCATAGGCCTCCTGGCAGGCTTTCTTGAACAGGCCCGCAGTATCGCTGCCCAGATCGCGTGCCTGAAAGGTCGTGTAGGTCACCGGTGGGCGGTGGTCGCGGCGTTCGATCATCGTGAAAAGCAAATCGGCATAGGTGTCGCCTTGCGGCGCGTGCAACACGTAGTGCAGACCCTTCATCCCCGTGGCAACGCGCATCGCGCCAACGTGGGGTGGGCCTTCGTATGTCCAGACGGTAAGTTTCATTCCGCAGCAACCTCCGCACTGGTTGAGAGGATCGATTTGCGGCGCAAGGGGCGTGCAAAGAGTGCGGCAAGGTCGCCGGCCTGTTCGTAGAAATGGACGGGCGTGAAGACCAGTTCGATGGCCCACTTGGTCGAGAGGCCTTCAGCCTCAAGCGGGTTGGCGAGGCCAAGACCGCAAACGGTGAGGTCAGGCCGGGCGGCGCGGCACCGGTCGAGTTGCAGATCGACATCCTGTCCTTCGGAGATTTGTGGGCCTTGCGGCAGCAGATCAAGGTCCGGACCATGGATGCCGTCATGGATGTAGGGCATGCCGACTTCCAGCGCGCTCATCCCGCATTCGCGGGTCAGGAAACGGGCGAGGGGCACCTCAAGCTGGCTGTCGGGAAAAAAGAAGATCGACTTGTCGCGCAGCGGTTCGGAGGCCTGCGCGATGGCGGCGCGGGCGCGGCGGCGGGGGGCATCGGTCACTTGGGCGAATGTTTCGTCTGACGTCCCGAATTCGGCGGCAATGGCCGCAAGCCAAGCGGTTGTACCTTCATCGCCAAAAGGGAAGGGGGCAGCGAGGTGTCGTGCGCCGCGGCGTTCAAGGGCTGCGTGGGTTTCGCCAAGGAAAGGTTGGCTCAGGGCAAAGACAGTATTTTCACCGATCCCCATTTCGGCATCAATGGAACGGGCGGGCAGCACCCGGACGGGACCGACGCCCAGATCTTCCAGAAGGCTGAGCATCTGGTCTTCGACCACGTCGGGAAGTGCGCCAACAACAAGTAATTCACGCGCATCGCTTGCGGGCAGCACGGGCACCATCGCCGCAAGGCAGGCGTCCTCGCCCTGGGTGAACGTGGTTTCGATCCCCGAGCCGGAATATTCGAGCACGCGAACTTTGGGGGCGAATTGCTGGGTCAGCCGTTCGGCGGCGCGGCTGAGGTCAAGCTTGATCACTTCTGACGGGCAGGAGCCGACAAGGAAAAGCTGGCGGATATCGGGGCGGCGGGTAAGAAGCTCGTTCACCGTGCGGTCAAGTTCGGCATGGGCGTCGTTCAGCCCGGCGAGGTCCGATTCTTCGAGAATCGCTGTCCCGAATCGTGGCTCGGCAAAGATCATCACGCCCGCAGCACTTTGCAGAAGATGCGCGCAGGTACGGCTGCCGACGACCAGAAAGAACGCGTCCTGAATTTTTCGGTGCAGCCAGATGATGCCGGTCAGGCCGCAAAAAACT
Source organism: Sulfitobacter sediminilitoris (assembly GCF_010667575.1). GTDB lineage: Bacteria > Pseudomonadota > Alphaproteobacteria > Rhodobacterales > Rhodobacteraceae > Sulfitobacter > Sulfitobacter sediminilitoris. The sequence goes on from NZ_JAABNT010000012.1 coordinate 126,478, forward strand.
TCGCGCTGTCCGCGTTGTTTCAGGACCGGGGCAGACCGACATCCAAGCGCCGGAGGAGGGGCGAATTGATCGGTCATGCCATGGCCTCCGCCTGCAGCCGTGCAGCGCGAAGTTTCCAGACAAACTGGCCTGCGTTGATAACGTAGGCGGCATAGGCCGCCAGCGCGATCACCATCAACGTCATCGGGGGCAGACCTGCCCAAAATAATCCATAGATATAAACAGTATGGAGCGCGATGACCGCGAAACTAAAAACGTCTTCCCAGAAGAATGCAGGGGCAAACAGCCACTGGCCGAAAACGACCTTTTCCCAGATCGCCCCAGTCACCATGATGAGGTAGAGAAAGCCGGTTTTGACCACGATCGACCAGCTCGCGAGAGCGTATCCCTCGCCTGTTGTCAGGTAGCGAAATACGAGGCCAAGCGAGATCAGAAAGACAAGAAACTGCACAGGTGCCAGCACGCCTTGAACCAGCGTCCAGGGGGTCGCGTCGCGCCGCTGTTTCTGGGCGGGCGTATAGAGCGGTCTGCGGTTTGCAGTATCGCTGCGTTTGCCTGTCATGGTTCCCCCTTGGCAAAAGTATCAGTTAAAATCTGGCAGGAAGTGGGGAATGTGTCAACTTTCATTTACATGTAGTGAATCGCATACTTTGTTGCGCTCCCATATAAAAAGTATTTAAAAATAGGAAGCTAAGGAAAGAATTCCAAAATGTGTCAATATTATTTGACATTCTGGCAAGCCTCGAAGACCATATCGGGTGAATCCTGCACCATACTGCCCATCCCAAACGCCATCTGTCAGGGAGACAGGCATGCGACAAACTCAACGAACTGTCAGATCTCAGCCTCATGATGGGGTCAGTCAGGTCGTTTTGCAGGCGCTTTCAACAATCGCACCCTCAAGCGGATCGGACGGCGCGATCCGCAAGCCACTGGAAAGCTATCTGTGCCAGATGTTCGATTCGATGCTGCACGCCAGCGGCACTCGCCTGCTGGATGTGGTCAAGGATATGCGTCGTGCACGCATCACCAGCCTATCTATCGCCGAAACATATGTGCCGATCATTGCCCGGCGACTTGGCAATGCATGGCTGGCTGATACTGTTAACTTTGCTGCTGTGACCATCGGGTCCGCAAGGCTGCAAGCGCTTTTGCACAGGTTGGAATGTGATTGGGGTCTGTCCTGTGACGCCAAGTTTGACAGCCCACCAGCCTACCTTGTCGGCGTCCCGGAAGGCGTGCAACACACGCTGGGTGCGTCTGTTCTAGCTGGACAGCTCAGACATCGTGGTCTCTCGGTTCACCTGGAACTTGAGCTGACGGCAGAGCAATTGGCCCAACAAGTGCGTCATGAGCGATATTCTGGTGTCTTGATCTCTGCTTCTTCGCTTGATCATCTTCGGTTATGCAACAAATTGATTGAATGTTCAAAGAATGAAAGCCGGAACACGCCGGTAATTATCGGCGGTATTATTCTGGAACAGCATTCAGACATACAGTCACAGACACAAGCAGACCTCGTTACGTCTGATGTCTATGAGGCATTGCGACATTGCGATATAAGTGCGGCCGTTCAAGAAGATGTGCCTGCATTTCATGACCCTAGGGTGGTGCGGGGCCAGTTGGTGGATGATCGCAGAAGAGCCGCAGAATGATGTCTCAGAGTGAGATGACCTGGACGAGCGGATTGATCCCCATAATCGAACCGGAAATCGTTTCGGAAATCATATCGCGGATTGCTGATCTTGCATTGGTGATTTCCAGCTCCGGCACCGTGCTAGGCGTCTTGAGCAACCCGAACTCCAAGCTTAAATATGCATTTTCGCGTTGGGAAGGTCAGCCATTGAGCGCATATCTGACCGTCGAATCCATTCCCAAATTCGAGGAGCGCCTTGCTGCATTCGTGGCAAGTGGGGGCGCGGCTGTGCGTCCGGTTGAATTGAACCACACGGCCACGAGGGAACAGCATGAATTCCCGGTGCGCTACAGTTTCCACCGAATTGGCACAGACGGGGCAATCCTTTTGCTGGGCCAGGATTTGCGCCCGGTTGCTGAGATGCAGCAACAACTGGTAGCGGCTCAGATTGCGCTGGAGAAGGATTACGAGGCACAGCGCGAGTACGATACCAGACTGCGCGTTTTGATGGGTGCCATGCACGAAGGTACGCTGTTTGTCAGTGCCGGCACTGGTGAAATTACCGATTGCAACCCTTTCGCGGTATCCCTTTTGGGGGTTTCGCGGGGCGATGTCATGGGTCGGGCGCTGCCAGAACTTGTCAGTTTGGGTGATGGCGCAAACCTGCTTGACGCATTGAGCAGAGTCGCCAGTGCGCAGACCGGCAATGACGTCCGCGTGAAGACTGCGGGTGGCCGCGAGTTAAGCTTGCGGCCCACCTTGTTCCGCGCGACCGGAGAACAGATGCTGCTGTGCCAGATGGTGGATGCCGAAGGAATTTCGGTGCGCTCGGATGGTCTGGAAGAACACCTGAGCGAGCTATTTGATCGCGGCGCGGATGGCATTGTCTTCATTAACAAGTCAGGCAGCGTACTGAGTGCCAATGAGGCGTTTATGCGTCTGACGGATGTTGTGCATACGGAGGCAGTTAAGGGTCGGACGATAACGGATTTCCTTGGGCGGGGGTCGGTCGATCTGAACGTAATCTGCGAAAACGCGACCCGCACCGGAGCCATGCGCCTCTATGCCACCCGCATGATCGGAGAACACGGTGTCGAGATCCCGGTCGAAATTGCGACAACCTTTTTGAACAATGCGCAAGAGCCTGTCTTTGCGATGGTAATCCGGGACGCAAGCCGGGCTGAGATGGTGCGCAAGTCGAACAAGCAGATTACGGATGTTGATATGCGATCAGTTATTGAACTGATCGGCAGTCAGACCCTGAAAGGCATCGTGGCCAAGACCACGGATGTGATTGAAAAGATGTGTATCGAGACAGCGGTTGAGCTGACCTCGAACAACCGGGTGGCCGCCGCCGAGATGCTTGGGTTGTCCCGTCAGTCGCTGTATGTGAAACTGAGGAAGTACGATTTGCTGAAAAAAGAGCATGATGAATAGGCTCTTGTCAGCAAGATTGGTGTCTTAACGTTATCACAGATCAGAAATCCCTGAATATGTCGTGAAAACGGGTTGGAACCACCTTGGCCGTCTACTCATGCAAAAGTGGGTGACAGCCGTTTGCGCCTCCTATAGTGGGTCAGGCTTCTCGTGAGGCTTGCTTCTTGCTTTCCTGTTTGGATGTCAGATATGGCGGTTTTCGATGGGCAAGCGTCATCCTGTTTTTGCCGCCGTACTCGCCTGATCTCAACCCGGTTGAAATGGCGTTCTCGAAACTGAAGGCACACTTGCGCCGGATCGGGGCCAGAACATTCGGCCAGATGTTCAACGCACTTGCCGAAATCTGCGGCTTGTCACACCGCAGGAATGCTGGAATTATTTCTGCCAGGCCGGATACGGGTCAAGTTAAGAGCTCGTTGTTTTAGGTCTTTGGAGGAGGGTATTCGCAGCGCGTAGTTTCGAGGTTTTAGAAGTTTGTTAATGACCTGGTGATCTTGAAGCCCGAGACGGGCTGGTTGGAGCCACTTTCCCAGATCAATGGCGGCTGTCATGGCAAGTTGGGCCTTCTGCGTGATCGGATCAGTGCACGGATGGCTGCCAAGTCGAATCTCACGCTGGATGATCAGGTGCTGGAAATCGCGGAATCGCACCAAATGACTGTGTATCGCCCACCGATCTGGCGCACAGAAATTGCAGGCGGTCGAGCGAGAGCAGCCTGAGTTCCGACAGGCGTGCCAGACCTGGATCACACGGAGACAACCGTTCATGGCAAACGTGCTGCCAAGTATCAGTTTTATCGCCGCAATCCTGCTTAAGAGGAACATGGCCAAAACAACAGGCCGGTTTGCAAGCTGCTTGATTGATCTGTTTTGCTTTGCCCGTTGCAGTTGCTCAGCTCTGAGCACAAACTTCTCCTCCCTGTCATCAACTCTGGCATTGGCTGGTCGTCGATCCATCAGTTTGGATTTGAGCAGATTGCGCTGTCGGATGATCTGCTTTTCCTCATGGGTGAAGGCGACCTTCAGATGAGCTTCATGAGAGGTTGTCCTCAGGACAAACCCTTTTCGCACGGTGTGATGGCTGATGTATATCCGCATCTCTCAGCGCCTCTCGGCCAGAAAGGGTCGGGCGGGTGGGAATAAATCTGCGAGAGCAGATGAAGTCACGGGGCATAGAAGCCCAATTCTGCGTCGGTATGTGTCGGTATGTTCAGCAATATGTCCCCATACCGGACCCCCATAGAGGTTGGGGGTCCGGTATGGGGGTTAGAAAGGGCATTGTCACGTTAACTTCAGCGGACCCGCCAGGTCAAAAGGCCTGCAACTAGGCTGTAACGACATGAAGCTATTCGACTGCTGCGCTGGCGCGCATTTGACGGAGGATTGGCGGGAGATCAGTCGCCGTTGCAGATTGAAGTGATTGTAGGTCGCATCATGGACGGACAGAAATCGTTGCATCGCGCCGGGCGATTTGAACCTGCCCATTCAGCGTTCCCGTTGGCGTATCGGTTGGTGTGAAACCTCTGCCCGATTGTTTCATCGCCTACCTGTGACATGGAGATGAGACAAGCCAAGTTCGCGAAGCGCAGCCGAATAAGAACCCAGCTTGCCAGTCACAACTTCATCCGGAATGTAGCCCTGCATCTTCAGAAGCTTTCGCATGAATTTAATGGCCGCGCGCTTGTTTCTTCGAGATTGGGAAAGGACTTCGCCTTCATCATCGACTTGCTACAACTTCTTCGCCGCTGCTGGATATCAATCCGATTGAAGTGAACACGCTCTAACGTGACAAAGCCGTCAAGGTTATGGTGGATCACGAAAGGACAATCATCACAGACCCTCGAGATGCCGCCAAATCAGCCTGTTGCAAGCATAATTGCCTGCGATTGGACCCTCATAACTAAAAAACTGACGTATGCGTAACAGCAACTTGCGCTACTGTGGGGGAGGCAAACGAACAAAGGCAGCCGCTTGGTCGCATGCTTATGGTAGAAGGCAGCGGACGATGTCGTTTCGGAGCTTGCATGGCTGGCGCTTTGTAATGAAGGCTGTCTCAGCTATTGTGACAATGAAACGCCCGCGGTGTGACAGGGGGAAAACCACTCATGCGCTACGAAAGACCACAGACAATCGAGGACGCAACCGCGCTGCTCGCCAATGCGGATGCTAAGTCCTTCTTGCTCGCAGGCGGAACAGATCTGCTGGTTCGAATGCAGAACGACGATTTCGAGGCCGACCTGATCGTCGACATCAAATCCATCGCCGGTATGGGCAACATCACTGAGACTGGTGGTGGCTTTGTGATCGGGGCAGGCGTGCCCTGCGCGGCTTTGTCTGAAAACCCGGCGCTCTTTGTTGCATGGCCCGGCGTTGTCGAAGCCGCCAATCTGATTGGGTCGACCCAGATACAGGGGCGCTGCACCATGGTGGGCAACCTTTGCAACGCCTCCCCTGCGGCGGACAGTGTGCCTGCGCTGGTCGCTGCCAACGCCCGCGTTCGGGTGGCTGGTCCATCCGGCCAGCGCGAGATTGCAGTTCTCGATGTGCCGACGGGCCCCGGCAAGACTTCGTTGAAAAAGGGCGAGATCATCGAGGCCATCTTGCTGCCCAAGCGCGACGGGCGGGCAGGGGATGCCTACCAGCGATTCATCCCGCGCACGGAAATGGACATCGCCGTGGTCGGCGTAGGCGTCAACCTTTCCCTGGATGACGCTGGCATGGTGCAGTCGGCGCGGGTCGCACTTGGCGCCGTTGGACCGAAGGTCATTCTGTCGGATAAAGCGGCAGAGGCCATCATCGGTACCAAGCTGGAAGAAAGCGTGCTTGATGCGCTAGCCGCGGTCTGTTCAGACACCAGTAGCCCCATTGATGACAAACGCGGCACGGTCGCCTTCAGAAAACAAGTCGCGGGCGTCTTGGCGCGACGCGCGGCACAGACCGCCTATACCCGCGCAGGAGAGAAATGATGTCTTCAATAGCTGTCTCTACAACGATCAACGACGATGATGTCGAATTTCTCTGCCAACCGGATGAGACCCTGCTGGACGTTCTGCGCAACCGGCTAGGGCTGATGGGGGCCAAGGAAGGCTGCGGAACCGGTGACTGCGGGGCGTGCAGCACCATCATGGACGGGCGCGTCGTGTGCTCTTGTCTGGTGCTGGGGGCCGAAGCACAGGGCAAGACCATCGAGACTATTGAGGGCTTGGCAAACGGGGCTGAGCTGCACCCGCTGCAACGCAAGTTCATCGAACATGCGGCTCTGCAATGCGGTATCTGCACACCCGGGTTCCTGATGGCAGCCAAGGCACTGTTGGAGGCCAACCCTGACCCAACAGAGACGGAAATTCGGTTTTGGTTGGCGGGCAATCTGTGCCGCTGTACCGGCTATGACAAAATCGTGCGCGCAGTACAGGATGCCGCCGCTGAGATGAGAGGTGAAACAGCATGAGTTTCGACGCAACCTATCAAAACAAATCATTCAATTCTGTTGGCACCCGGCCCCTGCGCCCTGACGGGGTGGACAAGGTCACGGGCCGCGCGCGCTATGGCGCTGATTTCAACATGCCGGGCCAACTGGTTGCCCGCGTGCTGCGCAGTCCCCACGCCCATGCGCGGATCAAAAACATCGACACCAGCCGCGCCGAGGCGGTGAAGGGCGTTAAGGCCATCGTCACCGCTGCGGATTTGCCCGATCTGACGGACGGTGATGCGGGTCTATTTGCGATCCTCGACAATTGCATGGCGCGGGAAAAGGCGATGTACGATGGCCATGCCGTTGCCGCCGTTGCCGCGATTGATCAGAAAGCCGCGAAAGCCGCGCTGAACCTGATCGACGTGGACTATGAGGTTTTGCCTCACGTGGTCGATGTGGACGCGGCAACCCTGCCAGACGCGCCTGTCCTGAACGAGAAGATCTTTACTCAAGGGGTCGAGCCCACGCCGACAATGCCGTCGAACGTCGCCAATCGTGCTGAGTTTGGCCACGGCGACGTGGATGCGGGATTTGAGCAGGCCGATCTTATCGTCGAGCGCAGCTACAAGACAGAGCAGACGCATCAGGGTTACATTGAACCGCACGCCTGTGTGGCGAACTGCAACCCGGACGGTACGGCTGAACTGTGGGTTTGCACGCAAGGACACTTTGTCTATCGCCAGAACTGCGCAGATCTGCTTGGGCTGGAAGCGTCGAAACTGCGCGTGACCTCTTCCGAGATTGGCGGCGGCTTTGGTGGCAAGACGCATGTCTGGGCCGAACCCGTGGCACTGGCGCTGTCGCGTAAGGCCAATCGACCGGTCAAACTGGTGATGTCACGTGAGGAAGTGTTCCGTGCGTCGGGCCCGACAAGTGCGACCTCCATTGATGTGAAGATCGGTGCCAAAAAGGACGGTACCATCACCGCAGCCGAAGCAACATTGCGTTACACCAGCGGACCCTACGCTGGCATGTGGGCGGAGCTTGGCGCAATGACTTCCTTCGCCTGCTACGATCTGGAGAGCGTGAAAACCGTCGGTCTGGAAGTGGTCGTGAACCGCCCCAAAGTCGCGGCCTACCGCGCGCCCTCTGCCCCCATGGCAGCCTTTGCCGTGGAGAGCGCTATTGACGAATTGGCCCATAAGATTGGAATGGATGCAGTCGACTTCCGCATCAAGAATGCCGCATCGGAAGGCACGAAATCTTCCTATGGACCGGTCTATGGCCCCATCGGCATCGGACCGACGCTGGAGGCCGCCAAGACGCACCCGCATATGAGCGCACCTTTAGGTGAAAACCAGGGCCGCGGAATGGCCTGCGGATTTTGGTTCAACTTCGGCGGTCAGACTTGCACTGACCTTAACATCAGCGCCGACGGCACCGTTACGATTGCGGTTGGCACGGTTGATGTAGGCGGCTCGCGTGCGTCGCTGTCGCTGATCGCGGCGGAAGAGCTGGGGATCAGCTATGATGACATCAAGGCGGTGATCGCCGACACGTCCACGCTTGGCTATAATGACATGACCGACGGCAGTCGGGGGACGTTCTCGACCTCTATGGCCACGATTTCGGCGGCCCGCAATGCGATTGAAGTGATGCGGCAGCGTGCAGCACTGATGTGGGATATCCCGCTTGAAGATGTCTATTGGGAAGAGGGCCACGCCCATGCGGCGGGCACCAAGCACGGCAACCGCGCGCCGCTATCCGTAAAGGACATTGCCGCAGAAGCGGGAAATACAGGTGGACCTATTGCGGGCCATTCTGAGCTGGTGGCCGACGGCGCGGGAGTGTCATTCGCCACGCATATCTGCGATATCGAGGTCGATCCGGAAACTGGGTCCAGCCGTGTCGTGCGTTACACCGTGATCCAAGACGCGGGCAAAGCGGTGCACCCGTCTTATGTCGAAGGGCAGTATCAGGGTGGTGCCGCGCAAGGTATTGGTTGGGCATTGAACGAAGAGTATATCTACGGGGAGGACGGACGGTTGCAGAACCCCGGCTTTCTGGACTACCGCATCCCGGTATGCTCCGATTTGCCGATGATTGACACGCAGATCTTGGAGATTCCGAATCCCAACCACCCCTATGGTGTGCGAGGCGTGGGTGAGACATCCATCGTGCCGCCTCTGGCCGCTATCGCCAACGCGGTTTCGAATGCTGTGGGCGTGCGCATGGCGCATATTCCGCTCTCACCGCCGCGAATTCTAGCGGCGCTGAATGAGGCAAATGGATGATGGTTGACGTCACGCTCTGGGCCGGGCTGCGGCCGCTTGCGGACAACCAAAAAGTAGTACGCGTCGAGGCGCGCACCATCCGGGAACTGCTGCGGGAACTTGAAGATCGCTATCCGGGGCTGGCTGAGCCAATCAAGGGGCAGGTCGCCGTCGCTGTGAACGGCGTTATCTACCGCAATGACTGGTCGCAAGAACTTCCGGAAGATGCAGAAGTGTTACTGATGCGGCGGTTGGCCGGGGGGTGATGCTTTCAACCCCCGAACAGATGGGCATCGAGTGCCATGACCGACATCTACCAACAAGACCCTCACAATACAGCACCCTTTGCGGAAAGCGATCTTTGCTCCGCCGTTGGGCGGCAGGCGCGGGCGTTTCGGATGCAAAAGGGCATGACCATCGCCCAGCTTGCAGACGAAATGGGCATCTCCAACGGCATGTTGTCCATGATCAAGAATGGGCAGACCGCCCCGTCTCTCGTCACGCTCGAAGCGCTCTCGCGCCATCTAGAGCGTCTCGCCTTTAACTTGGGGCATATCCAGCCTCGCAAAAGTAGTTCCAGCATTCGTCTGGCGTGTATAGGCCGCAGATTTCGCTGAGGGCGTGGAAGAGGGCGTTAAAGGATCGCGCTCCGATACGGCGCAGATGGGCTGTCAGTTTGGAGAACGCCATTTCGATGGGATTAAGGTCGGGACTGTAGGGCGGCAAGAACAGGAATCAGCATCCTGCCCTGCGCATGGCTTTCTCCGCTTCGGCATTTTTGTGCGTGGCGAGATTGTCCAGAATGACGACGGTTCCGGGTGAGAGTTCCGGCACCAGCACCTTTTCAACATAAGCGGCAAAGGCTGCGCAATCCATTGCGCCTTTGATCACCCAAGGGTCGATCATCGCTTCGGCACTCAGTCCGGCGATAAAAGTCTGGGTACTCCATGAGCCGAACGGGGCGTCCATGACCAGGCGGCTTCCGCAAGGTGCCCACCCCCGCTGCCGCGTTAGATTTGTCTTCACTGATGTTTCGTCCATTGCCCGGCAGTGCATTGCGCAGCAATGTCACGAGAGGGAATAAAGACAAGCCGATCAGGGTGCGCTTGCATCGCAGGAAGGTGGTGCCTGAACCAGTTTTTGCGCCGCTCTTTCACATGTGCGCGCAACCGTTCGGTGGCAACCAGCGGCTTTTTTTTATATGTGTACCCAAGTTTGCGCAGAAATCGCCCGATGGAGGCTGCGTGTGCGGCAACGCCAGTGGCAACTTCCAATGCTCCGGGGGGTTCTGGCAAGGTGATATCACCATCCTGCGCCACCAGTTCTTCCAGAAAAGCTTGATGAGCAGACAATTTACCATGGCCAGACGGGCGGCCTTGGAGCTCTGGCTCGATCGAGCCCGTTTCCCGCAGCTTGCGTTGCCATCGCACCCCAGTGGCGGCGGACACACTGCCATCTCAGCCAAAATGGCGCGAACCGTACACGCCGTGGTCAAACACGGCGAACCCTATCGCCCCTTCTTTGAAGCGGGCGTGCCCAGGCGGAAGGACTTCTCTCTGTGGTGGCCGTGGAGGCAGGCAACTGACCTCGTAGATAATGTTCGGGCTTTCTGCTTGGGATTTAGGATCTCGTCTTAAGGACGGTGAAGTCCGCCATCGCGCGTACCTTGTGTTTGCTATGGGAGAGACCACTTCTTGACGGCAGAGCCCGTCTGGGCAAACTTAACAGGGCATTCGATCCCTCGGATGCCCCAAGACCTGCTGACCTAAGAAGCCAAATCTTCTCGACATAGGACGTTGTCCACGCGAATGGCCAACGGCTTTCCACGCCATGCGATGATCCGGTTCAGAGTTCGCACGACCCGTTCCGATGGCAATGAGAAGTCCACTTCGATGGCCAGGCCCTCGCGATTGAAGTCATCCAGCACTTTCAGTGTCCGGAAGGATCGACCGTCCGCGAGTTGATCCGCGATAAAATCCATGGACCAGACCTCATTTGCTGCTTCCGGCACGGCAAGGGGTTCTGGCTTTTCCCTCTGCAGCCGTTTGCGCGGTTTGATCCGCATGTTCAGTTCCAACTCCCGGTAGATGCGGTAGACGCGCTTGTGGTTCCAGCCAAAGCCTTTGACGTTCCGCAGGTGTAGGAAGCACAGACCGAAGCCCCACGTCTTCTTCGCCGTTGTCAGCGCGGCCAGCCAGTCGGCGATCAACTCGTTCTCATCGCTGAGCTTGGGCTGATACCGATAGCAGGTCTCGCTGATCGAGAACGCCCGGCAGGCCATCGCGATGCTTGCGGATCGATAGCGCACTGCCCACTCGGCCATCTCGCGCCTTTGAGACGGCCTCACCACGTTTTTCCAAGCGCCTCCTTGAGCAGATCGTTCTGCATGCTCTTCTCGGCATACATCTTCTTCAGGCGCTTGTTTTCCTCATCAAGCTCATTCATGCGGGCCATAAGGCTCGCATCCATGCCGCCATAATTCGAGCGCCACTTGTAGAAGCTTGCGCTGCTCATGCCGTGCTCTCGGCACAGAGCAGCAACAGGAACCCCGTTCTTTGCCTGCTTGAGAATGCTCATGATCTGAGCGTCGCTGTATTTCGATTTCTTCATCAGAATCTCCTCTTTCATCATTCGAGAAAATTCTACTTCTGCACACCGCTAATTTTCGGGGGGATTAGCCAGAACCTCTTCCAAAACGGGGGCCCATGTAATATTATCAAGTCTAAATGAGAAGCCGAGGTAGAAATTTGATAGCTAACCCCTCCATTGAAAAAAGAATGAAATAGTGAACTCGAACTCTGAATATTCCTCATCAACCTATTGCATAACATTTCTCGGGGATACAAATCCCGGCGAAACCTATCAACTTCGCAATGAGCAACTTGGACGAGAAAACATTCTTAAATCTCGAGGGTACGACTATGGATATGGCCAGTTCTCCTCATTTCTGAAAAGTTCCGACTTCACTATTGCAAACCTCGAAGCCGCAGTAACAAGCATTCGTCAATCGGAGCTGGAAGGCATAAAGCCTTATCTGGACTGGACTGACCCAGTTAAAACGCCGGCAGCCTTAAAGCGAGCTCGTATTGACGCCGTAAGTCTTGCCAATAATCATGTTTGTGATTTTGGCGAGAGAGGCGTCGATGAAACTATCTCTGCACTTAAGAATTTAGGTATACTGTATTTTGGTGCAGGCCTTAATGAACAGGATGCAGGAAAGCCACTCCACCATTTCTTCGACCTGAATTCCAAGAAACATCATGTTATTGTCGCGACGGGATTTGAACATCGACAAAATCATGTGAGGTGGAAATACTATGCGGACAAATCTAGCGGTGGAGTCAATAGATGGAGTAGAAATAAGGCGTTTGAAGAGATTCATTATCTACGTGAGAGTTTTCCGAGTGCTTTCATAATAGCATTTCCGCATTGGGGAAGTAATTATTGCTACGTGTCAGAGCGTCAAGAGCGCTTGGGCCGTTTATTAATAGACGCTGGTGCAGATCTTGTCATTGGACATGGCTCCCATATGATGCAGGAAATAGAAAGATATAGAGAACGCTTTATCGTATATAGCATTGGGAACTTTGTATTTAATTCACCAGGTCGTTTTAGAAAGTTTAAAGTTGCCCCTATTGGATTGATCGTAAGATTACTTCTTTTTGATAATGGAGAAAATTTGGGTTTCAAATTATGTCTTTATCCTATTCTAAGTGATAATCGAGCAACAAACTACAATGTTCGTCCGGTAGATGAGAGAAATCTTCGCGCGCTTATCCGCAGTTTTAGATCACCGAATGAGGATAAAGAGTGGTTACTCCAGAGCGGAAAATTATCCAAAGACATCTTTGGCTTTCACCTTAGCCTCTCAGATATGGGGAAAGGGAATCGGCAATCCTAGATGTTTGACCCCACGGTTTGATGGTGTGGTCCTTTCGTTGGAATGGTGGACCTGTCACGGTTTGATGCCGCTCCTTTGATAGCATTTATTGCAGCAAAGGAGACGAACTATGGGAACGAAACGGACGGACGAATTCCGCGCTGATGCGGTGCGGATCGCGCTGACGAGCGGGC
>NZ_JAABNT010000013.1 GCF_010667575.1 Sulfitobacter sediminilitoris
GAAGGTCTTGGCAGACGCGCAGAGACGCCGAGTTGGCCATCTTCCAATACATCAACGGCTTCTACAATCCGCGACGGCGGCATTCAGCATTGGGCTGGAAAAGCCCGGTCGCCTTCGAAAGGAAAGTGGCTTAAACGAGCACTTGGAGCGGCATCAAACCGTGACAGGTCCAATCTGTCTGCGGGTGATGTTCCAGTGGATGATGATTGGGAAGATGAAGAATAAGAGTGTTCCGCTATATTGCAGGCGGATCGCTCAAGTCGCGCAGCTAAGATCACTCCACAACCGGGTAGTACGGTGCGCCCCAGTTTTCTTCTGGGTTCGACATCATCGTGTCAACAAATACTGGCATCAGGCTTAGCAGCAACTCCGCCCCATCTCGGACCTGTTTACGATTGACTTGGCTGTTCCAAGTGGCTCCTCCATGAACCAGTTGGTTGCGCAAAACATACAGCCGGTCGAACAAGATGCTCAAGAGTTTTGCCGTCTCCTGGCCCTCAATCGCATATTGGGCTGCTTTCTTTGCGTTCTCGAGGCGAAGTTCCCAGTTTTCAAAGGTGGTGGAGCCGTTGTGGAACTTCCAGAACGGGCCGAAGATGTATTTGTTGTCGAGCAGATCCTTCACAACTCCCTCAAATTGATACCAGATTTCATGAGCAATGCGTCCCTTGATGTCACAACGGACCAATGCGTCAAAGAAATTTTGAAAATCAGTTCTAGCAAATGAGCCAGGGTCCTCACCCATGTCCTTCGCATAAGCCGCATTGAACGCAATCCATGCGAAGATGAACGCGCCATCCGGATCGTCATCGACCAGTGCTGCTGCCCGATTCAGCCAGCTAATCGACCGATGAGTGCGCAGATTGAGTTCTGACGGGTTCTGCTCGCGAAGCTGCCGGTGTTTGTCTTGTAGGTAGTCGAATTCTGAAGAGGTTCCAGCCATGTCTATCGTGCTCCCATCCGATCTGCCAAGAAACGCTCAATCTCGTCCAGCATTGCGGCATCATGGCTGGCTCCTGCTCTCAGTTCATCTAGCGCATTGCGTGCCTTGTTGAGGGTCATCCATTCCGTCTCGGGTTGATCCGGTGCATTCCAACGTTCTTGCAGCCAGTTTTTGTATTTGAGGCGCTCACCTTCAGACAAAAGGCCAGTGGCATAGAATGCAACCAATCGGTGGCCCAGCTGACGCAGGCGTGCATCCTCAAAGGAACTGACAATTTCCTGCCTGTGCCGCCAATCGGCGCCCTGAAATTCGTTCAAAAGTGCTTTGTCGGACCAATTGTAGAAACCACCAAATATGCGTTTTTCCACAGGAAGGAGGGTCGCGTCTGAAACCTGAGGGTACCGTGCCGCCATAACCTGAGCCAAACGTTCGCGAAACTGAGGGGCGTCTGCAAGTATGCTTGCTCGGCGGGTCTGCTCCTCAGTTGCGGCGTGCGCTGTTAATAGGGCAGGGGACTTGTTAATTGAAACGGAGCGAATGATCCGTGGCGTTTCTTCCAGCCGGGCAGCCAGCATCTCTTCGTCAGCGGTGATCAGCTCTGAGGGGTCAGCTGCGTCGAGATCAAAGAAAAAAGCCTGATTGGGATTGCTACTCGAATATCCGCATAAACACCCGATAGTGATTTGCGGTGGGCCACCGCCAAAACGACCTACCAATTCAAGTGGTTTGAAACTTTCCAGCAACGACTGAACAAGTCCCTTGTTCCGGCTGGACAGAAGCTCTTTCCAGAGATCAGGATCCAGTTCGGCGATCTTGCGGGCAATATGGATTGTGGCTTCGACGTCTCCGAGTGCGTCATGAGCGTTGTGACCCTCGAAGCCATTGAGCGGTGCGAGGCGATCCAATTTGAAGCGCACCTTGCCAGCTTCATCGACTGGCCATTCAAATAAATCTGGGCGACAACACCACACAGCGTAAACGGCGGTCATGATGTCAAAGCGTGTATTGCCGTTGAACTGCGTTGCGAAGATGTCTGGTTGCAGGTTTTGATAAAATGCCTGTCGAAGCATCTCTTCGTCGAAACGAATGCTGTTGAACCCAGTCCAGATCACAGGTGACCAGCGCTTTACCAGCTCCGCCAGCGACTGTGTGAACTCAAAGAAATTGGGCAGGTTCTCGTCTAGCAGTTGCGCAGGGCGCAAGCCCGTCACGGCCAAAGCCTGCGGAGATGGGATGATATGGGGTGCTAAGCGGCAACGCAAATTCACCCGCTCAATCTCATTGAATTCCGCATCCGTGAGGATCGCCGCAAATTGCATAGGGTGATCAAACGCGGGCGTTATTCCTGTAGTTTCGAGATCGTAAAATGCGAAATTCATAAGCCTTCTTAAGCTTCCAGAGAGCGGGCGTCACGCAGAGATACTGTCCTTTCATAATCGACACGTCCGTATATGACGCATCGCGATATTATATCTGGTTCGTCAATACGGAGGTTACATGACGAACAGATACGAACAGAGATATTTGATTGACTTGGCTCACAGGCTTGCCACGCGCTTTACGGCCCGCAGTGTTATGGCGCTGGAACTTTCAAGCTGGACTGAGGATCAAGATTTGGGGTTCTCTTGGGACACCGACTTCGACCGCTTCAAACGCAAGGGTGTGCCTGCTAAGGTTTGGAAAGATCTGCGTGCCCACCTCGCGTATCAGTTTGCACGAACACCACGCGTCCGACCCGATGCTCTTGCCCGCAACATCTCGGCGCTGGCAGCGCATATGGGACTTGGAAAGAATGAAGAGGAAATCTTCGCCCTGGCAATTCGCGCAGCTCGTAGCGGACCGGTCAAATCTCTGTGCTCAGCATTAACAGATGAGGCCCGGATTCCAGTCGAAGACGCTGTTGTTCATCTGACTGGGCTCTCACCTGCGCAGGTGCGAAAAGCTTTGTCCAACTCAGGACGACTGATGGTCTCTGGTCTACTGCAATTTGAAAGACCTCCGTTTACTGGGCTTGGCCTTTTACCTTCCGATCGCTTGCTGGTGGCACTTGAGCCGCCTTCCCGTGGGCTTGAGGACATTCTGGGCATGCTCTTTGCCACGACCGAACCGGCATCGGTCACCTGGGAAGACTTCGGTCATCTGGGACAGGGCCGGGACTTCGCATTCCGGTTGCTACAGGGTGGACTAAAGCGGCAGGAAAAGGGCGTGAACATTCTGCTTCATGGTGCGCCGGGGACGGGAAAAACTGAGCTTTGCAAAGTGCTCGCTGAAAGGCTTGGCGCAAGTCTCCACGCTGTTGGTGAAACAGACGATGATGGCGAAGAGCCGACACGGTTTGAGAGGTTACAGCAACTGCGTCTCGGTCAACGGCTACTCGGTGATCAAGGCAACAGCATCATCCTGTTCGACGAGATGGAAGACCTGTTCCCTGGGCTCGACAATGGGCTCTTCGGAGTCTCGTTGCGTCGGTCTGGCTCAAAGGTCCATACCAACCGCCTAATTGAGGGCAACCCTGTGCCGACCCTCTGGACGACAAACAACATCAGCGACTGCGATCCAGCGTTTCTGCGTCGGATCAGCTTTACGCTGGAGTTGCGTACACCCCCGGTCGCTGTTCGTGCCAGGGTATGGCAAAAACTCGCAAGGCAGCATCAGGTGCCACTGTCCCAAGACCTGTGTTTCGAATTGGCACACAGCATGGAGGATGCACCGGCACTGGCCAACAGCGCCCTTCGCGCGGTGCGCATCGCTCGTGGCGGAACAGATGACGTGAGACTGGCTGCAACCGCCATTTCTCGGGCTGTACGTGGGGGCCATACTCCGTTGATCTCGCACAGCGCTGTTCATTTTGATCCGGAACTGGCGAATGCAGACCATGACCTCAGCTTGATCACGCAGCGTTTCGTCACTTGCGGTCCAGCCGATACAGGTGGACTTTGCCTCAGTGGACCGCCTGGGACCGGCAAGAGCGCCTTCGCACGCTACCTTGCAGAATGTTTGCACATGCCTGTCCTCGAGCGGCGTGCCTCTGACCTGCTCGATCGTTATGTCGGGGGAAGCGAACGCAACATTGCAGATGCCTTTGCAGAAGCGCGTGACACCAGCGCCTTTCTTGTATTCGACGAAGCGGACTCGCTGCTTGGCTCCCGCAATGGCGCCTCTCATCGCTGGGAAATCTCACAAGTGAATGAAATGCTCACTTGGATGGAGAACCACCCTCTACCTTTTGCTTGCACCACAAATCTTGTTGATCAGCTGGACCCTGCCACAGCACGGCGCTTCAGCCTGCGGATCGGTTTTCTGCCGCTGAATCTCAAGCAGCGCCAAGCCTGTTTTCGGCGGTTCTTCCATGCTGATCCGCCTGTGGGACTCCAATTGCTTGACCAGTTAACGCCCGGAGATTTCGCAGTCGTGGCCAAGCGGTGCACTTTGCTGGGCATAACAGAGCCTGCGGTTATCGTGAACGAGCTGACCCGGGAACAAACGTCCAAACCAAACGCAAACAATCCAATCGGATTCCGAGCAGTGAGTTAATGGGGCGGGGACCAACACGACAAAGCGGTCTCTCACCGCGGCCATTCGCTTGAAGCCTTGATCGGTTTGCGCAAGACTGTTCAAAACGGAGTTTTCCCAATGCGGTATGGCCGACTGACAGACCTGGTCCGTTTGGCGCTGCAGATGCAGGGCAGGGCGGATGGTCTGTCACTGGATGATATCGGGGAAAGCTATGAGGTTTCGCGCAGAACAGCTGAACGAATGCGTGATGCGCTCAGAGATGCCTTTCCACAAATTGAGGAGATCAGCGAGCCGGGGGGTCGCAAACGTTGGCGGCTTCCACCTGGGACAACGGGCCGACTGGCTGATCCCACCATCGACGATATTGCAACGCTGCATCGGGGGGCTGAACTGGCGCGTCAAAGCGGAGATACCGCAACAGCAGATAACCTCGACACGCTGTCAGACCGGTTGCGAGCCCGTTTGCCGGGCCCTAAGCGAACACGGCTTGAGCCAGATATTGCAGCACTGCTCGAAGCAGATGGGGTTGCACTGCGCCCGGGTCCCCGAGAGCGTATTCCTGAAGAAACACTCAACCACCTACGGCAAGCTATACTTGCTGGTGTCTGGATCACTGTGGATCACCGTGCCCGGGCAACGGGATTATTGAGCCGGAACGCACGGCTTGGTCCATTAGCGATGTTGCTTGGTGAAGGACGCCAGTATCTCGTTGCTTATAGTGACTGGGCCAAAGATATTCACCTGTTCGCTCTGGCAGGCTTTGAGCGTATCGAATTGTCCAATGAGAGCTTTGAACGCCCTGCAGATTTTGATCTGCAAGCCTGGATCCAGCGGTCGTTTGGGGTCTGGCAGGCAGAACCTTATGACGTGATCTGGCGTTTTTCACCGGAGGCTGCGCCAGATGCGCGAACATACCTGTTCCATGCTACCCAAGAGATGAAGGATGAACCCGATGGGAGCTTGACCGTGCGGTTTCGTGCGGGTGGGCTCAAAGAGATGTGTTGGCATTTGTTTCGATGGGGGGATCAGGTGGAGGTCCTTGAGCCTCAAGCCCTCCGGAAATTAGTAGTTGAACAAGTGGAACTATTGAATCAACATTATGTGTAAGCCGACTTGGTTGAAACTGAGAAATTCTAATTTCTTGCAAAGGATGAAGAACTTTGAACGATCTATCGTATGCGTCCGAGCATCTGCCAATTTATATCTGATGCCTTTTATGATGGTCGTCTAACAGCCCATGAAAGTACCTCCGAGCGCAGTCTGAACCTGCAAGGCGTTGACCTGCCGAGTGAAGGGATTGTTATGATCTCGGCTGAGCATGAAGGATGCTCACAGAAAAACGTGGAAGAAGGTGAGATCATTAAAGCCGAATATGGTGGCTTGCTCGGCCAAGAGTTCACCGACCATGATGGCACCACACCCCCGATCACCGAAGACGATATTCTGGTGGTCACCTCATATTAATGTGCAGGTGAATTATCTGCGCTCGATCCTGCAGGACAATGCCAAGGTTGGCACTGTTGATAAGTTCCAAAGGCAAGAAGCACCCATCGTGTTGATTTCCATGGTGATATCCAGCGCCGAAGACCTGACGCGCAATATTGAGTTTCTTTTCAGCAAGAACCGTCTGAATGTTGCCGTCTCACGCGCACAATTTTTGGCGGTGGTGATTGCCAATCCCAAGCTGCTGGAAATCCCCTGCAGCACTGTGGAACAGATGAAGCTGGTCAATACATTCTGCTGACTGGATGAATATGTTGATAGAAAAAAGAGGAAAAAATGAAAAGCCGACTAAAGAATCTTTACAAATACTTGATTGAGAACCGGAAACACGAAGTCAAAGGCTGGTATGATGCCTATCGTGAGTTTTACGGTCAGGTCGAACAGATCCGTAAACGTATCAAATCAGGAGAAGACTTATCTCAAACTGATGAGGCTTTCCTGAAGCAGCTCCTCTATGAAAAAAGTAACGGGATCGCTTCTCGCGGCCAGTCTGTTTTAAGCAACGAAAACTTTCAGGCTTTCATCAAAAACAAGGATTTTATATCCGCGCTAGGAGAATTCATTCAGACCCCCAACAAGGACAACTTCCAGAAATTTAACGATGCGTGGTCTGACCAAGGCAAGTCCAACAATCCGGTTCTTGTCAATCGTGTGGCGGCAGCCTGCACGCTCGAAGTCTCCGCTACTGTTGATTCCGGTAAGTTTAATCAGGTCTTCAGCTGGCTTATTCGTGAAGGAATTATCCCGGCATATCCGGCCAAAGAGGATCAAGATTGGTATTCAAAAAACATTTTCCTAATGAAGATCATCAAAGATGAGTTCAGAGATGAGCTTCAGTACAAAAAAACGGATGAGTTTTATCTGAGCCAGTTTGTCTGGATGCTGTATGAAAACCTTTCCAATCCATTCAGCCTAAAAAAGCAGATTGTTAAATACGGTGCTCCTGGAACAGGGAAAACATATCAAGCTCGCCAGCAGACCTCGCTGCTGTTTGATATCTGGAAAGAGGAGTTTGCTCCAAACAGCGCACTCACACATGCAAGCCAGATTGACCTAGTGCAATTTCATCCTTCTTTTAGTTATGAGGACTTCATGGAAGGCTTGCGCCCAGTTCTGGACTGTAATGGAACCGCGCAGCTGACGTTGCAAAATGGTGTTTTCAAGGAGTTTTGCAGAAACGCTGGAAAGTGGGAAATTGATGTTTTTAGTCTTGGTCTCGATCGGGACTGGGAATCAATTACGATCGATGAGCTTCATTCCCATAGAAAAAAATTATCAGGTGATCATTGGCAGTACATCTTCAAAATATCAGACACATCAAAGCTGGTATCCGATGCTGTGCCTCCATTCTTCTTTATCATCGATGAAGTGAACCGGGCTGAGTTGTCTCGAGTTTTTGGTGAGCTGATGTATTGCCTAGAATATCGAGGCATTAAAGGAAGGATCAAAACCCAGTATGCCAATTTGAATAACGAAGGCACTGGCATGCTTCAAACCGATCAGGGATACCTATTTTTCATCCCAACAAATATATATCTGATTGGCACCATGAATACCATTGACCGGAGTGTGGAAAGCTTTGATTTCGCTCTCCGACGTAGATTCCGCTGGGAAGAATTAACGCCGGATACAGGGCTGTTGAGATACCATTTGACCCAGTTCTGCAAAACCTGGGTCCCTCTGGCGGATGACCTTGAACGGCTGAACACCCAGATAGCCAAGGAACCTTTGCTGGGCCATGATTACCAAATCGGTCATGCCTATTTGATGAACTTGAAGTATGCCACCAGCCTTACGGTTGCGGAAGTAAGAGAGCGTGTCTGGGATGATTACATCCGGCCTTTGCTGCAGGAATACCTACGCGGTACCGGTAAGGAATCTGAGCTCATCAATTCTTTCGGAAAGGAATTCGGGGTTTAAATCATGTGGCTGTTCGATATCATAAAGAACGGGACTCTGGTCGACAACCAATCTTATTTAGTCCATCAAGGCATCTTGACCAATATGCGTTTGGGAGAATCGATTTCTCTCAACACTAAATCAAAGGGCCAGTGGAACAATCTTAATAACGACGAGTCTGCTCTTTGGATTTTTTTGAATTCAGTTTCTCGTGAAGTTGAGAAAACGCTGAATGAAAATAAGGCCGATACTCTAATCCTCTTCAATGATGAAGATTACGAACACAATACCGAAGGCGGCTTTATCGGTGTAACTGGTACGGATGCCAGAAATTTCAATCTCAGCACAGGCAATCTGATTGGGTTTGTTAAGCGTGGGGATTATTCCCTGAAGATCAGCTCCCGGTTTGGTGATGCTTTCCTTCAGTACATCATTGCCGATGCCGACGGGTTTCTTGAACTGGAAAATATTGGCGGTGAAAGTCACGCCGATGGTTACGAGTGGCTCCTTGCATATCTTTGGAATATCAAGTTCAGGAGAGCTTACCGGCTGGGGCTGCCCAAAACCTACATTACAAAGAATGATCGGATTTCCCGCGTTCGCGGAACAATCGATGCGGTTGACTACTTCCGGAATAAAACCTCCGGAAAGTATTTATGCTCCTACCGTGAACACAGCTACGACAGCCCCGCAACCTCACTTTTTATCAAAGCCTATGAGGCGGTTGAGCATTATTCCTTTTGCCAGCGAACAAGGAATGTCTACAACGCGTTTCTTACCGCCAATCAGGGTGTGAAAAGATCCCGTCAGGAAATTTTGAGAACACCGTATTTCACCAACCCCTTCTACAACGATTATAACGTGCTGATAGATCTTTCGAAACAAGTCATCAGCCAGCGGGGCTCTGATTTTGACTCGCAGCATGACTCGAGCGCATTCTTTTTCGATATTTCGATGCTTTTCGAATATTTCATTCGGAAGCTCATCAAGCGAGATGGGGTTAGACTGTTTAGCAAATTCGAACAACGCTATGAAATCCCGGCAGGTGCTCCCCGCAACTATATGCGCAAACTTGAACCGGACCTTGTTTTTGAGAGTAATGGCGGCCTTTACGTCTTTGATGTGAAGTATAAAGCATTTGATCGAAAGTTTGGGGTCAAACGCGAAGACCTTTTCCAGTTGCACACATACGTAGGTCAGTATGGAAATGGAGCCTCGATAAAGGGGTGTGGATTTGTTTACCCGATATCCGAAGAACTATGGGCTTCACTCAAGCTGGATAAAACGCAGGGGCTGATTTCCGATACTATTCGCCAGCAGAGGCAAGATATCCCGTTTCATGTTCTTTTTCTGAAAATCCCTTCAGCTTCAGAAAATAGTGAAGCTTTGCAGAGCGGGTCATTTGTTAGAATGATGTCCAAATCATGCTCAGATTTCGTGTCGACTTTCAAGCGCATATGCGGTTCATAATTGTGCCGTTATCAACCCAAGAGGCATCGCCAAGTTGTTCAGTTTTGCTGAGTTGGCTATAGAGTGGCGAGCCGAGCAGACCCTGAAACAGCGAGAGGAGATCAAACGCAAAACCAATCTCAAGCGGCGCTTGCGCCACCAAACTGAAAACGCATAAACTCAATCATGGATGAGCCAGAGCCTCCAAACGAAAGGACGCTCAACTGTCCCAAATTATCTGACGACGGACACTTCAACTGAACAATCATCAATCCAGTGTATGGAGACGCTCGGGTGGCTGAAACCCTTTTGCTGGACCAAAACGTCTTGGTATGCTTTTAGCTGCGCTATGTAATCGGCAAAACTCCCTGAACCACTCTTATGATCAAGGATCAGACACTTGTCTGGACCTCTAGCGAGTAGATCGATCATCCCGTTAAACTCGGCACCGGAAGGTTTGCGCTTTTGGATCGGCACCTCGCAGTCAATTTGTGTGTAGCCCTCCGCTGTCAGCCAGCTTCGTAGAGCCTTCGCCTGCTCCTGCAATGCATCCAGCATGGATTGATCAAAGCCAGTCGCACTTGCGAGACGGGAACGCAGATCAGGCCGCATTAAAAGAACACGGAACGCTTTATGCAGGGCCGTGCCTCTATCAGTGGCCGTCCCTTCCATCGCGATCGATTGTGGTGGGACGTCCAGTTTAATGAGACGTGTTCTGACTTCGCTTGCGACTTTGGGCTCGATCAGCGACGGGCGAACACGCCATGGCGTCACTGCTGTTTCAAGCAATGGGCGCGGCTGTCCAAATGCCAGTCGTCCTTGTTCTTCTGACTGCGAAAGCACTGGCAATTCCGGAGACTCAGAACTGCAGATCAAGGTCCTGGCTGGAAAGCTTGCGTCTCGAAGCGACAAATAACCCGCTTCAGGCTCGAGCCCAGCTTCCAACACGAGCATTTCGGCGTGATTTGCAGGCCCTTCGCTTTCCCCAAGCTTCTTCAGGCCAAACTCCGGCCATTCGAGGATTAGACGATCCCGTGCTCTCGTCAGAGCCACATAAAGGAGCCGCCGCGCATCAGCCTCAGAGGCTTCGCGGCGATCTGCCAAGAAGATTTCTTTCTTTTCCTTAATTGGAAGATCAGGTGTCCAGATGAGCTTTGCATGTTCGAGGATGGTTCCAAGGTCACTAAAATTGGTGAACTCGGCCCTGAGCGTTCCCGGTCGCTCACCAATCTTGGCATCAAGTCCGACGATTGCAGTGATTGGCCACTCCCGCCCCTTTGAAGCGTGCCAGGTCACGATCTCGACGCCTTGCTCCTGGCTTTGGCCGGGATCAGGATGACGGTCGAAATCCCGTTCGTCACGGCGAGCCTCAAGCCAACCAAGAAATACCTGTGCGCTTGCGCCGTGGAACCCTGCAGCGGCCTTGAAGTCCCGATGCGCAGAAACAAAATCCGTGATTTCTGCCTGGAATCGCATGAGATCAGCATGCAATTGAGCCGCATCTGGATGCGCCGCTGCCCACTCCAGTATGCCGGCTGCTTCTAGCACCTTGGGTAGCAATGCCTCGAGCGGCATCTCGGGAGCAGCTTTGGCCAATTCCAGCAAATCAGCAAGTTCTGCACAGGCCTCCAATTCACCATCTGCAAGCGCTGTCATTGCCTGCTGAAGCGGTATGGATGCAGGGCCTAGCGTCAGCAGCGCTAGCGCAGCATGCCGATCAGTTGGATCCACCGCAAAACTGAGCGCGTTGCGTGCGGCCATTACGGCAGGTGAGTCCAACCAGCCCGGAGCATTGATCCGCACTGGAATACCCTGTCGTTTGAGCGCGCTGGCATAGCGTGCTGCCATGGAATGTGTCGGGCAGAGCAGGGCGATGTCACGTGGTTCCACTGGCCTGAATACCGGAACCTTGGGGTCGCCTTCCCGTTCTACGATGGGACCACGTTCCGCAAGAAGATCAGCGACACGGGCCGCGACATGATCTTCAGGTCGAGATTTCTTTGACCGCCGACCTTCAGGTATGCGCAGGACCTCAGCAAAGGTCTGACCGGTCTCCGGGCGTTGTGGGTCTAGGGCAACATAGCCATCGCCAAATAATCCCTGCGAGATGGCGTTGACCATCTTCATCAAGCGTGGGTCAGAGCGCCAGTTGCCGGTTAGAGGAGAAGCCGCATCTGGATTCTGCTTTTCAAGCGCTTGGCTCAATCTGGGGTCGGCCCCCTGGAAGCCCATGATGGACTGCTTTGTGTCCCCCACGATCAGTACGCGTTTCGCGGACTGGGCAATTCGCCAGAGCAGCGCAAACTGAACTGGGTTTGTGTCCTGAAATTCGTCAATGATGACGCAATCGATCTCAGAGAGCAGTGCCTCCAGAATCTCCGGGCGTGTCCGAAGTAAGCGCTCGGCATCACAGATCATATCCGCATAATCGATGACGCCAGCTTCACGTTTCATGTCCGCATATTTGGACATGACTTCCTGTGCGCCATGCACCAGCGCTTCCAGATGCGCGCACGCATCGTCCAGCGGCCCAGGATGTATCGCAATGTCGGAGGCTGCGGCTATGACCTCACTTGAGAGATCGTCATAACCTTCTGGTGTTGGTGAGCCGCGTTTCGTTTGACGCAATTCGCTCAGCGCCTTCCAGAGCTTCCAATCACGGCTGAGTTCACCCGTTCGCAATGCACGCTTTAGGAGCCTGAAATCCTTCGCAAAGGCTTTTCTTGCTGCGTCCGAAGTCGCGTGTGGTGTCAAATCATTCGGAAAGGCTCCAATTAAAGCTTCGATCGCACTTGTAAGGCGCGCTTCAAGAGGAGCGGGATCGCTCGCGACTTCGCCGTAAAGATCGCGCAGCCGTTCAACAGCTGTTTTCGCCAGCTTGGGATCATTGCCGCTGTCTCCGAGGCCTCTGAGGAGATCGATTGTGCTGAGGACCTTGCCTCGAAAGCTGTCTTCTAGGCTCGCGTTTGAGACAAAACTGGACCTGTAACCAAAGCGAGGTAAATCAGCCTTCACTGCATCAAGGCTCGTTGCGTGCGCCATTGCCTGACGGATCAACAAGTCGCGCTCGGCTTCAGCCAATGCCCGCGGCTGTGGGGATGCCCCCGCTGCAAATGCGTGTTCGGAAAGGACGCGCAAGCCAAGCCCATGGATTGTGGACACGTAGGCCTGTTCAACAGCAAGCGCCTGTTCCACCAAACCTTCACTTATAAGGCTCGAGCGGATTCTCCCCCGCAACTCAGCGGCTGCAGCCTCAGTAAAGGTAACGGCCAGAATCCGCTCGGGGCTGACAAGTTTGTCTTTTACCCACTTCGTTAGGTCCGACTTGATCCTGAATGTCTTGCCCGATCCGGCACCGGCAGGAACGATGGTTAGCATCTCAGTCATCGAGGTCCTCCAGGTCCTCTATTTGATCTGTAGCTGGCATCATGAAGCGGGCGATCAGAGGCGAGGCATCAAGCGCATAGGGCGCAAGATTTGCAGTCTTTTCAAAAAACTTTCGATCATCTTCGGTATTGAGGCGAATGAGTCCCTCGCCGATCTCTTGGAGACGTGTGTCGAGCATGCTCATGGCCTGTCCGGAGATATCCCCCTGCATCACGGTTACGACCCCGTCAGGTGGTTCCAGTCCCTCCAAAAGGACACCCTGATCATTTATGAGGTGGTAAGCGACACCAATTGCAGGGTTCCCCGCCAATGCATCTTCGAGCACAGGATCGGTTTTTTCCGAGTGCATAAGCATTGCACGGTAAAGCCCGAGCTGTAGATCCCATCCTGCTTCCAGCCGAGCACGCCGCTTTGGTGTGCCACTTTTCTTGTGGTCGACCACAAGCAGGCTGCCACCTGCCAGTTGCAGCAGGCAGTCAGCGCGTCCTCGCAATCGGATATCAAACGCAGTGCCGCGGAGATCGATCTCATTGTCGATCACAGAAGCACCAAGGCCTTCGAGCGTGTCGCGCCAGGCATGAGCAGCATTGCGGATGTCGCGCGCAAGCCCTTCACGTTCCACTGCCCAAATTGATCGCTGTAGAAATGGCGCGTATCTCTGTATCGCTGCCGTGAGCAACTTGGGCACCGAAGCGTCAATTTTTGCGTGGTCCGGAAGTGGCGCGTCTCTTGGAAACAGAAATTCCAATACATCGTGCGCTATCGTGCCCGCGACCATGATATTAAGCCCTTCGGGAGCCCAGGTTATGGGTTCTGCACCGAACTCTGAAAGGCTCCATGCCAGAGGACTGACTAGAAGCGTCTCAAGCCTGCTTGGAGATTGTGGGCGCATTCGACCATCGTCTGTCAACTGTCTGCGCAGGAGATCACGGTCGAGATGAAGAGCACCGTCTTCTGGCAAGGATTGTGCTTTAGTGTCCGCTGCCACGAACCGATGTGCAAAAGGCCAACGCTCCGCTGAGATCGAGCGTAGATCATGGATCAGGGTTTCCTCATCCTCGGGGTCATTGGCCTCATCTCCAATTGTGCGGGCGACCAGCGAAAGGGCTGCTGCAGGCGGTTGACGGCTCCCGTTTGCCGCAAAAACAGGGCGCAGTAGGGTCAGTGTCTCGGAACCACATAAGAACTGGCGGCGCAGCTTCTCCAGCCGCCGAGCAAGTGCATCACCACGTGTCTCGACATTTAACCCTGTCTTTTTGCGTAGAAGCTGAAGTTCACCATCAAGAAAAAGCGGCGATGCAGAAACTGTGCGTGGCCAACGATTGCCGCTCATCCCAAGAGCAATCAGATGTCGTGCTGGTCGCCATGGCATGGCCGTCTCAGTGAACACGCTCACACCTTCAACAAAGGGGTCTGAGGATGTCGGCTTGGCTGAGCCTGGGGTTGCTATGCGAAAGAGGCCGGTCCAGTCCAGTGTACCGCTCTGTGAGAGTACGCCGCGGACCGCAGTGAGTTTTGAACGAAACTGAGTGATGTCATCGCGCAGCTCCGGGGAATCGTTTAAATTCTGAGCGGCTTGCTCGAGCGCCTCCAGAATTCCGGATGGTGTTTGGGAAAGATTGCTCCGAAGGAGCGCATAAAGTCGCTTCGCACGCCCGGTCAGCGCGGAGGCCACATAGGGATCAAACCGGCCCTGCATCACCTCGCGCGCAAGCTGCAGCCCGGTTGTTGCGGGCCATGGCATGAGGGGTGAGATGTAAAGGCTCGCGAGTGCCATGGCAGGCGCCGGGCTTTGCAGGCACAGGAGAAGGTGCAGCAAGGTTTCCCCGGCGATATCCCGACGAACTGGTAAATCCGGCAGACCGGAAATCGGTAAACCCAGCGTATCAAAGGCTCGTCGAAGCTGTGCGAAATATCCAATCTCATCTGGTACAAGTATGGCGATCTCATGAGGCGCTACGCCCTCGTCGATCAGCCGCTGTGCACGGGCAGCGGCAAAATCTGCCTCTTCCGCTTCATCGCGAAGTGCAAAGAAACTCAAGCTCTCATCAAGGGGTGCTGGCGCAATATCAGCACCGGTTAATCCTTGCTGAACCCGCCAAAGACTTGTCTTTTCCTCTGCACCAGTCAGTAGGGGCGACCTGCGCATCACCCATTCTTGCTGGAAGGCTTCGCTGGCAAGCCCATGATGCTCCAGCAGATGGGCATGAAGACTGCGCTCTATTGGGGAAGCAAAGGTACAAGGCTCTGCAGTGACCAAAGGCAGGGGTTCGAGCGCGTCAGTCGCTGTACTGCGCAAAACATGGGCGTACACCTGAAGATCCTCGGAAAGGGCAGCAGGTGACTGCCGCCAGAGATCGCATAGGGCTGCGAGATGCCGGTAAAGTCGGCTGTCTTGATCCAGACCTGACAGGTCGACCTCATCTGGCGAAAGGCTCTTTGTTGCCATAGCGAGAGATCGGAGAGCCGAAAACACGGCCGTGGCCGTTTCCATCGGTGCAACTGCCATACTGGCAGACCAAGGCTGCCCGTCCACAGACAAAACCGCGTTTAGATCGAACGCCTCAGCGCGAGGGGAAAGATACGTCTCGGCCAGAAGATCTGAAGTGATCGTACGG
Organism: Sulfitobacter sediminilitoris; assembly: GCF_010667575.1. Classification (GTDB taxonomy): domain Bacteria; phylum Pseudomonadota; class Alphaproteobacteria; order Rhodobacterales; family Rhodobacteraceae; genus Sulfitobacter; species Sulfitobacter sediminilitoris. Next base: position 15,316 of record NZ_JAABNT010000013.1, read on the forward strand.
AAAGCGCCCGTCTCAGAATGGACTGTTACAAACGTATCAAGTCCATTCATCTGCACCTCCTTGCCAGACATGTCGCTGGCTAACTTTTCTCTAAGGAGCGGGTTGCATGATGCGGTACTTTTCAAGTCCCATCACTATCCTGACCTTCTAAGCGATGCGTGGATCGCAGCCCCTGTTTGAGACAAAGCTTGCTCTAAACCATCGCGTGTTACAACCCATACTCAGAACGGGTGCGTCCGAAAGTGACGTGTGAAAATTCTATAGTGATCACGAATCGAAGAGAAAAGGAGACCCGTTTGGTTCGAACCAGTCATACCCACCCCCTCCGCATTGATGCTCTGCCGCTTGCAAACGGACAGCTAGGCATCACTTTTTGCCCTGGGAAGAAGGGCGACAGCGTTTATGGCGCAGCTTGGGATCGAGATCTCGAACTCGACATCGACGCGATCAAGGCTTGGGGTGCCAGCGCCGTCCTGACCCTTCTTGAGGATCATGAATTCGAGATGCTTTCGGTGACAAATATTGGCGATGCACTCAAAGCTCGTGGCATCGAATGGTTTCAGTTCCCTATCAGGGATGTGGATGTACCGACGCCGGAAGCGATGGAGCAATGGCGAGCGGTGTCGCCAAAACTGCATCAAATCATGGAACACGGCGGCCGAGTGGTCGTCCATTGTCGAGGTGGTCTGGGTCGGGCAGGCACGATTTCAGCATTGATGCTCGTTGAGCGAGGTCGATCTGCGCACGATGCCATCAGTGACATACGGTCTGTGCGGCCTGGCGCGATAGAGACCTCTGAACAAGCGAGCTGGCTCATAAAGCATGCGCGCCATCACGACCTGCCCGGCATTCGCCTTCATGCCAGCCTGATCGGAGGGGCCATCGGCGACAGTTTGGGCGCGGACATCGAGTTTCTGTCGCTGGATCAGATCCGTCGGCGTTTCCCAGAAGGGATTACGGACTTGCCGCCCCATCAGGGACTGCGGGGCGCGATCACTGATGACACACAGATGACCCTGTTCACAGCTGAAGGCATTATTCGAGCTTATGTTCGCGGCGCACTCAAAGGCATCAGCCACCCACCATCTGTTGTGCATCACGCCCTTCTACGCTGGCTACGGACTCAAGGTGGCAAGCCGCGTGTCGAAACGGATGATGTTGGCCTGATTACGGATCGTCGCCTTTGGGCACGCCGGGCCCCGGGCCTCACCTGCATGTCGGCCCTTGAGCAGAGCGCGCACTTTGGAGTTCCTGCAGAGAACAACAGTAAAGGCTGTGGTACGATCATGCGGGTGGCGCCGGTTGCTTTGATGGTTTCTCGTGACCGGGTGCAATCGATAGCGTTGGAAACTTCTGCTCTAACCCACGGACATCCCACAGGACAGATCGCTGCGGCGGCTTGGGCTGAGATGTTGGCTGACGTGTCGATGGGCGCAGACCTTGAAGAGAGTGCAACACAAATCGCTGACACCTATGCCCACATGAAAGATGGGGAAGAGACCGTTCAGGCGATACGAAATGCTCTTGAGGCCCCCCGGGATGGAAGGGCTGAAAGCGTCGAGTCACTCGGTGGCGGCTGGGTTGCCGAGGAGGCGCTGGCAATTGCGCTCTATGCATGTCTTGCCGGCAAATCTTTCGATGAGGGCCTCCAGATCGCTGTTTTGCATGGAGGAGATAGCGACTCTACAGGTGCAATCGCTGGAAACATGCTCGGTCTCATCGATCCTGCGGCGGCGCTTAAACATCCGTGGGCAAGCGCTATAGAAGGCGCGGACATCATCACGCATTTGGTACACGACTACCTTTGCCTCGAGCATGAGAGTGGCAGCGCTGAAGAACTTTGGAATGCTTATCCGGGAACCTGAATGGTGGTTCGAATTAAAATGGAAATTCGACTTTTGACAAATGAGGAGCCACCAAACATGAGCAAAACCGATAGGCGTGCAGTAGATCGGATCATGTACTGTCATGGATTCGCATCAAACTTTGATCCCCAAAAGGATAAGGTTCAGGCATTATCAATGCTTGCTCAGGTTCAGGGCGTCACGGTCGATTATACGTCTCCGCCAGAAAAAGTCTTTGAGGCGTTCGCAGCAGAGTTAAGCGGATCAACTAGAACGCTGCTCATTGGAACAAGTATGGGTGGGTTCTTTGCAGCCTGGCTAGGCAGTGCCTTCAACTTGCCGTTCATCGCAATCAATCCAGCTGTGTCGCCTGCAACCTCACTGCAAAAATATCTTGGGCGAGGGCAGACCCATTTTGGGACGCCCTACGACCTAAAGAACGACGTCGTTCAAGCGTATGAAGAACTGCAGTTCCGACTTGATGGACCTGGTGAAATTGTCCTTGATCTGGGAGATGAGGTGATCGATGCGCGGGACACTTTGGCCATGGTTGCTAAAAGGCTCCTTGTAACGACGTTTGAGGGCGGTTCTCATCGTTTCGATCATATGTCCGAACTGGTGACGATCCTCGCCGCGAAATTTGATTTCAAAGTGCCAAGCCCCGAGGCCTAAGTCGGCGGATTGGGTCCCGCTTCCTACGGGTCGTAAATTGCCATTCGGAACTGAATCTTTTAAGAAAATATTCAGCGGCATATGACCGGTTTTGACGCATTCTAATGTTATATGTGTCCTCGATGGATGGTGGACAAATGCTGCAAAGGTGAAGTTCCGAAGCCTTTGACGTTGGCACCAGGTGCGCAATGAGTTCAGAGATTACGGCCTGATCATCGGCGCGGCTAAGACTGCTCATTCACCTGATGTAACGCATTTTCATTCCCGGCACTGTTAACTGAGAACCCGAAAAGGAGACAACAATTACATATTACGACATTATTCCCGACATCCACGCCGACGCTGCGAGGCTGAGCAAAACGCTTGAGAAGCTCGGCTACCAACTAGTCGACGGCATCTGGCAACATCCTGAGCGCCGGATCGCGGCATTTTTGGGCGATTTTATCGACACTGGGCGGGACAACCGGAAGGTCATCGAGCAGGTCCGCACGATGGTTAAGGCCGGAAATGCAATCGCTGTCATGGGCAATCATGAACTCAACGCTTTGCACTACCACACGCCGGGAAAGAACTGGCTAAACACAGATGATGGCTTCATGCGAGCGCACGATGACAAGAATAGAGGCCAGCATCAAAGCTTTCTCGATGAGTATCCAGTGGGAAGCGCTGAGGCTCAGGACGTGATGAATTGGTTTCTGACATTACCGCTTTTTCTGGAGCTAGAGGGGCTTCGCCTCGTTCACGCCTGCTGGGACGCTCGGCATGTAGATCTGGTCGAGAAACGTTGGTCGGACGGGAGACTGAAGGCTGAGGATTTGCAGGAGGTTGCATTCGAACGCACCGACTTTGCGCAAGCGGTTGTCAATCTGGTAAAAGGGCCAGAGGCGACTCTGCCTTCCGGCTGCGGGTTTCACGATTATCGGCGGACGTGGCGTGAAAAGGCGCGCATCAAGTGGTGGGCCGATCCCGCTGGCGCTAATTGGCGCGACGCAACTCTATCGGTTCCAAATCCATTGGAACTCCCAGACAGCTCTATTGAAGGAAAGCTGGACTGCGCATTCTACGCTCCGGATGCACCCCCCGTCTTCTTCGGACACTACAAGCGCACTGGACTGCCGCTGGTACCCGATGCCCCGAATGTCATTTGCCTAGATTACCCGGCCCACGCTTGCGCCTACCGCTGGGAAGGGGAGCCGGTGCTATCGGCAGCAGGGATCGTGTTGATTTGATCGAGCGTTGCAAGAGAACGAGAAGGGAAATCATCAAAGGAATCTGAACATGAAACCACTGCCAAATCCGGGCAAAACCACACCACTTTCACGTCTAATTGAGGGGCGCATTATAGAACTGGGCCTGTCGGAGAAGACCTTTCTGGCGGATCTCGGCTACCGAAACTTCTCGAAGGGTCGCGAACGCTTGCTGCAATTCCGAAAGGCGAAAGGGCTTCGTGGACTCAAGCATCTTGAAAATCAGCTCGCCGAGGCGCTCAAAGTTGATGTTTCAACAGTGCAAAAAGCCATTTCGGAAACATGGGTCACGGCGCAGCTATGGGAAGACGAAAAGTATGCAGCCAGTTTTGAACCCCATGCAGTCTTAAAAACAGATCGCACGAGACCGTCGCAAATAACCATGTGCGCCTTAACCGGCGGACCACAAAGGTGGTTGGTCGTGGAATTTGAGAGGGACTCCGCTCCTGTGACCTACGTTTCGCAAGTCTTGCGTGATCTTCCAGAAATTGCGCCCTTCTTTGGGAAGGTTCTTGGGTTCTGGATCAACTACACGCCATCAAGCTGCGTTGAATTTGACCGATCTGGTCAAGCCGTTGCCGAATTCTCCCGCGCAAAGCGTGTTGGAGTGGCTTTAGCTGGGGGGGTAGAGAAGATCCTCTCGATTGCCTGAAGCTAGCACATATCCCAATTACGCACCGCCGGTCTTCGTCGGTCATTACAAGATGCAGGGTTCTCTAAGGATCGAGGCCCACAAAGCCATCTGTTTGGATTTTCCAACTGAACCATTGAAACTTGCCCGTGGGCTTTCGAGCGCAATTGGGAGCCACCTATCACAGAAAGCAGGCATGCGACCGCTTCTGACGCATGCACTGTCTATAATCTACTTGTTCCGGGTAAAGGCGTCATAAAACGAGCCGCAGTCGGAAATCAATCTCCAAACAAAATCTAGCGTCACGACAGGCGTTGGTTCAGGTCTCGGGTCTAAGATCCGACCTGCGGGCACCGGTCTTCCTGATCGTCGTGTTCCCGAGGGCCGCGTCTAGCCGTGTCGTTGATTGAACCTGATAAAAGGACCAAATGAGCAAAGGAAGAAAACGTCGCTACGAACAGGAAAAGCGCGATGCCAGGTGGGTCGTTGTCTACCAGGATACTTTCAGTTGGGACGACCCAGACCCTCCACTAATCATTACGGACCCGTTGCCGATCGACGACGCGTACGAGGAAATGTTGAGGCTCAAAGGGAGCCCCGGGTATGTCTTCGGATATTTATATCTGCGGAAAGATAAATGATAAAAACCAAAAAAAAGGGAATATTAAAATGGAAATGAAACGTAGGTTTCCTGACAAAATTGCTGACTCGGACAGAATTTTCTATCTCACATCCTGGGGCGGCGAAGATTATGAAAATGACATCTGGTTCGTAAACAATTCAGATGAGACACTAGACTATGTTCGCCCCTCCAGCGGCGGTTTCGCAACCAGTGACGATGACATCATTCCAATGCCTCAAGGCCCCGACAGCGTTGAGTACAGGGAAGTCAAGCCCGGTGAAGCCGTAAAAATCGACACCTATGATATCATCTATGACAGTGATTTTATTATTTCATTCGGTGTGGACGTGAAATGCCCGAGTTTTGGTGAGAGGAGCTTTTCAAGTGGCTTTGAAAAGGGAAGCCCTCCGGAGGTTGGGCTTTTTTGGAAACCATTGCCGGAGGAGATCAAGGATCCGGATGATCCGGATGCGCTGATTGATCCTGGTGCGGTCGCAGAGGCGTGCCGCATTAGCTCTGGAAGAAGCCTTGCTGCAAATGCTTTTTTTAACAGAGGCAACCTGTTGTATGGCGTTTCCGGGCCTTTGGAAACGTGCGGTTTGGAGTTGTTGAACGAGAGCCTCCGAGACGGTCATGTGACGAACTATCGTTTCTTGAACGAAGAGGGCGTCGAAGTTTTCAGAACCATGGATTTGGATCGAGCGATGGCGTTCGTTCGCGGTTTGAAGGACTCCTGATGTCACTGCGCCGCCGATGACGCTTATTGGTCGGCGCATCCGATATCGGATAGCAAAGTCGGTCATAAGAGCTGGATCGCTTCTTCCTAGACCCGATCCATCAGATGCCGGGACTGAACACCTACGTTGAGAACCGTTTCACGCTCTCCTTGACATCAACTTGAGCTTCTATTTTGATCACTACTGACCCGTCGGATTTCTGCGACAGCGAGTTATACGGAGACAAATGCATTGCAAGGGGTTCTCAGTGAGCACCATCCCCCTACCTGATCAAACAGAGACTTGCCTTCCTCAAAATGCGCAATAATCCAAATCGTTCCTCCGAAACGGAGTCGTTTGAAGACCTCGGCCAGTTGATAAATGATCAGCTGATCATTCTTGTGAGCAGAAAGGGTCGGTCGGGTGTCACAACACTGTCGACATCAGAGACCTGGGAAGGCGCTGGATTTGGCAAATCTGACGAAAGACGAGCGCTAATTTGCCCCGAGCGTTTTCTATGCCCAACAAAGCCATGCCCTATCGCGAGAGTTATTATGTAGATACGGTTTGCGCTGTCTGTCCAGGACATACAAGCCGGGCAATGGGTGATAATTTGATACATGCATTCCTGTGATCTCCACCCAATTCTTGTTTCCGAGGTGAGGAGCTGTGGCTTCATCAAAAACGCGCCACTTGCCGTTGTAACGGATTTCGACGATCAAATTGTCTGTTAGAGCGCGAACGCCCCAACAATCCCGCATAGCCTCTGGTGGGAAATCCCAGACCACTGGTTCGTTTTTTAAGGTGCCGTTGCGCTGAATCTTCCCGGCAATTGTTTTACAGCCTGGTTCGCACCAGTTGCTGACACGATTAAAGTGATCAAGTACGATTCTTGTTCCAAGGATGATCATACCTTTTTCATGATCGCAGATGGTATAACCTGCTACTTCTTTTTTGAATCGACGCTCACAGTCCCAGAATTGCTGTTCAGCACGGGCGTGTATTTCCCGTTTTGGGTGCATGATGAACCAGAAATTAGGCTCTCCGGCTCGATTGAAAGGATCTGGGTAGTCTGCGCCTACATAGGCAAAACCAATCCTGTGGTCCTCAATCGGGTCGAATGACCGCATTTTTGCACGAAATTCGCGCTCTTCGCTGTCGTGAAACACATCGAGTGGCGCGCCCGTTGAACCCATCCAAATCAGCACTAAGCCAATAGCTGCCAATACCGGGGCGATCATGTTTTTTGCCTGATACGCCATGAAACCAAGGCCAATTAATGCCAGGCCAATTGCAAAACAGAGCATAACCAGAAAGGTCACGAACTCCTCCTTGGCATTGTTAGATCTTTCGATGTTGCATATTGGAGCAAGCGATATTCTCTGTCTACCTGTCGAGTTCGCGTCCCCCACTGACGAGCATGCGGTGTCAAAGCGGACAGCGTGGGCGTATACTCGGTCAGCGGATGTATCCATCGCAGCGTAGTCAATTTGTGAAACCACCATTTCATCTTCGCGGGCTCAGTAGAGTGATGCCGTCCGACTCGAACTATCTGGCCTCCGTGACATCCCGAAATCGAAAGACCCGGTAGCTAGCTGGCCAATACGTGATTGTTTGATCTCGAGAGCGAAATTGAGTGCCAAGACGATCAATGGCTGACGGAAGTCAGGATTACCCGGTATCAACCACAACACATAGAGCATTCCTTTACTTTGAGGAACGCAGCCGAACTCATAGATTTCGTTGACTATTCTGGAAGTTGCCGTCGCCTTGGATGTTCGCCGTGAGAGAGAAACGAGTTCTGTTGTGCTCTGGCCGATAGTGGGTCTGGAACAAAACGGGCACTTTCTACACAATATCAATATGATAAATGTTGCCGAGAAAGGCTGTGTCTTGGGTTTGGCCTTAAACCGCAACGGCGGAATACCCTTTAGAATCCAACTCAAAGACCGGCTAATGCATCTGCACGTCGTTGGTCAAACGGGCACGGGCAAATCGACTTTGCTCGGGAATCTAGCGCTGCAAGATGCTCAAAGAGGATTCGGGTTTTGTCTGATCGACCCACACGGCGACTTGGCGGAAGCTTTGGCAAAACGGTTGCCAGAGAGGGCCATTGTTTGGACGCCCGCTGATCCGACCAACCCGTATGGGTACAACCCTCTAACACGGGTACCTGCTGAGTATCGTCCCTTGGTTGCGTCAGGGCTGATTGATGCCTTCAAAAAACAATGGGCAGATGCTTGGGGTGTGCGCATGGAACATCTATTTCGTCACGCCTTGCTCACCTTGCTGGATCAGCCGCAAGCCGACTTCCGCGATGTCATGCCGCTTTTTCTCGATAAGGCTCTTCGGAGCCAGATGATGCAACAAGTAAGCGACTCTCAGGTGCGGCATTTTTGGGCAGCAGAGTTTGACAACATGAACTATAAAAACGCTCTTGACGGCGTGGCTCCCATTGCCAACAAATTGGGGGCGTTTCTTGCCCATCCAACCGTGCGACAAGCCCTTTGCCATCCCGAAAGGCCCCTGCGATTTCGCAAAATCATGGATGAAGGTCAGGTGCTCATTATCAACCTTTGCAAGGGGCGGTTGGGTGTCGATGTCGCCAATGTTCTCGGCGGATTGATTGTCGGCAGCATCGTCAATGCGGCTTTCTCGCGACAGAGCTTGCAGGAGGGTGATCGACGTCCTTTCATGCTGCACGTTGATGAGTTTCACTCCTTCACAACTGGCGCCATTGCCGACTTGTTGCCGGAAACCCGTAAATACGGTCTCGGATTAACACTGGCGCATCAGCACGTAGCCCAGGTCGATGCAAAGGTCTTTGATGCGATCCTTGGTAATGTGGGTAGTCTCCTGGCGTTTCGTGTCGGCGCAAACGATGCCCCAATATTTCAGCGGCAACTGGAGCGCGTGACAAATTCTGACCTTATCAACCTACCCAATCGCCGAGCCTATCTGCGTCTCATGCTCGACGGTCAACGCACCCAGGCATTTTCAGTAGCTACATCACCTCTTCCATAGAAAACCGCCTCCACATTGGAGGCGGTTCAAGCTCAATATTCACTGCTGAGCATGATAGTTAAAACCCGATGGGTTTGTGCCGGATTGGCTGGATTGGGTGAGCCGTTTTGGAGATCGAGATCATAGGCGTCGATTTTCCAGAAGACCTTGTGTGAGCGGATATCAAACGCGCCAAAGTCATGCTCGCCCCAAGGGTCATTGTCGTCCGTAAAGCTATCAAAGGCTCGGACGGCTTGACTGACTTCCATGGTGAAATCCTTCCCGAGCGCTCGGATGCCTTGCGTGATCATCACGCTACCGCGACCGTAACCAAGCTGACGAAACGCATCATTGAGTGCTCGTACTCGATTGTTGGGGGGATCATCAGGACGTATCCATTGAAGTTTGGTGGGGCCTTCGCAAGCATGGCAATGTACGTCATCGAAATGGGATTCGAGCTCCCACAACCCACTATAGCGGTTCCAGCAAGCCCAGGCATCCGTCACAACCCGTTCAGATCCGCATTTTGCACAGATCGGAACTTCGCCGATGCTTTTATGGCTGTCTTCACGAATATCTGTCATTTCGCACTTTCCTCCGTTGGGGTGGCCGCCCGAGATCATCTCAGGCGCACCCCACGAAGGACGAAAGGCGGATTTAGCGTACTACTGGTTGGGGGCTGAAATCCGGCCCAATGCAGACTCAATCAGCGACAGCGCTTCGAAGTAGATGAGAGTCTTAGGCTCCGCTTCCCAGGGCTTGCGCCCTGAAGGCAAATACGGCTCCATCTTCGGGTACCGTGCGGCCAATTCCCGTGCCTCATCAAAGCGGCTGTCATGTGAACGACCGCGTGAAACCTCAAAATTGAGAACATCAGCGCAGTCAGCTACTTCAGTTATTGCTTTGATAACCGAACGCGTCTTTGAACCCTTCTTTGATTTCTTCAGCACCTTTTCGGTAACTACCACATCAGGTCGACGATCCTCCAAAGCCTGCGCTGTGAACGCTCTGGCCTCGGCAGGTCCCATGCTGGCCTTTTTGGACATACCGAGGTGCACTACATTGGCACCCTCCAGGACGACGTGCCCGACGCGCCCACTAGCAACGGCGATGGACAGAATGCGGCGGTCATGAATCATAGTGACGCGCTATCCGATCAAGTCTGTTCTCCAGTTTGTTCAGGGCGTTGGTCCGGGTAAAACGACCGAGCCATCCGATTTTGGGCTCTGGCAGGTCGTAGAGCCTGGCGCGAATTGACATGGCTTGTTCCTTTAGCAGGGGTTCAAGCATTATCTCCATCGTTCGTCCGAAGAGAACGGCTACACCGGAGATGTCGGCAACGCTCGGGACGCTGTGAGCGAGCTCAAGGCGCGAAATATAGCTCTGCGACACGCCCAATAAATGGGCGCAATCTGCCTGGCTGAACCCAGATTTCTTGCGGGCCTCGGACAGGCAGTGTGAGAAGTCTTGCATAAAGATCAAATGAACTAAGAGCGCTGTGGGCCCGGCCCGCATTGCTCTTGCTAGTAACCTGAACGAACGCAGCAAGCATCGTTCAGTACGCTCCACGGCCTAAGGTCGTCGTATACAATGCCAAGTCATCCACCGAGTCGGCCTCAAGTGATCTTCAGATCGTCGGAGGGGTGGAACCCCTCCGATCCCCGAGACCGGCCTGGTGGTCTGGTAGTCGACGAGCCTTAGAGCTTTCCACAAGCAAGCTTACGCTAACCCGCATATCACGCAAGACCCACCCGATATGCTATGCAGCATGGACGCGTGTCTTGGCGGCAAATCCTATCGTAGTATTCTTTCCAACATGGATAAAGATGAACACTTACAACGCCACCTGGACCTCTGCCAAAGGGTGTTTCAACGCATGTTGGCCGAACGTTCCTGGCCATGGAAAGAAGATGTGGATTCGACAGAACCCAAGGATGTGATAGAATCCGGGGATATCTCTAATGACGTATGATATCTTGCTTCGGATACATCCGAGTGAGCACACTCAAGCAAGGCGAGGGTGTGTCTCTTCAAGAACAAAAGGATGCAATTCTCGCTTATGCGCAGGGCCAAGGTCTCGATGTAGTTGAATGGTTTGAGGAAAAGGAAACCGCTGCCAAATCGGGACGACCTAAATTCAATCGAATGCTTAAGCTGTTGCGACGCGGGAAGGCAGCTGGCTTGATTATGCACAAAATCGACCGATCTGCTCGAAACCTGAAAGATTGGTCCATCGTTTCTGAACTGCCCGATCAAGGTATTCAAGTATTTGTAGCTACTGAAAGCTTGGATTTCACCACTCGTGGTGGGCGTCTCACTGCCGACATGTTGGCCGTTATAGCCTCTGATTTCATTCGTAACCTAAGAGAAGAGACCAAAAAAGGTATACGAGGCCGACTGAAGCAAGGCTTATATCCATTTCGCGCGCCAATCGGATACGTAGACAACGGCAAGGGACGACCCAAGACCTTGTGTCCAGTGAAAGCTCCGTTGATTAAAGAAATGTTTGAACTGTACGGCTCCGGTCAGCACTCTTTGCGCAGCATACATGCTGAAGTACAACGACGCGGCCTTCTCAATCACTCTGGAAGGCCGCTAAGTCTTTGCGGCGTCGAAACCATCCTCAGGAATCCTTTTTACACCGGCATTATTGAAATCAAGCGCACCGGTGAGATCTTCAAAGGTGTTCATGAACCTCTCATCACGCCATCGCTCTATCAGCTGGTTCAAGACATCAAAACAGGCCGATGCGGTCCAAAGATCACCAGACACAACCATCTCTTTCAAGGCTTGTTCCGATGCGGCCTCTGCAACGCCCCGATGTCGCCGGAGTTGCAGAAAGGGCGTGTTTATTATCGATGTCAGCGACCCGATTGTGCCACTAAAACCGTCCGCGAAGACGTGTTGGATGATGAAGTCTATCAGAAGCTTAAGGTGCTGCAGGTTTCTCCGGAAAATGCAACTAAATTGGAGAAAGAATGGTTGAGCGATGCCGATCCAACTGGCCGTGACGACCTGCGCAGATCGATTGAATTGCGTATCAGTCTATTGGAACAGAGCATAAGCCGAGCCGCGGACCTCTTGATCGATGGTACGCTTGACAACGAAACCTACGTGACCAAGAGAAAAGAATCCTCGCTGAAGGTAGCGCAACTGCGTGAGGAACTTCAAAAACTGCCTGATGCAGCAGAAATCAAAGCCAACGCCAAGCAGTTCATCGAACTCATGAAAACACTTGCAGGGCTTTACCAAAGCTTGAAGCGCGACGAAAAAAGGGAGTTCATCAAAAACGCTTTCTCGAACCGAACTGTTGTCGAAAGAAAGCTAACACTGGAGCCGCACTCTTGGCTTACGGAGGCCAAAGTTGGCTTAGGTGTCTTGGATGGTGCCCCACATCGAGACACAGATCGAACTCTGGAAGCGACCTGCGACAGCAAACGAATTGAAACCTTGATTATTATGAAAGAAAACGTAAGTCCGAGCCGTGCAGAGTCCTGCTCTGGTTCCTGAACTTGCTTACGACGATCTCGACATCAAGGAAGGTGCAAGTGCATCCCGTCTGTGGAAAGAAGTTAGACTGACCAATCCAGAAGCTTCGAAACGTGACTGAGTTTATGCGGATTTAGTGGATTATTGCACTCGTGACACCTGGGCGATGGTCGCAATCCACAGGACGTTGTTGGCGATGTGACCGGCGCTGCGGTTCAGGCTCTGGATCAATAAACTAAATTAGTCTCGATGTGATCTGACACCGCCCCCTTCTCAGCAAGTTGGAATGGGAGCCGCGCATCTCTTGAAAGAGATGATGGTTACCTATTCCTCATGACCCTTTCGAGTAACTCGGCCGAGGCGCGAAAGCATTTTTGCCCACTCATCGACATCGCTGGATAACTTTGCAGGAGTTTTGTCATTTTTTTGTAGCGGCTTCGCGTTGACCGAGACCCTTTTCGATTTAAGCCTCTTTGCCTTCGTGGTCCTTTTTGTAGGCTGCTTTTTCCCAAAATCTCGCGAGGAACGCGATTTATGACGCTCATGCGGCCTTTCTTGAGGCACGCCAGTAAGCAAAATCAGAAAAGCTGCGAGACGCGGGGTCCAAGGTGAGCCGTTGGCGGTCTTACGTCCTGTCGCGTTTAGGTAATGCGCAACTAGCTTAGCACCAACAATTCCCTTCTTCGCGAAGTCTTGGAGAACCGGGCGCAATTCGTCCTGTACGGTGATGGTTGACGTAAGCGCATATGAGAAGTGACGCTTTTCAGTAGCGACCATATCGGATATTTTCTGCGGGATCTCATTGTGATCAATACCGCCCTCGACCTCATCGAGATTCAACAAAATCTCGCCATTTACAATTTCTATGCTTTCAAGTGTTCCTGGGTTCAAAAAAGAGAACACATTTCCGCGCCAGCTTACAAAATCCCCGGCATTTAGAAGTTGCTGATCGCAGTATACCTGGAGCCGGTGCTTCTGATGATTTTTGGTTGAAAGGTCTTCAATCAGAACCGACATCGAAAGATCAGAAAAATCGACCTCGGTCACCAGAGCTAGTTTCCATGATTTTTTTCGAGCCTTTTTACTTGCTGGAAGAATTCTCTGATCAATCTTTTTCTCCGCATCCAGAATTTTGTTGATTTCGATTAGAGGCCTACTGACCGGACGCGCTTTGACTGCTGTGGAGTTGCTGCGACCATTGTCGGTGCATGGGTGCTTTGTCCAAGGTTTGCCGAGTTCATCAAAAAACACCCGACTGCCGAAATCATTAGAGTAAAAATATACAGATTGCCCGCAAACAGGGCAGACGGCATTCGGATCGACAAAACAACGAGAATAACTACTTGCTCCATAGCTATTCAGTGCCTGTCTGGCTTTGTGTTTCTCCTCTTCTGAGTACGCAGGTCGCGCTGGTTTCATTGGCATCGGAGGAGAACGGCTTCCGCTATTTCCTCCGCCCACGCACCAACCGCAGGTACACCAAGGATAGTGATTATGCCCAGTCAATTTCGAATCAGCGCTTCTGTTCTACTAAATCTGCTTAGATAGTAAGCTAAGACATTGATGGTCCTCAACAACACTAGTGGAAGATCGTCGATCGGGGCTCGAAGGCGTCATGTGGCGATGCAGAGCTAGGGCGTTTGCTCAGGTCGCGCAGCATACCCGGGGCTGGGGTCACACACGTCAGAAGGCGGCAACGGGTTTCGAGGCGGTCAAGTTCATTCATGCTGGCATCGATTAATTGATAATCAATCATTTGTTCGGGGCGATGTAACTATCTGAAGTTCAACGTGTTCAATTCTTTTCTGACCTGGCTTGCAACATTCTCTGCAACAATGCCTAAGAATCCTGCCCGGTCGAACGCCAAACGAAGCAGAAGAAACGTGAATTTACTCGATTTGAAAGTCACGACTCAGCATCTGCGAAGCTTTTGAAGCGCGGCTCTCGTTTGCGCCATCCAAAAGTCGAGCTGCTTTTCGCCCTTGCTCTGTAAACTCAGAAAGCCGCTCTGATAGACTCGTCATATTTTTGGTGTTGATGAACAAACGAATTGCTGTCCCGTGAAAGTCAGTTCTAAATTTTTGTTTTCCAGTTTCATCGGTGAGGTCAATCCCGTGACCACCCGAGCAAATCAGAAAATTTCCACCGTTTCGGCATATCCGGCTGGTCATGTAGAGTCCGTAACCAGAATTATTCCATATATTTCGTCCTTTACCAGCAAGTGGATTCCCCGAAATGCCGGGCATTAATGCTAGCTCAAGCGCTTGGTCTTCAGTCAGGCCTTCATGAGCTGGGTTCCGTGTTAGTGCCGCATGGATACCTATTCCATCATCCACTATTCCAACTTCAACTTGTTCCTTTTGGGGCCAGTATTGAGCGCAGACGTACACCGTATCAGATTCGCTGTGTTCTACCACATTGCGAATAATTTCTCGGATAGAAAAAGTCAGAGTATCCTGCAGAGGCCCAACTTCCTGCTGCGTGAGAATTTCGGCGAGTTCGGAGGCTTTCCTTTCAATTACATCACCGGTTTCTAAAAATCTGTCGGAGGCTTCACGCTCAATTTCGGCAACACAGTACTCGGTAATCGGGATGTATCGATCGCTCCCGGCTGCAGCACCAGGAGACTTGCCGTGATCCAGGCCGAAGGATTGAAAAAAACCGAGGTGGGCAGCGTATTCGTGTTTTTCGTAGTTCTTTGCCCTGCGCAGCGCGTCAGGTCTGGCTTCCCGAAAAGTCCTAAAAATTGATGCAAGAAATAACATCGAGAAAGGGGGAAAACGACGTACATTTCCAAAATCGAACATGTATTCATCTGCCATTGGGAGTTCTCGCAGTTCGATTGCAAACTCAGCTAGACTAGTGGGTTCAAGGCTGTTTGGTAGATGGATGAGCATAATGACCTTTCGCTAAATGAATCTGTGTTGATAAGGCCAAAGACGAACCTCTGTGCGCCTACCGAGCCCCCAAGATTTCCAGCATAGAAATCCGATCCAACAACGTATTTCGGCGTTCGCAACTTGTTTCTGCTGTGAACAAGCAGCCGTGGCATGCCGCGCCGTTGATCATGTCGACATCCGATGTCAGAAGTTCAGAGTCCGAAGAGCAGATCGGATCATTTCCACAGACCGATTGGCGCTTTATTCCTCGCTGCAACGTTGCCGGAAGGTTGATTGCTTGATCAAGTAATCCGCCGAGCGTTCCTTGTGATCCCCCGCCAGCTGCATAAATCAGCAAACCAAGTTTCGAGACTCGCCCACTTCCCTCTGGTTTCAAGACATAGATACGCTCTGAAAGTGATGTTGAAGGATAACCGGCTTCAAGGGAAATCTGCTCAATCAGCAAGTGAGACAAAGAGTGGACAAAAACGTATTCGTCTCCCGGGTAGGGCCGCCGCCTAGTTGGGTCCTTTTGATACCAGGAATCATAGCGCTGCTTTAACTCGTTTAGAGAGCTCTCTTTTCCCAAAGTGCCGATGCGTTTTTGAACTTCACTGATGTCAAACTTTAAGAACAAGCCTTCGCCAAATTGCTCCATTGCCGGGAGCCAAGTTACCTTGTCAGCCAGTGACTGACCTTTGACCTCGAGCGTAATGTCTTCTTGGATTTCATCGAATGGCGATGGGGCCGGTTCAATCCGTGTGAAACCGTATAGGCAGGTTACTTCGCAAAGCCGGTGTACTTTTGCGAGCGAGCTAATAAATGAGGTATCGAACTCGCCAGGATCGCGCCAGTCCGCGTCGTCCAGCGTCTCGGCATGAAGTCGAGCGCCTAAACTGTTTTGTCCAATTAGCTTTTTTCCACTTGCCAGTATCGCATATTCTTCGACTTTCGGATTCTCAATATCACTTGTGTCAGAAGAAATCTGATCAGCGCGCACTTTCTGCAATGCTGCCCAGACTTCGGCCTGACTGATACCCTCGAACGCATTTTTGATGGGGCCCTGTCCGTAATGAATAGGGTGTAGTGCTTCCTCAAGGCTTTTCACACTGTCAAACGCCGGCAAGTGATCCTGTATCTTTTGTTCAATTTCGTTCTGGTCGGTCGGCAGAGCAATCAGCTTTAGTGTCTGTGAGTAGTAGTTATTGATCGCCCCTCGTGTCATCGGACGCTGGCTCTCATTGCAGGCTGTAGCTGTATAACCCTCAATCCATGGGCGGTACCCCTTACAGGTACCAAGCGCATTTTCGGTAAAAAGCTCACTCAACTTTCGATTGGCTCCACAGTCACACTGGACCGTAATGTACTGAGGATCACCAGCGGCACCTTCATCCTTCATATACATCGTTTGCTGGCAGTTCTTACCTTGATGAACAAAATATCGCCAATCGATATCGTCGATGTGGCCCTTGCTACAAGCGGCGACCCAGCGAACAGGCGATATGGTTTGCCCCTTTTTCCCCTTTGGCTTTTCTCCCGACCGAAACCGCCGCAGCTCCTGTTTGGACAGATCTGAGGGATCTGAGACAACTTCCCATCTGGGGTACTTTACCGCGGGAACGGCAGGAGTTTTGTGGCCTGTAGGTGTGTCTCCGTTTAGAGGCGGCTCGTACAGGCTCAAAGTCACCCCTGTAGCGAGCCAGCTTTCTCCGTCTTCAGAATTGTTCAAGAGCTTCGTAAGGTAGTTTACCAGCCGAGGCTCTTTGATCTGCCGCATGCTTTGGTTTCCAAATGCAATTGGCCAGCTGTCCAGCCCCATGATCATCACAGAGTTGTCTGGTAGATCAACAATTGCGCCCGGTCCAAAGGTCTGGATCAGTTGTGACAACCTAATTTCATCTTTGGAGCTCACCAAGTATCCACCTTTTTCTTGATTTGCGGCCCGGCCAGGTAGTCCTTGATATCAAGGTCGATCCCAGGTTGAACATCGCGCATTGACCAGCCAGCCCGATAAAGCTCAAAGTCTGGTGAAAGAGCAGAGAGGTCGGTTAAAGGATTGTGCATAAGACCCTGATCATCGGCGCGATTGGTGTCCCAATAAAGGTCTTCATCGCCGTGATCCGCTAGCAATTGTTCCCAGCTGTCAATTAGTCGGTCGATATCTTCCTGCAAACAGAC
This sequence comes from Sulfitobacter sediminilitoris, assembly GCF_010667575.1. Taxonomy (GTDB): domain Bacteria; phylum Pseudomonadota; class Alphaproteobacteria; order Rhodobacterales; family Rhodobacteraceae; genus Sulfitobacter; species Sulfitobacter sediminilitoris. The sequence goes on from NZ_JAABNT010000013.1 coordinate 32,597, forward strand.
TCTCGATTTCAGGAAGTTACTTGCTTCGATGACAGAAGGGTCCTTTGGATCAAATTTGGATGCACCAGCCTTGATTGCAAAGTCAGGGTTGAGATGCCGTACCAAACCGGCAAACACTGCACCAAGAGCTCGGTCTTTGGCGCGCATTGACCCCGGTGTGACGCTTGTGGCTTCGACTGCACGGTAGAAAGCTTTGTGATAAGTCTCAAAGTCTTCATAATGAGCTCGATCACGTGCCCGGTGCATGTTCAAAATTACAAGCACCATGCCAGGGCGGTCGGAGTCACGCCCTACGCGGCTGGTGGCCTGGATATATTCAGCCGCTGACTTGGGTTGATTTTGTACAAGCATCAAGCCGAGACGGGTGATGTCGAGACCGACTGAAATCATATTGGTTGCCAGCGCTACATCAAGCGGACCTTCATTTTCTTTTGGTGGCGATTTGAGAAAGCTTTCCGCCAACCGCTTCTTGGCCTTAGCCACGAGGTCTGTACTGAGGCGCGAAGTCAATTCTTCCGGCGCGGCGATGCTGCGACTGGCGAAAGAAGATTCTGTGATTTTTTGTCCATCGCGCAGGCGCTTTAGGGGCCAACTGCGCAAGTTGTTGGCTACCTCGTCTTCGACAATGCGCCGACTGGCTCCCAGCTCCCGGAGTGCATTGAAGTAGCATAAGGCAGTCATGTAGGGATCCGCTGCGTTTTCATCCGCGTCCCTCGGATCGTCATCGTACTGTTTTTGTGCTGCGGCAAGAATAGGTACGACGGAGCGTAGGAGAACTTTACGCGGACCGATACCCAGAGCGCTTATGGCCAAATATCGACGGCCATGAGCCTCTTCCAAAGATCGTGCAATGGCAAAATAGCTGTCGCGTCGATCAATCCCCGGTGGTGGAAAGATTGCTGTCTTGTCCCGGCCAAACAGTTTTTTGATCTGGTCTTCGGCGCGCCGTACTGTGGCAGTCGAAGCGACAATTTTTGGACCACGCAATTCACCGTTGATGTTGCGTGAGGCCAATCGGTCAACCATGGCCTCGTAAAGACCCGCAATCGTGCCCAAAGGGCCGGAAATCAGGTGCAACTCGTCCTGAATTATCAACGATGGCGGTGGAAGACTCTCACCCTGATCGTTCAACAGAAAGCCAACGCCCGGCTCATCGGCCCCATAGAACCGTAGATGTTTAGAATCCGTCTCCTGACTCATTCGATCAACATTGTCGAAGAACCGACCGACCTCGCCGCGCCTTGGCAAAGACGCAAATTTGTCGACAGTTCCGACAATAAACGCAGGTAGCCTGTTGTAGATTTCCTCATCCACGGCCAGAACGGGCAGGCCACCGTTTTCGGCGCTGAAATCACAATCGATGTTTACACAGTTGATCAGCATACGCTTGCCAACCACATGGAAGGTGTCCTCGTCGAATTGCGTGCCGCACCATGGGCATTCCTTAATTGGGGCCGGTGCTTCGCGCCCCGATTTCCGATACCTGTTGACCTTGGTGTAGGCATGACGTGCGTGGGTGTCTTGTTCACCGCGTCCGCCAATAAGATTTGGAGTTGCCCCGGAACCGACCCACAGCCCGATCTCAATGGGGAAAAGGCCAAGTCGAGGTTGACCGTTCTTCTGCCACTCCGGTGAACGGCGCAACAACTCCATGGCGCAGATCATAGCGGCGGCACGGCCAAGCTGGTCCAGTGTGAGAAGTCTCAAAGTATAGCGCATGATCACACATACGCCGCTACCTAGCCAGTCCGGACTGTTAAGGCGTCGATAAGCAATCTGAAAGGCTGCAAGGCCAAGATAGGCCTCAGTTTTACCGCCACCTGTGGGGAAGAACAGCAAATCGACAATCTTGCGGTCGGCGTGAGTTGGATCAGAAAGGCCGTTTAGGTTTAGCAAAATAAAGGCCAACTGAAACGGTCGCCACGCGGCTCCGATAATGCCGCGCTTCTCAAGATAGGAATTGATCGACAGGTTCATCGCACGAAACGCATCCCGCGCTGCCTCATCGACCTTCAGCAACTCGATGCCTTGCTGCATACGAGCGCGGGCCTCTTCCTGCTTGGCAACTAGTTCGCTAGCGACGTCCCGTCGCGCGGCAGTTTTGATCGACGGCAGATCATTCGACTGACTGGAAATGAATTTGGCATAGTCACTTGGAAAGCTCTGCAAAACACTCGCAAGTTTCGAGGCATCCTTTGCAAGCTCAGCCAAATTGAGCATGTTGAATTCTGTGACTGTCTTCAGTGCTTTGTTCTGGTCAACTTTTTCCACATCCGCCGAGGGCAACGGATCGGTCCAGATCATGTCGGTGTGACCATCAGACGGTTCGGCATGACCCGTGCCGATATTCCGGCCACCGGCAAATCGCAGAACATCTGCATAGTGCAGATCGTGCAGGCGCAGGTCAGGGTCATCTGCTTTGTAGCCGCTCATATCCGGGTTCCCGATGAATCCAGCACCGCCTGCCATCAGTGACAAGCCGACCTGAAACACATTGGACACATCACGAAAGCGCTGAGCGGCAAGGCGACGGTTGATCACAAACAGAGTGACAGAAAGCCCATCAAGATCGGCCTCGGGTCGGGGCAGTTTTGTCTGTTGCACCATTAGATGCAGATGAAGTACGCCACCTTTCCTCTGGGGGGACTCGGTTTCAAACAACGGAATGGAAATACCGCCTTTGGTCTGGGCTGCCTCGGCGAGTTTTGTTGACGTAATCCGGTGATCAACGGAATTGGGTTTGCGGTGCCAGCTGATTTCCTTCGGTGCACCTTTGCCACTTCCGTCCAACACTGCCTCGGGGATGGGCGGTTGGGCGATGTAATCGGCATAGCGCAGGGTGACGTCGATATGCGGGCAATCAGGCGCGACGAAGGCCGTCAGACCAAGGCTGGATGGATCAAGGCGTTTGCGCTGCTTGGCTTCTACTCCGCCATCGCTGTCCTCGCCAGCTGCCGCGCCCGGTTCCGGGTCGTCATCCATACTGGGTAACGGCTTTTGGATTTCCGGGGCGTCGTTCTTGGAGAGGCCGACGGCAGAGCCTTCTGCTGGGGTGAGATAGCCGATCAAATAGAAGCTGGACGGGCGGGTAGAATTGATGACCTCATGATTGGCCATGTGGCTGTCGTGGAATGCGGGGCGGGTGTCGGGGCCGACCACATCCATGCGGAAGGCGTCAATGATTTCGTCGCGCACCTCTGCCGAGGTTTTCAGGGCTTCGTCGCTCATATCAGCGTTCCTTGTTGATCAAGCTGCAAGGCCTTTGGCTTCATTTTTCCTTCGGTGTCCCCTTTGGCTTCTTCAGCGGCGCGGGTACGGTTCAGTTCCAGCAGCCTTGCCAGAACTTTGTCTCTGAACCATGCGGGCCAGTGGTAGCGTTTCTGATAGGCAAATTCGGGTTCATCGGTCTGGTGCATGAAACGTGGTGCTGCACCGTCGGGTGAGGTGTCTTGCGCCATATCGGCGAGATCATCCCAACCATAGGCACGCAGAACCGCGTCATCCATTGCGACATGTAATCGGCGGAGTTCGACAATATCGGGCTTGCGGTCAAGGGGGTCGTGGAACCGGTTGTATGTCTTTGTGAGGCCTTGATTGGACGCTTTCATCAAATTTGCACGTTGGCTGAAGTAGGCCTGACCGGCCTTCTCTAACCGGTCATTATTGGATTGGATCTCCGCAAAAGGAAATGTCACGAAGCAATCAGAGGGCGCATAACGAAGGTCGTCTTTCATTGAGGACGAAAAAACTCGCGCCCAAATTTCATGACAAGTTGATTGCAGAACTGCAAAATGAGCAAAGGTAGAAAACGCAAACACAACTGTTGAATCCGCAAACAGAAACTTATTCTCTGTAATTCCAATACCCACGTTGTTCGAAACTCGGCTCAAAACACATACCCTGTGCAGTCCTCTAGTCCCTTCCGCTAAAGCTCCCCCAAAGCGCCAATGTTTCCACCAAGGGTGTGCCTTCACAGCCTTATTCTTACTTGCTAGACGCCCTGGTCTGACTTTCTCTTCCACAATCGCGAGCAATTCTGGCCAGTCAGATGCGACAGGGTCAGGGTAATCTTTTGGAACAACTCCAGATTGCAACCATTCGCGGCGTTTTTCAATTTCAGCTGTCGGCCAGCCGGAGAGATCGGGATCACGCCTCAATGGCATTTCACCAAAGTCAATTACGTATCGATGATTCAGATGTTGTGGATGAGTGTTGACCTCTTCTCCTCCGAGGTACGGTCTAATGATTTTGGTGTTGTTTGGGTCTTCTTTAATCAAGCGGTGCATTTCACTAAGGGGGGTGGTAACGCCCTTTTTGTCGGTGTCGTCAAAGGTAAAACCCATCCCATACACATCTTGTCCACGGAAAGCCCTATCTTGGTTTTCAGACAAAGCAGCCGGAGTATCGTCAAAATCGCCCTCACGAACGAAAGCTGATATCCTTCTAACGGGACGACCATCGAGGCGGATCGGCACATCGATCTCCCCGCCCTTGGCCATGTGCACGGTCGAAACTACCACCGCAGCATCGCCAGGCCATTTAACCCGCCGCCTGGCGCGGTAAATTTCGCCATTTTGCTCTTGCAGAAGGTACCGCAACCCGCTTTCGCGGGTGTCGCCCTGTCCGATGGTATTGGTGGCGATCAACCCCATCGTTCCGCCCGTCCGCAGCAGGCCATAGGCTCGGCGAAAGAAGTGCGCCGACAGATCGGCGTTGCCATGCGACTTGGGGCTAATCACTTTTAGCCAGTCAAGAAACCCTGTGCGATTTCCACTGGTGATGGTGTTCTTGCCCGCAAAAGGCGGGTTGCCGATGATGCTGTCAAAACCGGGTTTGTCACCTTCGAACACTTCGGGGAATTCGATTTGCCAGTGGAATGGCGTAATCGGATGGTCGCCGCTGGAAAGCTGTGCGCGCAACTGGCGGGCCTTGTCCCATCCATCCTCGCGTCCCAGCTGCACCTGAAATTCATCTAGTGCTTCTTTGCGTGCCTTGGCCTTTGTTTCAGAAAAGAACACGGCGATTACCGCATCGCCACCAAGACGCACATCTTCCAGTTCATGATCGGCCTCATCCAACCGATGCTTTTGTGCTTCGAACGTGACATTGTCCGGTGCTGTGCGAATACGCTGACGGTCCTGACGCGCTGCATTGACCAGTTGAACAAACTGACTGGCGAAAAGAGGTGTTGAGCCTTCTGTTTGCCAATTGACGGCGTTGATCTGATCAAGGGTCAGCCCAACAAGAGAGTCGCCCGTTTTGAGCGCATGATCGAGGAAGCTAAAATCCTCATCCTTGGACAAAGTTACCAGCCAAAGTGACAGCTTGGCTAGATCGGTCGCCATGTGGTTTTTGTCGACACCATAAAGGCAGCGCTTGGCTACCTCGCGGCGGGCGAATGTTTGCGGATCTGTACGGGCCTCGTCAGGCAACAAGTCAGGGTGGGAGACCCATGCTGCCTCAAGCCGTTCACCCAAAGCGCGGCACGTTTCCACCAAAAACGCCCCGGACCCCATTGCCGGATCGCAAACCTTTAAATCAAGCACATGATCGGGTGTCGCATCTTCGCCCAGTTGCGCAAGGACTGGCTCCAATGCTTCGCGCACAATCGGCGCAGTAAGGGAACGAGGGGTGTAGTGGCTGCCTGTTTTGCGTCGTTCATCAGTGGGTTGCAGGATGATGGTCCCCGCCGTGACGATACGTTTCCCGGGCGAGCCGCGTTCGTCGATCTTATTGTCCAGAGCCGCCAACAGGTCATCCACAGTTTTGGCGGGTTTGAGGAGTTTGTTCTGGGCGTCGGTGGCCGTGTAATCGATTGTATCGGACAGAAACTTCTTGCGCTTGTCCGGGGCTTTGGCGAGTACGTCTTCCAGATTGATATAGGCGGGAATGTTGCCCTTGCCGGATTTCAACGCGATGCTCGACCCTTGGGAACGGGTAACGGTGAAGCCCATGACCGTCTCATAAACCGAGCCAATCTGTTCCACGTCCAGTGTCTTATAAGACAGCCGTTCGCCGCCCAGCATCAGCAATTGGCGCAATACTTCGTAAATGCACTTGTCCGAGACGGGCAGGACATCGGGCTGATCACCATCGCCGAACCGACCGAGCAGAAAGGGGAAGGTTTCCGGATCAAACAGTTTGCCACGGCGCTGGTGCATGAACTCTGGTCCAGCCCCATCGTGGATCAGTTGAAACAACCCAAGCAGTCGACCCCACGCACCGTAGCGGTCAGCCATGGTATCCGGAAAATGGGCCGCTTCAGCCTCCAGATCGACAAAAAGGCGGCGTACCGCGTAACCCTGTTCGTAGATCGACTTGGCCTGTTGATTATCTGACGAGGGCATCAACTCGCGATCTTCGGCGTAGAGCACAAAGACCAGTCGCATCAAAACCGTGAGCAGACCCTCGTAAAACTCCTGTGGTTGGCTTTCAGCCACGGCGCGCAGGCTGGTGTCAGTTTCGGCCTCTGAAGTGAACCCGCGCAGAAGGGTGTATAGCGCACCCAGCACTTGGTCGGCCAGTTTAGTCGAGACGATGTTCTGGTTTTCACGCGAACGTTTTAGAATGCCGTCAAGACGGGCTTCGGCACTACCCCAGATGGCATTCTTGCCCAGAAGCAGTTTCAGACCAGACAACATCTCACGTCCGGCTGTGGTTTTCAGGCCGGTGATTGGCCATTCAAGAAAACCCGGGGTTTCGCCCGGCGGTGAGTATGTCAGACGTAACACCTGATCAGTAACAAGCAATCCCTGTGCGACGCCAGATTCTCGCAGATGACGTTCAAATGCTTGTTGTTCGGTAATGCCGCTCCAATTCCCAATGGAAATTCGGCTATCCGGGTCTGAGCCGCTCTCAATGCATTTAACTAACAGGCGTGGTGGTTCGTCTGCTTTGCCTGCAAGCGCTGCATCAGTTTGCAGCGTGACGTCCATTTCGGTCAGCCTGCAAGTGGCCTCGGCGGGCAAGTTCTCACCGCGCAGTATGCGGCTTTGAGGCCAACCCAGAACATTGGTGCCCATCTGCCAGAAATCGGATGCGTTTTCTTCGAACACCCTGGTGTCTTCAGCAGTTTGCTTGATGGGAACCAGATTCTCCTCATCTAATGCCGACTGAGAAACAACTAACCCTTCTTGGCGCACATGTTTCAGCCAGAGATCAATCATGAAAGTTTCTCCGGCAACAGATAAACAATGCCTACAGGCTCAATTCGACGGGCCGATACAATGTGTTTTTGGCGCACAAGCTCGGGCTCAGATTCAATCTCGATATCAAGCTCTTGCAGCCGGTTTTCCCAGTTAAGCTTGTCCAGCCGCCGCTGTTCACGCTCTTGCTCGCTAAAGTCGAATTCTTGTTGGACCGCACCCTGTTGTTCGATAATTCGGTCGCGCTGCTGTTCAAGCAGGAGTTTCAGAGAGCGAGCCTGGGCTTCGCCAATCTCGGTCAATTCCCTACGGACATTTTGTTCATTCTCTCGCGCCTGCTGCTCGGCAATATCGCGCAGAAATTGGGCGTCGGCCGAAGCGCGCTTACGGTACTCATCGCAAATCGGTTCATCCGGCCTTGACGAAGACTGGATTGCTTCTTGGAGGTTTCTGTAAACCTCAGATGCTGTTTGCCCTTCAAACTTCAGAGGCGTCACTCCTTTCTGATTAACCGACGCTGCAACGGGAATGATCTCGGAATGCAGCCGATTGGCTCCTTTGGCGTAGAGCGTGAGCCGGATAAGCAGCACAACGCGCGGGCGTTCAATCGCTGTCTGCAGGACTGCCGTCCTTTCCAGCCGCGAGCGAAATCCCTGCGCATCAAACTGCGCCAGCAGTCGCCTAACTAAACGGTGTTCCAGATGTAGATGTTCTATGCCAGTTTGCAGCCGATCACCGTCCTTGACGGGTGAAAAGCTGACTCTCTTTACTGGGGCGTTCTGGCGATACTCAGCAACAGTCTCGTCTTTGTTGCGCGGCCGCTCACGCAATTGGTCAAAGACCGGTGTCCAGTCGGCATTGGAAAAGCCCGGAGATTCAGGGTCAAGGGCGATGACATCCACACCGTTTTCCTGATTAATTTGTTTCGGACCAATATCTACATGCATTTTTTCAAGTGCATTGAGGAAAACCGCTTGCAAGGCATTTGGTGCAACATTTTTTTGAAGTTTTGATTGCTCCAAACGTCTTGCAATTGATTGCAATTCGCTTTCCAGTTTCCGAAGACGTTTGTGCTTTTCTGGAGCAATCAGAAGCTCTTCTTTCAAACGCTGCGCTTCTAGATAGCTTTCAGACTCTAAGTCCTGTTCCAGCCGGTCCATATTCTCGCGTGTGATGCCAGTTTTGAAGCGCTTCTCAATCTCGGTTTCGATAACTGAGCCAACTTCGCCCAATTCCCTATTTATACGTTCAGTTTTTCTTACCAGTGCCGCAAGAATCCGGTCCGATGGCCGATGCTTGTAGGTGAAATAACGGCAATACACATCCGGGTTTGGTTGCAAGCGTCGGTCTATACGACCATTGCGCTGCTCCAGCCTGGAAGGATTCCAAGGCAAATCAAAGTGAAACAAATCGTAGCAACGATGCTGAAGATTAATGCCTTCGCGCGCGGCATCTGTGCACAACAAAATGCGCAGTGGCTCCATTGCGGGGTCTGCGTTGAATCTGGCCTTGAGGCGTTCCCTTTCATTTTTGTCGGTGTCGCCAGTAAATTCAGCGATACGCTCATCCTCAAGCTCGACAGACAGTTCTTCGAGGAGTTGCTTCTTCAACCAGTCAATTGTGGTTTGATACTCTGAAAAGACAATGAGCCGTCTTTGGTTCCAGGAGCTCCCTTGTCCCAAATGCTCTCTGATCCAGGCCGCAAGATTCTTACTTTTTGAGTCGCCCTTGAAGGCTTGGCGTGTAGCTGTCTTTAACAAGGCCTCGGCAGCCATTTTAACATCACCATTCACCATCTTGTTAACTTCACCTTGGAGCGTGGTGCAAAACGCTGAAACCGATGATAAGAGCCTTTGCTGCAACAAAACAAAGGAATGTCCGCCTTTGCTCCCCTCCAGTTCTCCAAAGTCCAATAGTGACTGAAATAGATCGAGCTCCGGTGCCTCAGCCGGGGTGTCCGGTAATTCTATATTATCCACATGGCGAACCGGAAAAGGCGTATCAGTAAGCTCTCTCAAGTCTGATTTTAGCCGGCGCACCATTATCGCGTCGTGTTCGTCTTGTGACACAGCTATTCCGCGGGTGAAACGTTGCGGATCGAGCATTTCCAGCAGGGCTGCAAAAGAATTTGAATGCCCGTTGTGAGGGGTTGCGGTTAGGAAAAGGCGATGTTCAAACATCTTGGAAAGCTCGCGGACCGCGCGGGTCATCTGGCTGTCAGTGGCATATGCCTGACTGTGTGCGGGCGCAGCGTGGTGAGCCTCGTCAAGAATGAACATTGACCTGGCACGAGGCGCGCCAAGTATCGCCTTTAGGCCAACCATATAACCTTCATCCCTCAGTAGAGAGTGAGAAATGATGAATGCATTTCCTGATTGCCACGGGTTGTAACCAAAACCACGTTCAGCTCTCATCTCGGCGAAGAAATCTGCATCGACAATTTCAGCAGTTAAACCGAATTTTGAAGACAGTTCTTCTTTCCATTGCTGCGTCATCGATGCGGGGGATGAGACTACGAAGAAGTCTACACGTTTTCGTAACAGCAATTCACGTAAAACCAACCCGGCTTCAATTGTCTTTCCCAAACCAACATCGTCGGCGATCAATAGGTTAACTCGAGGCAGGTCCAGCGCTTTGGCCAATGGAGTCAATTGATAGGGCGAAATTTCGATCCCGGCTCTAAATGGAGCTTGGAAGAGCTTATTGTCGGCTGCTGTTGCTGTGTTCCATTGCAAAGATTGCAGATAGGCTGAGTACCCTTTTGCATCAGTTGGAACATTTGATCCAAGCTGGTGCCAAAGTTCATCGTCAACGCATTCGATAGCGATTTCCGATCTTGGGAGGATGAGTTGTTTTTGACCTGTCGCGTCGTCATCGAGGCATCGGATTTCAAGAACATCAGGTGCAAATTCACTTGATTCAATATTTTCAATTAGCCAGTGACGTCTACGGACGCGAACGCATTGACCAATTTCGAATTTAGGACTTCCCACTCGGTTTCCTCGTCAAGATCAAGTTGCAGGGTGAACAAGCTTCTACAGCCGAATAAGCCGCGTGCTTTTCTTTACTATCAGCCACTTGAGTTTGAACCAATTGCTCGTCGTCGGCAACGCGTATTTGCCCGCGGAGTACGGATGGAGTGATGCAGCGGTTCCCATGTCTGAGTGACGGGTGGGTGTGTCACGTTAAGTGCTGCACCGGGGACGCCGTGGATCGATATGATCTGCAGAGATGCAGTTAACATTTGCCGAACGCGCAAATAGCAATGTTGCAGAGATGTTGCAGAAACCAAAAGCCGCCCCGAAGGGCGGCTTGTTAGTCTCTTGTTTTCTATGAGAGATTTTGGCTCCGGCGGTAGGGATCGAACCTACGACCAATTGATTAACAGCCCATTGGTGAAAATGTGGATCTCAAACCCAAGCGTCAGCTACGTACGCGAGGCCTCAGCGTCCAAGACAAATCGTCGAGCGGTTGTAGTGCGCCAAGAAGTTTCCGTGCCTAAATAGTGCCTAGAAACATGACGCTCTGATTTAACTATCTGAAAATATTGGAGGCGAGTACCGGAATCGAACCGGTGTACACGGATTTGCAATCCGCTGCGTCACCACTCCGCCAACTCGCCGACCAGTGGTTTTTGCTGACTATCCGATCCCTGTTGCCGCTGCAAGATGTATGATCGGTGAAAGTATGCCGCTAGCCGTTGCTGACCCGTGCGCGATGTGGCACATCATAGGGATAAGAATCTGAACGGACGAGTTTAGCAAATGAGTGATTTCGCCGCCCGCCGAACAATGATGGTTGATACGCAGGTGCTTCCCTCGGATGTGACCAAGTTTCCCATCATCGATGCCATGCTCAGCGTCCCGCGTGAGGAGTTTGTGCCCGCAGCCCAGCGGGAAGCGGCCTACATGGGCGAGAACCTTGATTTAGGACAGGGACGTGTGCTGCTGGAGCCGCGTACGCTGGCCAAAATGCTGGATGCGTTAGCCATAAGCAAGGCGGAAATGGTGCTCGATATCGGATGTGCCATGGGCTACTCGGCGGCGGTGGTCGCGCACATGGCTGAAGCGGTCATCGCCGTTGAAGAAGACGAGTCCATGGCGACTGAGGCGCAGGAAGCCTTGATCGCTGCGGGATCTGACAACGCGGTGGTGCATATTGGACCGCTGGCCGAAGGTGCTGCGGAACATGGTCCCTATGATGTCATCCTGATCGAGGGCGGCGTCATGGAGGTCCCGGACGCTATTGTGTCGCAGTTGAAAGACGGGGGGCGGATCGCGGCCTTGTTCATGGACGGCGCATTGGGTGAGGTGCGTGTCGGCTACAAGCGCGGTGACCAGGTCAGCTGGCGCATGGCATTCAATGCCTCGGCACCGGTGCTGGAAGGTTTCAAACGCGAGGCGGCGTTTCAACTTTAGAATGAGGTTCGTCACGGGCGGACAAGTGGTTTCAACATGAAAGAGGTCAACGGTCGATGCTGATCAGGAAAATGCCCCTTGGGTTGCGTGTTATGGCTGGTGCCTGTGCGCTGGCTTTGAGTGTGGCGGCCCCGCGCGCGTCTACAGCCGAAACACTGGCGGATGCGCTGGTAGGGGCCTACACGCACTCCGGCCTCTTGGAGCAGAACCGCGCCTTGCTGCGCGCCGCGGATGAAGACGTAGCGGTTGCCGCCGCAGCATTGAAGCCAGTCTTGCGCTGGTCAACCAGCCTGACACAGAACTTCGGACAGGTTCGCACGGCTGCGTCCCGGACCACAATTGACAATGATGATTTGACGGCAGCTGTGAACCTGATTGCCGAAATGGTCCTTTATGATTTTGGATCGCGAAGTTTCCGAATTGAGGCTGCCAAAGAAACGGTCTTGGCCACCCGAGAGGCGCTTTTGGACATCGAGCAGCAGATTCTTTTGCGCGCGGTGCAGGCTTATATGGGCGTGATCGAAGCTCAGGAATTCGTGGCCCTGCGTGAAAACAACGTGCGCCTGTTGACCCAGGAACAGCGTGCTGCCCAAGACCGCTTTGAGGTGGGTGAAGTGACACGGACGGATGTGGCGCTTGCGCAGGCGCAGTTGGCACAGGCACGTAGCGGCCTGGCGGCAGCGCGGGGGGATCTGGTCAGCTCGATTGAGGAATACCGTAATATCGTGGGCCGCACGCCCGGCCCGCTGCGCCAGCCGCCCAGCCTGCCCGCGATCGCAGAAGACGTGAACGGGGCCAAGGCATTGGCTGTGCGCACCCATCCGTCCCTAAAAAGCGCGCAGCATCAGGTTGCCGCAGCAGACTTGCTGGTACGCGCCACCTTGTCGGACATGAAGCCGACGATCAATCTTTCTGGCCGTCTTGCCGCCACAGAGAACCTGAACGCGAATGAATTCAATCGCGGTGGGTCTATCGGGCTTGAGGCCGGTCAGACGATCTATCAGGGGGGGGCGCTTTCTGCGACGGCGCGGCGGGCGCAGGCCCAAGCAGACGCCCAACGCGGAAACCTGCATGTGGTACGTAATAACGTTCAGCAGGATGTGGGTAATGCCTATGCCACCCTGACAACGGTTCAGGCCCAGCTTGCCGCTTCCGTGCGTCAGGTGCGCGCGGCAAGCATCGGGTTTGACGGCATCAGGGAGGAAGCCCGGCTTGGGGCCCGGACCACACTGGACGTGCTTGATGCAGAACAGGCCTTGCTTGATGCGCAGTCCTTGCAGGTGTCGGCGCGCGCGGCTGTCTACGTGGCGGCCTACCGTATCCTTGCTTCAACCGGACGTTTGACGGCAAAGAACCTGGGCCTTCCTGTGCAACTCTATGATCCGGCAGAGTATTACAATCTGGTCAAGGACGGCCCGGTCAAGCGGTCAAAGCAGGGCAAGCAACTGGACCGTGTGTTGCGGGCGCTGCAAAAAGACTGACAATTTTCGCGGCCCCATTGTGGGAATCTCTCTGCCGGGGTACCTTGGAAGAGAGAAAAGAGTGGTAAAAAAATGTCCGACCCCGTCACAAATGCTGAGGTGGAGGATGTACTATCTTCGATCCGCCGTCTGGTGTCCGAAGATAAACGTCCTTTGCAGGCTTCGAAACCCGAACCAAAAAACGATCGTCTGGTCCTTACACCAGCATTGCGTGTTGCAGAAAATGATGCGCCGGATGACAGGCAGTCCGAACTTTCCGTTTCTGAAAGTACGGCCCAAGATACCATCTTTGATGACGATGAGGATAATGTCGAAGACATTGACGCTTTCGCCGCCTTGGATGAGGAGGACGAGGACGGTGGAATTGACAGCTCTCTTGATGATCTGATCACAGACGACAGATTGTTGGATGTCTATCCGCACGAAGACGTGGCGGAAGTTGATGATGATAAAGAAGCGGATGAGGAGGCTCGGTTCGAGGACCTTGCTCAGGATTATTCTACCGATCCCTATAACTTTGATGATGACGATGACCCCGACGGAGAAGGGGGCGAAATTCTTCTGGGTGACGTTCGGGAGGGCAGCAACAAGCGGACCGCGTTTGAGGACCGTCAGGAAATCGAGAGCGCGGCTGAGGCAGCGTTCATCGGAGAAGACTTCGAGGATGAACTTGAAAAAGCGCAAGAAAAAGCTGCGCCCCTTAATTTGGACCAGCAAACTGCGCTTCATGTAGATAAACCTGTCAATACAGAAGTGACAGGAGAACAGCAGGCGTCTTCGGCCGGCAAAACAGCGACCCTAAGCGCCAAGATCGAGGCGTTAGAAACCGCTATCGGTAACATAGCTGATACGTGGGAGCCTGATGACGCGGGCGAAAGCGATTATGCCGGTACCGAACCTGAAACGATGGCGTGGGAAGACGACGAGCCTGAAACACAGCAGACGGATCGGCCCCAGTTCGTACATGCCACCGCGGTTTTTGCCCCCAAGGCACAAGCCGCAGCATCAAAACCTGAGCCCGAAACAGAACCAGAATCACAAGTGTTCCCGGAAAATACGGAATCACGCTCAGCGGCTGCGCCAGAAACCTCGTCTACCGATCGTTCTGAGAATGTTGATTTGGGTCGGGATCTCTCTGAGGACGAACAGTTGATTGACGAAGAGGCCCTGCGCGATCTGGTCAGTGATATCGTAAGACAGGAACTTCAAGGCGCACTGGGCGAGCGGATCACGCGGAACGTGCGCAAATTGGTCCGGCGCGAAATACATCGTGCTCTGACTGCTCAGGATCTTGAATAAACGGGCTGTGCGCTCAGACTTGTCCGGCTAGTACCAGCATGTGATCGATGTCGAAATAGCGTTCGACGTGGTCAGCCAATGCATCCAACGTGTCGTCTACACCTACCTCAAAGGCTACGGATGACGAGGCGCCAAATGTGGCCAGATATGCGGCCCGAAAAGCGTCTGAGTTGAACAAGCCGTGCATATAGCAGCCCTGAACCAGCCCATCCTTGCTTGTCGCGCCCTCAGGCGTGCTGTCAAACATAAGCCAGGCACGGTCCGTGTCAGGGCCCGTGGTTTCCCCGATGTGTATTTCATAGCCAGACAGGGTGGTTCCACTTGCCGGATGTAGCCCCTCTTTGAGCGAGAGGTGTTTGATCGGCACCATCTCCGTCTCGATCCGTAAGTGTCCCAGGCCCTGAACGGTCCCCGGCGTCCCTTCAATGCCGTGTGGATCGGATATGCATTGTCCCAGCATCTGATACCCGCCGCAAAGCCCCAGCACCCGTCCACCGCGGCGCAGGTGTGCAGCCAGATCAATATCCCAGCCCTCTGCGCGGAAGGCCGCAAGATCGGCGATGGTGGCTTTGCTACCGACCATCAGCACAAGGTCTGCATCTGCTGGTAACGGCTGACCCGGCATGATGACGCGCAGGTCAACGCCCGGCTCAGCCGCCAGCGGGTCAAGGTCATCGAAGTTGGAAATGCGCGGCAGACGCGGCACGGCAATCACACAGCCGGCCCCCCCCGATTGTGAACGCGCAGGCAGGTCCATCACATCCTCCGCTGGAAGGCGGTGCGCCTGATCGAACCAAGGGATCACCCCAAGACTTGGCCAGCCCGTGCGCCGCGCGATGTCGTCGCGGCCTGCATCAAACAGGCTGCGGTCGCCCCGGAACTTGTTGACGGCAAAGCCTCGCACCATGGCATTGTCCTGCGCTGACATCACGGCCTTGGTGCCAACGATCTGTGCGATCACGCCACCCCGGTCGATGTCACCCATCAGGATGACAGGCACATTGGCGGCGGTGGCAAAGCCCATGTTCGCGATATCACCGGCCCGCAGGTTGGTCTCTGCCGGGCTGCCTGCACCTTCGACGATGATCAGGTCGCACTGGCTGCCAAGCCGTTGGAAGGACTCAAGCACAGATGGCATCAGCGCGGCCTTGTTTTTCCCAAAGGCGGCGGCCTCTTGGGTGCCTGCGATCTGGCCCTGAACGATCACTTGCGCCCCTGTGGACGACTGCGGTTTAAGCAGGATGGGGTTCATATCGGTATGCGGTGCGACGCCTGCCGCCCGCGCCTGCAAGGCCTGCGCGCGCCCGATCTCACCACCGTCTTCTGTAACGGCAGCATTGTTCGACATGTTTTGCGGTTTGAAGGGACGCACACTCAGGCCGCGTTTCACGCAGGCGCGGATCAGGCCAGCCACGATCATGGATTTGCCGACATTGCTGCCAGTGCCTTGTATCATGATGGCTTTTGTCATGTGGTGGTCCCGCACGGTTTGGCCGCAAACTGGCGCAATTCAACAGGACGCGAAAGGGGGATTCACCATGAATACGCCTGTACCTCTCTTGCTGGGCGCGGCCGCGCTGGCAAAGGGAGGGGATCGCAAGCTGATATGGGCCGCCCTTGTCGGCGCATTGCTGCCTGATCTGTCGCTTTACCTGTTGGCGGGCACGGCTCTTTACGTGCTGAACATTCCAGCTCAGATCGTCTTTGACCAACTCTATTTCTCAGAGCTGTGGCAGACGGTCTTTGCCGTTGATAACTCATTTCTGGTCTGGGGCATTTTACTGGGTTTTGCGATTTGGCAGCGCATTGATTGGGCCATCGTACTGACAGGGGCTGCACTTTTGCACCTGACGCTGGATTTCCCACTGCATCATGATGACGGCCGCCCCCATTTCTGGCCCATCACCTCTTGGGTGTTTGAAAGCCCGGTCAGCTATTGGGACCGGAGCAGGGGGGCAGAATGGATTGCACCCCTTGGTGCAGCTGCCGCTGCGATCTGCGCTTTGATCCTGTGGAAGCGGAAGCCGGGCCTGGTACTCTCTGGCCTGATATTGGGGCTGCTACTGGCAGAGCTGATGGTAGCGCAGGTCTGGATGTTCGTATTTTCAGGTGCCTGAAACGAAAAACGCAGCCCTGAGAAGGACTGCGATTTTGTAGGTCTTGCGGCCTGATTTAGGCAGCTTCAGCCTGCTGTGCAGCATGGCGGCGCTCAGACTCTTCGCGCGACAGCGCAACAGAGGTGCGGACACCTTTGCCGACGAAATCCATCAAACCCGCTACCACACGTTCGTTAGGGTCGATACCGGCGCAGCTCAACACTTCGCGGCCATCGCGGGAGCGCGCCCAGCGGGCGATCTGTTCTGGGCCATTGCCGTACTTCTTGTCATCAGCAATCGCGTCATCCAGAGCTGCCAGTACCACGGCAGCAAAAAGTTTGCGGGCACGGTTGCCTTGCTCATTATTGAAAGCAGTGCCATCAACGAAATCTCTCAACTCGTCGTCCTTTCCATTATTCTTGCTCTTGTCATTTCGGCGTGACGCCTCTTATGACCGATATCCCTCGATTCGGATACATCTAATTGACATGGCACCCATGCGCGCTGTGCATAGCATGCTGCAGGTGCACTACGACATATCGTTGGCTTGCAGGGTCCCATAGGGCGAGATATAGGGTGCGCTAACTTTTCATCAACCTTTTGCCATGGTTTTGCCACATGCCCAAAATTAACGGAAACGAGATTCGCCCAGGAAATGTCCTGGAGCATAACGGAGGCCTTTGGGCGGCGGTCAAGGTCGACCACGTGAAGCCCGGCAAGGGCGGCGCCTTTGCTCAGGTAGAGATGCGCAACCTGCGCAACGGCTCCAAACTGAACGAACGTTTTCGTTCTGCCGACAAGGTCGAGCGGGTGCGTCTGGAGCAGAAAGACCAGCAATTCTTGTATGAAGACAGTGGGATGCTGGTTCTGATGGACACCGAAACCTACGAGCAGGTCCAGCTCCCGGCCGAGCTTCTGGGGGAACGGCGCCCCTTCTTGCAGGACGGCATGATGGTCGTGGTCGAGTACCATGAGGACGAAGCGCTGAATGCCTCACTGCCGCAAAAGGTCATCTGCAAAGTGGTCGAGACGGAGCCTGTCGTGAAAGGCCAAACGGCAGCGAACTCTTTCAAACCGGCCATATTGGATAATGGGGTCAAGGTGTCTGTACCGCCTTTCGTCGGTCAAGACGAAGATATCGTGGTGAACACTGAAACAATGGAATACGTCGAGCGCGCATGATTTCCCGTTAGGCGGGAGCCCTCGCTGACGCGACGTAATACTCAGTTAACGTTCTGAGGAAACGAGAGCCCCGCATCTGGCGGGGCTTTTCGACTCAATTTGACGCATTTTCCGGCGCATCCGCCCATTTGACGCGGGCGTCACCGGCTAGCATCTCGCCCTTGGCGCGATCAAAACGCAGGTAGGCGATCGCTTTCCCGTTCGCCTGAGTGAAGAGCGTGCCAGCTGGTTTGCCATCTGACATCAGGTCTGTGCCTACCTCAGCACTCCCGTCTACCAGTACCGGTGCCAGACCTTTGCGCAATTCGGTCTTGTGTTTCATGCGTGCGGTGACCTCCTGACCGACATAGCAGCCCTTGCGGAAATCCACGCCGTTCAGCCGCTCAAACCCCGCCTCAAGAATGAAGGTATCCGGTGTCAATTCAACGTCCGTTTCAGGGATCAGGAGCGCCACACGCAAAGCATCCCAATCGATCGTGTCATCGGTCTGCGGTTCATCGCGATAGGCGCGCCAGCCCAATTCAGCAGCGCGTGGATCGGCAAAACCGTCCGCTGGCGTGTCGCCCAAGCCCCGATGCACATGCAGATCCGTTTCGGCAATGTCGACCTTGGCACGAAGCTTGTACATGGACAGGCGCTGCATCACCATGTCGCCAAGACTGTCCGCGACGTCCAGAAGTACGGCATCTCCATCTGGTACGAGAAAAAAATCGGCCAGATATTTGCCCTGCGGCGTGAGCAAGGCTGCATACACCGCACCTTCCGAGAGCTTGCCGATATCGTTGGTCACCAGCCCTTGCAGGAAGTCTTTCGTGTCGGTTCCCGAGAGGCGCAGAATGCGACGTTTGATCATGGATTTGTCCTTTGCGGTTCGGGATGAGATATAGTGATCACACGCCACACCAAAAGGGGCAACATGCGCGCACCTATTTCCGTTATCATCCCGACCCTGAATTCAGCTGATCGTTTGCCACAGTGTCTCGACGCTTTAATGGAAGGGCTGGAGGCAGGCCTGATCCGTGAACTCATCATCTCTGATGGCGGATCGGACGACGCAACAGGCGCCACGGCGCAGGCATGGGGCGCTGAGGTGTTGCATGGGGAACCGTCTCGGGGGGGGCAGCTTCGCCGGGCCTGTGAGGTGGCGAAAGCCGATTGGATGCTGATATTGCATGCGGACACCGTGCTGCAGTCGGGGTGGACAAAATCAGTCCGTGCGCATCTTGGTCAACCAGACAAGGCCGCGTGGTTCCAACTGCGCTTTGATCAGCCAGGGGCGGCAGCGCGTCTGGTTGCAACTTGGGCCAACCTGCGCAGTCGTTTCGGGCTGCCCTATGGGGACCAGGGCTTGTTGATCTCGTCGGCGCTCTATGCGCGGGCAGGGGGATACCCAGATGTCCCTCTGATGGAAGATGTAGCGCTTGCACGTGCTTTGAAGGGTAAGCTGAAGGGCCTGCCGATTGACGCGGTCACAAGCGCCGAGAAATACACCCGTCAGGGATGGATCAGACGCGGCGCGCGCAATCTTTGGACGTTGCTGCGTTACTTTGCCGGCGTTGACGCATCTGCGCTTGCCGCAAGTTATCGCCGCTGACCGAAAAGCCTGCGTCCAATGCGCTGCCAAAGTCCAATGTGCTCCGACGTGTCTGGGCTTGCCCGATTGGCAGCGCGTTTTTCGGGCACCGGGTCGCCAACCTGTCGTCCGTCTTGAAACTGCAACCGATAAAGATCAGCGTAAAGCCCGCCCCGTTCCAACAGCGCGTCATGGGTACCTTCGTCCACCACGTGGCCCCGGTCCATCACGACAATCCGGTCCGCACTGCGAATGGTGGCCAACCTGTGTGCGATGACGATTGTTGTGCGCCCTTTCGAAAGACGATCAAGCGCTTCCTGCACCACCTGTTCGGATTGCGCATCAAGCGCCGATGTTGCTTCGTCCAGCAGCAGAATGGGCGTGTCGCGCAGCAGCGCGCGTGCAATCACAACGCGCTGACGCTGACCACCGGACAGGGCAGAGCCACGCGGGCCGACAAGGGTATCGAGGCCCTTCTCCAGCTTCGGCAGAAAGTCCGCCACATGAGCTGCGTCGAGCACCTCGTTCAAACGTGCTTCGGTCACGTCTTTGCGATCCAACACAATATTTTCACGCAGCGTTGCGTCAAAAAGCAATGCCTCCTGTGTGACCACGGAGAAGAGGCTGCGCAGATCAGCTAGGGCCATATCCGTCGTTGCGATACCGCCGAGCAAGGCCTTGCCACCTTGTGGATCAATCAAACGGGTCAGAACGTTGAACACGGTGGACTTGCCTGCGCCGGATGCCCCGACAAGCGCTGTCGTCTCACCTGCCTTTGCAGTGAACGTGAGGCCATCAAGAACTTTGGTTTCACTATAAAACAGATCGACATTTTCAAGTTTGATATCGGGGGTGCCTACAGGGGCAGGGACCGGGTGCGCCGGGTCACGCAGGTGAAGCGGCGCCTCAAACAGCTCCCTGATCCGCTCCAGCGCGGCGGCAGCAATTTGCCATAACCCGCTGATCCCGCCCAATCGCCGCAGGGGGCTGAAAGCAAAACCCATCGCGGTGAAGAATGTCATGAACTGACCAATGGTCTTATCGCCAGAGATGATCTCGGATCCGCCATAAAGGATCACGGCCATGAACCCGATGCCAGAGAGGATATCTACCATGCCCGGGATCGCGGAATTGCCGAACGCGGCGCGCACTTCGGTGTCGATGAATTTGCCCGTCAGGTCGCGGTATTGCCGGGTCTGATAGGCTTCAAGCGCGTTTAGTTTGACTTGCACGATGCCGTGGAACACTTCGTCCAGCCGAGTGGCGAGACTTGCGCCCAGATCCCGTGCCTCGCGTGCACGGCGGCGCACGAATTTCTGAGCGGCAGCAGCGGGCAGCACCATGATAGGGATGCCCACACAGGCCATCAGCGCCCAGATTGGATCTATGGATATTGCCACGCCCAACAGCACCAGCAAACCGATGAAATCACGGCCTGCGCCGGTGATCACGGCACGCCAGACATCGCCCACGGCATTTACATCCGATTGCACCCGCTGAATCAGAAAGCCCGGCGGATGAGATTGGTGAAACGCCCCGTCCTGCTTCATCATCCGTTCCAGCAGGTCGATGCGCATATCCGCTGCCGTGCGCTGCGCCACCTTGGTCAGCAGCACCTTTTGACTGACCCCGGCGATGGCGCGCAGAATGAAGATGCCGATCAGCGTAAGGCCGACCCAGATCAGTGCGTCTTCCTGACCAGCGACAAACACACGGTCGAACATCGGCTCCATCAGGCGCGCCAGTGCGCCCAGCGTACTGCCCTCGATAATCATGAAGACCACGGCCACGCCCATCAGCCCGACGTGTTTGCGCAGATAATCCCGCCAAAGCCACGACAGCAGCTCTTTCGAGGTATATGTCTGATCGTTCATAGGAAGCGGTTTATCCTTTGGATAGAAGCTTGCGGCCCGGTCTACGCATCGCGATGGCGATGGGCAAGGTGACCGATATGATGTTGACCTCGCACGAGGTGGTTCTAATGTCCGGCCAGTTCAAGCATAAAAGGCCGTCATGATGACCACGCCCCCCAATCTCTCTCACGGACGCCCATACCTTGCGATCCCCGGCCCTTCGGTGATTCCAGATCCGGTTTTGCAGGCGATGCATCGGGCTGCACCCAATATCTATGACGGGGAACTGGTCGACATGATGCCGGGGCTGACGGCCGATCTGAAACGGGTGGCACGGACACAACACCATGTTGCGATGTACACCGGCAACGGTCATGCGGCGTGGGAGGCGGCCCTGGCCAACGTGATCCGCCCCGGCGATAAGGTGCTGGTACCCGCTACGGGCCGCTTTGGCGTCGGCTGGGGCGAGATGGCAAAAGGCATCGGCGCGGAAGTTGATCTGCTGGACTTCGGACTGCACTCCCCAATGGATATGGACCGCATCAGCGAGGTTCTGAAGGCCGATAAGGCCCATGAAATCAAAGCGGTGCTGGGCGTGCATGTGGACACGTCGACCTCAATCCGTAATGATATTCCGGCCCTGCGCGCAGTGATCGACGCCGCCGATCACCCGGCGCTTCTGATGGCCGATTGCATCGCGTCCTTGGGGTGTGATCTGTTCGAGATGGACGATTGGGGCGTCGATGTGATGGTGACCGGGTGCCAGAAGGGGCTGATGGTGCCGCCCGGCATGTCATTCGTTTTCTTCAATGACAAGGCGGATGCAGCCCGCGCCAGCATGCCACGGGTCAGCTGGTACTGGGACTGGTCACCGCGTGCCCATGCCGAAGAGTTCTTTCAGTATCACGGCGGCACAGCACCCACCCATCACCTTTATGGCTTGCGCACCGCGCTCGACATGATCCACGCGGAAGGTATTGAAGCCGTCTGGGCACGCCACGCGGTTCTGGCCCGTGCGATCTGGGCTGCTTGCGAGGCATGGTCGGAGGCTGGCAGTTTTGCAATGAACGTCACGGACCGGGCTTATCGCAGTAACGCGGTGACGTCCTTACGGTTGGAAGCGCCCAAGGCGACAGCCCTGCGCAACTGGGTGGAAGGACAGCTTGGGCTGACCCTTGGCATCGGCTTGGGCATGGCGCCACCGAAGGACCCGGCATGGCACGGATTTTTCCGGCTTGGACATATGGGGCATGTAAACGGGCAGATGATCATGGGACTTTTGGGCGGCATCGAAGCAGGGATGCGCAGCCTGAACATAGAGCATGGACCGGGTGCATTGGATGCCGCATCGGCGGTAATTGCAGAGAACTGAACCGCTTCTGGTCAGGATACGCACGTCGCGCAAAAAGTCTGACGTCAGGCGCGTGCGCCGTTGCGTGCCACGTCAATGCGCGTGATCACCTTGTTTACCACCCACCCGATCAGGGCGACAGCCAGCAATCCCCAGATCGCCCAGATCACCATGAATATCCATGTCAGGTTTATACCGAACATCACGATGCAGGCTTGCGTAAAATTTGGTGCAGCGGGGCGGTCGTTACTATGGCGCATAACGGTCTCATCATCTGATCCGTTATCGAGTATAGCGCGACATATAGCGCCGTCAGCCCCTTTTTGCCTCCGCAAGGGCTGCTGGCAAGGCGGCTTCTAGGGCGCCAAGTTGTTCCTGCGTGCCACAACTGATCCGAATGCAACGGTTCTGCGGGGCGGCAAAGGGCATCCTGACAAAAATTCCGCGTGCTACCAGTCCGTCCAGAACAGATTTGGCAAAAGCGCCGTCTTGGCCGCAGTCTATCGCCACGAAATTCGCGGCAGAAGGCAAAGGCGTGAGCCCATGTGCGCGTGCTATTGCCGCGATACGGTTGCGTGCATCGCTCACTTGCCTGATCACCTGCGCCAGCCAGATCTGGTCCTTGAGCGCGGCAAGCGCCCCGACCTGTGCTGCGCGGTTCATCCCGAAATGATTGCGGACCTTGTGAAAGGCGGTGATCAGTTCAGGCGCGCCGATCGCATAGCCGACACGTGCCCCCGCAAGACCATAAGCCTTTGAAAATGTGCGCATGCGGATCAAGCGTGGATCATCAAGGGGGAGCGGTAAGGCCGTGCCTTCGGGGGCTGTATCGACATAAGCCTCATCCAGAACAAGGAGCGTGTTCTTGGGCAGATCCTTCATCGCTTCAGCCAAGTCAGCGCCTTTATGCCAAGACCCCATAGGATTGTCGGGATTGGCAATATAGACCAGTTTGGCATCAACCTCGGCTGCTTTCGCAAAAAGCGCCGCTGGGTCTTCGTGGTCGTCCCGGTAGGGGACTTTGTGCAGTGCACCACCAAAACCTGCTACGTGGTAATTGAACGTCGGATATGCGCCATCTGAGGTTACTACCGCGTCGTCTGGCCCAACGAAAAGTCGCACCAGATAGCTGAGCAGACCGTCAATGCCTTCGCCCACGACGATATGATCCATCGTGGTGTTGTGATGTGCGGCCAACGCCGCGCGCAGATCATGGCTTTCGGGGTCTCCGTACATCCACATTTCAGTTGCGCACATGGCCTCCTTCGCCAAAGGTGAGGGGCCAAAAACATTTTCGTTCGCTCCAAGCCGGGCATCAAAGGCGAGGCCCATGGCGCGTTCCTGCGTTTCGGGCCCGACAAAGGGGACTGTCGCGGGCAGGGATAGGGCAAGCGGGGTCAGGCGATATTCAGTCATACCAATCTGATAGGCGGGCTAGGGATGCGGGGCAAGGGTTGGAAAACGGCACAATCGACCTTATATGAGAATCACTCGCAACTGGTCGGCGGCACCAAGATGCCGAAACTCACCCGCCGTGGATTTATTGCTGCGACCGCTGCTGCCGGTGTTGTCCGCACAGTGCCAAGCCTTGCCACGAAACCACCGGCGCGGCGTATCCTGACGCTCGTCTACGACAAGAGCCTTGCCATGATGCGTGCGATTGACCGGCTGGTGCCCTGATCTGCCGCGACGTTTTGCTGGTCTGAGCGGTCGGTTTGCGGTTCAGTGATCCCCAACCAATTCGGAGGATCCCATGGCCCGCGTCACCGTCACATACGAAAATCACATCGCTTTTGTCCGTCTGACCCGTGCAGACAAAATGAACGCCGTCGATCAGGAGATGATCGACGGAATCATCGCTGCAGGACAAGAAGTTGCCGCATCAGACGCCCGCGTTGCGGTGATCTCCGGCGAGGGTAAAGCGTTCTGCGCCGGGATCGACATCACCGGCCTGTCGGGCATGATGGGCAGGGATCCGAAAGAGGTCTTGATGCCGCGGACCCATGGCCATGGTACGACGAACCAATGGCAAGAGGTTGCGATGATCTGGCACCGGATGGAAATACCGGTGATTGCGGCAATTCATGGCGTCTGTTTCGGGGCGGGAATACAACTGGCGCTGGGCTGTGACATTCGCATCGCCGCGCCCGGCACTCGCTTCGCGGTGATGGAGATGAAATGGGGTATCGTGCCCGACATGGGCGGTATGGTACTGCTTCCTAAACTGGTGCGATCAGACGTGCTGCGCCGACTGACCTATACGGCCGAACAGGTGGAAACCGAACAGGCTGCGGACTGGGGTCTGATTACCGAGATTTCGGATGATCCGCTCGCGGCGGCGACGGCTTTGGCCGAAACCATTGCAGGCAAGAGCCCTAGCGCGATCCGCGCCGCCAAGAAACTGATCCACCTCGCCGAGACGGCAGAAGCTCAGGATGTCCTCGAAGCGGAGTCGCGCATCCAGTCACAGCTCATCGGCAAGCCCGAACAGATGGAGGTGATTGCCGCCCAGATGCAGAAGCGCGCCCCGGTCTTCAAGTAGCCTCAAAAGGTCAGCCCCACCCGTTATCGGATGGGGCCTTCCAAATGGACGATCTTCGCTTCCCAGCTAGGACCGCGTCTTATTCTTCGCGCAGTCTTGGTTTCCAAATGGTTAAAAATCCCCGCCGGAGGCAAAAAGTTCTTCTGGAGCACCAGAAAAGTTTAATGCCTCCGGCGGGGATTTGACCCATTTGGAAGCAGGGCGGCGTCACTCCATCTCGGCCAGGCGCGCGAGGGCAGCCTGAAGCTGATCGGCCTCTTCCTGACGGGCGGCAAGATTGGCCTCGGCCTCTGCCACCACGTCCTCGGGAGCGGAGTCGCGGAACTTGGGATTGTTCAGCCGCCCCTTCAGTCCGCCGATTTCCTTGTTCAGCTTGTCCAGGGACTTTTGCAGGCGCGCCTTTTCTTCGCCAATGTCGATCAGTCCCGCCAGCGGCAGCCCGAAGGTTGCGCCCGGAGCGCCGATTGACACTGTTCCTTTCGGGAAATCATTTGCCTTTTCAAGGCTTTCAACCCGTGCAAGCCGCTTGATCATCGCTTCGTTGTTGTCCCACGCGGTTTGCGCGGCGGCATCCATCTCGGTCACGATCATCGGCACCTTGAGGCCCGCAGGCACATGCATCTGCGTGCGTGCAGACCGGATGGATTCGATCAGCCCGATGACCCAGTTCAACTCACGATCCGCGTTAGCATCCAGCAGATCAGCGGTCGTGTAGGCAGGCCAGTCGGCGTGGACCAGCATCTTGTCGCGCGTGGCTGTCGTCTCCCACAGCTCTTCTGTGATGAACGGCATGATCGGGTGCAGCAGGATCAGGCATTGATCTAGCGCCCAGCCCAGCGTCTGGCGGGTTTCTTCCGCCTCGGGCGCATCTTCCTGCAACAGGGGTTTGGACAGTTCTACATACCAGTCGCAAACCTTGCCCCAAACAAAGGCATAAAGCGCGTTCGCCGCATCGTTGAAGCGGAAGTTTGTCAGTGCCGCGTCGACATCCTCGCGCACACGGGCGGTTTCACCGATGATCCATTTGTTCAGCGTGGCAGTCGGGGTCGGCAATGCATGTGCCTCACCCGTGAAGACGCCGTTCATTTCTGCAAAGCGGTGCGCATTCCACAGCTTCGTGCCGAAGTTCCGGTAGCCCGTGATGCGCTGCGTGGAAAGCCGCAGGTCACGGCCCATCGCCGCCATCGCAGTGAGGGTGAAGCGCACGGCATCCGCGCCGTATTCGTCGATCAGTTCCAGCGGGTCGAGCACGTTGCCCAGCGATTTCGACATCTTCTTGCCCTTCTCGTCGCGCACCAGGGCGTGAACATAGACGGTGTCGAAGGGGCGTTCGCCGACGACGGCGTATTGCATCATCATCATCCGGGCGACCCAGAAAAAGATGATGTCGAAACCGGTGATCAGGACGGAGGTGGGGAAGTATTTTTGCAGCTCTTGAGTGTCCTCGGGCCAGCCGAGGGTGCCGATGGGCCAGAGACCGGAGGAGAACCAGGTGTCGAGGACGTCGGGGTCGCGGTAAAGCGTAGCTTTATAATTTGCCACATTCTCCTTGCCTCCGAATTCCATCCAATAGGATATGTCGTCAAACTCCGGACTACTACTATACGGACTGCTGCGACCGATCTTATTTACAAATCCGTTAAAGCCAGCCTGACCAATTGAAATGTCGAAAGCACTTTCTTCTAACTCCGGAAACAGACCTTTGTAGAAATGCCTGGCTTGTCGAATTGCCTCAGCTTCCGTAGCGGCGCAGAAAGAGTTTCCATCGTTATCATACCAAACCGGGATCTGATGCCCCCACCAAAGTTGGCGGGAGATGCACCACGGCTCGATATTCTCCAGCCAGTGGAAATAGACCTTCTTGTCCTGCTCGGGCAGGATCTCGGTGTCGCCTTTGCGCACCGCGTCGATGGCGGGGCCGACGATCTTGGCGGTGTCGACGAACCACTGGTCGGTCAGCATCGGTTCGATCACCACCTTGGAGCGGTCGCCGAAGGGCTGCATGATCTTCTTGGCTTCGACCAGAGGCACTACCGTGTCCTCGCGCGCCTCTCCGCCTTCTTCCGGGGCAACGGGCTTTTCGGCGGCCTTGCCAAGACGCGGATCGTGGGCCTGCGTCATCACCGCCAAACCCTCGGCGGTGATCGCCGCGATGACCTTTTCGCGTGCCTCAAACCGGTCAAGGCCGCGGAATTCTTCAGGGACAAGGTTGATGTTGCTCACATCGGCCATCGGCTGATCAGAGGGTGACTGGAACCGTCCCTCCGTTTCCGTCAGCATTTCCGCCGTGGTTTCGGCGATTTGTGTCGCCTTGGCAGCGGATTCTTCATAGGGAAGTCCGTCGGCGCGCATATGGCCCTTCGTGTCCATCAGGGCATAAAGCGGGATACGGTTACGCTTGGCGACTTCGTAGTCGTTAAAGTCATGTGCGCCGGTGATCTTGACCGCGCCTGAGCCGAAGGTCGGATCGGGGTATTCATCGGTGATGATCGGGATCAGGCGGCGGTGCTCTTTCGGTCCCACCGGGATTTCGCACAGTTTGCCAACGATAGGCGCGTAACGTGTATCGGTTGGATGCACCGCAACCGCGCCGTCACCCAGCATCGTTTCAGGCCGCGTGGTGGCGATAGAAATATAGTCGCGCTCTTCCTCGAAGAGCACGTTGCCGTCTTCGTCTTTCTCAACGTAGGTGTACGTCGCCCCGCCCGCGAGCGGGTATTTGAAGTGCCACATGTGGCCGTCGACTTCGATGTTCTCGACCTCAAGGTCGGAAATCGCGGTCTCGAAATGCGGATCCCAATTCACGAGGCGCTTGCCACGGTAAATGAGACCTTTGTTGTACATGTCGACAAAGACCTTGATCACCGCGTCGTGGAAGTTGCCTTCCTCGCCCTCGGGCGCACCCGGAGCGCCGGACATGGTGAAGGCGTTACGCGACCAGTCGCAGCTCGCTCCCAGACGCTTGAGTTGTTCGATGATGGTGCCGCCGGATTCTTTCTTCCATTCCCAGACTTTCTCAAGGAAAGCCTCGCGGCCCATCTCGCGGCGTCCCGGTTGCTGGGTTTCGGCCAGTTTGCGCTCCACGACCATTTGCGTAGCGATGCCTGCGTGGTCCTGACCGGGCTGCCAGAGCGTATCGAAGCCGCGCATCCGGTGCCAGCGCGTCAGGATGTCCTGCAGCGTGTTGTTGAATGCATGGCCCATGTGCAGCACGCCCGTGACGTTGGGGGGCGGGATCATGATGGAAAACGTCTCTTCCCGGCTGGCGTTCGCACCGGCCTTGAAAGCACCTGCTTTTTCCCATGCGGCATAGAGGCGGGCTTCGGCCTCGGCGGCGTTGAATGTCTTGTCCAGAGCCATGTTTCTCGATCCTTAAACGCGGGTTGGGGGTGATCTAACGAAGGATTGGGCGAAGGGAAAGGGTGGCGGTGCGTCGCGCTGGCGCAGACGTGCGATTTGCTTTTGGTCAAGCGCCGCATTTGGCGGCAGAACCTTTGTCAGGAGGAGAGTTTGGCACCTGGCTTTTAGCGGTTTGCGCCGTAGCCGCGACATCTGCTGTTCCCGGTGCTGGACATGTGGGCGTCAGCGGTTATGTCTGAGGGGTAACATCCATCCGCTAGAGGGCAGCATCGCAATGGAAAAATTCGGCAAGAGCCAACCTGTAAAACGGAAAGAAGATGTGCGGTTCCTGACCGGGGACGGTCGCTATGTGGACGACATCGCACCAGAGAACGCCTTGCAAGCATATTTTCTGCGTTCGCCCGTCGCGCACGGCACGATCACGGAACTGGACGTCTCGGATGCACAAGAAGTTGAAGGCGTCCATCTGGTGCTGACATGCGCCGATCTAGAGGCGGCAGACATGGATATCGCCATGGCAGGCGGCATCGTCGATAACCGGGATGGATCAAAAGGGGCGAAACCGCTGCGCCCCATGCTGGCCAAGGACAAGGTCCGTTACGTGGGAGAGCCGGTAGCAGTGATCGTGGCCGACAGCCTGTCGCAGGCCCGCGATGCCGCAGAGCTGGTCATGCTGGATATAGACGAGTTGCCCGCAAAGATTGATATGGCAGCCGGTGGCGAGACGCTGCACGAAGAAGCGCCTGACAACAAGGCATTCGATTGGGGCATGGGAGACGAGGCGGCAACGCAAGCGGCCTTTGACGCTGCGGCCAAGACAGTCGCACTGGATGTGGATGACAACCGGATCATCGTGAATTCGATGGAACCGCGCGGCTGTTATGCCGAGTGGCAGGACGGCAAGCTGCACGTGGCGCAAAACGGTCAGGGTGTCTGGGTGCACAAGGGGTACTTGCAGACGGCGTTTGGGTTGGATGAAGATCACGTGAGGGTCACTAATCCGGACACCGGTGGCGGCTTCGGCATGAAAGGGATGACCTACAACGAATATTTTTGCCTCGCGCAGGCGGCGCGTGTGCTGGACCGCCCGGTACGTTGGATGTCAGAGCGCACCGAAGCGATGCTGAGTGATAATGCCGGTCGCGATCTGACGTCGCTTGCCGAATTTGCCTTTGACGAGAACAATAAGATCACGGCCTATCGGGTGCGCAGCAAGAGCAACCTTGGCGCCTACAACTCTCAATTTGCCCAGTTCATTCAGACACAGCTTTTCAGCCGTGTCTTGATGGGCGTCTATGATGTGCAGACGACGTGGCTTCAGGTGGATGGCTTTTACACCAGCACGACACCGGTGGATGCCTACCGGGGGGCGGGGCGGCCCGAGGCGATTTATGTGCTGGAGCGCCTGATGGACCGCGCTGCACGCGAACTGGGGGTCGACCCTTGGGAGTTGCGCCGGATCAATTTCATTAAGGCGGATCAGTTCCCCTACAAGGCCGCAACTGGCGAGACCTATGATGTGGGTGATTTCAACAAGGTGCTGAACCGTGCCGCCCAGGAGGCGGACCGCGCCGGTTTCGAGGTGCGCAAAGCCGAAGATGCAAAGCGCGGTCTGCTGCGTGGGCAGGGGCTTTGCTATTACATCGAAAGCATCCTCGGAGACCCTTCGGAAGGTGCGAAGGTGGTTTTCGAGGACGACGGCACCGTGTCGATTTACGTCGGAACGCAGTCGAACGGGCAGGGGCACGAAACTGTTTACGCCCAGTTCCTGAGCGATCAGACCGGCATTCCGGCAGACAAAATCACCGTGGTCCAAGGGGATTCCGACCTGATCAAACAGGGTGGCGGTACCGGCGGCTCCCGCTCGGTCACCGTGCAAAATAACGCGACACTTGCGACAGTGGCCAAGATGACCGAAGCGTTTACCGAGTTCCTCTCGGATGAAATGGGAGTGCCAGCGTCCGAGATCAGCTTTGACGACGAACGTTTCCGCGCTGAGGGCTCAAACCTGACGCCCACCATGCTCGACGTGGCCGACATGGCCCGCGAAAAGGGGCGCGATGATCTGCTGGCGCATCAAGAACGCGCGACTTTGCCTGCGCGCAGCTTCCCAAATGGTGCGCATATTGCAGAGGTCGTGATTGATCCTGAGACCGGTATCGTGACCACTGACCGGTACACTGTTGTTGACGACTTCGGTAATCTTATCAATCCGATGCTTGCCGAAGGTCAGGTCCACGGCGGCGTCGCTCAGGGCGTGGGACAAGCGGTACAAGAGCGGGTTGTCTATGATGAAGACGGCCAGCTGCTCACCGCTTCGTTCATGGACTACGCTCTTCCGCGCGCAACTGATCTTCCTTACATTTCCTTTACCTCTGAACCTGTACCCTCCACAGCCAATATCATGGGCATGAAGGGCTGTGGTGAAGCGGGAACCGTGGGTGCCCTGGCGGCAATCTCGAATGCGGTGCAGGATGCGCTTTGGGAGCATGGCGTGCGGCAGGCGGATATGCCTTTCACACCGCACCGCGTCTGGGAGATGATGAATGAGGATCGCATCGCCGCCGAGTAAAGGCAGGAGGGCGGGCCGCGCGCCCGCCACCCATGTCATTATTCTGGATGGTACGCTGTACTCTTTAGAACCTTTGTGCCAGACCAACGCGGCCCGCGCCTATACCATGCTGCTTGAGATCGGCGCGGCAGTCTCGCTTTATTATGAGCCCGGCTTGCAGTGGGACAACTGGCGCTCGATCCGTGATGTCGTCACTGGCAAAGGGATAAACCGCCTGATCAGACGTGCCTACGGTTGGCTTGCAACGCGTTACCGGCCCGGCGACAGAATTTTCCTGTTTGGTTATTCCCGTGGGGCTTATGCTGTTCGGTCTTTGGCGGGCGTGATCGACCTTGTTGGCCTATTCCGCAGTGAGCACGCAACCGTCCGCAATATCCGTGCGGCCTATCGGCATTATGCCAACTCGCCTCAGAGTGAAACCGCGCAGGCCTTTTCCAGACAGCACTGCCATGCACAGATTGAGATCGATATGATCGGCGTCTGGGACACGGTGAAATCGCTCGGCATCAACGCGCCGATCCTCTGGAGGCTCTCCGAACATCTGCAGGCATTCCACAATCATGAGCTGAGCAGCATCGTGAAGCACGGGTTTCAAGCGTTGGCGCATGACGAGAAACGGGTCGCCTTCTCTCCGGTCTTGTGGTCATGCCACGATGATTATCCGGGCAGGCTGGAACAGGTATGGTTTCCCGGTGCGCATGGCGACGTGGGTGGGCAACTGGGTGGCTACGAAGTCGCACGGCCGCTGGCCAACATTCCGCTGGTCTGGATGTTGCGACGGGCTGCTGAAATCGGACTGCCGCTGCCTGAAGCATGGGAAGAGCGCCATCCCAGAGATGCCCTTGTCCCGGCACGGGGCACCTGGCGCGGACATGGCAAGGTGTTGATGACACGCAAGAAAAGGATTGTCGGGGCAGATCGCTCAGAGCGGCTGCATCATAGTATTGCGGCACGTCAGGCTTTGAAGGACAAGCTGACCAAGAGTGAAAACGCATTGTTTGACGTTAATGCCAGTGAAAACAGCTGAACGCAGAGCTTTTCAGACGATTTTCATCACGATGCAGGTGGTGGAGCCTGTCGCGTAGAGCTTGCCATCTTCGACCCCCCTGATTTCAGCATGCGCCACACCGGTTGAGCGGCCGACGTGATCAATTTCGCCAATGCAATCGACCTGCATGCCAAGGGGAATGGCCCGCAGGATATTCACCTTGTATTCAAGCGTGGTATATACCGAACCGCGCGGTACTTTGGTCATCACCGCACAGGCCATCGCTGAATCAAGCAACGTACCGTACCAACCACCATGGACCGTGCCCATCGGGTTGGTGACGTTGAATTCAGGTGTGCCACGAAACACAGCCTTACCTTCTTCAATCGCATGTAGCTTGTAGCCCATCGTGCCACCAATCGGCGGGCCGGGATTGGTGCCGTCAAGGATCGCCTGCATGAATTCCAAACCGCTCAGTTTGAGCGCCTCGGACTGGCTCAGCAGTTCTTCGGGTTTGGTGGCAAGGCGGGGCATGGGCTGTCTCCGGCAGATGGTTCTGCCGGAATGCTGCGGCGAAATTTCAACGCGTGCAAGCTGTTACGCCACGTCCTCAAGCGTGACCTGCGGCGTGACACCCAATGCACGGCAGACGTTGCGCGTCAGTTCCGCCCGGTTCAGCGTGTAGAAATGCAGATCTTCGACGCCTTCGTCGATCAGCGTGCTGCACATCTCGGTGCAAAGCGCGGTGGCCAGCAAGTCGTGGCGGTCATCGCGGATCGCAGCTTCGAAAGCGTCATCAAGCCATTGAGGGATGGGGGTGCCACAGCGGGTCGCGAACTTGCGCGCTGATTTCCAGTTGATCACGGGCAGGATGCCAGGTGTGATGGGCTTGTCGATGCCGGCCGCCGCACAGGCGTCACGGAAACGAAGGAAACTCTCGGCTTCGAAAAAAAACTGCGTGATTGCTTCGTTTGCACCGGCGTCGAACTTGCGCTTGAGCCAGTCGACATTGGCCTGTTGGCTGTCTGCCTCGGGGTGGCTGTCGGGGTAGGCGCCGACACGGATGTTGAAGGTTCCTTTTTGCGCCAAGGCCTCGATCAATTCGCAGCTGTCGGCAAAGCCGTCGGGGTGCGGCGTAAAGGTTTCGGCCCCATCTTGCGGATCGCCGCGCAGGGCCACGATGTCTTTCACACCAATCTTTGAGAAATTGTCGGCAACCTCCAGCGTTTCGGCCTTGCTGGCCCCCACGCAGGTCAGATGCGCTGCAACCGGAAGACCCGATGTGCGACGCAGCACATGGGCGGCGTCATGGGTCAGATCACGTGTTGTGCCGCCAGCGCCGTAAGTGACCGAGAAAAAACGTGGTGAGAGCGGGGCCAATGCCTGCGCGGTGTCCCAAAGGTTAAAAGCAGCATCTACGCTGCGTGGAGGAAAGACTTCGAAAGAAACATTCGGCGTTGGCATGGGTCAGTCCTTTTTGGCTGCGGTCGCCCCTTGTCTCACAAAACGATATGTGAGACAAACTCATAACTTTCATTTTAAACATGAGTCCGCCCTCATATGCATATCGAATTCCGTCATCTGCGCACCATACAGGCGATCCACGAGGCCGGGGGGCTTGCCCGCGCTGCCGAGCAAATGAACATCACGCAATCGGCGCTGAGCCATCAGGTGAAAGGGCTTGAGGATCAAGCGGGTGTAGAATTGTTTGTGCGCCGCTCAAAGCCGCTCAAATTGTCGCCTGCCGGGCAGCGCTTGTTGAAACTGGCGCAGCAGGTCCTGCCGCAGGTGCAGGCGCTGCAGGATGAGTTTTCGGGCCTGCGTGCCGGCAGCACGGGCCGGATGCACATCGCGATTGAATGTCACGCCTGCTTTGAATGGCTGTTTCCGGTGTTGGAGAAATTCCGGCGATCCTGGCCTGACGTCGATGTGGACATCCGCCCGGGACTGGCGTTCGACGCTTTGCCTGCGCTGCTGCGCGAGGAAGTCGATTTAGTCGTGTCGTCGGATCCGGAGGATCTGCCCGGTGTAGAGTTTGTTGAACTCTTTGATTATCATGCGGTATTCGTCGCGGCGAGCAACCATCCACTTGCCCAGAAACCCTTTATCGAAGCCGCGGATTTCCGTGGTGAGACGCTGATCACCTATCCGGTGGAACGTTCGCGTCTGGATGTCTTCAGCCAGCTGCTGATCCCCGCCAAGGTCGAGCCCGCCGCGATACGTCAGGTCGAGTTGACGGCAGTCATTCTGCTGCTGGTCGCGTCCAATCGTGGTGTCTCTGTCCTGCCGGATTGGGTGGTCCGCGAGGTGAAATACAGCTCTGATTATGTCACCCGGCCCCTTACGGAAACCGGGATCACCCGGCGGCTTTATGCGGCTGTGCGCACGGATGATCGGGACAAGCCCTTTATGGAGCAACTGTTGAAGCTTGCCGGCGAAGAGGCGCGGAAATTGCAGTCGGTCTAGAGAAGGCAAAAGATGTCAAAGCAGGATATACCCGCCGAGTTATCGGCGCGCGAGCCGATTTTCCATCGACGCGCATTCGGAACCAGCCGCGAAGCGCTGCTTGCCATGACTGAGCCAGATTTCTTGGAGATCGGTGCAAGTGGTCGTATCTACGACCGGGCGACCGTCATTGATTTATTAGAAGAGCGCTATAAGGAGCTCGAACCGCACGATTGGCCCTGCCACGACTTTGCGCTTCGCGAACTTGGGGCTGGGCTATTCCAGTTAAACTACGTGCTTGAAGAGCCTGATCGTCTGACCCGCCGCACGACGCTTTGGCGTCGGCATCCGGAAGGTTGGCGCATTGTGTTCCATCAGGGCACCGTGATGGCGCCCTGATGGGATAGCTTTTATTTCACTTTGACGATTGCCTTGCCGTGGTTCCCACCGGTCAGCAGGTCCATAAAGGCCTGCGGCGCGTTTTCCAGCCCGTCTGTGATGTCTTCCTTGTACTTCACCCGACCGTCTTTCAGCATCGGCGCCACCTCGTTCACGAAATCGGGGTAGCGGTCCCAGTGGTTGGAAATGATAAAGCCGTTCACGCTGAGGAAGTTCACCAGAATGGTACGCCAAAGCTTGGGCGCGGTCAGGCCTTCCTGTGCGGCATCAGCCCCAAGGCCACCGGCGTTGTACCAGGCGATCATGCCGCAAAGGGGGATGCGGCCAAAGGGATTCATCAAGGAGATGGCCGCTTCGAGAACGGGACCGCCGACGTTTTCGAAATAGACGTCGATGCCATCGGGTGCGGCCTCTTTCATCGCGGCGCGCAGGGATTTGAAATCACTATGGGCGCGGTGATCTACGCAGGCGTCGAAACCGAACTCTTCGGTTGCCAGCTTGCATTTGTCGGCGCCCCCCGCGATGCCGACGGCGCGCAGGCCCTTGGCCTTGGCCAGTTGTCCCACCATGGACCCAACAGGCCCGGTGGCCGCCGCGACGGCAAGCGTTTCGCCCTCTTTCGGACGACCATATTCGTTAAACCCCCACCAGCCGGTGAAACCCGGCATGCCCAGAACACCCAGTGCAGTTGTGACCGGTGCCTGATCGGGGTCGAGCTTTCTGCACATACGCGCATCGGCCGTGCTGTGGGTCGCCCAGCCAAACATGCCAAAGACGTGATCCCCTTCCTTAAAGAGCGGCGAGTTGGACGCCAGCACGCGCCCCACGCTGCCGCCTTCCATCTTGCCGCCAACCGGCACGGGGGCCGCATAGGATTTCGCATCATCCATCCGACCGCGCATGTAGGGGTCTAGCGACATATGGCTGACCTCAACCAGAATCTCGCCCTCACCCGGTGTGGGGATATCGGCTGTTTCAAGGCGAAAGTTGTCCTGTGTCGGTGCGCCGTCCGGACGGCTGGCCAGCACGATCTGTTGCATTTTGTCGCTCATGGTTAATCTCCCCTGACTCTGTGATCTGGCTAAACTGACGACTTGGTGCGGAATGGCAAGGGGCATGCGATCTGACGGCACACGCGTAGAGGGACAAGCGGTGTGTCGCTTTATGCTTATCCTGAGGGACCAGCGGGATCTATTTCGAAAGTCTGCGCAGATGCGTGCTCTTGGCATCCGGGCACAAGGAGCCTAAAGGAGGCATTTGATCGAGGCAAAGAGGTCCCCCATGGTTGGCAGCGCGAATCTTAACATCATGATCAAGGCCGCGCGCAAGGCGGGCCGGTCGCTGGTCAAGGACTTCCGAGAGGTCGAGAACCTTCAGGTTTCGATGAAGGGGGCCGGGGATTTTGTCTCGAAGGCAGACCTTGCCGCTGAGAAGATTCTGAAGGACGAACTTATGGGCGCGCGCCCCACCTACGGCTGGCTTGCCGAAGAAGGTGGTGAGGAAGAGGGCCAGGACCCGACACGCCGCTGGATTGTCGATCCACTGGATGGCACGACGAACTTTTTGCACGGTCTGCCGCATTGGGCGATTTCCATCGCACTCGAGCACAAAGGGCAGGTTCTTGCGGGTGTGATCTTTGATCCCAGCAAGGACGAGATGTTCTTTGCCGAAAAAGGTGCCGGTGCCTGGATGAACGAAAGCCGTTTGCGCGTTTCTGGTCGCAGCAAGATGATCGAAAGCATCTTTGCGACAGGGCTCCCTTTTGGCGGTCGCGCAGATCTGCCCGAAACCCTAAAGGATCTGGCCCGCCTTCTGCCGACCTGCGCGGGCGTACGCCGCTGGGGTTCTGCCGCGCTTGACCTGGCCTATGTAGGCGCAGGGCGCTACGACGGATTCTGGGAACGTCGCCTGAACGCGTGGGACTTGGCGGCTGGCGTGATCATTGTGCGCGAAGCTGGCGGGTTGGTTGAACCTTTAAACCCTTCGCGTGAAATTCTTGGGCATGGTGAAATCATCTGCGCCAATGAGCCGATCTTTTCCGGCTTTGCCAAGGTCATTCGCGGCTAGGGCTGCTTGCGGTCAGAGACATGGTTGATGCCGTCCGTCCAACGGACAGGTTCATGCTCCCATGGGTTTACACCCTCTATGCAGCCCAGATTGATGCCGCATTCGGCGGGGTCGGATCGCCGTTTGTGATGTGTGTAGATGCCACAGGTCTTGCAAAAGTAATGCTGCGCCGTGCCGGTGCCCCACGTGTACAGCGTCAGATTGTCGGCGCCCTGCGTAACCTCAAGCGATGCCGGTGCCGCGGTCACTGCCGCCGCTTGCCTGCGCGCGCAGAATGAACACGTGCAGCGCCCAACATCAGACAGGCCGCGCGGCAAGGTTGCGGTCAACACGACAGCTCCGCAGTGGCAGGATGCCTTGATTTTCAAGGGGGCGTCGCTCATCTCCGTCTGATCCTAGGAATGCGGCTTTTGTTGATCGCCGGGTAGCTGGTCTCGGGATGGGGGGGATGCCCGTCGGTGCGTTTCCAGAATGCAACCGCCCCGCGCCTGAGCCAGACAGGAACAGCGCCCAAAAGGCCAGCAACAAAGCCGCCCGCGTGCGCCCAGTACGCAACGCCGCCCTGATTTGGATCGGCCCCGATCCCGCCAATGAACTGCATCCCGAACCAAAGCATAAGCAACAGCCAGGCAGGTATCGGGAAGATGCGAAAGAACATGATAAAGATGACCAGGATATCGACCTGCGCCTTGGGGAACAGCAGCAGGTACGCGCCCATGACACCGGCAATGGCCCCGGACGCACCGACCATCGGTACTATTGAGGATGGTTCGAACACCACCTGTGTCAGCCCGGCGGCCACACCCACGATCAGATAGAAGATCAGGAACGGGACATGTCCTAGCTCATCTTCGACGTTATCGCCATAAATCCATAAAAACAGCATGTTGCCTGCCAGATGAGCCCAGCCACCGTGCAGGAACATCGATGTTAGCAATCCTTCGAAACCGTAGCCTGCACCGATCCGGGCAGGGACCAGCGCATAGGCATTGTAGAAGGCATAGAGTGCCCGCTCATCGCCCAGGATCGGTACGTAGCTGAGAAAGATGCCGATATTGGCCGCCATCAGGATGTAGGTCACATAGGGCACCCGGCCCGAAGGGTTATGATCGCGGATGGGGAACATGCCGCCACGCTCTGCGATTGCG
Organism: Sulfitobacter sediminilitoris; assembly: GCF_010667575.1. Lineage (GTDB taxonomy): Bacteria > Pseudomonadota > Alphaproteobacteria > Rhodobacterales > Rhodobacteraceae > Sulfitobacter > Sulfitobacter sediminilitoris. The sequence goes on from NZ_JAABNT010000013.1 coordinate 70,516, forward strand.
CCAATAGGGTCAAGAGGCAGAGCGCCGCAGGCGGCTCGCGGGGCCTTCTTGGATCAAAAGGCCCCGAGTCTTTGGCGTTTAGCTTGCGGCACCCAAAAGTGCAGCGTTCCCGCCCGACGCGGTGGTGTCCACGCAGACGTGACGCTCTGCCCTGACGCGCGCCGGATCCGGCTGGCCTGCGATCAGCGGCAGGATTGGCCCTTTGCGCTTGGCCAGTGCCTGTTCAATCTTGCGGCCAAACTTGGCATCCCCCCACCACATCACGCCGCCGTAGTCGGGGCCGGTGCTAAGTAGCTCAGGGTCAATCTGTCCGGTCACTTGCAATCCCACGCCTCCCAGCGCTTCCACTGCGCGTGCCTGCGTGGCGGCGGCCTCCGGTCCCGGTCCCATACACAGGATCGCGGCGCGGGGCAGGGTAGACAGCCGGTTCGACTCGCCCGTTGGGCCGGGCATCGAAAGGGTTTCGATGGGTCTGTACGGCCCATGTTTTGGCAATGCGGGCAAGCTTGTTTGGGCGTCAGCCCAAGTGGCATCCGTTTCTTGTATATCGGGCTGGCCAAACCGCGGCAGGTAGTTCGGTCCACCTGCTTTGGGCCCGGTGCCTGATAGTCCCTCGCCGCCGAAAGGCTGGCTGCCCACGATCGCACCGATCTGGTTCCGGTTGATGTAGATGTTCCCCGCCTCAATCCGCTCGGACACATATTGCACACGGTCATCGATCCGCGTGTGAAGCCCGAAGGTCAGTCCGTAGCCCGTGGCGTTGATGGCGTCGATCACATCGTCCAGTTGGCGCGATTTGAAGGTTGCCAAATGTAGCACAGGACCAAATATTTCACGCTCCAGATCACCGATGCCTTTGACCCGCAGGATGGTTGGCGCGATGTAGGTGCCGGTCGCAGGGGCCATCAATTCAGCGATGACACGACCTTCGGCGCGTGCCGCTTCGATATGATCCGCGATGCTTTTGCGGGCCGCTTCATCAATGATGGGGCCGACATCGGTGCTCAATTCCCAAGGGTTGCCCATGCGCAGGGCTTCCATGGCGCCGATCAGCATTTTTGTCAGGTCCCCTGCAATGTCCTCTTGCACATAAAGACACCGCAGGGCCGAACAGCGCTGACCTGCTGATTGAAAAGCACTTTCTACAATCGCCTGCACGGCCTGCTCCGGCAGGGCTGTGCTGTCGACGATCATCGCATTCAAGCCACCGGTTTCCGCGATCAGCGGCGTGCCTGGCGCACAGTGATCGGCCATATTCTGGCGAATGCGCTGTGCGGTCGCGGTCGAGCCGGTGAAGGCCACGCCGTTGATACGCGGATCGCCTGTCAGTGCAGCGCCAATGTCACCGCCGCCGGGCAAGAGTTGCAGGGCAGAGCGCGGCACGCCCGCCTTATGCAGGATCAAAACGGTGACATAGGCAATCAGCGGTGTCTGCTCTGCTGGCTTTGCCAGCACCGCGTTGCCCGCTGCGAGTGCCGCTGAAACCTGACCAGAAAAGATAGCCATTGGAAAGTTCCAGGGCGATATACAGGTGAAGATACCGGCGGGCGGCTCATCCGTCGCTTGTGCCGCGTAATAGCGCAGAAAATCAACGCCTTCGCGCAGTTCTGCGACGCAATCAGGCAGGTTTTTGCCCGCTTCCCGTGCAAGCAGGCCGAAGATTTCACCAAAGTTGTCTTCCAGCATGTCGGCCGCCTTCAGCAACACCTTCCGGCGCTCTGATAATGGCGCTGTCCAAGGCTCGGCGTTGGCCAGTGCGGTTGCCACATCTTCCAGCGACGCGTTACGCACTGTGCCGGGAGAGCTGTCTGGATCAGTCGGATTGATCACGGCGACCGGATCCTGCGGCTTGACGTCACCGGCCAGCAGTGGGGCTGTTTCCCACTGACGGTCTTTGAATGGATTGCGGGCCTTGTCGATCTCAACCAGTGTTGGCGTATGGGTCAGGTCAAATCCGCGCGCGTTGGCACGCAACGGGGCATAGACCTCTGGCCCCTTGGCGATCGTCATGTTGGTCTGGCCCAGTTGCTCGAAAGGGTCGGCGGCCACAACTTCTGGCGGGACGTCCTCATCGACGATCTGGTTAACGAAGCTGGAGTTCGCGCCGTTCTCAAGCAGGCGGCGGACCAGATAGGCCAGCAGATCGCGATGCGCACCGACGGGGGCGTAGATGCGGCAGCGTGTGCCGTGATCCTTCATCACCAGCGTGTGCAGGGTTTCACCCATGCCGTGCAAGCGCTGGAATTCAAAGGCTTCCTTGTCTTCGGCCATGTGCAGCACCGCAGCGACGGTATGCGCGTTGTGCGTCGCAAACTGTGGATAAATCCGATCCGTCATGCCCAACAGTTTGCGCGCGTTGGAAATGTAGCTGACGTCGGTGGCGGCCTTTTGCGTAAAGACCGGGAAGCCATCGACCCCCTCGACCTGCGCACGCTTGATCTCGGTATCCCAATAGGCGCCTTTGACCAGTCGCACCATGATGCGGCGATCGTGGCGCGTGGCCATGTCGTATAACGCGTCAATAACTGTCGCGGCACGTGGGCCGAACGCCTGCACCACGATGCCAAAACCGTCCCAGCCCGCGAGCGATGGTTCGGACATGACGCGGTCGATAACTTCCAGGGACAGCGACAACCGGTCCGCTTCTTCCGCGTCTACGTTCAAACCCATTCCTGCCGACTTCGCCAGCAGCGCCAACGCGCGCAGTCGCGGCACCAGGTCGGTCATCACAGCGTCTTCCTGTGCCACTTCGTAGCGCGGGTGCAGCGCCGAGAGCTTGACCGAGATACCGGGATTCTTGCGAATGTCCGCGTGCGTGCAGGCGTTTGCAATCGCACTGATCGCGCGGGAATAACTGAGGTGATAGCGCTTGGCGTCAGCCTCGGTGCGGGCAGCCTCGCCCAGCATGTCATAGCTGTAGGTGAACCCCTTTTTCTCCATCCCCTTGGCGCGTTCCATCGCAGCGTTGATATCCTCGCCCAGTACGAACTGGCGGCCCATCTCTTTCATGGCACGGCTGACGGCGGTCCGGATCACGGGCTCTCCCAGTCGCTTGATCGCGGCGCGCAGGTGGCGGACTGGACCGGGTTGATCATCGTCCAGAACCCGGCCTGTCAGCATCAGCGCCCATGTCGACGCATTCACAAGGCTTGATGTCGAGTGGCCCAAGTGGCGGTTCCAGTCCGACGGCGCGATCTTGTCCTCGATCAACGCGTCGATGGTGTCGGCATCCGGCACCCTGAGCAGCGCCTCAGCCAGACACATCAGCGCGACGCCCTCATCTGTGGACAAGCCATACTCGGCCAGAAAAACCTCCATCAGACCGGGGGCAGTCGTGCTGCGGATCGCGCGGACAAGATCGGCGGCCTCGGTCGAGATTTGGGCGCGTTGATCCGCTGACAGGTTCGCTTCTTTCACGAGCTTATCGAGAACGGCGTCAGCACCAGCATAGGTGCCAGAATCAATCTGATGGCGCAGGGAAGGGGGCGTATCGTAGGCCATGGGATCCTCCATAAGGCGTTTTGTAGAGAATACTCTATGTTGAGAAGTCATTCAGCCTTATGGTGGATTGAATCACAGTCTTTTCACCGGAAATTTGGGGATATCGCGATGAAAAAAGAAGAATCTACGCTGGATCGGTTTGACCTCGCGATTCTGTCTGTTCTGGCCGAAGACGGCCGCATCAGCATTACCGATCTGGCCAAGAGGATCGGACTGTCGAAATCGCCCACTCAGGCGCGGCTACGCAGGCTTGAGGAAAGCGGTGTCATCCTAGGGTATCGGGCAATGCTTGATCCGATCCGGCTGGGGCTGGATCATGTGGCGTTTGTCGAGGTCCGGCTGAATGACACCCGTGAGAGCGCCTTGCGCGCCTTCAACGCTGCCGTGGTCAAGATACCAGAGATCGAACAAGCCCATATGATCGCCAGCCACTTTGACTATCTGCTCAAAGTACGGACCCGTGACATGACCGCCTACCGCCGGTTTCTGGGTGAGACAATCTCATCACTCCCGCATGTGTCCAACACGTCCACCTACGTGGCGATGGAAGCGGTCAAGGAAACGGTTCTGGCAGACGGGGCTTGACCTGAACTCAGGCTGCACCAGTATTTAGCGAATGCGAAGACTGCTTCTCTTTGTCGCCCTTATGGCCTTTCCCCTTTCAGGAATGGCAAATGCTAAATGCCCGGACCCGGTGGACGTTCGTGGGGAATTACTTAACCTGATCGCCAAGGCGCAGGCCGCCGAGAGTTTTTCAGATGGCCGACGCGTTTCGAACGAGATGTGGGAGGTTTGGCTGCGAGCCCCGGATGAGGCGGCGCAAGAGGTTTTGGACGCCGGAATGCGTCGGCGGGATGTGTCGGACTTCGCCGGTGCTCTGAAGGAATTCGACCGTCTGGTAGACTACTGTCCGACCTATGCCGAAGGTTTCAATCAGCGTGCCTTTGTGAACTTTCTTCAGGGCGATTTTGACAGGGCGCTGGTCGACCTCGACATCGCGCTCAAATTGCAGCCCTATCACATCGCAGCCCAGTCCGGCAGGGCAATGACCCTGATGAACCTCGGCCTGATTGACGAGGCCCGCGCACAGATGTTGGTTGCGGTAGAAAACAATCCTTGGCTTTCCGAACGGGCGTTGTTGGCCGAAGGTGCGCCATTGGGACCCAAGGGCAAAGAACTCTGAGCATTTACACTGCGGTCTGCTTGCGTTTAGGTGCGCAGACATGCGGGCGTGATGGAATGGTAGACATACCAGACTTAAAATCTGTTGGGGCGTAGCCCCGTGTGGGTTCGAGTCCCACCGCCCGCACCATTTTATAAACTCTTTCAGTGCAGAGTAAGTGGACAGACTTCCACGGCGTCCCGGTTCGTTCCTGGCGCAGCTCGTTGCGACTTCAGGTCGTGGTGTTTCGAAAGGCGGCGTATAACAATTGATCAAAGCCCTTTCTAAGTGCAGGATAATGCGACCCGCGCCTTCACGGAGAGAGCCTTGGACATCGACCAACACCATCTCACCTTGCTCAGGCGCGACTTTCATCGCTTTCCCGAACTGGGATTTCAGGAACAACGGACCAAGGCGAAGGTCGCTGACTTTCTGCGCGACCAAGGGCTGGAGGTTTCGGTTGGTTGTGGGGTCATCGGCGTTTTGCGCGCGGGGAACGGCAACCGCGCGATTGGCCTCAGGGCCGACATGGACGCCTTGCCGATCCAGGAAACCAGCATCCATGACTATGTATCCCAGGCCTCCGGTGTGATGCATGCCTGCGGGCATGACGGACATATGACCATGCTGCTGGGGGCAGCGCAGGCGTTGGCAGCTGATCCGGGGTTTGATGGCACGGTTTTGTTTATCTTTCAGCCCAATGAGGAACATGGATTGGGCGCGCGCGCCATGATCGACGAAGGCGTGCTTGAGCGGTTTCCCATCGAAGAGATTTACGCGATCCACAACCTGCCCGGCGCGCCTTTGGGGCAGGTTTCGACCCGGCCCGGTTTGATCTGCTCGTCTGAGAGCCTGTTTGAAATTACGATTCAGGGGCAGGGGGGGCATGCCTCAATGCCGCAGGCAGGCCGGGATGCGATCACCATCGGTGCCGAGATCGTGCAGGCGCTGCAAACCATTGTCGCGCGCAAGCTCGCGCCCGGTGCCGGCGCGGTGGTGTCCATCACCGAGTTCTTGACGGATGGGCAACGCAATGTCCTGCCCGGCCATGCCACCCTGAAAGGTGACGTGCGCGCCCGCACACCCGAAGATCGCGAGGCCATTGCCGCCTTGATGAAACAATTGGCCGAAGGCATCGCAGCCGCTCATGGCGTGTCAGTCAAAGTACAGTTCAGAACCGAGTTCATCGAAACCATCAATGCCCCTGCGCCAACCGAAGCCGTGATCCGCGCCGCGCGCCAAAGCGGTCTTGAGACGATTCCCAACCGGGAGCCGATGAGCTTTTCTGAGGATTTCGCCCATTTCAGCGCGGCAGTGCCGGGCTGTTTCCTTTTGCTGGGCAATGGTGTGGAGGGCGCGCATGCCAAGCCGCTTCACGCCAGCGATTATGATTTTAATGATCCGCTTTTGCCAATTGGGACCGCGTTCTGGACTGCCCTCGTTCGCGACCGACTTCAAACGAACAAAGGACCGAGACCATGAGCAACTTTGCGCGACGCATGGAAACATTCCGCAATCGACTGACCGATGCGGGCATTGATGCTGCTCTGATTACGGATGACGACAACGTCTATTATCTGACCGGGTATTACGACTATCTGCACATGGAATTTGGCCGCCCAACGATCCTTGTCGTGTCGCGTGACGGGGATAGCCTTCTGATCACGCCCATGATTGATCTTGTGGCTGCTGAATCGTTGGCCCGCGTGGACAGGATTGCGGCATGGAATGACGGGATGGGTGCGGAATGGCGCGCGGAACTGCCTGCGATCCTGAAAGGCACCGCCAGTGTGGGGCTTGAGCCGGACCACATGCCGCCTGTGGTGCGCGCTTTCGTGGATGAACATGTGGGTGCAAGCGGTCTGAAAAATGTCACTCCGATATTGGCCGACATGCGGATGATCAAATCTGCAGAGGAATTGCAGCTTGCCCGCCACGCGGGCCAAGTGGGCGGGGCGATGATGGCCGCAGGGCGTGCTGCAATTGGCGATGGGGTGCCAGAATACGAGGTGGCGATTGCGACGTCGCAGGCGGGTACACGCAAGGCGGCTGAACTGCTGGCCGCGCACTATGATGACGCGGATATGTCGCCCAACACTCAGTTTCTTCAAATCATGGCGTCTGGGCCCGAAATCACCAAGACCCACCATCGGGCGTCCACCCGGATCATGCGCCGGGGCGAACCTGTCTTTTTGTGTTTCTGCGGCATGACCAACTTTCATCGGTTCAAGCTGGGCTTTGACCGGACCTTCTGGATCGAAGAGATCGCCGACAGTTCGCAGGCCGCAGTCTACGAGGTAGCGGTGGCGAGCCAAGGCGCAGCACTAGAGGCGCTGGGCCCCGGCGTTACGGCGGAAAGCGTGCATGCGGCCTATTCCGAGGTCATCCAAACCGCTGGCTACGAATATCCTTTCCGCTGTGGTCGGGCGACGGGCTTCAGCTTTCTGGAACATCCGCAGCTGGTAACCGGAGATACCACCGTGTTGCAGCCGGGCATGGTTTTCGCGGTAGATGGTTCAGTGTCTGTCTCGGACTTTCGTGCGCAAGTGGGTGACAGCTTTATCATCACCGAAGAGGGCTATGAGCCGATCACGGATCATCCCAAAGCGCTTGAGGATGTCATTCTGTAGAGCCGGGGCTCGCGAAATCTAGGGCATCGGTTGGCGCTTGCGTTCATTGGCCAGCACCCCGCAAACAATGATCACGGCGGATCCCATAAGCTCGCGGGTCGATGCCACCTCTCCGAAGATAAGATAGCCAGCCGCAAGGGCAAACAGCAGGCGCGCATAAGGAAAGGTCGCCAGCGCGGATACCTCGCCAAAACGGTAGGCTTCGACGGTCAAGAGCATGCCCAATGTGGCAAGCGATCCTGCCGTCACCAGCAACAGGGTGTCCGTCAGGCTCAGCGCTGTCCAGCCTGCCAAGGCTCCGGGCAGGGTGCCTAGCGTCGCGACCAGCCCGATCCAAAGCATGATGGTTGCGGTATGCTCCGTTCGGGCGAGCACCCGGTTCTGAAAGATCAAGACGGCGGCGGCAAAAGCGGAGCCAAGGCCGAACCATACACCGGTTTCTACGCGGAACCCGGTTGCACCGCTTGCCAGAACCACCCCCACAAACCCCAGAACTGTTGTCAGACCGCGCAACGGGCCGATCTTCTCGCCAAGCACAAATGGCGCCATCGAGACCACGAAAAGTGACGTGGTGAAGGTCAGTGTTGTCGCAAGCGCCAGATCAAGCGTCTGGAAACTGGCGTAGTAGAGCCACCAGCAGACAAGGCTTGTCAGGCCGCGCACCACCAGCATCGGCCAACGGTGCGATCCGAATAGAGCTGGGCGGGTCATACCGATCCAGAGCGCGACAATCGCCAATTGGCAAAGCGACCGGAAAAAGATGATCTGAACGAATGGCACCTCGGATGAGAGGAACCGCAGCACACTCACGTCTGCCGTGAAAACCCCGGCGGCGGCCAACAGCAGAGCAGCCCCGTAGCGATTGTTGACGGCGCTTTGGCCTGTCACGTGCGCCGGAATGCTGAAAAGGCTTGGCGGTCAATCGCCTCGATCTGTCGCATGATCTGGACCCAGGCGGCCAAGCCATCAGTGATAGAAGACAGGCGAAAGAATTCATTGGGAGCGTGAAAGTTTTCGTCCGACAGGGCAAAAGAAAACATCACCGTATCAAGGCCGAGAATTCGCGAGACGATCTCGGTCAGCGGCAGTGACGCGCCGATGCGCACTTTAAGCGGGGTCTGCCCTGTGGTCTGCTCCAATGCGGACACCGCCGCTTGCAACAACGGATGGTCTTCCGGCACGGCATACGCGCCACCTTGCCCCCGGTCACCATAGACGTCCATGGATGCGTAGTCGGGCAACTGGGATTTTAGGTGCTGAATGACAGCCTGCTTCGCGGTTTCTGGGTCCTGTCCCGGCACCAGCCGCATGGTTAGCTTGGCAAAGGCTTCGTTTGGGATCACCGTCTTGGACCCCGCGCCGGTATAGCCGCCCCACATCCCGTTGACGTCAACCGTTGGGCGCATCCAAAGGCGTTCAAGCGTAGAATAGCCAGTCTCGCCGTGCGGCTTGGCGTCGATCACCTCAAAAGAGCTTTCCTCGTCATAAGGTATTTCAGCAATTTCGGCCCGTTCGGCGTTTGTCGGCTCTGCTACGCCCTCATAAAAAACCGGTGCCGCAATGTGGCCGGTGTCGTCGTGCAGACTTGAGATCAGGCCAGAGAGAACGTGGAGCGGGTTTGCGACGATGCCGCCATATCGGCCTGAATGAAGGTCCTGGCTGGCGGTCTGAACTCGGATCTCAAATCCTGCGTTGCCGCGCGATCCCACGTTCAGCGCGACCAGATCAGGCCGCCACCGTGCGCCATCCGCAGACAGAACCGCATCAGCGTCCAGCAGTTCACGATGTGTTTCGAGAATTCCGGGCAAAGACGGCGACCCGGTCTCTTCCTCTCCTTCGATGAGCAGTTTCACGTTGATTGGCAGCTTGCCTTCGACCGCGACAAAGGCCGCAAGCGTCTCAAGCGCGATCATCATGGGCCCCTTGTCATCCGAGATGCCGCGCCCAAAGAGACGACCGTCGCGCTCGACCGGCTCAAAAGGTGGTGTATCCCATTTCTCCAACGGGTCTGGCGGCTGCACATCATAGTGGGCGTAGACAAGCATCGTCGGCTTGCCCGGCGCATCCATGCGTTCGCCGTAAATGGCAGGTTGCCCAGTCCCGTCCGCCGGGGTCAGGCGTTGAAGCCGCTGAAATTCCATTGCATCAAGCCGCCCCTCAACGATCTGACGGGCGTCTTCCATGCCTTGTGACATGGCCGGGTCTGCTCCGACAGATGGGCAGGCGACAAGTGTCTTGAGCGCCTCGATCAGCTGAGGTTGATGGTCAAGCGCATGCTTCAGAACGGGATCTGTCATGGTGTTTCCTTCAGGTGACGCCGCCATCGACGCTCAGGATCTGGCCAGTGATCCAGCCTGCCTCATCAGATGTCAGAAATGCGGCCGCGGCGGCGATATCTTCGGGCGTACCGAGCCTGCGGGTGTGAATGCGGTTGATCAGATGTGCCTGCCCCTCTGGGCCGTAGGCCTCCCACTGGCGCTGGGTTGCGGGGTTGGACAGGACAAATCCAGGCGCGATGGAGTTCACAGTGATGCCGTGTTGGCCAAGTTCAAGACTGAGCTGCTTCGTCAATCCCACCAGCGCATGTTTGGCGGCCGTGTAGGCGTGAATGCCTGTCAGACTGGGCCGTAGCCCCGCCCCAGAGCTAATGGTGACGATCCGACCCCAGCCCGCCTTCTTCATCGCAGGGACGAGTGCTTGGGAGAGGTAAAGGGAGGCATCGACGTTCACAGCGAAAATGCTGTGCCAGGCGTCCGGATCAACTTCTTCCAGCGGAGTGCTAACCTGATTGCGGACACCGCCAGCGGCGTTCACAAGGATATCCGGGGTGCCGTGATTGGAAGTCATCTGTGACATCATCTGTTTGACTGATCTGGGATCACCCAGATCGGCGCCCACGGCAGGAAGGCCAAGGTGCTTGGAGGCCTCTTCCAAAGGTGCGCCGGGCAGATCACTGACCACGACCCGAAGACCATCCTTGGCCAGTCGCGAAGCGATTGCCGCGCCGATGCCGCCAACGACGCCTGTCACAAGTGCCATGCGCCTGCTCATGTCAGGACCTTCGTCAGTTCATGGAACGTGTCCAAAGACATATCGCGGCGACCCTCTTCAATGTCGTGGATCAACTCGACCAATCGGCGCAGGAGCGGGGTATCGATACCGTGGCTTGCCGCGATTTCAGCCACGGTGCCAACCTGTGGATCGACCTCTGTCTTGCGCTTGCGCACAGCAAGGTCGCGGTAAATGCCTGTGTGGGTCTTGGCTGTCTTGGAATTGAAATCAGCCAAATCGGCAAGGCTTTGCAGGGCTGCCGCGTCGCCCGCGCCGGGCATGAAAGCGGAGGGTTCGAACCCGTTGAAGGGTTTTGGATCAACGCCCTCGGCGACTGCCGTTTGCATGACCTCACGCGCCAGCCCCATCAGCGCGGGGCCGCGTGCGGGGTCGGCGAAGTTTGCCGTCATGCTGTCGGCGGTAAGCGCGGTGGCGAATAACATCGCACCGTAGCCAAGCTTGCCCCAGAGATAGGCCCAAATGTCGTCCGTCAGCACAGCCTCAGGTTCAAATATCTGCAGGAGCGCGTGCATCTTCTCGGTGCGCGGGCGGATCGTGCCATCAATTTCGCCGACGACGACCGCGCCACGGTTGCCGAAAAGGATGCGTCCTGGCCCGGTCCAGTCTGCGCCATAGTTCACGAATGCACCCATTGTGCGACCGGCACCCACGTGGCGTGCGATGGTACGTTCGTTCAGCCCGTTCTGCGCGGACAGCACGAATCCGTTCTCGGCCAGATGCGGCTTGAGTTGTGCAAGCGCGGGTTCAGTTGCCTGTGCTTTGACGGCCAGCACCACGCGACCGTAGGTGCCAGTGAGCTGATCGGGGGTCACGCAGGGCACCACTTGGGTGAATTGTTCCACCGGACCTTCGATGGTGAGGCCGGTCGTGGCACAGGCCTTTGCGTGCTCGGGCACGATGTCGACCATTTGCACAGGCACGCCCGCGCGTGCCCAGTAGGCCCCGAGGATGCCACCAATGGCTCCCGCGCCCCAGATCAGAACAGGTTCAGCCATCGCTCAGATCCGGCCAGGGGCCTTCAAGGGCTTCGCGGGTTTCCGCTACGCCGATGTCCCATATCGCCTGCATTTCGTCATCGGGGCGCTGCCACAGGCCACCAAAAGACCCGTCTCCCAGCACAGATCGCGCAATGTCAGGGGGGGAGGCTTTCATCAGGGCCATGTCCACCATCGGTTTCTCACCCTCTGGTGCCGGCGCATGGGCCAGACGCGTCCAGGGAAAGTTCTCCATCCAGTTGGCGTGCGAGCCGGTTTTGTCGATGCTTTGCGCCTTGGCCCATGTCCCGGGCGCGTTCCACCAATTGTGAAACTTGACCGAGATGTCACCGTATTCGGCCATCAATTCCTGCGCCAGTGCGCCCACAGGATTATTGCCGCCGTGGCCGTTCACGATGAGGATCTGGCGAAACCCCGAGCGCCGTAAGGACGCCACCACGTCGCGCACGACGGCCATCAGGGTCTCGACCCGAAGACAGATGGTGCCGGGGTAGGCGTTGAAATAAGGGGCAAGCCCGTAAGGCATGACGGGGAAGACCGGGATGTTCAAAGGCTCTGCCGCATCTCTGCTGACCTTTTCAGCCAGAATCATATCGACGCAGAGCGACAGTTGCGCGTGCTGCTCGGTAGAGCCGATAGGCAGGATGCAGCGCGGGTCGCGTGCGGCAGCGGCTTCGACGTCGCGCCAGTTCATGTTCGCCACGTTCATTGCGGCAGTCCTTTCGTTGCTTGGATCGCGCCCGCTGTCGCATCGGTGGGCAGATCACCCGCCCAATCGCCTGCGGCCAGCACGACCTTTGACATCAACTCGAATAGCATCTGCCGCTCACCATCGGACAGCACCTTGAGCATCTTTTTCTCCTGCGCCTCGAACGCGGGGCGGGTTTCGTTAAAAAGCGCCCATCCCTTGTCTGACAAATGCAGCGCCTGCCTGCGTCCCCCGCCGGGGGCCTTGGACCGCGCTTCAATCAGGCCCATCAATTCCAATCGCTTGATTGCACGGCTGAGCGTGTTCTTTGGAAAACCCGAGGTGCGCGAGACATCGCGCGCACTGCCACCATCGGCCAGCGCCAGGGAATAGAGCACCACGTATTCGGGCCGCTTCAGCCCATACGTGTCCTGTATCCAGCTATAAAGTGGCGTGTTGTAGAGCAGGGCGAGATAGTTGATGCGGAAGGTGAACGGGCAGGGGTTCTCCCACAGTTTTGCGTTCAGCATGTCAGGGCTGGCCCCTGTTTCATCTTTGCCGAAATCTTGATCACAGGCGGTCTGCGGACCTGACATATACGAGTAATCCCAAGTTGAACCAGTGGTGAGTTCCAAAATGAACTTGACGGATACTGTATCTCCGCACATTCTGGAAAAGCAAGTTCCAAATGGAACGCTATGATAAGAGTATCAACCGGACGGGGTTTGCTGCCTCCTCCAACAACGGGAAGGGAAAATCATGAAATACCAGAAATTCCTTGCACCTCTGGCGTTTGCAGTTGGCCTGACTGCGGCGGGGGCCGCATCGGCCCAGACGCTGACGATGGGTGTGCGCGGCGGACCAGAATCGATGGATCCGCATTTCTCTGCCTTGGGACCGCATGCCGAAGCGGCCAAGCATATCTTTGACACGCTGGTCTGGTCGGGCACGGACCTGCAGATCGAACCGGGTCTGGCGACAAGCTGGTCGCCGGTTGATGAAGACACCTGGGAATTCAAGCTGCGCGAGGGGGTGAAATTTCATGACGGATCCGACTTTGACGCCGAGGACGTGAAATTCTCGATCGAACGTATTCCCGTGGTCACGGGGCCGACCACAACGGCGATCTATGTCCGCCGGGTCGCAGGCGTTGATATCATCGACCCCCATACCATTCACATTCATACCGACGGTCAGGCGGCGACCCTGCCAAATGACTTCATCCGCCTCTTCATTGTCTCATCCGAGGCTGCGGCGGATTATTCTACGCCGGAAACGGCGGCCGAAGGTTTCAACTCCGGCAAGGCCACGATCGGGACAGGTCCTTACAAGTACGTCAGTTGGGAGCCGAAAGGCGATCTGGTGCTGGAAAAGAATCCGGACTACTGGCGCGGCGATGGCGCGTGGGAAACCGTGATCCGCAAGGAAATTCCCAACGACAGTTCCCGTCTTGCTGCGCTGAAAGCGGGTCAGGTGGACGTCATCAACTACGTCTCTTCGGTCGATTATCTTGCGCTTGAAAACGACCCGAACATAGATGCGATCAAGGGCGATTCCGTATACATTATGAACCTGCAGCTTGATCAGCGCGAAGACACGCCGCTGGTACGTGCCATTGACGGGTCCGATCTGGATGAAAACCCGTTCCGCGATCTGAAAGTGCGGCAGGCCATCGATCACGCCATCGACCGGGAAACCATGGTTGAAATCGTCCTTGAGGGGCTGGGCAAACCAGCAAATCAGATGATGCCGCCGGGCTTCTTCGGTTCGTCCGAAAAGATCCCTATGCCGGAATATAACCCCGCCAAGGCCAAGGAACTGCTGGCAGAGGCAGGCTATGCCGACGGATTTGAGGTGGACTTGTACTGCACTGCTGATCGTCTGCCCGGTGACGGGGCCATCTGTCAGGGTCTGGGCCAGATGCTGACGCAGGTGGGTATCAAGACCAACGTCAACGCCATCTCCAAAACCGTCTACTTCCCCGCGCAGGCGCGACTTGAATACTCGATGTTCATGAACGGCTGGGGCACACTGACCGGTGAGGCGTCTTATACCTTGGGCGGTCTGGCGCATTCGAACAATCCTGACGTCAAGCTGGGCGCCTATAACCGCATCGAATACAAGAACGATGACGTGGATATGCTGCTGCAGACCGGTGCGACGATGATGGACGAGGCGCAGCGCCGCGCGACCTATGAGGAAGCGATGGAAAAGGTGATGGCTGACAAGGCCTATATCTCGCTCGTCCAGCTTCAAACGGTTTGGGGCGCCAAGGCGGGAACGGTCGATTTCATGCCGCGCTTTGACGAAGACACGCTTGCGTTCTTTATCAAGCCAGCGTCCTGAGTGACGCAATAGGATTTGGGCCGGGCGGCTGAGATGTCGTCCGGCCCTTGTTTTGCCCGTAAGGAGAGCTGATGCTCGGCTTTATCATTCAGCGTTTTCTGCAGGCCGTGGGCGTCATGGCCGTGATGTCAGTGATTGTCTTTTGTGGTGTCTATGCCATCGGCAATCCCATCGATATCGTGATCCCACCCGAAGCGACGCAGGAAATTCGTGCCGAGGCGATCCGCAGGCTGGGCCTCGACCGGCCTCTTTACGAGCAATACTTCATTTTCATGGGCAACCTGCTTCAGGGGGATCTGGGGCGGTCTTTTGTCTACAACATTCCGGTATTGGAACTGATCGGCGGGCGATTGCCTGCAACGTTGGAACTGGTGCTGATTTCGGTCATCACCGCCACGATTCTGGGCGTGACACTGGGCGTCTACGCGGGATACCGGCCCGACAGTTGGCTCTCCAAGACAATCATGGCGGTGTCGGTGCTGGGGTTTTCAGTGCCGTCCTTCTGGGTGGGTCTGATCCTGATCCTGACTTTTGCCGTGAACCTTGGCTGGTTGCCTGCCGGGGGACGGGGCGAAACCTTGGATATCTGGGGTGTCGCATGGTCATTCCCGACGTTGAATGGGCTCAGCCACATCGTGCTGCCCGCGATCAATCTGGCGCTGTTCAAGCTGGCGATGATGATCCGCCTGGCGCGCGCCGGTACGCGCGAGATCATGCTGACCGATACCATCAAGTTTGCCCGCGCAGCAGGCCTGTCAGAGGGCACGATCCTGCGCCGGCATCTGCTCAAATTGATTTCCATTCCGATCATCACCGTCTTCGGGCTTGAGCTGGGCTCGACCTTGGCCTTTGCTGTCGTGACTGAGACGATCTTTAGCTGGCCTGGCGTTGGCAAGCTGATCATTGACAGCATCGGCGTGCTCGACCGACCGGTGATGGTGGCCTACCTGATCCTCGTGGCCTTCCTCTTTGTGACGATCAACTTTGTAATTGATCTGGTCTTTGCGCTGATTGACCCGCGCGTGCGCAAGGGAGCCACCGCATGAGCCAGCCCAGCACACCGCTGCGCCGTTTCTGGGCGGAGTTCCGCGAGAACAGGGTCGCCGTCGTGGCGCTGATTATCGTGGTAGTGATGATCCTGTTGGCCATCTTTGCGCCGCTGGTATCACCGCAGAACCCCTATGATCTGGCGAACCTGTCTTTGATGGACAGCCGCCGCCCGCCTGGTTTCGTGGGGTCAGGCGGCTACACGCACCTGCTGGGCACTGATCCGCAGGGGCGCGATTTGCTGTCAGCGATTTTCTATGGTCTGCGGATTTCGATCCAGATCGGCCTTGCCGCCGGTTTCGTGTCGCTGACAATCGGGTCGGCGCTGGGCATCCTTGCGGCCTATATCGGCGGACGCGTTGAAGTGTTGATCATGCGATTGGTGGATTTGCAGTTGTCCTTTCCTGCGATCCTACTGGCGCTGGTCATCGTCGCACTGCTGGGGCAGGGCCAGGCGCAATTGATCGGCGCGCTGGTGGCGGCGCAATACGCGTATTTCGCGCGCACAGCTTACGGCGCGGCCAAAGCGGAGCGCGGCAAAGACTATATTGAGGCCGCCGTCGCAACCCCGCTCAGCAGTCTCTTGGTGGTCCTGCGGCATCTGCTCCCAAACTGCACGCCGCCGCTGATCGTTGTGGCCACAGTGCAGATCGCCAACTCCATCTCGCTTGAGGCGACTCTCAGCTTCCTTGGCCTCGGCTTGCCGGTGACAGAGCCGTCGCTGGGCATGCTGATCTCGAACGGGTTCCCTTACATGATGAGCGGGCGCTACTGGATTTCCGTCTATCCGGGCGTGGCGCTGATCATCCTGATCGTGGCGATCAACATCGTCGGGGACCAGGTGCGCGACCAGTTCAATCCGAGGCTGCGCCGATGACCGATCCTGTTCTCAGCGTTCAGAATTTGCGCACCCATTTCTTTACCCGTGCAGGAGTGGTCAAGGCGGTCGATGACGTGTCATTCGATCTGGCCCCCGGAGAGATCATGGGGCTGGTCGGCGAAAGCGGTTCGGGCAAGACCGTCACCGGCTTTTCGCTACTGGGTCTGGTGGATGAACCGGGCCGTATCGTCGAAGGGTCGATCAGATTGCAGGGTACCGAGCTTACCACGCTTTCCGATGCGGAACTGCGCAAGCGGCGTGGCCGGGAAATTTCGATGATCTTTCAGGATCCTATCGCAACGCTGAACCCGATGCTGACCATTGGCCAGCAGATGCGGCTGGCCATCGACGCGCATGAGCGGCTCAGCAAGCGTGCGGCAGAGGCGCGTTCAGCGCAACTGCTGGAACAGGTCGGCATACCTTCGGCATCGGCACGGCTGCGCGCCTATCCGCATGAGTTTTCGGGCGGTATGCGCCAACGTGTCGCCATCGCTATTGCCCTGTTACACCGTCCTGCGGTGATCGTGGCAGATGAACCGACAACGGCGCTGGATGTCTCCATTCAGGCGCAAATCCTTTTCCAGATGCGCGACCTTGCGGCCGAGACCGGCACCGCCCTGATCTGGATCAGCCATGACCTCGCCGTGGTTTCAAGCCTCGCGAGCAAGTTGGCGGTCATGTATGCAGGCCGGATCGTGGAGCAGGGGCCAACGGCAACGCTGCTGCGCGATCCGCGACATCCCTACACGGCTGGCCTGATTGCCTCGCTTCCAGCTATGACTGCGCCGGGCACGCCACTCACGCAAATTCCTGGCACCACGCCGTCGCTGCTGTCCCTGCCGCCGGGCTGTCCCTTTGCCCCGCGCTGCGAGTTTGCGACAAAAGCCTGCATGGCGGAACCAGAGATGCAGACAGCGGGTGGTCGCGGCTGGCGCTGTTTCCACCCGGTTGGTCACACGGCAGAGGCCCTCACATGAACGACTTTGTGCAAATCAATGATGTGAACCGTCTTTTCGGGCCAAACCTCAGCACGGGTGAGAAAATTGCAGCCAAGCTGGGCGGAAAAGTTGAGACCCGGTCGGTCCGGGCGGTATCAGACGTGACGCTAAGCGTGCGCAGGGGCGAGACGCTGGGTTTGGTAGGCGAATCCGGCTGTGGCAAATCCACACTGGGCCGTCTGATCGCGGGCATCCTGTCGCCAACATCTGGCACCGTTTCCATTGGTGGCGCTTCAGTAATGCAGAATGGCACGAAGGTGACGACGCGCGTTCAGACCGTGTTTCAGGATCCGTTTGCCAGCCTCGATCCGCGCATGAAGGTGGGCGATACCGTATCCGAGGGGCCCATCGCCCACGGTCTCACGACGAAATCAAATGCACGCACCTATGTCGCGGAATGGTTTGAACGGGTGGGCCTAGACCCTGTCTGGGTTGATCGATATCCGCATCAGTTCTCGGGGGGGCAGCGCCAGCGGATCGCGATTGCGCGTGCACTTGCCATGCAGCCCGACGTGCTGATCTGTGACGAACCTGTCGCGTCATTGGACGTGTCGATACAGGCGCAGATTATCAACCTGTTTCTGGAACTGACGCGTGACCTGGGGCTGACCACAGTGTTTATCAGCCATGACCTTTCTGTCGTGCAGCACGTCAGTGACCGGGTGGCAGTCATGTACCTTGGCAGGATCGTTGAACTGGGACCGGTGGCGGAGGTTTTTGGCAATCCGGCCCACCCCTATACCGCAGCGCTTTTCGGCAGCGTGCCCAAGCTGGTGCTGGATGCTGATGAGCTTGTGCGCTTTGACACGATAGAAGGAGAAGTGCCTTCACCCCTGTCGCCGCCGTCCGGATGTTACTATCATCCGCGGTGTCCGCTCGCGACGGCGGAGTGCCGGGCCAACCAACCCGTGACGCAGCCCGTATCGGACCTTCGTGCGGTCGCATGCCATAATTCTGAGCAGCAGCTGGCAAAAGCATCGGCTATTTGAACTTTTTTCTGAGTTGGCGCGTCCCCCCGAGCGGTAAAGTGATCCCAGTTTTGATGGAACAGATTGTTTGCGCTCTATGGTGACTTGGCATTAGATCGTCCTAACTCAAAGTCAGACCGAGATGTCGGGAGATGATCGCGGCCAACCGCGACGGTCCGGGCGCAAAATAAGGGCGATTGGTGTGCAATTGACGGCAGAGCATTGGATTTCAATAAGGCTGGCGCAGGGTATCTGTGCCATAGGCTTCGCGATGTTTGCAGTGGCGGGGCATGCTGCTGACGTCCGTCTGACAGGCATCCCGCAAGACAGCGATCTCTTTCAGAGCTTGCAAGGTGGGTCATTGCTGTTTGAGCAATCCGCAGAAGAAATCACCCCCTCAACCCAAGAAGTTGTCGCAGCGGCTCAGGCCGATTACGGTCGTCTGCTGGCCGTTCTTTACGACAACGGGCATTTCGGCCCCGTCATCACAATCACGCTCGACGGCATTGATGCTGCAAACATTCCGCCAGTCCAGCCGCCGCGCAAGATCGACACCGCCGTAATCAAGGTTGATCCCGGCCCGTCCTTTCGGTTTGGCCGCGCCACAATCGCGCCGGTGGCCCCCGGTACGACCCTGCCTGAGGGATTTGCCACAGGTCAGACCGCTCGCTTGAGCGTGCTGAAAGACGCGGTGGCAGAGGGTGTGGATGGTTGGCGTGCGCAGGGCCACGCGAAGGCCGAACTTGCCAGCCAGGAATTGACCGCACGGCACCCCGACAGGACGATCAACGCTGATCTGCGTCTGGCACCGGGGCCAAAGCTGCGATTTGGCCCGCTGAGGGTGAAAGGCAATCAGGCGGTCAGGACCGAGCGTATTCTTGAGATCGCAGGCCTGCCCGTAGGCCAGACCTATTCCCCCGATGAATCGCGCCTTGCCACAGCACGCTTGCGCCGCACAGGCACCTTCAACGCCGTTGCCCTGATAGAAGCAGACCGTATCGGCCCGAACGAGACGCTGCCGATTACCGCGCAGGTGACAGAGGCGCCGCCGCGCCGCTTCGGTTTCGGAGCCGAGCTTGGATCGCTTGAAGGACTGACATTGAGCGCCTTCTGGCTGCACCGCAACTTTTTCGGTGGGGCAGAGCGGCTTCGTGTTGAAGGTGAGGTAAAAGGTATAGGTGGCAACTCAGGCGGGGAAGATTACCGCCTTGGGGTGCGATTTGAACGACCAGCAACCTTCAATGAAGACACGGATTTCTATGCGTTGGCTCAGATCGAGCAGTTGGATGAAGTGAATTTCTTTTCCCGCCGGGCGGATATTGGGGCCGGTATCAAGCGCATCGCGAATGAAAACCGCACCTATACGCTGGGCCTTGGATTGCGCAGGGCTGAAACGCGCGATGTGTTCGGCGAAAATAGATATACGCTTCTGACCCTGCCGTTGGGGGCCGAGTTCGACTACCGCGACAACATGCTGGACGCGCAGAAAGGCTACTACATCAAGGCAGGGGTTACCCCGTTTCTGGCGGTCAGTGGTTCTGATAATGGCGTGCGCAGTTTCGTCGATGCCCGGATCTACCGGACATTCGGCACCGCCCGACCTGTAACCTTTGCGCTGCGCGGACAATTGGGATCAGTCTATGGACCAGACCTAAGCGAGGCCCCGGCGGATTACCTGTTCTACTCGGGCGGCGGCGGGACCGTACGTGGCCAGCCTTATCAGGCGCTCGGAGTTGATCTGGGCGGAGGTGATGTCGTGGGTGGACGCAGCTTTTTGGCCGTTTCCGCCGAAGCGCGGGTCAAGATCACCGATACGATCGGTTTGGTGGGATTTGTGGACGGCGGCTATGTCGGATCGGAGGAATTCTACGATGGCTCTGGTGAATGGCATTCGGGTGCAGGGGTCGGGCTGCGGTACAACACCGGGATCGGTCCGATACGGTTGGACCTTGCTGTGCCGACGTCCGGACCTGAAACTGACGAGAACTTTCAGGTCTACATCGGTATAGGGCAGTCGTTCTGATGCGGTTCCTGGCTCATTTCCTGACGGTCACCGTCTTTTATATCCTGTCTCTGACCGCCGCCATTGCCCAAGAGGATGACAAGGGCTTTCTGACACGCACCCTTCAGGATTTGCTCAGCGGTGCGGGGCGCACGGTCAGCATTGACGGCTTCGCCGGCGCGCTCAGTTCTTCGGCTTCCTTTGACCGGATGACGATAGCGGATAGCGACGGCATCTGGCTGACGCTGGACGACGTGGTGCTGGAGTGGAACCGCTCTGCCTTGTTGCGGGGACGTCTGGAAGTTCAGAGCCTGTCGGCTGAGCGGTTGGACGTAGACCGTCTGCCTGTCCCGGAGAAAGACGCGTTGCCCGACGCCGAGGCAGCGCCGTTTAGCTTGCCCGAACTCCCGGTTGCCATCCGGATCGAGGCATTTTCTATCGCGCAGATCAATCTCGGCGCGCCGCTGTTGGGCGAGGCCGCGCAATTGTCTGTCACCGCCTCGGCGCGGCTGAATGACGAATTGGCGAATATAGACCTGCAGGCACTACGCACCGATGCCAAACGTGGCGAGTTCATCGTGAAAGCCAACTTTGAACGCAGTGACAGTATGCTTGATCTGTTGCTTAAGCTGGATGAGGGCGCAGAAGGTATCGCCGCGAAGGTGCTGAACCTGCCGGGCCAGCCGACCGTGAAAATGTCCGTAGAGGGCAGCGGTCCGTTGGATGACTTTACTGCCGATGTCGCCGTCGCAACCGACGGTGCGGAACGGCTTGCCGGTCAGGTTACGCTCGGCACCCAGACGCCGCGCCGTGCCTCGGACACGCCGGACCGCCGCGTTCAGGCTGATATCGGTGGGGATATCACGGCCTTGCTTGCCCCCCGCTATCGGGAGTTTTTTGGCGAAGACGTCAACCTGACCATTGATGCCCTGCTGGAAAGCAGCGGGGCAATTGAGATCAGCACCTTCGCCTTGAACGCGCAGGCCGCGCAATTGGAAGGAAAGGTCACCCTGAATCAAGAGCGTTGGCCCAGCCTGATCGATATCAGTGGACGTGTTGCCAACCCTGATGGCACACCGATCCTGCTACCGGTGGGGGGCGATGGTACATCCGTAGAGGACGTGACACTGCGCGTTGATTATGATGCCGCCAACGGCGATGCTATCGACGCCGCTTTTGACATTGTCGGGCTGTCGCTGAACGGTGTGTCCATCGATCAGACGTCACTGTCGCTGGATGGTGTGTTGCAGGCGAATGTTGGCCGGGTTGGCCAGTTCAACGGCGATTTGAGTTTTGCAACCGACGGGCTTGCCCTGTTGGATCAGGCGTTGTCCGAGGCTCTGGGTCAGCAGCTGCGCGGGCAGGCAAGCATTGCCTATACCGAAGGTCAGCCCTTGGAGATCAGCGGTCTGAACCTTTCTGGGACGGACTATCAGCTGTCCGGCAACGCGCGGATTGAGGGGGGCGAGACCGGTCTGAGCACGCAGCTTGACGCAACGCTGGAGGCCCGTGATCTTAGCCGGTTTTCGGCTCTTGCTGGGCAAGAATTGGACGGACAGACGACATTGGCGCTGAACGGTAGGGTCGTGCCGCTAGGTGGCCAATTCGACGTTACCGCAACGGGAAATACGCGGGACCTTGTTGTTGGTATTCCGCAGGCTGACGCGGTACTGGCCGGTCGCACGGATGTAAGCCTCGCAGCGAGACGAGATGAAACAGGGACGTTCTTACGAGACCTTGTGCTTGAGAACGACGCACTAAGCCTGGCCGGACAGGCCGAGTTGCGGACCGATAACAGCCGGGCGGAGGCGCGTTTCCAACTGAAAGATATCGGGCTTGTCCTTCCTCAGTACTCGGGCCCCGTGAGCGTGACTGCGACGGCTTTGCAGAATACGGCGGGCTGGACAATTGATGCCGCAACCAATGGCCCCTACGGCGCGGCGCTGACAGCTCAAGGACTGGCCACAGGCCCTAATGCATCCCTGCAATTCACGGCAGATGTCCCTGATGCCAAACCATTCGCGGAACAGGTCGAAGGGCCGGTTAGGGCTACCGGCACGCTGCGCCAGACGCCAAACGGTTGGCAGATCGACACCAGTGCCACCGGTCCCTATCAGGTCACGGCAGACGTTCAGGGGGTGATCGCACCACAGGTGAATGTCAGCTTTGATCTGTCATTGCCGGACTTGCGCCCGCTGGTGCCGCAAGTCTCTGGCCCGTTGAACGCGACAGGCACACTACGTCAGACCGATCAGGGTTTCATGATCGATACCCGCGCAAGTGGTCCGTACGGTGCCACCGCGCTTGTTGAGGGGTTGGCCACAGGGCCGGACATGCGCCTGTCCTTTGATCTTTCGATGCCAAACGTGAACCCGCTTGCCCCCGGCGTTTCCGGCCCCTTGTCAGCGAACGGTGTTGTCAGGCAAACGACTGACGGTATCGCGGTGGAAGCGACCGCATCAGGTCCTTATTCGGCGCAGGCAGTCGTCGACGGGGTGGTGACTGGGCCACGGGCGAATGTCGATTTCAGCCTGAGCATGCCCAACATCGGGGCGCTGGTCGACAAGGTTAACGGGCCACTTAATGTCAACGGAACTGCGCGCAGGGAAGGTGCCGGTTGGCGGCTTGACACGGACGCGAGCGGACCGTCCGGCACGCAAGCTACTGTCGCCGGGCTGGTCAACGGTGATGGAACCCTGAACCTGAACATCAACGGATCTGCGCCCTTGGGGCTCAGCCGTCCGTTTCTGGCGCCGCGCGATTTGCAGGGCCAGGCCCAGTTTGACCTAAGCGTGAATGGCCCTGCGGCGCTGTCGTCAGTGTCGGGTACAATCCGTACCCAAGCGGCGACGTTTAGTGCCCCCAACCTGCGCTTTGCGCTGCAAGGGATCGCCGCCGACGTCCGCATCGCCAACAACCGTGCACAGCTTGAGGTCAGCGCAAACGCAAGCAATGGCGGCAGAGTGCGTGCAGATGGGGCGATAACCCTCACACCCTCAATGCCTGCCGATATCCAGATCGGGCTTGAAAATGTCGTACTGATCGACCCTCGTCTTTACCGCACCTCTGTCAGTGGCGCGTTGCGCCTGGCGGGGCCGCTGACAGGCGGCGCGCGGATCGATGGGCAGGTCGATGTTGGAGAGACAACGGTAAACGTGCCCTCGACCGGTCTGACCAGCATCGGCGATATTCCCCCGATCACGCACATCGGTGCGACGCGACCCGTCATGTCCACCCGCCGCAAGGCGGGGTTGGATACTGCCGCTGCGGGCGACGATCCTGCGGCGCGCAGCGGGGAGGGATTTGGATTGAACATCCGGGTCAATGCACCGAACCGCATCTTTGTGCGTGGGCGTGGCTTGGATGCGGAACTTGGCGGCGCACTCAGGCTAACCGGCAACACCAACAGGATCATCTCTGCCGGTCGTTTCGACCTGTTGCGGGGACGCTTGGACATCCTTGGAAAACGGTTTGATCTGATCGAGGGCTCAATCCAGTTTCAGGGTGATTTGATCCCCTACATTCGCTTTGTCTCTGCAACGAACACCCAGACGGGCGAAGTACGCGTCGTTGTTGACGGACCAGCGGACGCGCCCAAGGTCAGCTTTGAATCCACGCCCGAGGCACCGCAGGACGAGGTCTTGGCCCAGCTCCTATTTGGGCGGAAAATATCTGAAATTTCGCCATTTCAGGCGCTGCAACTGGCCAATGCTGTTGCCACCTTGGCGGGGCGCGGTGGCGTGGGTGTGATCAGCAATCTACGCCAGGGCTTCGGTCTGGACGATCTGGATATCACGACAACCGACAGCGGCGCGACGGCAGTGCGCGCGGGCAAGTACATCTCGGAAAATGTCTATACGGACGTTACGGCCGCATCGGATGGCACGGGTGAGGTGTCGCTCAACCTCGACATCACGTCGAACCTCAAAGGCAAGGCAACGCTAGGCTCTGACGGCAACAGCGGTATCGGGGTATTTTTCGAGAAAGACTATTAGGTTTTCGGCTTGAACGTCCCAAACCGGCCTTGGTCAAACAGCAATCCAGCCCCTTCGCCGGGACGTTCGGCTGCGTGCCTGATCTGTCCCACGATCAAGGAATGATCCCCAGCCGGGTGCACCGCGAAACGCTCGCAGTGAAACGCCGCCAGACATCCAGACAGTTGCGGTGCGCCATCCGCCCCCTTGGTCCAGCCAAAGTCGCTGAAATCATGTCCTTGCGTCGCAAAATGATGCGCTACATCCTGCTGGTCCTCGCCCAGAATGTGGATGCAATAGTGCTTGGCATTGGCAAATGCATCATGCCGTTTGGACCGTAGCGCCGCAGACCACAGCACCAGCGGCGGATCCAGAGATACTGATGAAAACGAATTTGCCGTCATGCCCAGAGGACCGCTTTCGGTAAACGTCGTGATGACGGTCACACCTGTGCCAAAGCGCCCAAAGGCGCTGCGCAGGGCACGCCCGTCGGTTGGCGCAAATGAAATCATGTCGTTGTCCATCGCGCTGTGCGGTGCCACGCCCTGACCGATTTGTCCATAGATGCCCATGCTTTGGCCTTTCCTGTCTGCCTCGCGCGTCAGATAGCGCGCGTCGGCTGTCGGGCCAGAAACTAAAACGCGACCCGGACCATATCAGGTCCGGATCGCGGCATTTCTGTGCAGTTGTGGCGCAAACCGCTTTTGCGTCAGCTTTTTCGGTTCATCCGGTTTTCGATCAGGTCATCGACAACAGCCGGTTCTGCAAGTGTTGACGTGTCGCCCAACGCCCCAAAATCATCTTCGGCGATCTTGCGCAGGATGCGCCGCATGATCTTGCCCGACCGGGTCTTGGGCAAGCCGGGCGCCCATTGGATCAGGTCTGGCGAAGCGATGGGGCCAATTTCGTTGCGCACCCAGTTGCGCAACTCTGTCCGCAATTCATCGGTGGGTTCTTCGCCCCCCATCAGCGTCACATAGCAATAGATGCCCTGTCCCTTGATATCATGGGGATAGCCGACAACCGCTGCTTCGGCGACCTTTGAATGCGCAACCAGCGCGCTTTCGACTTCCGCGGTGCCCATCCGGTGGCCGGACACGTTGATCACGTCGTCAACGCGCCCCGTGATCCAGTAATCGCCATCCGCGTCCCGCTTGCACCCGTCGCCTGTAAAGTAATAGCCGGGATAATCCGCGAAGTAAGTTTTCTCGAACCGCTCGTGATCGCCCCAAACGGTGCGCATCTGACCCGGCCAGCTGTCCGCGATGACAAGCACGCCTTCGGCGGGATTGTCGATAAGTTCCTCTGCGGTAGTAGGTTCCAGCACCTTGGGTTGGATGCCGAAGAACGGTTTCATCGCAGCCCCCGGTTTCATGGCATGTGCGCCGGGCAGGGGGGTCATCAAATGTCCGCCTGTTTCAGTCTGCCACCACGTGTCGACAATCGGGCAACGGCCCTGTCCGACAACGTTGTTATACCAGTTCCAGGCTTCAGGGTTGATCGGCTCACCCACTGTTCCCAGCACCTTGAGGCTGCTGAGATCGCATTTGGTCACGAAATCATTGCCTTGACCCATCAGCGCACGGATGGCTGTGGGGGCGGTGTAGAACTGGTTGACCTTGTGCTTTTCGCAGACCTGCCAGAAACGGCTGGCGTCAGGATAGGTTGGCACCCCTTCGAACATCAGCGTTGTGGCGCCATTGGCCAGCGGACCGTAGACAATATAGCTGTGGCCCGTAACCCAGCCGACATCAGCCGTGCACCAATAGATATCGCCATCGTGGTAATCGAAGGTGATCTCGTGGGTCATCGCGGCATAGACAAGATAGCCGCCTGTTGTGTGTACAACGCCCTTCGGTTGACCGGTTGAACCGGACGTATAGAGAATAAACAGGGGGTCTTCGGCACCTACTGCCTCGGGTGGGCAGTCGTCTGAAACTTTCTCAAGCTCTTCATGCAGCCAGAAATCCAGATCACCGCGCCAGGCGACCTGTTGGCCCGTACGTTTCACGACCAGACATTTGACGTCGTCAAAGTCGTTCAGCAGCGCCTGATTGACGTTATCCTTAAGGTTCGTCACCCGACCGCCGCGCGGCGCACCGTCGGAGGTGATCACCAGCTTTGCGTCACAGCCGTTCACCCTCGCGCCAAGAGCATCCGGCGAGAAGCCCGCGAAAACGATGGAATGAATGGCCCCAATCCGTGCACAGGCCAGCATCGCGTAGGCGGCCTCTGGGATCATCGGCATATAGATTACCACGCGGTCACCTTTGCCGATCCCGAGGTTCTTCAGAACATTTGCCATGCGCGAGACGTGGCCGTGCAGTTCGTTATAGGTGATGTGCTGCGCTTCATCATCAGGGCTGTCCGGTTCCCAGATGATCGCGGTCTGATCGCCGCGTGTTTCAAGATGGCGGTCAATGCAGTTGGCGGCCACGTTCAGCTGGCCGTCGGCGTACCAGTTGATCTTGACGTTACCGAGTGTGAAATCGACGTCCTTGACCTGACTGAAGGGCTTCATCCAATCCACACGCGCCCCTTGCTCGCGCCAGAAGCCTTCCGGATCGTTGATCGAGG
The DNA here is from genome assembly GCF_010667575.1 of Sulfitobacter sediminilitoris. Classification (GTDB taxonomy): domain Bacteria; phylum Pseudomonadota; class Alphaproteobacteria; order Rhodobacterales; family Rhodobacteraceae; genus Sulfitobacter; species Sulfitobacter sediminilitoris. The sequence goes on from NZ_JAABNT010000013.1 coordinate 97,356, forward strand.
CTTCGTACATCTCAGTATAGCGGGCAGCGTTCACATGTGCGTCTGCGGCCATCTCGTCGGATGGTGGATATGTTTTTGCATCCTTATCGGACATCGGTCGTTCCTCCCTTGGCAGTCTTTTTGCGTCAGACGGTAGTTTGTTACGACGTCTACGCTTCTCCTCGCCCGTGATCATAACGCGCTGTGAAAGGAAAGGAACAAGCAACAGGAAAGAGAGGGTTTCGCTGTAAAGGATTTTCCGTGCGCGCCATCGGTTTGTAAACTTTTGCATTGTGATTTGCCGGAAAAGAAACAGCGGCTTCGCACAGTCTGTTAGGGACCGGGCGCTGGTTTCACTCGGCAACCACACCCAAAACCGCTTGGACAGGTCAAAAATCAGGCGACGACCATCTGCTCTGCGCCAATCTGTCTCAGGGCGGTCCGCCTGATGAACGCACGGGGTTGGCAGTCCCCTGCCATCACGCTAGCTTGCACGCCAAGCGCGCCGCGGAGGGCGCGCAGTAACGGGAGAAACATCAATGACCAAGTTTTTGAGCGGCGCAGCTGTTTGCGCCATTAGCTTTGCATTTGTCAGCGAAGCTGCGGCAACTGAATGGAACGTCTCTGTCTGGGGCAAGCGCCGTGCGTTCACTGAACATGTCGAAAAGATCGCCGAGCTTGTATCCGAAAAGACCGGTGGCGAGTTTACCATGAACATCAGCTATGGCGGTCTGTCGAAGAACCGCGAAAACCTTGACGGTATTTCAATCGGCGCGTTTGAAATGGCGCAGTTCTGCGCGGGCTATCATGCAGACAAGAACCGCGTTGTTACTGTTCTGGAACTGCCGTTCCTGGGCGTTGAGAACCTTGAGCAGGAACGCGCCGTATCGCGTGCCGTCTATGCACACCCTGCTGCAGCCGAGGAAATGGCACAGTGGAATGCCAAGCTGCTCATGACCTCGCCCATGCCTCAGTACAACCTTGTTGGCACCGGCGAACCTCGGACAACTCTTGAGGATTTCAAGGGCATGCGCGTCCGCGCGACCGGTGGTCTGGGCAAGGCATTTGAAGCCGTTGGCGCCGTCCCCACATCCGTGACCGCGACAGAAGCCTATCAGGCGATGGAATCCGGCGTTGTTGATACGGTGGCGTTTGCCCAGCACGCGCACCTGAGCTTTGGCACGATCAATCAGGCGGACTGGTGGACAGCCAACCTGAACCCCGGCACGGTGAACTGCCCTGTGGTCGTGAACATCGACGCCTACGAGTCGCTGTCCGATAACGAGCGCGAAGCGCTTGATTCCTCGGTAGAGGAAGCGCTGGATCACTACCTTGCGAACTACGCTGAGTTGCTGAAGCGCTGGGATGCCGTGCTTGAGGAAAAAGGTGTGCAAAAGGTCGAGATCGCGCCTGAAGTCCTGGAGGAATTCCGCGCGGCCGCAGCAGCCCCCGCACGCGACGCATGGATCGCTGACATGGAGTCCCAAGGCCTGCCGGGCCAGGAGCTTTATGATCTGGTGATCAAGACTCTTGAAGAAGTCAAAGCTGGCGGCAGCTAAGAAGAAAATGTCGGGCGGGCACTGCGTCCGCCAGACATAACAACAGGCATAGGGTGGGCACTGGATGCCCGCCTTATGTCATAAGAGGGGGAGGGACGAGATGGCAGGATCTGCCGCTGTTCTGGAGGATTCCAGTACTCTAAGTAAACTGGATCGTATGCTGCTGCCGATAGAGCGGTTTTGTGCGTTGTTATCGGGCCTCGCTATCTTTGCCCTGATGTTTCTTGCCGCTTATTCGGTAAGTGGGCGAAAATTCTTTGGCTCACCGATGATGGGCTACGTGGACTATATCGAAGCCGCGATGCCGATCATCGCGATCATGGGCGTCTCCTACGTTCAACGGGACGGCACCCACATCCGAATGGACATGCTTGTCTCTGCGCTCAAGGGCCGGGTCCTGTGGTTTTTCGAGCTGATTTCCATTCTTCTCATCCTGGTTTTGATCGTCTCCCTGACATGGGGCGCGTGGGAACATTTTCAGCGCTCTTTCGATTTCTCGCGACCAATGTGGAGCCGCGACAGTTCAATTGATGTGGGAATACCGATCTGGCCCAGCAAGCTGGTCGTCCCGATTGCTTTTGGTGTTCTGGTGCTGCGCCTGTTGCTGCAGGCGTGGGGCTATGGTCGTGCGCTGATCCTTGGCCTTGAAAATCCAGTGGCAGTGCCGCTTTCATTGAGTGTCGCGGAACAGGCCCGGCTTGAGGCTGATGCGCTTGAAGGGGCAGACTGATGGAACCTATTGAAATTGGCCTTTGGGTATCCGGCGGCATGCTGGTCATGGTCGTCTTGGGCATGCGGGTTGCTTTTGCTGCTGGCCTTGCAGGCTTTGTTGGCCTTGTCTGGTTGCGCTGGAACGGGTTCGACTATGATCCTGACCGTTTCTGGAAAGCTTTTGAAATCAGCGTCAAGATCGCTGGTCTGACTCCGCATTCCAAGGTCAGTGCACAGGTGCTGAGCCTGATCCCCGTGTTCATCATGATTGGCTATCTGGCCTATTACGCCAAGCTGACGACCGCATTGTTCGAGGCGTGCAAGCGTTGGTTTGCATGGGTGCCAGGTGGCCTTGCGGTTTCGACTGTCTTTGCGACGGCAGGTTTTGCTGCCGTTTCGGGCGCGTCCGTTGCGACGGCTGCGGTCTTTGCACGTATCGCTATCCCGGAGATGCTGAAGATTGGCTATAACAAGCAATTTGCCGCGGGCGTCGTCGCTGCGGGCGGTACGCTCGCCTCTCTCATCCCACCATCGGCGATCCTTGTGATTTATGCGATCATCGTTGAACAGGACGTGGGAAAGCTGCTCTTGGCAGGTTTCATTCCCGGCGCGTTCTCGGCCATCGTTTATGCCACATTGATCATCGGTATCGCCCTGATTTTCAAGAACGTTGGACCTCCCGTCAGAGGATTTACCTGGGGCCAGCGCTTTGCTTCTCTGCCACCTGCATTGCCAATCGTCGCCGTGGTCGTGATCATCATCTTCTTTGTCTACAATCCCTTCGGTGATGCGTGGGGCACCCCGACAGAGGGTGGCGCTGTCGGTGCTTTCATCGTCTTCTTGATGGCCCTTTGGAAGGGTATGCGTTGGGGACAGTTGAAAGAAGCATTGTTGGAGACTGCGAAGCTGACCGTGATGATCTTTACGATCATCTGGGGCGTGCTGATCTATGTGCGGTTCCTCGGATTTGCTGAACTTCCCGATGCATTTGCTTCGTGGATCACGTCGCTTGAGATGGCGCCGCTGCTGATCCTTGTCTGCATTCTGTTGGCCTATGCCGTCCTTGGCATGTTCATGGATGCTATCGGCATGCTGCTTCTGACGTTGCCGGTTGTCTACCCTGCCGTCATGGCGCTTAACGGAGGTGAGATGGTATCGGCTGCCGACTCGGCCTTTGGAATGTCGGGGCCGATGTGCGCGATCTGGTTTGGTATTCTGGTAGTCAAGATGGCAGAGTTCTGTCTGATCACGCCGCCCATCGGGCTGAACTGTTTCGTGGTGGCGGGTGTCCGTGATGATCTGAACGTGCAGGACGTGTTTCGCGGTGTCGCTCCGTTCTTTGTCGCGGATGCGGTGACGATTGCACTATTGGTCGCTTTCCCCGGAATCGTGCTTTGGCTTCCCTCACTGGCGGGGTAGCGGGCGTGAGGCGTCTTCGGGTGCCTCAGCCGTTTCATCCCCCGACAGAAAGATGCCAACGGTGTGCAGCGGTTCGAAGTTTTCGCAGAACACTTTAAAGACGACCAGAAATGGTACTGCGACCAATGCCCCGGGGATGCCCCAAAGCCATCCCCAGATCACCACTGTCAAAAAGACCGCGACAGTATTCATGGAAAGTCGCCGCCCCACCAACCAGGGTGTGATGAACTGCCCTTCAAAGCCTGTCAGGATTTGATATCCCAAAGGTGCCAATAGCGCGTATCCGAGAGTGTCGAAGTGCACAATCGCGAATGCCCCAACCAGCATTGTGCCAATAAACCCGCCGATGTAGGGCAGGAAATTCAGAAGTGCCGCTGCAATACCCCATACGTATGCGTTAGGCATGCCAAGGGCTGTCAGGTATAGCCACAGGCAAGCGCCCAATGTGGAATTGATGACCGTTATGGTCAGCAGATACCGCGATACCTGCCGCTCGATATTGTACACTGTCGCAAGTGCGCGCTTCTTCCCGCTCATCGTCGGAAAAGCCTGCACGAGCTTGCGATAGAAAAGCTCACCAGAGGACAATAGCAGCGTGGCTAGAACCAGCGTAACAACCAGCGTCGCACCGATTTGTGTGAACGTGTCAAAAGCTGAATCAAGCAATCCTGGCTGTTTGATAATAACTTCAGGGGTCGTCCCCTCCGCGCCGCTGAACTCTTCAACTTCTTTTGACGCTGCGCGCACCTCCTCCACCGCATCAGACATCGCACTCAATTTCTCGCGGATCTCAGCGCCCATAAGCGGTAATTCATCGCTCCATACGGCAATCGTACCAGCGGTGCCGCCAATGATCGCCAGGATCAAAAGACCCGTCGCGCTCACAAGTGCTATGGCTGAGACGACATGGGGTATGCGGATCCGAAGCATGGCGCGTGACAAGGGACTTAGAGTTAGTGCCAGCAAAAAGCCAAGCACGATCGGCAGGATAACATCGCGCGCAAAATAAGCCGTCGCAAGCAGGGAGATTACCACCAGCACGCGCAGGGATCTTTGTATAGATTGAGTATCGTCCAAGCTATCCCCACGTTTTTGCAGTGCGTCAAAGCTCTAACTGCCGAAATGCCCAATTGGTTCATTCAAGATGTTCAACCGGTGTCATTCCTGCATTTGCACGACGCGGGCTATGCGGTCATCAAGGAGTTGCAGTCCGGGACCGGGTCATGGACTATGGCGCAGAACCGAGAGGCCGCGCATGGCACAAATGACTGCGAAAACATTCTGACGCACAGTCGTAGAATGCCGTCACATGACCGCAGTTCAAAACCCAGCGGCGGCTCGGACCGGACCAGAGCAAGGAGACACCAATATGGCCATATTGCCCGTCATCGCAGAAAGCACGGAAGAGCTGACCGAGATCTTCAAGGATCTCCACGCCCATCCCGAGATCGGATTCCAGGAACGCCGGACGGCGGGCATTGTTGCCGAGAAGCTGCGCGCGTTCGGCGTGGACGAAGTGCATACCGAGATCGCGGAAACTGGTGTTGTTGGTTTGATCAAGGGCAACCGCGAGGGCACCCGGCGGGTCGGATTGCGTGCGGACATGGACGCCCTGCCGATTCATGAGGAAACAAACCTGTCCTATGCCTCGACCCACCCCGGCGTGATGCATGCTTGTGGACATGACAGCCACACCACAATGCTGTTGGGTGCCGCAAAGCATCTGGCCAAGACCCGCGATTTCGCAGGGACCGCCGTGCTGATATTTCAGCCAGCCGAAGAGGGCTTGGGCGGTGCACGCGGTATGCTCAAGGCCGGACTCTTTGACCGCTTCCCCTGTGATGAGATCTACGGCATGCACAATTCACCCAACGGTCAGCCCGGCAAGGTGGGTATCTGCAAAGGGGCGGCGATGGCCGGGGCTTCATTCTTTGACATTGTCGTTCAGGGCAAGGGCAGCCATGCGGCCATGCCCCAACAGTCCCGCGATCCGCTGGTGATTGCCTCCGCGCTGGTCGGCAGCCTGCAAACAATTCTGTCACGCAATGTGGCCCCGTTGGATACCTGCGTGCTGTCGGTCACGCAGCTGCATGCGGGCTCTGCCTATAACGTGGTTCCTGATACGGCCGAGCTTGCGGGCACGATCCGTTATTTCAAGGATGAAACCATCGAACTGGCGACAACCCGCATGCAAGAACTTTGCGATGGGTTTGCCAAGGCTTACGGCGTCGAAATCCGGCTTGATCTGCGCAATGTGTTTGATGTGCTGGTCAACGATGCTGACCTCTCCGATGCCTACATGGAGGCCGCTGCCGATATCGTTGGCAAGGAAAACATATCCGACCAAGTAGAGCCTGCGACCGGCTCCGAAGACTTCTCGGATATGCTTCAGGTTGTCCCCGGCGCTTATTGTCGTGTCGGGCATACCGGCACAACAGGGCTGCACAACCCCAGCTTCTTTCTGGATCCTGACATCCTGCCTGTAGGTGCCTCAATCATGGCGAGGGTCGTGGAACGCAGGCTTTCTGCGTAAGGTGATAGTTTCGAGATATCATCGATACTACCGTTCATGCTGAGATGTGCATGCGCGTCAAAAACCTGGCTCATCTTCATGTTGGCCTGACGGTCAACGCGCCTCGGAACGTGCTTGGTGCTTGACGGCATCGCGCCCCAACGCGCGGCACCAACTGTGCGACTTTTACTTGGCCCCGCTGGCAGGCTCTTACGCCGCCGCTGACACCAGTCCCGGGAGTGGTTCCATTTCGGATGCTTCCCACATCGTTCACGAAGATTCACCAACTGCTTTGCTAGGATCTTTGTTTAGGACCATTTGATCAACGAGCGTTAGGAAAGCTCAACTCTGCCATCCTTGGATTCCGCAGTGCGGCCTTTCAGGCGGCGTGTAATTCTCATCGCGGCGGCAGGCTTTATCGCACCGCCGGTTCTGGCGTCTGTCGTTATTCAACTTTGCTTGTGATCGCGCCCTGACGGGTCAGAGCCGGATGTTTGCAAGGGGTGACAGACTGTCGCCATTTCACACTCTCCGGCTGAAGTTTCGCAAAGGTTCGCTAAGTGCAGTCACAATCGTAACAGACTTTTGGAGAACACAATGCGCAATATCTTGCTCTCAACCGCCGTTCTGATCGGATCGTCCTTTGGGGCTTTCGCAGAAACGATCGAAGTAGAGATGCTGAACAAGAATGAGGCCGGTGACCGGATGGTCTTCAGCCAGGAACTGATCCGCGCCGAGGTTGGCGACGTGATCCGTTTCGTGCCGACAGACAAATCTCATAATGCCCAGTCCGTGAAAAATGCGCTGCCCGAGAACCAGGAAGCGTTCAAAGGGAAAATGAACGGCGAAGTTGAATACACTGTCACCGAAACAGGTTTGACTGCGGTCATATGTTTGCCGCACCAGGTGATGGGCATGGTCGCGCTCGTTGTTGTTGGCGACGATTTCAGCAATGCCGAGCAGATCCTGGATGCGCGCATCCCCGGCAAAGGCAAAGCAAAGATCGAAGCGCTGGTCGAAGAAGCGCGCGCGGCTGCTCCGGTTGCCGACACAACGGCTGACCAGAACAGCTAAGATGTCGAAAGTATTGGCGGGCTGATTGTATCGGCCTGCCAACACATACCCTGACCGGCCCACCGATGGATCACCGTTGACGGTGCAGGCATTCTACACAAATGCGGGCATCTCAGCGTCAAAGCGCGGCGCGAAGACGCCATATCAGGAGCAGGGTCAGGTGAAAGCCGTTGCGGCGGAACGTCGCGAGCGGAAACCGGCATGGGACTTGGGGCGTTCACCCCACAAACGCTATATAGACAATAAGGTGCCTGACATGACTTTCGCTGCTGAAAAACTGGATACGGACGCACGGCCGGAGATTTGCACCGCCCTGAATACAGCGCTCGCCGAGACAGCCGTTGCGACAATGATGGCGCAGAATTTCCACTGGAATGTCACGGGCGTGAACTTTTTGCCGCTGCACCAGCTCTTTCAGGAAATCTATGAGGACCACTTTGCAGCGCAGGACGATCTTGCGGAACGGATCAAGGCGCTTCAGGGCCACGCAGACGGGAACCTTGCACGTATGATCGCGCGCTCCAGCTTAAGTGAGCCGCAAACAAACGTGACGCCCAATTACATGATCGCCACCTTGTTGAATGCCGAAGAAACATTGGCGGCAACGTTGAAAGCGACCGGCGAAACTGCAGCCTCTCATTGCGACAAAATCACGGAAGACCTGTGTTTTTCTCGCGGTCAGGTCCACGAGAAATTTGCCTGGATGCTGCGCGCTCAGCTGCGCTGACCAGATCTACGAGTACAGTTAACGAACTTCTTTGGCCCTCGGCGGACGAGGGACGGGGGCCTTGTAACGCCCTAGCGACACTTGGAGCAGACAGATGTTAGACCAAACGAACGACACGTCGATGATGATCGTTGAAGACGACGATGCGCTACGGGATCGCCTTGCAACTGCCATGCAAAAGCGCGGCTTTGACGTGCGTGTGGCCAGTAACCTTTCCGAAGCGATGGTTCAGGCAGACGCCGATTTACCGAAATACGCGGTCGTTGATCTGCGGCTGCTTGATGGGAGCGGGTTGTCCTTTGTAGAGACGCTTGAAAAGCGCGATCCCAGCATCCGTGCAATCATACTGACGGGGTACGGAAACATTCCGACTGCCGTTGCCGCCGTGCGTGCCGGTGCTATCGATTACATTGCAAAGCCTGCGACAGCCGGCGAGATCGTTGACGCGCTGACGAGGCCCAGAAACGAACAGGCGCCAGCACCGTCCAATCCGATCTCGCCGAATGACGCCCGCAAAGAGCATATCGAACATGTCTTCCATGAAATGGATGAAAATGTCTCGCAAACGGCCCGGTCCTTGGCCATGCATCGACGGACGCTGCAGCGGCTCCTTAAGCGCTACAAGATCGTTTGAACTGCGACAGGTAAGGACGGGTACAACAGTCATGCAAGTCAGCACTCACATATCTGCGCAAACAAGCGTCTCCTTCGACGGAATCCTCTCGGTCCGCGTGAACGTCGTGACATCCTTTTGGAAAGTGGCTCACTTCTTCTTTCCGCTGTTGCGGTCTGTCCTGCTTAACATACCGCCATTTTTTGGCGGCCAGTCCCTGCTTTCAAACAGATCGACCCGCTAGCCATGGCATCACAAACCCATTTCAAGCGGCTCGAAACCCTTGTGCGCGGCGCATTGGCACCACCGCCCGGCAGGCGCCGTATTGCTTTGGCGCTCACCTTTGGTGTGGCAGTGCATCTCATCTTTGCGGCAGCCGTCGTGGCGATGATTGTGGCCATGTACTTCGGCATGAGTAGTAGCTTCGGAAGTGTTCCCTATCCCTATGCGATTATCGCAAACGCATTTCTCGTTCTTCAATTTCCGCTGGTGCATTCGTTTCTCCTGACAGGTCCGGGAATGCGTTTACTGGTGCGGTTGGTTCCGGGTCCGTATGCAGGAACCTTGAGCACGACAACCTATGCGGTTGTCGCCTCATTGCAGTTGCTGGCTCTATTTGCGCTCTGGACGCCGACAGGTATCGTCTGGTGGCGTGCAGAAGGGTCGGCCCTCTACATCGTGGCGGGGGCCTATACAGCGGCTTGGGGTCTGTTGATCAAGGCAAGTTGGGACGCAGGCGCCGAGGTGCAGTCAGGCGCTTTGGGGTGGATGTCGCTGATGCGGAATGCGAAGCCAGAGTTTCCCGACATGCCCACGGGTGGTCTGTTTCGGATCATCCGCCAACCCATCTATGTTGCCTTTGCTTTGACACTCTGGACAGTTCCGACATGGACACCTGATCAACTCGCTCTGGCGCTCGCTTTGACACTCTATTGCCTGGTGGCACCGAAGCTGAAAGAGCGTCGGTTCGAGGCCCGCTATGGCGATCGGTTCCGAAGCTACAAACGGCAAGTGCCTTACGCATTTCCCACAATTGGAAGAAATGACAAAGATGACTGAAAAATCGCGCAATGATCTGACCATCTATGACGAGGTCGCGGCCAATTGGTGGTCGGACGACATTCGCTGGGTCCGCACCCTCAAGAATCTCGTGCCCGGTCGGCTTTCTTGGTTTGACCGTCAGGTTGATTGGGACGGTATGGATGTTCTTGATCTTGGGTGCGCTGGCGGCTTTATGGCCGAAGCACTTGCAAGAAGAGGCGCCACTGTTACCGGGATTGATCCGGCTGCTCAGGCGATCGACGCCGCGCGCGCACATGCTGATCAGACCGGCGTTGAAATCCGATACGACGTCGGAGTGGGGGAGGACCTTCCCTATGACGACGCAGCCTTTGATAGTGTTGTCTGCGTCGATGTCCTCGAACACGTAGACGACCTTAGTCAAGTCCTGGCCGAAGTGGCGCGTGTTCTTAAACCCGGGGGCATCTTTCTTTTCGACACAATCAACCGCAACCCTCTGTCGCGCTTTGTGACGATTACAGTTGCAGAGGATATTCTGCGCCTGCTGCCGAAAGGCACACATGACCCAGCGCTTTTCATCCGACCCGCGGAATTGTCATCCGCAATTGAGAAAGCGGGGCTGGTTTGCGGTCCCATGACCGGGCTTGGACCGCGCGGTGTGAACCGCCGCGGGGACTTTATCTTTGGCCCCCTGCCGATCAAAAGCGTGATCTACATGGGTGTAGCACGCAAAGCGAGGCAACACTGATGTTTGAAATCTCCCTTCTTGTCACGGCTCTCCTGTTCGGCGGCACGGTCCTTTATTCCTTTGGTTTCGCAGCCTTTGTCTTTACAGCGCTCCCGGCTGACGTCGCAGGCCCGCTGATCCGGCGCGCGTTTCCGCGGTTTTATCTTTTCGTGCTGGCAAGTTCCGCAGTCGCGGCAGCTGTGGCGCTTGCGTTCGATCCGGTATCAAGCGCTATCCTTACGGCCATCGCCGTCACGACAATTCTTGCACGACAGGTCTTGATGCCTGCGATCAACAACGCCACCGATCAAGGCGCAAAAAAGCGGTTCAAGGTCCTGCACAGCCTGTCGGTTTTGATTACTCTTGCGCACATAGGCGCGGCGGCTGTCGTACTCGTCAGGCTGGCTGGATATTAGACCGCAGGACGGGCAGACGGGATTCTGCGCGCCCGCATGAAGCATCAGGCCACCATTTGCATCATAGATTGGCTGAATGCGTGGCCTTTCGAACCAGAACCGGTATTCCTCCGGCTCAACTGTCCGATTACATGTTCTGGCGTTGCGTTCAGAACTATCATCTTGAGCAAACAGGGATAGGAGCATCTCCTTATCCTTGCTGCGTAATCGATGGATTGGCTTGGACGATCAGTGTGGCGCTTTGCTGGCGCTATTTCATTTCTCAGGCATTTCGTCCGGTCTCGGATAAAGCGCAAAAGATATTGTGCCCACACTCTGACAGCGGATTTCACGCGGCTTCTGCGACGTAAGGCCACTGTCTGTGTCAAAACCTAAGATCACGCCTATCTACTGCATTGAATGTCGTCGGAACACGGTGAGGATAGCCAACAAGAGGTATGGGAAAGCTGATTTTGGTCGGGTCAACCCTGACGATGTGCATGATCGGAACGGGCGCTGCTGCCCATGTCAATTGGTTCGTCGAGCGCGACGCAGAACCGCTCGCCAGTTTCAACGTGTCCGACCCGATCTTTATGATCTGGCTTTGTCTGGCGTTCATGATGGTCCTCTTTTCCGTCTGGCTTGATGGGAAATTGCCGACACTGCGCATTGCAGACACAAAACTTCGCCACGATTTCATGGAAATTCTCAGAGTGTTCACGGGGATGAGCTTTCTGTTGACCGCCTACGAGGGGTCTCTGGTCGCCCCGCACAAGGTGGCCGATGGAACATTCGGTTTTCTTCTTGTCATCACGCAGGCCGTGATCGGTATTATGCTGATCGCCAATCGGTGGATCAAGGTTGCGGCAATATCGATGCTGGCCCTCCACGCGGGCGTCGCCGTGAAATTCGGAATTCTTGCAGCGCTTGAATACGCGATTATCATAGGGATTGCATGTTTTCTGCTGCTCAACTCGATCGAGGATGAGAAACGCCGTGAGCTGTTCAAGCCCTACTCAGTGGATGTGCTTCGCATCTGGACCGGGATCTCGCTCGTTGCGCTGGCTTTCGGTGAAAAGCTGGCACCCTCGTCATTGGGCCAGGTATTCGTCGCCCAGTATCAATGGAACTTCTTGCAGGCGCTTGGCTTTACCTTCTTCGACGATCGTTTGTTTGTCTTGTCCGCGGGCATGGTCGAAGCCGTGATCGGTATCGTTTTGATCCTTGGCACAACGGTACGCCTCGCGGTGCTGGCTCTGTCCGTGATGATGGCGATATCGAACGTGGTTTTCATCCTTCAGTGCAACAACGAGGCCGCGCTGGTCGAATTCATCGGACATATGCCGATCATCGGCATAGCCCTGCTGTTGCTGGGATATGGCCAAAGGCTGAAGATCACGGATGCCTTTCTGTCGCCGCGGGCTAGATTGAAAAGCAGCTAAACGACTGCACCGGTTGCATAGACCGTTGATCAAAGTCCGAAACCAATCCTAAAGGATCACGAGAATGACCAAAATGGACCAGCCTGAGAACGCAACGAATGCGAAAAAACTGGATCGACGAAGCCCTGCGTTGCCAAGCGTGGACCGCCCTTGGGACTCTTTCAAAGAGGTCTTTCGTCGCGCATGTGTGAGGCAAGGGGATAGGGCAACCCATCGCGCGTACCACAGTCTTTATGAAGACATGCTGAATTGAGCGCGCCGATACTCATCCTGGGCGCGACGTCTGGCATTGGTGCGCTCGCCGTTGATGAAGCCATTGGTCGCGGACTTTCGGTTCGGGCGTTCGCACGAAGTGCTGGCAACCTTGAAAAAACAGACCTGATCGAGCCATTCGCCGGGGACGCGCGATCGGCTGAGGATATCGCGGCCGCACTCGCCGATACCCGCGCAGTGATTTACGCTTTGGGTATCAAGGAACGGCTAGCGATGCTTTGGGAAGAAGAGACGCTGTTTTCTGAGAGTACACGCGTGCTGATCGACGCGATGAAGGCAAGTGACACCAAGCGTCTTGTCGCAGTCACCGGTTTTGGCGCAGGACGCTCACGAAGTGCCATGAGTTCGATTGAATGCCTTGGTCACAGAGCGATCCTTGGCAGGCCTTATGCGGATAAGGACAGGCAGGAGGCGATGATTGTGGAAAGTGACCTTGACTGGACAATCGTGCGGCCGGTCATCCTTACGAATGGGCCGAAGTCGTCCGGTCCCAAGATATTGCGAGATCCATCTACCTGGCGGAACGGATTGGTCTCCCGGCGCGATGTCGCAGGCTACCTTCTCGACGCTGTGGAGGATGGCCTCGACATCCGGGCGGATGTTGTCATCAGCCGTTGACGACCGGCAATGATTTTCGCCGCTGTCGGGCGGTATTGCGCTTTAATCATTTCACTTGATGGACATGTCTGAAACGATGCCGCCACTTGCCACGGAAAATGTTCAGGACTATCCGCGCCCGCCCGCGTTGGAGCCGGTGCCGCACCAGCTTCGCGTCATGCTCAATGGGGAAATCGTCGCTGAAACAACGCGTGCATTGCGGATCTTGGAGACACACCACGCGCCAACGTACTACTTCCCGCCCGAAGACGTGAGGGCAGTGTTGATCCCCGTGCAGGGCACGACACTTTGTGAGTGGAAGGGACGCGCGGCATATTTCGACGTGCAGGCAGGCAGCAAAACTGCGCGCCGCTCGGCATGGAGCTATTCATCTCCGGACGCGCGGTTTCATGCTTTGGCGTCGCATGTGTCCTTTTATGCCAGCGCGATGGACGCGTGCTTTGTTGGTGAAGAGCGCGTTTTGCCTCAGCCGGGTAACTTCTATGGCGGCTGGGTCACGGCGAACTTGCAAGGCCGCATCAAAGGCGCGCCGGGAACAGAACAGTGGTAAAGGCAAGACCGAAAACCGCAGTCATCGGTGCCGGGATGGCTGGCCTGACCTGCGCGCGGGAATTGACGCGGCGTGGCCTCGACGTTGTCATCTTTGACAAGGGCAGGGGCCTGGGCGGCAGGATGGCAACGCGCCGCGCGGACGGTGGATTTCAATTCGACCACGGCGCTCAATACGTCACGGCACGGAGCGAGGGGTTCGCATCGATGCTGGACGGCGCCGAGGCCGCTGGTGCCGTGGCACGCTGGCCGCGAGATCGAAAAGAACCTGCCTATGTCGGTGTCCCCGGCATGACAGGTTTGGCGAAGCATCTCAGCCTTGGCCTGAATACCCGAAAACAGGTTGGCATAGAGAGTATCGTGAAGGCGCATGGTTGCTGGAAACTGGCGTGGGAGGGCGGCAATGACACGTTCGATCTTGTGGTCGTCACCGCGCCTGCACCTCAGATCGGTGCGCCCCTGCCCGACGCGCATCCCTTTAACGACCCACAGCGTACGGTCAGGATGACCCCGTGTCTGACGCTCATGGTCGGTCTGCGTTCGGGTGCCGAAAGGCCTGCCATTTGCCACCGCACGCCGGATGAGGACATCTCCTGGATCGTGTGCGACAGCGCGAAGCCGGGGCGGCCGGATGCGACGACATGTATCGTGGCGCAGGCCAGCAGCGACTGGAGTTTGCGGCATCTTGAGCGCGACAGGGACGCGTTTGCTCAATTGATGCTTCCGCTGGTGGCCGCAGCCGTCGGTGCCGACCTGATGGCTGATCCGGCATATCTATCGGGCCACCGCTGGCGCTATGCGTTCGTGTCCCAACCGCTTGGACAACCCTTTCTTGCGGACAAGGCAGAAACACTTTTTGCCGGTGGCGACTGGTGCCTTGGCGCAAAAGCCGAACACGCCTGGACCAGTGGACAGGCGATCGCAGAGAAGATCGCAAGCGGCCTGTGATGCAAATCGCCTGTCGTCATCCCTGAAACAGCGGCGTAGACGCGGCTATTGCCCATGCAAGTATGATCCCCGCCCCGATGCCCGCGCCCACAGGGCCGCTTCTTCGGGCCGCCCATGTCGCCATCGTACCGTATACCAGCCAGTACAACACCATGACCGGGAGCACGGTAAATACGAGGCCAACTTCTGTCGGAGAGACGATCATCGCGAGAAACAACGCCGCAAGAAAGGGTAAGCGCAGGCCGATCCGGGCAAACATGCCACGACCATCCACGAGGACCCGGTCGGCAAGCGCGAAAATGACTGTCGGCGGGATCAAGAGGAGCGCTAGGGACGCCCTTGGCCCTGTTGGCAAAAATGCTGCTCCATAACGGTCGAGTGCAAGGGCGAAGACACCAAGCCCCCAGACAACAAGAAGCAGGCCCGCAACCAGATCTGAACCGGCAAGTCTCGGAGTAAAGCGCAGGATCAGGAGAACCAAGACGCCCCACAGGCTGAACGCCAGTCCGAGGGCTCCAAATCCTGCCAGTCCGACCAGCGGCCAGCCCGTCGATGCAGCGGCTCCCGCCGCGATAGCCGCGATAGATGCGGCCAGTGCGGCGCGGCCTGTGCCGGGTCGGTATCGCGCATCGGCGATGGGCAATAGACTGGCGAGGGGCCTAAAGAGGATCAGGATTGCAAACAAGAGCGCCGCAATCCAAGTCCCAGTCGCCACCGGCGCTGGCCGCCCGCCCAACCAGACCGCAATCTCTGTCAATGTGAGTGAAGACCACAGAACACCCACGTGCCCGACCCAGGGGGCGCTGACGGCGCGGCGTGCCATATCCCCGGACACGACGGTTTCACCTTCCTGCGCGCGACCAATCTGTGCCACCGCCTCCAGCGCAACATCTCGAAGTCTGCTTTCGAAGGCGCCAGAGACGACAAGCAGTCGCTTTGGATGTGTCGGCGTCACCGCGTCCGAATACATTGAGATCGCAACGACGGCGCCAGATGACCGTACCCGCTGCGCAGTACGCACGATGACGTCCGTCGCCATGGAATGACCAACGAACGAAACGCGGGTCAACCCTGTGCGCGCACGCGTTTTCTCCACCACATCCAGAGTTTGCAGAACAAGGTCTTCCATCGTGCCCGTCAGCGTCTCGACTGCCGGTGAAAGCGGTTTGGTATGACGGCCGTGACCGATATAGTCGAATGCGACGACGGTATGGCCAGCGCGCGCCAGTGTCAGCGAGATCGCTTGCATCATTTGCCACGATCCCCCGAAACCATGGGACACGACGACGAGACTGTCTTTGGTTCGGTCAACTTCATAGAAAGTAGCGGGCGTTTCGCCCAGCAGGACCTGTTCGATCTCCACCAAGCTCTGTGCGCGCTCAAGCTGGTAGACCGACCAAACGGCGATCGCGAGGGCAATCGTTGTGATCAGATAGGAAACGCGAATGGCTGACATACCAATCAAAATGAACCAAAACCGAGCCGAGACGACCTCTTTTTTTCCGAATTGAGAATGCTAGTTCAATCCTACAAGGCGGTATGGCGCATCGGACCGGTGTTATTGTGGAAAAATGCGTTTGATATCACAGATATTGAACCGCCCAAACGTATCAAGGAGGTGTCTCTTTGGCGCGAAACAGACCAGAGGTTGAGCCTACTTTGGCCAGACCATGCAAATTCCGTACCGGACATTCACGATGAAGACCGCAGGTAATTTTCTGCTTGCTAGCGCTGTTCTGCATGTATTCGGCAGCATTCTCTCAGGTTTCAGCACTGTTGGAGTGTTTCTCCTTTTCCCCGCGGCGCTTTACACGGCGTTTTATTTCGGTCTGCGTCGGGGTCTGATTTGGGTCGCGTGGATTGCGCTTATCTGCATGCTGGGCGGAATGGCCGGTACCGTTCTGGAACTGGTCAGGGTGTCGAGCGTACCGGACTGGATTCTTTGGAGTATTCTTGCCGTAGACCTCGCAGCCGCCACATTCCTAGCGCGTGCGCTTATTTCGAAAGTAATGGATTGAACGTCGGTTGACTGCGACAGACCAGTAGCAAAGAAGCGATCGGGCATTGGCCTGTCACCCGGACTCGGATTGGGATTGCAGTCATTATTGTGGTTCTGACTTTGGGCCCCGCGCTGGAGGAGTCCGGGGTGCTGATGCTGAATTTTGGTCGCGCTCGTTTTGTGTATGCCCTGGCTTTGATCCTGTCGGAGCTTTAGACCAACAAGGCCGTTGGCGTTCCTCTGGTGCCGATTGCTGCTGGTGTCACCTGCAACCTCGGCTGGACCCGCGCCATTCGTCTTGGCGGTGCCGTTCAGCGCAAGCGCCAGCTTCATGACGCCGGAGCCATCATACAAACACACGCGTCCGCAGTGCTCGCGAGATCCGATTCCTCGACTATGTTCTGATCGCCTTACCGAGCCCAGCGAATGTCCGCTGCGCGGGACTTTGCGGCCGTTGATCTTATCTTTCTAAAAAAGCCTACTCTGACGTTTCACCAAGCATTCTTTTAAACCTCGGATGGTCACGGATCGTGTCGAAATCGGGATCGTTGTGCATCCAGTTTCGTTGAACGTGACCGAGACCCGGGTAGATTTTCTCAAGCCAGTCTAATGCGCGTTCGGTTTCTCCAAGGAGAGCATGAACACACGCGACATTGTAGCCGTTGGTGGAGCGACCATCAGGGTCCGCAGCATTAGCGCGGGCAAGCCACGCACGGGCTTCTCCAAATCTCCCAAGGCTAGCCAAAACGGATGCTGAAAGCTCAAGCGGATCGGGGTTGTCTGGGTGGCGCAGTACCGCCTCTTCCGCGCGCTTCAATCCCATATCTAGATAGCGGTCTCGCTCGTCGAGACGACCGAGCACATCAAGGTCCGTAAGCACTATGAGCGGTGAGCGGTAGTCGTCGGGTCGAATCTCAAGCGCGCGGATGAAGTGATAGGCGCTGCGGGCGTGATCCAATTCCCCGCGGTAGTAGCGGGCGAAATTGTGATGTGCTTCATAGCAAAGTGGATCGAGCGAAAGCGCCTCTTTGAAAGCCCCAACGGCGGCATCGTTCTTGCCAGCGATATGGAGAGCAAGCCCTAGGGCAGCGTGGGCTTCAGCGAGGCTTTGATCGAGCTCGACAGCACGCTGGGCCATACTAATGACGTCTTCCGTCACGTATTTGGCGCCGTGCCAATCGATCATCCGCGCTTCGCACTCTGCAAGGCCCACATAGGCGCGCGCATAGTCTGGGTCAAGTTGCAGCGCGGACAGGAAATTAAGGCGCGCTTCTTCAAGATAGTTCTCTGCCCGCATGTGATAGTATTGGCGGCCTTTCAGGTAGAGATTATACGCGTCTGCGTTTTCGGTGGGCGCGGCATTCGTGGTCTCGGTTTCGAGAAGCCGCACCTGCAGCTGTTCCAAGATCATCTTGGTGATCTCGTCTTGCAGGTCAAAGATACCGGATAAATCACGGTCGTACCGGTCGGCCCAAAGGTGTCCGCCTGTGAGTCCATCAATTAGCTGCGCAGTGATACGAACCCGATCCCCGGCCTTTCGGACACTGCCTTCCAGGATGTTCCGAACGCCAAGGTCGCGGGCAATCTCTTGCAGATTTGCGGGCCGACCTTTGTAGACGAAGGTAGAGTTTCTACCGACCACAAAGAGGCCTGAGAGTTTGGAAAGATCCGTTATCAAGTCTTCGGTGATACCGTCAGCAAAGTATTCCTGTTCCGGGTCACCGCTCATGTTTGTGAACGGGAGAACTGCGATTGAGGGGCGACTGCCTGCAACCTCTTCGGCGTGACGGAAATCGCTACCATTGGGGCGCACATGATACACCGGGACCGCACGTTCGATATTCTTAAGCTTCTGTTCCCCTGCGGCATCGAACTCGAGGTCGAGTCGGTTGCCAACCTGATCGCGCACGACCCCGGACACCGCAATACAACCGGGCCGCGCCAAGGCTTCGATCCGCGAAGCCACGTTTACACCATCGCCGAAGACATCTCCGTCCTCGACCAGAATGTCGCCGATGTTGACGCCCATTCTAAAATGAATCTGTCGGTCTTCGGGGATGCTGGCGTTTCGATCCGCCATAGCGGTCTGGATGAAGAGCGCCGCCTCCAACGCGCTCACAACGCTGTTAAAGTCGGCGAGAATACCGTCACCCATGAGCTTAACGATGCGCCCACCCGCATCACTGATGGCATCCTCGATCAGCTCGCTGCGAATTTCGCGCAACGCCGTCAAAGTCGCAACTTCGTTGGCACCCATGAGGCGGCTGTAGCCGACTACATCTGCGGCGAGAATGGCAGCGAGCCGTCTTTCCATGGTCCCTCATCAATGCTGTCTCATTGCAACCTAACACCGCTCATGGCGGTAAACAGCAATATATGGCGCGTCTATTGATTTTCTGGATTGCAGCACAATGAAAAATAGATCGCTCAGCATCAAATTGGCGGCTCCGGGCTCTTTCCTGCCGTCCGCTGTGCGATCTATGAACGGCGGCTCCCGGCAGCTTTGCTATTCGCTGCATCGCGTGAGAACTCATCAGGTGCGGACAAAACCGCTTCTGGCTTTGATGCTCTCAAGGTCCACTCTTCGAGAATTTATCGTTGGCCGTCGAAGATAAGCCTTGCGGCCAGCCCGCCAAAGACCAGCCCCAGGAAGTATCTTAACCAATTCGTAAGAACCCGCCCGTTTGCCGAAAGCGACCTCATGCTTCCAGCCAGCCCAATCACCACCCCATGAACGGCGAAGTCAATGATCAGAAAGATGCTCGCCAGCACCATGATCTGAAAAGCAACAGAGCCATTTTCTGCGTCCAGGAACTGTGGAAAAAGAGCGAGGTAAAAGAGCGCGACTTTTGGGTTCAGCAAGTTTGAGAGAATGGCTGGCCTAGTCTGACTGGTCCGGTTTGAGTGTTAGTGCATGGTCGGCCTTTCGTCCATCTGGACGATGGTTTCTGGTGCCGGTGGTCGGTATCCGAGTGCGCTGTGTGGCCTCTTGGTGTTGTA